>CAVSIF010000008.1:0-679309 GCA_963728025.1 uncultured Actinomycetes bacterium | reverse complement strand
TCGAAGGCGAGGACTTCGCCGCCCTTGATCCGCGCCTGCTCGCAGAGGGCGACATACAACTCCGTGACCGCGACGGCGTGAGCAACGAACTGGTTGCCGGGAGTCCAGGGACGGCGCAGACGCCGACCCCCGGCCGGGCCGCAGGCCGCCCCCAATTTCTGGCCGGCGACGTCGAGGGCGAAGATCGCCTGGGTGGAGCCGCCCCGGCCGCCGCCGATCTTCCGCTCGAGGACGGTCAGGACCCGCAGGTCTTGCAGTGCCCGGAGCCTGCGCCAAGCCTGGCGAGCGTTGGCCGCCTCCGTGCCGCTGGTGAAGTGGAGCCGACGCAGCTGCGACGCCGTGGCGACTCGGAACCGCTCCAGGGTCTCGACCAGGGCCAGGTCGCGCTCGGGCAGCTCGGCCGCCAACCCTTCGACGTAGGCGCTCGTCACCCGCTCCCGACTCATCGGAACCCCCGCTTGGGGTAACTAGTCGTTGGCGCTATGGCGCTGGAAAGGTGCCTGGTGCAGGTGCTTTGGGCGCGGCTCGCGGGAGCGAAACGAACAGCGATCATCGCCGCCTCCTCGCCCCGACCGGAGCGTCGGGAGCGGCTGCACCGAGGCGCGCCTGAATCTCGGCGTCAACGTCTTTGGGATGGCGGCCGAACCGTTGGCGGGAACGGGCACGGATTTCCTCGCCCTGGCCGGTCGGGGTCAGCGGCGGACGGGTGCGGATCGAGCAGGGCGGGGCGACGGCCGCCCCGGTCGAGACAGCGGCAAAGGCCTCGAAGGGCCGAGCCCTTGGAGGTCTGCTGCCTCAACGTGAGGGGCAAACTCGCGGGCGAAGGCGCGGGCGTCGTCGGCGGTGGTCTGGAAGATGACCTTGGAGCGCAAGTTCGCCAGCACCGCCGCCCGGAGGTCAGGCTGCAACTGCCCGAGGTTCTGGTGAGCGACGGTCCAGCCGACCCCGAGACCGCGCGACTGGGCCACCGCATCACCGAGCGCCACCGGCAGTCGGAGGAAGTCCTGCGCCTCATCGACCATCACCGAGGCAACCGGGCGCTGACTCTGCGGGAGGGCGGCACGGCGCTGAATCGCCGCCCAAAGCTCAGCCAGGATGCAAGAGCCGATCAGGCGGGCGGCGTCTTCGCCGACCAAGGCCTTCTGGAGCGAGACGAGGATGATCCGGCGCTCGCGAAATGCCGCGTCGAAGTCGAGCGCATTCTTGCCTTGGCCGACGACCGCCCGCAGCTTTCGCCGCAGCGTGAACGAGGCCAACTTGTTCGCCAATGGGGCGACCATCTCGGCGCGGGCCGCATCACTCTGTCCCTCGAACCACGCCCAGGTCGCAGCAAGCTCGTGGTCGGAGACGGTGCCCATCAGCCGCCGCCGGAAGGCTTCGTCGGAGAGCAGCGGCATGACCTCGCAAATCGTCCAGTCGCCCGGTGCCTGCGAGAGCGTCAGCAACGCAGCCCGAAGCAGCATCTCCGAGCGCGGCCCGAGGTAACCGGCGTAGAGCGCTCGGAACTGGCCGACGATGTGATCGGTGATGAGGTCGGCGGTCACGTCGCCACCGGCCAGGAGATTGAAGCCCGCCGGTCGGTCGCTGGCCGGGTCGAAGATCAGCACGTCATCGAGGCGGTCGGCCGGAACGAGGTCGGCCAGGTCGCGGCAGAGGTCGCCCTTCGACTCGACCACGACGACGCCGCGACCGGCGGCGAAGTCGTCGGCAGCCAGGTGCTCCAGGAGCACCGACTTCCCCGCGCCGGTCGGTGCGGTGATGAGCGTCCCGCGCCGCGACTCGGACGCCGAGAGTGCCACGGGCCGCCCCGTCGCGATCGCGTCCCCGAGAACGCGGCCGCGCGTTGGTACGTCGGGGGCGGGCGGCAGCGTCCGACTCTCTGCGAAGCCGAGGCCGGGAAGCTGCGGGCCGCTGATCGGGAAGCCAATCACCGCCGCCAGCTCATCGGCCCCGAGCACCGAGCGTGAGAGGACGGGGGCAGCGGTGCGGGTGAGCCGGGAGGCAACCCAGGCCGAGGGAAGGAGGCGGCGCGTCAACCGGCGCTCGGCGTCGTCGGCACGGTGGATCGCGCCGAACACTCGGCCAAGCAGGGCGTCGGGGTACAGGCCGCGAACCCCGATCCGGCACACGGCCCGCAGCTGCGGCTCGGTCGGCTGGCTCCTGCTCTCCGGCGCTTCGCGGTGACTTCGCAGCCACAGCAGCCAGCCCGGAAGCGGCTCGGTCGGACTAAGTGACCACTGGACGATCACCCCTTCGCTTGGCCGCAGCGACTGACACGCTGCCAGAAGCGCGGCGTTGCTCTCGGCGGTCGTGTCGGTCCGCAGGGAGCCGACCCCAACCGCCACAAGCTCGCGCGCCCGGTTGGTGTAGCGGTCGGGTGCGACAGCAGGGACGACGCGCAGGCCGGGGATCGCGGCGCGCAGCTGCGCGGCGACGAGGTCACCTTTCCCTGCCGGAGCGCTGATGTAGTGAGTGATGCCGGCAGCGGTGGCGACCGTCTCGAAACTGATCGAGCGCGTGATAACCAGCCGGTCGGGGAAGCGGGGAAGGAGGCCCTGGACGCTGCGGAGCGCGGCGGTGACCTTGGCCGGGTCGACGCTGCGCGGAAAGGTGAGCTGGAAGATTTCGCAGTGGCGGTCGGCTTTGGCCGCCGCGATCAAGCGAAAGACAAGTAGTCCGCCCACAACAGTCGCCGCAGCAAAGAAGCCGAGTGCGAGGACATCAGCCATCGCCGTTCTCCGGTTGCTTGGGCTGTTCTGCCTCGGCCGCTTCTTCGGCCTCCATACGAGCGAGGGTGAATGCCAGGAGGGCGGCAACGAAGCGCTCCAGGTCGGGCGGATCGCGGCGTTCGGGGATGAGACGGAATGAAGTCATTGGGTAGGTGTCGTTAGTTGCGTATACGCAACAAAGTGACTTTCCAGTCTGTTGCGCATACGAAACAAAGGCAAGCGACCAAGCAGGCGATTGGCACTCGACGCCCGATCACCGCCGCAGCCGGGGTGGCAGGGCCAGGCGCAGGAGCGCGAACAGCACCAAGAGGGCGATGAGCAGCGGCACCGCCTGACTCGCATACCCAGCCACCGTCGGCAGCAGCAGACAGACGACCAGGAGAACCAGGACGGTGCCGAGCGCTCGGTTCATTCACGACTTCCTCTCGGCCTTGTCCTCGGGCAGCGGCGGGGCGAGTACGGCCACCTTGTACGGCTCGACCTGGATCGTCGTTGCGCACATCAGCACCGCCGTCTCGTGGGTCAGCCCGACTTGTTCAAACTGGCGGACCTGCCGGTTGACGAGATCGACGATCTCCTGAGGCGTAAGCGGCACTCCACGCATCAGCGCTCACCCCGATTCGCGAGATCCTCGAGTTCGCGGATGGCCTGCTGCGCCTCCGTGTGCAGGCGATCCGTCGCCGAGGACGCCTGGTCGAACGCGCCGTCGCCGATCAGGTAACCGAAACGCTCCTGAAAGGAGAGCACTGCGGCGGCTATGAGGCCGGCGGCGAGTACGAGTACACCGACGAAGGCGAGGCCGTAGAGGATGAGATTGGCGAGGAAATCCATCAGCCCTCTCCCATCGCCAAGCTCGCGACTTCCGTCGCGACCATGCTGGCGTAACCGTCGACGATCAGCTTGGCGCGGGCGTCGATGAGCTGCCCGTGCTGCTGGAGTAGCTGAGCCTCCAAGCCGGTCAAAGCCGAAGTGAAGGCAAGCCCGGTGCGAGCAACGACCGCTGCCGCTTCGACGCGGGCGGCCGCTCGCTTAGCCGGGAACTGCGCGTCGCGCAAGCTGGCGGCCTCGCGGCGCTCGCGCACCGACAGGGGCCGGGCGCGGTAGGGAGTGAGTGCGGTTGACATTGACGACCTCCTTGGTCAAAAAACGCGTTTGCGGTTAAACCAAGGTGACGGGAGGCTGGGAGGAAGCAGGGAGATTCTCAGGAAGTTCCTGGGCGCAGGCCATAATCCGGGCGCCAATGACCGCCGATCAGCCCACTGAAAGACAACTCGCCAAGGAGCTGCAGTTCCTCTGCGCGAACATCGGCTATAGATCGGGAACGAACGGCACCGAAGCGATAAGGGAGGTGCCGACGCTGATCGGCCTTGTGATCGTCGGCGGTCCCTCTGTTCCTGACGGCATTCTGGAGTGGCGGGATCGACGCGAACGCTTGCGGGCAGTTCTGCAAGACGTCATCGAGAACGAGGTGAAGAAGGAACTTGACGAGCGGTATGCAGATGCCGCAATCCGCATCTTTCGTCTGAACGCCTCCCGACCGCTAGACGTTCCGGATCATGTCGCACTGGGGGAGATTCAAGCGCCGCTTGACGAAGCCTTTGGGTCACCACGCGGCTCGAAGGCGTTTCAAGACGACCATCGCCCATTGATCTTCGCGGTGATGGCACGGGCACTCGCGACACGCGAGCGGAAAGCGACGAAATCGAGTGCGGCGAGGACTGCAAAGGCCAAGCCCTCAACGAAGAAACGTAGTCAGAGGAAACGCAGTGAGAGCGGCAGCAAGTCGGCTGTCACCACGTCCCGGAAGCAGAGTCAGCAAGCAGCACCAGCAAAGCGTCCGACCCCCTCAAGCGTTAGCCCCGCTCCAAGGGTCAGTGCGAGTCGGGTGTCCCCCCGAAGACGTGCTGTGATGGAAAAGGGGGAAGCCGAACGCCGAGCCGCGAAGGCACGGGCAAAGGAAGAAAGAGCTTGGCTGAAATGGCCGCTCCTTGCCGTTGCGACCGTGCTAGTCGTTTTCTTGGTTCTGCTCGCAGTCGGAGTTTTTGCCTGAAAACCGCTTGACAGAGCCAAAAAAGCGTGTTCAAATGAACCGCTAGGGGGAGCGCATAAGTAAAGCCAGGGAGGTGGTATGGCTCATGATTCCGAGCCTCATCCCGACACAAACGTTCACGGCGAAACCGCCGAGTTCGCCGCGGTCGAGCAAGAGCAACCCGAGCGGGTCTGCCTAGAAGTCGGCTCCGGCCTCGCCGTTCGATTTGAATACGGCCCGATGGCGCCGGTCGAGATCAGGCTCGGCCAGGTGGCCGAGACCAGCCCGTTATTCCTGCACGACGGCCACTCCTACGGGGAGCTGTGTGAAGCCGCCGGGGCTGACCCTGGCTCTGCTTACGTCTTGGTTCAGCCCGACGTGATGGAGGAGAACCCAGACCTGGGGTGGCTCGTTCTCGATTCCTGGCAGATGGTCGGCCGCGAGGACACGCCGCAGTTCCGGCTCGGGCGCGATATCTCCCGACGAGGTCATATTGCTCTTGGCCCAGTCCGGGGAGAGCAATCGTTCGAGATCGTCGGCGTGTCTCCCAATCCGACCAAGGTGATCCTGCCGACGCCGAGCTACAAGGTCGCTGGCTACAGAGTCGAGCAGTAGCTCATCGCCCTCAGCCTGTTGCGATCCCGCTCATTCGCCGGGGGGCATCTGCGGCGGCAACGTCAGCGGACGGCTCTCGACCATCGGGCACGGTTTCGCCCCCGCCGGTTTGGGCTTCACGAAGGCAGTCACGCGGAGGGCCAGCCGGGCGAAGACAACCGGTTCGGCCTTCCAGAACCCGCCCCCGTCCGTCTTGACCCTCGCTCCACCCTCGCCCCACATGGGCCGAATGAGCGGCTCGCTTCCCGGTTCATCCGGAAACTCGTACTGCGCGTAGACAACTCGGCCTCGCTGGCAGGCCGGCCGCGCCGAGCGTCAGTTTCCCGTAGTAGGCACGGCCTTCGGTGATCGCGCCGGGGATCGGTTCTGCCATCGGCGGCATCGGCTCCATCTTGAAGCTCAGCGTGAGCTTGTCCGGCGCTGCCGGTTTCCCGGGCTTCGCCTCCGCTCTCTCGATCCCGATCAGACCGATGAGCATGACCGCCGCGACCACGAAGGCGAGCACCGCCTCTCCCCTTCGGTTCCGTTCTCCTGCCATAACCGCAACCTCCCTCTGTCGATGGTGGTACGCCCTGAGTCCTTTAGGCCGGGGTACTTTAGACCGTGGAGCTATAAGCCGCAACGAGGAAGGCTGCCTCCCGCGATGCCCCGCTCGCGTGCCCAAGCCTTCGGAGACGCGCTTCGCGAACTCCGCGAGCAACGCGACCTCAGCCAGGAAGCGGCCGCGCTGGCCTGCGGAATCGACCGCAGCTACTACGGCAAGATCGAGCGCGGTTTGAAGTCGCCCACGCTCGGGACGGTTTGGAAGATCGCGGACGCGTTCGAGACCCGGCCCTCCGATCTGCTGGCCCGCGCCGAGGGACTGCAGCGCTGAGTTGAAGTTTCCGGCGGGCCAAGACGGCCTTCCCCTCGGTGGCCTGCGACCGCCCCGGCCCGCCGAAAACTCCACATGCACCGCGCAAGGTGGGCGGCTCCGGCGGGCCAAGGGTCTATGCACTGGCCTGGTTTGTCCCTGCCAGGTGACATAGGCCTGAAGACCCCGACCCGCCGAAACCGCCCTGCCCGTCATCGGCGCTAGTCCTCGTCCTTCTCGTATTCGTCCAGCAGCAGTTCGTTGGCGATCAACGCCGCCTGCGTCGGCGCGACGAGAGCATCGGGCCGGTTGAGGAAGTCATGGCGGTGCAGAGCGCCGACCCCGGAGAGGTCTCGCACCGCCCGTTCGATTAGGTCGCGTTCCCCGAAGTCGTCCGGCTTCCGAGCCATCTGCCGCACCAATTCGGAGACGGTGACGTGAACGGGATGGAGGTCGATCGCCGCGACGAGAACCCCTTGTCTAACGATCCGATCCTGGTTGGCGTTCGTGCGGTCCTTGGCGTCGCAACGGCTACGCTGATCGCGCATGGGAAGTCACCTTTCCTGTGCCAGCCCCGGGGGCGTCCAACCGCCGCCCGGGGCGTTCTTGTTCGGACGCGCAAGAAGGTAAAGCGGGGCCGCGGGGCGTTGCAACTTGCTGTCTCACCGCCCTGGCTCGCGGCACGACGTCCAGCGCAGCTAGTCGCTAACCGGCCGGTAGACGTGTGGGCCACCGAACCGATCGTGAGCAAAAGCGACGAGCAGCCACGGGCCGAAGGGCGGCTCGGGCAAGCGTGACGGGTAGAACGCCATCACGTCGCTGACGTGATGCGGCAATTGCGGCGCGTTTTTTGGACAGATCAAGCCGACCTCGTAAGCCAGACGCACGGCCTCCTCTGCGGTTAGTTCGCCTGAGTTAACGCGGCGATCAAGCTCCTGCCAGCACGCCTTGAAGTGCGGCCAGGTCAGCGGAGCCGATGGGTCGAGGTCACTCATCGCCAAGCGCCGCCAGGCGATCACGCAGGCAGCGAATCTCGACCTCGATGGTTTCGAGCAGGACGCCATGATCGGCGCTGCGGGCCAGCTCTGCCCGAATCGCGTCGGTGAGATAACGGCCGTCGAGCCGGCCGCGTCGCATATGGCGCACCGCCGCCATCAAGCCCGAGCGGTCTTCCTCGAGGTGGGCGATTCGCTCGCGGAGTCGAGCAACTTCAAAAGCGCGGTCTAAGTAGTCCGTAGGGTTTTCGGTAGCCATGAGGGAGCTACTGCCTCCTTCTGGTCAGGCGGCCCGCTTGCGCCGCTAACGCAGCGGGTCGCCGATTTCGCCGATCCGGATACGGTTCAGTCGCCGGAATCGGCTTGGGGAAGCCAGAAGCTAGACCGGGCGCCGGAGAACCGGCAAGTTGCGGTTCCGGCTCATCAGGTCCGTGTTCTCTTTAGTGCCGCTATTGGTGCAACTCGCTGGCCTGATCCAGAGGATCAAGCCTCGCTGAGGTAAATTGGCATAAGGAAGAGGGACGGAGCCACTACTCCGCCCCTCAACCCTTCCGGGAACGAGTGGATCGAGCCCTCGAATACATACGAGGGTGCGTCCCCAGGAAGCTCTCTAGCCGCCCCCTGAATGGGCGCGGCTGCTGTGGCCGGAGACTTCAGTACCCGGCTGCTTGAGGTCGATTACCAGCATGCCGTCTCGCTCCTCGGCAATCCATCGGCGGGCAACGTCGCGGGGAATCTCGTAATAAGCCAAGAAGGCTTTACCTGACACGACGCGGGTGGCCTGGTTTATCCCGGTGCCGCGAACGGCATACGCGTGGGACGTGTCCTCGTCTGACCTGCGTATGCCGATAAGTCGCTCGTCACGGTCGTAAAGCAACTCCACGAACGAGGGCGAGCCGAGGGCCTCAAAGGCGGCGTTATTCAAGGACAGAGCGCCGCGCTTCTGAATGGTAACCGCAGGTTCTCCCTTGGAAGGCATGCGGTTCTTCTGAAAAGTCTCGAAGGCCATAGGTAGCTCAGACTGTAGCAAAAGGAATAGCTGAATAGCTTGCTTATGACGCGGCCCGCCCGGTGTTGATACCCCTAAGCGAAGGTTCTGGCCGGTCGCGATGGGATCGTGGCCCACGATGGAGGTCGTCGCCGCACTTGCCGCTGGCGTTGTCGGGGTAGCTCTCGGTGCGTGGTTGACGCGCCGGAATGAGAAGCAGGCGGCGACTGAGCGACTGCTGGTCGAGGCCATCAACGATCTGGTTGACGCAGTCGCCGGCGTAGCGCAGGGTGTCCCGAACGCCCAGGCTCAGTACGGATCGGCCCTGGCCAGGGTCGCACTCCAAGGCTCACCCGAGGTTGTGCAGGCGTTTCGCCACCATCAGGAGGAGGCAACGACGATCACGCCGGAGGGTCGGCGTCGGTTGATCGCTGCAATCCAGCAAGCTCGGAAAGAGCTTGGGCACCAGCCGCTCGATGAACGCGACCTTGAAGTGCTGCTTTTCGGCCCTCCCTCTCAGCGCGGGATGGCCTCGCCATGACCCTCGCTCTCACGATTGTCGGCAGCATTTGCGCGGCGGCAATTGCTGCCGTTCTGGCGCATCGCCTCACTTCTCGTCGGGACCAAACGAATCGCCGAAACGACCTGCGGGTCCAGTACCTGCTGGGCGCCTACCGCGCCGTGGCCGATGCGTCCCATCGCGATCTCGATCCAGGTTCGGCGCATGTCCTGACGTTCGAGCAGGGCATTGCTGATATTCAGCTTCTAGGCTCGAAAGAGCAGGCAGAGATGGCGGTTGTCATCACCAAAGCGCTTGCCGAGAATGGAGAAGCCCTAATGGACGACATGCTTCTGTCTCTGCGGGACGATCTTCGCGAGGAGCTGAAACTCGAACGGCTTTCCCAACCGCCTTTCCATATGCGTTTCGTTGGCGGCGATTGAGCATCGGCTACTCGGAGCGACGACGGCCTAGCCGAGATCGAGCCGATCAAGCCGGTCCCTGACTTCGGGGTTCCAATACCGTCTCATCAGGTCCGCTCCGGGCCGTACGGTGGCGCATTGCGGCGTCATCGGTCGCCGGTCGTGCAGAGCACTGCCCGGCTCTCTCTTCCTTGCACTGCTTGCCGTACGGCCCGGAGGAGCGGGGAAGGCTTTATTGCGCCCGGCGCGTAGCGAAGAAGCTGCGGAGGATCGCCGCGCACTCTTCTTCGCGGACGCCGGTGATCAGGTCGGGGCGGTGGTTGAGGGCGGGCTCGGCGAGGATGTCGAGGACGGAGCCGGCGGCGCCGGCCTTGGGGTCGGGGGCGCCGACGACGACGGTGGGGATGCGGGCGAGAACGATCGCCCCGGCGCACATCGCGCAGGGCTCGAGGGTGACGTAGAGGGTGGTGCCGGGGAGGCGCCAGCCGCCGAGCGCCTCGGCGGCGGCGCGGATCGCGAGGATCTCGGCGTGGGCGGTGGGGTCGCGGCGCAGCTCGCGCTCGTTGCCGGCGAGCGCCAGCGGCTCGCCGTCGCGGAGGATCGCGGCGCCGATCGGGACGTCGCCGTGGGCCTCGGCCCGGCGCGCCTGCTCGATCGCCAGGCCCATCGCCTGCTCGTGCGCGGCCGCCGCCTTGCCGGCGTCCGTCGACTCGGGGGAATCGGTCATCGATCCGGGAGTATGTCTCCTAAGTGAAGATCTGAAGACCCGCGTGTGCGCCAGGCGTGCGCGGGGGGATTTGGATATTCACACTACTTCGAGGCTCTGCCGGTGTTAGCTCTAAGGCTCGCCCGGACGCAGGGAACCGGGTGGCATGCAGCGATGAGACGACTACTCCTGACACTGGCCGGCACCGCCTTGCTCGCCGCGCCGCTGACCGCGGTGCCCGCCGCCGCGTCCGCCACCGGCGCGATTGCGCCCGCGCGTGAGTTCGTCCCCCGTGAGGTGGTCGTCAAGTTCGCCGGCCAGGAGCGCGGGCGAGCGCTGGCGCTGCCGGCCGGCACCGGTGTGCGGCGCGCGGCGGCGGCCCTGCGCGGCAACCCTGCGGTTGCCTACGCGGAGCCGAACTACATCGCCACCGCCGCCGCGACCGCCGGCAGCTCGGCCCTCGTCCTCCCCAACGACCCGGGCACCCTCGAAGGCGCCTCCGGAGCGGCCGCGACGATCGGCGACTGGGCCTTCAAGCAGTGGAACTTCATGCCCTGGGAGAGCGGCCCGACCGCGCGGCTGCCGATCTCGCCGGGCGGGATCGACGCGGTCGGCGCCTGGGAAAACCTCGAGGCTGTCGGCCGCCCCGGGGCCGAAGGCGTGACCGTTGCCGTACTCGACACCGGGATCGCCTACCGCAACCTCGGCAACCGCTTCCTGCGCAGCCCCGACTTCGCCGCCGGCCAGTTCGTCAAGGGGCGCGACTTCATCGACGACGACCGCCTACCGCTGGACGAAAACGGGCACGGCACCCACATCGCCGGCACGATCGGCGAGAAGACCGGCAACGGGATCGCCGTGACCGGGATCGCCTACCGGGCGAAGCTGATGCCGGTGCGGGTGCTCGATCGCAACGGGCGCGGCCAGGCGACCGACATCGCCCAGGGCATCCGCTTCGCGGTCGCCAGCGGCGCCCAGGTGATCAACATGAGCTTCAACTTCGGCTGCGGCAAGAAGGTGCCGGAGGTCGACGAAGCGCTGCGCGAGGCCTACGACCGGGGCGTCGTCACCGTCGCCTCGGCCGGCAACCTCGGCTCCGAGACCTGCGTCTCGGCCCCGGCGACCGGGCCGCGGGTGATCGGCGTCGGCGGCACCACCGAGGGCGGCTGCCTCGGCGACTACGCGCTGCCCGGCAAGGGCGTCGACCTGCTCGCGCCCGGCGGCGGGACTCCGGTGGCCGGCTGCCCCTCGGTTTCGGCGCGGCCGATCTACCAGACGACGCTGCGCGCCGGCTCGACCCGGGTCTTCGGAATCCCCGGCAACTACGTCGGCACCTCGATGGCCGCCGCCCACGTCAGCGGCGTCGCCGCGATGGTCCTCGCCGCCGACACCTACGGCGGCCCCCGCTTCAGGCCGGAAGACGGCCGCGGCGCGAAAATCCGCGTCAAAGAGGTCGCCGAGCACCTCCGCAAAACCGCCCGCAGCTTGGGATTGCCGAAACCCCAACAGGGAGCTGGGTTGGTCGACGCAGCCGCAGCAACCCGGCCGCGCGCCCCTGAAGCGCCTTAAGTCGTTCTAACGATGATCACGCTGCAGGGGGCGTGATGCGAAATGTTGTTCGGGACGCTCCCCAGGATGAAGCGGCGCGCTCCGGTCATGCCCTTGTTGCCGACCACGATCAGGTCGGCGCTGGTGTCTTCGGCGACCTTGAGGATCGCCTCGGCCGGGTCACCCTCGACCGGGTGGGTCTGGACCTCGATCCCCTCCTTGCGCGCATCCGCGGCGGCGGCGTCGAGCACGAGGTTGACGTCTTCGCGCGGGCCGAGCTCGTACTGGACGTCGGCCGGCGCGTCGCGCTGCTCGTCTTTGACCTTGCGCTCGGAGACCGGCGAGAAGGCGCTGACGATGCCAAGCGAAGCCCCCGACATCTTCGCCAGGTCGATCGCCTGGCGGACCGCCTCGGCGGCCGTCTCAGACCCGTCGGTTCCAACCACGATGCGAGTGAACACGCCGCCTCCCTCTCTTGGTCCGCTGAACGCGCCGATACTAACGCCGCTGCTCGGCTTCGCGCGCGGGTAGGCCGCGAAAGCCGTCGCCGAGGATCTCGGTCGGCGTGGTCGAGAGGCGCACGATCGCGATCGCCATCGAGGCGAAGAGGCAGACGACGAGGATCACCATCCCCACTTTCCAGAGCATGGGCATCGCGCGGAACCCTAGCCGGGGTTAAGGTGAGCGCATGGGATTGGAGAAGGTGGCCGACGGGGTCTGGCTGCTGCGCGGCGACTTCCGCGGCGCGATGAACGTCTACTTCATCGAGGACGGCGACGGGGTCGTCCAGTTCGACGCCGGCACCAAGGGCATGCGCCGCAAGGTGAAAGCCGCCGGCGAGGAGCTGGGCGGGATCAAGCGGGTCGTGCTTGGCCACGCCCATGCCGACCACCGCGGCACCGCTCCATATATAGGGGCGCCGGTGCTCTGCCACGCCGACGACGTCGCCGAGGCCGAAAGCGATGCCGCGATCGCCCCCTACTTCGACCTCTCGCAGCTGCCGGTCGCCTGGGTGCGCTGGATCTACCCGACCCTGCTGCGCCGCTGGGACGGGGGAGCGGTGAAGATCGCCGGCACCGTTGCCGAGGGCGACGAGGTCGCCGGCTTCCGCGTCATCCACTTCCCCGGCCACGCGCCGGGGCTGATCGGGCTGTGGCGCGAGAGCGACCGGGTGGCGCTGGTCTCCGACACCGTTTACCTGGTCGACTCGGGCCGGCTCAAACCGCTGCCCGAGGGCGAGGCCAGCGTCCCCCATCCCGCCTGGGCCTGGAACCACGCGATGGCGAAGGAGTCGGTGCGCAAGCTGGCGGCCCTCGACCCGCGGGTGGTGGGGCCGGGCCACGAGCAGCCACTGCGCGGCGAGAGCCTGCGCGCGACGCTGGAAGCGGCGGCGGAGAAGTACTGAGCGGGCGGCGGCGCCGGGCATCGTGGGCGCGGCTGCCATAAGTTGCCGTCTCTGATGATCGGGACCTACGCCTCGGCGGCGCTGATCTGCGCCGCTTCGCTGCTGGTCGGACGCGCCCTGCTGGCGCTGGCCGGGCGGCGGTCATGGTCGTGGCTGGAGCCTGCGGTCGGACTTGCCGCGATCCTCACCGTGACCGGCGTGCTGGCGCGGGCGCCCGGGCACGGGACCAGCGCCACGCTCGGCGTCCTGCTGCTGGTGGTGGTCGCCGCGCTGCTCGTCTGGTGGCTGCCCTACGAGGCGCCGGACGCCTGGCGCGAAGCGCTGCCGGTCGCGGTCGTGATCGTCCTCGTGCTCTCGATCCCGTTCGCGGTCAGCGGCCGCTGGGGCCTGCTCGGGGTCGGCTTCAACAACGACCTCGGGCTGCACCTGGCCTGGGCCGAGTGGCTGCGCAGCGGCTTCGGCCCGACCCCCGACACCGGCTACCCGCTCGGGCCGCACGGGCTGGCGGTGACGATCGCGGCCTTCCCCGGGATCAGCCTCGGCCAGGCCTTCCTCGGCGAGATCATCGCGATCAGCGTCCTCACCGGCCTGACCGCCCTCGGCGCCCTGCGCGATCTCTCCCCACTTCGCAAGACGCTCGCCGCAGCCCTGGTCGCTCTTACCTACCTCGCCGCTTCCTACTACGCCCAGGCCGCCTTCAAGGAGACCGCCGAGGCCCTCTTCGTCCTAGCCACCGTCCTCTACCTACTCACCATCGACAGACCGAAGGACCCCGCCGGCGATAGGCCGCAGAGCGCCGCAAGGCAGGTCCCCTCCCCGGACACTCAACAGCGAGTAAGACGAGCTGTGTCCGGGGCGGGGACCTGGCTTGCGGCGCTCCCCCCCCTAGCCCTAGCCGGCGGAATCTTCTTCTCCTACAGCTTCGCCGGCCTCGCCTGGCCGGTAGCGATCGTCGCCTGCTGGAGCCTGACCCAGCCAGCGGTGCGCCGGGCGCTGCGGCCACGGGCGCTGCTGCGCTTCCTGCTGCGGCCGCTGACCCTGCTGACGATCGTCCTCCTCGCCGGCTTCGCGATCGCGGCCACGCTCGTCGGCCCGTTCGGCTTCGCCAGCAGCTTCAACAAGGTCGCCGGCAGCAACACCTACGGCCCGGTCTCGCCACTCGAGGCGCTCGGCGTCTGGCCCGCCGCCAACTACCGGCTCGACGCCGCCGGCGGCGCCCCGCTGCCCGGCCTCGCCGGCGCGATCGCGGCCCTGGCGCTGCTCGCCGGGGTCGCCTGGTGGGTGCGGCGGCGCCAGCTGACCGTGCCGGTCGCGCTCGGCGCCTGCGCCCTGCTCTACCTCGTCTCGCTCCCCTTCAGCGGCGACTACTCCCAGGCCAAGGCGCTGATGATCGCCGCCCCCCTGGCGATGCTCGTCGCAATCCGTCCCCTGCTCACCGAATTCCCCCGGGGGAGGGACTCGTCGGAGCAACAGCGGGGAGGCTCCGCCGAGTCCCTCCCCACCTCCTCACGAGGGCGCTCTGGTGTGGTGCGTACGGGCTGGGCGGTGCTGGCGGTGCTCTTTGTGGGAGGAGCGGTGTACTCGAGCCTGCTGGTGTTGCGGGACGCTCCGGTGGCGCCGGCCGGGCATGGCGCCGAGCTGCGGGCGTTCCTGCCGATCGTCCACGGCGAGCCGGTGCTCTACGCCGGGCAGGACCGCTATGCCGCCCACCACCTGCGCGGCGCCGACACCCACGTGCCGCTGGTCGAGTTCCCCGACCCCGAAGTCGAGTCGAACCCGGAGAAGCCGTTCGACACCGGCGACGCCTACAGCCCGGTCGACTTCGACTCCTTCTCAGGCGGGACGCTGGACCGGTTCCCCTACGTGATCACCGGCCGCGCCGCCTGGAACAGCCAGGCTCCGGAGAACTTCAGGCGGGTCGCCGCCACCCCCTCCTACGTGCTCTGGGAACGGACCGGCGAGACGCCCGAGGACCGCCACGTCCTGCTCGAGGGGGTCGAGGCCGCCGCGTTCGCGGGCTGCGCCGCCCCGGAGATCCGCATCCTGCTCGCCGGCCCCGGCCGCGCCTCGCTCTTCCCCGACGCCGTGATCGGGCCCAAATCCGCCTGGCGCGAGAGCAGCGTGCTCGGCACCGGCGCCAGCGCCGCGCAGTCGCTGCGTCTGCCTGCCGGCAGCTGGAACCTCTCGCTGCAGTACTTCTCCCCCTTCGACCTCACCCTCACCGCCCCCGGCTTCCGCGAAGAGCTGAAGGCGGCGCTCGACGGCCAGCGGCCGAACACGATCAGCCTCGGCAACAACGGCCAGTTCTGGCCCGCCGGCCGCTACGAGAGCGACGGCGGCCGGGTGGAGTTCACGCTGGAGACCGCCGACGCCAGCGCCCTGCAGAGCCTCAGCGGCTACGACGGCAAGGCGTACGTCGGGGAGCTGGTGGCGGTGCCGGCGCGGCCACACCGTGTGGTCCCGCTCGGCGCCGCCTGCGACGCCTGGATCGACTGGTACGAGTCGCCGGCAGCGCCCTGACGGCCGCGTTCAAAAAGACCAGTGCTGTTTTCCGCGACCGGTAGCGCGAGGGCCCGCGCCTCTCCCGTAGCCGCGGCCTGGAGAACGGGCTTTTGCGTCGGATGACGACGAAATCGTCCGAGGATCGCCCTTGTTCACTCAGAAAATCGCTATGTTCAAAAGGCCGGGCGGGGGACCGGGCTTACCCGACCATCAGTGTTCAGGAAACGGGAGATTGATTGGGATGCAGACGGCTCAGGACAGCGACCGCAGGGACGACCCGCTCGATTGGATCACCGCGGTCGCGGATCCAACCCGGGTCCACATCCTGCGCTCGCTGAGCCGGGTCCGCACCGCGACCGCGTCCGATCTCGCGGCGTCGATCGCGGCCAGCCATCAGACGCTGCGGCGCCACCTCGAGGCGATGGTCGTGACCGGGGTGCTGCGCGAGCACCCCGCCGAGAGCGACGGCCGCACGCCGGGCCGGCCCGCCTCGCGCTTCAGCCTCAGCCCGGAGAACGGCGAGAGCATCAGGCAGCTTTTCGGCAGCGTTCCTCGACCAGGGACAATGCCGCCTCGGCGCCGATGAACGGCGCCAGGGTGAGATAGGCGGCCTGCGGCAGCACTTCCAGCATCCGCTCGGTGCGGCCCATTGCCACCTGGCGCCGCAACAGCTCGTGAACCCCGCTGGCGATCGCCTCCGAGAACAGCCTCGGCAGGCCGGCGGCCTCCGGTCGCTGGCGGTAGCCGTCCTCAAGGAAGAGGGTGTAGGCCATGCGGTTCTCGGTGGTGCGGCGGATCGCCGCCGGACCGGCCGCGTAGCACTCGATCAGGTCAACGTAGACCAGGTCGCGCTGGGCCGCGACGTATTCGAGCATCGCCTTCAGCCCGTTCCAGACTCGCTCTGGCCAGCTCGCTTCGTTGAAGAACTGCCCCGCGGTGTCGCCGACGCTGCTCTCCAGGGCAAAGACCTGGGTGGCGAGAAAGGCGTCCTCCTTGCCGCGAAACTGCTCGTAGAAAGCTTCTCGGGTGACGCCGGCGGTGGCGACGATGTTGGCGACGGACATCGCCGTGTAGCCCTGCTCGCGCGCCTGCCGCGCCACCGCCGCCATGATCCGCTCGCGCCGCTCACTCGCGGCGACCGCGGGTGGCAGCGCGCCACGGCCGCGCGGCAGTCGCCGCTCGAGCACCGCCGGACCGAGCGAGTCCCTGCCGGCCCCGACCAGGCCCTCCCCCAGCGCTTCCCACTCGGCGGCGGTGAGGCACCGGCTCGTGGCGGGGATCGCGTAGGACTCGACCCAGGCGACGAGGTCGTCGCGCAGCTCTCCGAGCCGGTCCGCTTCACCCGCGAAGGCCTTGATCGCGACTACGCCGGCGAGGCCGCCGAGCGCGCCCCGGGGCGGGATCCGCAGACGGGGGGCACCGCCCGGCGGGCCCTCGAGGTAGCGCTCAATCGAGTTCTCGGCCCGCGCCATCAGCGCCCGGTGCTCGGCGCGGACGCGCTCGTCGCCGGCCAGCCCCTCGAGCAGGCAGAAGCGGGCGGCAGCCGGGTCGCGCGCGGCACTCTCGAGCAGGACAGCCACGTTCTCGGCCAGCGAGAGCTCGCCGCCGCGCTCGAGGCCCGGCTCAACCCGCGCCGCGATCTCGCGAAAGGCGGCGATGAAGCACTCGTCCTTGTCGGCAAAGTGCTCGTAGAAAGTCGGACGCGAGACGCCGGCCTCGCGCACGACGCGGGTGACGCTCGCCCCGCCGTAGCCATAACACGCCGCCATCGCGATCATCACCTCGATCAATCGCTGTCGCTGATCGCCAGTGGCCGCGGCCATCAGCCCGCTTCGACGCTACGCCGGCGGACCAGCCGCAGCGCCTCGTCATGTCCGGTGAACGGCGCCAGGGCGACGTAGACCACCTGCGGCAGCAGCTCCAGCATCTGTTCGGCCCGCCCCCGGCGCGCCTGCACCCGGATCAGCTCGCTGATCGCGCCGGAGATCACCTCCGAGCAGAAGCGCGGCAGGCCCTCCGCCTGCGGCCGGTGCCGGTATCCATCCTCGAGGAACAGCGTGTAGGCCATGCGGTTCTCGAAGGTGCGGGCGACCGCGGCCTTGCCCGCCGCGTAGCTTTCGACGATGCCGAGCGCCAGCAGGTCCGGGTTTGACCCCATGTAGGCGAGCGTTGCCCGGAGCCCGTTCCAGACCCGGTCGGGCCAGGTCGCGCCGCTGAAGAACTCGCGCGCGGCCTCGGAGATCGTCCGCTGCAGCGCCAGTTCCAGCGCCGCGAGAAAGGCGTCTTCCTTGCTCCGAAACTGCTCGTAGAAAGCCTCGCGGCTGACGTTCGCCGCGCTGACGACATCGGCGACGGTGGTCGCGCGGTAGCCGTCGCGCCAGCTGCAGCTGGCGATCGCGGCGAGAATCCGCTCCCGGTGGGAGCCGGCGACCGCCCCGGCCGACATCGCGCTGCGCCCGCGCGCCAGCGGCCGGCGCTGCGCCCGCTGAGCGGCCCCCGGCTGGCGGGCCAGCACCGCAACTCCCATCGCCTCCCACTCGGCGGCGTCAGGGCGACGCTCCCCGGGCGAAAGCAGGTAGCTGTCGATCCAGATCAGGAGGTCGCGGCGCAGCCCCCGCAGCAGGCCGGTTTCGCCGCGGAAGACCCGGATCGTTATCGCGGACCCGACCCCGCCCAGCAAAGCCCGGGTCGGGATCCCCAGCGACGGCACCTCGGTTCGCGCCAGGCCGCGGTCGAAGGCCGCTTCGAAGAAGTCGATCAGCTCGTCGTGTTCCTCGCGAACGGCGATCTCGGCAGCGAGCACCTCGATCGCGCTCACCTTGGTCGCCGCCGGCTGGGCGTCGGCCGCAACCAAGAGCTCGCTCAGCGCCTGCCGCAGCAGCCCCGCGTCGGGCCGCTGCCGCTCCAGTTCTTCAACCCGCGACCGGACCGGTTCGGCCAGCTTGCGGTAGGCAGCGCGAAAGCAGTCGTCCCGGTCCTCGAACTGCTGGTAGAAGGTCGCCCGCGAAACGCCGGCCCGCTCGATCACCTGGGCGACGCTGGCACCGCCGTAGCCGTGCTCGGCGGCAGCTTCGATCATGCCCTCGATCAGACGCTCGCGCTGCCGCGATCGTGATCCCGCCGTCAGGCGTCCGCCCACGCAGGGATTGTAAACGGTGCAGTTTCCTAGGAGATCCGCCTGCGGGAAGCGGTGGGGCGCGGATTTGCTGCTAGGGGGCGGCCTTGGCGGCGATCCGCTCGGGACTCACGCGGACCACGTCCCAGACCAGGCCAAGCTTCTCGAGCACGTCGATGGTCAGCGCCGAGATGTCGACCTGCCACCAGCGCAGGCCATGGGTGGCCGAGGTCGGGAAGGCGTGGTGGCTGTTGTGGAAGGCCTCGCCGAGGGTCGGGATCGCGATCAGGGCGAGGTTGCGGGACTGATCGGGGGTCTCGAATTCCTGCTTGCCGAAGACGTGGCAGAGCGAGTTGATGCTGTAGGTGAAGTGGTGGAGGACGAAGACGCGGACGAGGCCGCCCCAGAGCAGGCCGGTGAGGCCGGCGAAGAGGGTGCCGCCGATGATCCAGCCGAGGAAGAAGGGCAGCAACAGGCCACCGATCGCCCAGATCAGGAAGGTGCGGTCGACCCAGCTGACAACCGGGTCCTTGAGCAGGTCGGGCGCGAAGCGTTCCTTGTTGCCACGCTGGGTGTGGATGAAGAGCCAGCCCATGTGAGCGTGGAAGAGGCCCCGCATCGCGCCGCTCCAGCCTTGGCCGTGGTCGACGTGGGGGCTGTGCGGGTCGCCCTCGACGTCGGCGAAGGCGTGGTGCTTGCGGTGGTCGGCGACCCAGGAGATCACCGGGCCCTCGATCGCCGCCGAGCCGAGGATCGCCAGCAGCCCGCGCAGCCAGTTCGAGGTTTTGAACGAGCGGTGGGTGAGCAGGCGGTGGAACCCGACCGTGATCCCGAGGCCCGTGAGCACGTACATCCCGAGGAAGAGGAAGACGTCGCTCCAGTGCAGGGCGCTGCCCCAGACCTGCCAGCCGGCGAGGCCGATCGCGACGAAGGGGACCGCCGTGACCAGGCCGGTGATGATCCGGTCCCGGGTCTCGTTCTCGACGGGCTGGATGTCGGAAGGGAGCGGGCCGGCGGTCGACGACATGCTCGCGATCATACGGCGCGCGACGGAAATGCCTGCCGATGGGCCGATTTCCCCCCGTATAGGTGGGTTTTCGGCCCATCGCCCGGTTGTTAGGGTGACGCGATGCCGTTTGCGGACACCGGTCGCCTGCGTCGCGAGATCGCGCTCCGGATCCCGGAGCGGCCGTTCGCGGTCGAGTTCTGGGATGGGACCAGGCTGCCCGCGACCGCCGGCGAGGGGCCGACCTTCAGCGTGCGCTCGCCGCGCGCCGCCGCCCACGTGCTGCGGGCGCCGGGGCAGCTCGGACTCGGCCGCGCCTACGTCAGCGGCGAGCTCGAGGTCGACGACATCGACGCCGTGATCGAGCTGCTCGACGGCTGGCAGCCACCGCCGCTCGACGGCGACGACAAGCGGGCGTTGCTGCTCGGGGCGGCGCGGGCCGCCGGCTTGTCCCGGCCGCCGTCCCGGCCCGAGGCCGAGCTGCGGCCGAGCGGCCGGCGGCACAGCAAGGAGCGCGACGCCCGCGCCGTTCGCCACCACTACGACGTCTCCAACGAGTTCTTCGAGCTCTTCCTCGGGCCGACGATGGTCTACAGCTGCGCGATCTGGCGCGACGGAGAGAAGAAGACGCTGGAGGAAGCGCAGGAGGAGAAGCTGGAGACGGTCGCCCGCAAGCTGGCGCTGCGCGAGGGCGAGCGGGTGCTCGACGTCGGCTGCGGCTGGGGCAGCTTCCCGATCTGGGCCGCGAAGGAGCACGGGGTCAGCGTCGTCGGCATCACCCTCTCCCCTCCCCAGGCCGAGAAGGCACGCGAGCGGGCCGAGCGGGCCGGGGTCGGTGACCAGGTCGAGATCCGGGTGATGGACTACCGCGACCTCACCGGCACGGGCGAGCGCTTCGACGCGATCGCCAGCATCGGCATGGTCGAGCACGTCGGCGCCGCCCAGATCGAGGTCTACGCCGAGACCCTCGCCAGCGTGCTGGAGCCGGGTGGGCGGCTGCTCAACCACGGGATCACCCGGCTGCGCCACAACGACGCCGAGGCCGGCGCCTTCTCGGAGCGCTACGTCTTCCCCGACGCGGCGCCGCTGCACCTCTCGCGCAACCTGCTGGCGCTCGAACGCGCCGGCTTCGTCACCCACCACGTCGAGGACTTCGCCCCCGACTACGCCGAGACGCTGCGCCACTGGGCGCGCAATCTCGACGACAACCTCGAGCAGGCGATCCGGCTCGCCGGCCCGGAACGGGTCCGGGTCTGGCGCCTCTACCTGCGCGCCGCCCGCAACGGCTTCGAATCCGGCTTCACCTCGATCTACCAGGCCCGCTGCTCCAGGAGTTGACGTCCGGGATCGCCCAGTCGGCGCCGGCTTCGTCGAGTTCTTCGACCGTGTAGCTGCCGGTGGCGACCCCGACGACGCGGATGCCGGCGCCGTGGCAGGCGCTGACGTCGCGGGGGGTGTCGCCAACGCCGATCGTCGCTGCCGGGTCGAGCGGCGCACCGGCGACGGTGCCGCCGCGCTCGACCGCCTTCCTGGTCAGCTCGGTGCGGTCGCTGGAGTCGGAGCCGTAGCCGCCGAAGGCGAAGAAGCGGTTGAGGTGGCCGCGAGCGAGCTTGATCTGGGCGGCGGACTCGATGTTGCCGGTGACGAGGCCGAGCAGCATCCCCTGCTTGGTCAGCCGCGTCAGCAGCGCCTCGATCCCCGGCATCACCCGGTAGCCGTTCGACTCGTTGACGGCGTCCTCAAGGTGGGAGAGGTAGCCGGCGATCGCCTCCGCCCGCTCCGCCTCGCTGCCGTCGCGCCCGATCACCTCGCGGAAGACGATCGCGGCGATTTCCGGGTCGGTCATCCCCGCGTGGGTGTGCTCCTCGATGTTGGCGTCGATCCCGTGCAGCTCGCGGAAGGCGCGCTGCCAGGCGACCGCCCCGGCGCCGCCGGTGACGAGCAGGGTGCCGTCTATGTCGAAGAGGACCGCCTTGATCACGCGGCGGGCAGGCTACCGGCGGGCGCCGGCGTCAGTCGCCGGCGACGGCCGCGCGGGCGCGCAGCGCCCTACGGCACTTGACCGCGTGGCAACGAGCCTGGCTGGCGGCCAGCGTCTCGCCGCGGGCGAAGCGGCGGTGCTTACCATGGCGGCTCGCGGGCGGGGCGGCGGCCACGGTGGCGAGGTCTTCAGGCGCCGTGGCCGCGATGTCCGGCGTCGCCGGCTCCAGGCCCTCGCCGCTGAGCAGCGCCATCGCGCCGCCGTCGTCGTCGCCGAAGAAGGCCAGCCGCGCCGACTTCGGCCCGCTCACCTGCGGGGTGAAGCGAACCTCGGCGGTGCAGCTCTCGCCGGGGGCGATCGGCCCCATCGTGCAGTCCTCGTCGATCAGCTGGAAGCTGGCGACGCTACCGCCGGCGATCACGGCGATGAAGACGTTGGCGGGGAGGTTGCCGTGGTTGGTCAGCACGATCGGCGTGACCGGGCCGGCACTGCCAACCGGGAGCGCGCCGAAGTCGAGCGGGCTCACGTCGGCCAGCAGCATCGCCCGGCCGCCGAAGCCGGAGAGCGCGGCGCTGAAGGTGGCGCCGTAGGCGTAGGCCTGCAGCTCCGCCTCGTAGGCAACCGTGTCCCAGGGGTTGAAGCCGACCTGGATCCCGCAGCTCTCGCCCGGCGCCAGCCAGCGGCCGCCCGAGCAGTCGCTGCCGCCGCCGTTGGTCCAGAAGTTGTTCGTGTCTTTGCCGCCGATCCCGGTCCCGCCGAGCTGGGTCGATGCTTCGCCGGTGTTGGTCAGCTGGAAATTGGCCGAGCCTTCGCCGCGGTTGACGCGCTGGATCCCGAAATCGTGGCTGCCCGGCGTGAAGGCGAGCTGGACGGGAACGGCTTCGCCGCTCAGCTCGAGCGTCTGTTCCGGCGCTTCCTTCAGCTGGGCGCTGAGCGTCGCCGTCTTCGCGCCGGTGCTGCCGGGCGCGAAGGAGACCAAGGCCGTGCAGTGCTGGTCCGCCTCGAGCCAGCCACAGCCACCGCCACCGCCGGCGAACTTGAAGTCCGCCGCGTCGGCGCCGCCGAAGCCGACGCTGTCGATCGCGACCGCAGCGCCGCTGACGTTGTGCACATCGACCGCCTGGGGCTGGGATTCCGCCCCGACCGTGGTCTTGGCGAAGCCGGCCGGGGCCGGGGAGAAGGCGAGCAGCGCGTCCTCCTCGGCGGCAGCGCCGGTCGCGGGCAGGGCGAGCGTGGCGACGAGAGCGAGGGACAGGGCGAGGAAGGTCGCGACGGCCTTGCGACGGCTTGGGACGAGTTTGGACATGCCGCCCCATCGACCCTTGGGAGGGCCGCCTTGACCTTGGATCGAAAACTTCATCCAACCCGGACAACCGGGTCAGTGCTCACCCTCCAAAAGGTCCTTCTGGCTGAGCGTGTAGAGCAGCGCCAGCGACGGCAAGATCAGCACCACCGCGACCGCAAAGACGATGAAAACCGTGACCAGCGTCGCCTCCGGCGCCGCCGCCTGATCAATCCGTAGAGACGTCGGCAGCAAATAGGGAAATTGGGCCACCCCCCACCCCCAAATCACCCCCACCACCGCACCCCCCGCCAGCGGCCGCAAAAACAGATGGCTGATGGGCCGATTCCCGCTGATATAGAGCGGGTTTCGGCCCGTCGACCGGAGGAGGAGGGTGAGCAGGGCGAGGCCGCAGGCGACGGAGGCGATCACCAGGGGGAGGCCCTGGTCGACGAGGCGGTCGAAGACGTAGCGGGCTTCGGCGTGCAGCTCAACCAGGCCGACCGCGGCGAGGGCGCCGGCGACCGCGGCAGCGGCGAGCGCTCGGCGCGCGAAGTAGCGCTCGAGGTCCGGCTCTCCGGCGCGGCGCGCGTCGCCGACCAGGAAGACCGCGGCGAGGTAGGCGCTGGTGGCGACGAACAGCGCCCCGGTCAGCAGCGGCAGCGGCTCGAGCCAGCTCGAGAAGGCGTCGCCGTTGCCCTCGGCCGGGACGTTGCCGGAGGCGATCGCGCCGACCGTCGCGCCCATGAAGAACGGGGTGAGGACGGAGGAGAGGGCGAAGGTCGCCCCCATCGCCCGCTGCCCCGTCAGCCCCTCGATCTGTTTGCGGAAGGCGAAGCCGGCGCCGCGCAGGACGATCCCCAGCGCCGCCAGCGCGATCGGCACGTAGAGAGTCGAGAAGACCGCGCTGAAGGCGGGCGGGAAGGCGGTCCAGAGGACAACCAGGACGAAGATCAGCCAGACGTGGTTGGCCTCCCAGACGGGGGTCAGCGAGCGCTGTATCAGCGCCCGCGGCCGCGCCCCCTTCTCCGCGTCCCCGGCGATCAGGTCCCAGAAGCCACCGCCGAAGTCGGCTCCCCCGAAGAGCGCGTAGAACGTCGCCCCGACCCAGAGGATTGCCGCCGCCGCGTCCGCCTTGCTCACGGTGCCGCCTCCTCCTGCGGCGCGTACGGGGTCGCTGGCTCCTCGGCGCCCTCGCGCCAGCGGCGCGACATGCCGCGCAGGATCAGAATCGCGGCCGTGCCCAGGGCCGTGTAGAGGATCAGCACGCTGGCGAACATGAACCAGATTCCGTCCGCCTCGGTCACCGCTTCGGAGGTCCGCATGTAGCCCTGGACGATCCAGGGCTGGCGCCCGACCTCGGTCACGATCCAGCCGCACCACATCGCGACGATCGCGCCCGCCCCGGAGACCGCGACCGCGCGCAGGAACCATTTGCTCTGCGGGAAGTCGCGTCGTTTCCACCAGGCCCAGGCAAGCCAGAGCGCGAGCAGCATCAGCCCCGTGCCGATCCCGACCATCGCGTCGAAGGAGAGGTGGAGCAGGGTGTGCGCGGGCGGCTCCTCGTCGTCGGGGATCCGGTCGAGCCCGGTGACGACGGTGTCGGCGCTCCACCCGACCAGGAACGAGTCGAGGTCGGGGATCCCGATCCCGAACTTGACCTTTTCGTCGGTGCAGATGCCGCCGAGCCACTCGGTCTGGTGGTCACCGGTCTCATAGATGCACTCCATCGCCGCGAACTTGGCCGGCTGGTGGTCGGCGACTTCGCGCGCCGCGGTGTCGCCGACGAAGAGCTGGATCGGGGTCGCGATGCAGGCGATCGTCAGCGGGATCAGCAGCCCGAGCCGGTGCAGGCGGTCGCGCCGCCCCTTCAGCATCCCGACCGCGTAGATCGAGGCGACGAGGAAGCCGGTGACCATGTAGGCGGCGAGCAGCATGTGCGGCACCTCGTAGCCGGTCGCCGGGTTGAACAGCACCTGCAGCGGGTCAGTGTTGATGACTTCGCCGGCCGCGTTCAGGGTGAAGCCCTGCGGCTGGTTCATCCAGGCGTTGGCGGCGACGACCGAGAAGGCGCCGCCGACACCGGTGATCACCATCGGCACCCCGGACCAGAAGTGGGCCCAGCCGCCGAGCCGCTTCCAGCCGTAGATATAGATCGCGAGGAAGATCGCCTCAATAAAGAAGAAGATCCCCTCGATCGCGAAGGCGACGCCGAAGACCCCTCCCCAGCGATCCATAAACTCGGGCCAGAGCAGCCCGAACTCGAAGCTGAGCACGGTGCCGGTGACGGCGCCGACGGCGAAGGTGACCGCCATCGCCTTCGACCAGCGCCGGGCCAGCTCCATCGCGTCTTTGTCGCCGCGTTTCAGCCCCAGGTAGTTGGCGACGAGAATCGTCGCCGGCAGGGCGACGCCGAGGCAGGCGAGGACGATGTGGAAGGCGAGCGTGAAGGCCATCTGCTCGCGCGCCGCGAGCAGATTCGACTCCGACGCGGCCAGGGTGAGCGCGTCGAGCAGGGGCATGACTGGAGCCTATTTGCCGCGGCGGGCGTGGCGGTAGCGCCGGATCAGTGCGTTGGTCGAGCTGTCGTGGTGGAGCTTCGGCTCGGCGTCGGCCTGCAGCTCAGGGATGATCGCCTTGGCCAGGACCTTGCCCAGCTCGACCCCCCACTGGTCGAAGGAGTCGATCCCCCAGATCGCTCCCTGGGTGAAGACGCTGTGCTCGTAGAGGGCGACCAGCTTGCCCAGGGTCGCCGGGTCGAGCCGCTCGGCGAGGATCGTGTTCGAGGGCCGGTTGCCCTCCATCACCCGGTGCGGCACGATCTCCTCCGCCGTCCCCTCGGCCCGCACCTGCTCCGGCGTTTTGCCGAAGGCGAGCGCCTCGCCCTGGGCGAAGACGTTCGACATCAGGTAGTCGTGGTGGTTGCCGAGCGGGTTGCTGGAGTGGGCGAAGCCGATGAAGTCGCAGGGGATCAGCCGCGTCCCCTGGTGGATCAGCTGGTAGAAGCTGTGCTGGCCGTTGGTCCCCGGCTCGCCCCAGTAGATCGCCCCGGTCTCGTAGTCGACCCGGGCGCCGTCGAGGGTCACGTGCTTGCCGTTCGACTCCATGGTCAGCTGCTGCAGGTAGGCGGGGAAGCGGTGCAGGTACTGGTCGTAGGGGAAGACGCCGCTGGTCTCGGCGCCGAAGAAGTCGCCGTACCAGACCGCGAGCAGGCCCATGATCATCGGCAGGTTCTCGCCCGCGGGCGCCTCCTGGAAGTGCTCGTCGATCGCGTGGAACCCGGCCAGCATCTGCTCGAACCGGGCCGGGCCGATCGCCAGCATGGTCGAGAGGCCGATCGCCGAATCCATCGAGTAGCGGCCGCCGACCCACTCCCAGAACCCGAACATGTTCTCGGTGTCGATCCCGAACTTGGCGACCTCGGCGGCGTTGGTCGAGACCGCGACGAAGTGCTTCGCGACCGCGCTCTCGTCACCGCCGAGCCCAGCCAGCGACCACTCGCGCGCGGTCCCCGCGTTGGTCATCGTCTCCAGCGTGGTGAAGGTCTTCGAGGAGACGACGAAGAGCGTCTCCTCCGGGTCGAGGTCGCGGGTCGACTCGGCGAAGTCGGTGGCGTCGACGTTGGAGACGAAGCGGAAGCTCAGCTCCCGCTTCGAGTAGTGCCGGAGCGCCTCGTAGGCCATCACCGGGCCGAGGTCGGAGCCGCCGATCCCGATGTTGACGACGTTGCGGATCGGCCTGCCGGTGTGGCCGCGCCACTCGCCCGAGCGGACCCGCTCGGCGAAGGACGCCATCCGGTCGAGCGTCTCGTGTACCTGCTTGACCACGTCGACCCCGTCGACAACGAGCGAGCGCCCGCGCGGCATCCGCAGCGCCACGTGCAGCACCGCCCGGTCCTCGGAGACGTTGATGTGCTCGCCGCGGAACATCGCCTCGCGCCGAGCCTCGACCCCGCGCTCGCGGGCCAGCTCGCCGAGCAGCAGCAGCGTCTCGTCGGTGACCCGGTTCTTCGAGAAGTCGAGGTAGAGGCCGGCGCCCTCGGCGACCAGCCGCTCTCCCCGCTCCGGATCAGCGGCGAAGAGCTCGCGCAGGTGCGCCTCGCGGATCTCCTCGTAATGGGACTCGAGCTTGCCCCAGGCCGGGGCTTCGCGCAGCTCGCTCACGCGGCGGTCGCGGCCTGCGAGGCGATCGACCCGAGCAGGTCTTCCCAGGACTTGTTGAAGCTCTCCTTGCCCTCCTTCTGGAGCCGGGCGGCGAGCGCCGCGACGTCGATCCCGGCCCCCTCGAACTCCTTCAGCACCGCCTCGGCGTTGCCGCCGTCGGCCGGGAAGAGGTCGCCGATCTCGCCGTGGTCGGCGAAGGCGAGCAGGGTCGGCTCCGGCATCGTGTTGACCGTGAAGGGCGCGGCGAAGGCCTCGATGTAGAGGGTGTCGGCGGCATCGGGGTCCTTGGTCCCGGTGCTGGCCCAGAGCAGCCGCTGCGGCCGCGCGCCCTCGTTCATCAGCCGTAGCATGCGCGGCGAGTCGAGCAGCTCGTGGTAGGCGCGGTGGGCGCGGCCACCGACCGCGATCCCGAGCCGGTTGACCAGCTCCTCCGGGACCTCCTTGCCGACCGCTACGTCCCAGCGGCTGATGAAGAGCGAGGCGACCGAGGCGACCTCGGGGTCGAGCCGGCCTCGATCCGGCGCTCGATACCGCGCATGTAGGCCTCGGCGGCGCCGAGGTACTGGGCGTCGTCGAAGAGCAGGGTCACGTTGATCGGGATCCCGGCGAAGATCGCCTCCTCGATCGCCTTCTGACCGGCCTCGGTGCCGGGGATCTTGATGTAGAGGTTCTCGCGCCCGCCCTTCGCGTGCAGCGCCTTCGCCTGCTCGATCGTCTCGCCGCCGTTGTCCGCCAGCAGCGGCGAGACCTCGAGCGAGCAGAAGCCGTCGACCCCGGCCGTATGCCGGTGCACGTCGGCAAAGAGGTCGCAGGCGTCGCGCAGATCGGCGATCGCGAGCTCGAAGAAGACGCGCTCGTCGGCATTGGCGCCGACGCCCTCGCCGGCCTCGGCGGCGGCCCGCACCTCAGCGATCTGCTCGTCGTAGGCGTCGCCACCGGAGATCGCCTTGTCGAAGATCGTCGGGTTCGAGGTCAGCCCGGTCACCGAGAGGTCGCGGATGTAGCCCTCGAGCACGCCCTCGCGCAGCATCGGGCGGGTGATGTTGTCGAGCCAGAGGCTCTGCCCCAGCTCGTGCAGTCGTGCGGTCGGTTTCATCGGCGACCTCCTCAGGTCGAAGTCTTTACGGCCGCGCGCTCCGCGACCCCGCGCACCACGTCGGCGACCTGCTCGGTGGTGAAGCCGAACTCCTCCTCGACGTCCTTATAAGGAGCCGACTGGCCGAAGGTGGTCATCCCGACGATCGTGCCGTGGTCCCCAACGTAGCGCTCCCAACCCATCGGCGAGCCCTGCTCGATCGCGACCCGGGCGGTGATCGCCGGCGGCAGCACCGCGTCGCGGTACTCCTGGCCCTGGCGTTCGAACAGCTCCCAGCAGGGGAGGCTGACGACGCGGGTGCGGATCCCCTCGCCGGCGAGGGCCTCGTGGGCGCCGAGCGCGAACTGGACCTCGCTCCCAGTGGCGATCAGGATCAGGTCGGGATCGCCGTCCTCGGGATCGGCGAGCACGTAGCCGCCCCTCTGCACCCCCTCGGCCGAGGCGTACTTGGAGCGGTCGAAGACCGGCACGTTCTGGCGGGTGAGGACGAGCGCGACCGGGTTTTTGGTGCGCTCGATCGCCAGCCTCCAGGCCTCGGCGACCTCGTTCGCGTCGGCGGGCCGGATCACGTCGAGGTGCGGCATCGCCCGCAGCGAGGCGAGCTGCTCGATCGGCTGGTGGGTCGGGCCGTCCTCGCCGAGGCTGATCGAGTCGTGGGTGAAGAGGTGGACGACCGGGATCTCCATCAGCGCCGAGAGCCGAATCCCGGGGCGGCCGTAGTCGGAGAAGGTGAGGTAGGTCGACCAGAGCGGGCGCAGCTTGCAGAGCGACATCCCGTTGCAGGCGGTGACCGCGGCGTGTTCGCGAATCCCGTAGTGGACCTGGCGGCCGCCGTAGCTCCCCGGCTCGAAGTTCTCGACCCCGTCGAAGTTGAGCCGCACCGAGGTCGAGTCGGTGAGGTCGGCGGAGCCGGCGATCAGCCACGGCACCCGCTCGGCGATCGCGTTCTCGACCTTGTTCGAGGCCTTGCGCGTGGCGAGGCCCTTCTCTTCGTCGGCCTCGAAGCTGGGGATGCCGGCGTCCCAGCCCTCGGGCAGACGGCGGTGCTGCATCGTCTCGACCGTCTCCGCGTGCCCGGAGGCGGCGAGCTTCTGCTTCCAGGCGGCGCTTTCCTCGGCGCCGCGCTTACCCAGCACCTCCTGGAAGCGCTCCAGCACCCCGTCGGGGACAAGGAAGTGGGCGTCCTCGGGCCAGCCATAGGCCTTCTTGGTCAGCTTGATCTCGTCCTCGCCGAGTGGTTCGCCGTGGGCGGACTCGGTGTCCTGCTTGTTCGGCGAGCCCCAGCCGATGTGGCTGTCGACGACGATCAGGGTCGGGCGGCCAGTCTCGGCCTTGAACTGCTCGAAGGCGCGGGCGAGCAGGGCGCGGTCGTTGGCGTCGCCGACCCGCAGCACGTTCCAGCCGTAGCCCTCGAAGCGAGAGAGCACGTCGTCGCCGTAGGCGAGGTCGGTCGCGCCGTCGATCGTGATGTGGTTGTTGTCGTAGAGCCAGCAGAGGTTGTCGAGCTTCAGGTGCCCGGCGAGCGAGGCCGACTCGTGCGAGACGCCCTCCATGATGCAGCCGTCGCCGGCGAGCGCGTAGACGTCGAAGTCGAAGAGGTCGGAGCCGAACTGCTCGCCCTGCCACTTCGAGGCCATCGCCATCCCAACCGAGGTCGCGATCCCCTGGCCGAGCGGCCCGGTCGTCGTCTCCACCCCGGTGGTCCAGCGGTACTCGGGATGGCCCGGCGTGCGCGAGTGCAGCTGGCGGAAGTTTTCGATCTCCTCGAGACCGCAGGCCGGCTCGTCGGTGATGTTGTAGTCCTCGTCGACCTTGCGGATCCCGGCGAGGAAGATCATCGAGTAGAGCAGCATCGAGGCGTGCCCGGCCGAGAGCACGAAGCGGTCGCGATTCGGCCAGATCGGGTCGGCCGGGTCGTAGCGCAGGTGGTTCTGCCAGAGCTCGTAGGCGACCGGCGCCATCGACATCGGCGTCCCCGGGTGCCCCGAGTTGGCCCTCTGCACCGCGTCCATGGAGAGGGTGCGGATCGTGTCGATCGCCAGCGTGTCGATGTCCTGGGTCATGCGGTCCCCGATCCTAGCTTTACGGGCCGATCGCCGATCTCGTCCGTGTCGAGTTGTTCACCTGGGGGGTTAACAAGTCGACACGCAGCGCCCGCTCAGGGGTCGATGCGGGTGACGGTGCCGTCGCCGTTGTTGACCACCCAGACGGCCCCCGCCCCGATCGCGACCGCGCCTGGCGCCGGGCCGACCTCGATCGGGGAGCCCTCGCGCTCGCCGCTCTCGACGTCGATCCGGGTGACCGTGCCATCGGCGGCGCTGGCAACCCAGACCGCGTCGGTGCCGGCGTCGATTCCCCCGGGGCGGCCACCAACCTCGATCGGGGCACCGACCACGGCGCCAATCGAGGGGTCGACCCTGGTCACCGTGCCGGAGCGGCTGTTCGCGACCCAGACCAGGCCGTGGGCGACGGTGACCCCGGCGGGCCCGCGGCCAACGGGGATCGGCGCTCCGGGCTCGGCGCTGCCGAGATCGACGCGGCGCACGTTGCCGACCGAGGCGCTGCTGACCCAGAGGCCGCCGGCCCCGGTCGCGAGCCGCAGCGGCGCTGCGTGCGGGGCGAGTCCGCGCCGGTAGACGCGCCCGCTCTCGACATTGACGGCGGTGACGCCGCGCCCGCTCTCGTCGGCGACCCAGACGCGGCCGCCGCCGAGCGCGATCGGCCCCGGGGCGCCGCCAACCTCGATCCGCTCGAGCAGGCGGCCGCTCGCGAGGTCGAGCCGCAGCAGCTCACCGCGCCGCGGGGTCGTCGCCCAGAGCCAGCGACCGCCGACCGCGACGCCGGAGACGCCGGTCCCGACCTCAACCGGCCGCCCGACCGGATCGCCGCTCTCCGGGTCGAGCCGGGTCAGGGTGCCGTCGCGTTCGCTCGAGACCCAGATCGCCTCGGGGCCGGCAGCGACTCGCAGCGGCGCCGCGCCGGCCGGGATCGGCTCGGATACCTCGACCCCGCCGCGGAAGAGCAGCAGGGGGAGCACGACCAGGGCCGCGATCGCGACGGCGCTGGCGCCGAGCCAGATCAGGGCCCTGCTGCGCCGCAGCGCGCGGCGACGGCCCTCCCCGCCGGAGTCGAGCCCGGTGGCCGCCGTCGCCCGCTCCCGCGGGCCGCCCTCGCCCGGCTCGGAGAGCACCCGCGTCACCGCCATCCCGGCGCCCTCGCGCTCGCGCGCGGCGGCGATCAGCGCCCCGGCGCTCGGGTAGCGGTCCGCCGGGTCCTTCGAGACGGCGCGCTCGATCACCGCGTCGAGGCCGGCCGGCATCTCCGGCTCGGTCTCGGCTTCCCTGCGGGCGAACGGGACGATCCCGGTCAGCGCCTCGTAGAGCACGCAGCCGAGCGAGTAGATGTCGGCGGCGGGCCCGACCGCGCCGCCGCGCCACTGCTCCGGCGACATGTACTCGGCGGTCCCGACCACTGAGGCGCCACTCGGCTGGCTCTCGCCCAGCGCCTTGGCGAGGCCGAAGTCGGAGAGGTAGGCGCGGTCGCCTTCGACCAGGACGTTGTGCGGCTTCACGTCGCGGTGGACGATGCCGGCCGCGTGGGCGGCGTCGAGCGCTTCGGCGACCTGGCCGAGCAGGGCGATCGCCCGCGCCGGCTCGAGCGGCCCCTCGCGGTCGATCAGCCGCCGCAGGTCCCCGCCGGCGACCAGCCGCATCGCGACGATCAGCTCGCCGTCGACCTCGCGCGAGTCGAAGACCGGCACCACCGCCGGGTGGTCGAGCCGCGCCGCAAGCCGCGACTCGCGCAGGAAGCGCTCGCGGAACCCCTCGCGGTCGACCAGCTCGCGGGCGATCACCTTCAGCGCCACCGGCCGTTCCAGCCCCAGGTGCGTCGCCCGGTAAACGACCCCCATCCCGCCGCGCGCGATCAGCCCGTCGATCCGGTAGCCGGCTAGCGTTTCCCCAAGCTCGAGTTGACCCACCTGGCGGTTATACCGCTCCCTGACGAGGCTCAGAGGTTGTCACGCAAGGACGCAAGGGACCCGGATAGCAGCGCTATCCGGGTCCCGAGGACACCGCGTGACGACCTATGAGGCCGTCAGACCGGCTGCCATGCAATCACCGGTCCGATCGCAGTGCCGTCTTTGGAATCGACCTCGAACCCTTCCGCCAGCTCGGACTGGCGGCGAGTGGAGACGTCGATCGAGACCAGCTGCTGGCGCCCTTCGACGGCGACGAAGGCGGCGACCTTCTTGCCGTCGGAGGAGAAGACGCCGTTGGTCTGCGACTGGTCGGGCAGCTGGCAGAGCTTGCGCGCCTTGCCGGGCCGATCCGCTTTGCCCACAGGCCCTGGTCGCGGCGGAAGAGCAGCGTGCGGCCTTCAGCCCCGACGTCTTCGACGTAGGCGGAGCCGACGCCGCGCACCTGCGGTTTCACCTTGGCCCCGTTGCGCCGCATCGTGTAGATGTCGGCGTAGGCGGCCGGCCCTTCCGTGCTCTCTCCGCGGCTGAAGACGATGCCGCCGGCGAAGTAGCGCGGCTCGAACTCGTCGACACCGGGGGTCCGGGTCAGCCGCGCCAGGCCCGCGCCGCTCGGCCGCACCGAGTAGAGGTCCTCAGCGCTGTTGGTGGCGCTGCGGGCCAGCCCGCGGACAAAGACGATCGCGCGGCCGTCGGGCGAGAACTCGGCGTCGTGGTCGTCGGCGACGCCGCTGGTCAGGGCGCGGACGCCGCCGCCTTTGGCGCCGACCTTGTAGAGATCGGCCGCGCCGGCGGCCGTGGCCCGCCGCTCGAAGACGACGGTGCGCCCGTCGGGCGAGACGATCGGCACCGAGTCGAAGCTCGGGGCCGCTGGTCAGCCGCCGCTGGCCGGAGCCGTCGGGGCGGACCGAGTAGAGGTCACCGGCGCGGACGAAGGCGATCGTGCGCCCGTCGGCGGCGAAGGCCGGCTCGGTGTCGGTCGGGTCTTCGGTCAGCTGGTTCAGCCGCCCGTCGCGAACCGCGAACAGCCCGCCTTTGGCGACGCCGTCCACGGTCGTCGCTTTGGAGAAAACGACAGCTCCCGTCGAGGGCGCCGCCGCGGCCGTGGCCGGCAGGGCAAGCGCGAGGAGCGCGAGCAATGAGGTGAGAACGGTGCGGTAGTGCATGGCATGTCCTTTCGGTTGGTAGGTGCTGCCCAACCGATCCTGCGCCCCGCACCCGCTTACGAAAACGACACCCGCGCCCCCACTCGGGCCACGTCTGGCCCATTCCGGGCCACCCGAACACCCGGCCCTCAACGCGGCCGGTCGAGTCCCAGCTCGATCACCCGCGCCGCGATCTGCCGCGGCCGGTCGCGCCCGGCGTCGGCGCGCACGTTGAGCTTGGCCGCTAGCGCGTCGAGCCGCCGCTGCGCCGTGCGCTCGCTGACGTGCAGCGCCTCCGCGATCTCCGCCCGGGTGGCGGGACGGCCGGCGAAGGCGCCCTCGCTGCGATAGGGAGCGACCAGCGCCGTCGCCGTCGCCCGCTCCTCCTCGTTCAGCGCCACCGACGGAGCGCTGCTCGGCAGCGTCGCCCCGACCGGGGTCACCGGCCCGGTCGCGACTTCGAGCCGGTGGCCGCCGACGATCAGCGTGTCGCCATCGCGCAGCCGCCGCGGCCGGTCGAGCGGCTCGCCGTTGAGCGCGGTCCCGTTGCGGCTGTCGAGGTCGGTCGCCATCAGCACCTCGCCGCGCCGCTCGATCTCGAGGTGGTTCCAGGAGACCGCCTCGTCCGCGAGCACCACGTCGGCCTCCGGCGAGCGCCCCACCACCGTCCGCTCCCCCGCGAGCGCCACGCTCCGCGGCGCCTCACCGCCGCTTGAAACCCAAAGCCGTGCGTCCATCGAGCCGACTATAGGTCGGTGGGCCGATAAGTTGACCCTGGCGCAACTTATCGGCCCACCGACCGCTTTATAGAGTGCGGCGGGTGAGTGCGGCGGAGGCGGAGAAGCGGGCGGCGGCGGAGGCGGCGGCGCTGCTGGTCGAGGACGGGATGACGATCGGACTCGGCACCGGCTCGACCGTGGCCTTCCTCTTACCGGCGCTCGCCCAGCGCGGCCTCGACGGCATCCGCTGTGTCGCCACCTCGGTCGCGACCGAGGAGCAGGCGCGCGCGCTCGGCATCCCGGTTGAGGATTTCGACCGGCTCGAGCGGCTCGACCTCGCGATCGACGGCACCGACGAGGTCACCCCAGACGGCTGGCTGATCAAGGGCGGCGGCGGCGCCCACCTGCGCGAGAAGGTCGTCGCCGCGGCGGCGGCCCGCTTCGTCGTCATCGGCGACTCGAGCAAGCCGGTCGACTCCCTGCGCGGCCCAGTCCCGCTGGAGCTGTTCGGGTTCGGCGCCGCCTCGACCCTGGCCCGGCTCGGCCCCGAGGTCGAGCGCCGCGACGTCCCGCCCAGCCCCGACGGCGGCGTGATCGCCGACTACCGCGGCCCGATCGGCGATCCGGCCGCCCTCGCCGCGCGGCTCGAGGCCGACCCCGGCGTCGCCGCCCACGGCCTTTTCCCCCCGGCTATGGTCAGCGAAGTGTTCGGTGGGGAGCGGGGACTCCGTCAACCGTCTGACCCTGACTTGACGACGAGGAGGATCCGCATGAGCGACTTCACCGAGCTGACGATCTCCGGCCGCATCGCCACCCCCAGCGACCCCGACTGGGACCAGGCGCGACTGGCCTGGAACCTCGCGGTCGATCAGCAGCCCGCAGCGGTCGCCTTCGTCGAGAGCGCCGCGGACGTCACCGCCGTGGTCGGCTTCGCCGCCGCCAACGGACTCCGGGTCGCCGGCCAGAGCAGCGGCCACGGCGCCAGCCCGCTGCCGCCGCTGGACGGCACGATCCTGCTCAAGACCGAGCGTATGCGCGGGATCGCGATCGACCCCGAGGAGCGCACCGCACGGGTCGAAGCGGGCGTGCTCTCGCTGGAGCTGGCGGAGGCGGCCGGCGAGCACGGGCTGGCCTCGCTGCCCGGCTCCTCGCCCGACGTCGGCGTGGTCGGCTACACGCTCGGTGGCGGCCTCAGCTGGCTCGGCCGCCAGTACGGCTTCGCCTGCAACAACGTCACCGGGATCGACGTGGTCACCGCGGCCGGCGAGCAGCGCAGCGTCACCGCCAGCGACGACCCCGACCTGTTCTGGGCGCTGCGTGGCGGGGGCGGCGGCTACGCAATCGTCACCGCCCTGCACCTGGCACTGCTGCCGATCGCCGAGGTCTACGGCGGCATCCTGATCTTCCCGGCCGAGGCGGCGCCGGCGCCTTCCGCGCCTATCGCGACTGGGCCGAGACCGCGCCCGAGGAGATCACCACGGTCGCCCGCCTGCTGCGACCGCCGCCGATCCCCGACGTGCCGGAGCCGCTGCGCGGCAAAGCGCTGATCACGATCGACGGCGCCTTCACCGGCGGCAACGAGGCCGGCGCGGAGCTGATCGCGCCGCTGCGGGCGATCGGCGAGCCGATCATGGACACCTTCGGCCCGATGCCCGCCGCCGGCCTCGGCCGCATCCACATGGACCCCGAGCAGCCGGTTCCAGGCCTCACCACCCACGCCCCGATCGGTGAGCTGACCGACGCGGCGATCGACGCCTTCGTCGCCAATGGCCCCGGCCCGGAGACCGGCTCGACCCTGCTGCTCGCCGAGCTGCGCCAGCTCGGCGGCGCGCTGTCCCGGCGCAGCGAGGGCAGCGGCGCGCTCGAGCGGCTCGAGTTCCCCTTCGTGATGTCGGCGGTCGGCGCGCTGATGGCCCCGGACGCGGCCGAGACCGTCCCCCGCGACCTGAAGCGGCTGGACGAGGCGATGGCCCCGTTCCGCGCCGACGGCGGCTACTTCAACTTCATCGACTCGCCCTGCGACGCCGACGCGATCCTCCCCGCCGACACCTGCGCCCGCCTCGCCGAGGTCAAGCGCCGCTACGACCCCGACAACCGCATCGTCGCCAACCACGCCGTCGCGCTCGACCCCGCGGTCTGAGTCAAGCCGGATTGGCGGCGCGAATCGCCGCCAATCGCCTGTAAGCGTCGTCGTCCTCGCCGATGAGCTTGGCCACGGTCTCCGCCGCGGTCTCGATGTCCTCCGGAGTCGCGAGCGCAACCGCCTCGATGTCGGCCCAGTCCTTAGTGCGATCGAAAAGAGACTTGAAGATGACCAGGGAGGCGCAGTCGAGAACGGGTGCTTGACGTCCCTCGAGCGGAACCCAGACAACCGCGTTCGACACGGCCTCATGCAGCGGGACGTTGTTGAGGAAGACGTCGATCGGGACCCCGTCCCAGAAGAGGCGCGCCTGGCCGTCGCGCTCGACCCGCTCGATGTCATCGGCGCTCACTTCGACGGCCTCCGGCAGTGCCCCCAAGACCTTCTGGGCGTTGGCGGCGTCGCAGAAGATGTTGACGTCGATGTCTCGGGTGCCCCGCGGCTCCTCAACGCAGTAGGCGAGCGCGATCGCCCCGCCGAAGGCGTGCGGCAGCGACTCCGCCGTGAGCGCGTCATGAAGCGCGAACAGCTTGTCGACGAGCTCGCTCATGCCACACCCTTCCGCGCCAGCCGCTCGGCCAGCGGCGGGAACTCCATTTCCGCCCGCGGCCTGAACGGAAGCGCCTCAGCCAGCTCGAGAACCTGCACGAGGATCTTGCTTGCCCGCTCTGGGTCGACCGGTGGCTTGCGCTCGGCGAGCTGGAGCTCCTGCCCTCCCGCCGCAGCCAGTTTGAGCAGGACGTCGGTGCCCGGCTCGCGGCGTCCCCTCAGGTAGACGTTGAGAACAGAGCGCGGAATGCCCGCCCGGCGGGCCAGCTCGGCCTGACTGAGACCGCTGCGGCGCTGGATTTCCTCAATCAATGAGGCGGGTGACCTCGACATCCACCGAATGTTAGCGAATTCGCTAACGCAATCGCTCGCTACAACTCGCCCGCCGCGGCCGCGTCGGCCACCACGACCATCCGGTCGTTGCGGACCCGACCGGCGGGGATCGACTCCTCGCCGGCGAGCAACTTGGCGAGGGCGTTCTGCTTGTCCGCCCCGGTGACCAGCCAGAGGATCTGGCGGGCGGCGTCGAGCGCGGGGTAGGTGAGGGTCATGCGGCGGTGGCCCTGGTACTCGCCCCCGGTCAGGGCGACGCGACGATCGTCGACCTCCAGCACCGGGTCGCCGGGGACCAGCGAGGCGGTGTGGCCGTCGGCGCCGAGCCCGAGGTGGACGAGGTCGAAGCGCTCCGGCAGCGACGACTCGTATTCGCGCGCCGCCGCCTCGAGGTCACGCTGGGTGACCGGCATCGGCCGCAGCGCCGCCTGGTGCTCCATCGAGAGGCCGAGGATCATGTGGGTGAGGTTGCGCGCCTCGTCGCCGGGCGCGGCGACCCGCTCGTCGACCTGGAACAGCGCCGCCTCACCCCAGGGCATCTGCTCCAGTTCGCCGAGGATCGCCAGCATCGCCCAGGGCGAGCGGCCGCCGCTCATCGCCAGCTCGAACGGGCCGCGCGCCGCCCGTGCCTCGGCCCCGGCCGCGGCGATCAGCTCCGCCGCCCGCCGCGCCGCCGCCTTCTCGTCGGCGACGACCTCGAGTTGCGGCGCCACCGCTAGCTCGGCTTCTCGTCGTGGCCGCCGAACTGCTTGCGCATGGCGGACAGCACCTTGTCGGCGAACTCGTCGTTGCCGCGCGAGGCGAAGCGCTCGTAGAGAGCCGCGGTCAGGACCGGCGCCGGCACCCCCTCGTCGATCGCGGCGATCGAGGTCCAGCGGCCCTCGCCGGAGTCCGAGACGCGGCCGGCGAAATCCGAGAGGTCCGGCGATTCCTGCATCGAGGCCGCGGTCAGGTCGAGCAGCCAGGAGCCGATCACGCTGCCGCGGCGCCAGACCTCGGTCACCTCCGGCAGGTCGAGGTCGTACTGGTAGTACTCGGGGTGATCGAGCGGCGCCGTCTCCGCGTCGGCCTCACGCTCGACCTTGCCGGCGTTGGCGTTATTGAGGATGTTGAGGCCCTCGGCGTAGGCGGCCATGATCCCGTACTCGATCCCGTTGTGGACCATCTTCACGAAGTGGCCGGCCCCGTTCGGGCCGCAGTGCAGGTAACCGTTCTCGGCCGGGGTGACCTCGCCGGAGCGCCCCGGCGTGCGCTCCGCCGACTCGACGCCGGGCGCCAGCGTGGCGAAGATCGGGTCGAGCCGCTCGACCGCCCGCTCCGGGCCGCCGATCATCAGGCAGTAGCCGCGCTCGAGGCCGAAGACGCCGCCGCTGGTCCCGCAGTCGACGTAGTCGATCCCCCGCTCGTCGACCTTGGCGGCGCGGCGGATGTCGTCGCGGTAATAAGAGTTGCCGCCGTCGACGATCGCGTCGGCGGGATCGAGCACCGCGGCGACGGCGTCGACCGTCTGCTCGGTGATCTCCCCGGCCGGGACCATCACCCAGACCGAGCGCGGCGCGCTCAGCTTCGCCGCCAGGTCCTGCAGCGACTCCGCCCCCTCCGCCCCCTCGCCGGCCAGCGTCGCGACCGCGTCGGGGTTGACGTCGTAGGCGACGATCCGGTGGCCGTCCCGCATCAGGCGGCGCGCCATGTTCGCGCCCATGCGCCCCAGACCGACGATCCCAAGCTCCATCGGCCGCATCCTACTCACGCGTCTGCTCCAGGGCACCGCATAGGTGCCTCAGAGCAGACGCGTGTTCGGTTGGGGATCGACGGCGCGCCGAGCGGGTAGCCTGCGCGCCGATGGGCACGGCCGCCAACCACCGCTCCGAGACCGCCGCCGGCGTCCTCGCGATCTTCGGCATCAGCGGCGACCTGGCGAAGAAAATGACCTTCCGGGCGCTCTACCGGCTCGAGGCTGCCGGCAGGCTCGCCTGCCCGATCGTCGGCGTCGCGATCGACAAGTGGGACGACGAACAGCTGCGCCGCCACGCCCGCGCCGCGATCGAGGCGACGGTCAGCGACCCCGACGAGGAGGTGCTCGGCCGCCTCGCCGCCCGCCTCACCTACGTCCAGGGCGACTACGGCGACGCCGCCACCTTCGAGCGGGTCAAGGCGGCCCTTGGCGACGCCGAGAACCCGGTCTTCTACCTCGAGATCCCGCCCTCGCTGTTCGCCACCGTGGTCCAGGGGCTCGGCGCGGCCGGCCTCACCGCGGGCGCCCACGTCGTGATCGAGAAGCCGTTCGGCCACGACCTCGCCTCGGCCCGCCAGCTCAACGCCGAGCTCTGCGCGGTGCTGGAGGAGCACCAGATCCTCCGCATCGACCATTACCTCGGCAAGGAGCCGGTGATGGACATCACCTACCTGCGCTTCGCCAACTCGCTGCTCGAGCCGGTCTGGAACCGCGAGCACGTCTCGCACGTGCAGATGACGATCGCCGAGGACTTCGGGGTCGACGACCGCGGCCGCTTCTACGACGCGGTCGGGGCGATGCGCGACGTGATCCAGAACCACGCCCTGCAGGTGCTGGCCCTGGTCGGGATGGGCCCGCCGACCGGCAACCACCACGACTCGATCCGCGACAAGAAGCTCGAATTCTTCAAAGCCATGCGGGCCGCCGACCCCGAGCGCTACGTGCGCGGCCAGTACGAGGGCTTCCTCGGCGTCAAGGACGTCGCCCCCGACTCGACCACCGAGACCTTCGCCGCGGTCGAGCTCGAGGTCGACAACTGGCGCTGGAGCGGCGTCCCCTTCTTCGTCCGCGCCGGCAAGTGCATGCCGGTCAAGGCGAGCGAGGTGACGGTCGTCTTCAAGCGGCCGCCGAACCTCGGCATCGGCCACGGCCGCACGCCGGAGCCGAACCAGATGACGCTGCGGATCGAGCCGCGGCCCGGCTCCCGCATGCGCCTCTACGCGAAGAAGGCCGGCGAGGAGGCGTTCGAGCCGGCCGACCTCGAGGTGCTGTTCGAAAAGGTCCCCGGAGCGGAGCCAGAGCCCTACGAGCGGCTGCTCGGCGACGCGATCGCCGGCCGCCACGAACTCTTCACCCGCCAGGACACGATCGAGGAGACCTGGCGCATCGTCCAGCCGCTGCTCGACGAGCCCGGCCTGGTCCACCCCTACCAGCCCGGCACCTGGGGGCCGGAGGAGGCGAAGAAGCTGACCCGCGGCGTCACCCAGTGGTCGGAGCCGTGGTTGCCGGAACCTCCGGGAAGCGACGTCCTCGGCTTCTGAGGCCCAAGCTAGGCTGACGAGCTTGATGAGCTCCGCCGGAGAAAGAGCCGACACGCTTCTCGCGCAGCTTGGCTACGCATCCTGGCGGCCGGGGCAGAAGGAGGCCGTGGAAGCCGCGCTCGCGGGGCGTGACTCGCTGATCGTGATGCCGACCGGGGGCGGCAAGAGCCTCTGCTACCAGTTGCCGGGGCTGGCGAGCGAGGAGCTGACGATCGTGGTCTCGCCGCTGATCGCGCTGATGCGGGACCAGTGGCAGCGGCTGACCGCGGCCGGCCACCCGGTGGCGATGATCTCCTCGAACATGGAGGGCGAGGCGGTGCGGCGGGCGCTCGGCCAGGTCCGCGGCGGCGAGGCGCGGATCGTCTACTGCTCGCCCGAGCGCTTCGGCTCCGGCGTCTTCCTCGACGCGATCGGGCAACGCAGGATCGACCTGCTCGCGGTCGACGAGGCCCACTGCGTCTCCGAGTGGGGGCACGACTTCCGCCCCGACTACCTGCGCCTGCCGGAGATCGCCGAGCGGCTCGGACGGCCGACCGTGATGGCCTGCACGGCGACCGCGACGAAGCCGGTCGCGGCCGAGATCGCCTCCCGCTTCGGGATGCGCGAGCCGCTCCAGGTCCGTTCCGGCTTCGACCGTCCCAACCTCTCCTTCGACGTCGTGCCGCTCGAGGGCAAGGGCAGTGTGGGGCGGCGCCAGGCGCTGCTCGAGGCCGGCCTCACCGACCCCGCCAACCGGCCCGCGATCGTCTACTGCGGCACCCGCAAGGACACCGAGCAGCTGGTCGCGGGCCTGCGCGAAGCGGGACGGCCGGCGCTCGCCTACCACGCTGGGATGGAAGCGGAGGCGCGGACCTCGGTCCAGCAGCGCTTCATGGGCGGCGAGGCCGACGTGATCGTCGCCACCAACGCCTTCGGGATGGGAGTCGACAAGGCCGACGTGCGCTCGGTCTGGCACATGACGATCCCAACCAGCGTCGAGGCCTACTACCAGGAGGCCGGCCGCGCCGGGCGCGACGGCCTCCCCGCCCGCGCCGTGCTGCTGGCGATGAAGATGGACCTCGGCCGGCTCGTCCGCTTCAACGAACAGCGCGCCGGCGACCCGGAGCTGGCGATCGCCCACGAGCGCGGCTGGCGCGCCTACCACGCGATCAAAGCCTTCATCTACGACGACCGCTGCCGCCGGCGCTCGCTGCTCGACCACTTCAGCGACCGCACCGCCGGGGCGCCGCTGGAGCGCTGCTGCGATATCTGCGACGGGCGCGACTGGCTGCCCGACCCGGAGACGATCGCGGTGCGCCGGCCGCAGGGCGCCAAGGCCCCGGCCGCGCCGCCGCCCGACCTGACCGCCGCCGACGCGCCCCTGTTCGAAGCGCTGAAAACGTGGCGGCTGCGCGCCGCCGCCGGCAAGCCCGCCTACACGGTCGCCAACAACCGCACCCTGGCCGCGATCGCGGCGCTGCGCCCAGCCGACCCCGCCACGCTGATCGCGATCAACGGCGTCGGCCCCAGCTTCATCTCCAAGTACGCGCCCGAGGTGCTGGCGATCGTCGCCGAGCACCCCGCCGCGCTGGCCGCCTAGCGGCGGCCAGCCCCGCGCCTGGCCGTAAGCCCGTCGAGCACGACCTCGATCGGCGAGCGGCTCGCTTTGCCGTTCGACTCCTCGCGGATGCGGCGCGCCTCGATCGCCAGCTCCCCGATCTGGGCGCTGAAGTCGCCGACCTTCCGCGCCGCCTTGGCGAGGTCATCGGAGTCCAGCCCCTTGATGCCTCCTTTGAAGCTGCGGTTGAGGCTGCTTTTGAGTCCGCGGTGCCGGTGCGATTGCCGGTTGCCGAGCGCCATGCCTCCGGCGACCCCCGCGAGCGCCGCGCCCCCGGCCATCAGCGGCACTTTGGCTTTGCCCACCGCGTGCCCCGCTTTGCCGACCGCATGACCGGCTTTGCCGGCGGCGTTCCCGACCGCATGGCCCGCGTCCTTCGCGGTCTCCTCGACCGTCTCCACCATCGCTCTCGGTTTGCTCATCGCGTTCGATTTCGTCGAATTCGATTTCGTCGAATTCGATTTGCGGGTCGTGTTCGTTTTCCTCGCTTTGCTGCGCGAGGGTCGCGCTTTCGTTTTCGGTTTCTGTTTCGACTGCGGTTTCGACTGCGCTTTCGTTTTCGGTTTTGGTTTCGAGCGCGTTTTGGTCTGCGCCATGGTTCGGTTCCTCCTTCTCGGGCGGAACGCCGGGCGGGCGCTCAGCTTCTCTCGTTCAGCTCCTGCTCACGCCGCTGCGCCTTCTCCTCGTCGAGCTCGGCCTCGGCCCTCGCCCGCTTCGCCTTCTCCTCGGCGACCGCGGCCTCGGTGCGTCGCTCGCCGGCGCGCTCCTCGTGGTGACGAACGTCGTCGTGCTGCGCCTTCGTCTGAGCCTGGCCCAACTCGCGGCGCTCGTTCGATTTGCGCGCGACCGAGACGACGATCGCGATCACGATCAGCACAGCGACGACTATTGCGATGACTGCAAGCGTCGACATCTCTCCTCCTTCGGGGCTGCTTACACAACCTTTCTGCCCTAATAGCGCCGAACCGAAACCCGCCGTGCACGTGTTGGGAAGGGCATGCGCAGAGCTGGTCGAAGAGGACGCGGATGACCCGCGGACACAAGGTCCAGGCGGCGGCATGCGCGCTCGCCGCCCTCACCGTGCTGGCTCTGGCGCTCGCCGCGCCCCTCGCGGCCGCGCCCGTCAACCTGCTCGAACCGCGGGGCAAGAAGGTCTGGTTCGGGATCTCCGACACCGGCGACATGGCCGACTTCGGCCAGTTCGCGGACGACGTGAACAAGCACCCGGCCCTGATCCAGTCCTTCCGCAACTGGGGCAGCGACTTCCCCGACTCGATCCAGCGCTGGCAGACCGCGCAGGCGCGGCCGGTCGTCCACATCACCACCGCCGACAACAACGACGGGCACGAGCTGATCAGCCCGCGCGGGATCGCCAAGGGCGACGGCGACGAGTACCTGATCCGGCTCAACCGGCTCTTCCACGAGAAGGAGATGCGCGCCTACATCCGGCCGCTCGGCGAGCCGAACCGCTGCCTCAACGTCTACGCCGCCTACGACTGCGCCGGGGCGCTCAAGGACGCCGCCCACCGGCCGCGCTGGTACAAGCTCGCCTTCCGCCGCATCTACGTGATCGTCCACGGCGGCGGCAAGGCGAAGGCGATCAACCGCCGCCTCGCCGAAGCCGGACTGCCGCCACTGAACGCCACCGTCGGCGGCCTGCCGCAGGCACCGGTCGCGGTGATCTGGAGCCCGCTCCCCTCCGGCTCGCCGACCGTGCCCCACAACCGCCCCCGCCACTTCTGGCCCGGCGCCCGCTGGGTCGACTGGTCCGGGACCGACTTCTACGCCTCCTATCCCGAATGGAAGTCGCTCACCGGCCTCTACAACCGCTACCCGAACAAGCCCTTCGCGATCACCGAGTGGGGCGTCGAAGCCGGCGACGACCCGGGCTTCGTCAGCAAGCTCTTCGCCTGGGTCAAAAAGCACCCACGGACGAAGATGCTCGTCTACTACCAGGACTTCGGCGACACCAGCAACTACCGGATCCAGAACTACCCGACCAGCCTCAGCGTCCTCCGCGACCGCCTCCACTCTGGGCTTTTCCCGGCCTACGCGCCGGAACCGCCGACGCTACCGCCGCCACCCCCCGGTGGGGTTGGAGCGCCGTGATGCTCGAGTATCCGGTCAGGTAGATGCGGCGGCCGTCGGAGATCACCGGCGAGTAGGTGCCCTTCGGGTAGCGGAAGACGCGCTTGCCGCTGCGCATCATGAAGCCGGAGGTCGTTTTGTTGGTGAACTCGGCGACGTAGACGATGTCGCCGACGGCGGAGAGCGAGCCGATCACCTGGCCGCCGGCGTCGCGGCTCCAGCGCAGGTTGCCGTTCTTCGCCCCGAGCGCGTAGATGTTGCCGTCGAAGGAGCCGATGAAGACGGTCGGCGGGCTGTGCTTGGTACTGGCGACGGTCGGGCCCGAGTAGGCGTAGCCGCCGGTCGAGTAGCTCCAAGCGAGCTCACCGCTGCCGGTCTCGAAGCTGTAGACGCGGCCGTCGTTGTTGCCGGAGTAGACGCGGCCGAAGGCGACCGCCGGGGTCGAGTAGAAAGCGCCGGAGGCGCCGAAGCCCGGCCCCAGCGAGCCGCTCTGCCAGACCAGCTTGCCGTTGTCGGCGTCGACCGCGTTCATGTAGCCGCCGTAGTCGCCGACGAAGAGCTTGCCGCCGTAGTAGGCCGGCGCCGCCTTCACCTCGCCGCCGAGCTGGGTCGCCCAGCGCACGTTGCCGTTGACGGTGCTCAGCGCGTAGAGCTTGCCGTCCTCGCAGCCGAAGTAGACGCTGCGGCCGATCACGATCGGCGAGGACTCGGCCCGGCTCGGCAGCGAGCGCTTCCAGATCGTCTTCCCGGTTTTGGCGTCGAGCTTGAGCACGTGGCCCGGCTCGAGGTTGACCACGTAGAGGCGGCCTTTCGAGTAGGCCGGCGAGGAGGCGTTGAGGCGGCCGACCCGGCGTTTCCACAACTCTTTGCCGGTGTCGGCGTCGAGCGCGTGGGCGTAGGCGTTGTTGTTGACGAAGAAGAGCCTGCCGCGGACGTAGATCGGCGGGAACTCGAGCAGCGGCCGGTCGGTGAAGCGCCAGAGTTTGTCGAAGGGCGGCTTGATCCCGTTCACCGGCAGGTAGCGGGTGCGGGCGCGGTCGTAGCCGAAGATCGGCCAGTTGATCGTCTCCGTGCGCGGCTTCTTCACCTGCTTCGGTTTCTGCGGCACGAAGACCGCGTCCGGGTTGTGGACGTCGGCCGGCCGTTTCAGCAGCTCGTAGCCGACCAGGGCGGCGCTGAGGACGATCGCCGCCGCGAGCAGGGCGATCGTCGCCCAGCGATTCTCACGCCGGTCGAGCGGGGGCGGGGTGAACTTGGGGCGCATCGAGGGAGCCGGTCATGGTACGAGACTGGGTCCCCGGCCCCGGCGGCGAAGTGGATGCGCAAGGGAAACTAAGGGCTGGTGGCGGCGCGGCGCTCGGACTCCTTGACGACTCCGTCGAGCAGTGCCTTCACGCCCTGCTTGACGACGGCGAGGACGACGCCCCCGGCCAGTGGCAGCGTCGGCGTGGTCCGGACCGCGTAGACGACCGTGGTGCCGCCCGCGCTGGCGGTCAGCTCGACCGTGCCGACGTGGTCGCGGACCGGCAGCCCGGAGAGCAGGGTGTAGGAGAACCGGGTCGGCGCCTCGTAGGCGATCGTTTCCTCGCGCAACGCCGGCCCGACCGCGCTGAGCACGCGGATCGAGCCGACCCCGTTCGGCGCCGGCTCGCCCTGCCGCTCCAGCGCCGATTTGCGCAGCGGCGTGATCTCGCTGTAGCGAGCGTGGTCGGTGAGCACCTCGAACACGGTCTCGGGCGGGGCGGCAACCTGCCGCTGAAAAGTGAAGCTGGCCACGGCGCGAAGGGTATCGGCAGGGGCCGGCGCCCCTAGGCCAGCGTCCATTTCCGCGGGTCGGTGTCGGCGACCTTGGCCACCTCACCGTTGATCGCCATGTGGTCGAGGCAGGAGAGCACGATCTGCAGCGCCCAAGCGCTGGCCGGCGTGTTGACGTTCTCCGGGCCGACGATCTCGGCGACGATCTCGAAGGCGGTCCGCTCGCCCTCGGCCAGCGCCTCGCGCACCTTGCCGAGCAGGGCCTCGACCCGGTCACGCGACTCGGCGATCTTCGCCTCCGGGTCGCGGAAGGTGCGCCCATGGCCCGGCAGGACGAGGTCGACGTCAAGCGGCTCGACCGCGTCGAGGCTGCGCAGGAACTCGCCGACCGGGTCGGGCGTGTGGCCGTGGTCGAAGAAGAGCACGACGCGGCCGAGCAGGTGGTCGCCGGAGATCAGCAGCTTGCGCTCGGGCTGGTGCAGGACGACGTGCGAGGGCGCGTGCCCGGGCGTCTCGTGCACCTGCCAGGCGCCGAGCCCGGTCTCAACCTCGACCCCGGGCACGAGCTCGCGGTCGGGGACCTGGATCGCGTCGATCCCGGTCTCTTCGTCGCCTTCGCGCGACTCGCGGTAGCGCTCCAGCGCTGCCACCGGGACGCCGCTCTGCCGCGCCACCTCAAGCCGGTGTTCGAGCGCCGCCGCCGGGTCGTCAGCGAGCAATCGCACGTGCTCCCAGGCCGGGTGCATCCAGAGCTCACAGCCGGCCGCCTCGACGATCCCGGCAGCGAGGCCGTAGTGGTCGACGTGCGAGTGGGTGCAGACGACCAGGCCGATGTCCTCGATTCCGAACCCGGCCTGCGCCAGCGCCAGATCGAGTTGCCGCAGACGTCCCTTGCCGCCGATGCCGGTGTCGAAGAGGACGATCCCCTCGCCCCCCGGGCCTGCGACCGCCCAAGCATTCCCGTGCGGCACCCCGGGCCAGGGCAACGGCAGCCGCAGCCGCCAGACCCCCGGCAGCACTTTCTCCGTGCGCGGCGCGTTCGCCCGTGCCTCACCAGCCATGCCGCGCATCCTATGGGCGCTCGAACTCCTGCATGGCGCCGGCGATGGCGAAGCAGAGGGCGCCGGTGAGGGTGCCCCAGTTGGCGATGCCGACGGCGAGCGCGTCGCCGCTCGCGGGGCGCACGAAGGCGGCCACGGCGGCGACCATGAAGAGGACCGAGCCGAACTGGTTGACGACGACGATCCACCAGCCAAGGTCGGCGCGGCGCCCGCGCGGGCGGTCGCGGTGCATCTCGGTCAGGGCGAGGTGGCCGGAGACGAGGAAGAGGATGCAGCCGACGAATTCCGGCGACCAGACCAGGCGGTCGGCCTGGGCGGCGCTGAGGTCGCCGATCAGCGCGCTGAGCAGGCTGACCCCGAAAAAGAGCGTGCCGACGAACAAGGTCACCGCGCTCGACCAGTCGAGCCGGCCCGGCTCCAGCGACCACCAGCGCCAGGGCGGCGTGCGCAGGATGCCGTCGGGGTCGGCGCCGCGCGGAGCGTTCGCCACCTGCAGCAGGGCGGCGTAGGCGCCGGTGGTGAAGAAGACGCCGCCGGCGAGATAGACGGCGGTGGCCAGACGCGGGCCGCCGAGATCGCCCTGGGCAAGCGCGGCGCCGATCGCGAACAGCGAGCCGCCGAAGACGAAGGCGGTGGCCGAGACGGCGTTGATCCGGCGCAGCCGCCTGGCGCTGGCCGCGTCGACGCGGGCCGCGACCGCGCTCGTCTCCGCGCCGTGGACGAGCAGCGCCCCGCGCTTGCGCAGGGCGCGCCGGTCAACCGCGCCCGCAGGCGCGGTCGCCGCGCCACCCGATCGAGTCTCCGCCGTCACCGCCGGGATTCTCGACCGCGCGGCGGCGGCGCTACGGCGAGGTGAAAGTGGCCGGGTCCGGGCCGGTGCGCTCGCCGCGGTCGAGGGTCGCGATCCCGTCCATCTCCTCGGCGCTCAGCGCGAAGTCGAAGAGGGCGATGTTCTCGCGGATCCGCGCCGGCGTCGCCGACTTCGGGATGACGACGTTGCCGAGCTGCAGGTGCCAGCGCAGGATCACCTGGGCGGGGGTGCGCCCATGGCCGGCGGCGATCGCCTCGATCGCCGGCTCGCCGAGCAGGGCGCCCTGGGCCAGCGGGCGCCAGGCCTCGGTCGCGATCGCGTGCGCGGCGTGCCAGGCGCGCAGCTCCGCCTGCTGCAGCGCCGGGTGCAGCTCGACCTGGTTCACCGACGGCAGGTAGTCGGCCTCGCGCTCGAGCCGTTCGAGATCCTCGATCCGGAAGTTGGAGACGCCGATCGAGCGCGACAGCCCTTCTTCCTGGATCCGTTCGAAGGCGCGCCAGGTGTCGAGGTAGCGGTCCGCGCTCGGCACCGGCCAGTGGATCAGGTAGAGGTCGACGCGGTCGATCCGCAGTTCCCGCAGGCTCTTCTCGAAGGCGCGCAGGGTCGAGTCGTAGCCCTGTTTGCTGTTCCAGAGCTTCGTGGTGACGAAGACGTCATCGCGGTCGAGGCCGCTGGCGGCGATCGCAGCCCCCACCCCCGCCTCGTTGCGGTAGGCGGCGGCGGTGTCGATGTGCCGGTAGCCGGCCGCAAACGCCTCCTCAACCACCGCCTCGGTCTCGGCCGGCGGAACCTGGAAGACCCCGAAGCCGAGCTGGGGGATCTCGACGCTGTCCCTGAGCACGACTGAAGGGATCGAAGTCACTTCGGTCATTCCTGCTCCATTCATAAGGGCCTCTTGATCAACGCCTACCCGGCGACCCTACCTTTATGCCCAGTGCATCACCGTTTATGCGCCCGGTACAACCGGGCCGGCGATCGAGGCCGAGTGGGAGTGGGGCTAGCTGGTCGCGAGCCCGACCGCGAGCAGCGGGAAGGCGCACATCACGCCGAGATAGGCGCCGATCGCGGCGCCGCTGCCGAGGCTGGCTGAGCGCGAGCGCGCACCGGCGATAACGCCGACGAGGAAGATGAAAGTGGCAATTCCGAGGCCGAGCCAGAAGACGGGAGGCATCTCGGCGGACCCTACCGAAACCCATGGCCGATGGGCCGATAAGTCGCCTATAGGTCGACTTATCGGCCCATCGGCAGGAATCGGGACGCCTGTGGCAAAACGCCACGGCATGGACGAAACCGGCGGTAAGAACAAGACCCTGATCCTCGCGGCGATGATCTTCGCGGTCTCGATGACCTTCATCGACCAGACGATCGTCGCGATCGCGATCCCGACCCTGCAGGACGAGCTCGGAGTCTCGACCTCGGGCGTGCAGTGGATCATCAACGGCTACCTGCTGGCGCTCTCCGCCCTCTTCGCCTTCGGCGGCCGCCTCGCCGACATCGCCGGGCACCGCAGCATGGTCACGATCGGCGTCATCGTCTTCGCCACCGCCTCCGCCCTCTGCGGCGCCACCCCGACCGGCGACGCGGCCGAGGCCTGGATGATCACCTTCCGCCTGATCCAGGGCGCCGGCGCCGCGATCATGTTCCCGGCCGCGCTGGCGATCGTGATCTCCGCCTTCCCCCTGCGCGAGCGCGGCCGCGCCCTGGCGATCTTCTTCGGCATCGCCGGCGGCCTCACCGCGCTCGGCCCGCTCGCCGGCGGCTACCTGACCGAGTGGACCTGGCGGGCGATCTTCTGGATCAACGTCCCGGTCGCGATCATCGCCCTCTTCCTCACCTGGAAATCGAAGCCCGACAACGAGAAGCGCCCGGCCGCGCTCGACTACCGCGGCACGGTCCTGGTCTCGGCCGGAATGGGGCTCGCCGTGCTCGGCTTCATGCAGTCGAGCATCTGGGGCTGGAGCAGCCCCGAGACCTGGATCTGCATCGCCGCCGGCGTCGCGCTGCTGGTCGGGTTCGTGCTCTACGAGCTGCGCATCGACAACCCGTTGATCCGCGTCCGCATCTTCCAGAACCGGGCCTTCGCGGTCGACAACATCATCCTCTTCCTCTTGATGATCCCGTTCGTGCCGCTGTTCTTCTTCGCCAGCATGTACGCGCAGATCTCGCTCGGCGAAAGCGCCTCGGACACCGGCCAGTATCTGATGATCTTCTTCGCCGGGTTCTTCGTCGCCTCCCAGCGCGGCGGCAGAGTCCTCGACAAAGCCGGGGCGCGGCCGACGGTCGTGCTCGGCTGCGCTGTCGCGGCCGTCGGCTTCTACCTCTGGGGCCAGTCGCTGACCGAGCTCTCGGTCGGCGATCAGTGGTACTACATCGTCATCGCCGGAGCCGGCTGCGGGCTCGTCCTCAGCCCCGCCAACACCGACGCGATGAACCGGGTCGCCAGCGACCGCTACGGCGAGGCGACCGGGATCACCCAGACCGTGCGTAACTTCGGCTCCAGCCTCGGCCTCGCCGTGCTCGGCTCGGTTCTCGTCCTCCAGAACAGGGCGAACATCGAGGCGAGCGCCGCCGAGCACGGGGTGCCGAAGGAGGTCGCCGACGAAATCGCCGACGCGATCAGCCAGGGCAGCAGCGCCGAAGAGGGCGCCCAGCAGGTCGGCGGCGCGGTCGGCAAGGTGGTCGAGAGCATCCCCCACGACTTCGCGCTGGCGACCCAGACCGTGTTCTACGCCTTCGCCGCGGTGATGGCGGTCGCCTTCGTCGTCGCCCTGGTCGCGATGCCGGGCGGCAAAGTCGAAGAGCAGGTCACCGAGCCCGAGTGAGAGCTCTACTTCCACCTGCAGGTGAGGGCGGGGGAGGGTAGGTTGTCCAACCGTGAAGCTGCTCGCCTTCAGCGATCTGCACCGCGACCTAGCCCAGGGGGCGCGGCTGGTTGAGCTGTCGGCCGAAGCCGACGTCGTGATCGGCGCCGGCGACTTCGCCTCGGTCCACGAGGGCCTCGAGGAGACGATCGGCGTCCTCGCCGCGATCGCGACCCCGACCGTGCTCGTCCCCGGCAACAACGAGACCGTCGACGCCCTGCGCGACGCGGTCCGCGGCTGGGAGGCGGCGACGGTTCTGCACGGCGAAGGGATGACGATCGCCGGGACCGAGTTCTTCGGCCTCGGCGCCGGGATCCCGGTCACCCCCTGGAGCTGGAGCTTCGACCTCGACGACGAGGAGGCGACCGGGATGATCGCCGGCTGCCCCGAGGGCGCCGTCCTGGTCCTCCACTCGCCGCCCAAGGGCCACTGCGACAGCGCCGGCGACGGCACCCACTTCGGCAGTCCGGCGCTGCTGCGGGCGATCGAAGAGAAGCGGCCGCGCCTCGCCGTCTGCGGCCACATCCACGAGTCCTGGGGCTGCGAGGGGGAGGTCGGCACGACGCCGGTCCGTAACCTCGGCCCGACCGGCACCTGGATCGAGATCTAGGCCCGCGCGGTGGAAGCGAGCGGGCCCAAGCGCGCCGGGGTGGTCCTCGCGGCGCTGATCTTGGTCGCCGCCGTCGCCAACCTCAACCTCGCGGTGGCCAACGTCGCCCTGCCAGACATCGGCAAGGCCTTCGACGCCGGCCAGACCACGCTCAACCTGGTCGCCGTCGGCTACTCGCTGGGGCTCGCCGCTTCGGTTCTCTACCTCGGCGCCCTCGGCGACCGCTACGGGCGCAAGCTGATGCTCATCCTCGGCATGAGCCTCTCGATTCCGGCCTCACTGTTGGCCGGCTTCGCACCGTCGATCGAGGTCCTCTTCGTCGCCCGCCTGCTCGGCGGCGTCGCCGCCGGCATGGCCTTCCCGACCACGCTGGCGTTGATCACGGCGCTCTGGTCGGGACCGGCGCGGACCAAATCGATCGCGCTCTGGTCGGCCCTCGGCGGCGCCATCGCCTCGCTCGGCCCGCTGCTCTCCGGCGCCCTGCTCGAGCAGTTCGACTGGGGCTCCGTCTTCCTCATCACCCTCCCCCTCGCCGCCCTCGCCCTGTTCATGGCCTGGCGCTTCGTCCCGGCCCACGTCAACGAGACGACCAAGCCGGTCGACAATCAGGGCGGGCTGCTCTCGATCGTGATGGTGGCGACGCTGGTGATGGGGATCAGCCTCGCCCCGGCGCCGGGCAAGCTCACGCTCGCGCTCGGCCTCGTCGCGGTCGCCCTCGCCACCGCCGCCGCCTTCGTGCTGCGCCAGCGGCGCGCGCCGGAGCCGCTCTACGACCTCGGCATCGCCCGCCGGCGGGTCTTCTGGGTCGCCGCCTGCGCCGGGATCATCGTCTTCGGCTCGCTGATGGCGGCGATGTTCGTCGGCCAGCAGTTCCTCCAGAACGTGCTCGGCTACTCGACCCTAGGCTCGGGCGCGGCGATCCTGCCAGCGGCGGTGCTGATGGTGATCGTCGCCCCGCGCTCGGCCAAGCTGGTCGAGACCCGCGGCGCCCGCTTCACCCTCTTGATCGGCTACGCCTTCTGCCTGCTCGGCTTCCTCACCATGCTGCTGCTCTGGAAGGACGGCATCGACTACTGGAAGGTCGCCCTCGGCTACGGCCTGGTCGGGATCGGCGTCGGCTTCGCCGGCACCCCCGCCTCGCACTCGCTGACCGGCTCGGTCCCGGTCACCCGCGCCGGCATGGCCTCGGCCACTGCCGACCTCCAGCGCGACCTCGGCGGCGCGATCATGCAGTCGATCCTCGGCGCCCTTTTGACGGCCGGCTACGCTGCCGCCGCCAACGCCGCGATCGCCTCCTCCTCGCAGCAGGACCGGATCACCGACGACGTCCAGAACGAGCTGACCAAGTCCTTCTCCAGCGCCGCCGACACCGCAACCCAGTACCCGCGTTACACCGAGCAGATCGTCGCCGCCGCCAAGACCTCCTTCCTGCAGGGGGACGAGTGGGCCTACAGCGCCGGCATCGTCGCCGTCGCGCTCGGCGCCACCCTCGTCTTCTTCTGCTTCCCGAGGCGGGACGAGGAGCAGCGCCTGCTGCGGCGCTACCAGGACGAAGACGCCGCGGCTCCCCGGCGATAATGGCTGCGATGGCCTACCGCCTGCTCCGCGCCGCCGACGCCTTCTGGCGGCCGTCGAACCAGATGAAGGTCGAGAACACCGACCTCGCCAAGCAGCTCGAGGCGAGCGCGCTGGGGGCGCGGCTGTGGCGGCTGGCGCCGGGCCAGGCCTCGACCAAGCACCGGCACCGGGCCGAGGAGGCAGCTCTACGTCCTGCTCGAGGGCAGCGGCCGGGTCCGGATCGACGCCGAGGAGCCGCTGACCCTGGCGCCGCTGGACACGCTGCTGATCGAGCCGGGCGCGGTCCGCCAGCTCTTCAACGACACCGACGCCGACCAGCTCTGGCTGGTCGTCGGCGCCCCGCCCGAATTCGCCAACACGCTGGAGATGAGCGAGGAGCAGTTGGGCTGGATGTACCCGGACGGCCCGCGGGCGCTGCCGCCGGAGCTGCGGGACTAGTTCGTCGGCCGTACGGTCGTGCAGCGGACGTTGACGTCGCGCATCGCCATGCTCGGCTCGTCGCGAATCACGCTGCGGATGTAGCCAGGAATCCTGCGGTCGAACGGATACCCCATCGGGCGCGCGTCCGGGTATTCGCCGCGGGCGCCGCAGAAGCTCATCGAGCCGCAGGTTTTCGGCTCGCCGAGGCGGTCCTTGTTCCAGTCCGTGACCGCCACCATCAGCTTGAACTGGGTCCCGTCCTGGGTCGACTCGCCACTCGGCAGCAGCAGCGTGTAGGGCCAGCCGCAGTCACACCAGACGTCGCCGGGCGTCGAGGGGGTCGGCTCGGCGCCGGGCGCGGTCAGCCCCTTGCGCTTGACCACCGAGGAGCGGGCGTCGGGCCGGGCGATCAGGTTCGCTCCCGGCTGCAGCGTCTCCCTGAACTTGTCGAGCTCGATCCAGCGCCGCCGGTCCTCGGCGTCGGAGTGATGGACGAGGAAGATCCGCACCGTCACGTCCTGGGGCTGGGGCGCTTGGCTCTCGACCCGGATGAAGTACACGAACGGTTTGTGGGTGAGGTGGACGACCCCCTGCAGCCACTCGTCGGGGATCAGTTCTTCTTCTTCGGGGGTGGCACCTGGGACCCGCGCGAGTGCCAGGTCAGAGCGGACGAATTCGGTCAGCAGCTCATTCGTGGTCGGACCGTCGAGCTCGAGGTCGAGGCCGAGTTCCCGCCTGCCCCAAGCGGCGAAGTCGAAGCCCGGCGTCTCGGCCCCCTCGATCTGCTCCGCCAGGCAGAGCGCGATGTCGGGGGTGTCGAAACCGTCCTTGCGGAAGGCCACGTCGGCGGCGAACTCGGCGAAGTCGTGGGGGTCGAGGCTGTTCTGGTGCTCGTAGGAGAAGTCGTCGATGTGACGGTGCCAGCGGTAGAAGACCGGGTCGCGGATCGCCGTCTCGACGTAGCGCATCGGGCCACCGAACCCGGTTTCCTCGGAGGCGCTGGCGATCATCCCGTGTCCGACCCCGTGGAAGTTCCGGTACCGCAGCGGCGCCCTGCCGGCCCCGGGTTCGGGGTACCAGGCCGACGACTCGAGCTCGCAGCCGAGCGCGTTCGGGTCGAGCGGGGCGCTGCCGCCGGTGGTGAGCTGGAGCGTGCCGCTTTCCACCGCCGCCGTCGCCTCCGCGCCGCCGGCTTCCACCGCCGCCACCCGCTGCAGGTTGGTCGGCGCGCTGCCCGCCGGTCGCGGCCCGTACCCCTGCAGCTCGTAGCCCTCCGCGATCGGCCCGCCGTAGTTGGTCAGCGGCTCGCACGATTCGAGGCCGGCGATCCGGCGCTCGGTGTCGTAGCGGGCCAGCATCTGCTGGTGCATGTAGAGGAAGAGCTCCCCCTGGCGCGGCTGGGTCCGGCGTGGCGGCGGGAACCCTTCGACCGGGAGGCCGCGCGGGTAGACGATGTGCCAGTGATGGTGGTGGTCATTGGCGAGCGGGTCCTCGCGGTACCAGTCGAGCCGGGCCTCCTCCAGCGGGGTGGTGACGCTGATGTTGACCGGCGTCGCCGGCGGCTGTGGGCTCACGTCGCTCCCTCCTCCTCGCTGCCGGCCGGCGGCAACGGCTCGCTGTTGACGATCTCCGGGGCGGGGATGGTCAGCTCGCGGGCCGACTCGTCGTCGTGGGTGACGAACAGCTTCAGCGCGTACTTCGCCACCCCCAGCGAGCCTTGGTCGGCCACCTCGTAGGCGCGGTCGATCGCCGCGTCGACCCCGTCGCGAGCGGCGATCTGGCTCAGCTCCTCGGCCAGCCCGTCCGCCTGCCCGGCGCTCTCGGCGTCGAAGTGCGAGAACGAGCGCTCCTCGCCCGCGGGCGCCGGCCGCTCCAGGAGCTCGTAGATCCTCTGCTGCGCCTCCGCCACGCGGCCACGCTATGAGTTCCGTTGAGTGCAGTCAACAGTCCCGAGCGGTAGCACTCGCGTACCGGTGTGAAGTGGCAGCTCGAGCCTAGAGCTGGGTGGCGATTAGCCCAAGGATCGCGGTGATGTAGGCGGCGAGCGTCATCCGCTGCATCGAGTCGAAGCGACCCTGAAGCCGCTCGAAGCGGTCGTCGATCTGGTTGAAGCGGCCATTCATCTCGCCCCGCAGATCGCGGATGTCCTTGTCGACCCGGTCGAAGCCCTGGTCCATCCGCTTCGCCAAGTCATCGAGCCGCTCGTCCGTCCACGCTTCCCTCATCGCCTCCATCATGCCAGCGTAGACAAAAAGATGCGACGTGTGGTGCGCGAAAGCGTGCCAAGTACGTGACGAGCGGAGAGCGCGGGCTACCTTCCGCCCCGTTTCCCGCCCCGCTTCTTCCTCGAGACTTAGGAGTCGAGGCCGGGAATCGGCTCCAGCGGCAGCTCGCCGTGGATCGCTTCCAGCTCGCTCAGGTCGAGGCGGTCCTGGGGGCGTCCGGCGAGGCGCTTGAGGAAGCGTACGACTGCCGCATTTGCTTCCGAGCCGTCGGGCACGAGCAGGTCCGAATCCTTGGTCACCCGCACATAGCACGTCCCGCCTTCACGGATGCAACCAGGAGTGAGACCGCTTGCTGGGAGAGCCTCTGGCCCTGCTCGAGGCGCTGGGCGGGGGTCAGCGCCATGTTCGACCCGATGCGGTCCGGCGGCGGGCGAGTCCGTTCAGCTGCCGCGGCGCTTGGCGCGCTTCTTGGTGCCCTTGGCGGCGTTGCGGAGGGTGCGTTCGCCGGCTTTCTCGGTCGCCTCGCCCATCGCGATCTGGAACATCGCCAGGACCGCGTCGGAGGCGAGCGGGCGCATCCGGTCGAGGGCCTCGCGCACCTTCGGCCAGTCCTCTTCCGGGCGGCCGGCCTTGTCGAACGGCTCCCAGATCTCCTTCACGAAGAGGTCGACGAAGGTGCGGGCGGCGGCGTCGGCCTGGCGGCGCAGCTTGTCGGCGGTCTCGAGCGCCGCCTCGGGGCGGACGCCGAGCTCGACCAGGGCGCCGCCGGCGCGCTGCAGGCGCGGGCTCAACGCTTCGATCTTGCCGTCGGGCAGCTCGCGCAGGATGCCGAGCTTCTCGCCACGCTTGATCAGTTTCGGGTCGAGCTCCTTCGCCCCCCAGATCTCCGCCAGCTCGCCGGACTCGAAGATTTCCGGCGTCTCGTCCTCGAACGGGGCGCGCACGGCGCGGGCGAAGTCGACGATCTCCGCCGAGGAGCCCTCGGTGCTCTCGAGCACCCGCCGGATCGCCTCCAGGTTCAGCCCCTCGGCCTGCATTTCGCGGGTCAGCTCGACCCGGGCGACGTGCTCCTCGTTGTAGAAGCCGGTGCGGCCGTGGACCTGCGGCGGCGGCAGCAGCCCGCGCGTCTGGTGGGCGCGGATGTTGCGCACCGTCATCCCGGTGCGCCGGGCCAGCTCGCCGATGGTCATCATCCCGTCGGGCGCTTTCTGGCGTTTCGGCCGCGGGCTCATCCCGCCATCGTAAGCGGGAAACGCTGACCGTTCATCTTTTCCCCTGCATCCGAGCAGAGGAAGGCGATCGCCTCGGCGACCTGCTCGGTCGGGGTGAAGGTCGGGAAGTCCCTGCCCGGGTTTTCCGCGCGCATGCGCGGCGTCAGCAGCGCGTCGATGACGACGATGTTGGCCGTGGCCCCGCCCGGCGCGAAGCCGTCGGCGAGGGCGAGGGTCCAGGCCTCAGCAGCGGCCTTGGCGGCGGCGTAGGCGGCGTTCGTGTTCGAGGGCGACTGCGCCTGCTTGGCGGAGACGAGGACGAAGCGGCCGTGTGCGCTGGCCGCGAGCTGGTCGTGGAAGGCGCGGGTCGTGTGCTGGACGGTGCGCACGAGCAGGTCGTGGAGCAGCTCCCAATCGCCCAGCGGCGCCTCGTGCAATGGCTGCCCGCCGCGCCAGCCACCGACCAGGTGGAGCAGCCCGTCGACCCGCCCGAAGCGCTCGACCAGCGCCGCGCACCAGGCGCGCGTCGCCTCCTCGTCGAGCAGGTCGACCGCCCGTCCGTCCCAGCGCTCAGCCGGGATCCCCAGCTCCTCGCCGAGCGCGTCTATCACCCCCTGGTCGCGACCAGTCCCCGCCACCGTCGCCCCACCCTCGGCGAGTCGCGCCGCGACCAACGGCCCCAGCCCACCGCCGACCCCGGCGACGGCGTAGACACGATCCTCGAGCGAGCGCAGACCCATGCCCCCATCCTTCCGCATCCACCCCGTCGCCCCTACGTGCGCATCTTTCCGTCTGCGGCACTTGCGAACATGTGTTCGTGCTCCAGTCCGAGCAGTCCGCCTCCCCACACCGACGAGAGCGAGCCGTCAACCGCCGCGTTCAGGGAGACCTGGGCGAGTTCTCTGCAATGGAGTGGCTGACCGCCAAAAGGGGCGCTCGTATGGATACCTCTCGGCCACAGCCCCGATGTCGACGTGATTGCCCAATTCGACGATCGGCTGGTCCGGATTCAGGTCAAGACATCAACCTTCCAGGGTCGGCTTCGACACGGCGACATCAGGTGGCGAGTGGCTCTATCGACTAATGGCGGCAACCAGAGCTGGAATAAAACGGTGAAGCGGTTCAACCCTGAAAAGGTCGACTATCTGTTCGTGCTGACCGGCGATGGTCGTAGGTGGTTTATTCCTGCCTCTTGTGTGGAGGCAGGCCGATTGATCGGGCTCGGTGGAAGAAAGTTACTCCGAGTTCGAGATCGAACCCGGAACGGCAATCGACTCACTGATCTACCCTGAGCCTGACCCCAATAGAATTACCCCAGTTTTAGCGGGGGAGTGCCAGAGCGGTCAAATGGACTTGACTGTAAATCAAGCGGCCTATGCCTACGCAGGTTCGAATCCTGCCTCCCCCATCACCACTAGCAGCAGACAGGTTCTGCTGCGTCCCAAACGCCAAATGACGATCCCCAAGGCTCCCGCCGAGGAGGCCGGAGTGGCGCCCGGCGATCGGTTGAGGGTCCGAGCCGATGGGCCGGGCCGGGTCGTCCTCGAGCGGATCTAGGGCCGGGCCGCGAGCGCCTAAGCCTGCGTCGCTTCCAGCCGCGCTTTCATCTGCTCGTTGAAAGCGGTGATCGCGGACAAGGGGCGCATGAAGACGGTCAGCTCGGCGATCCTGCCGTCGTCGTCGAGCTCGAGGAAATCGATGCCTTCGAGCTCGAGCTCGCCGACCTTGCCCTTGAAACGCAGGCAGACCGCGTTGCCCTCGACCAGCTCGTCGGTGTAGGTCGGGTCTTCAACGGTGGCGGCGACGTGGGCGAGGATCTGGCTGACGATCGCGCGGCCCTCGAAGCCGTGGAAGAGGATCGGGCTGTGCAGGACGACGTCCTCGCTCAGCAGCTCACCCAGCCGCTCGACGTCCTTCGCTTCGGCGGCGGCGCGGAAGGGATGCGGCTCGGCCATCCCGATTACTCTACGCGCCGTGCCAAGCGATCGCTTCTACTCGCGCATCTCGATGTCCCTCGGCGCCCGCGGGCTGCGCTGGACCGGAAAACTGAACACGCCGCTCTACCGGCTCAGCGGCGGCCGCATCGGCGGCAAGATCGGCCAGGCGCCGGTCCTGCTCCTCACCACGACCGGGCGCAAGTCGGGCCAGCCGCGCACCGCGCCGGTGGTCTACCTCGCCGACGGCGACAACGTCGTCCTGATCAACACCAACGCCGGCAACGCCAAGATCCCGGCCTGGTCGCTCAATCTCGAGGCCAACCCGGAAGCCGAGGTCGAGCTCGGCCGCAAGCGCCGCCCCGTCCGCGCCCGCGTCGCCGTCGGCGAGGAGCGCGCCGACCTCTGGCGCAAGCACGTCGAGCAGTACGCCGGCTTCGACGAGTACAAGCAGAAGCTCGAGCGCGAGCCTTCTGTCTTCGTGCTCGAGCCGCGCTGACCTAGCCGCCTCGAACCGTGTCGCGCTGAGAGCGCGCGGCGATTACGGCCTGGCGCGTCACCACGGTCGCGTCGTCGTCGTCGTGCGCCTTCCTCACCGCCAGGCCGGCGATCGCCATCACCCGTCGCAGGTCGGGAACATCCGCATAGATACCGGCCAAAGCCTGGATCGCATCGTCCGCGAACGCCTCCCCGACCTCGATCCCGAGCCCATCGACGTCGATCCGACGCTGAAGGATCGCGACGATCGCGGCGTCGGGGTCGGGAAGCGTGGGCAGGCTCACCGCCTCCAGCGAGTCGGCGATTGCCTGATAGGCCGGCAGGGCGAGATAGCTGCGATGTACCGCCAAGACGAACCCGCAATCGATCTCGCGGCTCAGCATCTTCACATTCGAGCCAAAGAAGCCGGTCGCAAGCTCACGAGCGGCCCGCTCCTGCCCCGGGAGCTGAAGCCAGGCATCGGTGTCGTCGAAGACGAGGAAGGGCTCCAACCCGCGCGCTCTGAACAAATCCACGAGGCGCTTGAGGGCCAGCACGACCTCTCCATTCCCGAGCTGGCGCTCGAAGTCCGACGCGGCGCCGGTCAAATCACCGCTGAGATTGACGTCGAACGGGAGGAGACGACCCGTGCCCAACGAGAAGCCGGCGCGCCGCTTACGCCCGCTGCGCCGCTCCATATCGCTGAGCCGCCGCTCTATCTCCGCCTGCTCGGCAGCGCCGAGCGCTTCAGGGACGGCCCAATTGAGAATGTGGCGAACGAGATGCCGCCCAAATGCGCCGACCTCGGTGATCGCCGCCGCATCGGCGAGCTCTACCGGGATCCGCGTTGGAACGAGATAGTCCGGCACCGCGCTGCTGAACGCCCCGAGCACCGACGCCATGACGCTCGACTTCCCCGCTCCGCTATCACCGATCAGGGCCACCCGGCCACGGCGACCCAGCCAGTACTGAAGCTCGTACTCGACCTCCTCGCAGCCGGTGAGCTGATCGAACGGGACGTGGTAAGCCTCGAGCTGCTCGAAGGTAAGCGTCTGCGCAAGCGCGTTGCCCTCTCGGAGAGCAGCCAGAGCCTTCTGGCTCATGATCTTGAAGGGGGGATGATGACGAAGACCTTGCGGGGTCGACCACTTGCCCCAGGCCGGTACTCAGCTCTAACGAAATCGGCCTCCTCGAGATCGCGGAAGACCTGGGCGGCGCGCTGGCGACTCCACCCCATGCGCTCCAGGAGCTCCTCGTCGGATGCGCTGGCAGGTCCGTAGTTCTCCAGTTCCGCATAGAGCATGGAGGCGGCCCGTCCCAGAGCCGCGACCTCCAGCTCACGCTTTTCCCTGACTTCCAGCTGCTGCTCCAGCGTTCCCCCGACGCGGCCGCTCTCCCGGACAATTTCGAGCAGACGCCGGGGGCTGCTTTCTCCATCTGCCGGCCGGCGCCAGGGGGTTTTCTCCCCCGGCTCGAGCCGACGTGCGACCAGCTCTTCCTGCTGAGCGGGAGTGAGCGGCTCGATCTGGACGATGTCCTCGAAAAACGCATCGGCGGGAGGAGTGAGGAGATCGATGCGCAGCTCCTTGGGGGCAACCACCGCCCAGGTATAAGGCAGCTGCCAGAGCTCATCACGAAACCGGCCGAAGAGCTGACGGGCTGACTTCGTCCCCGCCGGCAGGTCGATCAAAATCGCGAGGCGAGGGCCAGATGGGTCATCTTCCCCTGGGCGGAGCGCCCGAATCGCCTCCAACACCGCGCCCACCTCGCCCAGGCCGGCCACCGAGGTATGCCTCGGATTGTTGCCCTCGAACTGAACTCGCCCCAACTGGGCCGCTATCAGGCGGACGAGGTCGAGAGCGCTTTCGGCAGGCGCGGCGTCGACTCCCACGGCCGGAAATTCGCTCTCACGGAGCCGAAACAAGACGTGGCGTAGGAGTGAGGTCTTGCCGGACCCCCGCTCGCCGAAGACAAGCGTGTTGATGCCGTCGCGGCAGTTGGCCTCGAGACGCTCCACCTCGCTTCGGTGTACGAACAGCGATGCGTCAAGGGGATTGTCAAAAAGGGGACGGCCGCTAAATTCCACCTAGCAAAAGTAGCAGCTACTTTTGCTAGGGCGAGCTTTTGGCTGAATCAAGCCGATTAGCTGGCTTCTCTAAGCATTTGCGCCTCGGGGAGGCGCTGCAGCTTCTTCAGCGTGTTGTTCTCGATCTGGCGGATTCGCTCGCGGGTGACGCCGAAGGCCTTCCCCACTTCCTCCAGGGTCAGCGGCTCCGCCCCGGCGAGGCCGTAGCGAAGTTCGATCACCTGGCGCTCTCGTTCCGGCAGCGCCTGCAGCGCCCGCTGCACGCCCTCCTTCTGCAGGTGCTCGCTCGCTTCCTCGAACGGCTCCAGCACGGCGTCGTCGGCGACGAAGTCGCCGAGCTCCGATTCGTCCTCGTCACCGACCGGTTTCTCCAGCGAGACCGGCAGCTGGCTGACGCGGAGGATGTCGCGCACGTCGGCGACCGGCCAGCGCAGCTCCTCGGCGATCTCGGCCGGCTCCGGCTCCCGCCCCAGTTTCTGCACCAGCTGGCGCTCGACGTGGGCGACCCGGTTCAGCTTCTCGACCATGTGCACGGGGATGCGGATCGTCCGCGCCTTGTCGGCGATCGCCCGCGTCACCGCCTGGCGGATCCACCAGGTCGCGTAGGTCGAGAACTTGTAGCCGCGCCGGTAGTCGAACTTCTCGACCGCGCGGATCAGCCCGAGGGACCCCTCCTGGATCAGGTCGAGGAAGCTCAGCCCCCGCCCCAGATAGCCTTTCGCGATCGAGACGACGAGGCGCAGGTTGGCCTCGACCATCTGCCGCTTCGCCAGCATGTCGCCGCGCTCGATCCGTTTCGCCAGCTCGACCTCCTGCGACGCGGTCAGCAGCTCGACCTGGCCGATCGAGCGCAGGTAAAGCCGCAGCGAGTCGAGGCTCGGCTCGACCGTCAGGTCCAGCTCGGCCTTCTTCGCCTGGCCGTTGCTCTCGCCGCCGCGCTGCTCTTTGTAGGCGCTGACCCCGTCCTCGGCGATCACGTCGACGCCGTGCTCGACCAGATGCGCGTGCAGGCCGGAGACCTGCTCCTTGGTGATCTCGACCTCCTCAAGGGTGGCCGCGATCTGCTCGAAGGTCAGGTAGCCGCGTTCGCGTCCCAGGGCGACGAGGCCACGCAGCTCTTCGATCTCGACGACGGGGCTCTCCTCCCCCTCGCGGTCGATCACCTCGGTCACCGTCTCCAACGGTTCGATGGTCACTCCCTCCGCTGCGACTCTCCCCAATTCCCAGGGCCGGCCCTGAAGCTCCGGCCGCGCCGAAGTATAGGCAGAAAAAATCTCCGCAACGGATAATCGAACGACGCCGGTGTTCCCAGGCACGCGGCCGAAGGTCGCCGTCGCCTACCCTTCATAAGTCGATGGCCAGCCAGCCGACCGCCACCCCCGCCGCGCCCGACGTCCAGGCCTCCTTGCCGGCGACGCAGGTCAGCCTCTCGCGGGTCGGCGTGACCGGGGTCGAGAAGGTGATCCGGGTCTCCGTCAACGGCGGCGAGAGCCTCTTCTACGCCGAGTTCGAGTGCTTCGTCGACCTCAACCCGCAGCAGGCCGGCGTCCACATGTCTCGCTTCGAGGAGATCGTCGGCGAGGCGATCGACGAGGTCGTGCTCGGCGAGGCCTTCAAGGCCGAGGTGCTGGCCGCCCACGTCGCCCAGAAGGTGCGCGAGCGCCAGGGCGGGCTACGGGCCGAGGTCTCGGTCACGGCCCACTACCCGGAGACGGTGACCACGCCCGAGAGCGGCCGCAGCACCCAGGAGATCTACGTCCTCTTCGGCACCGCGGTCGACTCCGAGCGCGGCACGCGGACGCTGACCGGCGTCCAGGCCCAGGGCATGACCGCCTGCCCGTGCGCGCAGGAGATGGTCGCCGGCGCTCGCGCGAACGGCTCGCGGCCGAGGGCTTCTCGCCCGAGCAGATCGAGCGCGTCGTCGACGTCGTCCCGATCGCCACCCACAACCAGCGCGGGATCGGCACCCTCCACGTCGGCTGCCCCGAGGGCGGCCCAGCCTGGATCGACGCGCCGGAGCTGCTGCGGATCGTCGAGAGCTCGATGAGCTCGGAGATCTACGAGCTGATGAAGCGGCCCGACGAGATGTCGGTCGTCGTCAAGGCGCACGAAAACCCGCGCTTCGTCGAGGACTGCGTGCGCGAGATGGTGCGCCAGGTGGTCGAGGGCTACCCCGACCTCCCCGACGACGCCTTCGTAATGGCGCGCCAGGAGAACCTCGAGACGATCCACCGCCACAACGTCGTGGCGGAGCGCTACGGCACCCTCGGCGAGCTGCGAGCCGAGCTGGCCAGTGGCGAGCACGTCGCTCGCCACCTGACCCGGCGTGAGTGGCTCGAGGGCTGACGCCCCCGAGTTCACTCTCCTAGCGGCCCTTCTTCCCCGCGAGGCGATGACGATGCCTCCATGGTCTGGGTCGACGGCGATCGCGCCCGACGTCGCCAGCGATGCGCCGACGGCGCCGAGGTCGGTCCCGGCACTCGAGAAGCGCCTGACGGCGGAGGTGGCGGTGCAGTCGTCGACGAAATTGCCGGTTGAGGTGACCACGAGGACGTCGCCATTCGTCGCGACGGCGAGGTCGGCCGGACCTTCCACGGCGAAGGTGCCGGCGGCCGTTCCATCGGACCCGAAGCGGCGGATCAGGTTCGCCGCTCGATCGGCGACCAGGAGATCGCCGCTGGAAGGATCGACCGCGAGCCGGCCGGCGACGCCCGGGCCGGTCCAGCCGGAGGCGACGGGGGTGAGCGTCGAGCGTTGCCCGAGCCGCTGCCGCCCGGGCCGCTACTCCACCCGCGAAGCTCCCGGCTTCGACGTAGGCAGCAGAGGCCGGCGCGGCCGCGTCAGACACGCGGTTACCCAACGAACGGGAGAGAAACAGCTCCTTCCCTAAATGTCAAGAAGAATTCCTAAAGCTGCCCTGAAGTCGACTTATAGAGCCGATAATGGGCCTTTTACTCAAGACATTTCCGTACTAGAGACGAATGGTACTTCCAGCTCGCTCCCGCTGCTGTTGCTCGATCCGCCGCCGCAGGCCGAAGAAGTAGTCGGCGCCGCTGATCACGGTTATCACGAGTGCCGCGTAGACCAGCAGGTCGACCCCGAGCGGGGCCGGGTCGGCGACGATCAGGGCGATCACGGCGGCGATCTGCAGCACCGTCTTCAGCTTGCCGAGCCAGCTGGCGGAGATCACGATCCCGCGCTCGGCGGCGATCGTGCGGAGGATCGTGACCGCGATCTCGCGGGCGATGATCACCATCGCCACCCAGGCCGCGAGCCGGCCGAGCGAGACCAGCGAGAGCAGCGCGCCGATGATCAGCAGCTTGTCGGCGAGCGGGTCCATCAGCTTGCCGAAGGTGGTGACCGCGTCGCGCGAGCGGGCGAAGTAGCCGTCGAGCCCGTCGGTCAGCGCCGCCAGGGCGAAGACCGCCGCCGCCAGCGCGTCCCCGTTCGGCGTCTCCCCCAACAGCGCCACCACCACGACGGGCACCGCCACGATGCGCAGCAACGTCAGCGCATTCGGCAGATTAAGCGGAAACATCCCCTCAGTCTGGCCGATGGGCCGATATGTCGTCTATATCGCGACTTTTCGGCCCGTCGGCGGCGGCGCTGGCGCCCGCGGCGGCGAGTTTGGCGTCGCGCTTGGCGAAGTAGTCCTCGCCCTCGATGCTGATGCGGGGAATGATCCGGTCGAGCCAGCGGGGGAGCCACCAGGCGCGCTTGCCGAGCAGGACCATCACCGCGGGCACGAGCAGGCAGCGAACCAGGGTCGAGTCGATCGCGATCGCCACGGCTAAGCCGACCCCGAACTCCTTCACCACCGGGTCGCCGTTGAGCACGAAGCTGGTGAAGACGCAGACCATGATCGCCGCCGCCGAGGTGATCACGCGGCCGGTGTTGGCCAGCCCTTCGACCACAGCGCGGCGCTCGTCGCCGTACTGCGTGTAGTGCTCGCGCATCTGGGTCAGGAGGAAGACCTCGTAGTCCATCGAGAGCCCGAAGAGGATCGCGAACATCAACAGCGGCACGAAACTGACGATCGGGATCGCGTGGTCGAGCCCGATCAGCGACGAGCCCCAGCCGAGCTGGAAGACCGCGGTGACGACGCCGTAGGCGGCCGCGACCGAGAGCAGGTTCATCGCCGCCGCCTTGATCGGGACCAGCAGCGAGCGGAAGGCGACGAGCAGGACGAAGAAGCTGAGCGCGACGACGATCGCGATCATCAGCGGCAGCTTGTCGGAGATCTGGGTCGCGAGGTCGATGTAGCCGGCGGTCTGGCCGCCGACGTAGGAGTTGCCGTTGATCCCCTGCATCGCTTTCGGGATCGCGGTCTCACGCAGGTCTTCGACCAGTTCGACGGTGCGGTCAGCCCACGGCTCCGATTTCGAGATCACCGTGAAAACCGTGACCCTGCCGTTCGAGGAGTAACCCGGCGCGCCGATCGCGGCAACGTCGGGAAGGGCTTCGACTTCAGGCCGCAGCTTGGCCAGCGCCGGGTCCGCTTCCCCCGCCGTCGCCGTCTCCGTGGCGATCAGCAGCGGCCCGTTGAGGCCCGGCCCGAAGCCTTTGTTGAGGCCTTCGTAGGCCTGACGCGAGGTGGTGTCCTTGGGCAGAGCGCTGATGTCGTTCTGGCCCAGCTCGAGCTGGAAGATCGGCAGCGCCAGGACGACCAGCACGATCATCGCAACGATCGCCGAGCGCCAGGGCCGGTTCGCGACCCGCTCCGCCCAGCGCCGCCAGCCGTGCGGCTCAGAGTCGTCCGGGTGGGTCTTGCCGAGCTTGACCCGCAGCGAGTTGATCCGCGGCCCGAGCGCGCCGAGCATCGCCGGTAGAAGCGTCGCCGCGGCGCAGACGGCGACGACAACCGCGATCGCGGCGGTGAAGCCGAGGGTCGAGACCAGCGGGATTCCGGCGAAGGCGAGCGAGCAGAGCGCGATCACCACCGTGAAGCCGGCGAAGACGACGGCGCCGCCCGCGGTCGCGGTGGCGCGGGCGATCGACTCGCGCAGCTCCATCCCCTCGGCGAGCTGCAGTTTGTGGCGGGTGACGATGAACAGCGCGTAGTCGATCCCGACCCCGAGGCCGATCATCGTCGCCAGGGTCGAGGCGACCGCCGGCACCTGCACGGAGTGCTCGAGCAAGCGGATGATCGAGAGCGCGCAGGCCAGCCCGATCACCGCCGAGACGATCGGCAGCATCATCGCCGTCGCGGTGCCGAAGGCGAAGAGCAGGATGATCACCGCCGCGGCCAGGCCGATCGCCTCGCTGATCTCGGTCGAGGGCTTCGAGAGCTGCTGGCCGACGTAGCTTCCGACCGCGGTCGAGAGGCCGGCGGCGCGCGCTGGCCTGGCCGCGTCGAGAACCCGCTGTGCCTGCTCTTCGTCGATTTCGCCCGGGCCGACGCTGAGCACGACCGGGATGTAGCCAATCGACTTGTCTTTGCTGAGATTCGATTCATAGACGCCGAACGGCGCCGGCGCCGAGCTGACGTAGCCGAGCTTTTCCAGGCGCTTCGAGGTTTCGGTGATCGCGCCGTGGTATTTCGGTTCGGTCAGCTTGGCGCCGCGCGGCGCTTCGAAGACCAGCGGGTTGCTGCCGTAGGCCTGCAGCGCCAGGTTGTCTTCGAGCAGTTCGGTCGCCGTGGTCGAGCCGGTACCGGGCAGCGTCAGGTTTTCGCTGGTCTTGCTGCCGCCGGCCTGGCCGATCGCGACGAGCGCGATCGCGAGCACCACCCAGAGCGCGATCACCGGGTAGTGGTGGCGCGAGCAGAAGCGGCCGATCGCGTAGAGGGGGCCGGTCATTCTTCCGCCATCATCTCCGACGGAGAGGGAATCGTGCCGTCCTCGAACGCCTCTGGGATCGATTCGCCAACGTCGGCACCGAGCAGCCGGCGCAGCCTGACCAGGTGCTGGGCCTGGTTGGCGGCGATCGAACCGAGCAGCGCCCGCGGCCAGGGTGAGGTGAGATGGCTGAGCGCGCGCAGGTGGTAGGCGACCGAGACGCTTTCGACGTCGTAGAGGAACTCGAGCGCCTCCGCCTGGCTCTTCAGCGCCTCCTCGCTTTCGATCTCTTCCTGGTCGGGCTCGGCTTTTTCGCCCAGCCCGCGCAGCGCCTTGACCACGGCGTCGGCGTGTTCCTGTTCCTGGGCGCGGAACTGGCGGGCACTGGCCAGAGCCGGGCCGCGCAGCAGCGGCAGGGTGCGCTCGTAGGCGGCGGCCGCGGCCAGCTCGCGGGCGAGCACGTTGTTGAGGATCTCGGCGTCGGCCTGCTTGTCGGCGGCAGCGGTGGTCGTGCCACCATCGCTGCCGCCGCAGGCGATGAGCGAAGCGCTCGCGACAAGCGCGGTCGCGAGCAGGAGCAGGGCGCGCCGCGCGGCGCCGCCGCGCGTGATTCGGTTCCGGGGCATGGCGAGGCGGACAAGCCTATGAGCAAAGACAAGGCCAAGGCGTTGGCGCTGCTGGCGGAGGAGATCCACGCCTGCCGCCGCTGCCCGCGCCTGGTCGAGTGGCGGGAGGCGCAGGCGGCCGACCCGCCGCGCCGCTATCGCGGCGAGGACTACTGGGCGAAGCCGCTCGCCGGCTTCGGTGACCCGGAGGCGCGGGTCGCGATCGTCGGCCTGGCGCCGGCCGCGCACGGCGCCAACCGGACCGGCCGCATGTTCACCGGCGACCGCTCCGGCGAGTGGCTGTACGCGGCTCTACACCGCGCTGGCTACGCCAACCGCCCCGAGTCCGAGCACCGCGGCGACGGGCTGCGCCTGCGCGACGCCTACATCACCGCCGTCGTCCGCTGCGCTCCACCGGCCAACAAGCCGGCGCCGGCCGAGCGCGACAGCTGCCTCCCGTACCTGGAGCGCGAGCTGGAGCTGCTGGAGCGCGCCCGCGTGATCGTCGCCCTCGGCTCCTTCGCCTGGGACGGCGCCCTCCGCGCCGCCCGCGCCCTCGGTGCCGAGGCTCCCCGGCCACGGCCCCGCTTCGGGCACGGTGCCGAGGCCGACCTCGGCCGCTGGACGCTGCTCGGCTGCTTCCACCCCAGCCAGCAGAACACCTTCACCGGCAAGCTGACCGTGCCGATGATCGACGCCGCCTTCGCGCGGGCACGGGAGCTGGCCGGCTAGCTTTTCTTCTTCTTCGAGGGCGCGACCCTGTGGTCCTCCGAGGAAGGCGCCTCGAACGCCATCATCGCGACCGAGACCGGGATCCCCGGCGCGTCCTCCTCGGTCAGCCGTTCGGCGCTTGCACTCTGGATCTCGAAGACCCGCTCCAGCATCTCTCGCATGGCCGTCCTGGCTTCGTCCCAGCCCTCCTCGTCGAGGAGCATCGGCGTCCAGCTGATATGACGGTCCTCGCGCTTGTCGAAGGTGCCCGCGAGCACGGCGGAGGCGACGTCGGTGAAGAGCGCTTTGATCGCGCTGGCGCTAATCCCGGGACGGAGCGAGGCCGGCAGCGCGGCCCATTCCTCGGCGTCGAGGAAGGCGCGATCGGTGGCCCGGTAGTAGTGCTCCATCGCCCCCCGGCGCGGCGCCGTGTCGACCAGTTCGATGCACTCGCACTCCTTCAGCACTTTGACGTGGTAGCTGACGTGGCCGACGGTCTGGTCCAGCTCCTTGGCGATTTCGTTCGGGCTGGCGACCCTTTCGTTGAGGATGGCAAGTGCCTGTACCCGCACCGGATGGCCCATGGCACGAACCACTCGCTGATCGAGGGTTCCTCGGTGCCGGCTCACCTTCTTGGTCGTGCCGCTGCCGTCGTTCTTGCTGCTGGGGGTCAAGGGATCTCCGATCTTCGTTTGCTCCCTGATCACTCCATCATATTGCCTCTATAGCCCCTTCGCTGAACAATTGCAGGGGTTTTTGTAGATAATTTTCTACCACCGGAACTGTTTCTATCAATACGTTGGTCTCCACCAGTGCAATCAGTTCGCCGGGCTATGGGACCGGCGGCCAGACAAAGGGGAGAGATGGTCCGGCCTCGGATCAAACGCACCACGGAGCCGGTCAGTGCTCCCGACGGGGACGTCTACCTGATGCGTCCGAGCGCCGGCAACGACATCAAGATCGAGCAGCCCAACGAGGAACAGCGGCAGCTGCTGGAGGCACTCGACGGCGAGCACACGCTCGCACAGCTGCAGGAGAGGTTCGGGGAGAAGGAAGTCACCGACACGATCTCCCAGTTCCTCGAGCTGGGGGTGATCGAGGACGCGGCGGACGACGACCTGATCCCCGCGGCGGAACTGGCGCGTTTCGATCGCCAGCTCCGCTACTTCAGCGACATCGGGGATGGCGCGGTGCTGCCGTCCGAGTGCCAGCGTCGCCTGCGCGAGGCGAAGATCGCGGTGCTCGGGGTCGGTGGGCTCGGCGGCGCGGCCGCCCGCTCGCTGGCCAGTATCGGGGTCGGCGAGATGTGGCTGATCGACGGCGACCGGGTCGAGGCCAGCAACCTCAACCGCCAGACCCTCTACACGGTCGCCGACTTCGAACTGCTCAAGGTCGAGGCGGCGACGGCGCGGTTGCGCGCCTTCAACCCGGAAATGCGGGTGAGCTCAACCGCACGGCGACTGGAGAGCCAGGCGGAGATCGCTGAGTTCATCGCCGGCTCGGACGTGGTCATCGACGCCGCCGACTGGCCCGCCCACGACATCGAGCGCTGGTGCAACGCGGCCTGCTTCGAGGCCGGCATCCCCTACATCACGATGAGCCACTTCCCGCCGATCGCCCGGGTCGGGCCGCTCTACGTGCCGGGCACGACCGGCTGCTTCAGCTGCCAGGAGATCGCCTACCGGCGCGAGTACCCGCTCTTCGACGTCGCGGTCGAAGAGCGGCGGGCGAAAGCCTCACCGGCGGCGACCCTCGGCCCCGCCTGCGAAATGATCGGCGGCCAGGTCGGGCTGGAGATCATGCACCTGCTGACCGGCCTGCACCGGCCCTCGACGCTCGGCGTCGCCCACATCTCCGACCTGCGCACGCTGAAGGTCGAGCGGGAGCGGGTCGTGCCGGAGCCGGAGTGCCCGGTCTGCGGCCAGCTCGAGCACGAGGAGCCGCCCGCCGAGGAGGAGGCAGCGGCCGAGGAGGAGCCGCCGGCCGCGGCCTAATCGGGCGCCTTCGCGAAGCGGCTGGCCGGATCGAAGAAGAGGGCCAGCCACATCAGCGACGCCAGGCCCGGGGCAACGAAGGCGACCGGGATCGAGGCAAGGAAGACGGCGGCGATGTAGCCGGCCCGGGCCCGCTGTTCACGCTCCGAGGCGGCGTCGATCGAGGTCAGCCCGGCGCGGCGGGCGTCGGCGATCATCCACATCCCGGTCAGGACCACGCCGCTGAGATTGGCCGCGTAGAGGACGACCGAGGCGGTCTCGCCCCCGTGGTCGCCGAGCACCTTGCTGCTGAACGGGATCAACACGATCCAGGCGAGGTAGAAGATGTTGAGCGCGAGCAGGCGACCGTCGAAGCCGGTGACTTCGCCGAAGAAGCGGTGGTGGACGAGCCAGAAGCGCCCGATCACGGCGAAGCTGAGGGCGTAGGCGAGCAGGTTCTCGCGCTGCCCCCAGAGCGCTTCGAACAGCGTCTCGTCCCCCAGCCGCTCGGGAACGTCGAGCGCCAACACCAGCAGCGTGATCGCGATCGCGAAGACCCCGTCGCTGAAGGCGACGATCCGCGAGAACTCGATCTCGTTGCCCTCCCGCCGCCGTGCCCGCCGCGCCCTGTCCATCCCAGGATCATCGAGGCCGGGCGCGACGGAACCGCGCCCCCATCCCCCTAGAATGAGCCACCGCGCCGGCGTAGCTCAGTTGGTAGAGCACTTCATTCGTAATGAAGGGGTCACCGGTTCAAGTCCGGTCGTCGGCTCTCGCGGTCTCGATCGCCTCGGCGTAGACGCCGTGCCGGGTGTGCCGAGGTGGCGGCCCGATAATCCCGTAGGCCTCGTCCATCGCCCGCGCCAGCGTCGCCTTGAAGGTGCGGCCGTGCCACGCATGAGCCTCGGCCGCGCGGCCGACGTGGAGGTGGGTCAGCTCGTGCAGCAGGGTCTCGAGGATGTCGCCGGGGCGGACGCCGGGGTAGGCCGTGACCGAGAGGCGGAACTGGCTTGGAACCGCGAACCCGAGGCGGTTTGGCCGCAGCCGCGCTCGCCGCACCTTGAGCTCCGGCTCCCGCGCCGCGAGCGGCCCGTCGGCGAACACCTCCAGCCCCAGCAGCCGCCGCATCTCCCAATCGAGCGCGACTCCTGCCACGAGGTAGTAGGCGGGGCGGCGGCTCAAGCGCCTAACCCTGGCAGTTGGGGCACCAGTAGGTGGTGCGGTTGGCGTCGCCCTGGCCACGGGAGGCGATGCGGCCGCCGCAGCGCGGGCAGGGGCGGCGGGCGCGGTAGACAGCGTAGCTGTGGCGGCCGCCGGCGACCGCGGCGAGCATCTGGGCGCGGGCGGCGGCGAGGACCGCGCCGAGCTGCTCGTCGCTGAGCTCGCCGACGGGGCGCCACGGGCCGAGGCGGGCGGCGAAGCAGGCCTCGCTCTTGAAGATGTTGCCGATGCCGGCGACCAGGGCCTGGTCGAGCAGGACGTCGCCGAGCGCGCGGGCCGGATCGGTGCGAAGGGAGCTGAGGAGGGCGTCCGGGTCGAAGTCGGGCGCGAGGATGTCTGGCCCGAGCCGGGCGAGCCGCGGGTCACGGCCGAGCCTGGCAGCGGCAACGATGCGCAGGGTCGGGCCGCCGAACTGGACCGCCTCCTGCCCCTCCCCCGTCAGCACCACCCAGGCGGAGCGGCGCGGCTTGCGCCAGCGGCCGCCGCGCGGGTAGACGTGCCAGGAGCCGCTCATTCCCATGTGGCTGTGCAGGACCAGGCCCCCGAAATGCAGCAGGAGGTTCTTGCCACGGGACTCGACCCGCTCGAGGCGCCGCCCGTCGAGCCGCTCGGCCCCGGCGGCGCGCCCGCGCGGACTGGGCGCGGCGACGGCGACCACCTGGCCGGTCAGGGCGGCGTCGAGCCGATGCGCCGCACGCAGGATCGTGTCGCCCTCTGCCATCGCCTCATGATGAAGAGGCGGCGAACTCGATCACTAACTGTTGCCATAGCCACAGTTAGTGATCGAGCTCATCTCGCGGAGGCTAGATTGGGGCGATGCTCCGCAGACGCCCCGATCCGCGCGCCCGGCAGCTGGCGCTCGTCCTCGGCGGTGCCCGCCTCACGCTCGGCCTCGGCGCCCTGTTCGCCACCCGCCCGACCCTGAAGGCGCTGCTGTTCGGCGAGACCGACGGGGTCGGCCGGGCGCTGGCCAAGCTGGCCGGCGGCCGCGACCTGGCGCTCGGCGCGATCACCCTGGCGGCACGCGACGACGCCGCGGCGCTGCGCACCGTCACCCTCGCCGCCGCCGTCCTCGACGCTGCCGACGCGTTCGCTTTCAGCCTCGCCGCCGCAGACGAGGAGACCCGCCTCGCCGGTCTCGGCGGCGTCCTCTCGGGCGGCAGCGCCGCGCTCGCCGGCGCCTGGGCCTGGCGCCGGCTCTGAACGCAGCCGGCTTCTACCCCACCGGAGTGGGGTCGATATCGGTTACGCCGCTCCGCCGCCGTTCTGGCTGGGCGCGGCGGGCGGGGTGAACTCGTGCGACTCGATCACGCGGTCGATCAGGCCGTACTCGACCGCGGCGGGGGGCTGGAAGAACTTGTCGCGTTCCATGTCGCTCTTGATCTGCTCGCGCGGCTGGCCGGTGTGCTTGACATAGATGCCGTCGAGCCGCTCGCGCAGCTCGAGGATCTCCCTGGCGTGGATCTCGATGTCGCTCGACTGGCCTTCGAAGCCGCCGCTCGGCTGGTGGATGAGGATGCGGCTGTTGGGCAGCGCCATCCGCTTGCCCGCGGCGCCGCCGGTGAGGATCAGCGAGCCGGCCGACATCGCGATCCCGTAACAGATCGTCTGCACGTCGGGCTTGATGAACTGCATAGTGTCGTAGATCGCGAGGCCGGCGTAGGCGGAGCCGCCGGGAGAGTTGATGTAGAGGCTGACGTCCTTGTCGGGGTCCTCCGCCTCGAGGTGCAGCAGCTGGGCGATGATCAGGTTGGCGAGGTCCTCGGTCACCTGTTCCCCGAGGAAGACGATCCGCTGCGAGAGCAGGCGCGAGTAGATGTCGAAGGAGCGCTCGCCGCGCGCGGTCTGCTCGACGACCATCGGTACCAGTGGCATTCGGCCTCCAATCAGGGAGTTGACAACGTCCCTGACCTTATCCGGGCGGGCGTCCCGGCGCCCCCGCTACCGTTGGCGAGGGAGCGGAATGGTCGTCTCCGTGCACATCGCGGAAGTAGGGGCGCGGGAGGCGGCGCGAGTGCTGCTGCGGCCACCGCGGCCGGGCCGGGTGCCCGGGCTGACCTACGCCGAGACGCTGACCACTGCCCCGCTCGGCGAGCCACTGCTGCCGCCGCGGAAGCTCGGGCCGGTCGGGATGCTCGCCGCCTGGGAGAGCGACGAGGCGCTTGCGGAGTTCTCCCGCCATCACCCCGTCGCGGAGCGCCTCGCGAGTGGCTGGGAAGTGCGCCTGCGGCCGCTGCGCGTCGCCGGCGCCTGGGCCGGGATGCCGGGCCTGCCCGAGCGCGCCCTGCCGGTCGAGGACTCCGAGCCGGTCGGGATCCTCACCCTCGGTCGGCTGCGGCTGCTCCGCACCGGGGCCTTCCGCCGTAGCGCCGGCCCGGCCGAGGCGGCCGCGCTCGACAGCCCGGCGCTGCTCGCCGGAACCGGCCTCGCCCGCCTCCCGCGCCTCGTCGCCACCTTCACGCTCTGGCGCCAAGCCGCGGCGATGCGGGCCTTCGCCTACACCGGTGGCGCCCCCCACAGAGCGGCGATCGACGCCGACCGGGCGCGGCCCTTCCACCACGAATCCGCCTTCGTCCGCTTCCGCCCCTACGCCTCGCGCGGAAGCTGGGACGGGCGCGACCCGCTCGCGCTCAGCCCCGGACCTGACAGGGACTGAGGAAGGTGCCCTTCATGAGGCTGCCGTCTTTGAAGCCGAACTCGCCGATCGCCTGCAGGCGGCCATCAGCGCAGCGGGCTTCGATGAAGCTGTGCTTCTCGCCTTTGTAGGTCCATTTCCGGCCGACCCGGACCGAGCCCGAGATCGGGATGCCGTAGCCGTTGGCGATCTTCGGGATCTCGACGCTGACGCGGTAGCCGTAGCGGCCGTTGCGAATGTCTTCAATCCGGATCGGGACGATGAAGGTGACGGGGCCGGGCACCGTGAGGTGGGCGTGCGCGTAGAGCGTCGGGTCGCCGCCGATCTGCGGGCCGTTGAAGAGGGTGATCCCGGAGTCGGCCGGGATGATCGCCTGTTCGGGGAACTTGACGACGCCGTGGCCGAAGCCGGTGCCGACGATCGAGCCGGGGCAGAGCTTGCGGGCCTGTGGGACCGTGGTCGCCACCAGTTTGCGCAGCGCGCATTTCGGCAGGCCCTCGGTGTCGACCGAGCCGTGTTTGTCGAATTCGAACTCGATCGTTTTCAGGATCGGCGGCAGGGTTCCGTCGGCGGTGCTGATCTTGCCGCTGCCGAAGACCGTGATCGGCGCGTTCTCGTTCTTCGGCAGCGCCGTCGGCGTGAATCCGCCTTCGCCGTCGACGATGAGGTTGCCAAGCTGAAGGTGGATCTTGGTGACCCTCTTGGCGCCGAGCGTGCTGCCGGCGGCGACGAGGACGGCGATTGCAACGACGGCGACCGCGAGCGCGCGGAAGGTTCCCCTACCCATGGGAGTCAGTCTAGACCGTCATCGGCGAGCTTTGTAGGTTCGCCCCAGAGTCGAGCTGAAAGCCCTGTCGCCCTCGAACCGAAGTTCGTCTGCCTCGACCGACGCGGGATCCGCGTGCGCGCTCAGCGCAGGATCTGGCAGGGGGTGATGAAGGTGCCCTTGAGGCGGGAGCCGTCTTTGAAGCCGAAGTCGCCGGTCGCCTGGAAATGGCCGTCGGCGCAGCGGGCGTTGATGTAGCTGTGCTTCTTGCCCTTGAAGGTCCATTTACGGCCGACGTTGATCGAGCCGGAGAGGGGGATGCCAGCGCCGCCGGCGATCTTCGGGATCTCCGCCCGGACCCGGTAGCCGTAGCGGCCGTTGCGGATCTTTTCGATCCGGACCGGGACGACGAAGGTGGTCGCGACCGGGACGGTCGTGTAGGCGTGCGCGTAGAAGGTCGGGTCTCCCCCCTTGCGCGGGCCGTTGAAGAGGGTGATCGGAGAGGAGACCGGGATCGGCCGCTGTTCGGGGAAGACGACGACGGCGCTGCCGCGGCCCGTGCCGACGATCGCGCCCGGGCAGAGCTTGCGCGCCTGCGGCACCGTGGTCGCCTGCAGTTTGCCGGCCGAGCATTTCGCCAGGCCGGTGGTGTCGACCGAGCCGTGCTTGTCGAATTCGAACTCGATCGTCTTCAGAACCGGCGGGAAAGATCCATCGACGGTGCTGATCTTGCCGTGGCCGAAGATCGTGATCGGCGCCTCGACCTTCTGCGGCAGGGCTTTCGGGGCGAAGCCGCCTTCGCCGTCGACGACGAGGTTGCCGATCTGGAGGTGGACCTTGGTGACGCTGCGCGCGCCCAGTGCCCCCGAGATCATCGCGAGGACGAGGACGGCGACAAGCCCTGGAATCGTTATTCGTTTGATCAAGCGCCCACCCCGCTGTACTTGTAGCCGACTCCACGCACAGTTACAACCAGTTCCGGCTTCTGCGGGTCGCGCTCGACCTTCTGGCGCAGGTTGGAGATGTGGACGTCGCAGGCGCGCTCGTCCCCATCGAACTCGGTCTGCCACAGCTCCTCCATGATCTTCGCGCGGGGGAATACCTCCCCCGGGTGGCCAACCATGAGGCGCAGCAGCTGGAACTCGGAGCGGGTCAGGTTGACCGGGACGCCGCGCACGGTGGCGACGTGGCGGACGAGGTCGATCGAGACCGGTCCGGACTCGATCTTCACCGCCTGCGCGAGCGGCGAACGGTCAAGCTCACGGCGGCGCAGCTGGGCGCGGACGCGGCCGAGCAGCTCGCGCACCGAGAACGGCTTGGTCACGTAGTCGTCGGCGCCGACCTCGAGCCCGACCACCTTGTCGACCTCGGCGTCTTTGGCGGTGAGGACGATGATCGGGACGGCGCTGCGGGAACGGACGTCGCGGCAGATGTCGAGCCCGCTCGGCCCCGGCATCATGATGTCGAGGATCAGCAGGTCGAAGGGGATGCCGTCGCCGAGCTTCGCCGCCGCCTCGTCGCCGTCGGCGGCCGGGGTGACATCGAAGCCCTCCTGGGCGAGCGCGTAGCCGACCGAGTCGCGGACCGAGGGCTCGTCGTCGGCGATCAGGATGCGGCCGCTGCTCATCTGCGCTCCCTCATCAGGCCACCGGGGTCGGGCTCGGTTGCGCGACCGGGAGGCGGACCCAGAAGGTGCTCCCCTCCCCCTCGACCGACTCGGCGCCGATCTGGCCGCCCATCACGTCGACCATGCGGCGGGCGATCGCGAGGCCGAGGCCGAAGCCCTCCTGCTTGCGCGACTCGCTGCGGCGGTAGAAGCGCTCGAACACGCGCTCGATCTCGGCCGCCGGGATCCCGGTGCCGGTGTCGACAATCTCCAATATGACCTCTCCCTGCCCATCGTGGCGGCCGCGAACGGTAACGGTCCCGGGCGGGGGCGTGTTCTTGAAGGCGTTGGTGAGCAGGCCGATCATCACCTGGCGCAGCAGGGTCGGGTCGCCGGTCGCGGCCAGCTCCGGCTCGACCTCGACCTCGAGCACGACGTGGCGCGGCGGCTCGACCGCCTCGACGACGTCGCGAACCGCCGCCGGCACGTCCACTACCTCGTTCTCCGCCGCCCCGCGCGACTCGACCCGGGCCAGGGTCAGCAACGACTGGGTCAGCCGGCTCATCCGGTCGGCGTCGTCGGCGAGCCGGTCGAGGAAGTGGTCGCGGTCGCGCGGCTCGTTCTTGGCGCCGCTCTGCAGGACCTCGATCGCGCCGGAGATCCCGGCCAGCGGGTTGCGCAGCTCGTGGGCGGCGTTGGAGACGAACTCGGCTTCGGCCAGCTCGCGCCGCAGCTCGTCGGTGCGGTCGCGGAGGACGGCGAGCACGGCGCGCTCGTCGGGCAGCGAACGGGCGGTCATCGCGTAGGCGCGGTCGCCGATCCGCAGCGCCGGGTGGGCGGAGAAACCAAGCTCGGAGGCGCGGTTGAGCTGTGGCAGCACGACCTGGGGCGGGCGGCCGCCGCGGTCGAGCAGGCGGGCGGCGGCGCTGTTGGAGAAGCGGACCGGGCCTTCGAAGTCGACCACCATCACCGCGTCGGTGAGGCCGTCGAAGATCGCGGTCAGCTTGTTGCGGTCGGCGGTGAGGACGCCGAAGCTCTCCTTCAGCGAGGCCCGCATCGAGTCGAGGGCGCGGGCGAGGTCGCCGATCTCGTCGGGGCCGGAGACGTTGAGCTGGGTGTCGAAGGAGCCCTGGGCGATCTCACCGGCGGCGCGGGCGAGGCGGACGACGCGGTGGGAGATCGCGACCGCGATCAGGAAGCCGGCGAGGACGCCGACCAGGACCGAGGCGCCCAGCGCCTGCTCGTTGTCGCCGAACAGGTAGACGGCGGCGACCGTGATCAAGCTGACCGCGGCGAAGGCGGCGGTGAGCCAGAGGCGCATGCCGATGCGCGGGCCCGGGGGCCGGGGAGAGGCGGGTGCCTCGCCGGGAAGACTCATGAACGTTTACTAACACAAAGCCAATCCATCCACCAGAGGCTACGCCGCGCGCGGGAGCGGCGGGGCTTCGTGGGAGAATTGACTTGTGAGGGCGCTCGTCTTCATCCCAGCCTGGAACGAGGAGGCGTCGGTCGCGGCGGTGATCGACGACGTCCGCGAGCACCTGCCCGGGGCCGAGATCCTCGTCGTCGACGACGGCTCGACCGACGCGACTACGGCGCGGGCGCGGGAGGCCGGCGTCCTCGTCGCCACCCTGCCCTTCAACCAGGGGCTGGGGGCGGCGCTGCAGACCGGCTACCTCTACGCGCTGCGCGAGGGCTACGACTGCTGCGCCCACCTCGACGCCGACGGCCAGCACCCGGCCGCCGAGGTGGCACGGCTGCTGGCCGAGGTCGAAGGGGACCGTGCCGACCTGGTGATCGGCTCGCGCTACCGCGACCCGGACGCGATCGCCGAGAGCGACGACTACCGCCCGACCTTCTCGCGGCGGATCGGCACCAGCGTCTTCCGCTTCTTCCTCACCCTGGCGACGCGGCAGCGCTTCACCGACACGACCAGCGGCATGCGGGCGGCGAACCGGCGGGTGATGTCGCTGTTCAGCGAGAACTACTCGCCCGACTTCGCCGAGATCGAGTCGCTGCAGCTGGCGGTGCGCGAGGGTCTGCGGGTAGAGGAGGTGCCGGTGCGGATGCTGGAGCGGGCCGGCGGCCACTCCTTCCTGACGCCGCTGCGCTCGGCCTTCTTCATCTTCAAGGGCCTCGTCGTCCTCCTCGTCGGCCAGTTCCGGCCGCGGCACGCGGAGGCGGAGCGATGAGCCGGCTGATCGCCGCGGCGGCGACGGAAACGACCCAGGTCCACCTGACCGCGCAGACGCGGATCGTCGCGGCGGTGATCGCAATCGCCTTCATGCTGCTGATCCTCGACCTGATCCGCCGCGACCGGCTGCAGGAGCGCTACAGCGTGATCTGGTTCGTCGCCGGCCTCGGCATGCTCGCCGGCGCCGCCTTCCCCGGCCTGCTCGAGTTCCTCGCCGACCTGATGGGCGTGCGCGACACGAACGTGGCCCTGTTCTCGATCGTCCTCCTGCTGCTGCTCGGCCTGGCGCTCAACTTCAGCGTGATCATGTCCCGCCAGGCCGCCCAGATCACGAGGCTGGCCCAGGAGCGCGCGCTCGAGAAGGCCCGCGAGCAGGCGGCGAATGGGCGGGGCGGCAACGGCGCGTCAGGCGAGCACCGCGAGCCCAAGCGCGACCGGGCCTAGCCGCGCCTCGCGTCAGCGGTGGCGCGATGAACGAGGTGGAATTTCGTCTTCGTGAGCGACGCAGTAGCGCGCGATCAGGAGACCGCCCCCGAACATGTACCCGAATACGGAGACCAGGACGATGCCAGGGGCGGGTTCGACGAGATTGAGGAAGACGGAGAGACCCGCCGCCCCCAAGCACATAATGCCGAAACGTATTGTCAGCGCTCGAAACATGGCGGCAGCTTACTTCACCACCACGTCAAGCGCGAGCAAGACGGCCGAAACCGCGACACCGCCGAGAAACCCAAGGGCAGTGAACCACTCCACCCTGGCAGGTGGAGACTCGACCAATACAGCGAAGGTCCTCAGCGCTGCCGCGACCAGGCCAGTGAGCAGGATCATCGTCCCCGCGACATCTGAAACGAGGTCGATGACTATCCCCGCGTGCGTGGTCGGAGGAAGATGAATGGGCATCATCCGACCGTAAGCAGCGAATGCGCACGGGTGGTGCGCCGAACGTCACGACATCGACATGTATCTAACGCAGCTCTCGCTCGAGCCGGAAGAAGAGGGCCTCTAGGGCGAGCTCCTCGGAGACGTTGAGGTCGAGGGAGCGGCGGGTCTCCTGGACGGCCGCGGCAGCGGTGCGGGGACGAGCGGGGTCGAGGGTGGCGGCCTGGGTGCGGAGCTGGTCGAGGCGGTCGCGGTTGAAGGCGACCTCCTCGGCACCGCCGGCGACGACAGCGAGGTCGCGCAGCCAGAGCGCGCAGAGCTCGAGACCGAGGTCGAGGATCTCGGTGCGGCGGCGGCGCCCGGCCCGTTTCGACTCGTCGGCGATGTCGCGGGCGGTGCGCTTGAGGCCGCCTTTCGCCTCCTCCTCGAGCACCTCCCGGGTCACCGCTTCGACCTCTTCGCCAGCTGCTTCGGCCCCGTCGAGCAGGCGCTTCCAGGGCGCGGAGGCGATCTCGCCGTCGAGCGCAGCGGTGACGCAGCGCTCGGCCTCGGTGCGCAGCTCGCGGCCGCGCTCGCCGAGCAGTAGCCGCGCCCGCTCCAGGTCCCCCGCCGCGAGCCGGGCCGCCGCCGCGATCCCCTCCGGCCGATGGGCCGATATGTCGTCTATCTCGCGACTTATCGGCCCATCGGCAGCGGGGGTGGCGAGGAGCTCGGCTTCGACGACCTCGGCGGAGAGCGGGGCGAAGTCGACGGGCTGGCAGCGGGAGGCGATCGTCTCCAGCAGCGCCTCGGGCTCGGAGCTGAGCAGGATCAGGTGGACGTAATCGGGCGGCTCCTCGAGCGTCTTCAGCAGCGCGTTCTGGCTCTCGTCGCGCATCGCCTCGGCGGCCTCGATCACGAAGACGCGCTTGCCGCCTTCGAAGGGGCGGTAGGCGGCGGCGCGGATCACCCGCTCGCGCACCTCCTCGACCAGGTGCTGGGCGCCGCGCGGGACCAGCCAAACCAGGTCCGGGTGCGGCGACGGGTCGAGCAGAGCACGGCGCCTGGTGTCGGCGGGGTCCTCGGCCGCCGCGGCGAGGATCTCCGCCACGAAGGCGCGCGCAGCGGCGCGCTTGCCGGAGCCGCGGGGGCCGCGGAACAAGTAGGCGTGCGAGGGCCCGCTGGCCAGCGCCGCGCCCAGCGCCACCCCGGCCCGGCGCTGGTGCTCAGTCGCCTGCTCGATGCTCATCGCGTCTTCCTTGAGCACTTATGACCCCTATAGGGGCGGTAAGTGCTCAATCTTCGCCGCGGTGGACTCGGACGGCGGCCATCACCCGCGCGTGCACCTCGTCGACGCTGCCGGTCGCGTCGACCCTCACCACCCGGTCCGAAGCGATCATCGCGATCTCCTCGTAGGCGGTGGCGACGGCTCGCTGCAGCTCCAGGCCCTCGGACTCGAAGCGGTCCGCGCCGTCGGCGCGTCCCAGCCCCGCCTCCGGGTCGAGCTGCAGCAGCAGGGTCAGGTCCGGCCAGAGGCCGTCGGTGGCGCCGTCGCAGAGCGAGATCACCTCGCCGACGCCGAGCCCGCGCGCCGCCCCCTGGTAAGCGACGCTGGAGTCGGAGAAGCGGTCGGAGACGACGTCACGGCCGTCTTCTAACGCCGGCCGGATCACCCGCGCGGTGAGGTCGGCGCGGGCGGCGAGAAAGAGCAGCAGCTCGGCCAGCGGCTCCAGCTCTACCGCCGGGTCGGCGAGCAGCTCACGGATCCGCTCCGCCGCCTCGGTCCCCCCCGGCTCGCGGATCGCCACCGTCTCCGCACCGAGCGCCTCAACCAGCAGTCGTGCCTGGGTGCTCTTCCCGGAGCCGTCGACGCCCTCCAGGGAGATGAACAAGGTCCGGCGGCCTCAGCCTTTGGCGCCGGCTTTGGCGCGTTTGCGCCCGCGCGTCGCCGTGTCGGCTTTCGAGGCCTTGACTTTCGCTTTGCCGCGTTTGGCGGGAGCGTCCTCGTCGCCCTCCGGCTTCGGCTTCTTCTCCATCGCCGCTTTCGCGGCTTTCGCCGCTTCGCGCTCCGCCCGCCGTTTCTTCATCTCCTGCATCGACTCGCAGTCGTCATTGAGGCAGAGGTTCCAGGGGCGGCCGCGGAAGGGGACGACTTTCAGCCGCGGGGTCTGGTCGCAGATCGAGCAGCGGTCTTCGAGCTTGAAGACGTCGCCGCGCTGGGGCAGGGGGAAGGTCTGGTCGCAGGACTCCGGGTCGTCGAGGGTCCAGCCGCTGCAGCCGACGAAGCGTTTGCCCGATTTTTTCGCGCGGATGATCCGCAGCATGTTGGGCGAGCCGTCCTCCTTGGTGCGGCCGGCTTCCTCGCAGACCTTGCAGGGGCCGAGGATGCGGTCCTCGTCCATCCCTTTCCAGATCACTTTCGCCAGGTCTTCGCGGCTCTCGTCGATTTCGCTCCAGGTCTTGTGGAGGAGGTCGCGGCTCTCGCCGACCACGGCGCCCTTGGTCATCTCGCCGGCGGCGATTCGGTCCATCTCGGCCTCGAGCGTGGCGGTCATCTCCGGCGTCGCCATCGCCGGCACATAGTTCTTGAAGGCGTCGTAGAGCGCGATCCCCGTCTCCGAGGGGACCGGCGGGTTGCCGTAGACGTAGCCGCGGTCGAACAGCTTCTGGATGATGTCGGCCCGGGTCGCTTTGGTCCCGAGGCCGCGCTCCTCCATCATCTCGATCAGTTTCGCCTGCGAGATCCGGCTCGGCGGCTGCGTCTCCTTGGCGACGATCCAGGGGTCGCCCTCGAGCGGCAGCTCCTGGCCCTCCTGCAGGGCCGGGATCTCCTCGTCGGCGGAGCGGGCGTAGGTGTAGATGCCGGCGTAGCCGGGGTCGACGACGACCGAGCCGCGCACGAAGTAGGTCTCCGAGCCGGCCTCGATGTCGGCCCGGGTCGACTCGGTGATCATCGGCGGGCTGAAGGTGGCGAGGAAGCGGCGCACGACCAGTTCGTAGACCCGCTTCTTCGGACCCTCGAGGGCGCCGGGGTGGATCGCCTGGGTCGGGTAGATCGGCGGGTGGTCGGTCGTCTCTTTTTTGCCGCGGGTCGCCTGCAGCGGGCTGTCGAGCAGCCCGGAGGCGGCGGAGAACTCCTTGATCCGGACCAGCGATGAGACCAGCTCCTTGAGCGGCAGCGAGGACGGGTAGACCGTGTTGTCGGTGCGCGGGTAGGAGATGAAGCCGTCCATGTAGAGGTCCTCGGCGATCCGCATCGCGCTGGCCGGGGTGATGCCGAGGCGGCTGGAGGCGTCGGTGCTGAAGGCGGTGGTGTTGTAGGGGGTCGGCGGCTTGCGCGTGTTCTTGCGCGCCGTGACCGACTTGACGACACCGGGAGAGCCGGTGCCCGCGAAGGCGGCGTCGGCCTCCGCTTTCTCCCAGAATTTGTCGACGCTGTGGTGGGTCTCGAAGCTGCCGTCGGGGTGCTGGAACTTGGCGAACAGCTCCCAGAACGGTTTCGCGACGTGGGCGCGGCGCTCCATCTCGCGCTCGACGATCAGGCCCAGGGTGGGGCTCTGGACGCGGCCGACCGAGAGGAAGTTGGAGCCGAAGCGACGGCTGGCGAGGGAGACGGCGCGGGTCAGGGTCGCGCCCCAGAGCAGGTCGATGTCCTGGCGCGCGGCGCCGGCGTTGGCGAGCGGGTAGGAGAGCTCGTCGAGGTTGGAGAAGGCGCGCTCGATCTCCTCTTTGGTCAGCGCCGAGTAGCGGGCGCGCTTGATCCGCAGGGTGCCGTCGGCGGTGCCCTCGCGCGAGCCGAGGTCGGGGTTGGAGTCGAGCATCTCCTCCAGCGCCTCAAGGCCGATCAGCTCGCCCTCGCGGTCGAAGTCGGTCGCGATCACCAGCTCGTCCGCCTCTTTGGCGACTTTCTTGATCGCTTTGACGACGTTTTTGTCGGTCGGTTCCTTGATCAGCTCGGCATCGATCAGGTCGTGCAGGTCGGTCTTCTGCCAGTTCGAGTAGCCCTCGGGGAAGGCCGGCCCGAGCACGTGGCCCTTGAGGCCGATCGTCATCTGCTCGTCGCCGTTCTCGTCGGTCCAGGTGTAGAACGGGACTTTGAAGGTTTTGTCCGAGCCGTTGCTGCCCTTGCTCAGGGCCTCGGCGATCTTCTTGGCGCTGTTGTTCTTCTCGGTGACGATCAGTCGCATCGGGCGGCGAGGGTAGCAGGGGCGCTCGGCTGCCCTTCCCGGCGGCTGACGGGCCGAAAAGGGGACCGAAGGTCCCGAAATCGTCCCATCGACATTAGGATCGCCCGCTGATGAGGTGCTTGGTCACTGGCGGCGCGGGGTTCATCGGCTCGAACTTGGTCGACGCGCTGGTCGCGCGCGGCGACGAGGTGACGGTGGTCGACGACCTCTCGACCGGGCGGCGGGCGAACCTCGACGGGGCGCTGGCGGCGGGCGCCGAGCTGGCCGAGCTCGACATCCGCGACGCGGCGGCACTGGCCGCGCTGGCGCGCGAGCGGCGGCCCGAGACGGTCTTCCACCTGGCGGCGCAGATCGACGTCCGCAAGTCGCTCGAGGACCCGGCCTTCGATGCCGCGGTCAACGTCGGCGGCACCGCCAACGTGCTCGACGCGGCGCGGGCGGCGGAGGCGGGGCGGGTCGTCTTCGTCTCGACCGGCGGGGCGATCTACGGCGAGGGCGAGGGACAGCGACTGCCGCTGGCCGAGGACGCGCCGATCGCGCCGATGTCCGCCTACGGCCAGAGCAAGTACGCGGCCGAGGGCTACCTGGCGCTGTACGAGCGGCTCTACGGGCTCTCGAGCGTGGCGCTGCGGCTCGGCAACGTCTACGGCCCGCGTCAGGACCCGCTCGGTGAGGCGGGCGTGATCGCGATCTTCTGCGGGGTCCTGCAGGCCGGCGGGCGGCCGACCGTCTACGGGAACGGCACCCAGACCCGCGACTACATATATGTGGGCGACGTGGTCGCGGCGGCGCTGGCCGCGGCGGAGTCGGCGGCGACCGGCCCGCTCAACCTCGGCACCGGCCGCGAGACCAGCGTGCTGGAACTGGCCGAGGCGCTGGGCCGGCTCGGCGGCGCCGCGGGCTTCGAGCCGGAGTTCGCGCCGCCGCGCGCGGGCGAGGTCCAGAGCATCGCCCTCGACGCCTCCCACGCCGAACGCGCGCTGAGCTGGGCACCGACGACGAGCCTCGACGAGGGTCTCCGGCTCACGCTCGCCTCGATCTAACGGTCGACGGGCCGATTTCGAGACGCATAGTCCCGTTTTCGGCCCACCGGCAGCTGATCGCTAGCCTTCGTCCCATGCCAGCTCAGGCCTATGCCGGCAAGGAGTGCGTCTGTCAGTTCCGCAAGGGGATCTGCGACCAGTCCTGCGTGCGGGACATGCTGGAGACGCCGTTCTACATCGCCTGCCTGAAACTGAAGGGGCGGCGCTGCCTGGTCGTCGGCGGCGGCGACATCGGCCTCGAGAAGGCCGAGGGGCTGCTCGCCTGCGACGCCGACGTGACCCTGATCGCGCCGGTCGCCCACCCGGAGCTGGAGGCGCTCGCGGCCGAGGGCTCGATCGCCTGGGAGAAGCGGGCCTACGCCGGTGCCGCGGACCTCGAGGGCGTCTTCATGGTGATCGCCTGCACCGACGACACCGACGTCAACATCGCCGTCTTCGACGACGCCGAGCGGCGGGCGATGCTGGTCAACATCGTCGACGTGCCGCCGCTCTGCAACTTCATCCTGCCGGCGATCGTCCGCACCGGGCCGCTGGCGATCGCGATCTCGACCGCCGGCGCCTCCCCCGCCCTGGCGAAGCGGATGAAGCGCGAGGTGGCGGAGCTGTTCGGCGAGGAGTACGCGCGCCTGGCGGTGATCCTCAACGACGCCCGCGGCTGGGCGAAGGGGACGCTGCCGACCTACCAGGATCGCAAGCAGTTCTTCGAGGGGATCGTCAACGGCGACCCCGACCCGGTGTCGCTACTGCGCGAGGGCCAGGAGCCCGCGGTGCTGGCGCTGATCGAGTCCGCCAAAGAGCGGGCCGCCGCGGCGCTGGCCTGAAAGTCGACTTATTAACCCGGAGGTGACTAAGTCGACTCGGGCGCCGTGCCGCAGGCGGTGCCGCGGACGCGCTCGAGCGTCTCGCGCAGCTGGTCGGCCTGGCGCTCGCTGATGCCGGCCGTGAAGGCGACCTCGAGCTCGCCGACGATCACCGGCCGCATCTCCGCCAGCAGCTCGCGACCGGCCGGAGTCAGGGTCGCGTAGCTGACCCGGCGGTCCGTCTCGCAGAAGGTCCGCTCCAGGTGGCCGGCTTTGACCAGGCGGTCGACCAGCTTGGTCAGGCCGCCGCGGGTGATCACCAGCGCCTCGGCCAGGTCCCCCATCCGCATCCGCTGCTCGGGGGCCTCGGCGACGGCGGCGAGGACCTCGTACCAGGGCAGCGGCGGGTAGTCGCCCTGGGCCAGCGCTTCCTGCAGGCGCTGGGTGACGGCGGCGTGGGTACGGGTGAGCGCCCCCCAGGCCTCGCCGTGCGGGGTCTTCGCGGGAGCGGCGCCGTTGCCGGCGGAGGGAGTCGTGGCTGCCTGGGCACTCATCTCTCCCATCTTCGCAGATGAACCTTGTCGTGACAATAGTTGTAGATACAAGCTTTTTTGCTATGATTATTTCCACATCAACTATAAATCTTTCGTGCGAACGCACTTAGTTCCGGTATGCGGAAGGAACTGCGTTCGGACCACACCAGGAGGCAGTCATGAGCACGCAGACCGTCAAGCAGGAAGCTCCGGCAGGCACCTACAGCGTCGACCCGATCCACTCCTCGATCAACTTCGCCGTCGTCCACAACGGCGTCTCCACCTTCCGCAGCGGCTTCCGCCGCTACGAGGCAAGGCTCGAGAGCGATGGCGAGCCCCGACTTACGGGCACGGTCGACGTCGCCTCGATCGATATCGACGAGGAGATGCTGAAGGGACACCTGCTCTCCCCCGAGTTCTTCGACAGCGAGCGCCACCCACAGCTGAAGTTCAGCTCGACCGAGTTCGAGGTCGGCGAGGACGGCACGCTGCGACTGCGCGGCGAGCTCGAGATCCGCGGCCAGGTGCACGAGGTCGAGGCGAACGGCCGCTTCGCCGATCTCGGCGCCGACCTCGCCGGCAGCGCCCGGGTCGGGCTCTCGCTCGCGGCCAGCGTCGACCGCCGCGGCTTCGGGCTCGACTGGCAGGCGGAGCTGCCGAGCGGCGGCGAGGTACTCGACTACGAGGTCGGGATCGCGGTCGAGCTGGAGCTGGTCCGCGAGGAGGACGAGTAGCGATGCGGGTGCTCGGGATCAGCGGCAGCCTGCGCCGCGACTCGCTCAACACCGCCCTGCTGCGGGCCGCCGCCGAGCGGCTGCCCGCGGGGGCGGAGTTGATCGAGTTCGAGCGGCTGGGCGAGGTCCCGCCCTACGACGCCGACCTCGAACCGGGGCCGGTGCCAGGCGCGGTGCGGGAGCTGCGCGAGGCGATTCGCGGCGCCGACGCCGTCCTGGTCGCGACGCCTGAGTACAACCACTCGATCCCGGGCGTGCTCAAGAACGCCCTCGACTGGGCCTCGCGCCCGGCCGGCCGGAGCGCGCTCAACGGCACCCCGGCGGCCGTGATCGGCGCCTCGACCGGGATCTTCGGCGCGGTCTGGGCCCAGGCCGAGACGCGCAAAGTCCTCGGCGCCCTCGGCGGCCGCGTGGTCGCGGCGGAGCTGCCGATAGCCCGCGCCGATCACCAGCTCACCGCCGACGGCCGCCTCGAGCTCTCCCCCCAACAGTCCGACCAGCTCGAGGAGCTGCTCGCCCAGCTCGTCGCCTCGGCGGAGGAGTCAGCGGTGCTGGCCGCGGCGGCTTAGGGGGAGACCCGCGCGACTGACGGCACCCGGTCGATCCCCTTGTCGAACGAGGCGATCGCACCGATCTCCGTCAGCTCCGCGCAAGCCACGAGGTAGGCGTCGGCAAAATCCAGGCGCTCCAGCTCGTAGACCTCGAGAGCGCGCAGGAGTAGGTCGGTATCGGCGATGACCGTTGGCATGGCAAGCGCGGCGCGCATCAACTCAGCCACATTCACGCGAGGCACCTCATAGAAGGACTCGAGCACGTAGACGCACTCGGCAACGATGATGTCGGCTAGAACCAACTCCGAGGATGAGGCCAAAAACCTCGTCGCCCGTTTCGCCATCGCGGGCGGGTCGCCGGTCAGATGACGGATGATCACGTTGGTGTCCAGGAACACCGTCAAGCGCGCCTCCTGGATCGTGCCGCGCGCGTCTCGCGGCGGATGTCCTGCCAATCGCGACCCCGCTTGCCAGGAGGCACCGCGACGGAGCCAGCGAGATCCAGGAAGTCCCTGGTGCGGGCGATGATCGCGCGGTTGTCCTCGACGCGAAAGAGCACCTGATCACCGGGCTTCAACGCCAGGGTGTCGCGCACCGCCTTGGGGATGGTGATCTGGCCCTTAGAAGTCAGCTTTGCCGCGATATCCATAGTCCTTACTCCTCAACTGAAGTAAGGATATCGGACTCACGCGTGCGGGAGGGCGAAGAAGGCGACGGCAGAGAAGTGGGCGGCCGCGGCGGCGATCACGAGGAGGTGGAAGACCTCGTGGTAGCCGAAGGTCGCGGGGGCGGGATTGGGGCGCTGGGTCGCGTAGACGACCGCGCCGGCGGTGTAGAGAAGGCCGCCGATGGCGACCAGCATCGTGCCGGCGATGCCCATCTCCACCCAGAGCTCCGGGAAGGCGACGACGGCGACCCAGCCGATCGAGAGGTAGATGATCGCCGCGACCCATTTCGGGTGGTCGATCCAGACCATCTCGACGATCGCGCCGGCGATCGCGCCGATCCAGACCACGGCGAGGATCGCGTCGGCGATCGGGCCGTCGAGGACGAGCAGGGCGAAGGGCGTGTAGGTGCCGGCGATGAGGAAGAAGATCATCGAGTGATCGAGGCGGCGCATCCACTGGCGCACCGCCGGGCGCCGCCAGTTGACCCGGTGGTAGAGGGCGCTGGTGCCGAACAGGGCGGAGAGGCTGACCGCGTAGATCGCCACCGCGAAGGTCGCCTTCGGGGTCTTGGCGAGGAGGATCAGCGTGACCCCGAAGCCGAGCGAGAGGAAGAACGCCCACTCGTGCGAGACCCCGCGCAGCTTCGGCTTGACCGCGGCGATCGCGTCGCTCGCCTTCTCTCCCATCCGCTCCGCGCTCCGACGCAGATCTTCCATGTCCGCAGGGTACCCGGAACTTTGTGCCGATATTGCGAACTTGCCACCATGTAGGGGCGGGCGGGCGCATCTCCGGAGTGCCTTATTTGCGCCTTTGGACACTTTTTCCGCCGGTTGGTCAGCGATCCTGCGGAGTTACCCCTGAAAGTCGCTGCGAGAGGAGAAGTTCGATGTCCCAGACCGCTATTTCCAGTCCCAAGAACGGTCTCAAGGGCCTCTCGATCGAACGCCGTTTTTCGACCGCCGGGGTGCATCCTTTCGACCAGATCGAGTGGGAGATCCGTGACGCGGTGATCGGCAATCCCGAGAGCCCGGCCTTCGAGCAGCGCGAGGTCGAGTTCCCGAAGAGCTGGTCCCAGAACGCAACCAACATCGTCGCCCAGAAGTACTTCCGCGGCCAGCTCGGCAGCGAGCAGCGCGAGAGCTCGGTCAAACAGATGATCGGCCGGGTCGCCGGCACGATCTCCAACTGGGGCCGCGAGGGCGGCTACTTCGCCTCGGCCGAGGACGCCGACGCCTTCGAGATGGAGCTGACCGCGATCCTGCTCAACCAGCGGGCCGCCTTCAACTCGCCGGTTTGGTTCAACGTCGGCTTCGAGGAGAAGCCTCAGTGCTCGGCCTGCTTCATCCTCAGCGTCGAGGACACCATGGAGTCGATCCTCGCCTGGAACACGAAGGAGGGCAACATCTTCCGCGGCGGCTCCGGCTCCGGCATCAACCTCTCCAACATCCGCGGCTCGATGGAGCCGCTGCAGAAGGGCGGCACCGCCAGCGGCCCGGTCAGCTTCATGCGCGGCGCCGATGCCTGGGCGGGGACGATCAAGTCGGGCGGCAAGACGCGGCGGGCGGCGAAGATGGTCGTGCTCGACGTCGACCATCCGGACATCGAGCACTTCATCTGGTGCAAGGCCGACGAGGAGAAGAAGGCCGCCGCGCTGCGCGACGCCGGCTTCGACATGTCGATCGACGGCGACGGCTTCACCTCGATCCAGTACCAGAACGCGAACAACTCGGTGCGGGTCAGCGACGAGTTCATGGAGGCGGTCGAGGCCGGCGAGGACTGGCACCTGACCGCGCGCACCACGGGCGAGTCGGTGAAGACCCTGGACGCGCGCGAGCTGATGAACCAGATCGCCGACGCCGCCTGGCGCTGCGCCGACCCCGGCGTCCAGTACGACACGATCATCAACCGCTGGCACACCTGCCCGGAGTCGGGCCGGATCAACGCCTCCAACCCGTGCTCCGAGTACATGCACGTCGACGACTCGGCCTGCAACCTGGCCTCGCTCAACCTGATGAAATTCCGCCGCGAGGACGGCAGCTTCGAAGTCGAGGACTTCGAGCACGCGGTCGACGTCGTCTTCCTCGCGCAGGAGATCGTCGTCGGCTTCTCCAGCTACCCGACCGAGGGGATCACCGAGAACGCGAACAAGTTCCGCCAGCTCGGCCTCGGCTACGCCAACCTCGGCGCCCTGCTGATGTCGGACGGTCTCCCCTACGACTCCGACACCGGCCGCAACGTCGCCGCCGCGATCACGGCGCTGATGACCGGCCGCGCCTACCGCCAGTCGGCGCTGATCGCCGCCGGCGCGACCGGCCCCTATGAGGAGTACGAGCGCAACCGCGAGCCGCACAACGGGGTGATGCGGATGCACCGCGACGCCTCATACGAGGTCGACGCGACCGGGATCAAGGGCGACCTGCTGGCGGCGGCGCAGCGGGCCTGGGACGAAGCGGTCGAGCTCGGCGAGGAGCACGGCTACCGCAACGCGCAGGCGACGGTGCTGGCGCCGACCGGGACGATCAGCTTCCTGATGGACTGCGACACGACCGGGATCGAGCCGGACTTCTCGCTGGTCAAGTTCAAGGAGCTGGTCGGCGGCGGGCAGATGACGATCGTCAACCAGTCGGTGCCGCTGGCGCTGCAGGCGATGGGCTACTCGGAGGCGGAGATCGACCAGATCAACGCCCACATCAAGGAGAAGAACACGATCGTCGGCGCGCCGGGGCTGAAGGACGAGCACCTGCCGGTCTTCGACGTCGCGGTCGGCGAGCGGGCGATCTCCCACACCGGCCACATCGACATGATGGCGGCGACGCAGCCGTTCATCTCCGGGGCGATCTCGAAGACGGTCAACCTGCCGCAGTCGGCCACGGTCGCCGACATCGCCGACGCCTACACGCGCGGCTGGCAGGGCGGCCTCAAGGCGCTGGCGATCTACCGCGACGGCTCGAAGACGGCGCAGGCGCTGCGCACCGACGCCCAGGACGAAAAGGAGGCCGAGGCGGAGGTGGCGATGGCGCAGCCGGTGCGCAAGAAGATGCCGCGCGAGCGCGAATCGATCACCCACAAGTTCGCGATCGGCGGCCACGAGGGCTACATCACCGCCGGCAAGTACGACGACGGCACGGTCGGCGAGATCTTCCTCACCGACATCGGCAAGGAGGGCTCGACGATGCGGGGGCTGCTCAACGCCTTCGCGACGGCGATCTCGCTCGGCCTCCAGTACGGGGTGCCGCTGGAGACCTTCGTGCGCAAGTTCAGCTACATGCGCTTCGAGCCGGAGGGCATCACCGGCAACCCGGAGATCCCCTTCGCCAAATCGATGCCGGACTACATCATGCGCTGGCTCGGCAGCCGCTTCATCGACGACACCGAGACGCTCGAGGAACTGGGGATCATGACCCAGGAGGTCCGCAACAAAAAGGACGCGGAGACCTCGCAGCTCGGCCTCGGGATCGCGACCGACACGGCGGGGCCGGCGAACGGCGGCAACGGCCACTCGAGCGGCGGCGAGTCGGTCCCCGCCGCGGCGGCCTTCACCGACAGCCCGCCAGTGGTCCCGGCGAAGATGTCGGGGCTGGACCTCGGCCCGGCCTGCGAGCAGTGCGGCGGCATGATGCAGCGCACGGGGTCTTGCTACACCTGCAGCAGTTGCGGCAACAACACCGGCTGCGGCTGATCTGGAAGCGGATAGCCGGCGCGAGACGCCACCCGCGGCTCCGCGCCGTACGACTTAAGTACTGTCGCTACGCCGCGTGCGGCGTCTCGCTTGGCTCTCCACTCCCAGACCGCTTGGCCCTATGACCTCAGAACGCAGCAAGTCTGCAAATTGTGTCCGGGAAGGTGCGTAGCCTCTGTCACGTACGTACGTTCGATCCCAGAGGTAGGCATGTCTGAAAGACGTCACATAATCAAACGCCGGGATGGCCTTTGGCAGGACAAAGGTGAGGGTAAATCCCGGGCTGGCTCTGTTCACCGAACCCAGGGCGATGCCGAGGCAGCATCCAAGGAAAGGCTCCGGGGAATTCCTGGCGGTGGCGAGGTAATCGTTCACACCCCTAAGGGTCAGATCCGCGACAGCGACACCATCAATCGGCGGGATCCTTTCCCACCACGCGATCGCAAGCACTAATTTCATCCACCTAGCTGAGGCCGTAGAACCAAGCTGGGGAGTGCACGCGGCGGAGCGACAGTGCCTTGGCACGGCGCGTAGCCGCGGGTGCTTCCCAGCGCCGGTTATACGGCCTCAGCTGAGCACGACCTCGGCGTCGTGCCGGGGATCGCGCGGCGGAAGGGGCGCTCGGAGGCGGCGCGGGCGGGTTTGATCTGGCGCCGTTTGACCAGCTCGCGGAGGACGACCTGCATCTCGAACTGGGCGAAGGCGGCGCCGAGGCAGCGGCGGACGCCGCCGCCGAAGGGGATCCAGGTGTAGGTGCCGGGCGGGTTGTCGAGGAAGCGCTCGGGCAGGAAGCGGTCCGGTTCGGGATAGGTCTTCGGGTCGCGGTGGACGAGGTGGATCGAGGGGGTGACGCGGGCCCCGGCCGGCAGCTCGTAGCCGCCGATCTCGACCGGCTCGGTCAGCTTGCGGATCACCAGCACGATCACCGGGCGCAGCCGCAGCGTCTCCTGGATCGTCGCTGTCAGGTAGGCGTCCTCGCCGGCAAGAACCTCGGCCCGCAGCCGTTCCAGCTTCTCGGGGTGGCGGGTCAGCCGCTCGATCGCCCAGGCGAGCGCGGTCGCGGTCGTCTCGTGGCCGGCGACCAGCAGGGTGAGCAGCTCGTCGCGGATCTCGGCGTCGCTCATCGGGCTGCCGTCCTCGTGGCGGGCGGCGACCAGCATCGAGAGCACGTCGTCGCGCTCGGCCAGGTCCTCAGCGGCCCGGCGCTCGGCGATCTCGCGGTGGATCAGCTCGTCGACGCGCTCGACGCGGCGGCGGAAGGCGGGGACGCCGCGCACCCGCTCGGGGCCGATCAAGAGCACCGGCGCCAGCAGCAGCGGGTTGGTGGTGAGGTCGAGGAAGTCGCGCAGCGCCACCCGCAAGGGGCCGATCCGCTCCCGGTCGTGGACGCCGAAGACGGTCTCGAGGATGATCTCGAGCGTGATCGCCTGCATCCGCGGCCGCAACTTGTACGGGGTGCCGCTCGGCCAGCTCTCGATCTCGCGGGCGGCGATCTCGGTCATCGTCTCGCCGTAGCCCTGCATGCGCTCGCCGTGGAAGGGCGGCAACAGCAGGCGGCGCTGGCCGATGTGCGGCTTCTCGTCGAGGACGAGGACCGAGTTGTCGCCGAGGAAGGGGCGGAGGATCTCGTTGCCCTCGCCGGCGTGGAAGATCCGCGGGTCGCCGGTGAAAACCTGTTTGACCACCTCCGGGTCGGAGACCATCACCCAGTCGCCTTCGTAGGCGATCCGGATCGTGAAGATGTCGCCGAAGCGGGCGCGCGACTGCTCCAGCATCCACTGCGCCTGGCGCGACCAGATCGCCGTCTGCAGCGCCCGTGGCATCCGCGGGCCGGGCGGCAGGCCCTTCACCACACTCTGCGTTGGCGTCGGTGGAGCCTCTTTGACCGCTGCCTCCATAGCGTCGAAGGAGCGTACCCCGGTATTGGACCCTTCGGTGTGACGTCGCTCCGTTCGAGCCTATCCCGGTAGGGGTGAAGCGTCTTGTACTTTTCGGTGCTTCCCATTGCGGTCAGCCAAGCACGTCTGTCGAAAAAGTTAAGCGGAACCCCTACCGGGATAGGCTCCTACTCGATCGTATGGCTGCCCTCCCCCGCCTTTCACCGAGCTTCGAGCACCGCGTGGTCAAGGCCGTCTGCGGGCTGCCGCCACGGCTGCAGCGGCGCCTCTTCGGCCCGCCGCCGCGGATCGACGGGCAGGTGCTCGCCGCGGACATCCACGCGCTGATCAAGCTGGCCGAGCTGAGCGGCAGCGAGAGCTTCGCCGCCGGCAAGACGCCCGAGCAGGCGCGCGCCCAGGCCCGGGTCGAGGCGAGGGTGACCGATAGCCGGCCGCCGATCCCGATGGCCCGGATCGAGGCGGTCCAGGTCCCCGGGCAGGGCGGCCCGATTCCCGCCCGCCTCTACGTCCCGGGCGGCCTACCGGCGGACGTGCCCGCGCCGCTGCTCGTCTACTACCACGGCGGTGGCTGGGTGATCGGCGACCTCGACACCCACGACGGCGTCTGCCGCTTCCTCGCCGCCGCGGCGGGGGTTGCGGTGCTCTCGATCGAGTACCGGTTGGCGCCCGAGCACCCCTTTCCGGCGCCGGTCGAAGACGCCTGGGCCGGGTTCGCCTGGGCGGCCGCGAACGCGGCCGCGCTCGGCGCCGACCCGTCCCGGATCGGGGTCGGCGGCGACAGCGCCGGGGGAAACCTCGCCGCGGTGGTCAGCCTGCTCGCCCGCGCCGGCGGCGGCGCGACGCCGGCGATGCAGCTGCTGATCTATCCCGTCACCGACTCGGCCGAGGACCCGCCTTCGCGCCAGCTCTTCTCCGAGGGGTTCCTGCTCACCAAAGGCGACATGGACGCCTTCGAGCAGGCCTACCTGCCGCCGGGAACCGACGCGACCGACCCGCGGATCTCGGTCCTGCAGGCGCCCGACCTGAGCGGCCTCCCCCCGGCCTACGTCGCCACCGCCGGCTTCGACCCGCTGCGCGACGAGGGCGAGGCCTATGCCCTGCGGCTGCGCGAGGCCGGCGTCCGGGTCGCCCTGCGCCGCCATCCCGGCCTGGTCCACAGCTTCGCCCATCTGACCGCGGTCAGCCGCAGCTCGCGCGGGGCGATGCTGGAGATGGCGGGCGCACTGAGGTTAGGACTAGCTCCCAGCGGTTAAGGAGGGTGTGATGGCCCCCCATGACCACGCGATGCCAACCGAGGGCGCATCGCTCAACGCGCTCGCCTTCAGCGCCACCGTCCACTGCCTCACCGGGTGCGCGATCGGTGAGGTTCTGGGGATGGTGATCGGAACCGCGCTCGGGTTCTCCGACCTGGGGACGATCGCCCTCGCTGTCGGCCTCGCCTTCCTCTTCGGCTATAGCTTCACGATCGTGCCGCTGCTGCGCTCCGGCCTCGCCCTCGCCACGGTGGTCCCGATCGCCCTCGCCGCCGACACGGTCAGCATCACCGTGATGGAGATCGTCGACAACCTGATCATGGTCGCCGTGCCCGGGGCGATGGACGCGGGGCTCGACTCGATCCTGTTCTGGGGCGCCCTCGCCTTCGCCCTGCTCGTCGCCGGCCTGATCGCGCTCCCGATCAACCGCTGGCTGATCGCCCGCGGCCGCGGGCACGCGGTCGTGCACGGGATGCACTGATGATTACTCGTACTGGAGCGATTCCAGGACGTTGAGGCGGGAGGCGCGGCGGGCCGGCGCGATCGCCGCCAGCACGCCGGCGAGGCCGGCGAGGACCAGCAGCACGACCAGCGAGCCGACCGGGTAGGAGAGGACGAAGCCTTCGTCCTTCAGCGGCTGGGCGATCAGGGCGGCGAAGACGAGGCCGAGGACCATCCCCAGGATCGCCCCGATCAGCGCCGTGATCACCGCCTCGTAGCGGATCATCGTCCGCACCTGGCGCCGCGACATCCCGATCGCCCGCAGCATCCCCAGCTCACGGGTGCGCTCATGGATCGAGAGCGCGAGCGTGTTGGCGATCCCGAACAGGGAGATGATCACGGCGAGGACGAGCAGCGCGTAGATCAGGTTGAGCAGCTGGTTGATCTGGTTTTCCTGGTTCTGCTTCAGTTCGGTCTGGTCGAGCGCCTCGGCGGTCGGGAAGTCGCGTTCGAGCAGCACTTCGAGGCGGCTCTGGACCGCGTCGGCGCTGGCGCCGGGGGCAGTCTTGACGAAGTCGATCGTGTCCTGGGGCTGGTCGAACTCACGCCCCATCACCGCCGGGGTGACCACCACCGAGCCGACCAGCCCGGCCTTGGTTTCGTAGGTGCCGGCGACGCGCAGCCGCGGCCGCGCGCCCTTCTGGCTCAGCAGCCTGAACTCGTCGCCGACCTCGAGGTCGTGCGAGGAGGCGAAGCCGTCCTCGACCAGCGCTTCGCCGTTGCCGAGCGACCGCAGGGTCTGGGGACCGCCCTCCACCCATTCCAGCTCGAAGACCTCGCTCGCGTCTTTGGAGAGGCTGTTGACCCGCAGCTTCGAGCCGCCGCTATCCCCCAGCCTCGCTTCGGTCGCGCGCAGGGTCGCGACCAGCTCGACCCCGGGCACCGCGCGGGCGGCGACCGCGGCGCCGGGCGGAATCGGCGAGAAGCCGTCGCTGTTCTGGATCACCAGGTCGCCCTGGAAGGTGTCGTCGACCGCCTCGGAGATCGAGCTTTTGAGGCCGGCGGCGAAGACGGTGACGAAGGCGACCAGGGCGAGGCCGATCATCAGCGCCGCCGCGGTGATCGCGGTGCGGCCGGGGTTGCGCTGCGCGTTCTCGCGCGCGAGGCGGCCGATCAGGCGGCGCAGCCGCTCCAGCGGCCAGCCGGCGACGGCGGCAATCGGCGGCACCAGGCGCGGACTGAAGAGGGAGACGCCGAGCACGACCGCGACCGCGCCGAGGCCCATCAGGCCGGCGGCGGCGTCACCATCGGCACCGCCGAACAGCCCGAGCAGCAGCATCGCGAACCCGCCGAGGCCGAGCAGCGCGGCGAGGGCGACGTTGAGCGCGCGACGGCGGCGGCTGGTGGTCGGCACGTAGGCGTGCAGGGCGGCGATCGGCGGCACCCGGGTCGAGCGCAGCGCCGGGATCAGCGAAGAGACGAGGGTGACGCCGACCCCGATCACCAGCGAGACGACGATCGTCCGCGTCTTCATCACCAGGTCGGTCGTCGGCAGGTCGATGCCGATCGCTTCGAAGAGGGCGTTGAGCAGGATCGCGATCAGGTAGCCGCCGGCAATCCCGAGCAGCGCCCCGAGCAGGCCGATCGCCAGCGCCTCGACGATCACCGAGCGCAGGATCTGGCCGCGCGAGGCGCCCAGGGTGCGCAGCATCCCGAACTCGGAAATCCGCTGGGCGACCGTGATCGAGAAGGTGTTGAAGATCAGGAAGGCGCCGACGAAGAGCGCGACGAAGGCGAAGACCTGCAGCATGATCGGTAGGAAGCTGAGGCTTTCGCGGATTTCGTCGGAGGAGCGTTCGGCGTTCTCTGCGCCGGTCTCGACCCGGACCGAGGGCGGCAGCTCGCGGGCGATCCGGCGCTTCAGCGTCAGCGGCGCGACGCCTTCGGCGGCGGCGACCGAGATCTGATCGAATTCGCCCTCTTTGCCGGTCAGCCGCTGCGCCACCGGCAGGGTGACCTGGCCGACAGTGCCACCGAACGAGGCGCCGCCGAGCTCGGTGAAGCCGACCAGTTCGAAGGGAACCGCCTTGGTGCGGCCGGCGATCTCGATTTCGTCGCCGAGCGCGAGGTCGGAGCCTTCGGCGGCGGTCTTGTTGATCGAGGCTTCGGTCGGCCCGCGCGGCGGGTGGCCCTCGACGTAATCGATTCCCTCGAGCGGGCCCGGCAGGGTCGAGGAAATCGCCTTGAAGTCGAACTGGGACCCGATCGCGTCGCCTTCGGAGTCGAAGAACCCGCCGGGAGTGAAGATCGCGCCGGAGGCCAGGCGCACGCCCGGGGTCCGCTCCACCGGCGGCAGCAGCGCCGCCGAGATCGTCGGCGTTTCGCCGCTTTCCTGTTTGACCAGGTTCTCGGCACTGACGACGACCGCGACCCCCTTGTTCGACTCCTCGAAGATCTCTTCGAAGGCGGCGAAGATCGTGTCGGTGAGGATGTAGGAGCCGGCCATGAAGGCGACTCCGAGCACGACCGCGAAGGTCGTGGTGAGCGCGCGGACCTTGCGAGCCCAGAGGCTCTTGAGGCCGAGGCTAGTCAAGCTGCTTCATCAGCTCGATCACGTCGGCGGCCGAGCCGGGCTCGCCGTCCTGGACGATCCGGCCGTCGCGGAGGGTGATCAGGCGGTCGGCGTGGGCGGCGGCGGCCGGGTCGTGGGTGACCATGATCACCGTCTGGCCGAACTCGTCGACCGCCCGGCGCAGCAGCCGCAGCACGTCGGCGCTGGCTTTCGAGTCGAGGTTGCCGGTCGGCTCGTCGGCGAAGACGACGGCCGGTTTCGAGACCAGGGCGCGGGCGACGGCGACCCGCTGCTGCTGGCCGCCGGAGAGCTCCGAGGGCCGGTGGGTGCGGCGGTCGGCGAGGCCGACGGTCTCGATCAGCTGCTCGACCCACTGCTGGTCGGGCTTGCGCCCGGCGATCGAGAGCGGCAGCACCAGGTTCTCCTCGGCGGTGAGGACCGGCAGCAGGTTGAAGAACTGGAAGACGAAGCCGAGCTTGTCGCGGCGCAGCTTGGTCAGCTCGTTGTCGTCGAGCGAGGTGATCTCGACCCCGTCGAGGGCGACCGCGCCGGAGGTCGGCTTGTCGAGGCCGGCGAGGATGTGCATCAGGGTCGACTTGCCGGAGCCGGAGGGGCCCATGATCGCGGTGAAGCGGTCGCGCTCGAAGCCGGTGCTGACCCCGGCCAGCGCGTCGACCGCCGCATCCCCCTCGCCGTAGCGACGGGTGAGGTCCGTGGCAACGACGACCTGTCCGTTGACGCTCACTGCTCGGGACCGTATCGAGATCAGCCAATAGCCTGCTGCCCATGGCGCTGGCGGACCGGTTCGACGGGTTCCTGATCGACCTCGACGGGGTCGTCTGGATCGGCCGTGAGCCGGTTCCCGGCGCGCCGGAGACGCTGCGGGAGCTGCTGGCGGCGGGCAAGCGGCTGGTCTTCGTGACCAATAACCCCGGCAAGCCGCCGGCCGCCTACGCGGAGCGGCTGGGCGAGCTGGGCGTCGAGGTCGGGCCGGAGCAGATCGTCACCGCCGGGATCGTCGCCGCCCGCCTCGCCGCCGAGGCGGGCGGACCCGACGGCAGCGCCTTCGTGATCAGCCGCGCGCCGCTGAAGGAGATGGTCGCCGCCGCCGGCGTCACCGTGCTCGAGGGCGAAGCGGGAAGCGAGGCGAGCGTGGTCGTCGTCTCCGGCCACCGCGACTTCGACTACGCGGCGCTGCTGACCGCGAAGCGGGCGCTCGACCGCGGCGCCGCGCTGATCGCCACCAGCCGCGACCCGACGATGCCGATGCCCGGCGGCGAGTGGCCGGGGACCGGCGCCGTCCTCGCCGCGGTCGAGACCGCCTCCGGCCGGGTCGCCGAGATCGCCGGCAAGCCGGAGCGGCACCTGTTCGAGCTGGCGCTGGCGGCGCTCGACGACGGGGGCAATGGGCGGGTGGCGATGGTCGGCGACCGGGTCTCCTCCGACATCGAGGGCGGAAAGCGGGCGGGCCTGGCCACGATCCTCGTGCTCAGCGGCACCGACAGCGAGGACACGGCGAGCGCCGAGCCGCGACCCGACCACGTCGTCGACGACCTCGCCGGACTGCTGCGGTGAGCGCCGAGCCGGTGGCACCGGCGCTCGCCCGCCCCGGGGCCGCCTTCGCCGGCATCTTCATCGTCACCTTCTGCTGCCTGCTCGCGGTCGGCGCCACCCTGCCGGTGCTGCCCCGCTACGTCGACGGGCCGCTCGACGGAGGCAAGGTCGCGGTCGGGATCGTGATCGGCTCCTACGCGATCACCGGCCTCTTGATGCGGCCTTTCGCCGGCCGCCTCGCCGACCGCCGCGGGCGCCGGTCGACGGTCCTGCTCGGTGCGGTGCTGGCGGGCGTCGCCGGGTTCCTGTACCTGCTGCCGCTGGGGGTCGGCGGGTTGATCGCGGCGCGGCTCGTCCTCGGGATCGGCGAGGGCGCCGTGTTCACGGCCGGCTCGGCCTGGATCGTCGACCTTGCCCCGGTGGAGCGGCGCGGCCGCGTGATCGGCCTCTACGGCCTCTCGGTCTGGGCCGGCGCAGTATCGGGCCGCTGTTCGGCGAGCTGATCAAACACAACGCCGGATATGAGGCTGTCTGGATCTTCGCCGGGGCGCTGCCGCTGCTCGGCGCCCTGATCGCGACGCGGGTCCCGGACCCGTTCCGGCCGAAATGGCTCGAGCAAGAGCACCGCTCGCTGATCGCCCGCGAGGCGGTGCTGCCCGGCTTCGCCCTGGCGCTGGGATCGACCGGCTACGCCGCGGTCGCGACCTTCGTCGTCCTCCACCTCGACGAGCGCGGGGTCGGCCACGGCGCGCTCGTCTTCGGCGCCCTGGCGACGATGGTGGTGCTGACGCGGCTGGTCGGCGGCGACCTGCCGGACCGAGTCGGGCCGGCCCGGGTCGCGACCGCGGCGGCGCTGACCGAGGCGATCGGCCTGACCACGCTCGCTCTCGCCCACAGCCTGGGGGTCGCGATCCTTGGCGCGCTGGCGATCGGCGCCGCCTTCTCGCTGCTCTACCCCTCGCTCTCGCTGATCGTCGTCAACCAGGTCTCCGAAGCGCGACGGGGCGCCGCGCTCGGCACCTTCACCGCCTTCTTCGACGCCGGGATCGGGATCGGCGCACCACTGGCCGGCGCGGCGGCGGCGCTGAGCAGCTACGAGGGCTCCTTCCTGCTCGGTGCCGCGATCGCGCTCGGCTGCGCGGCGCTGATCGCGATCGCGATCGGCCCCCACAGCCGCGCCCTGGTCGCGGCCCGGACCGGCACCGTGGACCCCTAGCGCTGGGCGACCAGCAGCGTCTGCAGGGCGCGACCGATGCGGCCGCGCTGGTCGGAGAGCGTCGACTCGGCGGTGCCGATGCCGTTCGGCTGCGGCAGGGTGACCGCGTCGACGCAGACCCACTCGCCCTCCGGCAGCCGCTCGAGGTGGACGGTGAGGTCGACGTTGATGAAGAGGTAGCGGCGGTAGTCGAGCGCGGCGCTGACCCCGTTGCCGACGTCGGCGGTGACCAGGACCCGCTGCAGCGGCGTCGGCTCCTCCCCGGCGACCAGCGGCTGGCGCATCCGCAGCCAGACGAGCGCCGGCCCGGGCTCGACGAAGCTGCCCTCGATAAAACGGCACTCCATCGCCGTGTGGTACCCGATCTCCTGCCCGGTCGGGAAGAACTCAACCTCCGAGCCCTGCTCGGGCGCGGGCGGCGGCTCCTCGCCTGGCAGTGCCTCCGGCGGGATCTCGACCGGCGCGGTGCGGATCCGCCAGGCGTTCGCCCGCATCAGCGGCTCACCGTCCGCGTCGCGGAGCTCCGCCTCGAGCAGCTGCACTCGCCTGCCCGGCCGCAGGATCCGGGCGCTGACCGCAACCGGACCGATCGGCACCGAGCGCAGGATCTCGCAGGTGACGCGCCCGACCTGGAACTCCCCCGCCTCGGGCAGCCGCTCCAGCTCCCGTCCCAGCAGCGCCGCCGGCGGCCCCGCGTGCTGCGCCCCGGGATCCCACGGCCCCCGCGTCAGCTCGGTCGCGAGCAAGCGATCCCCATCCCGCTCATAAAACGCCTCCGACACGCCCGCATCCTAGGCGTGTCTGAGCAAACGGGGTCATATAGGCCCCTAAGCTCAGACACGCCCCCTGGGCGTTACAGGCTCGTTTGGGAGCAGGCGTACTCTGGTTACAGAGAGACGAAAGGAGAGCGATGGCGGCGAAGGTCGAGAAGTCAGAGCAGGAGTGGCGCGAGCAGCTGACCCCGGAGCAGTTCGAGGTGACCCGCAAGGGCGGGACCGAGCGTGCCTTCACCGGGCCTTACGTGGACGAGAAGAGCGAGGGCATGTACCGCTGCGTCGGCTGCGGCACCGAGCTGTTCTCCTCCGACACCAAGTTCGACTCGGGCACCGGCTGGCCCAGCTTCACCGAGCCGGCCAACCTCGAGCACGTCGAGCTGCGCCCCGACAACAGCCTCTTGATGAGGCGCACTGAGGTCGTCTGCAAGACCTGCGACGCCCACCTCGGCCACGTCTTCGACGACGGGCCGGCGGATCGCGGCGGCCAGCGCTACTGCATCAACGGCTGCGCGCTGGAGCTGGAGAAGAAGTGACGGTGGGCGCCGGCGCGGGCGCCCGTCTTACTGCTGGACGGCGCCGCCGGCGCCGAGGTAGTTGAAGCGGACGGCCAGCGCCACCGCCTCGGTGCGGGTGTCGACCTCGAGCTTGCCGATCGCGTTGCGGACGTGGGTGTGGACGGTCGCCGGGCTGAGCTGCAGCCGCTCGGCGATCTCTTTGACCCGCAGGCCCTCGGCCAGCAGCTCGAGGATTTGGCGCTCGCGCGGCGAGAGGTCGAGCAGTTTCTCCACCTCGGAGGGCTTGCCGCCGGCGAAGTCGCCGCCGAGGAAGGTGCCGCCCCCGGTTACCGCTTTGACCGCGCGGGCGATGTCCTCGGCCGGAGCCGACTTGAGCACGTAGCCGGAGGCGCCGGCGCGCAGAGCGAGCGCCAGCAGGTCGGGCTGGGCGTGAGCGGTGAAGATGATCACTTTGGTCCGGGGGCGCGCCTTGAGCACCTCCTTGGTCGCCTCGATCCCGTCCCGCTTAGGCAGCTCGACGTCGATGATCAGGACATCGGGCTCGAGTTCCTTGACGACGTCGACGACGTCGCGGCCGTTGCCGGCCTCGCCGACGATTTCGACGATGCTCGAGTTCGCCATCCGCGCCTTGATCGCCTCGCGGACGATCTCGTGGTCGTCGCAGAGGACAACCCGCTTGGCGTCCCGCACGCTCGCGCTCATACGGGACCAATCCTCTCAGGAGAACCGAATCGATGCAAAGTTTTAGGTAGCGTGAATCCGCCGTCCCGCTCCTGCCTGTTCTCGATTAGCGCGATCATCGTTCTGCCCACAGCCACCGCCGTGCCATTCAGCGTGTGTACTGCCTGCGGTGCTTCGCTATCGGCAGATCGATACCTACATTTGAGCCTTCGCGCCTGATAATCGGTCGTGTTCGAGCAGGAGGTGAGCTCGCGGTAGCGCTCCTGACTGGGAATCCAGGCCTCGCAGTCGTACTTCTTGGCGGCCGGGGCGCCGAGGTCGCCGGCGGCGACGTTGACCACCCGGTAGGGAATCTCGAGCTCAGCGAGGATCCGCTCCTCGATCGCCAGCAGGCGCTCGTGCTCGGCCGCCGACTCGGACGGCGCGACGAACGAGAACATCTCGACCTTGTCGAACTGGTGGACGCGGAAGATCCCGCGGGTGTCGCGCCCGGCCGCGCCGGCCTCGCGCCGGAAGCAGGTCGAGAAGCCGCTGTAGCGCAGCGGCAGCTCGGCAGCGTCGAGGATCTGGTCGGCGTGGAGGCTGGCCAGCGCCACCTCCGAGGTGCCGGTGAGGAAGAGCTCGTCCTTGGGGATCTCGTAGATCTGGTCGCGGTCGCCGGGGAGGAAGCCGGTTCCCTCCAGCGCCTCTTCGCGGACCAGGACCGGCGGGATCGCCGGCTCGTGCCCCTCGGCGCGGGCCAGCTCGATCGCGAAGCGGACCAGGGCCAGCTCGAGCAGGACGAGGTCGCCCTTGAGATAGGCGAAGCGCGAGCCGGAGACCCGCGCCGCGGACTCCATGTCGATCAGCCCCAGCGCGGTGCCGATCTCGAGGTGGTCGCGCGGCTCGAAGTCGAACTCGGGGCGGTCGCCGACCTCACGCAGGACGACCGCGTCCTCCTCGGTCATCCCGTCGGGGGCGTCGGGATCGGGCAGGTTGGGGAGCGAGACGGCGACCTGTCCGAGCTCGGCCTCAACCCGCTCCAGCTCCTCCTTGCCCGACTCGATCCGCTCCTTCAGGCCTTGCACCGTGGCCATCAGCTCGGCCGCGTCCTCACCCGCCTGCTTCGCCTCGCCGATCTGCTTCGAGAGCGCCTTGCGCTCGGCCTGGGCGTTCTCGACCTCGGGCAGCAGCTCGCGGCGGCGCGCGTCCAGCGCCAGCAGCCGGTCGACCTGCTCGGCCGCGCCGCGCCGCGCGAGCGCCGACTTGACCCGCTCGGGGTCGGAGCGGATCAGCTTCAGGTCGAGCATGTCGCTTCCCCGCTAGGGCGCGGGCTGCTCGCCGGGCCGCGGCGAGGATTCGGCTTCGCCGCCGGCGTACTCGGCGACGAAGCGGGCAACCGCTTCGGCCTCCTCGCCGACGACGATGTTCTGGGGCATGATCGCGCCGGTGAAGCCACCGTTCTGGATCGCGAAGAGGGCGTCCTCATAGGTCTCGGTTCGCTGGTCGAGGTTCGGCCCCTGCACGCGCTCGCCGCGGTTGCCGCTGCCCTGGGTCCCGGCAGCGCTCAGCGTGTGGCAGCCGGAGCAGTTCTGGGCGAAGAGCACGGCCCCCTCGTGGTTGGGGTCGTCCTTCGAGACCGAGATCCCTTCCTCGCCGAAGCCACAGGCGGCGAGGCCGAGGGCGGCGGCGAGAACCATGCCTATGAGCAGTACGGGGCGCACGCGGCGCGCATCATATTGTCTGGAGGAGATTGCGATCGTCTGACGATGCCGCCGCCCGACCCAGCCAGTTTTCGCGCCGCGATGGCAGCCCTGCCGACCGGGGTGACGATCGTCGCCGCGAGCGGTGCCGACGGGCCGGCCGGGGCGACCGCCAACGCGGTCAGCTCGCTCTCGATCGAGCCGATGCTGATGCTGGCGGCGCTCGACCGTGGCTCCCGCACCCTGCTCGCGGTCCAGGCCGCGGATAGCTTCGGGATCAGCGTTCTCCACGCCGGCCAGGAGGAGATCGCCCGCGCCTTCGCGACCAAGGCGCCGGTGCCGGAGAAGTGGGAGGGCGTCGCCTGGCGCGAGCGCGACGGGATCCCGGCGATCGACGACGCCCTCGCCTGGATCGCCTGCGACCTGCGCGACGTGATCGCCGCAGGCGACCACGTGATCGTCACCGGCGAGGTCCGGGGCCTGGAGACCGGCGCGGGCGACCCGCTGGTCTTCCACGGCGGCGAGTACCGGCCGCTGGGCTGAATCCCGCCGGCCCGGCGCGTCAGTCGCAGCCGGTGGCAATCGCGAGCGCCCGGCAGACCTCGTGCATGCGGGGGCCGGAGAGGCTGGTGATCGGTGCGCCGAGGAAGGACTGTGAGACGGTTCGCAGGTTGTCAAGGCTGACAACGCACTCTGCCTTCAGCCCGTCTGCGCTTCCAAGCTGGACCTCGGTGGGGATGCCGCGAATCGTGCCCGTCAAATAGGCGACGGTCACTTTCCGCATCACGGGAATCGCCTCGGCCCGAGTCAACACGAGGCCGGGGCGACGCTTCTCATCGGGAAGCTCCAGCCAGCAGACGTCCCCACGATTCACCACGGTTCTTCTTCGATCCCTTCTCGGCCGCTTGCCTCCGCGATTTCCAACTCCTCCTGGGTGGTCGGGATGCGTTCGTAGCCCTCGATGATTTCCCTATCAATCCGGGCCTTGGTCTCGTCGTAGAGGTACTTCTCGATCGCGTCGCGGATCAGCGAGGAGCGCGAGCGACCCTCGCGCGCCGCCCGCTCGTCGAGCCGCCGCAGCAGCTCCTCGTTGAGCTGGACCAGGGTCTGGGTGCGCGTCACCGGCGATATGGTACCCAATGGTCGTTTCTCGAGCACAGCCATGCGCCCCTAAGTCCTGGGCACCTCGAAACTCTCCCCCCTTGCATGGACCACGCTCCTCACTGCCACAATCGACCGATGAGCGATCCGCCGCCGAGGTTCCAGGAGCCGGGGTGGTTCACCAAGAACGTCTTCAACCGGATCGTTGCCGGGCTGACGCGGAACGGGATCAGCATCGCCGGCTCCAGGGTGCTGGAAGTGAAGGGGCGGAAGAGCGGCGAGTGGAGGCAGACGCCGGTCAACCCGCTCAAGTTCGAGGGCGACCACTATCTGGTCGCTCCACGCGGAAATGCCCAGTGGGTGCGCAACATGCGGGTCAGCGGCGGCGGCCGCCTCGTCCGCGGCCGCAAGGTCGAGGAGTTCGTCGCAACCGAAGTGCCCGAGGACGAGCGCCCACCCCTCCTCCGCGCCTACCTGGAGAAGTGGAAGTGGGAGTCCGGCGCCTTCTTCGGCGGGGTCGGCCCGAACTCATCCGACGAGGAGCTGCGCCGCATTGCCCCCGACCACCCCGCCTTCCGGCTCGAACCCAAGTAGCCCCGCTGGCCTTCGCGCTGACTGCGGGCTACCATGCCGGCATGCCCCATGAGTCCCGTCCCCATCCTTCAAACTTGTCCAATAGCAGGGATATTGGCGACTTCGATCGTGCCGCTGCGATTCGACGTCAGGCCGACTGGGACCTCTCTATGAGTGAGCGGCTGGCCCGCGTCCACGAGCTCTGCAAACAGATTGGCGCTTTGAAGGGCGCCGCGCGAACCGATTGAGCGGATTCGATCTCCGGGCGCTGCTCGAAGCCTTGAACGAGAGGGGCGTTCGCTATGTGGTCATCGGCGGGGTCGCGGTGGGCGCTCATGGCTATCCCCGTGCAACCGCCGATCTGGATCTGGTCCCAGATCCAGATCCAGACAACCTCGCCCGCCTCGTTACGGCGCTGGACGACCTCGAAGCGACTCTCCCGACGGTCGGTGGCAGACAGTTTGATTCCAGTGGAGACGCCGGGGCAATCAAACGAGGTGGCAACGTGACCGCCGACACCAGATACGGAGGCCTCGACGTCGTGCAGCTCGCCCGGGGCGTCCCCGCCTACTCGACGCTGATCCAGGATGCCGTCGAGAGCGACGTACTTGGAAGCCCGGTCAAAGTCTGCTCGCTGGGTCGGTTGCGGGAGATGAAGCAAGCCCAGGGAAGAACCCAGGACCAGGCTGACTTGGAGAACCTGCCCGAGGCCTAGCGGAGTAACCTGATCCGCCGTATGGAGGCGGTCGCGGCACCGAGGGCGCAGTGGACCTTCGCGCAGAAGGGGATCGTTGTCCTCGCCGTGTTCCAGCTGCTCTGGGCGCTGGCGGGGCTCGTCGCCGAGCCGAGCTTCGGGTTCGGGGAGGATGCGCCGACTGAGAAGGTGCTCGGGGTCGACTTCAACGGCAACCACGCGCTGGCCGGGCTGCTGCTGTTCGCCCCGGCCTTCTACTTCGCCTTCAACCCGAAGTGGGCGCTCTACTACGCCATCTACGTCGCCGGGGCGCTGATCGTCAGCGGCATCTGGGCGCTGTTCAGCGAGCAGCCGGGGTGGGTCTTCACCTTCCCCAACAACCACGCCGACGCGATCTTCCACATCGTCGGCGGGGCGGCGTTCGCGATCGTCGCCGCGATCCAGCTCGGACTCGACCGCTCGAGCTAGAACAGCGTGCTGGTGCCGGCGGCGCGCAGGGCGAGGAAGAGGATGACGCCGCAGCTGACGGCCATGATCCCCATCTCGCGGCGGACGATCGCGAGGGCTACGGCCTGCTGGGTGTCGGCGTCGAGCGACTCGAACTCGGTCTCCCCCAGCTCGCGCTGGGCGGCACCGGTGCGGGCGCCCTCGGCGAGGAAGGAGACGAGCACCGGGAGCAGCCCGTAGAGGTAGTGGATTTCGTCGGTGGCTTCGTGGTTGGTGAAGATCAGGAGGCCGCCGAGCAGCACCTGGAGGAAGACCGAGACCTGGGCGGCGCGGAGCAGGTACCAGAAGGGGACAGAGGGCCGGCTGCGGAACCAGGCGACGCCGCCGACCGCGAAGGCGGCGGCGTTGAGCAGGACCACGGCGCAGCCGACGACGAGGTGGACCTCAGGCACCGATGACCCCTTTCTCGGCTTCCCGACCGGAATCCTCGGATATCCGCCCAGAAGGGTCGGAATTCCGCTTGCTGATGCGGAAAAGCACTATGTAGCAAGTTGTCACAATGTCGGTGTATAACAGCGGCTGCGGGCGTCGAACCCGGCTGTCCGCAGCGCTCGTCCAAACCCCACCACCCAGTGCTCAAGAGCTACCTCCCGATTCTCGTCTTCGCCGCCCTCGGCCTCACCGTTGGTGGCATCTTCATGATGCTCAACCACCTGGTCGGGCCGAAGCGGCCGGCGCGGCCGACCGCGGCGAGCCGCCGCCAGGGCGAGCCGTACGAGTCCGGGATCCCGGTCGAGCCGCTGAAGAGCCTCAAATTCGGCGTCAGCTTCTATCTGGTGGCGATGCTCTTCATCCTCTTCGACATCGAGGTGATCTTCCTCTACCCCGTCGGGGCGATCCTGAAGAGCGCCGACAGCGTCTTCGTCCTGGTCGAGATGATCACCTTCGTGGTGCTGCTGCTGGTCGCCTTCGTCTACGTCTGGCGCAAGGGGGCCCTGGATTGGAAGTAGAGCGCCGCACCCTCCGCTCCAAGCAGCTCACCTCCCGAGACATGCTGCGCGGCGACCTCGAGGGTGAGGACCTCGAGCGCTACGTCGAAGAACGGGTTGTCACCACGACCTTCGAGAAGATGCAGAACTGGGCGCGGTCGAACTCGATCTTCCCGCTCACCTTCGGCCTCGCCTGCTGCGCGATCGAGGCGCCGATCTCGATCGTCACCGCCCGCTACGACCTCGCCCGCTTCGGGGCCGAGGCGCTGCGGGCTTCGCCGCGCCAGGCCGACATGATCATCCTCTCGGGTCGGGTCTCGATCAAGATGGCGCCGGTCGTCCGCCGCCTCTACGACCAGATGCTGGAGCCGAAGTGGGCGGTCTCGATGGGCGCCTGCTCGTCCTCGGGCGGGATGTTCTCCAACTACGCCGTGGTCCAGGGCGCCGACAAGTTCATGCCGATCGACCTTCACATCCCCGGCTGCCCGCCGCGGCCGGAGGCGGTCCTCTACGGCTTCACCAAGCTGCAGCGCAAGATCCAGGGCAACCCCGACCAGGGCTGGCGCGGGCGCTACAACGCGGTCGGGACCGAGGAGTGGGCGCGCGGTGGGCCGCGCAGCGCACCGAGCCCGGAGGCGGCGCTGGCCTACGAAGAGGCGCGGGAGCTGGCCCGTGCCTGACGCCCCCGGACTGGAGCTGATCCGGGGGGAAATCGAGCGCGACCGCCCCGGCGCCGTCCTCGCCACCTCCTTCGACCGCGCCCAGGCGGCGCTGATCGCCGACCCCGAGCGGGTGCTCGAGGTGCTGAGCTGGCTGCGCGACGAGCCGGGCCATCGCTACGGCTTCCTCTCCAGCCTGCACGTGGCCGATTACCTGCCGGCGGAACCGCGCTTCGGCGTCCACTACGAGCTGATCAACCGCGACCGGGTCGAGCGGATCCGGGTGAAAGCGATGCTGGCCGACCGCGGCGACGACACCCTGCCGGAGATCGACTCCTGCGTCGAGCTCTTCCCCACCGCCGAGTTCCAGGAGCGCGAGGCCTTCGACTTCTTCGGGATCGTCTTCCGCGGCCACCCCGACCTGACCCGGATCCTGCTGCCCGAGGACTACGTCGGCTGGCCGCAGCGGCGCGACTTCCCGGTCGGCGGCGAGCCGGTCACCTTCACCTACAACGAGCGGCGCTATGGCTGAGCTGACCGAGGACCGCACCGAAGAGCTGATGACGGTCAACATCGGGCCGCACCACCCGGCGACCCACGGCGTGCTGCGGCTGGTCGTCGACCTCGAAGGCGAGATGGTGCGCGAGCTGCGGCCGGTGATCGGCTACGTCCACACCGGGATCGAAAAGTCCTGCGAGGACAAGAGCTACTGGAAGGTCATCCCCTTCGTCGAGCGGATGGACTACGTCTCCTACTTCTTCCAGATGGAGGCCTTCTGCGGCGCGGTCGAGCGCCTCGTCGACCTCGAGATCCCGCCCCGCGCCAAGTATCTGCGCACGCTCTTCCTCGAGCTCAACCGGATCCACTCGCACCTGGTCTGGCTGGGGACGACGGCGCTCGACCTCGGCGCGATCTCGATGCTCTGGTACTGCTTCCGCGAGCGCGACAAGATCCTCGACCTGTTCGAGATGGCGGCCGGCCAGCGGATGCACACCCGCTACTTCCAGGTCGGCGGCGTGATCGAGGACATCCCGCTCGGCTTCGAGCAGAAGTGCCGCAAGTTCGCCGAGGAAATGCCGGTCCGGGTCGGCCAGTACGAAGCGCTGCTCGACCGCAACGAGGTCTTCCTGCAGCGGACCAAAGGGGTCGGGATCGTCTCCCGCGAGCGGCTGCTGGAGCTGGGCGTGACCGGGCCGCTGCTGCGCGCCGCCGGCGATCCCTGGGACCTGCGCAAAGCCTTCGACTACCTCGCCTACCCGGAGCTCGACTTCAAGATCCCGGTCGGCACCGTCGGCGACAACTACGACCGCTACCGGGTGCGGGTGGCGGAGATGGTCGAGTCGGCGCGGATCGTCGCCCAGTGCCTCGACGCCCTGCCCGAGGGCCCGTTCATCGCCGACGACCGCAAGTACGTGCTGCCGCCGCGCTCGGAGCTCTCGACCTCGATGGAGTCGCTGATCCACCACTTCAAGCTCGTCACCGAGGGCTACCGGGTCGACCCCGGCGAGGTCTACTACTCGATCGAGTCGCCGCGCGGGGAGCTCGGCTGCTTCGTCCTCGCCGACGGCTCGGCGAAGCCGGCCCGGGTCCACTTCCGCGACCCCTCCTTCGTCAACCTGCAGTCGTTCCGCGAGATGGCGGTCGACAGCTACGTCGCCGACATGATCTGCAGCCTCGGCATGCTCGACCCGATCCTCGGCGGGGTCGACCGGTGAGCCCCGTCGACGGACCCGGGATCGTCAACCCGAACCTGCCGGTCGACCAGGCGGTCAGCGAGGGGCGGGTCCCGGAGCGCCGCGAGGAAGCGATCCCGGAGCTGCACGAGGTCGACTGCCCACCCGAGCTGCGGGAGCGGATCGAGGAGCTGATGGCCCGCTACCCCGACCGCCGCTCGGCCTCGATCCCGGCCCTCTGGGCGGTGCAGGAGCGCTACGGCTGGTGCAGCCCGGAGGGGATCCGCCAGGCGGCGGCGGTGATGCGCTTCACCCCCGCCTACCTGGAGTCGGTCGCGAGCTTCTACGACCTGCTCCACACCGAGCCGGTCGGGACGCACCGGATCGAGGTCTGCACCAACATCAGCTGCTGGATGCGCGGTGGCGACGAGCTGCTCGACGCGTTCAAGGCCGCGGCCGCGGGCGAGGACGATTTCTTCGTCACCGGCTTCCAGTGCCTCGGCGCCTGCGACATCGCCCCGATGGCGGCGATCGCCCAGCGCTACTACGGCCCGCTGGAAGCGGCCGAGGCGGGAGAGGCGATCGCCCAGCTCAAGGCCGGCGAAGACGTGCTGCCGGCGAAGGATCTGGCCAAGCGGGGGTTGGCGGGCGATGCCTGAGACGCGCGTCCTGCTCGAGCACGCCGGGGACCCGGCGCTGCGCACGCTCGCCGGCTACAAGGGCTACGGCGGCTACGCCACCCAGGAGAAGGCCTACCGCGAGCTGGAGCAGGACGAGGTGCTGAAGGAGCTCGAAGACTCGGGCCTGCGCGGGCGCGGCGGCGCCGGCTTCTCGATGGGCAAAAAGGCCTCCTTCCTGCCGCGTGGCGAGATGGCCAAGTACCTCTGCTGCAACGCCGACGAGTCCGAGCCGGGGGCGTTCAAGGACCGCGAGCTGATGCAGCGCAACCCGCACCAGCTGATCGAGGGGATCGCGATCGCGGCGCTCGCGGCCGACGCCGGCCACGCCTTCATCTTCATCCGTGGCGAGTACGACCTGCAGGCCGACATCCTCGACCAAGCGGTCGCGGAAGCGTACGAGGCGGGCTACCTCGGGGAGAACATCCTCGGCTGCCACCGCGACCTCGAGCTGGTCGTCCACCGCGGCGCCGGCGCCTACATCTGCGGCGAGGAGACGGCGCTGCTCGACGCGCTCGAGGGCAAGCGCGGCAACCCGCGCCTGAAGCCGCCGTTCCCGGCCGTGCAGGGCCTCTACGGCGGGCCGACCCTGATCAACAACGTCGAGACGCTCTCCAACGTGCCGCACATCGTCCGCCGCGGGGCCGAGTGGTTCAAGGGCTTCGGCACCGAGCAGTCGCCCGGGACCAAGGTCGTCTCCGTCTCCGGCGGCGTGCGCCGGCCCGGGAACTACGAGGTCGAGCTCGGGATCCCGACCCGTGAGCTGATCTATGACCTCGCCGACGGCCCCGAGCCGGGCCACGAGATCAAGGCCTTCTACCCCGGCGGCTCCTCATCACCGGTGCTCACGGCCGCGGAGGGGATGGACCTCCCTTACAGCTTCGAGGCGATGGCAGAAGCCGGCTCGATGCTCGGCTCCGGCTCGATCATCGTCGCCGACGACCGCGTCTCGATCCCGCACATGGCGCTGCGCACGGCGCGCTTCTACCACCACGAGTCCTGCGGCAAGTGCGCTCCCTGTCGCGAGGGCACGAACTGGACGGTGAAGATGCTGGAGCGGGTCGTGCGCGGCGAGGCGACCCCGATGGACCTCGACATCATCAGCTCGGTCCAGGAAAACATCATGGGCCACTGCCTCTGCGTCCTCGGCGACTCGATGGCGATGCCGGTGAGCGCGATGGTGCGCAAGTTCCGCGAGGAGTTCGAGCAGGTGATCGACGCCGCGGCGCTCGATCCGCATCTAGTAGTGCAGGCACCGCCGGAGACCCTGGGAGCGTCGATATGAGCGCCGCCGAGCGCAAAGCCGTGACGATCGTCGTCGACGGCCGCGAGATCGTCGCGAGCGAGGGCGAAATGCTGCACGACGCCGCCAAGCAGGGCGACGTCGAGATCCCGGTCTTCTGTTACGAACCGAAACTCGGCGACCCGGTCGGCGCCTGCCGCATGTGCCTGGTCGAGATCGAGGGGATCCCGAAACTGCAGACCTCCTGCTCAACCCCGGTCCGCGACGGGATGGTCGTCCACACCCGCACCGAGCAGGTCAAACACGCGCAGAGCGCGGTGGTCGAGTTCCTCCTCGTCAACCACCCGCTCGACTGCCCCGTCTGCGACAAAGGTGGCGAGTGCCCGCTGCAGGACATCACCCAGGGCTGGGGCCCGGGCAAGAGCCGGGTGATCGACGAAAAGCGCCACTTCCCGAAGCCGGTCGAACTCTCGCCGCTGGTCGCGATCGACCGCGAGCGCTGCATCCTCTGCTACCGCTGCGTGCGCTTCAGCCAGGAGATCTCCGAGGACGACCAGCTGCAGCTCTTGGAGCGCGGCGACCGCAGCTTCGTCGGCACCTTCGACGAGCGTCCCTACGTCGCCCCCTTCCACGGCAACATCACCGACATCTGCCCGGTCGGGGCGCTGACCAACTACACCTACCGCTTCCGCGCCCGGCCCTGGGACATCGAGCAGGCCGGCTCGGTCTGCACGCTCTGCCCGAGCCAGTGCAACGTCAGCTTCACCGTCCGCGACGAGCTGGTGAAGCGGGTGATCACCCGCGACAACCACGAGGTCGACGACGGCTGGCTCTGCGACCGCGGCCGCTACGGCTTCGAGATGTTCGCGGCGGAGGAGCGGGTCGGCGGGCCGCGGCTGCGCGGTGGCGCGACCGAGTGGGAGACGGCGATCGCGAAGGCGGCCGAGGGCCTGCGCGCCAGCAGCGGCAAGGTCGCGGCGATCGTCGGCGACGCCTCCAACGAGGAGGGCTTCCTGGTCCAGCGCCTGCTGCGCGAGGCGCTCGGCTCGCCCCACCTCGACTCGCGCCCCTCGCGCGGCGCGTCGCGTGAGCAGGTCGTCCGGCTCGCCCAGCCGGCGCTCTCGGCCAAGGTCAGCGAGATCGACGACGCCGATGTGATCCTCGTGCTCGGCACCGACCCGCTGCACAGCTCGCCGATCCTCGACCTGCGCGTGCGCAAGGCGATCCGCCGCCGCGGCGCCAAGCTGGCGGTCGCGACCGAGCGCCCGACCGCGCTCGACGGCGGCGCCGAGGCGATCGCCCGCTACGCCCCCGGGGGCGCCTCACACTTCCTCGGCGAGCTGGCGAGCGCCATCGGCGGCTCCGAGACCGTCGCCACGCCGCTCGCCGACGTGATCCGCGAGGCCGGCGACGAGACCAAGGTCGTCGTCCTCTGGGGCGAGCGGATCGCCCGCGACGGCGCCACGGCCGCGCTGCTCGATTTGGCCGAGGCGCTCGGCGTCGCCTCCACCGACGGCAGCGGCCTGCTCGAAATCCCCGACACCGCCAACGCCCGCGGCCTGCGCGAGGCCGGCTGCCTCCCCGACGCCGGCCCGGGCCTCAGCGCGCCGAACCGTTCTTTTTCACCCTCCGAGGGGGAGAAAGAACAGCTCGACGGGATGGGAACCGAGGAGATCCGTGCCGCGCTCGAGTCCGGCGAGATCGAGTCGCTGTTCCTCTTCGGCGTCGACCCCCTGCGCGACTTCCCCGACACCCCCGCCTGGGACCGCGCCCTCACCGCCGCTAAGCACCTCGTCGTCTTCTCGATGTTCGAGACCGCGACCACCGCCAAGGCCAGCGTCGTCTTCCCGCTGGAGACTCACGCCGAGAAAGACGGCACGGTGACGCACCCCGACGGCCGCCTCCAGCGCGTCCGCCCCTCCGCCGGTCGCCCCGGCGACATCCGCTCGAACATCCAGGTCCTGGCCGAGCTTTCGGCAACCCTCGGCCACGACACCGGCATCGACTCCCAGCCCTCCGCTTTCGCAGCTCTCACCGAAGCGGTCCCGTTCTACTCCGCCATCTCGGAGTCGGACATCGGAGGCCAGGGCATCCGCTGGCAGGACACCGACTCAGCGTCAGCCCTGCCGAGCGTCACAGCGGATGCCGGCGGTCCCTCCGAACGTTTTGCGCGGGAGGAGAGCAGCGCAAGCGGCGCCAGCCACCAAACGCCCCAACGACGAGTCGCGAGTGAGGAGGGACTGCCGGTAGCCGCCGGGACCCCGTCCCTCGCCCTGGGGACGTACCGCGATCTGTGGGCAGGTCCGATCACGGAGCTCAACCCGCCTTTGAAGTTTCTGACTCCTCAACAGCGCGTCGAGCTATCCCCGTCCGACGCCGCTCGCCTGAGCCTCAAGACCGGCGACAAGGTCCGCGTCGGCCAGAACGGCAGCGGCGTCGAAGCCGAGGTCCAGATCAAGGAACGCGTCAGCGAGGGCGTCTGCTTCCTCGCCGAGGGCGTCTCGATCGGCAACGCCAACTCGTTGCTCAATGGCGGCCCGGTCCGAGTCGAGATCGCGAAGGTCGAGGCCTGATGCTGCCGCTCGCCGACACCACCTTCGTCGAAGCGACCTGGATCATGGTCCTCAAGTCGATCGTGATCTTCGCGGTCATCTTCGGCATCCTCCCGATCCTCACCGTGGTCGAGCGCAAGCTGATCGGCCGCTTCCAGCACCGCTACGGCCCCAACCGGGTCGGCCCCTTCGGCCTCCTGCAGCCGCTTGCCGACGTCGGCAAGCTGATCTCCAAGGAGGGCTTCCGCCCCGCCGCCGCGGTCCCGGCGCTGTTCATTCTCGGGCCGCTGCTGCCGGTCCTCTCCGGCGTCCTCGCGCTCGCGATCATCCCCTGGGGCGACGTCCAGGACGGCGTCGGCCTCTACGGGATCGACGTCCCGATCGGCATCCTCTACTTCTTCGCGGTCGGCTCGATCGCCTTCTACGGCCTCGTCCTCGGCGGCTGGTCGTCGGGCTCGAAATACAGCCTGCTGGGAGCGATGCGCTCGGCCGCGCAGCTGATCTCCTACGAGGTCTCGATGGGCCTGGCGCTGCTCGGCGTGGTGATGATGAGCGGCTCGCTCTCGCTGGTCGACGCGGTCCACGCCCAGGGCGACGTCTGGTTCATCGTCCCCCAGTTCGTCGGCTTCCTGATCTTCATGCTGGCCGGCTTCGCCGAGACCAACCGCACCCCGTTCGACATGCCCGAGGCCGACGCCGAGCTGGTCCAGGGCTTCATGACCGAGTACGGCGGGATGCGCTTCGGCTCCTTCCTCCTGGTCGAATACATGGAGATCCTGGTCGTCTCCGGGATCGCCGCGGCGATGTTCCTCGGCGGCTGGATGGGCCCCGGCCCGAGCTTCCTCGACCCGATCTGGATGCTGGTCAAGATGATCAGCCTCGTCCTCGTCTTCATCTGGGTCAGGGCGACGCTGCCGCGGCTGCGATATGACCAGCTGATGAGTCTCGGCTGGAAAGTGCTGCTGCCGCTGGCGACCCTCAACGTGCTCGTCACCGCGATTCTGGTGGTGGTCACGTGAGCTTCGACCCGAAGTCCGCCTCCTACCTCGACTCGATCGAGGTGGTCGAGGTCCAGCGCGGCCCCGAGCCGGGCGGCGTCGGCGGCGCCTACCGCGCTTTCGGCGAGACCCTGCGCGGGCTGAAGACGACGATGGCGCGGCTGATCGAGGGCCCGCTGACGATCGAGTACCCGGAGGAGAAGACCCCCGTCTACCCGCGCTTCCGTGGCCGCCACAAACTGCACAAGTTCGAGGACACCGGCCTCGAGAAGTGCGTCGGCTGCTCGCTCTGCGCCGCCGCCTGCCCGGCCGACTGCATCCGCGTCGTCGCGGCGGAGAACATCCCCGGCGACCGCGTCTCCGCCGGCGAGCGCTACGCCGCCGTCTACGAGATCAACCTCTCGCGCTGCATCTTCTGCGGCTACTGCGAGATCGCCTGCCCCTTCGACGCGATCACGATGGGCCACGACTACGAGATGGCCGACTACGACCGCGAGAACCTGATCTTCACCAAGGAGATGCTGCTCGCCGAGCCGCTCGAGCGCACGCCGCTGAAAAGCGAGGGCGAATAAGTGGAAGCGGTGCTGTTCTTCTTCGCCGCCTTCGGCGCGCTCGGCGGTGCCATCGGCGTGATCGCGATGCGCAACCCGTTCTACTCGGTGCTGGCGCTGATCGTCCACCTGTTCTCGCTGGCGGTGCTGTTCCTGCTGCTGACCGCGGCCTTCGTCGCCGCCGCCCAGGTGGTCGTCTACGCCGGCGCGGTGATGGTCCTCTACGTCTTCGTCGTCGCCTACGTCGGCGGCGGCGGCGAGTCGGCCTGGGAGCCGATCCCCGGCCAGCGCCTCCTCGCCCCCCTGCTCGGCATCGCCCTCTTCATCGAGCTTCTCCGTAGCCGTCCTCTCCTCCGCCCTCCTCGCCTTGGGGACCAAGGGACCTGAGGTGAAGCCCGGCTTCGGAGACCCGGCGGCGATCGGTCAACTCCTACTCGAGAAGTTCCTGCTGCCTTTTGAGGCTTCGTCGATCCTGCTGCTTCTGGCGGCCGTCGGGGCCGTAGTTCTGGCCGGCCGTCATCGGGAGGGAGACACCCCCTCTGAACGTTTTGCGCGGGAGGAGAGCGGAGCTAGCGGCGACAGCCCGCCCACTCCTAATCGACGAGTTGCGAGTGAAGAGGGGGTGTCTCCCTCCCGATGAACATCGAGTGGTTCATCGTCCTGTCAGCGCTCCTATTTTCAACGGGCGCGGTAGGCATCCTCATCAGGCGCAGCCCGATGGTGATCCTGCTCTGCCTCGAGCTGATGCTGAACGCCGGCAACCTCGCCCTGGTCGCCTTCAGCCGCATGGTCGGCAACCAGGAGGGCCAGGTCTTCGCGATCGTGGTGATGGTGATCGCCGCCTGTGAGGTCGTCGTCGGCCTCGGCCTGATCGTCGCCCTCTACCGCCGCAAGCTGCCGCTCAACGTCGACGACCTGCGGGAGCTGCGCGGATGAGCGCCACCGCCTGGGCCTGGCTGGTCCTGCTCTTCCCGCTGCTCGGCTCGATCGCGATCGCGCTCGGGTACAAGCTGCTGCCGGCCAAGGTCGCCGGGGCGATCGGCACGCTCGCGATCGCCCTCGCCTTCGCCTGCGGGATCGGCGCCCTGCTCAGCCTGCTCGGCGAAGACCCGCACTCGCGCCACCACGCCTCCTCGCTCTGGGACTACGCCAGCGCCGCCGGCCTCGACATCAAGCTCGGGATCTTCGTCGACCCGCTCTCAGTCTTCATGGTCCTCGTCGTCACCGGCGTCTCGACTCTGATCCACCTCTACTCCTACGGCTACATGCAGTCCGATGCCGGCTACCACCGCTTCTTCAGCTACCTCAACTTCTTCGTCTTCTCGATGCTGCTGCTGGTTCTGGCCGGCAACTTCGTGCTGCTGATCGTCGGCTGGGCCTTCGTCGGCTTCGCCTCCTACGCGCTGATCAGCTTCTGGTACCGGCGCGCGACCGCGACCCGGGCGGGGATGAAGGCGTTCGTGATCAATGTCGTCGGCGACATCGGCCTGGTCCTGGCCGCCTTCCTGATCTTCAAGGAGGCTCGGGACCTTCGACTACGGCCCGGTCTTCGAGACGGCCCCGGAGGCGTTCCAGACCAACGAGGCCAGCATCACCGCGATCTGCCTGCTGCTCCTCGTCGGCGCCCTCGCCAAGTCGGCGCAGCTGCCGCTCCACACCTGGCTGCCGGACGCGATGGAGGGGCCGACCCCGGTCTCCTCGCTGATCCACGCGGCGACCATGGTCACCGCCGGCGTCTACCTGATCGCCCGCACCCACGTGCTCTTCGAACTCGCCCCGACGGCCGCCGACGTCGCCGCCTTCATCGGCCTCGCGACGCTGCTCGTCGCGGGGACGATGGCGCTGGTGATGACCGACCTGAAGCGGGCGATCGCCTACTCGACGATGAGCCAGATCGGCTACATGATCATGGGCGTCTCGATCGGCGCCTACAGCGCCGGCCTCTTCCACCTGATGACCCACGCCTTCTTCAAGGCGCTCCTCTTCATGGCGGCCGGCTCGTTCATCGCCGCGATGGCGAACAACCAGAACCTCGACCGGATGTCGGGCTTCGGCAAGGCGATGCGGTTCACCTCGATCACCTTCCTCTGCGGCGCCCTCGCGCTGGCCGCCTTCCCCGGCACCTCCGGCTTCTTCTCCAAGGACGAGATCCTCGCCTTCGCCGAGGCGCGCGGCGGGATGTACCTGATCTTCACCGTGCTCGGGTACGTCGGGGCGCTGATTACCGCCGTCTACACCTTCCGGCTCGTCTTCCGCATCCTTCCCGGCGTCCCCTGCAAGGAGGCGCAGGAGCTGATCGACAGCGGCCACGTCGCCCACGAGCCGCCAACCAACCCGGCGACCGGCGAGGCGGAGGACACCGACGTCGGCTTCCCGGGGTCCGAGCACCACATCGCCGAGGGGTCGTGGCCGATGAAGGTGGCGATGGGCGTGCTCGCCTTCCTCGCCCTGGTCGGCGGGTTGATCCAGGTCCCCGGCCTCGACGAAGTGCTCGACCTCTGGTTGGAGCCTGTGTTCGAGGCCTCGCCGCTGGCCCATATCCACCCCAGCCTCGAGGCCGACTGGATCGGGCTTGGGATCGGCGGCGTGCTCTCGATCCTCGGCATCTTCATCGCCTACTACGCCTACGTGATGCAGCCGCTCACCCCGGCCTACCTGATCCGGCGCTTGCGCCCGCTCTACACCCTGTTCGTCAACAAGTGGTACTTCGACGAGGCGATCGACTTCCTGATCGTGCGGCCGGCGCTCGCGATCGGCCGCTTCGCCGACCGGGTCTTCGAGCGCTACGTCGTCGACGGCCTCGTCAACGGCACGGCGGAGACGGTGCGCGGCGCCGGCGGCGTCGTCCGCGCCGTCCAGAGCGGCTTCGTCCGTAGCTACGCGCTCTTCCTGATCGCCGGCTTCGCCGGGCTCGCCCTCTACTTCTTACTGGCCAGCTGATGATCAACTCGCTGCTCTGGACCCCGCTCGCCTTCGCCCTCGTCGGCCTCTTCCTGCCGAAGCGGGCGAGCGGCTGGTGGGCGACGCTGGGCACGGTGGTGACGCTGGGGCTCGCGGTCGCGCTCGCGCTCGACTTCGACTCCGGCAACTCCGGCCTCCAGCACGCGGTCGACGTCACCTGGATCTCCGGGCTGGGAGTCGACTACAGCCTCGGGGTCGACGGCCTCAACCTCTTCCTCCTCCTGCTCACCGCCGTGCTCTGGGTCGGCGGCACCGCCTTCGCGGCGTTCCGCGAACAGGACCGCGCGCGGCTCTTCTTCTTCCTCATGCTGCTGGCGGAGACGGCGACGCTGGGCGCCTTCCTCGCTCAGGACCTACTGCTCTTCGTCCTCTTCTTCGACTTCATGCTGGTCCCGTTCTACTTCCTCTTCGGCTCCTGGGGCAGCGACCGCGAGGACGGCCCGACGGCCGCGGCGGCGACGCTGAAGATGATGATCTACACCCTGATCGGCTCGCTGCTGATGCTGGTCGGGGCGGTCGGGGCGGCGATCATCTCGGCCGACGGTGGCAACCTCACCTTCTCGATCGCGGCAATCCAGCAGCAGGGCCTCGACGTCGACAGCCAGCGTTGGATCTTCTGGTTCTTCGCCGCCGCTTTCCTGGTCAAGATGCCGGCCTTCCTCCTCCACGGCTGGATGCCAGACGCCTACCGCGCCGCGCCGCTGGCGGTCCTCGTCGTCTTCTCCGGGGTGCTGGCCAAGGTCGGCGCCTACGGCTTCCTGCGGATCGTGCTGCCGCTCTTCCCCGACGCCACGGTCGAGTTCCAGGAGGTGGTCCTGGTGATCGCCCTCGCCTCGATCCTCTACGGCTCGGTGATGGCCTTCACCCAGACCAACGTGCGGCTGATCGCCGGCTACTCCTCGGTCGCCCAGCTCGGCTTCATCACCGCCGGGATCTTCGCCCTGCGCGCCGACGGGGCCGACGGGGCGATCCTGCAGATGGTCAACCACGGCCTCGTGGTGGCGCCGCTCTTCGTCATCGTCGCGATCCTGCTCGAGCGGACCGGAACCGAGGACATCCGCGAGATGGGCGGGATGGCGCTGCGGGCGCCGGTGCTGGCGGCCCTGTTCCTGATCGTCGCCCTCGCCACCCTGGCGATGCCGGGGTCGGCCAACTTCATCGGCGAGTTCTACATCCTCAACGGCCTCTTCCAGGAGAAGATCGCCTTCGCCTGCATCGCGATCAGCGGCGTCGCGATGTCGGCCTTCTACGCGCTGCGCCTCTACCAGCAGACGATGCACGACCGTCAGCCGGACGGGGTCGCCTCGCGGGAGATCTCGCTGCGCGACGGCGTCGTGCTGGCCCCGCTCGTGCTCTGCATCCTCGCCCTCGCTCTCTACCCGCAGCTGATCCTCGAGCGCACCGCCCCAACCGTGCAGCAGACCGTGGCGGGTGTCACCGGCGGCGACGCCCCCGAGGGGCAGCTGGTGAAGAAATGAACTTCAACGAGCCGGTCATCGATTACGCCGGCATTTCGCCGCTGATCGCGCTCACGGTTGGGCTCTGCGTCGTCCTGCTCTCGGCCGTCTTCAAGCCGACCAAGCGGATGGCGCCGGGGCTGACGCTGGTCGTGCTCGGCTGCGCCGCCGGCCTGCTGATCTGGCAGTGGGGCGAGAACGTCGACCTGCTCACCGGGTCGCTGCGGCTCGACGACCTGGCGATCGCGATCTCGCTGATCGCGATCCTGATGGCCGCCGCCTGCGTCTTGCTCTCGATCGGCGAGTCGGCGGTCGAGCAGGCCGGTGGCGGCGAGTACCACGCGCTCCTGCTCGGCTCGGTGCTGGGAATGGCGCTGCTGGCCCAGGCGCAGAACCTGGTCACCTTCTTCGTCGCGATCGAGATCCTCTCGATCCCGCTCTACATCCTCTGCGCCACCAACCTGCGTCGCGAGGGCTCACTCGAGTCGGGGCTGAAGTACCTGATCGTCGGCTCGCTCGGCTCGGCGACGCTGCTCTACGGAATGGCCTTCCTCTACGGCGGCACCGGCTCGACCGGGTTCGACGGGATCGCCAACGGGATCGCCGGCGAGGGCATGCTCGGCGACCCGCTGATCCTGATCGGGATCGCGATGGCGGCGGTCGGGCTCGCCTTCAAGACCTCGATCGCGCCCTTCCACCAGTGGACGCCCGACGTCTACCAGGGGGCACCGACCCCGATCACCGCCTTCATGGCGGTGGCGACCAAGGCGGCAGCGTTCGCGGTCTTCCTGCGCTTCTTCGTCGAGGCGCTCGGCCCCCAGCTCGAGCAGTGGCAGCCGGCGCTCGCCGTCCTCGCCGCGGTCTCGATCGTGGTCGGCAACGTCGGCGCCCTCGGCCAGGACTCGCTGAAGCGGCTGCTCGGCTACTCCGGCGTCGCCCAGGCCGGCTACATGCTGGGCGGGATCGTGGTCGCCTCCGAGGCCGGCGCCAGCTCGCTCGTCTTCTACCTCGCCGCCTACGCCTTCATGAACCTCGCCGCCTTCGCCGTGATCGTCGCCCGCGAGCGCGAGACCCCGTTCGGCGACTCGATCCGCGCGGTGCAGGGGCTGGGCGCCGAGCGGCCGCTGCTCGCCTGGCCGTTGACGATCTCGATGCTGGCCCTGGCCGGGCTGCCGGCGACCGCGGGCTTCATCGGCAAGATCTACCTGATCGAGGCCCTGGTCGAAGGCGACTACACCTGGCTCGCGGTCTTGATCGCGGTCGGGACGATGATTTCGCTCGCCTACTACCTGCGGGTGGTGGCGGCGATGTGGATGCGCCCCGGCGGCGAGGCCGCGCCGGCGATCGCCGGCGCCGATCCCGAGGCCGACCCGGTCGATCCCGAGGCCGGACAGCGCTGGTACCTGGTCGGCCCCGCCCTGCTCGCCGCCGCGGCGACCGTCCTCTTCGGCGTGATTCCGCAGCCGCTGGTCGAGTTCGCCGAACGCGCCGGATCTGCGCTCTTCTGACGGCGTGGTGCGGCGCCCTCGGTCGCTCGCGTGCGGAGCACGCCACGCTCCCTGCGTCCTAGCCCCGCTTGGTCAGGCACCGTCAGACTGCCGACGAACTTATGGGAGTTCTCTTAACTACTGCCGCGATCGTCCTCTCCGTCGGCGTCGGCGTCTGGTCCGAGGGCCGCTGGCCACAGGGCGCCGCCAATGCGGCGCGCAGCGCCCTGGTGCTGCTGCTCTACGTGCTGATCCCGCCGGTGATCTTCTTCAACATCGCCGCCGCCGAGATCGACGTCAGCCACGGGATCGGGCTGGTGCTCGGCATCGTCGCCTCCTCGCTCGGCGCCACCTTCGCCTATCTGGTTGGGAGCCGCGTGCTGAAGCTGGCCCGCCACCAGACCGGGGCCGTGGTCTGCACCGTGCTCAGCGTCAACACCGGCTACCTCGGCTACCCGCTGGCGGTGGCGCTGCTCGGCCGTGAGCAGCTCTCGACCGCGGTCCTCTACGACGTCCTCGTCACCGGCCCCTGCCTGCTGCTCGGCGCCTTCGCGGTCGGCGCCGCCTTCGGGACCAAAGCCGGGGAAACGCCGCGGCAGCGGGTCGGCGCCTTCTTCACCCGCAACCCGCCCCTCTACGCGGCGATCGCCGGGATCCTCGCTCCCGACCTCCTGGCGCCGCAGGCCCTGGTCGACGCCTCGCAGGTGCTGCTCGTCGCGATCCTGCCGATCGGGTTCTTCGCGGTCGGCGCCACCCTGGCCGAGAACGCCGAACACGGCGAGCTGCCGATGCCGCCGCCGCTGAGCAGGCCGGTCCTGGTCGCCGTCGCCACCCGGCTGGCGGTAGTACCGGCGCTGCTGATGCTGCTGGCGGCACCGCTGATCGACCTCCCGGCCGCCTACCGGCTGCTCTCGGCGATGCCGTCCGGGCTCAACTCGCTGGTCATCGCCCACGCCTACGGCCTCGACATGGAGATCACCGCCGAGGCGGTCACCTGGTCGACCGCGATCGTCGTCGCCGCGGCGCTGGTGTCACTCTTGTTCTGATGCTGCACCACGTCGGGATCGAGATCCGCCCGGAGGAGATCGAGCGCACCGCCGAGCTGTTCGAGCTGCTCGGCTTCGCCGAAGTCGAGCCGCCGCCGGCACTGGCCGAGTTCACCTGGCTCGAACGCGAGGGCACCCAGGTCCACCTGATGCCAACCGCGCAGCCGACCGTGCCGCCGCGCGGCCACCTCGCCGTGGTCGCGGCGGACTTCGACGCTGCTGTCGCCCGCCTCCGCGAGCGCGGCTTCGCGGTCGAGCCGCGGGACGCGCACTGGGGCGCTCCCCGCGCCCACGCACTCGCCCCCGGCGGCCACCGGGTCGAGCTGATCGCCGCGCGGCCGTAAGGGCAAGCCGGCCCGGGGTAAGGGGCACCCGGGCCGACTTGCGTTGCTCGGAGCTCGCGCCGAGCAGGGGGGACAGCCGGGCGATCCCGAGCGCGCCAAAAGATAGACGAGACAGTATCCGATATCAAAGTTTCTGGAGGAATAATGGTGAATTTACCTATCGATAAGCCTTCTAGGCTAGACACCTAATTACTCATCGCTTCACATCGCCCGAGCACTCCGTTAGGCTAGGTCGAGGCCGCGGCGCTCGCGCTTGGCGGCGAAAAGATCGGCGTCGGCGAAGGTGAGCAGGTTGCCGGCGTTGACGCCGTCGACGGGGAAGATCGCGAAGCCACTGGCCGCTGAGACCGGCCATCGCTCGTCGCTGCCGAAGCCGCGCCGGGCGACGCGGTCGCGCAGGCGGCGCGCCACTTCCTCCGCCTCTTCGGCGCCGGTCTCCGGAACGATCACGGCGAACTCGTCGCCGCCCTGGCGGAAGACCGAGTCCTCGGCCCGGACCTCGTCGCTGAGCGCCGCCCCGATCTCGGCCAGCAACCGGTCCCCCTCGGGGTGCCCGAGCCGCTCGTTGACTGCCTTGAAGCCGTCGAGGTCGAGCAGGATCAGGGCGAACTCACGCGAGTGGCGGCGGTGGCGGGCGATTTCCTCAGCCAGCCGCTCGTGCAGGCTGCGGTAGTTGCCGACCCCGGTCAGCTCGTCGCGGCGGGCGAGCGCCCAGAGCGCGTCGTGGCTGGCGCGCAGGCGCCGGGCCAGCAGCAGGACCCCGACCGCGATCACAACCAGGCAGGCGGTCTCGACCAGAGCCAGGATCAGCGTCTGGCGGCGCGAGAACGAACCGAGCAGCAGCGGCAGCAGTAGCCCCGCGACGATCGCGAGCAGCCCGGCAAGGAGGAAGCCGGCACCGAGTGCCTGCCTGCCAGGGGGATCCGGTGTGAGATTACGGGACATCCTAAGAATTAGGTAGAGATCGGACGATACCCCGGAGCACATCGAGCTAAGCGCGACCGTCTCCAGTCGCTACTACGATGCGCCGGTGCGCTATCCAGTCGAACAGTTCACGGCGGAGGAGAGAGCGGTCCTCGCCCCTCACTTCACCAATCTCGACCGCCCTGTCTTCGCCCTGGTCAACCTGCCGGAGACTGTCAAGGGAGCGCTCTTCGCCCGTTACTCACGCTACTCCGGCACGGTCCGGCGGCTCTACCTGGAGGAGTTCGCGGCCGACTCCGCGGCCGCGAGCCGGCCCTTCGACGCGGTGGAGGGCGAGCGGGCGGCGCAGCTCTACGAGCGCGTTTTCGTCGGCTACGGCGACGACTCGATTGCCCAGGTCGGTGGCGCCCACGTCGCCTGCGAGTGGGTCTCGAACATCCTCACCAAGCTCTTGCAGCGCGGTCGCCTCGCCGCCTATCTCGAGCAGTCGACCCGCTACATCCCCTACGACAAGCCGCTGCCCGGCGGCGGCTACCGCTTCTACCGCGACGAGGAGCTCGGCCCCGAGTTCGCCGCGGCGATGGACGAGCTGTTCGCGATCTACTCGCGCTCGCTGCGGCAGGTCGAGGCCTGGGCGGCCGAGCGCTGGCCGCGCGACGATGGCGAACCGGAGGGGCCGTGGCAGCGCTCGATCCGGGCCAAGGCGCTCGACCTGCTGCGCGGCCTGCTGCCGGCGGCGACGCTGAGCCACGTCGGCATCTACGCCTCCGGACAGGCCTACGAGCAGCTGATCCTGCGGCTGCTGGCCTCGCCGCTGCCGGAGGCGCGCGAGTACGGCGGCATGATCCTCACCGAGCTGAAGCAGGTGATGCCGAGCTTCGTCTCACGGGTCGAGCGGCCCGACCGCGGCGGCGAGTGGGTCTCCTACATGGAGCGCCGGCGCGATCAGACCGAGAGCTGGGTCGCGCGGCTCGGGCTTGACCGCCGCGGCGGCGGCGAGGAAGCCCCCTCAGTCGAGCTGGTCCACGTCGACGGCAGCGAAGAGGACCTGCTCGCGGCCTGCCTGTTCGAGGCCGCCGGCGTGCCCGAGACCGAGGTGCTGGCGCGAATCGACGTGCTCGACAAGAGCGAGCGGGCGGAGCTGCTGGCCGCGGTGGTGGGAGAGCGCGCCAACCGGCGGCACCGGCCCGGCCGCGGCTTCGAGGCGCTGCGCTACCGCTTCGAGATCGTCTCCGACTACGGCGCCTTCCGCGACCTGCAGCGGCACCGGATGCTGACCTGCCAGTGGCAGCGGCTGAGCCCGGATCTGGGGGCCGGCGTTCCACTCGAGGTGCGGGAAGCGGGTGCGGGCGATGAGTTCGAGCGCGGGCTGGAGCTTTCGCGAGTCGAGTACGAGCGGCAGGTGGCCGCCGGCCTGGGTGAGTACGCCCCGTACGCGCTCAGCCTCGCCTACCGGATTCGCTATGTCCTCGACCTCAACGCGCGTGAGGCGATGCATCTGACCGAGCTGCGCTCGGGCCGGGAGGGCCACCCGGCCTATCGCGCCGTGGCCCAGGCGATGCACGAGCGGATCGCCGCCGTTCACCCCGGGGTGGCGGCGGCGATGAACCACGTGGATTCGACCGTAGAGCCCCGCTTGGAGCGGATCATGAGCGAGATTCGCACGCACCGAAAGCGTGCGCAGATCGAGCAACCGGCGAGCGGCGTGATCCCCGCGGATAACGATTCACCAACCTGACCCTCCTCCGCGGTTCTACGATTGGTACATGAGGAACGTCGATATTCCCCGCTCGCCCGTTCTCTCGCTGACCGTATTAGACGCTCGCTCGCTGGACGCTGGGGTGATCCGGCCCGACTCAAGAGTGCTGATCGTCGCCCGGCGCCCGGAGACCAACCCGACCCATCCAAATGTGGTCAGTGTGCCGACCCAGCGGATCCCTCAGAGCCTCTATACCGACCTGATCGAGACGACCACCTATCTCGGTGAGGAAGCGGGGCGCGCCATATCCCACTATGCCGACGGCGCCGTCAGCAACGCCGCGATCAACGGACACCATCCACTGATCTTCGCGGTCGAGGCGCTGCTCGCGCGCAAGCTCGGCCTCGCCGACGACCTCGAGCACGATAGCTGTCGTTTTCGTGCCGCCCTGCGAACCCGCGTCGGTGGCGCGGCGGTCTACGAGAACATCGGCGAGGAGGGGACGTACGAGCCGGTCAGCATGCTGAACGTCGTGGTCGAGCTGGAACGGGAGAGCGAGGTTCCCGTGTCCAGCAGCAGCTACTCCCTGATGGCCTGGGCCGCGGTCGAGTCGTTTCTCGAGGGCGTCGAGAGCCGCGACCCGACACAGATCAGCCCCCAGCTGGACCCGATCGAGTTCTGCGTCCACGGCGTCTGCCTGCAGGCGGCGCAGGCGAGCCTGAATCACCTACTCAACCGGCGTGCCTTTCCGGAGTACGCGCCCGAGCAGTACTCCGACACCCTCTTCGTGGCTCCCTGGAGCCGATGACCTCGTTCCCCGGCAAGGGCTCCGGTGGAGCGGTGCTGGTCGATCGCGAGATCGAGGCCCTCGCCAGAAAAGAGGGCCTGATCGAGCCCTTCGATGAGGCATTTCTCAAGGGGGCTTCCTACGATCTCCGGCTCGGCGAGGAATTCTCGACCGGAGGGCAGCACCAGTCGCTGTCCGCGGAGAGGATCAGTTGCAAGCTCGAGCCGGGTCAGTTCATCTTGCTGACCTCCTACGAGCGCCTCAAGCTTCCCGACGATGTCGTCGGCCACGCCGGCCTGATCTCGAAGTGGGCGCAGAGCGGCCTGATCTCGCTCTTCAGCCCTCAGATCGACCCCGGCTTCGAGGGGCTGATCGTGATTCCGCTCTTCAACGGCGGCGACGCGCCGATCGGCCTGCGGATCAGAGAGCCGATGTTCACGGTCGAGTTCGTGCGCACGACCAGGCCGGTGGCAAGGGGGTGGGCGGCGGATCACCAGGCCCTGCTTGGCATTCCCTCCGGTGTCGACGTGCAGATGGGGCGTCCGGACTTCAGCGCGATCAGCAGCGAAATAGGCAAGCTCGATACGCAGCTGAGCACGCTTAAGGCCCGGTTCGAGGGATTCACTGACGGAACCTCTCAGCGCCACGTGATGTCGTCGACGAGGGCGGCCTGGCTCGCCGTGCTGGTCGCCCTCGCCGCCCTCGCTGTCGCGGTCGTCACGCTCGTCGTCAGTAACTAGCGCGGCGCCGGAGAGAGCTAGTCGCGCTGCTTGCGCTTGCGCGGTTCCTCGCCGAGGGCCTGATCCGCCGAGGATTCTTCGCTGGAGGGTGAGAGTTCGTCGGACGCTTTCTCGCCTGGAGTGGGCCAGGGAACTGCTTCTCCCGCGGCCCAGGCGGGGGGTCTTCCGCCGGGAACCCAGCCGGCCACGAGCAGGGCGAAGTAGATCAGCCAGACGAGCAGGAAGATGATCAGGCCGAGCAGGGCGGCGACGCCCAGTGCCATTCCCAGCGAGGCCCAGAAGCGGGTGAGCAGACCGGTCCGCATCGCCCAGAGGCCGGTGTAGAAGAGGCTGATCGCGAGGCCGAGGGCGCCGGCGATGCCGAAGCCGGAGACGGCCGCCGCCGCGGAGGCTTCGCTGGTCGCGTTCGAGGCTTCCTCGTCGGCGACCCGGGTCCCGGTGCAGTCGGCCAGCGCCGTCGTCCCGGCGCCACCGAACTCTTCACCGAACTCCTTGGCGCCAAGCTCCTCCTGTTCGGACTCGCAGTCGCTCCGCGCCTCCTTGGCGGTGATCCCGGGCTTGGCGTCGCCGGCGACGAAGGTCGAGGCGGCGTCGGTGCGGGCGATCGCGCTGAGGCCGCTGGAGAGCGCGAGGAAGAGCGGCGCGATCACGACCAGGCCGATGAGCTGGCGGCGAACCCGGTCGCTGCGGGCCTGGACGGCACGGAAGAGGTAGTAGAGCGGCGCCGCGAAGAGGGCGAAGGCGAACGCCTGCATCAGGCTCGACAAGGTGACGGCCGAGGCATGGTCGTGAGTCGAGCGCAGGATCTCGGCGTCCCCGTCGCCGCTGACCGCGCCGCCGACGAACTGCGCGGCAACCATGACGATGACCGCGAGCAGGGTCAGGAACGCGACCGGCTTGGCCCAGCGCTCCTCCCACGCAACGGTCTCGCTTCGGCTGGGCGGCACGGGTCGTACGCTACAACGCATGCCCAACGCGGAGCAGACCCCCGTCGTGCCGCTCGAGGCCGGCGCCGGCCCGAGAACCCCCCCTGCCCCGCCTGCGGCGAGCCGCTGTTCGGCTGGATCGCGGCGCGACCGGGGCTGGCTGGGGCGGTCAGCCGCTGCGAGAGCTGCGGCCTCGGGGTGGTCGGGGAGCCCAGCGGGCCGGACGCGGCGCTGCATGCGCTCGACCACCACGGGCACGAGGGCGTGCGGATCGCCAACCGGGCCGGCTTCGCCGCCGCGCTCGGCAGCGCCGGCTGGGCCGGGCTGGAGCCGGGCGCCCACTACCTGTTCACGGTCGAGTCGGTGCGGCGCCTGGTCGCCCGCCGCGACCAGGTCGTGAAATCGCGGCGCTGGGCGCCGGCCGCGAGCCTTGCCGCGACCTGGCAGACGCTGCTTAACAGCGTCACCTTCGGCCACAACGTCGCCCTGGCCGCGCTGGGGCAGGGCCAGGCGACGAGGGCGCGTGAGGGCTGGCAGCGCAAGATCGACGGCCTCGCCAGCGTCGTGCTGGCGATCCCCGCCCTGCTGATCGCGATCCCGATCGAGCTGGCCGGCGGCCTCGCTGGCCGCGGCGCGGTGCTGAAGCTGCGCACGGAGCTTCTCTAGCGACCTCCTGAGGTTGCCTGGGCAAGCAGTTTCAAGGACGCAGGGAGCCTGAATAGGAGCGCTATTCAGGCGACTGAGGACGCCGAAATGCGCCGCCCCGGTGGCCTCAGGAGAGGCCTTCGCGGGCCTCTCGCACCAAGGTCACGGCCTCGGGGAAGAGGACGCGGATCGCGTTGCGGACCTGCATCGCCTGCTCGTCGGCGGTTCCGGTCAGGTCGAGGCGGCTGATCGAGGCGACGGTCATCTCGACCGCGAGCTTGATCGCGTTGTCGGCCCAGGCGACCCGCTGCGAGGACTGCATCTGCTCCGAGAGCTCCTCCATGCGGGCGCGAAACTCGTCGGGGTCGCCGAAAAGGTTGAAGGGGCTGCCCTCCATGTCTCCATGTAAGCAAACCCGCGACCTCGCCGTTGCGGAGTCTTGACTTTGTGCGCACCACGCGTGCGTGATCGCCCCCTAGCGTCGGGCGAATGCGGCGAGGGGGAGATCGGGAGCGGGGATCGGCGAGCGTCGAGCAGGCGGGGCTGGCGGCGCTGGTCGCCCTGCTGCTGCTGGTCGCGATCGCCGCCGTCGCGGCCGGAGGCGAGATCGACGCCGGCCGCCGCCTCGCCGGAACGCTCGGCAAGCGGCTCGCCTGCGCTCCCCGCCTTCCCGATGCCTGCCGCCACCACCCGGCGGTCCCCGCCTACGGCTGGCCGCTGGCGCGGACCCTGCGGGCGCTCGCCCCGGCGCCGCTCGCCCGACCCGGACACTCCGGCCTGCCGCTGGTCCCGGTCGACTTCCGCCGCTGCCGGCGCGAGAGCTGCGCGGTCGCCGCCGGCCCAGGCCTGACCGCCTCGCGCCGCCGGCCCACCGCCTTCACCGAGGTCATCGACCGGCGCGCCGCGCTCGGCTGGGTCGAGCTCGTCTACTGGCTCTACCGCCCGACGCTCGGCTGGGAGCGGCTCGTCCGCCGTGCCACCGAGGCCGACGTCGAAGCCGCCGCCGACGTCCGCGTCCTGCTCCGCGACAACCCCGCCCTGGTCCCGCTCGAGACCCTCCCCGGCCGCAACCACTACGAGTTCCCCGCCGCCGAACGCCCGCCCTGGCAGTGGCGCGTCCCGAGCAGCTACCCGGGGTGGTCGAACTGAACTTGCTCCTTGACATCGAGCGGGCCTGGCCTCAGGATGAAAGTAGCTACCTAAGGAGCTACCTAATGCGTGAGATCGGGATCAAGGAGCTGAAGAACACGGCTTCCCGTGTGATCGAGGAAGTCGAGTCGGGCGAGCGCGTCGTCGTCACCAAGCGCGGGCGCCCCACTGCCCTGATCCTGTCAATGGAAGATGCCGAGGACTTCGTCCTTGCCTACGCGGATGAGTACGTAAAGATGCGCGAGCAGGGCCGCCGCGAGTACGCGGAAGGCAAGAGCGTGTCCCTTGACGACATCATCTGACGATCCTCCTGGGCCAACGGAGAGTTCGACCATGTCGTCGGAGGCATATGAGGTCAGGCTGATGCCCGCCGCCATTCATCAGCTCCGCGACCTCGACCCCAAGCAGGCGCAGCGCATCGGGGCGTCGCTGAAACGGCAGGCGATGCGGGTTGCTGTCTCGCCGGGATCGCGTGGTGGCAAGTCAGTGAAGACACTGCGCGGTCGACATGATCGCCTCTACCGACTTCGCGTAGGGGATCTGCGAGTCGCCTTCGACCTGATCCATGAGGAGCGTGTTCTGCGTGTCCTGGCGATCGTCAACCGTCGCGACCTCGATCGTTGGCTGAGAAGTAGCCGGTCAAGCTGAGGTCGCGCTCGCTGCCTTTTCCTGCTCGGCCTCGTCCTGGGCCTGGCGGATCAGGCCGCGCCAGTCGGTAGTCCTGAAGACCAGCAGGATCGCGAGGAAGCCGAGCAGGACCGACCAGGCGGCCATCGCGATCTGGGTGCCGACCGAGTAGGAGAGGACGGCGGTGCGGGTGGGGCCGTGCAGGGTCGCGACCAGGAGCGCCTGCTGGGCGCCGGCGCCGCCCGGCGTGAAGGGGACGATGTTGGCGATCGCCTGCACGCTCATCACCAGCAGCACGTTGCCGAACGAGCCGCCGATCCCGAAGGCCTCGAGGAAGAACCAGAAGGCGGCGAAGCGGCAGAGCCAGCCGAGGCCCTGCCAGGCGGCGACCTCGCGCAGGTAGCGGCGCGGCTCGGCGAGGATGATTACGCCCTGGCGCACCCGCGCCCAGAAGCGCCGCACCCGGTGCGCGAGCAGGTAGATGCCGATCGCGGTCGCCAGCAGCAGCACCCCGACCGTGATCGCCAGCACCTGCGGGTGTTCGACCCAGAAGGCGATCTCGAAAGCCGGCAGGTCGGGGATGCGCGGCAGCGGCGGCAGCAGCCCCTGGGTGATCGCGTAGAGCAGGACGAGGATCCCGATACTCGTGTCGAACACGGTCTGGACCAGGAAGGACGAGGTCACCGCCGGGTAGGAGGAGCCGGGGATCTGGCGCTTGACCAGGAAGACCTTGGTCACATCGCCGGCGTGGGCGGGCAGGATCGCGTTGATCCCGGCCCCGGCCAGGTAAGCGGCGCTGAGCGGCAGGAAGGGGATCCGCTCACCGGGATAGGCGGCGCGCAGGACGTTGCGCCAGGCCCAGGCACGGCAGAGCTGCATCGCCAGCAGGCAGAGCAGGGCGATCCCGAACGCGGTCCACTCGATCTCCGAGAGATGGCGGAAGAATTCCGCCGAGACGTTGAAGAAGTGCTCGAAGCTGGATCCGAGATCGGCGAGCGGCATCGCAGCTACACTAGCCCGCTCGTGCCGGACGCCGACACGCATACGCCGCCCCAGACTCTCGCCCCAGATCCCGCCGACGTGGCGATGTGCGCGCGCGCCCGGGAGCGCTACGCGGCCGACCGCAAGAGCAAGCGGCGGCGGCGTCGAAAGCCGCACGCGCAGCTGCCCAGCCTGATCATCATCGGCGGCCTCAAGTGCGGCACGACGAGCATCCACCACTACCTCGGGCTGCATCCGGAAATCCAGATGTCGAAGCCGAAGGAGCTCAACTTCTTCGTCGAGGAGCTGAACTGGGACCTCGGGCTCGACTGGTACGCGAGCCGCTTCGACAGCCGCTTCAAGGTACGCGGCGAGTCCTCGCCGCACTACACCAACCTGCCCCGCTTCGAGGGGGTGGCGGAGCGGATTCACGAGCACTGCCCCGACGCCCGCCTGCTCTACATGGTGCGCGACCCGATCAAGCGCATCCTCTCGCACTGGGTGCACGCGACCGGCGCCGGCTACGAGCGGGGCGACCTGGTCGAGGTGCTCTCCCAGCCCGAGACCTCTTATATGAACCGCTCCAAGTACTGGCTGCAGCTGCAGCCCTACCTCGAGCGCTTCGAGCGCGAGCAGATCGAGGTGATCACCCAGGAGGAGCTGCAGCGCGAACGCGAGCAGACGATGCGCAAGGCGTTCGCCTTCGCCGGCGTCGACGAGAACTTCGTCTCCGAGCAGTTCGACCGCGAGTGGGAGAAGTCGGCGGCCAAGGAGGGCGACAAATACCAGCTCATGGAGCGACTCATAAAGCTGCCGGGCTTCCGCTCCTTCGACCGCAACTTCGATCGCCTGCCGGAGTCGATGCGCTGGATCGTCGAGAAGGTCGTCCACGACCCGGACAAGCCACCGGCCGAGAAGCCGAGGCTGCCCGACGACCTCTTCGAGACGGTCCGCGGCCGCTTCGGCGAGGACGTCGCGGCGCTGCAGAAGTTCGCCGGCCGCGAGTTCGCCGGCTGGCACGACTACTCCTGAGCGGCCGCGGGTAGCCTGCGGCCGATGCGGCGGCTCCTCCCGGACCCCGGCCCGACCACGGTCGACGCGCAGCTCGACGGCTACCGGCCCTGGGAGCAGGCGCCCGAGGAGCGGCCCTTCGTGGCGATGAACTTCGCCGCCACGCTCGACGGCCGGGCGACGATCGGCGGCGTCTCCGGCCCGATCGGCTCCAGCACCGACACCGCGATGCTGGTCGGCCTGCGCACCCGCTTCGACGCGGTGATGATCGGCCACGGGACGATGCGGGCCGAGCGCTACAGCGGGCTCGACAAGCGGCTAATCGTGGTCGAGAGCGGGCCGCAGGGCCTGGCTGACCTGCCGGCGCTGATGCGCTCGCTGCGCGAGGAAGGCGTCAGAGCCTCTGCTCTGCGAGGGCGGGCCGCGGCTGCACGGCTCGCTGCAGGCTGCGGGCCTGGTCGACGAGCTGTTCCTGACGATCGCGCCGAAGCTGAGCGGCGGGGTCGCGGCGCCGCGGATCGTCGAGGGCGAGCTGCCCGCAGTGGTCGGGTTAGAGCTGGCCTGGCTACTCGAGCAGGATGGCGAGCTGTTCGCCCGCTACAAGCGCCGCTGAGCTAGCGTTGCGGGGCCGCAGCCCGACGAGGAGAGGAACGAATGGACTTCACGCCCAGTCCCGAGGTCAGCGCCCTGCGCGAGCGCGTGCTCGACTTCATGGACGACCAGATCTACCCGGTCGAGCGCGAGACGATGGAGGCGCTCGACGCCGAGGTCGGCCCCGGCGTGCCCTATCCCGAGATCCTCGTCGGCATCCGCGAGCAGGCGAAGGCCGAGGGGCTGTGGAACCTGTTCATGCCCGACGAGCGCTTCGGGCCGGGCCTCTCGAACTGGGAGTACGGGCTGCTCTGCGAGGAGATGGGCCGCAGCCCGGTCGCCGGCTCGATGGCCTTCAACTGCGCGGCGCCGGACACCGGCAACATGGAGATCCTCGCCGAGCACGGGACGGCGGAGCAGCGCGAGCGCTGGCTGGAGCCACTGCTCGAGGGACGGATCCGCTCCTGCTTCTCGATGACCGAGCCGGAGGTCTCCGGCTCCGACCCGACCCTGCTGCAGGCGCGAGCCGAGCTCGACGGGGAGCAGTGGGTGATCGAGGGCCACAAGTGGTTCACCTCCGGCGCGGTCGGGGCCGAGCTGGCGATCGCGATGGTCGTCACCGACCCCGACGCCGCCCCCTACAACCGCGCCTCGATGATCTGCGTCCCGACCGACGCGCCCGGCTTCAACCTGGTCCGGCCGATCCCGGTGATGGGCCACGACAAGGGCCCCGGCCACTGCGAGATCCGCTACGAAGGCGTGCGGGTGCCGAAGGCGAACCTGCTCGGCGAGCGCGGCGCCGGCTTCGCGATCGCCCAGGACCGGCTCGGGCCGGGCCGCATCCACCACTGCATGCGGGCGATCGGGACCGCCGAGCGGGCGCACGAGATGATGTGCCGGCGCGCCAACGAGCGGGTCGCCTTCGGCGGGCCGCTGGCCGACAAGCAGTTCGTGCAGGAGGCGATCGCCGCCTCGCGGATGGAGATCGACCAGGCCCGGCTGCTCACCCTCTACGCCGCCTGGAAGATGGACACCGAGGGCAAGCGCGCCGCGCGCCAGTCGATCTCGGCGATCAAGGTCGTCGCCGCCAACATGGTCATGGACGTGCTCGACCGGGCGATCCAGATCCATGGCTCACTGGGGATGACGGATGACACTCCGCTCGCCGCGCTCTGGCGCTTCTCGCGCATGCTGCGCCTGGCGGACGGCCCCGACGAGGTCCACAAGATGGTCCTGGCGCGGCGCGAGCTGAACCGCTGGGCGAAGCGCGAGCAGGCCGAAGCGGCGGGAGAACTCGACTCCAAGCACGCGCCGCGAATGGTCTAGCTATCCGAGCGCCGGCCGGCGCTCGTGCCAGCGGCGCTCGGCCTGCAGCTGGGCGCCGAGGGCGAGCAGGCGCGGCTCGCTGTTTGCCTGGCCGAGCAGCTGCGCGCCGAGCGGCAGCCCCGCGGGGGTGAAGCCGGCGGGGACGTTCAGTCCCGGCCAGCCGAGGATGTTCCAGGGCCAGGCATAGGGACAGGCGGCGACGATCCTCTTGTCGGTCTCCCAGCTGCTGAGCCCGTCGCAGGCGCCGACCGGCAGAGGAGGCTGCGCGGTGGTCGGGGCGAGGACGACGTCGAAGCGGCGGAACACCTGGCCGACGCGGCGACGCGCCACCTCCTCGGCGAAGTGGGCGAGGCCGAGCAGCGGGCGGAAGGCGCGGCCGAGGCGCCTCGCGTGGTGGGTGCGCGGGTCCAGGAGCGAGTGGTCGGGGGCGCGGCCGGTCCACTCGCGGATCCCGGTCATCGAGCGCGGCATGATGCTGGCGCCGGGCGCGAGGCCGTAAGGGACCTCGGCCTGCTCGACCTCGTGACCGAGCTCTTCCAGCGTCCGCGCGATGCCTTCGACCGCCTCGCGCACATCCGGGTCGAGCCTGGCGGGGGCGCCGCTGTAGGGGACGTTGAGCGCCAGCGCGATCCGCAGCCGGCCCGGCTCGCGCGCGGCCGCGGCGACGAAGGGCTCAACCGGGGCCGGCGGCCGGTGCAGGTCACCTTCGACGTTGCCGGCGAGCACGTCGAGCAGCAGCGCCGCGTCCTCGACCGTGCGGGCCAACGGACCGTAGGCGGTGAGGCCGTTGAAGGCCTGGGCTTCGGGCCAGGTGGAGACGCGGCCGCGCTGCGGCTTGAGGCCGACCAGGTGGGTCCAGGCGGCGGGGATGCGGACTGAGCCGGCGCCGTCAGAGCCGACCGCGGCCGGCAGCAGCCCAGCCGCGACCGCCGCCGCCGAGCCGCCGGAAGAGCCGCCGGGGGTGTGGTCGTGGCTCCAGGGGTTGCGGGTGACGCCGAAGGCCGGACCCTCGGTGAACGGCCACTGGCCGATCTCCGGCGTGTTGGTCTTGCCGACGATCACCGCCCCGGCGGCGCGCAGCCGCCGCGCCACCTCACCGTCGTCGCGACACGGCTCGAACTCGCCCTGACAGCCGAACGAAGTCGCCTCACCAGCCAGGTCCATGTCGTCCTTGATCGTGATCGGGACCCCGAGCAGCGGCAGCCGCTCGCCGGCCGCGAGGCGGCGGTCGGCTGCCTCGGCATCAGCCAGCGCCCGCTCCGCACAAACCACGCGGAACGCGTTCAGGGTCGCCTGCGTCTGTTCGATCCGCCCCAGCGAGCGCTCGACGAGCTCCCGCGAGCTCACCTCCCCCTCCGTGAGGCCCTGCGCCTGCCCGGCGAGCCCGTCCACTGGGTCGATGGGCCGATTTCCCGTCATATAGGCCGGTTTTCGGCCCATCGGCGGGGTTTTGGCGGAGGTCATACGGGCCTCACGGCGATGCGGCCGCCGCGGCCGGGGGTGAAGGTGATCGCGCGGCGGGTCACCCGCTCGTCGCGGTCGGTCACTGGCGCCAGACGCGCCCGCTCGAGGATCGCGCGCAGGACGACCTTCATCTCGAACAGCGCAAAGCTCGCCCCGAGACAGCGGCGGGTGCCGCCGCCGAAAGGGATCCACTCGTAAGTGCCGGCCGGCCGCTCGAGGAAGCGCTCGGGACGGAAGGCGAGCGGGTCCGGGTAGAGGTCGGGGCGCCGGTGCAGGAGGAAGATCGAGAGGTTGACGTGAACCCCCGCGGGAAGGGTGTGGGGGCCGACCTCCAGCGGCGCGGTCAGGTAGCGACCGACCGCCGGGACCACCGGCCGCAGCCGCAGCGTCTCCTTGATCACGGCGTCGAGGTAGGCGTCCTCCTCTCCCCCGCGCACCTCGGCTTCGAGCCGGCTGAGCACGTCGGGGTGTCGGACCAGCCGCTCCAGAGTCCAGCTCAGCGCCGTCGCCGTCGTCTCGTGCCCGGCCAGCAGCAGGGTCATCAGCTCGTCGCGCAGCTCGAGGTCGGTCAGCGCCTCGCCCTCCTCGTCGCGCGCGGCCAGGAGCAGAGAGAGGATGTCGTCGTGCTCGCCATCCCCCGCCTGCGCGCGGCGCGCCTGGATCTCCTCGTAGACGACCCGGTCCGCCGCCGCCACCAGCGCGTTGAACCGTCCCCAGGGGCTGCCCGGCCGGGGGTTCTTGGAGCTCGTTACCTGCAGGGCGAAGAGGCGCAGCTGGCTCGCGGTGGCATCGAGCAGGCGGCGCAGCGGCGCTCCGACCCGCTCGATCCGCTCCTCGTCGGAGAGGCCGAAGACGGTGCGCAGGATCACCTCCAGCGTGATTGCCTGCATCGAGGGCTGAGTGGGGAAGGCGGAGCCGCGCGGCCAGGCGGCGACGTGGCGCTCGGCGACCTCGCGCATCGTCTCCGCGTAAGCCTTCATCCGCTCGCCGTGGAAGGGAGGCAGCAGCAGGCGGCGCTGGCGCAGGTGCTCGCCGCGGTCCAGCAGCAGCACCGAGCGGGTGCCCAGGATCGGCGCCAGGATCTCGTTGTTCTTGCCCGCCAGCACGTGCTTCGGGTCGGCGGTGAAGACGGTCTTGACCGCCCCGGGGTCGGAGCTGATCACCATCGTCCGCTCGGGCGAGAGCCGCAGCGTGAAGTAGTCGCCGTAGCGGCGCTGACAGGACTCGATGAAGGCGGTCGGCTGGGCGAGGAAGCGCCCGACCAGCAGCGGCCGCGGTAGCGAGGGGCCGGGAGGAAGAGCCGGGATCGTCGCGGTCGGCTCCGGGACGACAGTCGCGGTGGCGCTCATCCCGGGCCCTCCCCGGCATCGCGTTCGGTCGCGACGGCGAGGGCACTCCAGCCGAGCGCCGCGCCGACGGCCGGAACCGCGCTGGAGAGGGCGCCGCGGTCGATCCCGTGGCGCCCCCCGACGGCAACGGCGATCGCGGTCGCGTCACCGGCGTCGACGGCGGCGTTGAAGCGGAAGACCCAGGGTGCGACGGCCGGGTCGTCCTTGAAGCGCCAGACGAGGACCCCGAGGGCAACGTCGCGAACGCCGAACAGCCGCCCCATCAGCCTCGCCGTCGCGTTGTCGTGATCGCGCGGGAAGCCGAGCAGTTTCGACGTCGGCCCCGGGACGAGCAGCGCCGCGGCGCCGATCGCGATCCGGCCGAGCGCCATCGCTGTCGCGATGCTGCGGGGATTGTTGACCATCAGTTCAATAAGACCCGGAGTGATAGCAGCTATTGAACTTATGGTCAATAGACACTAGCCTGGCAGCGTGGAGCTGACCGCGAAGCGCCGCCTCAGCACCGACGCCCGGCGCGAGCAGCTGCTCGCCGCCGGCGCCCGGCTGCTCGCCGAGCGCCCCTACGACGAGGTCTCGATCGAGGAGATCGCCCGCGCGGCGGGAGTCTCCAAGGGCTTGCTCTACCACTACTTCCCGACCAAGCGGGACTTCCTGATCGCGGCGATCGAGCGCGGGCAGGAGGAGCTGGCGGAGCTGACCGCGCCCGATCCCGACCTCCCCCCTGCCGAGCAGCTCGGCGCCAGCCTCGACCGCTTCCTCGATTTCGTCGAGGAGCACGAGGCCGCCTACGCGGCGATCTTCCGCAGTCGCGGCGGTGGCGACCCGGCGATCCAGGCTGCCCTAGAGGCCGGGCGGCAACAACGGATGGACGGGGTGATCAACTCCCTCGCCTCCTGGGAGGCGGCCCCGGCCGACGTCGAGCGCACGCCGACCCTTGAAACCGCGATTCAGGGATGGTTCTTCTTCGTCGAGGGGGCGGTACTGCGCTGGCTCGAGCGCCGCGACATCGAGCGCACCGAGCTGCGCGAGCTCCTGGCACTGGCCCTGATCGGCGCGCTGCAGGCAGCCGACGCGGTCGGCGCTTAGCCGGGATATCTCAGCGGTTGCGACGCCGGGACGCGTGTGTGACCCCCGTCACTTATTGAATATCCGGTCAATAATCGCGGTAGGGTTTGGCTGGATGGCCAGTTCGGCGGGGAACTCCAGCAACGGTCGCGTTGCCAACGCCGTTCTCGAGCTGGACGGGATCCGCAAGAGCTACCCGCTCGGCTCCGGCACGGTCGAGGTCCTGCACGGGATCTCGGTGCGGATCGAGGCCGGCAAGCTGGTCGCGATCGTCGGGCCGTCGGGCAGTGGCAAGAGCACCCTGCTCAACCTGCTCGGCACCCTCGACACGCCGAGCGAGGGGCGGCTGCGTTTCGACGGCCGCGACATCGGCGGCCTCGGCGAGAGCGAGCGGACCAAGTTCCGCGCCGCCAACCTCGGCTTCGTCTTCCAGTTCTTCAACCTCCTGCCGGGCCTCAGCGCCCGCCAGAACGTCGAGCTGGCGGCGGCGATCGCCGGCATGGGGCGGCGCCCGGCCCACCAGCGGGCGGGCGAGCTGCTGGAGGAGGTCGGCCTGGCCGGCAAGCTCGACACCCCGGCGCGCAACCTCAGCGGCGGCCAGATGCAGCGGGTGGCGATCGCCCGCGCCCTGGTCAACGAGCCGCGCCTGCTCTTGGCCGACGAGCCGACCGGCAACCTCGACCAGCGCAACGCGGCGCAGATCCTCGAGCTGCTGCGCGAGCAGGCGAACGGTGAGCGCGCCGTGGTCATGGTCACCCACGACCACGACCTGGCCGCCCGCTTCGCCGACGAGACGATCTCGCTGGTCGATGGCGAGGTCGACGCGGTCACCCGCGGCGGGCCGAACGGCAAGCGCCGCGGCCTGCGCGAGGCGATCGGCGCGCTGGCGCGACGATGAAGGGCCTAACCGCGCGGGGGCGGGTGGCCGCCCTCCTGGTCCGCCACCTGCTGCACGTGATGGGCCGCCAGCGGACGCGGGTCGCGATCCTCTGGGGCTCCCTGGTGGTGGCATTGGGGATCGGGATCGGGCTGCTCGCCTTCGTCACCAGCATCGAGGACTCCTTCCGCGAGCGCGGCGAGGCGGTGGGCGGGGTCTCCGACGTCAAGGTCGAAGCGGTCCCCGGGTCCTCGCTGCCGCCCGGCCTCGCCGAGCGCCTGCGCGCGCTGCGCGGCAGCCGCTACGCGGTGCCGATGACCCAGCAGCGGGTGACGCTCGAGGCCGACCGCGCCGCCGCCGTCGCCACCGCGATCGGGATCGACCGCTCGGCGCGGCGGCTGCGCAGCGCGCTCGAGCGGGACCTGAACGTCGGCGACTCCCGCTCCGGCGACCCCGGACTGACGCTGAGCCGCGAGCTCGCGGACGAGCTGGGCGGGGTCAAGGCCGGCGAGAAGGTCGACCTCTTCGCCTACGGGCGGGCGCCGCGGGTCGAGGTGCGGCGCGTGGTCGAGGTCGACGCCGCGATCGCCGACGTCCTCACCCTCCCCCGCTCCCGGATCGAGCGCCTGCGCGGCCAGCCGGGGCGGCCGACGGTGATCTACGTGAAGCTGAAGCCAGGCGCCACGACCGTTGAGTGGAAGCGGCGCGCCGAGGCGATCCTGCCGCCGCAGGCGGCAGTGACCACTGCCGCGGGAGACCAGGCGGAGCTGAACCACGTGCTCGACTTCACCGTGCGCGCGCCGACCTTCGTCTTCGGCCTCGTCGTCCTCACGATCGCCGGGATCCTAATCTACGTGCTGCAGCTGATGCGGATGCTGGAGCGCCAGGAGGACGTCGGGCTGCTGCGCGGGCTCGGCTCCGGGCGGGCGCCGCTGGTGCTCGCCGAGATCGCGATCCTGGCCGCGCTGCTGGCCACGGCGGTCCTGCCCGGGACGCTACTGGGGACGCCGATCGCTCACTACTTAGCCGACCAGGTCCCGACCTACCTGACCGACGTCTTCGGCTTCAACATGCAGGTCGCGGTCCGTCCCGACGTGGTCGCGGCGGCGGCGCTGGTGGCGCTCGTCGTCGGCGTTCTCGCCACCATCGCGGCGCTGGTCTCGGCCCGCGGCTCTGTCGCCGAGCAGCTCGGCCGCTCGCCGCAGGCCGGCGCGACGGTGACCTCGACGATCGGGCTGCGGCAGGCGCTGGGCGCGCTCGCCGTCGCTGCCGCCTGCCTCGCCGGCGGCCTGCTGCTCAGCGACGCCGGCCTCTACCCACTGGCGGTGGTAGCGATGCTGGCGGCGCTGGCGCTGGCGGCGCCCGCCGTCGTCGGGCTGGTCGCGCTGGCGCTGGCGCGCGGGCGCGGTGGCGGCCCGAAGACGGTGATGGTCGCGCGGGCGGCGTTCGAGGCCAACCCGCGCCGGGCCGCGATGGCGGCGACGATCATGGCCCTGGGGATCGCCGCGGTCGTGCCACCGCAGCTGGCCGAGCGGGCGCTGGTCGAGCGCAAGGACGCCCTGATCGAGTCGATCCGCCCCGGCGCCGAGGAGCTGGTCGGGGCCGGCGACACCTTCTACAGCGTCCCGATCACCGCCCGCTTCGCCCGCCAGGCGCTGACCGACCCCGACGGCGCCGCACAGCCGACCGTCTTCTCCTTTATCAGCTTCGAAGACCGCAAAGTAGAGCTGCGGGGGGTCGACCCGGACCACCTCGACGGCGTCCTGCGCAAGGGCCCCGGCCTGCCTTCGCAGCTGCACCGGCTGCGCCGCTACCCCGACGGCGTGCTGATCTCCAAGGTGATGGCGGCAGGGCTGGGGCTGGAGGCGGGCGAGACGATCCGGCTGCGCACGGCGCGGGGAGTGCGGACGCTGCAGGTGCGCGGCGTGGTCGAGGACGTCGCCTGGCCCTCGGGCACCATATATATGGACATCGGCACCTATCGCCGCCTCTACCGCACCGCCGCGATCAACGTTCTCGCCGTCGACCGGGCGGCGGAGGTCAACCGGGGGGCGCTGCGTGACCTGCCGGCGCTGCGCACCGTCTCCGGCGCCGAACTGATCGAGCGCATCGACGAACAGATGGACAAGAGCACGCAAGGCCTGCTGGCGATGCGCGTCCTCACCCTGCTCGCCGCGCTGGTCGCCGTCGCCGGGATCATCGCCACCGCCGTCCTCGCACGGCGGCGCGAATGGGCGGTGCTACGGGCGATGGGCCTGCGCAACGGCGGCCTCTTCGCCGCCCTTGCCCTGGAGACCGGCCTGGTGATGGTGCTGGGCGGGATCTGCGGCGCGATCGCCGGCATCGTCAGCTACGTCGGCCCGACCACCGGCTTCCTCGAGTCGCAGGGCTACGTGATCGGCGGCGGCATCTCCGGCCTGGCGATCCTCGCGATCGTCGCCGTCGCGGTCGTCCTCGGCACCCTGGCGGCGGCGCTGCCCGCCTGGCTGACGGCCCGCGCCCCCCTCGCCGACGCGCTCTTTTACGAGTAGAGGCTAGGGCCGAGAGGTCGCGTCGGCGTCCCAAGTGCCGGGAGCGAAGCCACGCAGCTCCTCCTTCATCACCTTGCCGGTCGCGGCCCGCGGCAGGGCCGCGACGACCTCGACGTAGCGCGGGAGCATGAAGGCGGCCATCCGGCCCTGGCACCAGGCGCGCAGCGCAGGCGGCTCCAGCTCCGTACCGGGGACCGGGACGACTACGAGCTTGACGTCTTCCTCCCCGAGTGGCGAGGGAACGCCGACGGCGCAGGCCTCGGCAACCGCGGGGTGCCCGGTGACCACCGCCTCCAGCTCGCCCGAGGAGATGTTCTCCCCGCGTCGGCGGATTGAGTGCCTGATCCGGTCGACGAAGTAGAGAAAGCCCTCCCCGTCGATACGCCCGAGGTCACCGGTGTGAAACCAGCCCTCCCGCATCGCCGCCGCGGTCGCCTCAGCGTCACCCTCGTAACCGCGGGTGATCACGTCGGGGCAGCGGGGACGGCAGACGATCTCGCCGATCTCGCCGGCGGCGGCAGGGCGCCCGGCCGCATCGAGGACTGCCACCTCGAGGTCGGAGCGTGGCCGGCCGCAGGATCCCGACGGCGGCCTGGTGCCCGGTTCGGGCAGCAGCACCGGCTCGGCCTCGGTCATCCCGTAGACGTCGAAGAGGCGGAGGCCGAACCGGGACTCGAACTCGGCGACGAACCCGGTTGGCATCGTCGCGGTGATGCCGGCGCGAAGCGAGTTCGCGGCGTCGTCCTCGCGCCGGGGCAGCGCGTGGAGCAGCTGGTACAGGTTGGGAAAGCCGATCACGACGGTCGCCCCCGACTCGGCCACCTGACTCCAGAAGCGCGAGCGCGAGAAGGTCGGATAGAGGGCCACGGTCCCGCCGCCGATCACGGTCGGCAGCACCGTGTCGACTTGCCCGGCGATGTGGAAGAGCGGTAGCCAGGTGTGGAAGACGTCGTCGCTGGTGAGCTCGAGCGACCAGGTGATCCAGCCGGCACCGCGACAGAGCTGGTTGTGGCTCAGCGCGACCGCCTTCGAGCGGCCGGTCGTCCCCGACGTGTACATCAGCTCGGCGAGGTCACCGGGGCGGGGCGCCGCCGGGGCAGCCGGCGCCAGCGCCCGCACCTCGTCCCAATCGGTGAGGACGATCTCGATCGGGGCATCGGCGAGGTCCGGGAGGTCGGCCAGTCCCGCGGCGTCGGTGACCAGCGCCCGCGCTCCGGAACGGCGTACCATGTCGGCGAGGATCTCGCCGCGGTGAGCGCGGTTGAGCGGCACGTAGACGCCGCCGGCGACGAGCGTCCCGAACCAGGCCCAGAGCGCCTCGGGCCGGTTGGAGAGGAAGCCGGCGACGCGCGGGACCGCGTCCCCCGGGTGGCAGCCGCGGACCCAGGCGGCGAAGCGGCAAGCCTCCTCCCAGGCTTCGCGGTGGCTCCAGGTCGCCCCCTCCCAGCGCAGGAACGTCGCCTCCGGCGTACGCTCGGCCCGGGCCGCGAGCAGCGCCGGGACCGTTGCCCGCTCGGGCGGGACGAGATCCAGCAGGGGATTGCGGTCGCTCATCGCAGGCCGGGGCGATCCGGCCGCCAGACGGCGGCGGCGGGGAGGCTGCGCGGCTCGCCGTGGACTATCCACTCGGCCGCCAGCGGCCCGACCGAGACGGCCGCGGTAAGGCCCTGGCCGCTGAAGCCGCCGCAGGCGATCACGGTCGGGTCGGCCTCGTAGGGCCCGACCACGTACTCGCCGTCGGCGCTGACCGGGTAGAGGCCCACCCAGCCCGGTTCGAAAGCCAGCCCCTCGACCTGGAGGCGGTTGCCGACGTGCCGGATCACCGCCTCCTGGGTGCTCCAGGCAACGGACTCCTGGTAGGTCTCCGGGTCGGCCGAGCGACTCTCCTCGAGCGCCGAGTAGGTGTGCATGCCGGCGATCATGCGGCCGGGGCCGTCCTGGCGAAAGTAGCCGGCCTGCTCCTCGCCGGGGATGTATTCCTGGACCATCGGCACGGTGTAGCCGACCGCCGCCGGCAGCCCGACCCGGATCACCTCGTTCACCTGGTTGACCAGCGGCAAAGGGTGGCCGAGCAGCTCGCCGACCGCCATCGCCCAGGGCCCGGCGGCGTTGACGATGAAGTCGGCCTCGACCGGGCCGGCGTCGGTGAGCAGCCGGTGGCGTCCGTTCGCCTTCTCGTGGCCACGGACCGGGGTGTCCTGGATGACCTCGGCGCCCTCGGCTTCCGCGCGCTCGGCCAAGACCGAGCAGAGCTGCGGCCCGTCCATGCAGCCGTCGCGGCCGTTGTAGATCGCGGCGACTAGGTCGTCGGTGCGCAGGTGCGGGACCTTCTCGCGCAGCGAGTCCGGGCCGACGATCTCCGCCGGCTCGACTCCGAGCTCCCGCTGCAGGGCGATCACGTCTTCGAACATCTTCAGGTGGGTCTCGGTGCGGGCCAGGCGGACGTAGCCGATCCGGGCCAGGCGCAGGCCGCTCTCGCGCTCGAACTTCTCCAGCAGCTCCCGGGTTCGGACCCTGACTTCGACCTGCACCGGCTCGGTCGCGCTGATGTTGAAGATGCCGGCCGAGCGGCTGGAGGAGCCGGAGGCGAGTCGGTCGCGCTCGATCACGGTCACCTCGCAGCCGAGCTCGGCTGCGCCCAGGGCGGTGCTGAGGCCGGCGACACCAGCCCCGATCACGGCGACCGAGGGATTTTTCAAACTGTCTCCTAGTGGGTGCGAGTCAACAGTAGGTCGCGGATCCGAATCCGCACACCTTCTTCGCTACCCCAGAGACGATAAGCCCCCAGCGACCCGGTACCGCGACTGAGGCGACCCAGGTAAGGAAAGAACTTGCCCGGCTCGAGGCACTCGGGCGCCATCACCCCCGGCTCTTCCGGGCCTCCCTCGAGCATCAACAGGACGGCGGCGGCAGCGGGAACGCCGGCTGACTCGCTGAGGCCGGTCCGATCGGCAGAGGCGAAGCGCACCCCCTCCTCACCGGACCAGACGTCGACGACGAGGCCACTGCCGAGGTAGGGAGTCGGCGCCCGGGTCTCCAGGTAACGCCGGTAGAGCTCGTCGCCCTCCTCGCCGGACGCGCCGAGGCGGGCCAGGGCCCAGTTGACGACCAGGCTGTCTTCGGGCATGACGCAGCCGAAGCTGCGTACCGTCTCCACCCCGAGAAACCGTGGCACGGTCACCTGCTCCGGCTGGGCCAGGGCGATCACCAGCCGCTCGCCGAGCGGCTCGGGGAACTCCGCCGAGCGCAGGCTCAGCTCCTCCCAGGCCGGCACCGGGCCGCGGCGGCCGTCCGGATCGAGCGGGGCGAACAGGCGCCAGAGCTGCTGCAGGCTGGAGTCGCTGACGTCGGCGACGTCGGCGACCCAGGAGAGGCCGACCTCGTCGGCGCCGCCGAGCCACTCGACCCCGGCTCGGATCAGGATGTTGGAGAGGCCCGGCGCCCCACCCATGCCGATCAGGGCCCGGACCCCGGCGGCCTGACAGTCCCTGTCCCTGGCCAGCATCTCCCCCGTCACGTCAGGGTCATCGCAGATGTCGAGGTAGTCGCAGCCCGTCTCGACGCATGCGTCCAGCACGGCGGTGCCGATGCGGTAATAGGGACCGGCCATGTTGACGACCAAGGCCGCACCTGCGAGGAGCTCTCGCAACCGTTCCGGCTGCTCGAGCAGATCCAGCCTCACCGTCTGCATTCCGAGGCGCTCGCAGGCAAACCGCTCCTCACCACCCCAGCGGCGGTCGGCCGCCACCCAGTTGCCGACGTTCAAGGCACGGCTGGCAACCTCGAGCACCGCCTGAGCCCGGACACCGCCGGCGCCGATAACGACGACCTCAGTCTCAGACGTTGCCTCGCGATTCACTAACAAACGTTAGTAAAGCGATGTCGAGCAATCGTGTCAAATCACGCCGGTACGCCGATCATCCGCCTGATCAGTTTCCAACTGCGGTGGGCGACCTGCTCGATCTCCAGCGGCCCGTCGGGGTCATACCAACCGACCACCCGGTCGCACATCGCCGCGACCGCGAAGGCGGCGATGCGGTCGTCCCACATGTTGCCCCTGGGCACCGAGAGCTGGATCAACGCGGTGAGCAGCTCGACGTAGCCGCGCTGGACGCTCATCAGTCGCCGGTATACCGGTGGCGGCAGGGCGTTCTTCTTGTTGGGGCCGTTGAGCAGTGCGTCGCTGGCCTGCGAGTGACGGGGGTACTCGAGCTGGAAGGTGACGTGGGCGCAGACGATCAACCGCAGCCAGTCCTCGACCGGCTCCTCCTCCAGCGGCTCCAGCAGGCTCCTCATGAAGCGGCCCATGATGTGTTCCATCGCCGCCGCCAAGACCTGGTCTTTGGCGTTGTAGTGGTTGTAGATGGCCGGCGCCTTGATCCCGACGGCAGCGGCGATATCGCGCATCGTGCAGGCCTCGAAGCCGCGTTCGGCAAAGAGCGTGATCGCGGTGTCGAGGATGCGACGCTTGGTCACGCCCCCCCTGCTCGCCGGCTCGGGGAGATCGTCCATCGGTAGCCCGGATTCGAGGATCTCGAGGCGCTCCGAGCGAGCACGAGCGATCAACTCGGCGCGCTTCGTCCGAGTTGCCATCCTCTGCTACCAGCTCCGCGGCTGGCGAGCGTCTGACGCCAGCTCGATCTGCCGGTCGAGATCGGGCGCCGCGGCGCACTCACGCGCCAGGCCGAGGTAGGTCCGCAGGTGGTCGTCGTAGAAGTCCTCGCCGGAGGCGGGCGTCGTCGTCCCGCGCAGGATCGGGGTCGCCATCACCGCCCAGGTCGCCTCGCGCATCGCCGCGACGAATCGCATCAACTCCACTGTTGCCACCTGCGCCTCACTCGTGTGCTCATCGTATGAGCGCAGGAAGGCGCCGCGCAGCTCGGGGCCGAGGGCGGCGGTGGCACAGAAAGATCCGAGCTCGAAACACGCCCAGCCACGCCCGGAGTAATCCCAGTCGACCAGCTGCAGCCGCGAGCCGGAAAGGATGAAGTTCTGGGGGTAGGTGTCGTTGTGGCAGAAGACCGTCGGTAGGTCGCCACCTGCTACCAGCGCCTCAATCCTCCACGTCAAGGCCAGCAACTCGTCGAGGTCGGGAGGGATCTCGGTGCCGTCGCTGCGCGCCAGGCGCGACCAGAGCCGAATGTCGTCAAAAGGGGAATGGGCAGGGAGCGAGCTGGGCAGAGTGTGCAACCGGCGCAGGGTGGCGCCGACGATTTCCAGAGTCTCCCGCTCGCGCAAACGCTCCGCCCCCAGCGTCTCCCCCTCGAGGAAGGCGGAGAGCACATGTCCCTCCGGCAGGTGCGAGGCGAGAACCGCTGGGCCCAGGCCGCCGGCGGCCCCCTCCTCCTGGGCCTGCAGCGCCGCTTCGCGGTCGACCGCGAAGCGCTCGCTCTGCGCGTTGGCGATCCGCAGCGCGTACTTGACCACCGGCGTGCGGACGACGTAGTTACGGTTGCTGGCGCCGCCGACGAGGACCGAGACCTCGACCGGACCGGCGGGAAAGAGCGCCGGATCCCAGCCGGCCAGCACGGCCTCGATCTCGCGCCGGCTCTCGCCGTCGACGTCGGGGACGAAGCTGAGCAGAGGCCCGCGATCCCCCCAGGGGCGGGCACATGGCTCAGCGCTTGTCGGCATCGGGACCCCCCACCGTGATCGCGATGTGCTGCAGCTCGGTGTGCTCCTCGATCCCGTGGAGCGAGAGGTCGCGCCCGAGGCCGGACTGCTTGAAGCCACCGAAGGGCATCTCGGGCACGCTCGGGCCGTGATCGTTGACCCAGACCGTGCCGGCCCGGATCTCGGTCGCGACCCGCATCGCCCGATCGATGTTCGAGGACCAGACCGAGGCGGAGAGGCCGTATTCGACCCCGTTGGCCATCGCGATCGCCTCGCGCTCGTCCGCGTAGGAGACCACCGAGAGCACCGGCCCGAAGACCTCGCGCTGGACGATCTCGTCGTCCTGCTCGCAGCCGGTGACCACGGTCGGCCGGTAGTACGCGCCGGGACCGTCGTCGATCTCGCCGCCGGTGAGGGCCTCGGCCCCGCCCGCCGTCGCACGCTCGACGAACCCATGCACACGCTCGCGGTGGGCGCGTGAGACGAGCGGCCCGAGCAGGGCGCCGGGGTGCTCGTAGGGGTCCTGCGGAGCGACCCCGCCAGCCATCTCGGCCAGGGCGGCGACGACCTCCTGCTGGCGACCGGACCCGACGTAGAGGCGGGAGGCGGCGGTGCAGTCCTGGCCGGCGTTCCAGAAGGCGGAGATGCGCAGAGCGTCGACCAAGCGGTCGATGTCGGCATCGTCGAAGACGATCACCGGCGCCTTGCCGCCGAGCTGCAAGGTGGACCCGCTTGAGCGTGCGCGAGGCGATCTCCATCACCTTGCGGCCGGTCGAGACGCCGCCCGTCAACGAGACCATGCCGACGTCCGGATGCGCCGCCAGGGCCTCGCCGCTGGGAGTACCGCCGGTGATCACGTTGAGGATCCCGGGCGGCAGCAGCTCGGCCGCGAGCTGGCCGAACAGCATCGTGCTCAGCGGCGTCTCCGGCGAAGGCTTCAGCACCACCGTGTTGCCGGCCATCAGGGCTGGTGCGATCCGCCAAGCCGCGATCCCCATCGGGTAATTCCACGGGGCTAGGGCGGCAACCACGCCGATCGGCTCGCGACGGACCAGGCTGGTGATCCCGGGCTTGTACTCGCCCGCCGCCACAGCGCTCATCGCGCGGCCGGCACCGGCATAAAGTCGGAACTTGTCGGCGGCGCTGGCCAGCTCCGCGCGCGCCGCCGCCAGCGGCTTGCCGACATCGAGGGATTCCAGCTCGGCAAGCTGCTCGAGCTGCGCCTCGATCAGACCGGCGAGCCGCAGCAGCGCCGCGCCGCGTTCCTTCGGCACGGTGCGACGCCAGCCGTCGAAGGCACCGGCCGCGGCGGCGACCGCGGCGGCGACACCGTCGTCGCCAGCCTCGGGGACGGACGCCACGCTATCCCCGGTGGCGGGATTGACGACGTCGATCCGCTCACCGCTCTCGGGCTCCCAAGCCTGCCTGCCGACCGTGCAGCGCAGGCTCGCCGGGTCGATCGAGGAGCGGCGGCTCATCGCAGGCCCCACAGCTCGTGGTAGGCGGCGACGTAGTCGATCGGCGCCTCGTAGGCCTGTCCCTCGGGGGGCAGGTTGTGGGCGAGGTCGCAGACCTGCTCGCCGATGCCACTGTCGCCGCGTTCAGGATCCTGGCCGGCGAAGATCCGGGCCAGGCTCATCATCGCCGCGTACCCTTCCCAGCCGGTCGGGGTGCCGGTGCAGGCGTCCATCCCGGCCCGGTTGTAGATCAGTTCGATGCCGGGCTTGGATCCCTCCCCGCCCATCGAGACGATCTCGTCGAGACGGCCGGAGGCACGCAGCGCGGCCGCCCCACCACCGCCGGTCATGACCGCATCGTAGGCGGCGATGAACGAGTTCGCCTCCGGGTGCTGGTTCAGCGACTGTTCGATCTTCTGCTGCAGCGGCGGCCCGAATTCGGAGCCGACGAACTCGACCGTGTCGACGATTTCGCAGGTCTCGCACTTGGCGAACTCCGCGGTGATGCCGGGGTCGTAGGTGACCCGGGTCGAGTAGAGGTCGGTCTCGGCCGTGACGATCGTCTTCGCTTCCCCCTTGGTCTTGGCGATCACCCACTTGGCCTGGGTGCCACCGAAGCCGTGCGAGAGGTAAGTGGCGAAGTCCCGGTCGCGGGCGTAGCGGACCACGTGGCTGAGCAGGGGTGGCTCACACTCCTGCGACTGGATCCCGACCACGGCGACACCGGCGGCTTTGGCCTGCTGCAGCGCGGCCCTGATCGGCGGGCAATCGATGTAGATGAGAACGATCCCTTCCGCCCCGTCGGCGATTGCCTGTTCGACGCCGGAGAGCTGACGACTCGAGTCGAATTTCCCGTCGAACACGGTGACGTCCCAGTCCAGATCCCGTCCGGCTTCTTCCATCGCCTTGGAGGCGTTGACAGCGGCCTCGATCGTCTGGCCGGTGGAGATGACCCAAACGTTCTTCCCTTTCGGGGGTTTCACCGGGCCACCGCTCGGCTCCTCGTAGGTCCCCTCGTAGAGGGCCGCCAGCTCCCGCTCGTACCTGGCGATGTCGCTGCTGCTCGCGCGCTCGCCCGAGCCTCCGTAGCCGCTCCCGTCCCCCTCCCCGCAGGCGCCGAGGGTCGCCGCGGCGAGGACGGCGAACGCGGCCAGGCCGATCCACCGGCCGGCCCTGCTTCCAACTGATGCTGCCCTTCTCAACTCACACCCCCTGTCGGCGGCCGAGCCGCACTGCCAGGGCGACCCCGACGATCAGGGCGGCGCCGTTGACGTAGTTGTTGACGTAGTCGGGCGAGCCCGCAAGGTTGAGGCCGTTGTTGAGCACGGCGAGGAAGAAGATCGCGACCAGGGTGCCGGCGACGTTGTAGCGGCCGGGCTTGACCGCGGCGGCGCTGAGGAAGGCCGCGGCGAGGGCCGGCAGGGTGAAGGTCTCCCCCACCTTGGGGTCGGCGCCGCCGGCCCGCGCCACCTGCAGCACCCCGGCGGCGCCGCAGAGGGCGCCGGAGACGAGGAAGGTCATCCCCAGGGTGAGCTTGGTGCGGATCCCGACCAGCCGCGCCGCCTCGCGGTTGGAGCCGAAGGCGTAGAGGTAGCGCCCGTAGGGCGTGTGCTCGAGCAGGTAGTAGACGCAGATCGCGACCAGCGCCAGCACGTAGGCGATCTTCGGGATCCCAAGCCAGTTGCTGGAGCCGAATTCGGTGAAGCCGAGTGGGATGTCGCCGGTGACCGAGAGGCCGCCGGTCTTCTGGTTGACGACGCCGGCGAGGATGATCGAGACGCCGAGCGTGGCGATCACCGCGTTGACCCCGACCCGGGTGATCAGCAGCGCGTTGACGCAGCCGACCAGGAGGCCGAGCCCGATCCCGAGCGCGATCGCCAGCGGGACCGCGGTGCCGCCGGCCAGGGCGGTGACGACGAAGACCGAGGAAAGGCCGGCGATCGCCCCGACCGAGAGGTCGAACTCGTAACAGACCAGCGGCACCAGGGCGCCGAGGGCGACGATCGCGATCACCGAGTTGCTGCTGACCAGGGTGCGCAGGTTGGCGGCCGAGGTGAAGGTCTCGCTGGTCTCCGGCCAGACGCTGAAGAAGAAGGCGGCGGCGACCAGCAGCCCGAGGAAGGCGTAGGCCTCGAGGTAGTGGCGCAGCGGGCGCCGCAGGGTCATGCCGGCAGCTCCGCGTTCGCACGGCGGGCGATCTCCTCGGCGTCGAGGTCGCCGTCGCGCAGCTCGGCGAGCAGCCTCCCCTTGCGCAGCACCAGCACCCGGTCGCAGATGCGGGCCAGTTCCTCGAAATCCGAGGAGGCGACCAGCGCCGCGGCGCCGTCGGCGACCGCGGCGTGGACCAGCTCGTAGATCTCCGCCCGGGCGCCGACGTCGACTCCTTGGGTCGGCTCGTCGAGCAGCAGGACGCGCGGCCGGCGGCGCAGCCAGCGGGCGAGCACGACCTTCTGCTGGTTGCCACCGGAGAGCGAGCGCAGCGGCGCGGCGGTCGACTCGGCGGCGATCAGGAAGCCCTCGAAGAGGCCGAGCGCGTCGCGCCGCTCGCGGCGGCGGTTGAGCACGCCGCGGTGCCAGTAGTCGGGGATCACGGTCAGCGAGAGGTTCTCGCCGACGCTGAGCTCGGAAAAGGCGGCGTCGGCCTGGCGGTCCTCGGGGACGTAGGCGAGGCCGGCGGCCATCGCCGCCGGCGGCGAGTCGATCCTCCGTGGCTCGCCGTCGATCCTGACCTCCCCCGATTCCAGCGGCCTGACTCCGAACAGAGCCTTCAGCAACGACGAGCGGCCGGAGCCGATCAGCCCGGCGACGCCGACGATCTCGCCGGCGCGGAGGTCGAGGTCGAGGCCGACGAGCGGGCCGGCGCGGAGGCCGCGGGCGGAGAGGATCGTGCGGCCTTCGGGACGCCCCCGCAGGCGCTCGATCTGCTCGACCGTGCGGCCCATCATCAGCTCGACCAGTGACTCGTGGTCGAGCTGGCTCGGCTCGACGCTGTCGACGACGCGGCCGTCGCGCAGCAGGGTGGCGCGGTCGGCGACCGCGAACACCTCCTCGAGCCGGTGGGTGACGTAGACGATCGCCTGGCCCGCGTCGGCGTAGCGACGCAGAGCGTCGAGCAGCAGCTTCACCTCGGGAGCCGGCAGCGCCGCGGTCGGCTCGTCGAGCAGCAGCACGCCGTCGGCGGCCCCGTCCTGATCCTGGAGGGCGCGGGCGATCGTCACCATCGTCTGCGTCGCCGGCCCCAGCTCGCCCAGTTCCTGCTCCGGCCGGGCCTCGACCTGGAAGCGCTCCAGCACCGCGGCGGCGCGACGGCGGGCGCGGCGCCACTCGATCCGGCCACCGGCACCGGTCTCGAAGCCGCGCCCGATCGCGAGGTTCTCGGTCACACTCAGCTGCGGGAAGACGGCGCGCTGCTGGTGGACGAAGTGCAGCCCCTGCTCGCGCGCCCGGGCCGGGGTCATCGACGCCAGCTCGTGCCGGGCGCCGCGGATCTCGAGCTGCCCCGAGTCAGCCTGCTCGACCCCGGCGATCAGCTTGATCAGGGTCGACTTGCCGGAGCCGTTGCCGCCGAGCAGCGCGTGAACGGAACCCCGCTCCAGCTCGAACGAGACATCGTCGAGCGCCTGCGTGGGGCCAAAGGTCTTCGAGGCCCGTTCCAGTTTGAGAACGACCGAGTCCCCCGCCCTATCAATGGCCTGCCCCAGCACGACAGGCACCCTAAAGCAGCAAGCAACGATTAATCACCCAGACTTTGAACGCTGGGGAAGATTGAACTTAGACACGGCGAGTTTTCCAAATCGTCGCCCTGAAATCCTCAATCTGTCGGAAATCTAAGTATGGATATATGTATATCTACTGATACAGTATGTGCATGCTTGACCGGCGCCTCCAGATTCTTGTCGACAAAGAGCGTTTCGAGCGCCTGGCGGAAGCCTCGAGACGCACCGGCGCCCCGGTCGGAGAGCTGGTGCGACGGGCGATCGACCGCGAGTTCCCTCCGCACGACGCCGAGCGGGAACGAGCCGGTCAGCGACTCCTCGCGATGGCGCCCCCACCAGGACCCGAGCCCGACTGGATGAATCAGAAGCGGGAGATGCTCGACGCGCCGGCGCGCAAGTGGCCCGAGGCGTGAGGCGATTCCTCTGTGACACGTCGATCTTCGTCTACGCCCTCGGCGGCGATCACGCCTATCGCGAACCCTGCCGGGAGATCGTCCGCAAGGCGAGCCTTGGCGACCTGCAAGGCGAGGCGAGCACCGACCTGCTCCAGGAGGCTCCTCCACCAGAGGCTCCGCCGCACCGGCGATCGGCCAGGTGCCGTCGCCGCGACCCGCGACGTCGCCAAGCTCGTCTGGCTCCACCCACTCGAGCCCGCCGACGTCCAGCGAGGAATCGACCTCTTCGAGACGCATCCCAACCTCGACGCCCGCGACGCCGTCTTCGCCGCTCTCGCCCTCAACCGCGGCATCGACGCGATCCTCTCCACCGACAGGGCCTTCGACGACGTCGACGGCCTGGAGCGAGTCGACCCGGCCGATGTGCCTCGGGTTGAGATGCTCACGAACTAAGCAGAGCCAATGACGCTCACTCTGGAGTCGGAGAATGCGCCGCGCAAGCCGTCGTCCAGCTTCTTGACATCGGGCTGACGAACCTGACAGTGTCCTGACGTCAGAGAGCAAAGGCCTTGCAACCCGCCTTGTTCCGATTCATCCCCGATCCAAGGAGACTCCGTGAAGCAGATTCGCAAGCGGCTCACGTACGCAAACGTGATGTCGTCACTGGCCGTTTTTATGGTCCTCGGCGGCGCCACCGCCTTCGCCGCGACCAAGATCGGCGCCAACCAGCTCAAAGCCAACTCGGTCAAGACCGGCAAGATCGTCAAAGAAGCCGTCACCGAGGGCAAGATCAAAAACGGCGCGGTCACGACCAACAAGATCGCCGACAAAGCGGTCACCGGTCCGAAGATCGACGCCGCGACGCTGGGCCCTGTCCCGAACGCCACGAACGCGGTCAACGCGAGCCATGCGAAAACCGCGGACACCGCGAAACTGGCCGAGGAAGCAATCACCGCGGATAGCGTCTTCGCGTTCGCGCGGGTCGAGGAGAACGGGACGGTCCTGCCCGCGCTGGCGTTCAACATCGTCTCATCCGATGTCACCAATCCAACCACGGGCGTGTACTGCTTCGACCTTCCGTTCGACCCGAGCGGCGTACAGGTCACGAACGAGGTTGACTCGGACAACGACGAGGTCCTGTCCGCCGTCGACGAGCAGTCCCCAGACGGTCTGATCAACTGCCCCGCCGGCACCGAGGTCGAGGTGACGATGTTCGACGTCGGTACGCCAGGCCTGGAGAACGGCGACTTCTACATCGAGCTGTACCTGTAAGCACTCAGCACCACGACCGGGAGAGGGCGCTCAGCGGCCCTCTCCCGGTCCGTGCGTGAGGTGAATCGTGATAACCAGACTTCTCCTGCCCCTGGGGGTGCTACTGGCTCTGGTGCTGGGCGGTTGCGGGGACGATGCGAAAGAAGCCCCTCAAAAGCAGGCTTCCGACCCGCCCGCCTCACGCCAGCAGAGTCCCGCCCCGTCCAAGCCCGCTGCTCCCAAGGCCAAGGAACAGATGCCGGACCGTTCCGAGGCGGCCGCGGACACGGTCACCGCGAAGGATGGGAAAGCTTCCAACGCGAACGGCGATCAAGCTGCGGTGTCCAAGCCGAATACCAAGACCAAGGGCCCCCGGTCCGCTGGAGGGGCTTCGCGCGAAGACCAAGGGTCGAAGCCGAAGCCCGCCGCGAACGATGACGTGCCCACGGCACAGACCGCACCGAACGTCTCAGAGGCGCCTGCCGCGTCGGATGACGGAGCTGGAGCCGTCCACTCCACGCCCCCCACCGCGTCCTCCCCCAGCGACGATCGCTAGCCCCTGGCTTAGATCTCGCGCCGCTCGGCCTCGTCCGCAGCCTCGGCGAGGCGCTCGACCAGGCGGGCGAAAGCTTGGATGCCGTCGTCGACCTTGCCGTAGCCGCCCGCCGCGTAGCGGGCGAAGACGCCCTCGAGGATGATCGCCAGCTTCCAGTAGCCGAGGGCGACGAAGAAGTCGAGCTGGGAGAGGTCGCGGCCGGAGCGCTCGGCGTAGCGGGCGAGCAGCTCCTCCCGGGTCGGGAAACCGGGGGCGAGGTTGGCGGGCTGGCCGAGCGCGACCGGCTCGTCTTCGCGCTGGGGCCAGTAGGCCACCAGCAGGCCGACGTCGGCGAGCGGGTCGCCGAGCGTGCAGAGCTCCCAGTCGACGACCGCGGCGACCTCGCCGGCGGGGGTGAGGATCATGTTGTCGAGCCGGTAGTCACCGTGGACGATCGTCGCCGGCCCCTGCTCGGGGATGCGGGCGGCGAGCCGCTCGTGGACGGAGTCGATCAACGGCAGCTCGCGGGTCTTCGACTTCTCCCACTGGCCTTGCCAGCGGTGCAGCTGGCGGGCGACGTAGTCCTCCTTCTTACCGAGGTCGCCGAGCCCGACCGCGTCGGGGTCGATCGCGTGGATCGCGGCGAGGGTGTCGGCGACCCGCTCTCCGATCGCGCGGCGGTCGGCCGCGTCGGGGAAGCGCTCAGCCTCGGCCAGGCCGCGCAGGATCGGACCCTCGACGAACTCCATCACGTAGAAGGGCGCGTCATTCACGGCGTCGTCCTGGCAGAGCCCGACCACCGGCGCCACCGGTACCTCGGTCGGGCCGAGAGCGGAGACGACCTTGTGCTCGCGGGCCATGTCGTGGGCCGAGCCGAGGCGCTTGCCGAGCGGCGGCCGGCGCAGCGCCCAGCGGTTGCCGCCGGAGTCGTCGACCCGGTAGGTCAGGTTCGAGTGGCCGCCGGCGATCCGCTCGAAGCGCAGCGGCGGGCTGGCGCTGGGGACGTTGAGCGCGAACCAGGCTTCGACGCCGTCGAGATCGATGCCCTCGGGCAATGCGGCGGAGCCGTCGGCGCTGCCTGTAGCCTCGTCGCCCATAGGGGCGGAAGCATATTCACGACGGGGCCGGCGCCTGAGCCCATCGCTAGCCAACCGCTTGCGGATCGGCTTCGCGATCGGCTTCGCCGTGCTGACCGCGATGGCGGTGATCGGCGTCGGCCGCTTCATCCAGCAGCGCCAGGACTTCGAGGACGCGATCGCCCGCTCCTACCAGGTCGAGATGCAGGCCCGCGAGCGGCTCGCGAGCGGGGTCGGCGGCGAGCCGGCCCGGGCCACCGTCGCCGCCCAGATCGAGCGGCGCAACGAACTCCAGGACGAGATCTCCTCCGACACCCGCGACACCGCCCTGCTCGTCGCCGCCGGCCTGATCGCCGGCCTGACCGGGGCGCTGCTGCTGTTCAGCGGCCTGATCAGCTCGATGCGGCGGCCGCTCGAGCAGCTGGTCGACGCCGCCGGGCGGCTGGCCGGCGGCGACCGCGGCGCCCGGGTCGAGGTCGGCGGCCTCGCCGAGACGGCGACGCTCGGCGCCGCCTTCAACGAGATGGCCGACGAGCTCGAGCGCGAAGCAAGCCAGCGCGACCAGCTCGACCGGCTCAAAGACGAGTTCGTCCTCACCGCCTCGCACGAGCTGCGCAGCCCGCTGACCTCGGTCCAAGGGTTCGCCGAGCTGCTGATGCTGGAGCGGGACTCGCTGACGCCGAAGCAGGTGGAGACGGTCGAGATCATCCTCGACAACTGCCGCCATCTGGTCCGCCTGCTCAACGACCTGCTCGACCTCGCCCGCAGCGACGCCGGGCGGCTCGGCATCACCCCGCAACCGACCGAGGTGGCGCCGCTCGTCGAAGACGTGGTGAAGACGATGCGGGCGCAGACCGAGGGTTCGAGCCAGCTGCTCAGTGCCGAGATCGAGGCCGACCTGCCGCTGATCTACGCCGAGGCAGACCGGATTCGCCAAATACTGGTTAATTTGCTTACCAACGCGCATGAGTACTCGCCGGAAGGCGCGTCTATTGAGGTCACGGCGAGGGTAGCCGGTGCCGAAGTGGAGATTGCTGTGACCGACAACGGACCGGGGATCCCCGAGACTCAGCTGGAACACATCTTCGAGCGCTTCGTGCGCGGCGACGCGGGCCTGACCCAGCGCGTCGGCGGCACCGGCCTCGGCCTCGCGATCGCGAAATCGTTGGTCGAGCTGCACGGCGGCACGATCACCGCCGAGTCGACCGTCGGCATCGGCTCCACCTTCAGCATCCGCCTGCCGGTTGCCAGCGCCGCGGCGGGCCGCCGGTCGCAGCGCGGCGGGGGCGGGCTGATGACGATGATCCTCGTCGCCGACGACTCGGAGACGATCCTGCTGCTGATGCGGACCCGGCTGGAGATGGCGGGTTACGAAGTCGAGACCGCGGCCGACGGCCAGGAGGTGACCGAGCGCTGGCACAGCGGCGACCCGGCCCAGCTGCCGGACCTGCTTCTGCTCGACGCGATGATGCCGCGCAAGTCGGGCCTCGATGCCCTGCGCGAGCTGCGCGCGATCGGGGTCGAGATCCCCGCCCTGATCGTCAGCGCCCACCAGGACGCGACCGACGCCAACGCCACCGAGCTCGAGGTCGACGGCTACGTGACCAAGCCGATCGACTTCGACTGCCTGCTCGAGCGGATCGCCGAGCTGACCAGCGGCCGGGTTTAGAAGATCGCCCGCGCCGTAACCGTCAGCGCATCGCCCGGGCGAACGCCATCGGGAAAGATTACCGACACCCAGTGTCGGCGACAGTAGATGTCGGCGACACTGGGTGACAGTCAGGGCCCGAGCAAGGCCGCAGGGACGATCGCGATGCCGTCGGGTCGCCGGTAGGCATACGGGCCGGTCGTGACGATCACCGCGTCGAGCAGTTCGTCACCGAGGCGCTCGCGCAGCCAGCGAAGGTGGCGGCCGTCGTCATCCGAGGGATTGCGAGCGAGCTTCACCTCGATCGCAACAACACCGCCATCGGCTCGCTCGACGATCAGATCGACCTCGTGCTCGCCACCTTTCGTACGCAGGTGGAAGACGTTTGCCTCAGCCGCCTGTGCATACACCCGTACCGACAGCGTGACAAGGGACTCGAAGAGCGCACCTAAAAGATGGCCCTCCGGCCGACGTGACAGGCCCGGCCCCCCGCCCTTCCGCAGCGCCTCAGATCCAAGGTTGAGCAGCCGTGCGGCAAGAGCCGGGTCTGCCAGCTGATGCTTGGGTGGCATCGCCAAACGCCGAATCCGGTTTCGAGTCGGCGCCCAGGCAGGGACGGGGTCGAGAATCCAGAGCCGTTCGAGCGCGTCACGGTAGGGCAACGTCGTGGCCTTGGCGGGTTTCTCGCCCTCCCCCCCCGTGGCCGCATCACGAATCGCCTCGAACGATGCGGTGGTAGACGAGGCGGCCGCGTAGGCCGCCATCCAACGACGCAATCCAGCAGGGTTTCGGAGCGAGTGTCCGAGCTCCGGAAAATCGCGGTCGACGATGCGGTTCAGGTAGCCATCGAGCTGGAACCGCAGAAGCTCGGGGCGACAAGCCGCGTAAACCGGGAAGCCCGGAGGCGCCGATCTCCTGGATATAGAAGTCAAGATCTGCATCGGTTTCTCCCGACAGTTGGGTTCGAGCGCCTGCAAGGAGCCGTCGCACGCTGACGGTTGGCTGGTCTCCCCCTCGCTCGGCGAGCGCGAGGGGGCGCATTCGGATGTCGGAGATACGCCCCGCCCCCGAGTGAGTGCCCAATCCTGCCGGTGAGGCCGAGCCGGCGAGCAGAAACTGGCCCGGGTCGGCTCCTCGATCAACAGCGCGACGGACCAGATCCCAGGTCTCCGGAACGTGCTGCCACTCATCGATCAGAACCGGAGGGGGAGCCTCAAGCAAGTCGGACGGCTTCGCCAGAGCGACGTTGCGCTGGACCGGGTCGTCCAGCGAGTGGATCGTCGTCACCCGGCGAGATGCAGTCGCAGTCTTTCCAACACCCTTGGCGCCGACGAGGGAGAGAGCGGGAAGCTCCGCCAGTAAGACATCCAGATCGTCATCAATGACGCGGCGGCTGTATCCGCTTTGCAATGCCGTTTCCATCCCTCTACGTTACCAAAAGGACGGCCTCTACGTTACCAAAAGGACGGCACTTAGGTTACAAATAGGACCCTCCCCAGACTACCTTCAGGACGCGCTCAGCTCTTGGCGATCTCGAGTCGGATCTCTTTGCCCTTGAGCTTGGTGCCGTCGAGGAACTCGACCGCCTGCTCAGCTTGATCCGGGGCGACCTCGACGAAGGAGAAGCGGTGGAGGACGCGGACGTCGTGGATCGCCTCGTCAGGTAGCACGGCACCCTCGCGCAGCGCCCAGCGCAGGTCCTCCTCGCTGATGCCGCTGCGCTCGCCGCGGTTGACGAAGAGCTTGACGCTGTCGCTCGCTTTCTCCTCCGAGCCCGCGGCGGCGTCAGCTTCAGCGGCGTCGGTGCCGTTCTCGCTCTGCACCGCGCGCTCGACCTGCTCGTGCCGCTCGCTGCGCTCGCGGCGGCGCGGCCGCGGCGCGTGCTCGAGCCGCTCCTCGGGCGTCTCCCACTCGCCGATCGAGGTCTTGACGTCGCGCTCGATGCGGTCGATCTCCTCGCGCTGGGCGGGGGTGACGAAGGTGATCGCGCGGCCGGTCCGGCCGACCCGCCCGGTGCGCCCGATGCGGTGGACGTAGACCTCGGAGGAGTTCGGCACGTCGTAGTTGATCACGTGGGTGACGTGCTCGATGTCGAGCCCGCGGGCGGCGATGTCGGTCGCGACCAGCAGCCGCACGCGGTGGTCCTTGAAGGAGATCATCACGCCGTCGCGGACCCCCTGGCTGAGGTCGCCGTGCAACGCCTTCACGTCGAGGCCTTTGTCCTTCAGCGTCTTCTCCAGCTTCGAGGCGCCGATCTTGGTGCGGGTGAAGATGATCGCCTGCTCCGGTTCTTCGGTCTTCAGCAGATCGACCAGGCGCGTCGCCTTGTCTTTGGCCGGGACCTCGATGTAGGCCTGCTGAATCGCGTCGACGGTCAGCTTCTTCGGCGTGATTTTGATCGTCGTCGGTTCGTACATGTAGCCCTCGGCGAGCTTCTGGATCGGCGGCGGCATCGTCGCCGAGAAGAGCGCCGTCTGGCGCCCGCTCGGGCACATGCGGAGGATTTTCTCGACGTCCTCGAGGAAGCCGAGGTCGAGCATCTCGTCGGCCTCGTCGAGGACGACGAAGCGGGCCGCGGTGAGGACCAGGGAGCGGCGCGACATCAGGTCCTTCATGCGGCCGACCGTGGCGACGACGACGTGGGCGCCGGAGCGCAGCTGCGACTGCTGCGAGCGGATCGGGGCACCGCCGAAGACGGCGACGATCTCGATATCGAGGTGCTCGGCGTAGGAGCGCAGCGCCTGCGTCACCTGGATGCAGAGCTCGCGGGTCGGCGTCAGCACGATCGCCTGCACCTCCTCGTTCTCCGGGTCGAGGTACTGCAGCAGCGGCAGCCCGAAGGCAGCGGTCTTGCCGGTCCCGGTCTGGGCCTGCCCGATCACGTCGTGGCCGCCGAGCAGCTCCGGGATCGCCTGCTCCTGGATCGGCGTCGGATCCTGAAAGCCGAGCTCGTCCAGCGCTTGCTGGATCGGCGCCGAGAGGCCGAGGTCGTGGAAGGGAGTGCTCATCTATTTAGAGGGGTCGAGGAGGAGCTTGCCGCTGGTTCGGCGGGCGATCAGGTCTTCGTGTGCCCGCGCGGCTGCGGAGAGAGGGTAAACGTCGCCGACCGTAACCCGCAGCTCGCCCGCGGCGACGGCACCGAGCAGCTCACCGATCATCGGTGCCAGGAGGTCGCGTCGCATCAGCAGGTGGGCGAGCCAAAAGCCGATCACGGACTTCGAGCCGCGCAATAGCGCGGCGGTCGAGATCTCGCGCTGTTCGCGCGAGGCGATCCCGAACACGACCATCCGGCCGAGCGGCGCCAGCACCCCAAGCTCGGCGTCGAAGGCGGCGCCGCCGCTCATGTGGAGGACGGCGTCGACCCGCTCGCCGTCGTTGGCCTCGCGGATCGCCGCGCCGAGATCCTCGGCACGGGAGTCGGCGGTCGCGTCGGCGCCGAGGCCGGCGACCAGCTCGCGCTTCTCGGCGCTCGAGGCGAGGCCGATCACCTTCGCCCCGGCCCGCTTGGCGATCTGCACCGAGAGCGACCCGGTGCCGCCGGCGGCGGCCTCGACCACGATCGTCTCGCCCGGCTCGATCCGGGCGCAGCGGTGGACCAGCGCCATTGCGGTCAGGCCCTGCAGCAGCATCGCCGCGGCGCGGTCGTCGTCGACCTCGTCGGGGATCGGGATCAGCATCGCCTCGGGCACCGCGACTTTCTCGGCGTAGGCGCCGCTGCCGAGCAGCGCCGCGACGCGGCGCCCGTCGGGGGTGCGGCCGCTGACCTCGGCCCCGGGGATCAGCGGCAGCGCCTGCTCGGCGAGGTAGTCGTTGCGGGTCGCGTGGGTGTCGGCGAAGTTGATCCCGGCGCGCGCGATCTCGACCAGGACCTCACCCTCGCCGGGGGCCGGGTCGTCGAGGTCGACGTACTGGAGCACCTCCGGCCCGCCGAACTCCCGCAGCTGGATCGCTTTCATCTCAGGGCCTCGGGGCGACGCGCAGCACGCGGTTGCGGAACTCGGATTCGCCCCCGCAGGAGCACTCCGAGTAGCGAAGTTCGTAGGTGTGAGGGCCGGGCGGGCGGCTGAGCAGCAGCGGCGCGGGGGCGCCCGCGTTCGCGCAGCCGAGGAGCGAGGGCGTGGGTGGCGTCGAGAAGGCGGCAAACTCGCCGGGGCCGCCGGCGCCCTGCATGTCGATCAGGGCGGAGTCGTCGCCGCAGATTTCCGTGGCGGAGATCCCGGGCACCTTCTGGCCGTCCTCGTAGAGGCCGACCGCTCCCCCCTCGTCGTCTTTGATCTCAACCTGCGCCCAGACCTCGATCAGGCCCGAGCTGGGGACGGTGGCCTGGACCGTGGGACCGCCCTTCGCCTCGTATTCGCCGATCGCCGCGGTCGAGGTGACGAGCGCCGGCTCAGTGGCCGAGACGATCCGCGTCGCGTCGAACTGGGCCTGGGTGGCAGCCGCGGAGACCCGCGCGCCCGCTGCCGCGTTGCCGGCGGCGGTAGCGGTGGCTTTGGCGCCCGCCGCCTGGTTGCCGGCGGTGCTCGCCGCGGCGCGGGCGGCGGTGGCGACCGCCTTCGCCGCGGCGGCGTCGCGCCTCGCCGCGCGCCCCAGGTTGAGGGCGCGCTTCGCCTTGGCCAGCGCGGCGGCGGAGCCGCGGCGGTCGAAGCTGGGGGCGACCTTCTCCCGCCCGATCGCGGGAGCGGCAACCGCGACCAGCAGCGACGTCGCCAGCAGCACGGTCACGAGGAAGAGGATGCGCCGATCCACGCGGGCGATCCTACGGATACTGTTGCGCCCATGTCGCTGACCGTGGTCGGATCGATCGCCTTCGACGCAGTCAAGACCCCGTTCGGGGAGCGCGAGCGCATGCTCGGCGGCGCCGCCGTCCACTTCTCGCTCGCCGCCAGCTTCTTCACCGCGGTGCGCCCGGTCGGGCCGGTCGGCGACGACTTCGGAGCCGAGCAGTTCGCGGTGCTGGAGAACCGCGGCATCCTCACCGACGACATCGAGCGGGTCGCCGGCGGCCAGTCCTTCTTCTGGCGCGGCCGCTACGAGTTCGACCTCAACGTCGCCCACACCGAGGACACCCAGCTCGGCGTCTTCGGCGAGTTCGAGCCGAAGCTCTCCGCGGCGGCGCAGGCGGCCGACACCCTCTTCCTCGCGAACATCCAGCCCGACCTGCAGCGCCAGGTCCGCGCCCAGTGCGGCAGCGCCAGCTTCAGCGGCCTCGACTCGATGAACCTCTGGATCGAAACCGCCCAGGACTCGCTGCGAGCGGCGATCGCCGAGGTCGACTGCCTGGTCGTCAACGACGCCGAGATCCGCATGCTGACCGGCGAGTCGAACCTCGCCCGGGCGGCCCGCGCGGTAATGGAGCTGGGTCCGCGCGCGGTCGTCGCCAAGCAGGGCGAGTACGGGGCGGCGCTGTTCACCGAGAGCGGCTTCTTCGCGCTGCCGGGCTTCCCGCTCGAGGACGTGCGCGACCCGACCGGGGCCGGCGACAGCTTCGCCGGCGGCTTCTTCGGCTATCTCGACGGCTGCCAGGGCGAGCTCGACGAGGCGCACCTGCGGCGGGCGATGGGCTACGGCACCGTGCTCGCCTCCTTCAACGTCGAGGAGTTCGGCACCGAGCGGGTCGCGCGGCTCACCCGCGAGGAGATCGACCAGCGCTTCGAGGCGCTGCGCGGGATGACCCAGTTCGAGCGCGTCCCGGCCGCTTAGCGCCCGCACGACCTCTTAACGGCCGGCGCAGGCGAAGTGACAGAATGGGCGCCGCCCATGGCCTCCGAGTCGCTCACCGTCACCGACAACCGCACCGGCAAGACCTACGAGCTGCCGATCGAGGACGGCACGGTGCGGGCGATGGACCTGCGCCAGGTCAAGGTCGACGAGGACGAATTCGGGATGCTGGCCTATGACCCGGCCTTCACCAACACCGCCTCCTGCCGCTCCGCGGTCACCTACATCGACGGCGCCGCCGGCATCCTCGAACACCGCGGCTACTCGATCGAGCAACTCTGCGAGCGCTCGACCTTCCTCGAGACCGCCTACCTGCTGATCTTCGGCGAGCTGCCGACCCAGCCCCAGCTCGACCGCTGGGTCTTCGACATCACCCACCACACCTTCGTCCACGAGGACCTGAAGCAGTTCTTCGAGGGCTTCCGCTACGACGCCCACCCGATGGGGATGCTGCTGGCCGGCGTCGGCGCCCTCTCCACCTTCTACCCGGACGCGAAGCAGATCGACGACCCGGAAGAGCGCTACATGGCGGCGGTGCGGCTGATCGCCAAGGTGCCGACGCTCGCCGCCTTCTCCTACCGCCACAACATGGGGCTGCCCTACGTCTACCCGGACAACGAGCTCAACTTCGCCGAGAACTTCCTCTCGATGATGTTCAAGAAGACCGAAGACAAACACGTGGCGAAGCCGGTGCTGTCGAAAGTCCTCGACGTCCTCTTCATCCTCCACGCCGACCACGAACAGAACTGCTCGACCAACGCGGTGCGCGGCGTCGGCTCCTCCGGAGTCGACCCCTACTCGGCTGTCGCGGCCGGGGTCGCGGCGCTCTACGGGCCGCTGCACGGCGGCGCCAACGAGGCGGTGCTGCGGATGCTGCGGCGGATCGAGTCGGCCGACAATGTCCCCGGCTTCCTCGCCCGGGTCAAGGAGCGCGAGGAGAAACTGATGGGCTTCGGCCACCGGGTCTACAAAAACTACGACCCGCGGGCGCGGATCATCCAGGGGTACCTGGACGAGGTGTTCGAGGCGACCGAGTACAACCCGCTGATCGAGATCGCCCGCGAGCTGGAGAAGCAGGCGCTCGACGACGAGTACTTCACCTCGCGCAAGCTCTACCCGAACGTCGACTTCTACTCGGGGATCATCTACGAGGCGCTCGGCATCCCGACCAACATGTTCACGGTGCTGTTCACGATTCCGCGCACGGCCGGATGGATGGCACAGTGGATGGAGATGCAAGAAGACCCGGAGACCAAAATCGCCCGCCCGCGCCAGATCTACACCGGCTCGCGCGAGCGCGAGTACGTGCCGCTGGACGGTCGCGACGGCCCGGAGAAAATCGTCGGGCCGCCGGCGCGGCGGCCAAAGCGGCCGCGGCGCGGGGCGTAGGCGCAGCGAGGGGGAGGGGTGAGATCCCCTCCCCAGACACACCTCGCTATGGCTCGGTGTTGAGTGTCTGGGGAGGGGATCTCACCCCTCCTTCGATGGTCTAAGTTGCGCGCGTGAGGTGGAAGCTGACGGTCCGTTGCGGGTCCGAGGTCGAGCACCAGGGCTTCGAGGACCTCGGCGAGGCGGTGGCGGCGCTGCGGGAGCGGGCGCTGGAGATTCGGGCGGCTGCAGGGCCGGCTGAGACGGTCTCTGCGCTGCGGGACTTCGAGCCGAAGGATCAGGTCCGGGCGCGGCTGCAGTTGCAGGGGCGGGGGCTGCTGCGCCGGCCGACCGCCGGGGTCGACGTGCGTGGCGACGGCACGTTCGTTCCCTACCGCGGCGGGGTAGGGCGGGAGGAGCTCGACCCGAGCGAGCACGAGACGCCGTTCGAGCTCGTACGCGAGACTCTGGAGGCAGAGGCGTGATGAATGACACGGGCACCGAGATCCCCAAGGGCAGCTACGCCGCCGGCGAGCGGGTGAAGCTGCCGCGCGGCGCCGAGCCGCCCTTCACCGTCTTCATCAACGGGATCGAGCAGAGCGAGGGCGGCGACTACTCGGTCGAGGGCGGCGAGATCGTCTTCAGCCGGCCGATCGTGAAGGAGAAGATCGGCACCAGCCGCTGGCTGGCGATGTACCTCGGCCTCTGGGGGACCTACCGCAAGAACGAGACGGTGGACCTCGAATTCAGCCGCGACGGCAAGGTCGAGCTGATCTCCGACCTCGCCGTCGTCCCCTACCCGGACGCCCGATGAACCTCGGCTTCCTCCTGCTCTCCGACCACAGCGAGGCGGTCAACGGCAAGCTCTACCTCAACGGGGGCGGCTGGAACGTGCTGCGCCTGCCCGAGCTGCCGCACGAGTGGTCCTTCCACATCGGCCTCGGCATCGACGTCGCCTGGCACGAGACCAACGACCCGCACGACCTGATCGTCACCGTCCAGGATCCGGACGGAAACGAGCTCGGCGAAGGGCTGGCGGCGAGCTTCGAGACCGGCCGCCCGCCCGGCATGCCGCCCGGCCAGGAGCAGCGCCTGGTGATGTCGATCGGCGCCACCGCCAACTTCGAGACCGTCGGCCCCCACGCCGCCGTCGTCATGGTCGACAACGAGGAGCTCGGCCGCGCCCGCTTCTACCTGATGGAAGCCGGCCCCGACGAAGTCGGCATGGCCTGAGCGCATCCGACTTTCACCCCACCCCAGTGGGGTAAATATCCGATGCGCTAGTTGAAGACGTAGAGCAGCAGGAAGGCGATGATCGCGTAGGCGGCGCCGGCGGCCTGGATGCCACGGTCGCCGGCGACGATCTGGGCCATCGTGCGGTCGTCGGAGCGGTCGTAGATCAGGTACAGGTAGCGGAAGATCCCGTAGATCACCGGCGGGATCGTCAGCATCATCTGGCTCCCGATCAGGGGCGAGTTGACGGTGTAGATCGCGTAGCTGATCACGGTGCCGGTGGTGACCAGGGAGACCATCTGGTCGAGGAAGGGCAACGAGTAGTGCTCCAGCACCGGCCGGGTCGCGGTCCCCTCGTGCAGCTCGGAGACCGCCTCCTGGCGGCGCTTGGTGAAGCCGAGGAAGGCGGCGAGCATCCCGGTGCAGAGGATCAGCCACTCGGAGGCGTGGGCGTCGACGGCGCTGGCGCCGGCGGCGACGCGGAGGATGAACAGCCCCGCCAGGGTCATCACGTCGATGATCACGATCTGCTTGAGGCCGAGGCTGTAGGCCATCTGGGCGACGCCGTAGCCGATCACCATCAGCCCGACCTCCCAGTTGACCGTGGCGAAGGCAAGCGCGATCGCGACGATCGCCAGCGCCGGGGCGATCGCCTTCGCCGCGCCCTCCGACAGCTCCCCCGCGGCGAGCGGCCGGAAGCGCTTCTTCGGGTGCTTGCGGTCGAGCTCGACGTCGATCAGGTCGTTGACGAAGTAGCCGGCGCTGGAGATCAAGCAGAAGGAGACGAAGGTGAGGACCGCCTCGATGACCTCGTGCGACTGGTTGAACTTGCCGGAGAAGAGCAGCCCGGCGAACACGAAGACGTTTTTGATCCACTCCTTCGGCCGCCCCGTCTTGATCGCCGCCCGCAGCGGCGAGCGCCGCGGCACGACCGGCTCGTGAGCCGCGCCCGCGTCGCCGTCAGCCGGCACGGTCGGTTGTTCGGAGGTAATGGTTTCCATGCTGGGAGGCCACTGGCGGGACGCCGAATCCCGCCTGGCCAGGCAAATCGAGTCGCGAAAGGGTAGCGCTGCTGTCCGTCATTCCCCCTCGCGCCCGTCCTCTTGGGCAGCCTCCAGCGCCCTGAGGTCGTCGCGGTCCCGATCGCGATCGCTGGTCCGCTTCATCTCGAGCAGATGCTCGAGGGAGCAGACACGGATGATCAGCCCTTTGAGGTCGATGTCCTGGGCCTTCTCGTCCAGCGCCGCGAAAGAAGGAATCTGAGGCAGACCCTGGAGGACATCGACCTGGCCGAGATCGGTGGTCACCAGCGTCCGGTCTCCGGTGCGTAAGAAGATCGAGATCGAGCTGGCGTCTAGCAACTTGCCACCAATGTCAACCCTCCCCCCCAGCTCCCGCAGCAACGCGTCCAGCTTCTCGAGGTTCTCCGCCGAAGGATCGGGCACGAGGTCGACATCTCGGGTCGCCCTCAGATATCCCCATGCGTTGACGGCCAGGCCGCCAACGAGCACGAACCGCACGTCGGCCTCATTGAGACGGACCAGCAGTTCTCGCAGCCGAAGTGGGTTGGGTATCAACGCTTCCGCGCGCTCCCGGTGAAGGTGGAGAGGAATTCGCTCAGCGCCAGGCCTTCGGCCAAGTTGACTGCAAGGGGGCGACGGCCGTCTTCGCGCAGCTGCCGCCGGCGAGATTCTTCGTTGACCCGCCAGGGATCGTCCTTGCCAAGAAGCTCCGCGCCTTTCTGCGTTTTCTTCTCGGTCACCCGGCGAAGGGTAGCCCGGAAATCCGTCATGCCGGGTCGATCAGGACGCCTGGGTTGAGGATCGCGGCGGGGTCGAGCTCGGCCTTGGCGGCGCGCAGGGCGGCGGCAAAGGGGGCAGGGCGCTGGCGGTCGTACCAGGGGCGGTGGTCGCGGCCGACCGCGTGGTGGTGGGTGATCGTGCCGCCGCCCGCGATCAGCGCCTCGGAGACCGCCGCCTTGATCTCGTCCCACTGCTCGACCTCGCCGCCGCGCACGGCGGGGGCCAGCACCGTGAAGTAGGGGGCGGGGCCGTCGGGGTAGACGTGGGTGAAGCGGCAGCTGACCCGCGGCGCGCCGGGGCCGTCAGCTGGCGCGCCGCTGACCTCTGCCGCCGCCCGGCGCGCCGTCTCGATCACGCTCGCGTGGAACTCCTCGAAGCGGTCCCAGGTGATCGCCGTCTCGAAGGTCTCGGAGAGCACCCCACAGGCGACGAACGTGTCACGCAGGTAAGGCGCCAAGAGGAACGCCCCCCGCCAAGCCCCCACGGCCCCGCCATCCTCCCCGCCGGTGGGCCGATAAGTCGAGCTTGAGTCGACTTTTCGGCCCACCGGCCGCGAGGTGCGGGTCTCGCCCGGCACGCCGCCGTGGCTTCGGGCGATCTCGACGGCGGCGGACATCGGGGCGTCGACCGGCTGGGTCGCCGACTCGAAGCCGAGAATCAGGAGGTTGGCGGCGCCGCTGCCGGCCCCGGTCAGCTCCGCCTCGGAGGCGTCGAGCAGGCGGCAGTTGGCCGGGTGCAAGCCGGACTGGGAAAGCTCGCGCACGGCGCCTGCCGCGGCGGAGAAGTCGCTGAACTCGACCCCGCACGAAGCCTTGAACTCGGGCCGCGGCCGCACCCGCACCCAGGCCTCGGCGATCGCGCCGAGGATGCCCTCGGAGCCGACCAGCATCCGATCCGGCGACGGCCCGGCGCCGGATCCGGGCAGCCGCCGGCTCTCCCAGGTGCCGCGTGGCGTGATCGCCCGCACCGACTCGACCAGGTCGTCGATGTGGGTCTCGAGCGTCGCGAAGTGCCCGCCGGCCCGGGTCGCGATCCAGCCACCGAGGGTCGCGTACTCGAACGACTGTGGGAAGTGGCGCAACGTCAGCCCGTGCTCACGCAGCTGCTCTTCCAGCCGCGGGCCGGTCGCCCCGGCCTGGATCCGCGCCGCCAGCGACTCGGGGTCGACCTCCAGCACCCGGTCGAGCCGGCGCAGGTCCATCGTCACCACCGGGCGCTCTCCGAGCCGCGGCTCGACCCCGCCGACCACGCTGGTCCCGCCGCCGAAGGGGATCACCGCCGCCCCCTCCGCCTCGGCCCAGCTCAGCACCGCCTCGATCTCCGACTCGTCGCGCGGGAAGGCGACCAGGTCGGCTGGGCTCTCGAAACTGCCCGTGGAAGCCGCGCACGACATCGCGGTAGGCCTTGCCCAGTGCCCGCGAGACCCGCTCGTAACGCTCGTCGGAAAAGAGGTCGCCGAAGCCAGACGGCTTCTTCAATCGGGATCCGCGTAGCTCCACCGCCTCGAGCGGCACCGGCGACTCCGGCTCGCCGCCGAACCCAAAGCGCTCCCGAATTCCCGCCGCGGCCTCGCGCAACTCCCGCTCGGAGGGAGTCTGGTCCTCGTACCCCCAGCCCCAGTGCTTCAGCCGTCGCTCAGTCATGGTTCCCAGCCTCCTCGAGGAATCGGGCGATGTCCTTCATCAGCAAGACCAAATGAAAAGGATCGCTGGGAGAAGGTTCGAAGCCGAATCGTAGGTAGAAGTCCCGGGCCTCCTCGTGGGCGTGCACGAGGAGCGCCCGGATGCCGACGGCCTGGGCGGCCCCGGCACTGCGCAACAGAGCATCCTGCAGCAGTGACCTTCCCACGCCCCTACCTTGGTGGCGCTCGTCAACCGCCAACCTGGCCAGAATCACAACCGGAACCGGCTTTCCCTGCGGTTGCCCCTTGAGCAGCCGCGGTGTCCCCGCCGCCGGCTCCACCTGACCGACGGCGAGGGCGTAATAGCCAACGACTTGGGCGCCGTCCGTGGTGACGAACACGCGAGCGGAGCCAGCCGCCTCAGCGTGGCGCGAATACCGGTGCAGCCAGCTGTCGAGCGCCTCCTCGCCAGAGCTGAACGCCCCGAAGTCATGCTTCCCCCGCAGCGGCTGCGGCCGCGAGTAAGCCATCGGCGCCCTCAGGGCCTACTCGAAGACGCTCGGCTTCGAGAAGAGATCGCGAAGGCCATCCGGCGCCTGTGGAGGACGGTCCAGCAACTCCATGAACGTCCGCCAATCGGGCGCCCCGAGCTCGAACTCAGTCCGATCCGCCAGCACCCGCCTCGCCTCGGAGACCGCCGCACCGCGGATGAACCCGGTGAAGCTGGTGTCGGCGAGATCGCTCGCCGCTCGCACAAGAGCATCCTCCGACTCAGCAACACGAAGGTCCCAGCGGTGGTCTCGCGTCTCAGTCGTTCGTGGCGTCATGTACGACTATCGTACAGACGTTGTACGGTCGTTGTACAGACGTTGTGCGGCAGGCAATCTGCCTACCAGTGGACGCCTTTCATCAGGTGGGCGAAAGCGACGGCCTCGGTCGAGGGGGCTTTGTCCGGCGCCTCCTCCTTGCCGCCCTTCGCCGCCTGCGACTCGGGGAAGAGCTTGTAGGCGGTGTTGAGGATCGTGTCGCTCGCTTTCGGCGCGATCGCGTAGAGCAGCTCGCCGAAGTTGCCGAGTTTGGTCGCCACCTTCTTCGGCTTCCCGACCATCGCCTTGGCGATCATCTCCGCCGCCTCCTCGGGGGTGATCGCCGGGAACATGTCGTACATCCGGGTCGGCGCGATCATCGGCGTCCGCACCAGCGGCATGTTGATCGTGGTCAGGTGCACCCCGTCGTCCTTGACCTCGGAGGCGATCACGCGGCTGAAGGCGTCGAGCGCCGCCTTCGAGGCAACGTAGGCGGAGAAACGCGGCGGGTTGGTCTGGGTCCCGATCGAGCTGATGTTGATGATGTGGCCCGACTTGCGAGCGCGCATCGTCGGCATCAGCGCCAGGATCAGCCGCAGCGCGCCGAGGTAGTTGAGCTGGATCGTGCGCTCGAAGTCGTGGAAGCGGTCATAGGAGAGCGCGACCGAGCGGCGGATCGAGCGGCCGGCGTTATTGACCAGGATGTCGACGTGGCCGTGGTAGCCGAGCACCTCCTCGGCCATCCGTTCGATGTCCTCGATGTCAGACATGTCACAGCGGTGGATGTGGGCGCTGCCACCGGCGGCGGCGATCTCCTCGCGGGTTTCCTCCAGCTTCTCGGCCGAGCGGGCGACCAGCAGCACGGTGGCGCCGGCGTCGGCGACCTTGACCGCGGTCGCTTTGCCGATCCCCGAGGAGGCCCCGGTGATCAGAACGATCTTGCCCCGCACCGCCCCCGAGAGCGAGCGGTCCTTGAACAGGTCGGGGTCGAGGTTGCGCTCCCAGTAGTCCCAGATCTTGGGCGCGTAGCTCTCCAGCGGCGGCACCTCGATCCCGGACCCCTTCAGCGCCTTCCGCGCCGCGCTCGAGTCGAAGCTGGTCGGGTAGTCGACGTAGGTGAGGACCGAGGCCGGCAACCCGACCTCCTCGAGCGCCCGGGCGATGACCCGCTTCGATCCCGGAACCAGCTTCAAGGCGGTCCGGGCCAGGCCGGTCGCCGGCTCGGTCACGTCGGCGCCCAGCCGCAGTGCCATCTGCGGAGCGTCGGCGGCCTTGGCGAAGAGATTGATCACCTCGCCGGCGGTCTTCGGGTTGGGATCGGTGAGGTGGAAGGCGCGGCCGTCGAGTTTCGGCTGGTGGGCGATGTGGTCGATCGCGGCGGCGACGTAGTCGACCGGGACGATGTTGATCTCGCCGCCTTCGATCCCGACCGTCGGCAGCCACGAGGGCAGCACCCGGCGCAGCCGCTGCAGCGCCTTGAAGAAGTAATAGGGCCCGTCGATCTTGTCGATCTCGCCGTTGCGCGAGTCGCCGACCACGATCCCGGGCCGGTAGACGCGCCAGGGCCGCGGGCATTCCTCCCGGACCAGGCGCTCGGACTCGTGCTTGGTGCGGAAGTAAGGGTTGGTGTCGAGCCGTTCGGCCTCGTCGAACATGTCCTCGCGCCACTCGCCCTTGTAGAGGCCGGCGGCGGCGATCGAGCTGACCTGGTGGAAGCAGCCGGCCTCGATCGCTCCCGCCAGCTCGATCGCGTGCCTGGTCCCCTCGACGTTGGCGATCTCCTGGGCCTCGGCGTCGGCGGTGATGTCGTAGATCGCCGCCAGGTGGAAGAAGTGGTCGACCTCGCCGCGCATCGCCACCATGTCCTCCTCGGAGATGCCGAGGGCCGGCTGCGAGAGGTCGCCGGCGACCGGGACGACGCGGGCGCCGTCGGCGCCCCAGCTGGTCCGCAGCTCCTCCAGCCGCCCGCGCGAGCCGGCCCGCACCAGCGCGTAAATCGTGCCCTCGCGCTGCAGCAGCCGCTCGACCAGATTGCGGCCGATGAACCCCGTTGCTCCGGTGATGAAGTAATTCATCGCTCCCAGCCTACCTCGACTGGGAAGGTCCCTCGCCCGGTTTCATAGACTCAGAAGGAGAAATGGCAGAGACGGCCACCGTGCAGATCGCGATGCCCGAGATGGGCGAGTCGGTGACCGAGGGGATCGTCCTCGAGTGGCACGTCGCCGAGGGCGACTTCGTCAACGAGGGCGACACCGTCGTCGAGGTCTCAACCGACAAGGTCGACGCCGAGGTTCCGGCGCCGATGGACGGCGTGATCACGAAGCTGGTCGCGTCGGTCGACGACGAGGTGCCGGTTGGTGCTCCGCTCGCTGAGATGGAACCCGGGGATGGATCTGGCGAGGGGCCAAGCGGTCAGGCCGCGGGTCCTGTCGCCGCAGGGGACCCACCATCCCCTGCGGTAGCTAAAGCTTCCTCGGGGATGGCCCCCCCTACGGCGCCACCCGCGGCAGATGCGTCTGGTGACTCCCAGGGTTCGAACGGCGGCGGCAACAGCGCGGCCGACGTCAGAGCTACGCCGGTCGCGCGCCGCATAGCCGAGGCGAACGGCGTCGATCTTGCTTCGGTGAGCGGGACGGGGCCTGGGGCCAAGGTCACTAAAGACGACGTGCTTGCGGCCGGCAATGGCGGAGCGGCGCCGGCGAGCGCCGGCGAGGCGAAGCAGCTGCGCGGGCCGGCCGCGATGCTCGCCAAAGCGATGGACGAGAGCCGGGCGGTGCCGACGGCGACCTCGTTCCGGACGATCGCGGTCGACACGCTCGACGCCAAACGCAAGGCGATCAACCTGGTCCTCAAGGAGCGCGGCCTGAAGGTCTCCTTCACCCACCTCGTCGCCTGGGCGATCGTGCAGGCGACGAGGGAGTTCCCGGTGATGGTGCGGACCTTCGAAGAGCGCGACGGCAAACCGCACGCGGTCGAGGGCGGTCCGGTCAACCTCGGGATCGCCGTCGACGTCGAGCGCAAGGACGGCTCGCACAGCCTGATGGTGCCCGCGATCAAGGGCTCGGACGGCCTCGACTTCGCCGGCTTCCACTCCTACTACGAAGAGCTGATCGCGAAGACGCGCGAGAACAAGCTCACCGCCGACGACTTCCAGGGCACCAACATCTCCCTCACCAACCCGGGCGGGATCGGCACCGTCGCCTCGGTGCCGCGCCTGCTCGCCGGCCAGAGCGCGATCATCGCCACCGGCTCGATCGCCTACCCGCCGGAGTGGCTGCACGCCTCGCCGGAACGGCTGAAGCAGATCGGGGTCTCGAAGGTGATGACGATGACCTCGACCTACGACCACCGGGTGATCCAGGGGGCCGAGTCGGGCGCCTTCCTGCGCCGGGTCGAGCAGCTGCTGCAGGGCGAGGACGAGTTCTACGAGCAGGTCGCCTCCGACCTCGGCATCGACGCCGCCGGCGTCAGCTCCGCCCACCCGGCCTCGGCCTCGGCACCGCCGCTCGGCGGCGCCGTCACCGCACCGACCGCCGCCGAACCGAGCACCGCTCCGGGCGAGGTCGACGAGGAGCTGCTGCAGGCGGTCCAGGCGGCGACCTCGGTGCTCAAGGCCTACCGCACCCACGGCCACCTCGCGGCGCGGCTCGACCCGCTCGGCTCCGAGCCGAAGGGCGACCCGGCGCTGCAGCCGGAGAACGTCAACCTGACCCCGGAGCTGATGGCCCGGATCCCGGCTTCGATCCTGCGCATCGGCGTCCCCGGCGAGACCCTGCTCGAGGCGCTGCCACGGATGCGCGAGACCTACTGCGGCACGATCGCCTACCAGGTCGAGCACCTCTCCTCGCACCAGCAGCGGATCTGGCTGCGCGAGATGATCGAGACCGGCGCCCACCGCCAGCCGCTCACCGACGCCGAGAAACGCCGCCTGCTCTACCGGCTGATCGACGTCTTCCAGTTCGAGCGCTTCCTCGAGAAGGCCTACCTGGGCCAGAAGATGTTCTCGGCCGAGGGCCTCGACGTGGTCGTGCCGATGCTCGACGAGGCGGTCACACTCGCTCACCGCGCCGGCGCCGAGGAGGTCGTCTTCGGGATGGCCCACCGCGGTCGCCTCAGCGTCCTCGCCCACAACCTCGGCCGCCCGGTCGAGTCGATCCTGGCCGAGTTCGAGGGTTCGAAGCGAATCGAGGCGGTGAAGGCGGTCGCCGGGATCCCCCACGGCGGCACCGGCGACGTCAAGTACCACTACGGCCACCGCGGGGTCTACGAGACCTCCGAGGGGGAGAAGATCTCGGTCCGGCTCTACCCCAACCCGAGCCACCTCGAGTTCGTCGACCCGGTCGTCACCGGCGGCACCCGCTTCCTGCAGTCGGACTTCGAGGGCGCCGAGCTCAACCACGACCCGCGGCGGGCGGTGCCGGTGCTGCTGCACGGCGACGCCGCCTTCCCGGCCCAGGGCGTGGTCGCCGAGACGCTCAACCTGCAGGCGCTGAAGGGCTACGCCACCGGCGGCACGATCCACCTGATCCAGAACAACCAGGTCGGCTTCACCACCGATCCCGAGGAGGCGCGCTCGACCCCCTACGCCGCCGACATGGCGAAGGGCTTCAACGTCCCGATCGTCCACGTCAACGCCGACGACGTCGAGGCCTGCTCGGCAGCGGTGCGGCTGGCGATGGCCTACCGCGAGCGCTGGGGCCGCGACATCGTGATCGACGTGATCGGGTACCGCCGCTTCGGCCACAACGAGACCGACGAGCCGGCCTACACCCAGCCGACGATGGCGACCAAGATCAAGTCGCACCCGCCGGTCTCCGAGATCTACGCGGAGAAGCTGATCGAAGCGGGGACGATCGCGGCCGAGGAGGTCGGCGAGGCCTCCGAGCAGCGCCGCGAGGAGATGTCCGGCGCGCTGAAAGCCCTGCGCGAGAAGATGGAGTCCGGCGAGTACGAGGACCCGACCGTGACCGGGGCGACGACCAGCACCGGCGAACTGCTCGACCGCACCGCCAGCCCGCCGGTCGAGACCGCGGTCGCGGCGGAGAAGCTGCGCAGGCTGAACGAGGAACTGCTGCGCACGCCCGACGGCTTCAACGTGCACCGCAAGCTGCGCCGCCCACTCGGGAAACGGACCGAGGCGATCGAGCAGGGTGGAATCGACTTCGGCCAGGCCGAGGCGCTCTCCTTCGCCTCGCTGCTCGGCGAGGGAGTCCACGTGCGGCTGACCGGCCAGGACACCGAGCGCGGCACCTTCTCCCACCGTCACCTCGTCCTCCACGACGAGAACACCGGCCTCAAGTACTGCCCGATGCAGAACCTCGAGGACGCCTCCGCCCCGTTCGAGCTCTACAACAGCCCGCTCTCGGAGATCGCCTGCCTCGGCTTCGAGTACGGCTACTCGGCCGCCGCCCCGAACGCGCTCGTGCTCTGGGAGGCGCAGTTCGGCGACTTCGCCAACGCCGGCCAGGTGATCATCGACAGCTTCATCGTCTCCGGCGAGTCGAAGTGGGGCCAGACCAGCCGCCTCACCCTGCTGCTGCCGCACGGCTACGAGGGCTCGGGGCCGGAGCACTCCAGCGCCCGGATCGAGCGCTTCCTCGCCCTCGGCGCCGAGGGCAACATCCGCATCGCCAACCCGACCACCGCCGCCCAGTACTTCCACCTGCTGCGCCGCCAAGCGCTGATCCGCAAGCCGCGGCCGCTGATCGTCTTCACCCCGAAGGGCCTGCTGCGGCTCGACCGCGCCGCCTCCAGCCTCGAGCAGCTGACCGAGGGCCACTTCCACTTCATCCTCGACGACCCGAAGGCCGTCGAGCGGCGCGAGCAGGTGGAGCGCCTGGTCCTCTGTACCGGCAAGGTGTACTTCGACATCGACGCCAGCGAGCGCCGCGAGGAGGCTGAGCGGGTCGCGATCGCCCGGGTCGAGATGCTGTACCCGTTCGCGAAGGAACAGCTGCAGGGGCTGATCGCCTCCTACCCGAACCTGAAGGAGATCGCCTGGGTCCAGGAGGAGCCGCGCAACATGGGCGCCTGGAAGGTGATGTCGCGGCGGATGCCGGAGGTCCTGCCCGAGGGTGTGAAGCTGACCTACATCGGCCGCCAGGGCCGGGCCAGCCCGGGCGAGGGCTACTCGGGCGCCCACGCGCGCGAGCAGGAGCGGATCGTCCTCACCGCGCTGACACCGGACGCCTGAGCCTCGATGGCCGGCGCGCCGCTGCAGAAGCCCGTCCCCGGGCCGCTCTTCGTCTGGGTGAAGTGGATCTCGTGGATCGAGCTGGTCGTCTTCGCCGGACTGCTGGTGGTCTGGCTGGCACCGGGCCTGGAGACCGAGACGATGCTGTTCGGCTGGGCGCACGGACTCGGCTTCATCGTCCTCTGCATCGTGATCTGGGTCGCCGCGGTCAGGCGCGAGGTGCCCTACACCCTGCTCGCCGCGACCGTTACCCCGGTCGGGCCGGTCGGGAGCGTGATCGGGATCGAGCTGATCGAACGCAAAGGCTGGGGAGTCGCCGCAGTCCCTCATGAAGACTCCGAACGTGCCTAAAGCGCGGAAGAACACCCCCTAAACCAGTCGATCTCGCTTGACCACCGGGGTTTCAAGCGGTATAGCTATTTAGTGACTGTTCCATCTGGGCAGTCCCGTCCAGGGGAACGGCCGCGTCGGCATCCCTCCCTGGCTACCGACGCGCTGGTGCAGCGAGGGTCGCGCGGACCCCCCTGCCTCCCGCGGCCCCGCTGCGCCTACCCTTTTAGCTTGCGCAGGACCGTCTGGAGGATGCCGCCGTTGACGAAGTAGGTGACCTCGTTCGGGGTGTCGAGCCGAACGGTGGCGACGAACTCGGCCTCGGCGCCGTCGTCACGCCGGGCGGTCACGGTCACCGACTTCGCCTTGCCGTCTTCGAGGTCACCGAAGTCAAAGCTCTCCTCGCCGCTGAGGCCGAGCGAGGCGATGCTCTCACCGGCGGCGAACTGCAGCGGCAACACGCCCATCCCGATCAGGTTGGAGCGGTGGATGCGCTCGAAGCTCTCGGCGATCACGGCGCGCACGCCGAGCAGTTTGGTCCCCTTCGCGGCCCAGTCGCGCGAGGATCCCGAGCCGTACTCGAGGCCCGCCAGCACGACCAGGGGCACGCCTTCGCCGGCGTATGACATCGCCGCCTCGTAGATCGTGGTTTCGGCGCCATCGGGGAAGTGACGGGTGTGCCCGCCGGCCCGCTCGACCAGCTGGTTGCGCAGGCGGATGTTGGCGAAGGTGCCGCGGATCATCACCTCGTGGTTGCCGCGACGGGCGCCGTAGGAGTTGAAGTCCCCCGGCTCCACCCCGTTTTCGACCAGCCACTTTCCGGCCGGGCTGTCCTTCTTGATCGCCCCCGCCGGTGAGATGTGGTCGGTGGTGATCGAGTCGCCGAGCAGCGCCAGCGCCCTGGCGCCGGCGATCGGCTCGACCCCCGGGGGGTCGGCCGGCATCTGCTCGAAGAAGCTCGGCCGCCGCACGTAGGTCGAGTCGGGCCAGGTGTAGCGGTCGCCTGACGGTACGTCGACCGCGTTCCAGGTCTCATCGCCCGCGAACACCTCGGCGTAGTTGCGGGCGAACATCTCGGCCGCGACCGAGTCGCCGACCACCCGCTTGATCTCCTCCGCGCTGGGCCAGACGTCGCGCAGGTAGACCGGCTCGCCATCGGCGCCCTCGCCCAGCGGCTCGGTCGCGAGGTCGAGGTCCATCCGCCCGGCCAGGGCGTAGGCGACGACCAGCGGCGGGCTGGCCAGGTAGTTCGCCTTCACGTCCTGGTTGATCCGGCCCTCGAAGTTGCGGTTGCCGGAGAGCACCGCGCAAACCGCGAGGTCCTGCTCCGCGACCGCGGCCGAAATCTCCGGCGCCAGCGGCCCCGAGTTGCCGATGCAGGTGGTGCAGCCGTAGCCGACCAGGTTGAACTGGAGCGCGTCGAGGTACTCGGTCAGGCCGGCCCGCTCGAGGTACTCGGTGACCACGGTCGAGCCGGGCGCCAGCGAGGTCTTGACCCAGGGCCTGCGTGCCAGCCCGCGCTGCACCGCGTTGCGGGCGAGCAGGCCGGCACCGACCATGACACTGGGGTTGGAGGTGTTGGTGCAGCTGGTGATCGCGGCGATCACGACGCGGCCGTGGTCGAGCTCGAAGCTGGTCCCGTCCGCGAGCGTGACCTCGATCTCGTCGCCGGAGCCGTGCGCCACCGTCGCGGCCGGCGCGCCGCTGAGCGCCGGGCGCGGCTTGCCACGCTCGTCGTCGTGGTCCTCGGCCGGAGGGTCGGAAGCCGGGAACGACTGCTCGATCGCCTCGTCGCGGCCGTTGCCCATCCGTTCGGCTGCCTCCGGGTCGAATTCCCCCATCACCTCGAGGAAGGACTGCTTCGCCTGCGCCAGCGGCACCCGGTCCTGCGGCCGTTTCGGGCCGGCGATGCTGGGCACGACCGCGCCCAGGTCCAGCTCCAGGAGGTCGGAGAAGGTCGGGTCGGGGGTCGAGGAGTCGTGGAACATGCCCTGCTCGCGGGCGTAGGCGTCGACCAGCTCGATCGTCTCGGTCGGGCGGCCGGTCAGGTCGAGGTAGCGCAGGGTCTCGGCGTCGACCGGGAAGATCGCGCAGGTCGAGCCGAACTCCGGCGACATGTTGCCGAGCGTCGCCCGGTCGGCGAGACCGAGCGTCGCCAGGCCCGGGCCGAAGAACTCGACGAACTTGGAGACGACGCCGCGCTCGCGCAGCATCTCGGTCACGGTGAGGACGAGGTCGGTCGCGGTCGCCCCCTCGGGCAGCTCGCCGCCGAGCCTGAACCCGACCACCTGCGGCAAAAGCATCGAGATCGGCTGGCCCAGCATCGCCGCCTCGGCCTCGATCCCGCCCACGCCCCAGCCGAGCACGCCGAGGCCGTTGACCATCGTCGTGTGCGAGTCGGTCCCGACCAGCGTGTCGGGGTAGGCCTGGAGAACGCCGTCCGCGTCACGGCTGTAGACCACCTGGGCGAGATGCTCGAGGTTGACCTGATGGCAGATCCCGGTTGCCGGCGGCACCACGCGGAAGTTGTCGAAGGAGTGCTGGCCCCACTTGAGGAAGGAGTAGCGCTCGAGGTTGCGCTCGAAGTCGCGCTCGGCGTTGAGGGCGAAGGCGCGCTCGTTGCCGAAGGCGTCGACCTGGACCGAGTGGTCGATCACCAGGTCGACGTCGACCAGTGGGTTGATCGTCGCCGGGTCGCCACCGATCTCCTCCATCGCGTCGCGCATCGCCGCCAGGTCGACCACGGCGGGGACGCCGGTGAAGTCCTGCATCAGCACCCGCGCCGGCTGGAAGGGGATCTCGACGCTCGGCTCGGCCGCCGCGTCCCAGCCGGCGATCGCCTCGACGTCGGCGGCGCTGACCGCGACCCCGTCCTCGAGTCGCAGCACGTTCTCGAGCAGGACCTTGATCGAGTAGGGGAGGCGGGCGACGTCGAAGCGCTGCGCCAGCGCGTCGAGCCGGAAAACCTCGTACTCGCGCCCACCGACCGCGAGGGTCGAACGGGCGCCGAAGGAGTCGGAACTGCTCACCACCCCATCCTAGGAGTTCGGCGTCAGCGCTTGTCCTCGGAATGCCCGTCGGCGATCTCTGCCGCCGACTTCTGGCCCGCCGAGGAGCTGGAGACTTTAACCGCGATGCCGGGGCTGGCGAGGCCGAAGTGGGCGAGGAAGCGCTGGCGGGCGGGCGCCACGGTGATCTCGACCTTGTCGTGCTCGATCGCGCGGACGGTGGCGCGGGCCACCTCCCCCGGGGTCGAAGTACCGAGACCCGGCGGCGCCTTCGCCCCCGACTCGGCGAACATCCCGCCCTCGCGGATGAACCCGGGGGAGACGATCGAGACGCCGACGCCCTGCGGGGCGAGGTCGGTGCGCAGCGAGAGCGCGAAGCCGCGCAAGCCGAACTTGGTCGCGCTGTAGATCGCGGATCGCGGGGCCGGCGACTTGCCGGCCAGCGAGGCGACGAAGACGAGGTGGCCGGAACCGCGCTCCAGCATCGCCGGATAGAGCGCCCGCGAGAGCAGCATCGGCGCCTCGAGGTTGACCCGCAGGGCTCGCTGCACCTCCTCGGGGGTGAAGTCATCGAGGCGGCCGGCACCGGGCAGGCCGGCGTTGGCGACGAGCAGCTCGACCTCGCCCGCCTCGGCCGCGAGCCGCTCCGCCGCGCCCGGCTCGGCGAGGTCGGCGGGCAGGACCCTGTGGCCCTCGCCGGGCAGCTCGGCCGCCAGGCTCTCCAGCGCCTCCTGCTTACGGGCGCTTAATAAAAGGACTGCTCCGCGCGCGGCAAGCCCCGCGGCGATCGCCCTCCCGAGGCCGCCAGTGGCCCCGGTGAGCAGTGCTTTGCGGCCGGCAAGTTCCATCCCACGGCCCAAGCTACCAGTCGCCCGGCCGACAGGAAACGGGGATGAAAGCGCGAAAGGCCACTAAGTGTTTGCGTTTCATGAGCAAACAACCGGGCGATGGTCTAGACTGCCGCCGGTCCGTAGAACCGAAACGCCGAGTCCCAGGCGCCCAGAGGCGTCACGGGAACGGGGGAACCACGTTTTCGGGGCTAACCCGCCTAGCTCAGGCGGGAGCGCAGGCTCCTTTTAGCGCTAGCCCGACAGCTAACCCCGTAGGCCGACAAAGGAGAATCGGTTTGCTGTCTGACAACTTGAAGTACAAGGCCGGGTTGGCGTTATCGGCGATGCTCGTCGTCGTCGCCCTCGCCGCTCCGGGCAGCGCCAGCGCCAAGTGCGTGACCGGAGGCCTCGGGGCCGCCGCGGTCGACATCTGCACCCCGACCGCCAAGGCGACCCTTCTCCCCACCGGGGAACTGATTCCCCCCAAAAGCGCCCCGCCCCGCGTCGCCGCCGTGATCGAAGCGGCCAACAAGATCCGCACCAAGCCCTACATCTACGGCGGCGGCCACGCCCGCTGGTGGGACCGCGGCTACGACTGCTCCGGTGCCGTCAGCTTCGCGCTGCGCGGCGGCGAATTCATCGACAGCCCGCTGCCTTCGGGCCCGATGGCCCAGTGGGGCGAAGCAGGAATGGGACGCTGGATCACCGTCTACACCAACCCCGGTCACGCCTACGCCGTGATCGCCGGCTTCCGTTGGGATACCTCCGGCGGCGGCAGCGGGGAAAGCGGCCCGCGCTGGCGCACCGAAGCACGCTCCAGCGCCGGCTTCACCGCGCGTCACCCGACGGGCTACTAAGCGTTGCGAGGGGAGGGGGGCGAGTGCCCCTCTCCTACCGACGCTGGCAGTAGCCCGTCGGGCAGGAGGCGCTCGGAGCCGTAGCCGTAGAAGGCTCAGGTGACCCTCTCCGGGAGACTCAAGGACCAGCGTGCCGGATCGGCGGCGCTCGACCGGCTGCGGAACGGTCTCCAGGAGAGGGTCATCTGAGCCTTCGCCGCCTGAGGGGCATGTACTCCTTCTTGGCCAACGGAGGGTTGCTGATTTGTCCTTGCTTTCCTGAACGGCTGGGATAACGTCAATTCGTAACCGCACCGCCTGACATCTGCCTGAAGAGCCTCACCAAGGATTACGGCGAGGTGCGGGCGGTTGCGGGGATTGACCTGGAAGTGGAGCAGGGGGAGTTCTTCACGTTCCTCGGTCCGTCGGGCTCGGGGAAGACGACGACCCTGCGGATCATCGCCGGGTTCGAGGAACCCAGCACCGGCACGATCGAGTTGGCCGGAGCGGAGGTAAGGGGGGTACCGCCATACGACAGGGCGGTCAACACGGTCTTCCAGGACTACGCCCTCTTCCCCCACATGACGGTCGGCGAGAACGTCGCCTACGGGATGCGGGTGGCCGGGGTCGACCGCTCGGAACGCGGCAGCCGCCGCGACGAGGCGCTGGAGATGGTGCGCTTGCCCGGCTACGCGGAACGCAGGCCGGGTGAGCTGTCCGGTGGGCAGCGGCAGCGGGTGGCGCTGGCACGGGCGATCGTCAACCGCCCCAAGGTGCTGCTGCTCGACGAGCCGCTGGGCGCGCTTGACCTGAAGCTGCGCGAGCAGATGCAGGTCGAGCTGAAGACGATCCAGAGCGAGGTCGGCATCACCTTCGTCTACGTCACCCACGACCAGGATGAGGCGCTGACGATGAGCGACCGGATCGCCGTCTTCAACGAGGGGCGGATCGAGCAGGTGAGCCCGCCGCGCGAGCTCTACGAGCATCCGCGCAACGAGTTCGTCGCCGGCTTCGTCGGCGTCTCCAACGTGATCGAGCGCGAGGGCCGGCGGCTGACGATCCGCCCGGAGAAGATCCAGCTACTGGAGCCGGGCGCGAGCGCCAACGGGCTGCAGCACGAGCGCGGCCGGGTGACCGAGGTCGCCTACGCCGGCATGGTGACCCGCTACACGGTGGCGCTCGAGGGTGGCGGCAGCCTGACTCTGGTCCGACAGAACTTGGAGGGAGCGTCCGGGGAGAGCGCTCCCGAGCGGGGGAACGAGGTGCTGGTGGGGTGGCGGCCGGAGCACGCGGCCGCCGTCCAGGGGAAGACAACTACCGAGGAGGATTCACAATGAGAAGGCAAGCTCACTCGGCGCGGACGGCGTGGCTGATCGTCGCCGGCCTGGTCGCCTTCATGCTCGTCCTGGCCGGCTGCGGATCGGACGACGACGAGAGCGGCGGTGGTGGCGGAGAGGAACTGCAGAAAGTCGGCAAAGGAGAGGGCGCGGTCGACCTGATCTCCTGGGCCGGCTATGTCGAACCACCCTGGGTCAAACCGTTCGAAGCGAAAACCGGCTGCAAGGTCAGCAACAAGGTCGCCGGCACCTCCGACGAAATGGTGACGCTGATGAAAAGCGGCGAATACGACGGCCTCTCGGCCTCCGGCAACGCCTCGGCCCGCCTCGTCGCCGCCGACCTGGTCGACCCGGTCAACGTCGATCTCGTCCCCAACTACGAGACGATCTTCAGCGACCTCAAGGACCAGCCGTACAACACCTTCGACGGGACGCCCTACGGGATCCCACACGGCCGCGGCGCCAACCTGCTGATGTGGAACAGCGACGACATATCGCCGCCCCCCGATTCCTGGGACGTGGTCCTCGACCCGAAAGTCGCCGCCAAATACAAGGGCAAAATCAGCGCCTACGACGACCCGATCTACATCGCCGACGCGGCCGTCTACTTGATGACGCACCAGCCCGAGCTGGGGATCGAGAACCCCTACGAGCTCAACGACGAGCAGTTCGAAGCGGCGGTCGACCTGCTGAAAGAACAGCGGCCCAACGTCGGCGAATACTGGTCGGAAGCGGCGAAGCAGATCTCCGCCTTCGCCAACGGCGACTCGACGGTCGGCACCACCTGGCAGTACCAGTACTTCGCCCTGCAGGAAGAAGGCGAGCCGGTCGCGGCCAGCCCCGCGAGCCAGGGCTTCCTGCCGAAAGAGGGCGCGACCGGCTGGTCGGACACCTGGATGCTCAGCTCCGAAGCCGAACATCCCAACTGCATGTACATGTGGATGGACTGGATCGTCGAACCGAAAGTCAACGCCGAAGTCGCCGAATACTTCGGCGAGGCGCCCGCCCAGAGCCTCGCCTGCGACGAGACCGCGGACCCGAACTTCTGCCAGAAGTACCACGCCGAAAACCCGGGCTTCTGGAAACGGGTCTACTACTGGGAAACGCCGCTGGCTGATTGCGGCAACGGCGAGGAAGACTGCAAGGACTACAACGAGTGGGTCCAGGCCTGGACCACGATCAAAGGCTGAGCGAGCGGTTCTGAGCGATGGCCACTGAAGCCGTCGCGAAGAGGAGGTCGGTGGGCCACAGGCTCGCCGGCCTCTTCCAGGGCCGCCCCCGGCTGCAGGTGGGGACGCTGCTGGCCGGGCCGGTCGGGTGGCTGGTGATCGGCTACCTCGGCTCGCTGGCGGTGCTGCTCGTCACCGCCTTCTGGTCGGTCGACGCGCTCAGTGGCGAAGTCGTCCAGAGCTTCAGCCTCGAGAACTTCGAAGCGCTGCTCGAGGAACCGGTCTACCGCGACATCGTCGGCCGCACCGTCGCCGTGGCCGCGCTCGTCACCGTCACCGACGCGATCCTCGCCTTCCCGATCGCCTTCTACATGGCGAAGGTGGCGAGCCGGCGGGTGACCGCGATCCTGGTCATCGCGGTGCTGCTGCCGCTCTGGTCCAGCTACCTGGTCAAGGTCCTGGCCTGGCGCACGATGCTCTCCAACGACGGCATCATCAACTGGGCGCTGGAGCCGTTCGGCCTGCACGGGCCCGGCTACGGGATCGTCGCCGTCTGGCTGGTGATGAGCTACCTCTGGCTGCCGTACATGATCCTGCCGATCTACGCCGGCCTCGAGCGGATCCCGAACTCGCTGATCAGCGCCTCCGAGGATCTCGGCGCGCACCCGTTTACGACCTTCCGCCGGGTGATCCTGCCGCTCGCCTTCCCGGCCGTCGTCGCCGGCTCGATCTTCACCTTCTCGCTCACCCTCGGTGACTACATCACGCCGCGCCTGGTCTCCAACGACCAGTTCATCGGCAACGTGATCTTCAACAGCATCACCAACAACCAGCCGTTCGCCGCCGCGCTCGCCCTCGTGCCGATCGTGGTGATGATCGCCTACCTGCTCGTGGCGCGGAAGCTCGGCGCCTTCGAGCACGTCTGAGATGCGGCTCTCGAGGCCCGCCACCTGGCTCCTGCGACTCGCGGTCGGACTCGGCCTCGCCTTCATCTACGTGCCGCTGATCGTCGTCGGTATCTACGCCTTCAACGCCAGCGGCACGACCCAGAAATGGCCGCCGTCGGGACTGACCCTCGAGTGGTTCCCGAAGGCGATCGAAAACGAAGCCGCCCGCGACGCCTTCCTGACTTCGATCAAAGCCGGCCTGGCGGCGACCGCGATCGCGATCGTGCTCGGCACCCTCGCCTCCCTGGCCGTCGCCCGCCACCGCTTCTTCGGCCGCGAGACGATCTCCTTCCTCGTCGTGCTGCCAATCGCCCTGCCCGGCATCGTCACCGGTGTCGCCCTCAGCAACACCTTCACCCAGGTGCTGGGAGTCAGCCTCGGCCTCTTCACCGTGATCGTCGGCCACGCCACCTTCTGCATCGTCGTGGTCTACAACAACGTTGTCGCCCGCCTGCGCCGCACCTCGGCCTCCTTCGAGGAGGCCTCGGCCGACCTCGGCGCCCACACCTGGCAGACCTTCCGCCACATCACGCTGCCGAACATGCGGACGGCGCTCGGGGCCGGCGCCCTGCTCGCCTTCGCCCTCTCCTTCGACGAGATCATCGTCACCACGTTCACGATCGGTGCGGGTGAGGAAACGCTGCCGATCTGGATCTTCCGCAACCTCTTCCGCCCCAGCCAGTTGCCGATCGTCAACGTCGTCGCCCTGCTGGTGATCCTGATCTCGATCATCCCCGTCTACCTCGCCCACCGGCTCAGCCGTGAAGAGGGAGCGAGCATCGGCGCCGGCGCCAAAGGCGGCGCCCGCCCCACCGAGGCCGAGGCGACCGCGGTGCCTTAGCCTGGTCTTCCTGCGAGCGGCGGAGCTTCTGTTGCTCCAAGTCTTCCGGCTGTTGAAGTGTGTAGGGGGACCGTTCGCCCCTCTCCGGAAAGCTCAAGGACAAGCAATACGAAGCGGAGAGCGCGCCCGGCTGCGGAACGGCTTTCAGGAGAGGGGCAAACGGTCCCTCCCCCACCCGTCCTACAGCGGAATATTCCCGTGCTTGCGCTTCGGCTGCTCGACCCGCTTGCTCTGCAGCATCCGCAACGCCTTGATCAGCTTCGGGCGGGTTTGGCGCGGCTCGATCACGTCGTCGATGTAGCCCCGCTCGGCCGCCGAGTAAGGGTTGGCGAAGTGGGCTTTGTAGTCGTCGATCAGCTTTTGGCGCCGCTCGTCGGGGGTCGGCGAGGAGGCGATGTCTTTGCGGTAGATGATGTTGACCGCGCCCTCCGGCCCCATCACCGCGACCTCCGCGGTCGGCCAGGCGACGTTGTAGTCGGCCAGCATGTGCTTCGAGTTCATCACGTCGTAGGCGCCGCCGTAGGCCTTGCGGGTGACCACGGTGAGCTTCGGCACGGTCGCCTCGGTGAAGGCGTAGAGCAGCTTGGCGCCGTGGCGGATGATCCCGTTCCACTCCTGGTCGGTGCCGGGGAGGAAGCCGGGGACGTCGGTGAAGGTGACGATCGGGACGTTGTAGCAATCGCAGGTGCGGACGAAGCGGGCCGCCTTCTCGGAGGCCTCGATGTCGAGCACGCCGGCGAGGAAGGCTGGCTGGTTGCCGACGACCCCGACCGGGAAGCCGTCGAGCCGGGCGAAGCCACAGACGATGTTCTTGGCGAAGTGCTCGTGGACCTCGAAGAAATCCTCGTCGTCGACCACCCGGGCGATCACGTCGCGCATGTCGTAGGGCTTCGAGGAATCGTCGGGGACGAGCGTGTCGAGCTCCTCGTCTTCGCGCTCGGGGTCGTCGCTCGGCTCGAAGCGCGGCGGCGCCTCGAGGTTGTTCGAGGGCAGAAAGCCGAGCAGGTAGCGGGCATCCTCGAGGCAGCTCTCCTCGTCCTCGGAGGCGAAGTGGGCGACGCCCGACTTCGAGTTGTGGCTCATCGCCCCGCCCAGCTCCTCGAACTCGACCTCCTCCCCGGTCACCGTCTTGATCACTTCCGGGCCGGTGATGAACATGTGCGAGGTCTCTTTGACCATGAAGATGAAGTCGGTCATCGCCGGTGAGTAGACGGCGCCGCCGGCGCAGGGCCCCATGATCAGGCTGATCTGCGGGATCACCCCGGAGCACTGGACGTTGCGCACGAAGACGTCGCCGTAGGCGCCGAGCGAGACGACCCCCTCCTGGATCCGGGCGCCGCCGGAGTCGTTGATCCCGATCACCGGCGCCCCGACCTGGGCGGCGAGGTCCATCACCTTGCACATCTTCTCCGCCATCACCTCGCCGAGACTGCCGCCGAACACGGTGAAGTCCTGCGAGAAGACAAAGACGGTACGGCCTTCGATCGTGCCGTGGCCGGTGACGACGGCGTCGCCCCAGGGCCGTTTTTTCTGCATCTCGAAGTCGTAGGTGCGATGGCGGACGAAGGTGTCGAGCTCCTCGAAGGAGCCGGGGTCGAGCAGCTTCTCGACCCGCTCGCGGGCGGTCATCTTGCCCTTCGCGTGCTGCTTCTCGACCGCCGCCTCGGAGGCGGAGTGGATCGCCGCCTCGCGCAGCTCGCGCAGGTAGGCGAGCTTCTCCTCGTGGGTGACCGGGTTCTTCTCGCGCATCGAGCGCGGGAGTCTATTTCGAACGCGCTTCTCCCCGCAGGCCGGAGAGAAGCGCGTTCTGGGGACTTACAGTTCGGCGCAGATCGCGTAGGCGACGACCTGCCAGTTGCCCGCCTCCGCCGCGAACTCACGGCCGCCCGCGACCCAGCCGGTGCGGACGTTAGTCGCGCTGGTCACCGGCGCCGATTCGCTCGGCAGCACGTTGACCGTCGCCGGCGAGTTGATCCGTGCGCCGCCGCCGATCGCCTGCTTGCCGGTCGGGCAGGCGGCGGTAACCGACTTCGCGGTCTCGGAGTCGTTGACGCTGGTTTCGGTGACGTAGGTGACGTTCTTCAGCAGCTGGGCGAGGAAGGCCGGGGAGACCTTGCTGCTGGTCACCGCGCCGGCGCCGAGCTTGCTGTTGCCGACCGACTCGTTCTTCAGCTTCGCTTCGGTGACGACGCCGCCGCCGAGCGTGTTGGAGCGAACGGCGCCGTTGGCGATCTTGCCGGCGGTGACCGAGCCGTTGGCGATCTTCGCGGCGATCACCGAGTTGGTCGCCAGCTTGGCGCTGATCACGGCGTTTTTCTTCAGTTTCGGCGCCGTCACCGCTTCCTTGGCGATGTTCTTCGCCTTGACCTGGTTCTTGGTCAGGGTCGCTTTCGCCGCCACGGCGACGCCGCTGAGGGCGACGAACAGGGCCAGGCAGGAGATCAGGTTGGCGACGCTCAGGTGCGTTCTCAGTCTGCTCATTGCGGTGCTCTCGCTTTCCGGGCGGCAGCACCGCCCCGGTGGGTGGTTCAATCTGCTCGGGAGTGGCACTCAGACGCCGCTGAAAGGCCTTTTCTGCGGCTCCGCGAGGCGGTCGAGGAAGGCCTCGAGGTCAGCCTCGAGCAGGCCGGTCGACTCCTCGGCGCGGACCGCGACCCGGGTGCCGAAGCCCTTCTCGGCCATCGTCACCTCGACCCCTTCCGCGGCCTCGATCAGCTCTGCCAGCTCCGGCTCGGACTTCATCAGCGTCCGCGAAACCTCGATCATGAGAGCCGCTTCAACCGGCGGCCGGCGGTTCCTGCCCCAGGCACGAGCTGGGCGCGACCGTTCATTTGCGGGCCAACTTCTCACCGCGAGGGGAGAGTTTGCAGCGCGGCCGACTTAGACCACAGCATGGTGGGGTCAAAGTCGGATGCGCGAAGTGGACGGGCGTGGGAGCTGGCCGGAGCTCAACACGGGCTCGTGGCTCGGCGCCAGTTGCTCGCACTCGGCTTTGGCCCGCGTTCGATCGAACACCGGATCCAGCGGGGTCGGCTGCACCCGGTCGCACGAGGCGTCTACGCGGTGGGATGGCCAGGGCTGAGCCAGAAGCGGAGGTGGATGACAGCGGTGCTCTCAGCTGGGGACGACGCCGCACTCAGCCACCGCAGCGCAGCAGCGCTCCTGGGAATCGGCCCAGAGCGGGACGGCCGCATCGACGTGAGCGTGCGGCGGCGCTGCGAACTGCGACATACCGGTATGCGGATCCGTGGTAGACCGAGGCTTGCGGCTGAGGACATCTGGCTCTACGACGACATTCCGGTCACCCGCCCGGCAAGGACGATGGTCGACTCCGCAACCGAACTCGGGCCGATCGCGATCGAGCGCATGATCAACGATGCGGACAAGCGCGATTTGATCGATCCCGAAACGCTGCGCGCGGCCCTGGACAACCATGCCGGCGAGCCTGGCGTGAGACCGTTGCGCACTGTCCTCGACAGGCCCACCTTTCGCCTCTCGGACTCCGACCTGGAGATCTATTTCCGACCAATCGCGACAGCCGCGAAACTGCCCCCTCCGCTGACCAAACGGTTCGTAAACGGCTTTGAAGTCGACTTCTTCTGGCCTGATTTGGGTCTGGTCGTGGAGACGGACGGGCTTCGCTACCACCGAACCCCTTCGGCCCAGACCCGAGATGCCCTCCGGGACCGCACCCACGTGATCGCCGGAATGAGTCCGCTGCGCTTCACCCACTACGAGATCGCTACGAAAGCCACAAGGTCCGAACCGCCCTGATCGAAGCCGAGGCGATGCTGCGGCGGCGCATCGGAGTCTGACCCCACTCCGCTGGGGACAAAGTCGGATGCGCGGGCCAACCCTCGATGCGTTGGGGGCACGCAGGCGGCCGGCGCTAGAAAAAAGCGCCGCCCTTGTATTCGCCGAAGACGTCGCGCATCGCGCCGCAGACCTCGCCGATCGAGGCGTCGGCGGCGAGCGCGGCCCGGATCGGGAGCAGGAGGTTGCCGTCGCCGCGGGCGACGTCGCGCAGGGACTCGAGCCGGGCCGCGACCTCGGCCTGGTCGCGGTTCTCCTTGAAGGCCTTGAGCCGAGCGAGCTGGCGCTGCTCGGACTCCGGATCGACCCGGAGGATGTCGACGTCGTCGACCTGGTCGGTGACGTATTTGTTCACGCCGACGATGATGTCCTGGCCGCTCTTGTAGCGCTCGTGGTAGGAGAGCGCCGACTCCTCGATCTCGCGCTGCATGAACTCGAGCGCCTCGACCGAGCCGCCCAGCTCCTCGACCTTGGTCATCAGCTCCTTGGCCCGCAGTTCGATCTCGTCGGTCAGCGACTCGACGAAGTAGGAGCCGGCGAAGGGATCGACGGTGTCGGCGGCGCCGGACTCGTGGGCGAGCACCTGCTGGGTGCGCAGAGCGATCCGGGCCGAGCGCTCGGTCGGCAGCGCCAGCGCCTCGTCGAAGCCATTGGTGTGCAGCGACTGGGTACCGCCGCAGACCGCGGCAAAGCCCTGCAGGGCGACGCGGATGATGTTGACCTCGGGCTGCTGCGCCTGCAGCGTCACCCCGCCGGTCTGGGTGTGGAAGCGGATCTTCATCGAGTTCGGGTTCTCCGCCCCGAATCGCTCCTTGACGATCTCCGCCCACATCCGCCGCACCGCGCGGAACTTGGCGATCTCCTGGAAGACCTGGTTGTGGCCGTTGAAGAAGAAGGCGAGGCGAGGCGCGAACTCGTCGATCTTGAGGCCGCGCTCGAGCGCCGCTTCGACGTAGGCAATCGCGTTCGAGAGGGTGAAGGCCACCTCCTGCACAGCCGAGCAGCCCTTCTCGCGGATGTGGTAGCCGGAGATCGAGATCGTGTTCCATTTCGGCACGTTCGCGTGGCAGTACTCGAAGATGTCGGTGGTGAGGCGCATCGTCGGCTCGGCCGGATAGATGTAGTTGCCGCGCGCCATGTACTCCTTCAGCACGTCGTTCTGGACGGTGCCGCGCAGCTTCTCGGAGGGGACCCCCTGTTCCTCGCCGACCAGCTCGTAGAGCAGCAACAGGATCGCCGCCGGGGCATTGATCGTCATCGAAGTGGAGACGCCGTCGAGCGGGATCTGGTCGAAGCAGATCCGCATGTCCTCGATCGTGTCGATCGGGACACCGGTACGGCCGACCTCACCCTGGCAGAGCGGGTCGTCGGAGTCGCGGCCGAGCTGGGTCGGCAGGTCGAAGGCCATCGAGAGCCCGGTCGAGCCGTGCTCGATCAGGTAGCGATAACGCTCGTTGGTGTCCTCGGGAGAGGCGAAGCCGGCGTACTGGCGCATCGTCCAGAGGCGGTCGCGGTACATCCCCTCGTGGATGCCGCGGGTGAACGGCGGCTCGCCCGGCTCGCCGAGGCGCTGCTCGAGGCCGGGGGCGACGTCGTCCTCGGTGTAGAGACGGTCGATCTCGATCCCGGAGTCGGTGAAGACGCGCTCGTCGTCCGGCCCGACCAGGGGGGCGATCGTACGGTGGGCCTCCTCGGCCGCGGGCTTACCGCTGCTGCTCGACATCTCCCGGGAGGATATTGAGGGCGAACGCTCAGGCGCTGACGGGGTGGTCCCGCCAGGAATCGAGCAGGTCGCCGAGGCTCTCGGCCAGCGAGCGCCCCGGCGCGAACCCGGCCGCCTCGCGCAGGCGCCCGGGGTCGCCGACCAGCGCCGGCGGGTCGTTCGGGCGCTCGAGGCCGGGGTCGTGGCTGACGCTGACCGACACCCGCGCCAGGCCCCCGAGGCTCAGCGGCGAGCGCGGCGATCGTCGCGCCCCGGCCCGAGCAGAGGTTGTAGGTGCCGGTGAGCCGTCGTCGCGAGATCTCCAGCAGCGCCCGCGCCCCGTCGCGGACGTCAAGGAAGTCACGCACCGCCTCGCCGTTGCCGAGCGAGAGATCGACCGCGTCGCCCTCCCGCTCGGCGGCGGCGATGCGCTGGGCGAAGCTGGGGACGGCGAAGCGCGGCGACTGCCCCGGGCCGATCAGGTTGAAGGCCCGCACCACCGCGACCCGCAGGCCACGGCCCCGCGCGTACTGGCCGCAGATCGTCTCCATCGCCGCCTTGCTCGCCCCGTAGGGCGTCACTGGTCGCGGCTCCAGCTCCTCCCCGAGGGGTAGCTCGTCCTCCCCGCGAACGCCGTAGACGTCGGCCGAGGAGAGACAGAGAACGTGCGCCTCCGGCGACTTGCCGGCCACGGCCTCGAGCAGGTTGAGGACACCGGTCGCGTTGGTCGCGAAGGTCTCTGCCGGCCGCTCCCAGCTGCGCCCCACCGAGGCGGCGCCGGCGGCGTTGACGATCAGATCGGGTTGCGCCGTCTCCAGACAGGCCTCGATCGAGGCCGGGTCGAGCAGGTCGCAGGTGAGCGTGCCGGGGCCGCCGGCACGAGCCGCGGGTGCGACGTCAAGCCCGGCCCCGCGGGCGGCTGTGAAGGCGTGGGCGCCGAGGAAGCCGTGCGCGCCGACGATCAGCAGCGTCGCTGACATCGCCGCACCTTATGCCCTCGCTCGCGTGAGGTGGAGAAGCCCGGCGCTCAGTCGCCGGCGCCGACGAGGCGCTCGACGCCGGTCTCGGCGATCGTTTTGCGCAGGCCCTCATTGAGCTCGACCGTAGGCTCCCAACCGAGCAGGTCGCGGGCGCGGCTGATGTCGGGCTGGCGTTGCTGCGGGTCGTCGGTCGGCAGCGCCTCGTAGACGATCTCCGAACGCGACTCGGTCACCTCGACCACCGCCTTCGCCAGTTCCAGCAGCGTGAACTCGTTCGGGTTGCCGATGTTGACGGGCGAGTGCGCGTCGGACTCGGCGAGGGCGACGATCCCACGGATCAGGTCGTCGACGTAACAGAAGCTGCGGGTCTGGCTGCCGTCGCCGAACACGGTCAGCGGCCGGTCCTGCAGCGCCTGACGCAGGAAGGTCGGGATCGCGCGGCCGTCGTGCGGGCGCATGCGCGGGCCGTAGGTGTTGAAGATGCGAACGATCGCCGTGTCGACGCCCTGCTGGCGGTGGTAGGCCATGGTCAGCGCCTCGGCGTAGCGCTTCGCCTCGTCGTAGACGCCACGCGGGCCGATCGGGTTGACGTGGCCCCAGTAGTCCTCCTTCTGGGGATGGACCTGGGGGTCGCCGTAGACCTCGCTGGTCGAGGCGATGAGGAAACGGGCGCGCTTGAACTTGGCGACGCCGAGCATGTGGTGGGTGCCCTGAGAGCCGACCTTGAGCGTGTGCAGGGGAAGCCGCAGGTAGTCGATCGGGCTGGCCGGCGAGGCGAGGTGGTAAACGAAGTCGATCTCCTCCGGGATGTCCACATAGGAGGTGATGTCGACGTGACGGAACTCGAACGCATCGTCACGGATGTGCGCGATGTTCTCGAGCGAGCCGGTCTCGAGGTTGTCGAGGCAGATCACCCGGTGCCCCTTGCCGAGCAGGTGCTCGCAGAGGTGTGACCCGAGGAAGCCGGCGCCGCCGGTGACTACGCAGGTGCTCATCGGCGCCGATGCTACCTGCTGCGAGACCGACGACACCTGCTGGGCCGTTCCTGCAATTTCCGCGAATTACGCCTGGAAAGTCGTCCAGGTGGGGGAGAGATCTTCCAGGCCGATGACTTCGGGTGCCATGTTCGGTGCCGGGAATTGAAATGGCAGGGGGGAGTTGATCGGTGAGTTCGAACGGGCCGGAAGTGCCGGGGGTGACGCTGCGGGATGAGCCGGAAGGCGCCGCCAAGCGTGCCGCGCTCGAGACATATATGCGCCACGAAGCGCTCCTGCGGCGCACGGCGCGCCGTTTCTCGCTCTGCGCCGACGACGCCGACGACGCGCTGCAGCGGACGCTCGAGATCCTGCTGACCAAGGCGCCCAGCGGCGACCCCCGCGAACTGATTCGCTGGACCCAGACCGTGGTCAAACACGAGGCGCTGTCGGTGCGCCGCGAGCGTGAGCGGATTCTCAGCGGGCCCGCGGCGGCGCCGGCCGAGCACGGGCGCGAGGACTGGGTGACGAGGATCCCGGCCGAGGCCGACGGCCCCGCTGAACGGGTGGAGCGGCGGGAGGAGATCGCCCGCAGTCGCGAGGCGCTGCAGACCCTGAAGCCGCAGGAGCTGCGAGCGCTCTCCCTGCTCGCCGAGGGCTACTCCTACCAGGAGATCGGCGAGATCACCGGCTTCAGCCAGACGAAGATCAACCGCTGCCTGGCCGAGGGCCGTGAGCGCTTCCGCCGCTTCCTCGCGCGCAGCGAGGACGGCAGCCGCTGCGAGGAGATGGGGCAGTTGCTGTCGGCCTTCTGCGACGGCGAGCTCAGGGGCGAGGAGGAAGCGACGCTGCGTGAGCACCTGCGCGCCTGCTCGAGCTGCCGGGCGACCCTGCGCGCCTACCGGGCGGCGCCGCGGGCGGTGGCCGCGCTGGCCCCCGGCCTGGTGCTCGAGCGCTCGCTCTTCGAACGCGTCCACGATGCGCTGGCCGGCCTGGCCGCACGGTTCGGCGGCGGCAACGGCGGCGCCGCCACCGACGCCGCGCTGCCACAGATCGCCGCCGGCAGCGGGGGCGGAGCGGTCGCGTTGGCGAAGCTGGCCGCGGTCTGCGTCGGCGCCGCCGGCGGCGCCGCGGCCTGCGTCGCGACCGGCGTCGTGCCGGCCCCGCTGCAGGTCGGCGGCGAGCGGGTGCAGGCACCGACCCTGGAGCGCCCGACCGAAGCCGCGATCGGCGCCGGGCCGGAGCGCTACGGCGGCCCGGCGTACGCGCCCGAACCGCCGCCCCCGTCCCAGCCAGCGCCCAACCGAGACCGCGAGGAGCCTGACCGCGACAGCGCGGGCCTGGATCGGACGGCGCAGCCAGCTCCCGCCCCTGAGCCGGCCGCCGGTGGCGCCGTCGAGTACGTGCCGCCGCCCGAACCGGAACCGGCTCCCGACCCAGCGCCGGTGGAGCCCCAAGCGGGCGGCGGCAACGAGGTCGGCAGCGCGGCCGGGGAGTTCGGCCCGTGAGCGGGACGATGCGAGCGCTGGTGCCGGCGGTGCTCATCGCGCTTCTCGCCCTCGTAGCCGCTGCGCCTGCCACCGCCGGCCCGGCCGCGCAGCTCTACCCGATCAACCTGCGGGTCAACGGCGGCGAGGCCGGCTGGCACCCCGACAACGACTTCCGGCTCGACTGGGATCGGCCCCCGGCCGCCGCCGGCTTCCCGATTGCCGCCACCCACTACCGGGTCCGCGACGCCTCCGGGGCAACGGTCATCCCGGCGACCCGGCTGCCCTGGGACAAACCGGAAATCGACCACATCCACCTCCCGGCGGTGCCGGGCGTCTACACGGCCGAGGTCTGGCTCGAGGGGCCTGGCCGCGAGCTGGGGCCGTCGGTGAGGGCGGCGCTGCGCTTCGACAGCGCCGCGCCCGGCCCCGTCCAGCCGCGCGTCTCGCCCGGTTGGATCAGCGGCGACGCGCCGGCGCTGGTCCGGCTCGAGCGTCCGGCCGGGCCGCTGCCGATCTCCGGCATCCGCGGCTACGCGATCTCGGTCGACCGTGGCGCAGGGACTTCCCCCTGCGCGGTGCAGGGCCGCTGCGCCCTCGGCGAGACCGACATCCGCGGCGGCCCGAGCAGGACACCGCCTCGCTAGGGGTCCTGCCGGAGGGCATCCACGTGGTCCGCGCGCTCGCCGTCTCCGGCTCGGGCGTCAGCTCGGCGACGGTCGGCAGCGCGGTCATCCGGGTTGACGCGGCTCGTCCCCGTGTGGAGCTGGCGGGGGCGCCCCGCGGCTGGGCCGATGGCCCGGTGCGCCTGGCCGCGCGGGCCAGCGACGCGCTCTCGGGAATGCGGCCGAGCGGTCCCGCCGGCCCCTTCACCGCGATCGCGGTGAACGGCGCGGTGCCGAAGGCGGAGCCGGGCGACTCGACCTCGACCACCGTCAGCGGCGACGGCGTGCACCGGGTCGCCGCGTTCGCCCGCGACGCCGCCGGCAACAGCGGCGAGGGGACGCCGATCGTCGCCACGGTCTCAATCGACGAAGGCCCGCCGGTGGTGCGCTTTGGCCGGGCACAGGACCCAGCCGAACCGGAGCGGATCGAAGCCACGGTCAGCGACCCGCTCTCCGGTCCCAGCCCGGCGCGGGGCGTGATCACGGTCCGCCCGACCGGGTCGCGCCAGCGCTGGCAGCCGCTGCCGACGACCGTGCTGCCCGGGAAGCTCGTCGCCCGCTGGGACTCCGACTCGTTCGCGCCGGGAGACTACGAGTTCAGGGCGAGCGGCTACGACGCCGCCGGCAACGGCACCGACTCGGAGCGGCGCCGCAACGGCGCCCGGATGATCCTCCGCAGCCCGCTCAAGGCACCGACCAGGATCGAGGCCGGCCTGGGAGCGCCGCGGGCCTCGGCGCGAGCCGTCCGCTACGCACAGGGTGTCCTCTACCGAGGCCGGCTCAGCCTCGCCTCGGGCGAGCCGCTCGCCGGGATGCCGGTCAGAGTCGTCGAGGCTTTCGACCCAGGCAGCGACCCAGCCCAGCGGGTGACGCTGGTCGAGACCGCCGCCGACGGCTCCTTCCGCGCTCGGCTCGCGCCGGGGCCGAGCCGGCGGGTCGAAGCGGCGTTCCCCGGCAGCCGCGTCTTCTCCCGCGGCAGCGGTGGCCGCGCCCGGCTCGAGGTTGGAGCCGGCGTCCGCCTGCGCGCCTCCGCGGCGGCCGCGCGGGTCGGCGGCGCCCCGGTGGTCTTCAGCGGCCGCCTCGGCAGCCTCGCCACCGAGCTGCCCGCGGAGGGGATGCCGGTCGAGCTGCAGTTTCGGTTCGGGCGCGAGCGCTGGCGCGAGTTCCGCACCGTGCAGACCGACGCCCGCGGCCGCTTCCGCTATGCCTACGCGTTCAGCGACGACGACAGCCGCGGCGTCCGCTTCCAGTTTCGCGCCTACGTAAGTGGAGGCGACTGGCCCTACGAGCCAGCCGCCTCCAGTGCAGTGACAGTTGCCGGGCGCTAGTTAACGCAGCGCGGCGAACTGATCGGTGACCTGCTCGACCAGGCCCTGGGCGCGCGAGGCCTGCTCGTCGATCGTGCGGCGGACGCGCTGCTCGACCTCGTTGCGGTTGCGCTTCAGGGTGGTCTCGACCGTGCGCTGGCGCTTGCGCGCCTCGCGCTCGACCCGGTTGCGGGTCTTGCGGGCCTCGGTGGTCGCCTTGCGACGGGCGCTGGTGCCGCGACGCTCGGTCCGCTTCACGGTTTTGCGCAGCTGCGTGCGGTAGGACTTGAGCTGTTTCTCGGCGCTGGCGCGGCCGGTCCACGGCTCGACCAGATCGGAGACCCGGTCGCTGACGCTGAGGACGACGCCGACCGGGAGGTCGACCGCGGCCTCGGCGACCGTCTGGACCTGATTTTTCTCGGCGACGGCCGTCTTGGTCGCGGCCCGTTTGGTTGCTTTCGCGGTCGCCGCAGCGGACTTTTTCGCTTCGGTGGTCGCGCGTTTGGCCTGGGTTTTGGACTTGCTGCCGTTTTTAGTTTCTGCCATGAAGATGGAATCCCTTCGAGTCTGGGGTTGCCTGCCTCGGATTCGCGAGTGTAGCGAACATATGTTCTTTTGCGAACACACGTTCTTAAACCGCTTTTCCGCGGTGGTTACGCCAGCTCGCCGGCACGCTGCGCGTCGCGGACGATCTCCAGCGAGCCGGCCGCGGAGGCCGCCGCGATCGGGTAGCGCGCGTCGAGATCCAGCGGCGCCTCGGCGAGGGCGAGGTCGCCGAAGGCGACCGCCCCGCCCGCCTCGCGGACGAGCAGCTGCGCGGCGGCGGCATCGACCGAGCGGCAGGAACGCAGGCTCAGCATCGCGTCGAAGCGGCCGCTGGCGACGTAGGCGGCGGTGATCGCGATCGAGCCGACCACCCGCAGGCGGTAGACCTTCCCGCGCAAGGCCTCGAGCGCCGGCAATGACCACTCCGGCTCCGCCGACTCCAAGCCGACCACCTCCAGCTTCTCGGCCCCGGCCGCGACGCTGGCGGCGGCACCTCCCAGGGTCGCCCCCCTGCCGCGAGCGGCGGCGAACTCCTCGCCGGCGCCGAAGTCGTGGACGAAGCCGAACTCGACGTCGGCCATCGAAGGGCCGGAGGCGACGGCGATGCTGAGGCTGTGGGAGGGGATCGTGCGGCGCGCGTTGAGCGAGCCGTCGATCGGGTCGATCACCACCCGGGCCGGCCCGCCGGAGCCGAACGGGACCTCACCGCGCTCCTCGGAGATGGCGAGGAACGAGGCGCCCTCGGTGGCCAGCTTCTCGAGCTCGGCGAAGACCACGTCCTCGCAACGACGGTCGATCACGAGGGTGCGATCGCCCCCCTCGCCGATCCCCTCGTAGGTGGTGCGTGCGGCGCTGCCGGGGGTGGCGGCGAAGATCGCCTCCTGCGCCGCCACGATGCGGCGGCAGATTCCCAGCCAGTCTGCGGAGAAAACGTCCAAGGGCGGGATGCTAGTGCGGAGCACCGGCGCGCTAGCGTTGGGTGATGCGCGCGGAGCGATCAGTGGCGAGCGTGGACGCCGATGGACGAGAGCGGGCGATCGCCCACGATGGCGGCCCGCTGCTGGTTCTCGGCGCCGCCGGGACCGGCAAGACCGAGCTGCTGGCGCGGCGGCTGGCGCGGCTCGGCGCCGCCGGCGTCCCCCCCGAGCGGATCCTCGCGATCGGCTCGACTCGGGCGACCGCGCGGCGCCTGCGCGAACGGGCCGAGGCGCTGCTCGAGGGGCCGTTCGAGGAGCTTCTGGATCGGCAGCTGGGACACGGTTGGCGAGCGGCTGCTGCGCGAGCATGCGGAGGCCGCCGGCCTCGACCCTTTCTTCGACGTGCTCGGCCCCGCCGAGCGCCTCGCGATCCTGCTCGACCGGCTCGACCAGCTGCCGTTGCGCCGGCACGAGATCCGCGGTAACCCCGCCGGCCTGCTGGCCCGCCTGCTGGCCCGGATCGACGGGCTGAAGGCCGAAGCGGCCGGGCCGACGACCGTTGCCGAGCGCGCCCGCGAGCGCGAGGCCGCCGCCGACGACGAGGCCGAGCGCGAGGCGGCGCAACGAGAGGCTCGAGTTCGCCGAGCTCTACACAGCCCACGACCGCATCCTCGCCGCCAGCGGCAGCCTCGACCGTGGCGACGTCCTGCTCGCCCTCAACTTCCTGCTCGGCGAACGGCCCGACCTGAGGCGCGAGATCGCAGAGCGCTTCGAGCACCTGATGGTCGACGAGCTGGAGGAGACGACCCGGGCGCAGGCGGCGATCCTCGAACAGCTCGCCGGGGACAATCCCAACCACCTCTACGCGCTCGAGGGCACCGAGCCAGAGGCCGGCAGCCGCGGTGCCTGGTTCCGCGACCTCCACCCGACCGGCGACGTGATCGTGCTCGAGCAGCGCTTCCGCGATCCCGCCGTGCGGTTCTGGAGGTGCGCGAACGAGCGCGCCCAGGCGCAGGCCGTCGCCCGCGAGGTCGAGCACCTGCTGGCCGGCGGCACCGACCCGGAGAAAATCTGCGTCCTCGTCGCCGACCCCGGTCGGCACGGCGGCTCCATCGCCGCGGCGATGGAGGAGCGCGGCATCCCCTTCCATCTCTCGGGGCCGGTCGCGCTCTTCCAGCGACCGGAGGTGCGCGACGCGATCGCCTGGCTGCGCGTGCTCGCCGACCCCGGCGACTCCCCGGCAGCGGCGCGGGCGCTGACCCGGCCACCGGTCGAGCTTCGCTCCGGCGACCTGGCGCGGCTGACGACGATCGCGCGGCGGCGCAAGCAGGACATGGTCGCCGCCTGCGAGGCGGCGCTCGACAGTCCCCAGTTCCAGCCCGAGGCGCGGGAGCGGATCCAGTCCTTCCTCAAGCTCTACAACGCCGCGGCGGCGGCGCTGGAGGAGCGCCGTGCCGACGTCTTCGTGCGCCGCCTGATCGAGCGGGTGGGGCTGCGGCGCCAGCGCCTCTTCGCCGCCCAGCCGGAGGTCGCCGAGCGCCTGCTCGGGCTCTCGCGCCTGGCCGAGCTGGCCACCGCCTGGGCGCGGCGCGAGCCGCACGGCTCGACCCGCGGCTTCGTCGCCTACCTCAGCGCCGTCGCCGAGGCCGGCGTCGAGCCCGCCGGGGGCGAGGAGCCGCCGGCGCCGGCCTCGGTGCAGGGAATGGCGGTCGACGCGGTCAAGGGGATCGGCTTCGACCACGTCTTCGTGCTCGGCCTCGAGGGCGACGCCGACTGGTCGCGGATCGGCTGGCCGGCCCGCAAGAGCCTGGTCTTCTCGCGGCTCGACCGCGGCGAGGAGGGGGAGGCGCGGCCCTCCGCCTTCTACCTCGACGCACTGGCCGCCGCCGCTGGCGCGGAGGAGGAGCATGGTGAGGAGCTGTTCGGGCCGGCGGAGGGCCTGCACGCGACCTACCGCACCCTGCGCGAGCAGGTGCTCGAGGCCTCCTGGCGAGCCGGGCGCGAGCTTTCGGAGCCGCGCCTCGACACGGCGATCGACGTCAACCGCGCGATCGCCCGCTACCTCGAGCTGCTGAAGCTGGCGGCGCTGGCGCAGCGGCCCGGCGACGAGCCGACCGCGGAGGCGATCGCCGCCGTCAACGGCCTCCTGCGCCAGGTCGCGACCCCCGAGCAGCAGGCCGAGCTCGACGCCTCGGCGCTCGACTCCTACCTGCTCGACTCCGAGCACGAGGGCGACCGGCGGCGCAAGCTGATCGCGGCCCGCGAGGAGCCCTCGCTGGCGGCCTTCCTGCCGCGGCGCGGCGACGGCCGGCTCAGCCTCTCCGCTTCCGACCTCAGCCTCTACCTGACCTGTCCGCTCAAGTACAAGTTCGCGCGCGTTTTCGGCATCCCCCAGGAGCCGACGATCAACCAGCGCTTCGGGATCCTGATCCACAACGTGCTCGAGCGCTTTCACAAGGAGCCGCCGGAAAACGACGAGGAAGGGCTGGGGCAGCTCAACTACCTGTTCGAGACCGGCTGGCGGCGCACCGGCTTCGGCTCGACCGACGACGAGCTGCAGTTCCGCGACCGCGCCCGCGAGGCGCTGCGGCTCTACTGGGAGCGCGAGCGTGGTACCGAGGGCGAACCGGTCTGGCTCGAGCGCAAGTTCGACTTCAAGGTCGGCGAGCACCACGTGCGCGGCCGCGTCGACCGGGTCGACCGGCTGCCCGACGGCGACTACGAGCTGATCGACTACAAGACCGGCGAGCGCAAGACCGAGGCCGAGCTGGCCAACGACCTGCAGCTGGCGCTCTACCGGCTCGCCGCCCGCGAGGCCTGGGAGGTCGAGGCCAGCACCGGCAGCTACTACTACGTGCTCGACGCCGACAAGGTCGCCGCCCCGACCCAGCCCGACGACGCCGAGCGGGTCGAGCGCACGGTGCTCCAGGTCGGCGAGGGGATCCTCAGCCAGGACTTCGAGCCGCGCCCCTCCCCCACCGTCTGCGGCTGGTGCGACTACCGCCTGATCTGCCCGGCCGCCGAGTCGTAGCGACCGCCCCCGGCCGCTCAGATCTGGGTGGCGATCAGGCCGCCGAAAACGACGACCACGGTCCCAATCAGCCCCTCGCCGACCTGGGCAATGGTGCGAATATCGGCGCGAAGCATCTCGTTGGACGCCTTGATCTCGGCACCGAGGCCGGCGTTCGAGTCGCGAACCTCGGTGCGTAGATCAACGATCGACGCTTCGACTCGGTCGAAGCGCTGGTCGACTTGTTCGAAGCGGCGGTCCATCTCTGTAAAGCGCTGCCCAAATCGGTTCTCCATCTCGTCGAAGCGCAGGTCCACACGCTCGAAACGCTCGTCGAGACGGCTGAAGAATTCCTCCGTGCCTGGTTCCTGCGTCATCGTCTGCATTCTGCCACCGTAGGTTTTTGTCTGCAACGAGACAAGGCCTGAATATGCCGGAACCGGGACTTGTTCTACGCGGAAGCCCACGCTGCTCGGACGTGGGGTCAGCGCCCTCAGCGCTGATCGCCGCGCTGCTTGAGGAAGCGCTGAAACTCTCTCGCGATCGAATCGGCGGAGGGCAGCTCGTCGCCCTCGGAGTCGAGCAGGTCAACCTGTTCGGCCTCGATCCGCGAGACCAGCTCCTCGATCTCGGGGTTGGCGGCGATCGCGCGGCCGATCTGCTCTTCGTAGTCGGTCGTTTCCTCCTCGAGGGCGGAGGCCTCGACCGCGATCCCGGTCAGCCCCTCGAGCCGGCGCAGCAGGGCCAGCGCCGCCTTCGGGTTGGGGATCGCGGCGACGTAGTGGGGCACAGCCGCCCAGAGCGAGACCGAGTCGATGCCGCCGCGCCGGCAGAGGTCGTGGACGACACCGGTGATCCCGGTCGGGCCCTCGTAGTTGGAGCGCTCCAGTTCCAGCGCTTCGACCATCTCGGGGTCGGAGGCGAGGCCGGTGATCGGCACCGGCAGCGTGTGCGAGACCTCGGCGATCAGCGCGCCCAGGGTGATCACCCGCTCGACCCCGAGCGCGTCGGCGGCGGTCGCGATCGTCTCCGAGAAGGTGCGCCAGCGCAGGTTCGGCTCGGTCCCGTCGAGCAGCACGAGGTCGCGGTCGGCGGTCGGGACGGGAACGGCGATCAGGTTGTTCGCCGGCCACTCGATCCTCCGCGTCTGGCCTTCCTCCAGGCTGATCGTCGGCCGTGTCGCTTGGAAGTCGAAGTACTCCTCGGGATCGACGCGGGCGATCAGCCGCGACTCGAAGGAGCCGGCGATCGCACCAACCGCGGTCGAGGCCGAAGCAGCGGCATCGTTCCAGCCCCGAAAAGCGCAGACCAAGACCGGGGAACGGAGCTGCGGCAGGTCGCCTTCCCAGTTGAGGGAATCCACGCTTTGAGCGTAGACGATGCGACTCGGCCGGCAGTAAAGATTTCTCTTTGACGCGACCTACGCCGAGGCGCGCGCGCGGCGGAACAGCTGGGCGGCGAAGAACAGCGCCAGGGCGGCGAAGGCGAGCTGCAGGGCGCGTTCGGAGACGTTGTTGGCGACGATGACGCCGACGAGGACGCCGAGCGGCGAGAGCGCGGCGATGATCAGCGCCTCGCGCAGGCGGACGTTGCCGTAACCGCGCTGGCGGTAGGCGCCGACCAGGGCGACGATCACGATCATCAGCAGCGAGGTCGACTCCCCCTCGACCTGGCTCAGGCCGAGGCAAGATCGTCAGCGCCGGCACGAAGAGGACGCCGCCGCCGACGCCGACCAGGCCACCGGCGAGGCCGCCGGCGATCGCGATCAGGACCGCGAGCAGCTCATTCATTTGAGGATCAGCTCGATCGCGATCGCGACCAGCAGCAGCGCGAACAGGTAGGAGACGGCGCGCTGCGGGATCCGCTGCTGAAGCGCGGTCCCGAGCACGACCCCGAGGATCGCCGGGATCGCCAGCAGCAGGCCGGTCTCGACCCGGACGTTGCCGTAGATCCCGCCCTGGGCGAGCGCCCCGAGCAGGCCGATGACGACGATCGCGGCAAGGCTGGTCCCGGTCGCCAGCCGCTCGCCGAAGCCGAACCAGAGGATCAGCAGGGGCACGATCACGGTCCCGCCGCCGACCCCGAAGAGGCCGCTGAAGGCGCCGGCCAGGGTGCCGATCGCCGCCAGCTTCAGGATCGAGTCGGAGGGCATCGACCCCGGTTGCGGCATGCGGCGATACTAGATGCCGTGCCTGGCGAATTCGAGACGGGGGCGGCGGCCTGGGCCCGGTCGCTGGAGCCGCTGCGTGCCGACCCCGCCCGCGCGGCGATCCTCACCGACGTCGACGGCACCCTGGCCCCGATCGTCGAGCGGGCCGGGGAAGCGGCGGTCCCGGCGACGGCGCGCACGGCGCTGGCCCGGCTCAGCGAACGCTTCGGCCTGGTCGGCTGCATCTCCGGGCGCCGGGCGGAGGAGGCGCGCCGGCTGGTCGGCCTCGACGGGATCGCCTACGCCGGCAACCACGGCCTCGAGCTGCTGCTGCCGGGCGACGAGACACCGCGTCCCGACCCCTCGCTGACGGGGCGCGAGCGGGGCGCCGCCGAGTTCGTCGCCGCGCTCGCCGACCGGACGCTGCGGGAAGCCGGCCTGCGGCTCGAGGACAAGGGGCCGATCCAGGCCCTGCACTGGCGCGGCGCCGCTGACGAGGCGGCGGCCGAGGGGCACGCCCACGAGCTCGCCGTCGAGGCCGGCCACGCCGGCCTCGAACCGCGCTGGGGGCGCAAGGTGCTGGAGCTGCGGCCGGTCGGCGGTGGTGGCAAGGACGCGGCGGTGGCGGCGCTGCTCGCCGCCGACGGCGTCAACCGCGCCACCTACGCCGGCGACGACCGCACCGACCTCGACGCCTTCCGCCGCCTGCGCGAGCTGCGCGAGGAGGGCGAGCTGGCGAGCGCGGTCTGCGTCGGCGTCGTCTCGCCGGAGGCGCCGCCGGAGCTGCCCGAAGAGGCCGACCTCCTGGTCGACGGGCCGGATGGCTGGCTCGCCGATCCTCCAGTGGCTGGCGGAGTAAGCGTGCCCTACACCGACCTGCTCCGCGTCACCGTCTTCCTCACCGGCGCCGAGGCGACCGCGCTAGGGGCGATCACCGCGATCGGGGCCAACCGCACCGGCGAGGAGTCGGTGATCCTGATCGCCGCCGCCTGGTGGCTGGCCTCGTTGGCGCTCGGTTTCTATCTCGGGCGCCCGGGCCGGGCCAGCGACGACATGCGTAACGCCCTCGCCCGCGCCCGCACCGCGACCTCGCTGCCGGCGGAGACGCCGGCCCGGATCGCCGTCGGTCGGCTCTGGCCGATCGGGCTGACCGCGATCGTCGCCGGCGCGCTCGGCCTCTTCTTCCCCGGCGTCGCCCTGGTCGGCGCCGGCTACGCCCTGATCGTCTCGCTCGCCTGGCACACGCGCGAGGCGGCCGTGCTGGCGATCGAGCAGCGCGACGGGGTCCGCTTCTACGTCGTCCCCGGCTCCGCGCTGCGCCCGATCGAGCTGGTCCGCACGCCGGGCCTGCGCAGCGACCGGCTCGGCCGCGCCTAACCGAGCAGCTTCGAGAACTCGCGCCAGCCGCGGGTGTTGGCGACGTCGGCCTTGGTCAGCCAGGCGCGGCGGGCGGTGGCGACGGCGTAGGCCATGTTGTCGAGCGTGTCGACGCCGTGGGCGTCGGTGTTGAGGACGATCGTGACCCCGGCGTCGACCGCGAGACGGGCGTGGCGGTCGGAGAGGTCGCGGCGGTTCGGGTTGCCGTTGATCTCGATCATCGTCCCGGTCCGGGCCGCCGCCTCGGCGACCGCCTCGACGTCGATCCCGTAGGGCTCGCGGCGCCCGATCAGGCGGCCGGTGAGGTGGCCGATGCAGTTCACCTGCGGGTTCTCGATCGCCTCCAGCACCCGTCCGGTCATCTCCTTTTCGGAGACCGAGAAGGAGGTGTGGACGCTGGCGACGACCCAGTCGAGCGCCGCGACCAGGTCGTCGGGATAGTCGAGTGAGCCATCGAGGCCGATGTTGATCTCCGAGCCGGCGAGCAGGCGGAAGCCGCGTTTCCCCTGGTTCCAGGCGCGGATCTCCTCGATCCGCTCCCAGAGCCGCTCCGGCGTGACGTGGTCGCCGAAGCCGTGGCTGGCCGAGTGATCGGTGATCGCCAGGTAGGCGTAGCCCCGCTCGCGCGCCGCCTCGGCCATCTCCTCGAGCGTGTTGCGGCCGTCGGAGAGGGTGGTGTGGGAGTGCAGGTCACCCTTGATGTCGCCGAGCTCGATCAGCTCCGGCAGCTCACCCTCCCGCGCGGCCTTCAGCTCGCCGCGCCCCTCGCGCAGCTCCGGCTCGATGTAGGCGTAGCCGAGCCGCTCGTAGACCTCCTGCTCGGTCGCGCAGAGGACGACCTCGCCGCTCTCGGTCTCGGTGATCCCGTGCTCGGAGACCGAGAGGCCGCGGCCGACCGCCTCTTCGCGCAGCTGCACGTTGTGGGCCTTGGAGCCGGTGAAGTGCTGGAGCAGATTGCCGAAGGCGGCCGGCGGGACGATCCGCAGGTCGACCGAGATCCCGTTGTGGGTCTGCGCCCGCACGCCTTTCTCGCCGGGCGTGCCGGCCGCGGCGATCAGCGGGTGCGAGGCGAGGTGGGCGGAGAGCGCGGCCGGCTCGTCGGCGGTCGCGATCAGGTCGATGTCCTTGCAGGTCTCGGCCCAGCGCCGCGCCGAGCCCGCCACCTCGACCTGATTGGCGGCGGGATGCTCGCGCAGCGCCGCGGCCAGCTCGGCGGCGATCGGGCGCACCTTGGAGAGCAGCAGCCGGCCGGGCCCCTCGCCGGGCTCGCCGAGCCGCTCGAGCGAGGCGAGGACGTTCTCCTCGACCTTCGCGCCGAGGCCCTTCACCTCGCGGATCTGTTCCGCCTCCGCCGCCACCTTCAGCTCCTCCATCGAGGCGATCCCCAGCTCCTCGAACAGCCGCCGCGCCGTTTTCGCGCCGAGGCCGGGGACCCGGGTCACCTCGATCAGGGTCGGCGGGAACTTCGCCTTCAGCTTCACCGCCGCCGGGATCTCACCGGTCTCGGTCAAGGCGACGATCTTTTCCGCCAGCGTCTTGCCGACGCCAGGGATCTCAGTGGCGCACCCTTCCGCGGCCAGCTCGGCGACCGAGACCGGGCTCTCGCGGATCGCCACCGCCGCGGACAGGTAGGCCTGCACGCGATATTTGACCGCGCCGTCGAGCTCGTAGAGGGTTCCCAGCTCGTCCAGCGCGGCGGCGATCTCGGCGTTGGTCATGGCTCCGACAGCATGCCGTACGGGTAGCCGCTCTTGCGCTGGGGCCGGCGGGAGGCAAAATGCCTAAAACCTGATCGGAAAACAGGCGCTATACTTTCTGAAGTATTGAACTGCGAACCGCGATTTCGGGAGATCGATCACCAGTGACCGGGAAACTGACTGACGTAACCGACGCCACCTTCAAAGCCGATGTCCTCGAGGCCGACGGCCCTGTGCTGGTCGACTTCTGGGCTCCCTGGTGCGGGCCGTGCCGCGTCGTCCACCCGGTCCTCGAGGAGATCGACGCCGAGCGCGACGACCTCAAGATCGTCAGCATCAACGTCGACGAGAACCAGCAGACCGCCGCCAACTACGAGGTGCTCTCGATCCCGACCATGATCCTCTTCAAGGACGGGGCGATCGCGAAGAAAGTCGTCGGGGCGATGCCGAAGCGCCGCCTCGAGGCCGAGCTGGAGCCGGCGCTCGCCTAGCGGCGAGCGCTCCTCTCAGCAATGCCGTTCGTAGAGGTCCACTGGTACGAGGGCCGCAGCGACGAGCAGAAGGCGGAGATCGCGCGGCGGATCGAAGCGGCGCTGGTCGACGTCGCCGGCGTCGCTCCCGACCACTGCTGGGTGAAGTTCTCCGACTCGAAGAGAGCCGACTTCATCATCGGCGAGCGCGAGTAACGGCGCCGTAGCCCGAGCGCGACAGCTCAGAGCTGGGTGGCGATCAAGCCGGCGAAACCGGTGAACATGCCGCCGAACAACGCGATAACGGCGGTGAGGATCACGCGGTGCAGCGAGTCGAAGCGCCCATTCATCGCGTCGAACCCCTCTTTCATCTCCCGCCGCACGGCCTTGAATTCCTCGTCGACCTGTTCGAAGCGCTTGTCGACCTGTTCGAAGCGCTTGTCGACCTGTTCGAAGCGCTTGTCGACCTGTTCGAAGCCGCGGTCGACCTTGCTGTTGAGGTCGTCGAGGCGCTCATCGGTCCAGCTTTCCCGTGCCATCACGTGCATTCAAGCACCGTAGCTTTTTGTCTGCAACGAAACAAGCCCGCAAAGTGCCGTTGCTGACGCATCTTCGTGCCCGAATCTATGCGGCGGTGCGGCTGACGCTGATCGTCAGCTCGCGGCCGTCGATCTTGGCGCTGGCGCCGTCGGGGCCGTCGTAGGCGACCGAGCTGGCGAGAACCTCGCCGGCGAGGTAGCGCTCGTGGGCGCGGGCGGCCGCGAGCAACTCGTCGTCGCCTCCCAGCGAGAGCGCGATCCGGTCGGTGATCTCGAGGCCCGCCTCTTTGCGGGCGATCTGGACCGCGTGGACGATCTCGCGGGCGAGGCCCTCACGGCGTAGCTCCTCGTCGAGCTCGAGCTGCAGCGCGACCGCGTGACCGGCCTCGGCCTCGACCTCGTAGCCCTCGAGCGGCTGCAGGGCGAGCGTGACCTCATCGGGCCCGAGCGTGTGCTCGTCACCCTCGACGTTGATCCCGACCTCGCCACCGTCAGCCATCACGCGAGCGACGTGGGCGGCGTCGAGCGCCTCGACCGCGGCGGCGACCTGCGGCATCCGCTTGCCGAAGCGCGGCCCCAGCGCCCGGTAGTTGGGCTTCGCCGTGTAGCTGACCAGCTCGCTCTCGTCGCTGACGAAGTCGAGCTGCTTGACGTTGAGCTCGGCGGTGACCAGGTCGGCGCGGGCCTCGATCGCCGCCCGCTCGGCCTCGTTGGCGACGATCACCGCGCGGCGCAGTGGCTGGCGCACCTTCGCCTTCGCCTGGGCGCGGGCGGCCCGCCCCAGCTCGACCGTCAGCCGCACCGCCTCCATCCCCGCCTCCAGCTCCGGGTCGGCGCGGGCCGGGTCGACCGCGGGGAAGTCGCGCAGGTGGACCGAGTCGGGCAGCTCGCCGGTCTCGCCGAGCGTGCCGCCGGCGAGGTTGAGGTGGATCTCGTCGGCGAGGAAGGGGACGAATGGAGCGAGCAGCGCCGCCGTCTCCAGCAGACAGTGGCGCAGGGTCGCGAAGGCAGCGCGGTCGCCGTCCCAGAAGCGCCGCCGCGAGAGCCGCACGTACCAGTTCGAGAGCTCCTCGACGTAGGCGGCGATCGCCCGCCCGGCGGCGGTGCAGTCGAACTCGTCCATGCGCTCGCGCACCGTCACGGTCGTCGCCTGCAGACGCGAGAGCGCCCAGCGGTCGAGGTCGTTGGCGGGCCCCGGCGCACCGCGAAAGTCGAGCGGCCCGAGGTCCTCGGCGTTCGCGTAGAGGACCCAGAACGAGTAGGTGTTCCAGAGCGTGAGCAGGAACTGGCGCACCGACTCCCCCACCGTCTCGACCGAGAAGCGGTAGCCCGACCAGGGCTGCTGCGAGGTCAGGTAGTACCAGCGGAAGGCGTCGGCACCGTGGGCCTCGATCACGTCCCACGGCTCGACCACGTTGCCCTTGCTCTTCGACATCTTCTGGCCCTCGGTGTCCTGGATGTGGCCAAGGCAGACGCAGTTGCGGTAGCTCGACTGGCCGAACAGCAGGGTCGACTCGGCGAGCAGGGTGTAGAACCAGCCGCGGGTCTGGTCGATCGCCTCGCAGATGAAGTCGGCCGGGAAGCGCTCGTCGAACTCCGCCTCGTTCTCGAACGGATGGTGGAACTGAGCGAAGGGCATCGCGCCGCTGTCGTACCAGGTGTCGATCACCGACTCGACCCGCCGCATCTCGCCGCCGCATTGCGGACACGGGAACGTCACCTCGTCTATGTAAGGCCGGTGGAGATCGTCGGGAACGTCGCCGCCGCTGCGCTCGCGCAGGGCCGCGACCGAGCCGATGCATTCCAGCGCCCCGCAGCGTCGATCCATGCATCGCCAGACGGGTAGGGGGGTGCCCCAGTAGCGGTCGCGTGAGAGCGCCCAGTCGACGTTGTTCTCCAGCCACTTGCCGAAGCGGCCGTCCTTGATGTGCTCAGGGTGCCAGCCGATCTTCTCGTTGTTGGCGAGCAACTCCTCACGCGCCTCGGAGGTGCGCACGTACCAGCTCGCCTTGGCGTAGTAGAGCAGCGGGGTGTCGCAGCGCCAGCAGTGGGGGTAGGCATGCTCGTAGACCTGCTCGCGGAAGAGCGCTCCGCGCTGATCGAGGCGGTCGATCAGCTTGCGGGTGACCTCTGGAGCCTTGACGAAGTCCCCCTCGAACCCGGTAACGCGCCGGTCGAAGGTCCCGTCGGGGTTGACCGGGTTGTAAAGGGTTCCCAGGGCGCGCTTGCTCGGGTCGAAGATCCCGGCCGCGGCGGCGAGGTTGAAGTCGTCCTCGCCGAATGCGGGAGCGATGTGGACGAGGCCGGTGCCGTCTTCGGTGGTGACGAAGTCACCCGCCAGGATCGGGAACCGGCCCTCTGGACGGTCCGAGAGATCGAAGATCGGCCCCAGGTAGGCCCGCTCGACCAGGTCGGAGCCGGGGAAGCGGTCGGTCACCGGCACCCCCTCCCCCAGCACCTTCTCGAGCAGCGGCTCGGCCAGGATCAGGGTCTCGCCGGCGACGCGGGCGCGGACGTAGGTGACGTCGGGGGCGACGGCGACGGCGACGTTGCCGGGCAGGGTCCAGGGAGTCGTCGTCCAGACCAGCAGCGATTCGTCGGTCTCGCCACCGTCCTCGGCGAGCAGCGGGAACTTGACGTAGATCGAAGGGTCCTCGACGTCTTTGTATCCCTGCGCGACCTCGTGCGAGGAGAGCGCGGTGCCGCAGCGGGGGCAGTAGGGGACGACCTTATGGCCCTCATAGAGGCGATCCTCGTCCCAGAGTTTGCGCAAGGACCACCAGACCGACTCGATGTAGTCGTCGTCGAGGGTGACATAGGGGTCGTCGAGGTCGATCCAGAAGCCGATCCGCTCGGTCAGCCGGTTCCACTCCTCGACGTACTCGAAGACCGACTCGCGGCAGCGGCGGTTGAACTCGGCGATCCCGAGCTGCTCGATCTCCCGCTTGGAGGAGATCCCGAGCTGCTTTTCGACCTCGAGCTCGACCGGGAGGCCGTGGCAGTCCCAGCCCGCCTTGCGCGGGACCCGGTAGCCGCACATCGTCTTGTAGCGCGGGTAGACGTCCTTGAAGACGCGGGCGAGCACGTGGTGGGAGCCGGGACGGCCGTTGGCGGTCGGCGGGCCCTCGTAGAAGCTCCAGACCTCGGCCCCCTCGCGGTTGCCGAGCGAGCGCTCGAAGACCTCACCCTCGCGCCAGCGCGCCAGCACCCGCTCCTCGAGCGCGGGGAATGGCTGCTTGGGATCGACTGGCGCGAAGCCGGGCATCGTGAAATCCTAATAGCTGCGTGTCTGTCAGGTTGAAGCTGCGTATCTGTCAGCTACTATCTGCGCATCGATCAGCCTCTCTACCAGCGCAATATCCGGCGCGAGCTGGAGGCGGCGCTCGCCGATACCCCGGTCGCCGTCCTCACCGGGCCGCGCCAGTGCGGAAAGAGCACTCTCGCCCGCCAGGTCGCGACCGCCCTCTCCGCCCGGCAGGTCAGCTTCGACGATGCCGGCCCGCGCGCCGCTGCCGCCGCCGACCCGGCCGGCTTCATCGAGCAGAGTGACCTGCCGCTCTTCATCGACGAGTTCCAGAAGGCCCCCGCGGTCCTCGACGCGATCAAGAGCCGGGTCGACCGGGAGCGAGGGGCCAACCCTCGGGTCGCGGGAATGTTTCTGCTCACCGGCTCCGCGAACGTCTGGTCGACTCTGAAGATCTCCGAGTCGCTGGTGGGACGGGCGGAGCGCGTCCGGCTCTGGCCGCTCTCGCAGGGGGAGATCCTCGGCCGGCGGGAGCGGTTCCTCGACGGTCTCTTCGAAGCCCGGGTGCCGGCCCTGGCGGGCCTTCCCAGTGGCCGTTCCTCGATCTCCCAGCAGGTGGTCACCGGCGGCTACCCCGAGATGCTGGCGCGCTCCGACCCGCGGCGCCGCTCACGCTGGACCCAGAGCTACCTGGAGATGATCCTGGAGCGGGACGTCCGCGATCTGACCACGCGCGCCCAGCAGCTGGACGAGCTGCCCCGCCTGCTGGAGCTTTCCGCGGCTCGGACCGCCTCCCTTCTGGACCTGACCGGATTGAGCGCCGACGCGGGAATGAAGCGGGACACCGTCGGCCGCTACCTGCGCTTGCTGGAGCTTCTCTTCCTCGTGCAACGCATCCCCGCCTGGAGCGGGAACCTCGGTCAGCGGCTGATCAAGGCCCCGAAGCTGAGCCTGCCCGACACCGGTCTTGCCGCCCAGCTCACCGGCTACGGGAGCGCTTGCTTCGAGGATCTGGAGGACTCCTTCGCCGGCGCTCTGTTCGAGAACTTCGTCGCCTCCGAACTGGCCAAGCAGGCGACCTGGTCCGAGCGCCAGCCCACCCTCCATCACTTCCGCAGCGCCGGCGGCCGCGAGGTGGACCTGATCCTGGAGGACAGAGATGGGTCGATCGTGGCGGTGGAGACCAAGCTTGGCGCCACCCCTCAGGAGAAGGACTTCCGGGCGCTCGCTCACCTGCGAGATCGCCTTGGCGCAAAGTTCAGAGCCGGGGTCGTCCTCAACACCGGATCGCAGACCCTGCCTTTCGGGGAGCGCCTCTGGGCCGCCCCCGTCGCGGCCCTGTGGACCGAGGGCCAGGCGGCAACCTAGCCGCGGGGCGGCCAGTACGCTGGGCGCGATGGCGACCTACGATCTCAACGGCAAGGTCGCGCTGGTCACCGGCGCCGCCCGCGGGATCGGCTTCGAGACCGCGCGGCAGTTGCACCTGCGCGGCGCCTCAGTCGCCCTGCTCGACCTCGACGCGGGCGAGGCGCGGGCGGCGGCGGAGCGGATCGGGCCGCGCACGATCGGGATCGGGGCTGATGTCCGCGACGCAGAGGCAGTGGACGCGGCCGTGGACGCAATCGTCGAGCGCTTCGGCGGCCTCGACGTCGCCGTCGCCAACGCCGGGGTCGCGCCGCCAACCGCGATCACGGCGCGGACGATGCCGGCGGAGCAGTGGCGGCGGGTGCTCGACATCAACCTGATCGGGGCCTGGGAGACGGTGCGGGCTTCGCTGCCACAGCTGGTCGAGCGGCGTGGCCAGGTCGTCTTCATCGGCTCGATCTACAGCCACGCCAACGGCCTGCTCACCAGCCCCTACGCCGTCTCCAAGGCCGGGGTCGAGGCGCTCGGCCGGGCGCTGCGGGCGGAGCTGGCACCGCACGGGGCCAGCGCCAGCGTCGTCTACTTCGGTTGGGTCGAGACCGATCTTGTCCGGAACTCGCTCGACCGCGCCAACGACGGGTTCGGAACGCGCGTCCTGCGCGAAATCCTGCCCGGCTTCCTGTTGCGCAGGATCTCTCCCCTGGAAGCCGGCGCGACGATCGTGAGGACGCTCGAAGCACGGGCGCCGCGCGCCTTCGCCCCGAGCGTCTGGCGCTACATCTCGGCCTTCCGCGGCCTGCTCAACCCGGTGCTCGACCGGCGCCTCGAGAACGACCGGCGGGTCGCCGCGATCGTCACCGAGGCCGAGGCGCTCGCGGCCCAGCGACGAGCCTGAGCGCTTCGCCCGTTACGCTGCCCGGCGATGCCGGCCCTCACCTACGACCTCCACGGCAAGGTCGCGCTGGTCACCGGCGCCGCCCGCGGGATCGGCTTCGAGACGGCGCGCCAGATGCACCTGCGCGGGGCCGCGGTCGCGGTCCTCGACCTCGACGCCGAGGAGACGCGCGAAGCGGCAGAGCGGATCGGGCCGCGGGCGATCGGGATCGGTGCCGACGTCACCGACCACGGGGCGATGCAGGCCGCGGTCGCCGAGACGGTCGAGCAGCTCGGCGCGCTCGACGTCGCCGTCGCCAACGCCGGGATCGCCCAGCGGCAGTTCGCGACCGTGCGCTCGATCTCCGGCGAGGAATGGGAGCGAGTCTTCGAGGTCGACCTGCTCGGGGTCTGGCGCACGGTGCGGGCAGCACTGCCGCAGATCGTCGAGCGCCAGGGACAGATGGTCGTGGTCTCCTCCGTCTACGCCTTCGCCAACGGCATGGGCAACACGCCGTACGCGGTCGCCAAGGCCGGGGTCGAGTCGCTCGGCCGGGCGCTGCGGGTCGAGCTGGCGCCGCACGGCGCCGGGGCCACGGTCGCCTACTTCGGCTGGGTCGACACGAAACTGGTCCAGGATGCCTTCGAGCAGGAGGACTCCGATCGCATCCGTGAACTCAGCCCCGACTTCCTGATGAAGCGGATCACGCCCGACGAAGCCGGCGCCGCCCTCGTCCGCGGGATCGAAGAACGCGCCCCGCGCGTCTTCGCCCCGAAGTGGTGGCGCTACGTCTCCGCCCTACGCGGCTTGGTCAACCCCCTGCTCGACCACCGCATGGAGAAGGACGCCAAGACCCAGGCCCTGATCCGCGACCTCGACGCGAAAGCGGTTGACGCGGGCGGCAGTTCAGGCGCGCGTTAGGCGCTCGGCACGCCGCTTCTCGTAGACAGCGCGCTGCACATGGTCGTAGAGAGTCTCCGGAGCGATGTCAGCTTCGTTCGGCCACGCGATCGTGTTGCCACCGTCGTCAACGATGAACTCGCGGAAGAACTCGACATCCTTTAGCGGCTCGAAGACGCCACCAAAATCAAGCAGGTAAGAAAGGTCCACATCTGCCGCGAGTCCGTCCTCGAACCGCAGATGAACCACATAGCCGTCGCGCGGGACCGCTTCGACTAGGTTTGGTGGCAAGGCCAGCATCCTTTGATGGTAGGCCATTCAACGAAGAGGGTCGACTGGCTCCAGCGGCTCGTGGCTTCGCGCCCGCTCCCAATTGGCCGTCAGCTCAGTCCGGTGGAGGCGCGCCCACCGTTTCACCATTTGCTCGACGCGAGGTGGTAGGCCTCCTGCGATGCGATCCAGGCTCGCTATGTCGAACGATGCCTTTGCCCCGGCGTACTCAGCGTGGAAGTGCGGTCTACCGGGATGGAAGTCCTCGTTGAAGAACATCCTGATCGTGATTCCGTAGAAGCTGCTGACTCGGGGCATAAGCCCCATCGTTCAAGTCAGGCGCGCACCGAACAAGACGTGGTTGCGCCAACTTGGGCGCACCTTCGTCAGGTCACTGTGAATTCGAGCGGGTGAAGCGCTCGAGCAGGAGGATCACGGACTCGTAGGGCTCGCCGGTGGCGCGCTCGAGGCCGATCTCGCAGGTGCGGTTGCTGGAGAGGCGGGCGTCGAAGTGGCGGCCGGCGACCTCGCTCGCCTCGGGGCGGGTCGCGGCGGCGGTCAGCTCGGGGTGGGAGATGCCGCGGTCGCCGGCGAAGCCGCAGCAGGTCGCCGTCGGCGGCACGTGGACGTCATCGGCGAGCGCGCCTGCGAGTGCCTCGAGGCGGTGGGCGAGGCCCATGTGGCGGGTCGCGCAGGTCGGGTGGACGGTGGCCGAGCCGACCTTCTCGCCGACCTCGAGCCAGGGCAGCAGGCGGTCGTGCGCCCAGCTGACCGAGTCGAGGATCTCGAGCTTGCCGAGCCGTTCGCCGTTCTCCCCGCTGAGGACCCCGTCGCCGGGCTCGGCGACAGAGCTGGTGCAGGAGGCGGCGTCGATCACGATCGGCAGCGCCCCCTCGCCGCTCCAGCGCCAGAGCCGCTCGACCATCTCGTTCGCCTTGTGAGCATGGGCCGCGCCGAACCCTTTCGAGCTCCACGGCAGCCCGCAGCAAGACCCCACCACGTCCTCCGGAATCCAGACCGGCAGCCCCGCCCGAGCCGAGACGGCGACCAGCGCCTCGATTGGTGAGCCGCCGAAGATGCGGTTGGTGCAGGAGGGGACGTAGACGGCGGCGGCGCCTTCGTGCAGGGTCGGGGGCAGCTTGCTCGCGGCGGGTGGCGGAAGTGCCTCGCCGCGTTTCGTGCGCCGGGCCAGGGGGCCGCCGAGGCGGAGGGCGGCGCGGCTGGCGCCCTCGACCGTGCCCCAGCGCCTCGCCGTCGACAGCGCCGCCCGTTCGGCCCGCTCGGTGTGCCGCGCCCTGCGCATTTCCTTGATCAGCTGGCCGGTGTCGATCCCGACCGGGCAGGCGAGCTGGCAGGAGCCGTCGGCGGCACAGGTCTCCATCGCCTCGTACTCGAACTCCTCCAGCAGCGCCTTCTGCAGCGGCGAGCCGGCGGGCTGGCGCGCCATCTCCCGGCGCAGCACGATCCGCTGGCGCGGCGTCGTGGTCAGGTTGCGGCTCGGGCAGACCGGCTCGCAGAAGCCGCACTCGACGCAGGCGCTCGCCGACTCCTCGATCGCCGGCGTCGTCTTCAGGTTGCGCAAGTGGACATCAGAGTCGCGGTTGAGGACGACGCCGGGGTTGAGCACCCCGTCGGGGTCCGCCAGTCGCTTCACCCGCCACATCAGCTCGGTCGCCCGCTCCCCCCACTCGCGCTCTACATAAGGGGCCATGTTGATCCCGGTCCCGTGCTCAGCCTTGAGCGAGCCGTCGTACTTGTCGACGATCAGCTCGACCAGGCCGCCCATGAAGGCCTCGTAGCGGTCGAGGTCCTCCTGCTTGGCGAAGTCCGGGGTCAGCATGAAGTGAAGGTTGCCGGCGGAGGCGTGGCCGGCGACGCCGGGCAGGAAGCCGTGCGCGCCGAGCAGCGCCTGCAGGTCGCGGGCGCCCTCGGCGATCCGCTCCGGCGGCACGCAGACGTCCTCGACGATCAGCGCCGTGCCGGGCATCCGCACCCGCCCGATCAGGCCGTGCAGGCCCTCGCGCACCCGCCAGGCCAGCTCGATGCCCTCGGCCTCGCGGGTGAAGTCGATCGGGCGGATCGTCTCGCGGGAAGCGAAGATCTCGCTGGCCTTGGCGATGTAAGCCTCGAGCCCGGCGTCGTCGTCGGCGCCGAACTCGACCAGCAGCACCGCCGACTCCGGCGGCAGCTCTTTCCACTCCTCCGGCGCGCCGACCATGTTCCAGGCAGCGGTGATCAGGGCGGGGGCGACCATCAGCTCGACCGCGGTGGCGCCGGCCTCGACCAGCTCGCGGACCGGGTCGATCGCCTCGTCGATGCCCGGGAAGTGGACCCAGGCGGTGGTCGTGCGCGCCGGCACCGGGACCGTCTCGAAGACCGCCTCGGCGACGAAAGCGAGGGTGCCCTCGGAGCCGACGACGAGGCGGCGGAAGATCTCCACCGGCTCCTCGGCGTCGAGGAAGGCGCAGAGGCGGTAGCCGGTCGTGTTCTTGATCGCGAACTTACGGCGGATGCGCTCGCTCAGCTCGGCGTCGGCGCGGATCTCGTCGCGGATCGCGGCGAGCCCGGCGGCCAGCTCGGGCTCGGCGGCGGCGAACCGCTCGGCGGCGTCCGGGGCGGCGGTGTCGATCGTCGTCCCCGAGGGCAGGACGAAGGTCAGCGAGCGCAGGGTCGAGTAGGAGTCCTTGGTCGTGCCGCAGCGCATCCCGCCCGAGTTGTTCGCGATCACGCCACCGACGCAGGCGATGTCGGTGCTGGCCGGGTCGGGGCCGAGCTTGCGGCCGTGGGGGGCGAGCACCCGGTTGGCATGGCCGAGCACGGTGCCGGGCTTGACCCGGGCGAGGGCCCCGTCCTGCTCGACCGCGACCCCGCCGAAGTGGCGGCGCACGTCGACCAGGATGCCATCGCTCTGGCCCTGGCCGTTGAGGCTGGTGCCGCCGGCGCGGAAGGTGACCGGGATCCCTTTCTCGCGGCCGTAGGCGAGCACCTTGGCGACGTCGCCGGCCTCGCGCGCCATCACCACCGCGCGCGGGAAGAGCCGGTAGGGGCTGGCGTCGGAGGCGTACTTGACGATGTCGCTGGCGCTGGCGAGGACCCGGTCGGCCCCGAGCAGGGCCTCGAGCTCGCCGCGCAGCGGCTGGGCGACGCCGGCCGCGATCGAGTCCGGGGCGCGGTCGGTCGCCGGCTCCGAAACCTGCGGGGCGAGCGACTCCAGCTTGCGCTCGAGCAGGGCCATGCAGCGACCTTAGAAGAGAGCCATTCCCGGCGTCACCGGGACTTCGACCAGCTCCGGCTGCGAGGAGGCGAGCGCGGTGGAAAGCGCGTCGCGGACCCCGTCGCGGTCGGCGGCGCGATGGGCCTTGATCCCGTAGCCCTCGGCGACCGCGGCGACGTCGAGCTTCGGCAGGTCGAGGCCGGGGGCGCCGTCCACGCCCTCGGCTTCGGCGAACCACTTGAGGATCCCGTACTCCTGGTTCTGGAGGACGAGGAAGGTGACCGGGGTCTTGTAGGCGACGGCGCTCCAGAAGGCGCTGATCGCGTACTGGGCCGAGCCCTCGCCGAGCACGCAGACGACCGGGCGACTCGGCTCGGCGAGCTGGACGCCGACCGAGGCGGCGAGGCCGAAGCCGAGGCCGCCCCCGGCGGCGAAGTAGTAGCTGCCGGGACGCGAGAGCCGCAGCTGGTTGCGCAGGGCGAGGGTGCTCGTCGGCGACTCGAGCACGACGATCCCGTCGTCCGGCAGCACCTCGCCGAGCGCAGTGTGGACGGTCGAGGGGTTGAGCGGGTCGGTCGGCGGGATTTCCTGCGGCGGCTGGTTCGGCTCCGGCGCCGGCCGGCTCGACTCCGGCACCGCGGCGAGCAGCGCCTCCAGGGTGAGCTTGACGTCGGCGACGATCGCGTCGCCCATCGGCGCCCGCACCGCCTCGTCGGGGTCGCTGGTGATCGCCACCAGCTTCGCCCCCTCCGGCAGCAGCGGGCCCGGAATGTAGGGGTAGTAGGGGAAGACCGAGCTGCCGACGACGACGATCAGGTCGTGGGCCTCGAGCGTCATCGCCACCGGCCCGATCGCCGGCGGCAGCACGCCGCGGAAGTTGGGATGCCCCTCGGGGAAGCCGAGCCGGTTGCCGCCGGTGGGCGGGCTAGCCCAGACCGGCAGGCGCTGGCGCTCGGCGAGGGCGATACCGAGGTCCCAGGCGCCGCTGGCGTCGATGTCGGGGCCGGCGACGAGGACCGGGTTCTCGGCGGCGTCGAGCCGCGCGGCGAGGGCGCGAACCGCCTCGGGGTCCGCGGTGGCGCGCCCGGTCACCTGGCGCTCGATTGCCGCCTGGGCGTCGCCGGCGTCGACCTCGGCCCCCCAGTCGTCCATCGGCAGCGAGACGAAGACCGGGCCGCGCGGCGCCAGCCCGGCGAGGTGGGCGCCGTGGGCGAGCGCCAGCGGCACGTCCTCGGCCCGCGGCGGCTCGTAGGACCACTTGACCAGCGGGTGCGGCATCCGGGTCGCGTCGCGGTTGGTCAGGTTCGCCTGCAGGGTGATCTGCGCCCGCACCTGCTGGCCGGCGGTGATCAGCAGCGGCGAGTGGTTGGCCTGGGCGTTGAAGATCGCCCCCATCGCGTTGCCGACCCCCGGCGCGGTGTGGAGGTTGACGACCGTGGTCTTGCCGGAGGCCTGGGCGTAGCCATCAGCCATCCCGACCACGACCGCCTCCTGCAGGCCGAGCACGTAGCGGAAGTCGGAGGGGAAGTCGGCGAGCATCGGCAGCTCGGTCGAGCCGGGGTTGCCGAACATCGTCGTCATCCCGTGGGCGCGGAAGAGGTCGAAGGTCGCTTCGCGGACGGTGGGCATCGGCTCGAACCCTATCCGGCGCGATTCAAGCCGGGGGTGGGTGGGTGTCGATACGGCGGGAGTGAGGAACCGCCCCGTCATCTCCCGGCACCGGATCGAGCGCATCGGCCTGGCGATCGCCCTCGCCTGCGCGACGCTGCTCCTCTGGGCGGCGAGCGCGACGGCGGGCCCGACCGCCACCCGCACCGTCTACAAGCCGGGCGAACTGGTCCCGATCCCGGCCTCGATCCCGCACGAAGCCGGCGACATGATCGACCGCAGGATCCTTCCCAACCTGCGCTGGATCGCCCAGCGCTACCCGATCTACGTCACCGACGGCTACTCCGGCCCGCTGGCGGACGGCAGCCAAGCCGGCTGCGACAACTGCCACACCCGCGGCTCCGACCACCACAACGGCCTTGCCGTCGACATCGTCCCGCTCGGCGGCGGCACCAAATGCGACGCCAGCTGGACCGCGATCACCAGCCTCGCCCTCTGGGCCGAGCCGCTCCCGGGCAAACCCGCCCCGCCCTTCCGCTGGGTTGGCTACGACGGCGACGCCGGCCACGGCTGCGGCCACCACCTCCACCTCTCCTGGAACCACGCCGTCGCCGACGAGTTCACGCTCGCCGAATGGGTTGAAGTCTTCCCAGTCGCCCCCGTCATCCCGCCCGAAACGGGTGGCGAAAAACCGCAGCGCAAGAAGCGCGCGGCGCCAAAGAAGCCGCCGCCCGGACCCGCCGGCGGCATCTCCACCGTTCGCTCCGGCGGCCTCTCCCCGCGCATCGACTGATTCAGGACGTATCTGAGCTAACGGCCGTATAAAGCCCCTTTAGCTCAGACACGCCCCTGCGTTCGTAGGATCCGAGCGTATGCGCGCACCGCTCGTGATCTTTCTCGCGCTTGTCGTTTCCTTCGCGCTCGGCTGCGGCGGGCGGGGCGACGGCACGCCGGTCGCTTGCCTCGAGGGGCAGGACGTCTACCTGGGCGCGCTCGAGCAGGCCCCCGGCGAGGTGGCGCTGGCGAACGAGACCCCGATCTCCGAATGCCTCGCCGAGAACCAGCAGGGCGGCGACCTGGCGACGGTCGGCGAAGCGATGATCGCGACGGCGACCGCGCTCAACGCGGAAGCCCGCAAGGTGCCGGGCGGGCAAGCGGCGCTCGAACTCGGCTATCTGGTCGGGGCGGCCCAGCGCGGCGCCGACCGCAGCGGCGGCATCCACTCCGACCTGCTGCGCCGGCTCACCGTTGCCGCCCGCTACGCCCCCGGCAACCAGCCCCTCTCCCCCGCCTTCCTGCGCGGCTACCGCGAGGGTTTCGCCGCCGGCCGCGGCGGCGGCTGAGCCGCAGCGCGGCGAGACGATCACGAGGCGACCGTCGGCGAGGCGGTAGGCGGTGCCGACCGGATGGCCCTGGCCGTGGCCTGCTTGCCGCCGGTGGGGTCGGGGAGCACCCGGAGCCTCGCCTCGGCGGCGCCTGCGCGGCGCTTGAAGAGGCCGCTGTCGGGGTCAACCGTGAGGTGAGGCCGGCGATCAGGAAGGCGACGGCGAGCACGATGTCGATGTCGAAGAGGTTGATGAGGCCGTCGAGCGGGTCGCCGGCGGCGGCGTCGATGCGGCTGTGGCGGCCGAGGCCGATCCGGCTCATCGAGCGATCCCCGCGGTGTCCGGGGCTACCCGCGGCGGGGCGGTGATCGCCGCCCCGCGCCCGAGCGCGCTCAGGTCCTTGGTGTACATCCGGGTCCGGGCCAGGGTGAGAGCGAAGGCGACGGTCCCGACCAGCAGCCCGATCACCGTGGCGCCGAAGGCGTCGCGCAGGTTCTCGGCGAGCAGCGCGACGTCGCCGCGGCCGAGCGCGGCCAGCCCCGGCGCGAGCGGGATCAGCGTCCCATCAGCCCCAGTGCCGGCCCGGCGCGGACCAGCAGCCGGGTGCGGTCGAGCCGGCGCTGCACGGTGAGCTCGTACGGGTCAGCGCGCCCTCGGTAACGTGGGCGCGGTCGGGCCCGAGCGCGGTGGCGATCTCGGTGAGGGCGGCGGCGGAGACTAGCGCGGCACCCGGACCGCACCGACGGTGGCGGTCGCGCTGCGGCCGAGGACGTCGGTGACGGTGAGCCGCAGCCGGTAGGCGTCGCCGGCAGGCAGGCGCAGCGCGCCGCGTTACCGCTCCTGCCGCTGGCTCTGCTCACGTAGCGAGCGCCCTTGCGCCCGAGGGTTAGCGAGGACACGGTCCACTTCCCGACCCCGGGGCCGGAATCGCGCACCCACCAGCCCACCCTGACCAGGCCCTGGGCGAGGCGGCTGCGATCAAGGCGCGAGAGCTGCAGGCGGAGCCGCCCCGCCGCGACCGCGGGAACGGTCGTGGCCGGCGGAGCCTGGCCGCCTCCACTCCCTGGACCGTCGCCGGTGGGCGAGGCCCCGCCCGGCTCTTCGGGCCCCTCTTCCCCTCCGGATCCCGGCGGCGGTGGGACCCGCACCAGGTCTTCGGCCGGAGGCGGCGGGCATTCGCTCGCCGCGACCTCGTACACGCAGACGTCGAGACGGTTGGAGCGGATCGCGCTCTCCTCGCCAACGCCGGCCACGGTCGCCTTGATCCGGTGCCAGCCCGGCTCGTCGAACTCGCCTCCGCCTGGCCGTCCTCGCCGGTGACGACAGCCGCCGGATCGTCGCCGTCGATCGCCTCGAACCCGCCCGGCCCCGCCACCACCGGCGCCACTTCCGCCCCCGCGAACGGCTCAGCACCGATCCGCACCGGCGCCGATGGCGGCACGCCCTCGTTGTAGCCCTCCCAGGAGTCGACCTCGACCGCGAACGGCTGCCCGAGCTCGACGCTCGCGGTCAGCGTCACCGCGCCGTCCGAGTAGTCGGCCGGGTAGAGCGCCAGGCGGGGCTTGCCGGCGAAGGCGTCATAGACCCACAGCACCTCGTCGCCTTCGTCGAGCCGGGTACTGGCAGCCGCCAACGCCGGTGAAGACGTTGTTGACGATGAGTCCCCAGTACTCGCCCTCGCCGTCGTCCTGCCGGTCCGGCCCCCAACGCTTGACGAAGTAGTCCTCGAACGGTTCCGCGTACCACTGCCCGTCGAAGTCCTCCCCGAGCAGGCTCATCGCGTCGACCGAGGCCGCGGTCGGGGTCGGCCCCGGTGCCGGGTTCTGGTTGTTGTTGAGCCCGTTGCAGCGGCGCCCGGCCGCGGGCGCTTTCGTGTCTGGGGCGGCCCTAACGTTGTGACCTTCGGTCAGAATCGGACCCTCGAAGAGAGTTTCGGTCCTACCCTCGATGCGGACACTGACGGTGGTCGGCGCGGCCGCGGCCGGCGGCACGTCGGCGGTGACGATCGTGATGGCGACGGCGAGCGTCGCGAGAATGGTGCGCATCTGCCTCAGCCCCTTTCCGCGAGGGCGGTCGACGGTTGCGGATCGGAGGGAGGTCTCCTGGCTTCCGATCCCTCCGTCTAGCCCTCGAGGAAAGGGGTTCAAGGATGCGATCAGTCTCAGTCCGACGTACCTTCGCGCTCTGTGCAGCACTGCTCTCGCTTGGCCTGCTTCCGGCCACCGCCGCGGCGACGTCGAGCGAAGCCGAAATCGACACCGCGATCGAGCAAGCGGTCGAGTACGTCCGTACCCAGCAGGAAGCCGCAACCGGGGGCTTCCCCCAGACCTTTGGGGCCAACCCAATGACGACCTCGCTCGCCGCGGCGGGAGTCGGCGCCGCCGAGCTGCGCGTCGGCGCCGGCGATCCGAGTCTGCAGGACTACCTGCTCGGCGAATACGGCTCCGCCGACTGGGGCGACGATCCGCCGCAGGGCCTCGCCACCGACTACGAGCAGGCGACCCTGATCTCCTACGCCGCCGGCCTCGATCCGGCGCGGCTCTCGGCCGTCTCCAACCAACCGGCGCAGGTCGCCGCTTTCTGGAATCCGGCGACCGGCAGCTTCGACATCCCCAGCGCCAACGCCGCCGCTTTTGGGATACTGGCGCTGAGGACGACGCCGCTGCCGCGCTGGGCACTCGCGCCCGTGGTCTCCTTCCTGCGGCGCAACCAGCACGACGATGGCGGCTGGACCTACGCGGCGGCGCTGACGCCGGCCGCCAAGGCCAACCCGAGCGAGGACGGACATGACCGGGGCGGCGATCGCGGCCCTGTGCGAAGCGGGGGCCCCGGCTTACGACCCCGCGGTCGGCTCCGCCCTCGACTTCCTGCGCAGCCGGCTGATCGACGCCAGCGGGGGCATCGAGTACCTCTTCGGATTCCCCCCCGACTCGCCCAACGCCGACACCAACGCCTGGGTCGTCAGCGGGCTCAACGCCTGCGGCATCGATCCGCAGTCACCGGCCTGGACCACCTCGGCAGGCAAGACCCCGGTCGACTACCTGCTCTCGCTCCAGGTCCCGGCTGGCCCGGGGGCCGGCGCCTTCGGCCACGAAGACGCCAGCGCCGCCAACTTCTACGCGACCCAGGACGTGCTGCGGGCGATCGCCGGAGGACGAGGACGAGGCTTGGCTGCTACGGCTCGACCGCGGCGCCGAGGAGGTCGCCGGCGAGCGGCCCGTCGGCTTCGGCGATGTGGTCACGCTGCGGCTCGGCCAGAGTCCGAGCAACCGCCAGGGCCCGCCGGGGAGCCGGGGTCAACCGGAGCAGCCGGCTCCGCCGGACCGGCAGGAAAACCCGGCGCCAAAGGCCGGCGCGGCGAGCGCGGCCCGAAGGGCCCGGCCCGGTCGCAACGCCACGTTCGCCTGCAAAGTCCGCAAGCGCCAGGCCGGCAAGCCGCGGATCCGCTGCACCGTCAAACACGCCCGGCGCTAACCAACGGTTGCCGCTCCTCGCACCTGCGGGGAGCGGCAGCGCTAGTCGGCAGAGACCGGGCGGGACTCCATGCCGAGTTCCGCCCGGACTTCTGCCCTGCTTTGCCGCGACTATGTCACGGAGAGGGATACCTGGGTTTCAGGAATGGAATACGTGTACTGGTGGTTATGCTGTAGTTGCAGACCCGTTCCGAAGTCCGTGAACGCTTTAAAGCGAATGCCTCCGGTGTAGTCACCATCATGTGTAAGTTTTGTAACTTCTACAGCTTGCCCATTTATCGGTTTCGGACAGGCAACGCCGTGGAGTTCATATGTAAATCCTTGCACTGTCAAACTTGCTTCCACTTCGTTGAATACATCCGAAAAGGTGAGATGACTGAGACCGGTCTGCTGTGGGACTGTGACCGTGCACCCGGTCAGTTTTATTTCGATCGATTTACCTGATGTGCAACCAGTGAAGTCTAGCCACGCTGTTTTGCTAAATGTGAAGAAGTGCACGCCTGTAATTGTGTATTTGCAGCCATTCATCACAATTTGCGAACTGAGCCCAGCGGTCAAGCAGCCCGAATATGTGGGTGTGACCGTTAACTCTTGCGCTGTGGTCGTCGCCGGAAATTTTTGCCCGCCTTGAACTGTCCCTTCGAATTGCGCGTTGCTGCATTTGGTTTCCGCGCCGCTTACTGTCAGTTTGAAGTTGTTTTGCCAAGTGAATGTCTGGGTGCCCGTGATCGTCGCGCTTGGACCCGCCCCGACATGCAGTTCCATCGCCTGTGCGGCCGTCGAGGCGGCCATGCTGATTGCCACCACCGCGCCGAAGGCGATTCCAAAGACCTTGGTATTGCGAATCATGTTTATGGCTCCTTGGGTAATCGTTGAGCCGCCTGTGACAAGTGGAGTTGAGCCACAGTCGAGCAATCTCTACTGATAGGAGTCAGATGGCATGCAGTCAAAGTTATTCTGTGTGCCTGCCGATGCAAAGCCGATTTGCCCTGTAAATCACGTTCGGCAAAAGCTCGCGCGCGCGGGTCTGCGCCTGGAAATGTCGGAGCCAGCGATGATTGCTCGAGATCGCGCTGAGCGGCTACTCGGCAGGGACCGGGCGGGACTCCATGCCGAGTTCCGCCCGGGCCTTCTGGGCGAGCTTGACGGTCGCCTTGCGCAGACCGTCGGGACCCTCGAGCGGCTCGTCGTAGGAGACCCGGGCCTCGGCCTCGCCGTCCGGCGTCTGGACGATCAGGTCGAGGCCGGTGCGGTCGGCGTCGACGCAGCGGGCGGCGGTCGCCTCGGGGCGGCCGCCGAGCGCCTGCGCCATCTCGAGCAGAGCGTCGTCGTGGTCCTCGTTGAGGTGGTTGATGGCGCGCTCGGCGCCTTCGCTGACGGGATCTCCCGGCTTCATCGGACTCCTCTCAAGTCTTCGTACGGGGTTAGGTGACCCTAATGGATGCCCACGCGAGGACCGTTGGCGAGGCGTGCGCAATACGCTTGCTCCCAACCGACCTTCGATGGAGGCCCGACTTGACTGAGCAGCTCTGGGGTGGCGAGACCACCAAAGCCGTCGACAACTTCCCCGTCTCCGGCCAACCGGTGCCGGTGCCCGTGGTCCGCTGGCTGGGCCGGCTCAAGGCCGCCGCGGCCGAGGTCAACGGCGAGCTCGGCCTGCTCGACGCCGACCTGGCCGAGAACATCGCCATCGCTGGCAAGGCGGTCGGCGAGGGCGCGCACGACGACCAGTTCCCGGTCGACGTCTTCCAGACCGGCTCCGGCACCTCCTCGAACATGAACGCGAACGAGGTGCTCGCCAACCTCGCCGGCGAGGCGCCCACCCCAACGACCACGTCAACATGGGCCAGTCCTCGAACGACGTCTTCCCGTCCGCCGTGCACCTGGCAGCGCTCGACGAGGTCCGCCGCGACCTGCTGCCGGCGATGGGCGCGCTGGAGTCGGCGCTGGAGCGCAAGGTGGAGCAGTTCGCCGACGTGGTCAAGGCCGGCCGCACCCACCTGATGGACGCGGTCCCGGTCACCCTCGGGCAGGAGTTCGGCGGCTACGCCGCCCAGGTCCGGCTCGGGATCCAGCGGGTCGAGGCAACCCTGCGCCGGGTCGGCCAGATCCCGCTCGGCGGCACCGCCACCGGCACCGGCCTCAACACCCACCCCGAGTTCGCCGCCAAGGTGCGGGAGAAGCTCGGCGCCGAGACCGGGCTCGAGATCTCCGGGCCGCTCGACGCCTTCGAGGCGCAGGGCAACCGCGACTCGCTGGTCGAGCTCTCGGGTGCGCTCAAGGTCTACGCCGTCTCGCTCAACAAGATCGCCAACGACCTGGCGCTGATGGGCTCCGGGCCGCGCGCCGGCCTCGCCGAGCTGCGCCTGCCGGAGCTGCAGAAGGGCTCCTCGATCATGCCCGGCAAGGTCAACCCGGTGATCCCGGAGGTGGTGATCCAGGTCGCCGCCCAGGTAATCGGCAACGACGGCGCGATCACCGTCGCCGGCAGCCAGGGCCAGTTCGAGCTCAACGTGCGGGTGCCGCTGATCGCCCGCAACCTGCTCGACTCGATCAAGCTGCTCGCCTCCGCCTCGCGCCTGCTCGACGAGAAATGCGTCGCCGGCCTCGAGGCGAACGAGGAGATGACCGATGCGCCACGCCGAGTCGACCCTGGCGACGGCGACCGCGCTCAACCCCCACATCGGTTACGACCGCGCCGCCGACATCGTCAAGGCCGCGGCCGAGTCGGGCCGCTCGCTGCGCGAGGTCGCGCTCGAGCAGGGCGTCGAGCCGTCGGTCCTCGAGGAAGCCCTGGACCACCGCCGCATGGCGCGGCCGCACGAGTAGGTTGCGACCCGATACGCTGCGATCGATCGGTCGCATATAGGCGGAAACCGGCGTTTTTCGAGCAAATGGGTTCGTTCGGTCCCATCTCGCTATTCTCTCAGCATGCTGCTGACCGACTCGCCTTCTGGCCTGGGTGCCGCGATACGCGAGCGCCGGCGGAACCTGGGCATTACCCAGGATGACTTGGCGCTCTCGATCGGAGTGAACCGCAAGGTGGTCGGCCAGTTGGAGGCCGGCAAGCAGACCGTTCAGCTCGACATCGCCCTGCGGGCAGTGCGGGCGCTCGGGCTGCGCATTGGGGTCGAGGAACGTGGCAAGCCAGGCGCTTGAGGTCTGCTTGCACGGCAGGGCAGTCGGCATCCTCCGGCGCAAAGTCAACGGCAACCTCCAGTTTCGCTACGACAGGGCCTACACGGAAACCGGGGGTCCTCCGCTCTCCCTCAACCTGCCGCTGCGGAGCGAGGCGTTTCCGCATCGAGCCTGCCTCGCGTTCTTCGGCAACCTCCTGCCGGAGGAGGAGGTTCGAACCCAGATCGCTCTCGCAACCGGCATCTCGGCCGCCAACGACTACCGGCTGCTCGAGCGCTTCGGCGGCGACGTGGCGGGTGCGGTCACCCTGGTGCCGGCGAATGGAGATGGGACGGCGCCGACGCCCGAGGGGCTTGAGCAGCTCTCCCTCAGCCAGCTCGACGAGATCCTCACTCGGCTGCCGCAACGTCCCCTGGCCGCGGATCAGGACGGTGAGGTGCGACTCTCACTGGCGGGTGCACAAAGCAAGCTGCCGGTCGTCGCGACGAAGGAAGGGTTCGCGCTCCCGCATGGCTCCGGTCACCCCACCACCCACATCCTCAAGCCCGAGCCCAGCCGGTTTCCCGGGTTGGTCGCGAACGAGTTCTTCTGCATGCGGCTCGCCGCGGAGGTCGGCCTCAAGGTCGCCGCGGTCGAGCGGGACGCAACGATTTCCGGCTCCCCTTCCTGATCGTCAGCCGCAACGACCGCGACCTCACCCAGGAGCCGATCCGCCGTCTCCATCAGGAGGACTTCTGCCAAGCGCTGGGCAAGCTCTACCTCGAGAAGTACCAGCAGGAGGGTGGGCCTTCGTTCGGTCAGGCGATAGACCTGATCGACGCGGAGTCGAGCGTGCCCGCGCGGGATCGCCAGCAGCTCTGGCTGGCGCTCGTCTTCAACCTCCTGATCGGCAACTGCGACGCGCACGGCAAGAACTACTCGCTGCTCTACGACTCGCCGGCGCCGAGCCTGGCACCGCTCTACGACCTCGTCTCGACGGCGGTTTACGGCGAACTGACCAAGCGCCTGGCAATGTCAGTAGACGGAGCGACCGAGCTGGAGGAGGTCGAAATGGGCGCCTGGAAAAGACTGGCGGAGGAGGTGGGGTTCGCCGCCCGCTTCCTGGCACAGCGCATGGAACCGTTCGTCGGCCGGGTCTTGGCGGCAGCCGTGGATCTGGCCGCACATCCCGAGCACTCCGGCCCCGGCGTCAGGGAGATCGTCGCCGGCATCAAGGCCCGGGCCGAGCGGTTCCGCTTCTCCGCCTAGCGCGGGTCGTCGAGCAGCAGCTCGACGTTGCGGTCTTTGGCCTGGCCTTCGCCGATCGGGGCGCCGGACTGGAGGTCGTTGAAGGACATCGTCCGTGCCGCCGAGGCGAGGTCGTTGAAGTCCATCGCGCTTGCGGCCGTGCCGGGGGGCGGCGCGGCGGCCTGGCCGACGTGGTCGACGATCGTGCCGAAGATCGAGAGCGTGCCGTCGTGGTTGTCGAAGACCTCGAGCAGGCGCGTCTGCTGCGGCCAGTCGGCCTCGGCCGCGACCCGGATGCTCCAGAACCCGCCCGGCCCACTCGGGCTCGGGAACGGGTTGACGATGTTGTCGTGCGAGTGGCCCGCGACCCAGGCGATCGCGTGCGGGAATTCGTGCAGCAGGTTGACCAGGTCGGCCTGCAGATGGATCGGGGAGGAGAGGCGCGGGTCGAGGTCGCAGCCGGGGTTGAGATCGTGGCCGTGCGAGTCGGCGAGCAGGCAGAGCGGCGCCAGCTCGTCGGGGGCGTCGGCGACGAGGCTCTCCGGCGCGTGGTGGCTGAAGATCACGACCAGCTCGTCCGCGGTGGTCGCCGCTTCCAGCTGGCCGCGCAGCCATTTGAACTGGGGATCGTCGATGTTGCCATCGGAGGTCGATTTACCGGTCGGGGTGAGGATCGTGCCGGCCTCGGCGACGGTGTCGAGCGAGATGAACCGCATCCCCGGCGCCGGGCTCCAGGCGTAGTAGCCGGCGGCTCCTTTCGAGGCGGTCTCCTGGGCGGCGTCGATCAGGTCGAAGCCGTGCCCGTCGGCCTGCGCGCCGGCTCTGAAGACGTCCTTGAACTGCTTCTTCGAGACGAACTGTCGTTTCGGGTCGCCCGGGACGAGGACCGTGTTCTGCGGGCTGGTCAGGAACGAGGCCAGCAGGTTCGCCGGGTTGAGCAGCGAGGCCAGCAGCGCGCCGGCGTTTTCCGGGTTGGAGACCGGCCCGATCGGCTTCAGACAACCGGTCGCGACCTGCTCGAAGGCGACGTTGGCGGCCGCGTTCCCCTGCACCAGCGCGTCGTGGTTGCCGAAGGCGACGTAGGAGGGGACGTCGAGGCCGGCGGCGGTGAACGACTGCTGGGCGCGGTCCATCAGGCCCGGGTATTTGGGCCAGGCGGCGTGCGCGCCTTTCGGCAGATCCGGGTCGTAGAACTCCGGGAACGTCCCCTCGATGTAGTCGTCGTAGTCCTGGACGCCGGTGTAGCGAGCCGCCTCGGCGGCACCGGGGACGAAGAGGTTGGGGCAGAGCAGGTGCGAGTAGGTCGCTTTGTTGACGCCGCTATTGGGGTCGAGCGTGCCGCCCTCGAGCAGCGTCCGCACCCAGAGCGTCTCGTTCAGCTGCTGGCTGTCGGCGAGGTCGCCGGTGTTGACCGTGAAGTCCATCGCGCTGTGAGCGCCGCTGCCGTCGGCGACCGGGCTGGCCGCGACGAACTGGTTGACCTGGCGGATCATCGCCTCGGTCAGCTGCGGCTCGAGCGCCTCCCAAGGCCGCCAGGCAGCGCCGAAGGGGAGGCTGAGCGGGGTCGAGAGCGGGTCGATCACCTCAAGCCGGGCCGGCGACTCCTCATCGGCGAGCTGGAAGTCCGAGAGCTGGCCGAAGTAGGTGAGCGAGGTGCGGTTGGCGGCGCGACCGGCTCCCGCCGTGCCAAGCTCTTCGCGCACCGCGTACGGCTCGCCGGCACCGAGCTGGAGGAAGCGGTAAGCGCCGGGCGCCGCCGGGACCACCCGCTGTTCGAGCGTCGTCTGGCCTTCGGTGTCGGAGACCGCCGCGACGGCTGCGGTCGCGGCGACCGCGAGCGCCACCAGGGCGGCCAGCACGACACCGAACCGCACAACCGCTCCCCGACGCTCCATCTCCCACTCCTCCACTCAAAGGGTCTGTAGTGCTTAGGGAGCCTACCCTAGCTACCTATAAATTGGTACCCCGTGAAGGTAGGAGCGGCGGCGCGCTCCCCTAACGACGCGCGTGACGCTGCTGGCGCTTCTGCTTCTTGGCGCGATCTCGACGCCCTCGGGCTCAGAGCCGCGTCGTCGTTGCGGTTCTCGGCGATCAGGCCGTAGTCGACGAGGCGGCGGTCGAAAGCGGGGCCGCCGTTGGCCAGCACGGTGCCGCCCGGGGTCCAGATCGTGAAGTCACGCGTGGATGCAGAGGGTGACGAACGCATCGCCAACATCGGCCTCGTTGTCCGCGAGATCCTGAATCGTTTCGGCCACATCTAGAAACTGTTCGGCCTTACGCAAACGCCCAGCCACGATCCGCTCGTCGCAGCGACGGACGCGCGTGACCATCACGCCTGCTTCCGTGCCGCGATCAGCCGGCGAAAGCGTCTCCGCGAGCCGTAGATGTCGATCCCGGTGGAGAGAGCGTCCTCGACGACACCATCCAGATCTCCGTTGACAAGCTCGGCTTCGCCAAACTCGACGATGCGGGCATCGTTGCCGGTCCACTCGGTGGCATCTCGCTCGAGCGCACCGAGCTGTTCGACCCAACCTTGGAGCTCTTCGTCCACATCGTCGGCTCGGACCAGGAAGAGATCGAGGTCGCTGCTCGGCTCCGCCTTGCCCTGGGCGACGGAGCCGAAGAGGAGGGCAAGCCGCGGAGGTATCTGCCAAGTCTCGACAGCGGTTCGCAGGCGCTTCACCACATCCGTCCGCGCGCTGGCAAGGCCCTCGATATAGAGCGCAGCAACGTGCTCGCGGTTCAGTCGATAGATCTTGGCGCGGCCAATCTCACTCCTGAGCACGACGCCTTGCTCGACCAAGCGCTCAGCTGCCTGGCGGATGCCCTGCTCGGAGCCACGGCTCACCAGCCGGTGAATCTGCCGCCCGCTGAAGCCCTCATCGGCGCCGGCCAGCACCGTCAGGACATCGCCATCAAGCGTGGGCGTTACGACGTGAAGTGGATAGCGGAAGTCCATTCCTATCCCAACTATGTGCCTATAAGCGCAAAATAGTGCGGATAGGTTTTTAGGGCTACTCAGCCCTGCAAAGTGACGAAGCGCTCCTCGGTCAGCTCGATCACGGCGTAGGCGGGGCCCTCGCGGGTGTTGCCGGAGTCCTTGACGCCGCCGTAGGGCTGCTGGTCGGCGCGGAAGGTCGGCACCTCGTTGATCAGGACGCCGCCGAACTCGAGCGTCCTCCCCGCCTCGAGGCCGCGGCCGATGTCGCGGCTGAAGACGCCGGCCTGGAGGCCGAACTTGGAGTCGTTGGCCAGCTCCAGCGCTTCCCCGAACTCGGAGTAGGTATCGATCGTCGCCACCGGGCCGAAGATCTCCTCGCGCCAGACCCTGGCGTCTTTGGGCGGGGAAGAAAGCAGGGTCGGGGCGAGGCAGCGCCCCTCGTCGACCAGCTCGCCGCCGCTCAGCAACCGCGCCCCGCCGGCGACCGCCTCGTCGACCCAACCCTTGACCCGGTCGCGGTCGTCGGGGGTGATCAGCGGCCCGACGTCGGTCTCGGAGTCGAGCGGGTCGCCGACCCGCAGCTGCTCGACCTTGGCGACGAGCCGCGCGGTGAAGGCGTCGGCGACGTCCTCCTGGACGAGGATCCGCTGGATCGAGATGCAGCTCTGGCCGGCGTGCGAGAAGGCGTGGATTTGGGCTTTGTCGGCGGCGGCCTCCCAGTCGCCGTCGGCGTGGACGATCAGCGGCGCGTTCGATCCGAGCTCGAGGTTGACCTTCTTATGAGGAACGCGGCTGCGGATGTCCCAGCCGACCCCGGCCGAGCCGGTGAAGGTGATCGCCCGGGTCAGCTCGTGCTCGACGATCGCGTTGCCGACCTTCGAGCCGGGGCCGGGGACGACGCTGAGCCAGCCCTGCGGCAGCCCCGCCTGCTCGAGGATCGCCGCCAGCTTCAGGGCCGAGATCGGGGTCTGGCCGGCCGGCTTGAGCACGATCGCGTTGCCGGCGGCGATCGCCGGCCCGAGCTTGTGGGCGACCAGGTTGAGCGGGAAGTTGAAGGGGCTGATCGCGCCGACCACGCCGTAGGGGACGCGCAGCATCACCCCGAGCTTGCCGGCGCCGGCCGGCGAGGCCTCCATCGGCACCGTGCCGCCGGTCAGCTTGCGCGCCTCGACCGCGGAGAAGGTCAGCGTGTCGGCGCAGCGCTGCGCCTCGACCGTGGCCGTCTTCAGCGGCTTGCCCGCCTCGGCGGCGATCGTCAACGCCAGCTCCTCGACCCGCTCGCCGACCAGCTCGGCGGCGCGGTCGAGCGTCGCGGCGCGCTCGTGCTGGGGGAAGTCGGCGCTGCGGAAGGCCTCGTGCGCGGCGGCCACCGCGCGCTCGACAGTCGCTTCGTCACCCAGCGCGACTCGGCCGACGGCGCTCCCGTCGTAGGGGCTCGCGACCTCGCCCCACTCGCCGGTCTCGATCCACTCACCCGCGGCGAACAATTTGTGATCGACCGCCGTCACCGTCTGCGTCGCCATTACGGCCTCCTCCGTCGCTTCAGCCCAGCGTAGCGCTCGGCTTCGCCGGGAATGGGCCTCTCCGGTTGTCACTTGTCGGGATATCGACGACAAATGACAACCGGAACCTCACAGCAGGGCCGCGACTCCTCGGCGGCGAACATGTTTCCCCAGAGATGCGCCTTCGCTCGCTCATCACCCTGCTCACCCTGCTGGCCTCGCTGGCCCTGGCGTCCTCGGCCCAGGCCGGCGTCAGCTGGGTCGTCCACGGCCGCGGCTTCGGACACGGGGTCGGGATGAGCGCCTACGGCGCCTACGGCTTCGCGCTCGAGGGCAAGAACTACCGCTTCATCCTCGGCCACTACTACTCGGGAACGACGATCGGGACGCTGCCGGGGCCGCGCGTCGTCCGCGTCCTGCTCGACATCTCCCCCGGCGACATCGGCTTCAGTCGCGCGACCAGCGCCTGCGGCGTCGCCCTCGACCCCGCCCGCGGCTACCAAGCGCACCGCAGCGGCACCGTGATCGTGCTGCGCAGCTCGGGCGGCAAACGACTGGCCAGCTGCGGGCGCAAACTGCGTGCGGCCGGCCAGGGGACGATCGAGATCGCCGGCCTCGGCAGCTTCCGCGGCGCGCTTGAGAGCGTGCCGACCGAAAGCGACCCCGGCTCCCTCAACGTCGTCAACGCGCTCGCCCTCGAGCAGTACGTGAAAGGGGTGATGCCGAACGAGGTGCCGGCCTCGTGGCCGGCGGAGGAGCTGAAGGCGCAGTCGCTGGCGGTGCGCTCGATCGCCCTCACCGGCGCGGTCGGCGGCAACGGCTTCGACCTCTACAACGACACCCGCAGCCAGGTCTACGAGGGCCTCGAGAGCGAGGAAGCGCGTACCAACGCCGCCGTCGACGCGACCAAGGGGCAGGTCGTGATGTACGGGGGCGAGGTCGCCCAGACCTTCTACTCGGCCTGCTCCGGCGGCCACACCGAGAGCGTCGTCAACGTCTTCGGCACCGCGATCCCCTACCTGGTCGGCGTCCCCGACCCCTACGACTTCCACTGCCCGCTGCACAAATGGACGCTGCGCTTCAGCGGCGCCGAGATCAGCTCCCGCCTCTCCTCCTACCTCAAAGGTCGCCTCAAACAGGTGGTCGTCACCAAACGTGGCGTCTCGCCACGGATCATCAACGCAAAACTGATCGGCACCGGCGGCGTCAGCACCGTCAGCGGCGAACAGCTCGAGGTCGCCCTCGGCGGCTACGACACCTGGATGCGCTTCGAGAAGGTCGTCAGCAGCGGCTAACCCGCGCGGCGCTCAGGGGTATCGGGGGCGATGAAGCACACGCGGGTCGCCCTCACCGTCGGCTACGCCGTGGTTCTCGGCGCCTGGGCGTATACGGACCAGAAGCAGATCGACCTCTATTCGCAGGAGATCTACGATGCGCTTCATTCCCTGGCGTTCGAGCCTCGCCTTTCTCGGCCTTGCCCTCCTAATCGGATTCCTCGTCCGCCGCGTCTGGGTTCTGCTCGCCCTGGTCGGCCCGTTGCTTTCGCTCGGCTACCTCCAGGTCAGCGGCTACATCAGTCCCTGGCATGACGGCACCGACCCGCTCCTCTCGCCGCCGGGCGTCAGCCTCTTCTTCTGGTTCGGCATCCTGCTCTCGATCGGCATCGGCATCGGCCTACTCTGGGAGCGAAAATAAGCAATCTGATAATCTGATTTTATGAAGCAGCTGAGTGCGACCGACGCCGCCCGAAAGTTTTCCGACGTACTCGACAGCGTCGAATCCGAGCGTGAGTCATTCGTCGTCGTCCGCCATGGTCGGCCGGTGGCGACGATCGGGCCAGCGTACGCCGGGACGGGGCGAGCAGTGAAGGAGGCGTTGCGCACTCACCGCCCCGATGACGAGTGGGCGGCCGAGCTGCGTGAGCTGCGTGAGTGGGTCGGCCCTGCCGAGACGGACCGCTGGCGCGACTGATTCTCGACACCACTGTGCTGGTCGATGTCGAGCGCGAGGGCGTTGGGCTGCTCGATCGGCTGATCGACGACGAGGACGATGTGGCGATCGCCGCAATCAGTATCGCCGAGCTGGCGGTCGGGGCTGAGCTGGCCAACGCAAAACGGCGGGCGGCGCGCGAAGCATTCCTCGACGTGGTGCTGGCAGCCTTCAGCATCGAGAGCTACGACGCAGACGTAGCCCGTGCGCACGGCATTCTGCTCGCGTACACACGCCGCAGCGGTCGCCCGCGCGGCGCCCATGACCTGATCATCGCCGCCACCGCACGGGCGCGGCGACGCGAAGTCGTCAGCGCCGACCTCGACGGCTTCGCCGACCTGCCTGAGGTGGCGCTCCGGGCTCAGCCGTCCGGGTAGGGCTGGATCGGGATGCCGTGGTCGGTCTCCCGCATCCCCAGCTCGTAGGCGCCGCCCGCGGGCAGGGTCAGCTCGCGCGCCGGCAGGCCGGGGCGCTCGACGGTCAATTCGAGGTCGGCGACCGAGCAGTTGACCGTGTTGTGCTCCGGGCCCTTCGGGTCGGCGTAGACCCAGCCGACGAAGTCCTTCTCGGGGGCGGAGACGCGGCCGCGGACGAGGATGTCCTTGCCGGGGAGGACGAACGAGCAAGCGCTGGGCGCCTCCTCGACCGAGGCCGAGCGGATCGCGCCGAAGCCGCCGAGCCGGTGCGGCTCCCCTTCCAGCATCAGCATCCCGGAGGGGATCCAGGGGCTGGTGCGGGAGCCGAGCTTGATCCGAGCGGCCCCGGCGTCGAAGTAGGTGTTGGGGGCGTCGGCGAAGCCGGTGCCCTCGAGCCAGACCCAGCGCTCGGCGTGCTCGCTGCCCCAGTTGTGCCCGATCATCCCCGGCCAGGCGGTCAGCTCGACCGACTCGTCGTCGATTTCGAGCCGGCCGTCGAAGTGGGTCAGCGGGACCGGGGCGACGAACTTCGTTTTCGGCAGCGGCGCCTCATACAGCCAGTCCGCCGGGAGGTACTTGCACGGCTCCGCCTCGGTGGCGAAGGTCAGCGACCAGGCGGCGCTGACCGCGTCGGTGTCGACCGAGCCCTCAGCCGCGCCCGGCGCGATCTCGGCGTCGCCGACCCGGACCCAGGAGCCGGGCGGCGTCGAGAGCTTGGCGGCCGGCACCGTCACCTTGGTTGCCCGCGGCCCGGCTGCGTCGCGGTCGAAGAAGACGAACCAGATCGAGGCGTTCGGCTCGGCCACCGGCCGCTTGTGCACCGTGTGCCGGATCCAGATCCCGCGACCCCCACCCGGCTCGCAGGCCTTGATGTAGAAGCTCTCGTAGTGGCCCGCCTTGGCGGCGACCCGAGGAAAGCGCGCTCCTTCGTCCATCACGATGACTCTAAGGCACGCACCGCGCCCTCACTCGGTGGAGTCGGTGATCGCTTCCAGCAGCTCGCGGGCCACGAAGCGTCTCTGACGGCGGGCACCCTTCTTGCCCTCCTTCAACACGCCCCCCGCCTCCAGCCGCGTGAGCAGGCGCAGCGCCGTCGGCCGGCTCACTTCAAGGCGACTCTCGATCACGCGAGTGGTGACAATCGGGTTCTCGCAGACCAGGTCGACGAGGGCGAGCGCGCTGGCAGTCCCAACCCCCTCGGCGACGGCGCGATACCTCTGCCGCAGCTCGACGATTCGCTCGGCGCGCTGAACCGCGTCGGATGACTGACTCAAAACGGCCGCCAGGAACAACTCGACCCAAGGGATCGGGTCGCCACTCTCGCGCATCGCCTGCAACGCCGCGTAGTACTCCTGCCGCCTGCGCTCGATGTCCGCACTGAGGTAGAGCAAGGGAGCCGGGAGCCGACCCCGAGCGACAAGAAAGAAGACGAGCAGTAGGCGGCCGAGTCTCCCGTTGCCGTCGAGGAACGGGTGAATCGTCTCGAACTGCGAATGCAGAAGAGCGTTCTGAACCAGGAGCGGCATCTCCGGCTCTTCATGGGCGAACCTCTCCCAATCTGCCAGCAGGTTCCCCAGCTCCTCCGGAGGCGGTGGGACGAACCGGGCGGTCTCGACCGTGGAGCCGGGGGCACCGATCCAGTTCTGGCTGGTGCGCAACTCGCCGGGAGCGCGTTCGCGCCCCCTGAACCCGGCCATCAACCGGCGGTGCATCTCGAGCAGCAGGCGCGTACTCAGCGGCAGGTCGCTGAGGCGCTCCAGTCCCCAGCGCATCGCCGCCGCGTAGTTGACCACTTCCTCGACGTCGGCATTTGGGGGATCGCCAGACGCATCCGCTTCAAAGACCTCGGCCATGCTCGCCTGCGTCCCCTCGATTCGCGTTGACGACAGCGCCTCGCGCAGCAGATAGGGCCGGATCAGGAGATCGGGATTGGGAATAAAGCGCCCGACTCCGGCGAGTTGTCCGAGGGCACCCTCCGCCTCGGCGAGCAGACGCACCGTCGAGTCCGGCAGCTCGAGCCTCCGCGGAATCGGAGCGGGGAAGTAGGCGACGTAGCCGTGACGACCCGTCGTTCGGCGGGCGCGGCCGAAGGCAGTCGAAGCGTAAAGGGACGGATCCACCCAACGACTATAACGAAATATCGCAAATTCGTTATAGACAGCGCTCCACCCTAACGCGGCCGTCGGAGTAGGAATGGGCGGTCGCGTCAGACCTTGATCGTGATCACGTCGCCGTCCTGGACGACATAGTCGCGGCCCTCGACTCGTAGCTGGCCCTTGTCGCGGGCGCCCGAGTAGCCGCCGCACTCGACCAGCTGCTGCCAGCCGACCACCTCGGCTTTGACGAACGCTTCCATGATCTCGGTGTGGATCGTGCCCGCCGCCTCCAGCGCGGTGGCGCCGCGGCGCAGGGGGCGGGCGACCGCCTCCTTGCCCTCGCCGGCGGTGAAGAAGACCAGTAGCTCGAGCAGGTCGTAGGCGGCGCGGACGAGGCGGGCCAGGCCCGAGCCCTCGACCCCGTAGGACGCGCGCATCTCCTCCGCTTCGGCCGGGTCGAGCTCGGCCAGCTCGCCCTCGATCCGGGCGCTGACCGCGACCACGCCGGCGCCGACCGCGTTGGCGTGGGAGGCAACGACTTCCGGCGGCTCGGCGTCGCCCTCGTCGACGTTGGCGACGTAGAGGATCGGCTTCGTGGTGAGGGCACCGAGGTTGGTCGCCGCGTCGGGAGCGGCGTCGGGAACCGGGATCGTGCGCGCCGGGCGGCCGGCGGCGAGCGCCTCGTGCACCGCCTGCAGCCAGCCGTGCTCGGCGATCGCCTCCTTGTCGCCGGACTTCGCCTGCTTCGCGACCCGGCCGATCCGGCGCTCGACCTGCTCGTAGTCGGCCAGCATCAGCTCGGTCTCGATCGTCTCGATGTCGGCCAGCGGGTCGACCCGGCCGTCGGGGTGCGGCACCCCGGAGTCCTCGTGGCAGCGGACGACGTGGCAGATCGCGTCGGTCTCACGGATCGAGGCGAGGAACTGGTTGCCCAGCCCCTCCCCTTCCGAGGCCCCCTTGACCAGGCCGGCGATGTCGTGGAAGAAGATCGTCGCCGGTTCCCGCTTCGAGCTGCCAACCGTCTCCGCCACCCGTTCGAGCCGCTCGTCGGGGACCTCGGCGACGGCGACGTTCGGCTCGATCGTCGTGAACGGGTAGTCGCCGGTCTGGGCGCCGCCCTTGGTCAGCGCGTTGAACAGAGTCGACTTACCTGCGTTCGGCAGCCCGACGATCCCGACCTTCATCGTCCCGTCCCCCTCATATCGAGAGCGGCACGATCAGGCCGAGCAGGACGCCGAGCACGGCGCCGGCGAGGACGTCGGACGGGTAGTGCATCCCCAGGTAGGGGCGGCCGAGCGAGATCGCCAGGGCGACGAGGAGGGCGCCGGCGGTCGCCGGGTCGACCCGGAACATCGCCGTCGCGACCGCGAACGAGGAGAGCGCGTGGGCCGAGGGGAAGCTGAGCGAGCTGGGCGCACCGCCGAGCGGCGGCAGCCCCTCGAGCACCGGCCGCGGCCGCCGCACCGCCAGCTTGATCCCGTAGTTGAGGACGATCGCGACCGGGCCGAGCAGGGCGCAGATCAGCCACGACTCGCGCCGGTCGGGGTCGATCAGGGCCAGCGCCAGGCCGAGCACGACCCAGACCACACCGTTGTTGGCGGCCTTGCCCAGGGCCTTGGCCGCGGACTCGATTCCGGGCGAGTGCCCGCGGGTCCGCATCAGGCGCAACAGCTTCAGGTCGAGTTCCTGCATCGGCGGAGCAGGATAATCCGCCCCGATGCCCACCGTCCCCGGCTATGTCCACACGCCCGGCAACCACTGCGGCTCGACCGCGCTGCGCAACCTGCTCGCCTTCCACGGGGTCGAGGTCAGCGAGGAGATGGCGTTCGGACTCGGGGCCGGCGCCTGCTTCTACTACCTGACCCTCGACGACGCCTCACCGAGCCGCTGGTTCAACGGTCGCACCGCCCGGCTCGAGGAGAGCTTCCGCGACCTGACCGGGGCGGCGCTGCAGATGCGCACCTTCCCGCCGGGAGACGGCGACGCCGATGCCTGGGAGGCGGCGCGGGCCGAGGTCGACGCGGGCAACCCCGCCCTCCTGCTCACCGACATCTACCACCTGGACCACTACGGCAACTCGGCCCACTTCCCGGGCCACGCTGTCGTCCTCGCCGGCTACGACGACGAGGTCGCCCAGCTCTCCGACACCGGCTTCGAGCAGCTGCAGACGACCCGGCTCGAGCACCTCGCGCAGGCGCGCCACAGCGGCCACCCCGCCTACCCACTCGAAGGCCACATGTTCACCGTCACCGAGGCGCTCGACCGCAAGCGGCTCCAGGCCGCGATCCCGGCCGCGATCAAGCGTGCGGCGCAGGAGATGGTCGAGCCGACCTGGGACGAGTTCGCCGGCCTGCCCGCGATCGAGCGCCTCGCCGCCGAGGCCGGCACCTGGCCCGAGGTCGCCGCGGACTGGCAGTGGTGCGCCCGCTTCGCCTACCAGGTGATCGAGCGCCGCGGCACCGGCGGCGGCGCCTTCCGCCTCATGTACTCGCGCTTCCTCGCCGAGGTCGGCCGCCCCGAGGCGCCGCTCGCCGCCGCCGCCGCGGCCAGGTGGACCGAGCTGGCCGCGGCGTTCAAAGCGGCGAGCGAGAGCGAGGCGCCACGGCCCGACCTCTGGGAGTCCGTCGACAGCAGCGCCAAGCAGGTCGCCGCAGCGGAGACCCGCCTCTGGACCACACTCGCCGTCGCTTAGCCGCAAGCAGAGATCAAGTAATTAAGTATTTTTGTGGGAACCTTTCGCATCACCTAAGGTCGGGATGTGAAAGCTGAGGAAGTCAGCTCAGAGGAAGCGATCAGGGATGGCCTCGTGGACCTGCTGAAGGCGCGGAGTCCCGATATCGAGGACGCGCTGATAGCCCGCGTTCGCAGCTCCGATCTATGGACGGGCCTCGACGCGGAGACCATTGCGAAACTGCGCCCGGCCGCCGTTGAGGTAGTGGCGGGAATCGCCACCGCGGTCAAGCAGGGAGAAGAGTGGTCGCCGGCCCTGTCGCCCGCGATGCTCGATCTGATCCGGGCGGTCGCGGCCAACGGGGGTTCCCTGGAAGGGCTCGTGCGTGGAGTCATTCTCGGCTCGAACGTGTTCGTCGATTTCATCGCGGCAGAGCTTGGAGGGTTGCCGGAGGCCGAAGCAGCGTTGCGCCAGACCGTGAACTGGCAGAGCCGTAACAGCGACCAGCTGATGAAGGCCTTCGTCGCCGCGTACGAGAAGGAGGTCGAGCGACTCGAGAGCGCGCCGTCCCGCCGGCTGGGGCAGCGCGTGGAGAGCCTCCTCTCCGGCAACTCCCAGGGCGACGCGCAACTCGGATACCGCTTGGACGTCTGCCATGTCGGCGTGGTCGCGATTGGCGCAAGGGCGGAGCTGGAGTGCAGGGCACTGGCGGAGGGCCTGGGCTGCGATCTCCTTGTCGTGCCCCGTGACGAGGGCAGGGTCTGGGCTTGGTTCGGATCGCCGCGGCAGATCGAACTCGCACGACTGGCGCGACTGGCGACCGGTAGGACATCCCTCTCGCTGGCCGCAGGTGAGTCGCGCCGAGGTCTCGAGGGGTGGCGCCTGACCCACCGGGAAGCACGGGAAACGCTGCCGGTGGTTCTACTGGAACCCGCCGTACTCACCCGCTTTTCCGACGTCGCGCTGGTTGCCGACGCGCTGCAAAACGAAGCGACGTGCAAGTCCCTGATCGACCGGTACCTCGAACCGTGGGGCCGCCGACGCGACGGCGAGCACCTGCGAAACACGGTTCGCACGTACCTCGACTCGGACTGCAATGCCGCCTCCACGGCATCGGCATTGGGGGTGAACCGGCACACCGTGCAGCGCCGCCTGAAAAGGGTCGAGGACGCGATCGGCGAGCCGCTCTCGGGGTGCCGCGCCGAGCTCGATGTGGCACTGAGGCTCAAGCGCTTGACAATCAAGGCAGCCGACCACGCCCAAGCCTCCCACGGAGAAGGCTGAAACGTGGGGACCCAGCAAGTCAACCCGACGGACGCGTTCAGGAGCGAGCTCATCGCCGTGCTGGAATCGCGCCGTAGCGAAATCGCCGAGGCGCTGGTCGCTCGCCTCAGCAATACCGACCTTGGGTTCGACCAAGATGCCGATTTCACCAATTGGCTTCGGCTCGCCGCACCAGAGGCCGTGAGTGGGATGGTCGCCGCGCTCGAGGAAGGGGATCGATGGAGCGGGACCCTGCCGCCGGCGATCGTCGCTCAGATCCAGTTCGCGGCACGCCAGGGCGCCTCCCTCGAAAGCGTTCTGCGGGGCTTCTCCATCGTCGGCACGGTGTTCTTCGAGTTTTTTGCCAAACGGATTGGTGAACTGCCATACGCCGACGACGCCTTGCGCTACACCGCGAACTGGCAAAGCTGGAACCAGGACCTGATGATGAACGCGTTTGCCGTCGAGTACACGAAAGAGGTCGAGCGCCTTGAACGGCTGCCCAATCATCAGCTCGTGAAGCAGGTCAAAAGGCTTCTCGAGGGAGGATCGGGGGAGTACGCCGATCTCGACTATCGGCTCGATGCTTGCCACGTCGGCCTGATCGCGGCGGGCGCGAAAGCGGAGCTGGCCTGCCGCAGCTTGGCGGAGAGGCTGGGCAGCGACTTGCTGTTTCTGCCCGACGACGATGACATGGCATGGGCGTGGCTTGGGGCCCCTCGTCAGATCGGCTTCTCTGAGCTCGAGTCGCTGGTGGATGCCGATGCTGGTTCACCTTCACTCGCCGCCGGGGAGCCCCGCGTTGGGCTTGAGGGGTGGCGCCTGACCCACCGAGAAGCGCAGGCCGCTCTTGGGGTAGCGCTCTTGGAAGGACCCGGGCTGACCCGCTATTCGGACGTCACGTTGCTGGCGAACGCGCTCAGCAACGAAGCCGCCGGTAGGTCTCTCATCGATCGGTACATCGAACCGCTGGACCGACACCGAGATGGGGAGCGTCTGAAAACCACGGTGCGCGCCTATCTCGACCTGGACTGCAATGCCGCCTCTGCGGCCTCGGCCCTGGGCGTTAACCGACACACCGTGCAGAGGCGTTTGAAGAGGGTCGAGGACGCGGTCGGCGAACCGCTCTCGACTCGTCGCCCGGAGCTCGACGTGGCCCTTCGGCTCGAGCGTCTCACAGAGAGGAAGACAGGGGACGGGCAGGTCTCGCGGTAGCGAGACCTGTGCCAGAAGGTCTCATCGTGCGTGGCGCCAGGTGCCGCATTGGCACACCCCGCAAGGCCCGTCAGGTGGTGGAATTTGTCTGTGCCCCCGATGGCGATCCACCTGGCCCAGACCTTCCCCGCTCCAGGGGAGGCGTCGCACATCCTGGCCCGGGCGATCAGGGACCGGGACATCGACGTAGCGTCGAGCTGCTTCGCCCGCGACGCCTGCTTCGTTGCCCCGGACGCGACCACAACTCACGGCCGCGACGAGATTCGCTCGCTTCTCACCCAGATGATCGGCACCGATACCCGGGTCGAGGTCGAGGCCAGCACCGCTCTCATCGCGGGTGACATCGCGCTCGTATCGGAGCACTGGCAGATCAGCTTCCGGGACGTTTACGGCACTCCCTTCCGTCAAATGTCCCCGGCGAACATGGTTCTGCGGAGGATCGGGGATGACTGGACCCTGGTCATCGCGGCGCCGTGGGGGTGGGGCAGCTACGACCGCGGCTGAGCCCCTGGACGCCGCATTTGCCCCACCCCCACCTGCTTCGGTTGCCTAACTGCCCCGCCAGGCCACACCCTGGTCGGTATGCATCAATCCCCGCCCGAGCGGGTACGGGGCGCACATGACGATCGCTGCAGCCATCTTCCTGATCGCGCTCGGCGCGATCCTCCGCTACGCGACCAACCTCCATGTCGAGGGCGTCAGCGTCGACACCGTCGGCCTGATCCTGATGATCGCCGGTGCGGCTGGCCTCGTCCTCTCCTTTATCCAGGAGGCGATCTGGTCGCGACGGCGCCGCGACGAGGTCCCGCCCGGTCCCGCGGTCGAAGAACGCCGCGAAGTTCGCGAGCCACCGCGCTACTGACCCACGCGACGCGCGACGCCGGCGGCGAATTTCCGCCGCGCGCGGGCTTCTTCTTAACAATCCTCGATACCGCGGTTCGCGGATGTACGCGTCGCGTTCGGTTGCAGGGATTTCTGCTTCAGAAGCAGGCTCGACCTGATCTTGAGGGTCTCGACAGACCTTAAAAATCGGCGTGAAACCAGACGAATATTGGGTATGTTCGGGTCGTGCGAATGTCCACGATTCAGCTTCCGATCCGCACTCTGGCTGCCTCGATTGGGCTGCTCGCGATCGTCCTCTGCTCGATCCTTGCCAGCCCCGCCCAGGGAGAGACGCTGGGCGCCGCCCCCGCCGAAACCGTGGCGGCGGTTGCCGAAACCGCTACCGACGTTCCGGCGGAAGCCGCGCCGGTGGAAGCAAGCAGCGCACCCGCCCCGGCGCCCACCCCAGTTACGAATTCGGGTTCCGGCACCGCGGCCGTCCCTGTGGTGGAGGAGCAGGTGGCGAATGTGGTCACGCGCGTGACCCGCGGCGAAGCGGCCGGGCAGGTGAAGGAGGCCGCCGAGGAAACCGTGTCCGCCGCGACGGCTCCAGTGAAGTCCGTGGCGGACGCCGCGAACGTCCAGCCGACGGTCGACAAGGTCGTCGAGAGCGCCTCCTATGTCAGGCCGCTTCCTGACCGGGTCGCGCCGGGCGTCTCCCCGGCGTCCCAGAACGCGCCTTCCCACGATCCGTCTCGCACCGAGTCGGCTTTCCAGATCCGCCCCGAGCAGGGCCAGGCGCCACTCCCGGGACCCGCGCCTCAGCTCGGCGGCGAGATTCCCTCTCCCACCTTCGAGAACGCCCTCCCGCTCGAGACCCAGCCGATGGTGGGGTGGATCGACGGGCTGAACCTGCGAGAAGCTCTTCGCCGTCCCGGCGGCGCTGGGCCCACGGGCTGATCACGGTCTCCTTGAGTCGGCGGGGGTTGCAGGCGGGTCCCACGCTTCACCGAGCGAGGCGCCCAACCGTCCTTCCCCCAGCGGCCCCGGACCAGGGTCCGGCCTCTCCACGAGTGCCTCGCCCGGTCCCGGCGGCAGCAGCAGCTTCTTCGTCCCCATCGCCGCGCTGCTCGCGTTGCTCGCGCTGGCGGCTCCGGCGATCTCCCGCAGAGCGAAGGAGGCACTGGTCGCCCCTGTGCCCTCCCGGTTCGTCTGCGCGCTCGAGCGCCCTGGCTAGGTCCGCTCGGACCTGAAACCAGGGCTGCGCCGGGAGCCCTCGATCCCCCCGGCGAACGCAAACTCGAGCATGAAAGGAAGTCCGATGAGATACCTCACGGCTGTAGTCGCAGCCGTGGTCGCCATGGCGATCGGAGCGGCGTCAGCCGCCGCCTCCGTGCCGCTGCCGGTGCCGCCCGAATCCGGGCAGACCAACAGCAGCAGCGTGACCCAGGGCGACCCGAGCGCGACCGGAGGCAGTGCGACTGCCACCGGCGGCGAAGGCGGCGACGCGAACACGGGCAACACCCAGATCGGGAACGGCAACGCCGTAGCGATCTCGGTCGGCGGTGACGCCGACGCCGACGGTGGCGACACCACGGCGACCAGCGGCGACGCGACCGGAGGTGATGGCGGCGACGCCGGCGCCGAGGGTGGCGATGCCGACGCCTCGAACGAGGCGGGTGTGGTGCAGGTCAACGAGTCATCGGGCAAGGGCTCCGGCCACTCCTCGAAGGAGCGGTGTGGGTGCCAGAACGGCCCGTCAATGGACGGCTCGGACTCGCAGAAAAACGAGTCGAGCGTCAAACAGGGCGACCCGAAGGCGACCGGCGGTAGCGCCAGCGCCACGGGCGGTGGAGGCGGCGACGCCAACACCGGCAACACCCAGGAGCACAACGGCAACGCCTACGCCGAATCGAAGCCCGAGGAGCAGAAGGAGAGCAACTCCTGCGGCTGCGGTTACGACAAGGGCGAGCACCACGGCCGAGGCCACGGCGACAACGACGCCGAGGCCGACGGTGGCGACACCACGGCGACCAGTGGCGACGCGACCGGAGGTGATGGCGGCGACGCCGGCGCCGAGGGTGGCGATGCCGACGCCTCGAACGAGGCGGGTGTGGTGCAGGTCAACGAGTCATCGGGCAAGGGCTCCGGCCACTCCTCGAAGGAGCGGTGTGGGTGCCAGAACGGCCCGTCAATGGACGGCTCGGACTCGCAGAAAAACGAGTCGAGCGTCAAACAGGGCGACCCGAAGGCGACCGGCGGTAGCGCCAGCGCCACGGGCGGTGGAGGCGGCGACGCCAACACCGGCAACACCCAGGAGCACAACGGCAACGCCAAGGCCAAGTCCGAGCCGAAGCAGCAGCCGCCGCGGAAGTCGTGTGGCTGCGACTACGGCAAGGGCCGCAGCCACGGCGACAACGACGCCGACGCCGGCGGTGGCGACACCACGGCGACCAGTGGCGACGCGGCCGGAGGCGATGGCGGCGACGCCGGCGCTGAGGGTGGCGATGCCGACGCGTGGAACGAAGCCTGGGTGTTCCAGCTCAACGAGAGCGGGTCAGGAGGTTCGCGCTGGTAACCGGGCGCTGAAAAACACAACCGCTAGGAGGGTCCCGGCGTCACCGCGGCGTCGGGGCCCTCCGCGCCCATCGGTACGAGCCGGGCGAAGTAGGCGAACCAGTTGCCCGAGTGCTCCTGGTAGTTGAGGCCGGCGTCGCCGGCCTGGCCCTTGAGGCTGCCAAGCGTGGTGAAGTGCGGGTCGCCGAAGAGCTCGCCGACGACGAGGCGGCCGCCGGGCTTGAGCACGCGTCGGATCTCGCGCAGGGCAGCGGCGGTGTCGGGGATCTCGCCGAGGACGGCGGTGAGGACGACCGCGTCCATCGAGGCGTCCTCGTAGGGCACGGCGGTCGCGTCGCCCTGGGTCGGGACCAGGTTCGCGAGGCCGCGCTCGGCGGCGGCGCGCATCACGTGGTCGAGGAACTTCTGCTGCAGGTCGAAGAGCTCGAGCTTGCCGTCGGGACCGACCCACTCGGCGAGGTCGAGGCTGTAGTAACCGGTGCCGACGCCGAGCTCGAGCACGCGCTCGCCGGGCTCGGGGCCCAGCACCGCGCGCAGGCGGTCGCGGGTGATGACCGGGTGCGGCGCTTCGACCCAGAAGCGCTGGCCGTAGGGACAGGCGGAGGGGTTCTTGCGCCACCACAGCGCGGCGGCCACGGTCGCTCCCGCCGCGGCGCCGAGCAGGAGCCGCGGGCGCATCAGTCTCCGAGGCCGAAGCCGACCCGGTGCTCGCCCGAGTCGATGCGGAGGAAGGCGACCTTGCCGAGGTAGAGCGAGATCACCCCGTCCTCAGTGTGCAGGTCGTGCCAGCCGCCCTTCTCGAGCTGCTTGCGCAGGTCCTTGAGATCGCCCTCTGTGATCCGAGCGGAAATCACCTGGCCGCCCTCGAAGCCGATCTCGACTCGCTGTGCCTCGGCCATCAGTGCCCTCCCGCGGGTTCGACGATCTCGGTCAGTACCCCGCCGGTCGAGCGGGGGTGGAGGAAGGCGACGCGGCTATCGCGGATGCCGACCCGCGGCTGCTTGTCGATCAGCTCGAGCCCAGCGGCGGCGAGGCGCTCCAGCGTCGCGTCGATGTCGTCGACCGCGTAGGCGACGTGGTGCAGCCCTCTGCCCTTCTTGGCGAGGAACTTGCCGACGGCGGTCGCGGGGCCGAGCGGCGCCAGCAGCTCGACATGGCCGTCGCCGACGTCGAGCAGCACCGCCTCGACGCCCTGCGACTCGACCGTTTCGCGATGCGCGAGGGTCATCTCGAAGCTCTGCTCGTAGAGCGCGATCGCGGCGTCGAGATCCTCGACGGCGACGCCTATGTGGTCGATCCTTCCGAACACGGCGGCCAGTCTATGCGGCCGGCGGCAACGGCTCGTCCCCGCCGTTGCCGTGCTCGACCCGGAGGATCTCCGCCATCGCCGCCAGGCCCACCTCGAGCTGCTCGGGCGTCGGCTCTTTGGTCGCGAGGTGGCGCTGGATCTCCCGGCCGGGAGAGTGGAAGGCCTCGGCCAGCGGGTCGCCGTGGTGGCGGTCGCTCCAGGCGAACATCTCGACCGCGAGCGAAGCGCCGCCGAGGCCGACCGCCGCGCGCGCCGCCGCGCTCGGCTTCTCGACCAGCCGCTCGAGCAGCAGCGTGCCGCCGGCCGAGAGCAGCATCATCGGCAGCATCAGGTTGGAGCCGCAGCGGTCGTGCTCCTTCGGCACCGAGGCGACGTCTTCGGTCCCTTGCTCATAGGCGGCGATCGCCTTGTGCTCGACCCCGTGGTAGGCGGCGAGGTCGCGGTCGAGCAGCGCCACCACCGCGGGGACGGCGCCGACCGCCTGGATCAGGCCCTCGCGGAAGACCGAGACCGGCTTGCGCCGCCGCAGCAGCCCGGTCGCGGCCAGGGTGGCGCCGGCCGCGGCCACCACCCGCCAGTCCTCGAAGGGGAGCCGGGCGGCCGGCAGGCGGCGGCGCGCCAGCGGCAGCACCGCCAGCGCCTCCGCCAGTTTCAGCGGCCCGCGCAGCCCCGGTGCTTTCGCGACCAGGCCCGGGGCCAGCTCCGGCTTGCGCTCCGAAGCGACCTGGATCTGCCCATCGCCAGCGCGGACCGCCGCCGCCCAGTGCGTCGGCCCGTGGATCAGCAGCCCGGTGCGCAGCGCCATCCCACCCAGTCGCAACCGCTCAGCGTCATTCGAGGCCATGCAGCTCACCTTAGGCCATGACGTGTCTGAGCTAACGGGGTCATATACCCCCTTCAGCTCAGACACGCCCCCGGAAGCGGGAAATACAGAGGGCGCCGAGCCCAGTCCCACTCGACGCCCTCTCCCCCCTGTGTAAAGCCCCGGCCGGAGACCCCAGTCCGGCCTCCGGCCGGTATGTCGGCTCTCCCTGGCTCTAGCTTGGAAAGCCGCCCTATAAACCCCATGGCGTCGAGGAAGTTGCGGCCGTCACTTGTTCTGGCTAAATCTCGTACGCAGCGCTGCCAGCCGCCGCCCCAGCTCGGCCTCGAAGCCGCGCTCCGTCGGCTCGTAAAAGCGGCGTCCCTCGAGGCCCTCGGGGAGCAGCTGTTGGTCGCTGACGCCGTCCGGCTGGTCGTGCGCGTAGCGGTAGCCAGTACCGCGGCCGAGCGCCTTCGCGCCCGGGTAGTGAGCGTCGCGCAGGTAGTCGGGCGGGGTCTGGGCGCCGTGCTCGCGGACCTCGGCGCGGGCGGCGGCGAGGCCCTCGTAGGAGGCGTTGGACTTGGGAGCGAGGGCGAGGTAGACGGCGGCCTGGGCGAGGTTGAGGGCGCACTCGGGCAGCCCCACCCGGTCGACCGCGCGGGCGGCGGCGTCGGCGATGAGCAGCGCCTGCGGGTCGGCGTTGCCGACGTCCTCGGAGGCGAGGATGACCATGCGGCGGGCGATGAAGCGCGGGTCCTCTCCCCCTCCAGCATCACCGCCAGGTAGTAGAGCGAGGCGTCGACATCGGAGCCGCGGGTCGCCTTGATCCAGGCCGAGACGAAGTCGTAGTGGCGGTCGCCCTGGCGGTCGTAGTCGATCGCCTTGCGCTGCAGGGCGTCCTCGATCGCGGCAACGTCGACCCGGCCGCCCTGGGCGCGCTCGGCGGCCCGCTCGAGCGCCGAGAGCGCCACCCGGGCATCGCCGCCGCTGCGCTCGGCCAGCATCGCCAGGGCCTCGTCGTCGACCGGCGGCGGATCAACCAGGCCCCGCTCGGGATCGGACAGCGCCCGCCGCAGCAGCTCCACAACCTGCTCCGGCTCCAGCGGCCGCAGCTCGTAGACCTGGGCGCGGGAGAGCAAGGCTGAATTGACCTCGAAATAGGGGTTCTCGGTGGTCGCCCCGATCAGGGTCAGCAGCCCCTCCTCGACCGCCGGCAGCAGCGCGTCCTGCTGAGCCTTGTTGAAGCGGTGGATCTCGTCGAGGAAGAGGATCGTCGGCCGGCCCGCGCTGCGCCGCCGCTCGCGCGCCCGCTCGATCACGCCGCGAATCTCGGCTTTGCCGGCATTGACCGCCGACTCCTCCTCGAAAGCCCCCTCGGCCCCCGCCGCCGCGATCCGCGCCAGCGTCGTCTTCCCGGCCCCGGGCGGTCCGTAGAGGATCGCGCTGTGCGGCTTCCCACTCTCGATCGCCGTCCGCAGCCCCGAGCCCGGGCCGAGGATGTGCTCCTGCCCGATCAGCTCATCCAGGCTCCGCGGCCTGATCCGCACGGCCAAAGGAGCATCAGCTGAAAGTTCTGAACTGGTCGGGGCTGCCTCGCCCCCGGTGTCGAACAGCCGGTCGCTCACTAGCGCTCAGTATGAGGGGCGTGGGAGAGGGGTCGGCGGAGCCTCCCCGCTGTTGCTCCGACGACCCCTCTCCCACGCCCCTCCCGCACCGCTCTAGAATCGTCAAATGGCTACCACCGAGGTAAAACCAGCAGCCCTGTCCACGTCGACCCTCGAGTCCTTTAACCCGGCCACCGGTGAGCTCGTCGGCACGGTTCCGACGATCACGCCAGACGAAGTCCAGGCAGTGGTCGACGACGTCGCCCGGATCCAGCCCGCCTGGGCGGAGCTGCCGGCACGGACCCGCGCCGTCTACATGCGCCGCGCCGCCGAGGGGCTGCTCGACGACATCGACGAGGTCGCCGAGCTGCTCGTCCGCGAGCAGGGCAAGCCGCGGGTCGAGGCCTACACGATGGAGCTGCTGCCGACGATCGACGCCCTGCACTGGTGCGCCAAGGCCGGTCCGAAGATCCTCGCCGACGAGAAGGTGCCGATGACGCAGGCCTTCACGCTCACGAAGAAAGCGCACTTCTCCTACGAGCCGATCGGGGTGGTCGGGGTGATCGCGCCCTGGAACTACCCCTGGTCGATCCCCTTCGGCGAGGTCGCGATCGCCCTGATGGCAGGCAACGGCGTCGTGCTGAAGCCGGCCAGCCTGACCCCGCTGCTGGGCGAGCGGATCGCCACGGTCTTCGAGAAGGCCGGTCTGCCGGAGGGGCTGGTCCGGGTCGTCCACGGCGGCGGCGCGGTCGGCGGCGCGCTGGCCAAGTCCAGCGTCGGCAAGGTCTTCTTCACCGGTTCGGTTGACGTCGGCCGGGTCGTCGGCGAGGCCTGCGCCAAACAGCTCAAGGGCTCGGTCCTGGAGCTCGGCGGCAAGGACCCGATGATCGTCTGCGCCGACGCCGACTTCGACAACGCCGTCTCCGGCGCCGTCTGGGGCGGCTTCGCCAACGCCGGCCAGACCTGCTCGGGGATCGAGCGCGTCTACGTGATGCGCGAGATCGCCGACCGCTTCACCGCCGCGGTCGCCAGCGAGGCCGAGAAGCTGCGGCTCGGCGACCCGCTCGAGTGGGAGACCGAGATCGGACCGATGACCTCCGACGGCCAGTACGAGATCGTCGTCGACCTGATCGAGGACGCGGTCGCCAGCGGCGCGACCAAGCTCTGCGGTGGCCCGGTCGACGTCCCCGGCCTGCCCGGCAAGTACGTCGCCCCGACCGTGCTCAGCGGCGTCACCCACCAGATGCGGATCATGCGCGAGGAGATCTTCGGCCCGGTGCTGCCGATCGTCGTCGTCGACTCCGAGCAGGAGGCGATCGACCTCGCCAACGACTCCGAGTTCGGCCTCGGCGCCTCGGTCTGGACCAAGGACCGCCAGAAGGGCGAGCGGATCGCGCGGCGGATCGAGTCGGGGATGGTCTGGGTCAACGACCACTCCTTCAGCCACGGCGCCTGCCAGTGCGCCTGGGGCGGGGTCAAGGACTCCGGCGTCGGCCGCTCACACTCCAAATTCGGCTTCTACGAGTGCGTCAACATCAAGATGAACGCCTGGGAGCCGGGGCTGACCCGCGACTTCTGGTGGCACCCCTACGACCGCACCCTCGGCGAAGCGGTGCGCACCTCGGCGAAAGCGCTCTACGGCAAGGGCGCGGCCCGCACCGAGGCGCTGCGCCAGGGCGGCGGCTCACTCTTGAAAGTGGGCCAGCGCACCCTGCGCAAGCGACGCGGCTGATCAACCGCCGCCGATTTCGACCGTCCGGGAGACGGCGCTCTGGCAGGTCGCGACCGGCCCCGCGGGGCTCGAGGCCTTGACTTCGGCGTAGACCATGGCCGGGATCTTGATGTTTTCGTTCAGTTCGTCGAGGTCGGCCTTCCAGCTGCCGTTGTCCTTCGACTTGACGCGGCTGAGGACGCCGTTGCCCTTCTGCTTGAGGACGACGGCCCGTTCGCCGACGCAGGTGGGGTCGGCGGCGCTGACCTTGCCCTGGTAGCCGACGGAGCCGATCGTCACCGTCGTCTTCACGCCGGCCTCTTTAGCCGGTGCGGCCGAGATCGCGGCCGGTACCGCAAGCGCGAGCGCCGCGGCTGCGGTCGCCGACAGCGCCATCCACTTCTTCGTCATCTAGTTTCTCCTTGGGTGGTCGAAAGTGCCGCGCCACCCTAGACGGTCACAATCCCACCCGTGAGCAGCGACCCCGCCTCCCGCGAGCCGGCGATCCGCCTCGCCGGCCTGCGCCGCGATTACGGCGAACGCACCGCGCTCGACGGGGTCGGACTGGAACTGGCGGCGGGAGAGTCGCTGGTCGTGCTGGGGCCGAACGGGGCCGGCAAGACCACCCTGCTGCGGGTCCTCGCGACCCTGCTGCGGCCGAGCGGCGGCGAGGCGATCGTGCTCGGCTGCGCGCTCCCGCGCGAGGCCTGGAAGCTGCGCGGCCGGATCGGCTACCTCGGCCACGAACCGCTGCTCTACCGCGATCTCACGGGGCGCGAGAACCTGCGCTTCCACGCCAAGCTGCACGGGATCGCCGCGGCCGCGGCGGAGGAGCGGATCGCGGGCGTGCTCGCCGCCGCCGGGATCGAGCGCCGCGCCGACGAGCGGGTCGCCGAGCTCTCGGCCGGGATGCGGCAGCGGCTGGCGATCTGCCGCTGCGTCCTGCACGAGCCGGAGCTGCTGCTGCTCGACGAGCCTGATTCCAACCTCGACGCCGAGGGGCGGGAGCTGGCCCGCGGCCTGATCGGCCCCGGCGGCGGCCGCACCCGGGTCGTCGTCACCCACGACCCCGAGCGCCACCTGCCCGAGGCCGACCAGGTGCTGCGGCTCGGGATCGGCGAGACGGCGGCGGTCTCGTGAGCGCCCAGCCCACCGCCCCGGCGAGCGTCACCCCCTCCCGGGTCGCCTTCGCGGCGATCCTCGCCAAGGACCTGCGGGCCGAGCTGCGCACCCTGCAGTCGCTGCCGGCGATGGCGCTGTTCGCGATCACCACCTTCGTCATCTTCCGCTTCGGCCTCGACCGCACCAGCCTCTCCGGCAGCCTCGCCTCCGGCGTGCTCTGGGCGACGCTGCTGTTCGCCGCCGTGCTCGGGATCAACCGGCTCTTCGTCGCCGAGCGCGAGGAGGGCGGCTTCGACGCGATCCGACTCGCCCCGATCGACCGCAGCGTCCTCTTCGCCGCCAAGGCGGCGGCGCTGCTCGTCTACCTGCTCGCGCTGGAGCTGGTCGCGGTGCCGATCTTCGCCCTCTTCTTCCTCGACTCGCTCGCCGGCCTGCCGCCGCTGCTGGCGATCCTCCTGCTCGCCGACCTTGGCCTTGCCGCGACCGGCACCCTGATCTCCTCGATGGCGGTCAACTCGCGCGCCCGCGACCTGCTCGTGCCGCTTGTCCTCCTGCCTCTGGTCGTGCCGCTGATGATCGCCGCCACCGGCGCCACCGAGCCGCTGCTCGAGCTGGGCGGCCCCGCCTACGACCGCTTCGGCACCTGGCTGATGGTGCTCGCGCTATACGATCTGATCTTCGGCCTGGTCGGCTACGCGGTGTTCGATTTCCTCCTGGAGGACTGACCGGGCAAGGCACACCCTCGCCCCGCCAAGCATGTACGGCAAAGGACTGAGACCACTCTCGATCGCCACCGTGGCGATGCTGGCCCTGTCGCTTTCGCTGGTCTTCTTCTACGCCCCGCTCGACGCCGACCAGGGCTTCATCCAGAAGATCTTCTACCTGCACGTGCCGCTGGCGATCGTGGCGCTGGTCGGGTTCGTCGTCGGCGGCGTCTTCGCGATCGCCCACCTGCGCAGCGGCAACCGCAAGTGGGACGCCTACTCCTACGTCGCGATCCACATGTCGGTGATCTTCGGCGTCGCCGTCCTGATCACCGGCGCGATCTGGGCGAAGGGCTCGTGGGGCCACTGGTGGGTCTGGGACGAGCCGACCCTGGTCAGCTTCCTGATCGTCTTCCTCATGTACGCGACCTACTACCCGTTCCGCTACGCGATCGAGGATCCCGAGCGGCAGGCCCGCTACGCCTCGGTCTTCGCGATCACCGCCGGCGCCTTCGTCCCGCTCAACTTCATGGCGGTGCGGATGGCCGAGAGCCTCGTCCACCCGCGCACCTTCGCCACCGCCAACGGCGGCCTGCCCGGCGAGATGATGCTCGTCTTCCTCTGCAACCTGGCCGCGATGGCCCTGCTCTGGGTCACCCTGGTCAAGTTCGAGCTGACCGCGAAGAGCGCCTCCGGCCAGGTCAAGCGGCTGCGCCGCGCGCTCGACGCGCCGGCGCCCGGTGCCGGCTCCCGAATCGCCCCGGAGGTGAACTGATGCTGGACCTGCTGCCCGTCGCCGCGCCCGCCCTGCCGCTCGACGAGGCCGGCAAGTACGTCGCCGGCGCCTACGTCGTCTTCGTCGTCCTGCTGGTCGTCTACCTCGCGATTATGGCGGCGAAAGTGAGCCGGATCGAGCGCGAGCTGCGCGAACTGGCCGGCTTCGCCGAGCAGCGCAAGGAGGAGGAGCGCAAGCGCGAGGAGGTCAGCGCCTGATGTCCGAGCTGCTCGCCCTCGGCGTCTCCCACAAGACCGCGCCGCTCGACCTGCGCGAGCGCCTGGCGCTGACCGAGGGCCGCGCCGCCGGTGTCCTGCGCGAGCTGACCGACGCCGCCGGGATCCACGAGGCAGCGGCGATCTCGACCTGTAACCGGACCGAGCTGTACCTGGTCGTCTCCGACCCGGTCGAGGCCGAGTCGACAGGGCTGGGGGTGCTGACCCGGGAGGCCGAGATCCGCCCGACCGAACTGCTCGGCCACCTCTACTCGCTGCGCGCCGAGGAGGCCGCCCGGCACCTGCTGCGGGTCACCGCCGGGCTCGACTCGATGATCCTCGGCGAGGCCGAGGTCCAGGGCCAGGTCAAACGCGCCTATGAGCTGGCGCTGGTCGAGGGCGCCACCGGGCCGATCCTCAACCGCCTTTTCCGCGGCGCCCTTGCCGCCGGTGGCCGCGCCCGCGAGGAGACCGGGATCGGCGAGAAGGGGGTCTCGATCCCCTCGGTCGCGGTCGAGCTGGCGCGGCGCGCGCTCGGTGATCTCTCCGAGCGCCGCGTGCTCGTCGTCGGCGCCGGCGAGACGGCGGAGCTGGTCGCCCGCGCCCTGGTCGCCCGCGGCGTCCACACCGTCTTCGTCGCCAACCGCCACTACGACCGCGCAATCGGGCTGGCCCAGCGCTTCGGCGGCGGCGCCGTCCGCTTCGAGGAGCTGCCCGAGCAGCTGGCGGAGGCCGACATCGTCGTCACCGCGACCAACTCGCCGCACCACATCGTCGAGCGCGACGGCCTCGCGCAGGTGATGGCGGGGCGCGAGCGGCCGCTGCTGGCGATCGACATCGCCGTCCCCCGCGACATCGAGCCGACTTGCCGCGAGGTCGCCGGGGTCAGCGTCCACGACATCGACGACGTGCAGCAGATCGTCGAACGCAACGCCAGCGGCCGCGAGGCGGAGGCGACCAAGGCCGAGCAGATCATCGAGGTCGAGCTTCGACCGCTTCGAGCGCTGGCTGGCGGCACTCGAGGTGGTGCCGACGATCAGCGCGCTGCGCGAGCGCGGCGACGAGATCGTGCGCCGCGTCGTGGCCGAGAACGAGGGCCGCTGGGAGAGCCTCAGTGAGGCCGACCGCGAACGGCTGGAGGCGATGGCGAAGGCGATCGCCTCGCGGCTGCTGCACGAGCCGACGCTGCGGATGCGGCGGTCCGCCGGCAGCGACGAGGCCTATCTGTATGTCAGCGCGCTGCGGGAATTGTTCGGGTTGGACGTTGAGACCGAAGCCGAGGCAGAGGGAACGGGTTCGGTGACCGAGCTGCGCAGGAGCGATCCCGGTAGGGGTTCCACTTAACTTTTTCGAGCCGCGCCTGAGGCGATCGACAATGGGAAGCGGCGAAAAAGTACAAGACGTTCCACCCCTACCGGGATCGCTCCTCAGTCAAGCGACTCCGTTCACCCCTACCGGGATCACTCCTTAAGCACGTACTCCGATGATTCGAATTGCCACTCGCGGTAGCAAGCTCGCCTTGACCCAGGCGCGGCAGGTCGCCGACATGCTTGGGGGAGCGGAGTTGGTGGAAGCGTCTTCGGACGGCGAGCCGGGGGATAAGTCGCGGTTTGTGCGGGGGGTTGAGCGAGCGCTGCTGGCGGGTGAGGCCGATGTGGGGGTGCACTCGGCCAAGGATCTGCCGGGAGAGATGGCGGCGGAGCTGGAGATTGCGGCGGTGCCGGTGCGGGAGGACCCGGCTGATGTCTGGATCGGTCCTGGCTCCTCGCTCGAGGACGTGCCGGAAGGGGCGCGGGTCGGGACTGCCAGCCTGCGGCGGCGGGCGCAGCTGCTCGCCGCGCGGCCCGACCTGCGGGTCGAGGAGCTGCACGGCAACGTCGACACCCGGCTGCGCAAGCTCGCCGAGGAGAAGCTCGACGCGATTGTCCTTGCCGCCGCCGGGCTGCGCCGGCTCGGGCGGGAGGACGAGATCGGGTTCGCGATCCCGACCGAGACGATGGTCCCGGCACCGGGTCAGGGAACGCTGGTCCTGCAGGCGCGAGCCGGCGACGAGGAGACGGCCGCCGCGGTCGCGGGCGTGTTCGATCTCGACGCCGCCCGGGAGCTGACCGCCGAGCGCGCCGCGGTCCGCCTGCTCGACGCGAGCTGCATGACCCCGGTCGGCGTCTTCGCCACGGTCCGGGGGAAGCAACTCGAGCCTCGAGGCCTTCGTCGGCCTCCCCGACGGCAGCGAGTGGCTGCGCGACCGGATCGAAGGCGACGCCGACGAGCCGGCCGCGGCCGGCATCCTGCTCGCCGAGCGCCTGCTCGGCGCCGGCGCCCGCGACCTCCTCGCCCGCGCCGAGCAACAACCGCTCGCCGATGGGCCGAAAACGTGACTCATAGTCCCGAAATCGGCCCATCGACCGGGGGGATCTCGTGAGCGCTCGCGGTGGGGTCGTCTATCTGGTCGGCGCCGGGCCGGGCGACCCCGGGCTGATGACGGCGCGCTCGCTGGAGCTGATCGCCGCCGCCGACGCGATCTTCTACGACCGCCTGATCCCGCCCGGCGCGCTCGACGGCGCCCGCGACGATGCCGAGCTGGTCTACGTCGGCAAGCAGCCGAGTGTGCCCTCGGTGCCGCAGGAGGAGATCGGGGAGCGGCTGGTCGAGGCGGCCCGGACCGGCAAGAGCGTCGTCCGGCTCAAGGGCGGCGATCCCTTCGTCTTCGGCCGCGGCGGCGAGGAGGGCGAAGCGCTGCACGCGGCCGGGGTCGAGTTCGAGGTCGTGCCGGGGGTGACCGCCGGGGTCGCCGCGACCGCCTACGCCGGCATCCCGGTCACCCACCGCGACGACGCCTCGGCGGTCGCCTTCGTCACCGGCCACGAGGACCCGGAGAAGATCGAGCCGGCACTCGATTGGGAGGCGCTCGCCCGCTTCCCCGGCACGCTCGTCTTCTACATGGGGGTCAAACGGCTGGCCGAGAATGCGGCGGCGCTGATCGACGGAGGCCGCGACGCGGACGAGCCGGCGGCGGCGATCGAGCGCGGGACTTGGCCGGGGCAGCGCACCGTGAGCGCAACCTTGGGGACGATCGCCGAGGTAGTTAAGAGCGAGGGGATCGGTGCCCCGGCGCTGATCGTCGTCGGCCCGGTCGCTGCCCGCCGCGAAGACCTAGCCTGGCTTGAGCGCCGCCCGCTGCACGGGCGCCGCGTCGTCGTCACCCGCGCCCGCGCCCAGGCCAGCGGCCTCGCCGCGACCCTGCGTCAGCTCGGGGCCGAGGTGGTCGAGCTGCCGGCGATCCGGATCGAGCCACAGCTCGAGAGCGCGGAGGTCCGGCGCACGGTGGAGTCGCTCCGCGAGTACTCCCTGATCTGCGTGACCAGCCCGAACGGGGCCGACCTCTTGTTCGAGGCGTTGAAGGAGGCGAGCCGCGATGGCCGCGCTCTCGCCGGCGCCACCGTCGCCGCGATCGGCCCCGGCACCGCCCGCGCCCTCGCCCGGCACGGGATCGTCGCCGACGTCATTCCCGAGCGCTTCGTCGCCGAGGCCCTGGTCGAGGCTCTGGCCGGCGTCGAGGTCGAGGGCAAGCGCGTGCTCGTCGCCCGCGCCGCCGAGGCCCGCGACGTGCTCCCCGACGCGCTGCGCGAGCGCGGCGCTGAGGTCGACGTCGTCGCCCTCTACGAGACGTTCCGCGAGCAGCCGGACGAGACCGTGATCGAGGCTGCCCAGAGCGCGGACTACGTCACCTTCACCTCCTCCTCGACCGTGACCAACCTGACCGAGGCGCTCGGCGACCGCTTCCCGACCGGCGCCCGCGTCATCTCGATCGGCCCCGTCACCAGCGAGACCGCCCGCGCCGCCGGCCTCGAGGTCGCCGTCGAGGCCGAGCGCCACGACATCGAGGGGCTCCTCGCCGCCCTGCTCGAGGACGCAACCCGGTGACCACCCGGTTGCTGTCGTCTTTTCGGTCGTATAGCGCCACAAAAGACGACAGCAATCCACGGCGATGACTTTCGGCGCGCCGCATCATCACTACCGGCAGACTGACTCGACCAACACGCGCGCCCGCGAGCTGGCCGCGGCCGGCGCCCCGCACGGCACCGTCGTCACCGCCGCCGAGCAGACCTCGGGCCGCGGCCGCCAGGGCCGCACCTGGACCGCGCCTCCGAACAAAGCCCTGCTCTACTCCGCGATCCTGCGCCCCCTCGACGAACGCCATGTGATGCTCCCGCTCACCGTCCCCCTCGCCGTCTGCGCCGCCGCCGAGGAGCTGCGCCCCGACATCGAGTGCGCCATCAAGTGGCCCAACGACATCTGGCTCGACAACCGCAAGCTCGCCGGAGTCCTGATCGAGGCCCGCCCCCAAGACGGCTGGGCCGTAATCGGGGTCGGCCTGAACCTCTCCATCTCTCAAAACGAGTTTCCGCCGGACCTGCGCGAAACGGCTACCTCGCTCTTCGGCTCCCGGGGGAAGAGCTTCGGCTCCACCGAGGGGGGTCGGGGGAAGTCCCGACGGAGCCTCCCCCAAATCGCGACGGCGGGACTTCCCCCGAGCGCCCTCACGGCAACCAAAGCCCTGAGTCGTCACCTGGAGCACTGGATCAAGGCAGAAGAGGCCACGGTGCTATCTGCCTGGCGCGAGCGCGACGCGCTGCGCGGCCGCGAGGTCGCCTGGGACGGCGGCTCAGGAGTCGCCGACGGGGTCGACGACCGCGGCTACCTACTCGTCCGACTCGCCGACGGCGACCGCGTCGCCCTCGGAGCCGGCGAGGTCCACCTGCGCCTCTGAGTCCTGCTCGGCGGTGCCTTTCTTCTTGCCACCGTTGCCCGCCGTCGCGCCCTTGCCGTTCTCCCCACGCCGTTTGTTGCGTTTTTTGCGCCGCCGCTTGCCGCCTTTGGGGAAGTTGCGGAGCAGCTCGCGGGCGACGGCCGAGGGTTTCCGCGCCATCCGCATCCGCGCGCCGCGCAGCACCTCCTCGCCCTCCGGAGTGTGCGAGACGGCCGCCGCGAGCAGCGCCACCGCCAGCCGCCGGTCCTGTTTGCGCGACGCGTGGACGAGCCGGCGCGCGTTGCGGCCGTGCGCCCGGCCGGAGGAGTTGACCAGCAGGCCGAGCAGCCGCTTCGTCTCCGGCCAGCGTTGCACCGCGTACTCCTCGTGCAGTTCGCGCGTGTAGGAGGCGAGCCGCCAGACCCACGCCTGCGCCTGGTCGCGGCGCCCGATCCGTTTGTCGACCAGCGCCTGCAGCAGCGTCTTCGTCCCAGCCCGTTTGTCCTCGCGGCTCCAGGTGCCGACAATTTCGATCGCGTCGTCGAAGGCCTCGGGATCGCCGAGGTCGGCGATCTCCCCCAGCGCTTTCAGCCGCAGCTGCGCGTTGCGGTTGCGCTGCACGCAGGTGAGCAGGAAACGCCGGCGCAGCTCCTTGGTCTTGTCGTTCTGCAGCATCGCCCGCGCCCGCCGCCAGCCCTGGGTGTTGACCCGCGCCCCGGCCAGCGCCGCCCAGGCGTGCTGCTCGGGGTAGTCGAGGTTCTCGACCGCGATCCGCCAGATCTCCCGTTCCAGCACCTCCATCCGCTTCTCCTCGACGTCGGAGACGGGGACGATGCGGCGCTCGACCCGGACCCTGCGGCCGCGCCCACGCCGCACCGGCCCGACCACGATCGCGCCGCCGCGGTAGACGTCGCGGTCGAGCAGGCTGTGCAGGGTGACAATCGACTCGTCGTGGGTGGTCGCCGGGTGCACGAAGTCGATCACCAGGCCGGCCTCCTTGCCCGGCGCCCGCCGGGTCACGCGGCCGACCCGCTGCTGGTAGATCCGCCGCGAGGCGGTCGGCGCCAGGTGCATGCAGATCGTCGCCCGCGGCGAGTTCCAGCCCTCGGCCAGCAGCATCGCGTTGCAGAGCACGTCGACATCGCCGCGTTCGAAGCCGGCGAGGATCTCGGCCAGTTCGCGCTTCGGCGTCTCGCCGGAGACCGCCTGCGCGTTGATCCCGGCATTGCGGAAGGCTTTGGCGACGTTCTTGGCGTGCTGGACCCCGGCCGTGTAGAGGACGCCGGGGACTTTGCGGAAGCGGGTCTTGTAGAGGTCGGCGATCGCGACGTTGAACGGCTCCTGGTCGAGCAGCGCCGCCAGCTCCTCCTGGTCGAAGTCCTGGTCGACCTCGCCTTTGCGCAGCGGCACCTTGGCGATCGTCCGCACCCCTGGGCCGGGCGGGATGCGCAGGCAGCGCAGCGGCGAGATCACCCCGCGGCGGGCAGCCTGGGCGAGGTCGAAGCGCGAGGTCTGGGTCGGGAAGAGGTCGGCGACGTGGCGCGCGATCAGCGCCCCGGTCGCGGTCATCCCGATGAAGACGGGACCGGGCCAGGCGCGGATGCAGGCGCTGGTTTTCTCGCCCAGCGCGGTGTGCGCCTCGTCGCAGATCACAATCGAGTAGGCGTCGGAGACTTTCTTGTGGTTGCGGACGAACCACTGGTAGGTCTCGACCGTGACCGGCCCGTCGGGGTCGTCGCGGCCGTCGAGCAGCGGCGGCCGCAACCGCTCCTTGTAGCCGCGGTCGGAGATCTCGCCGATGAACTGGTCGACCAGGTTGCGGCGGTGGGTGAGGATCAGCACGCCGCCGGTCTTGCTCGCCTCGATGAAGCCGACCGCGGCGACCGTCTTGCCGGCCCCGGTCGCGTGCTCGAACCAGAAGCGGCGGGCGGCTCCCGGATCCTCCGGTGCCTCCTCGACCACCTCCTCGTCCTCGGCCGGCGCTTCCTCCCAGTCCTGCGGCTCCTCGTCGGGGGCAAGCTCCTCGTCCTCCTCCGCCAGCTCCTCGTCCTCCTCATCCGCCTCATCCCTCTCGGCCTCCGCCTCGGCGCCGTTGACGCTCGGCCCTTCCTCCGCCTCGGCCTCGGCCTCCGCTTCGGCAGCCGCCGCCTCGCCGGTGCGGCGCTCGTCGTCGGAGATGACCTGTTGCTCGGCCATCAGCTCGGCCAGGGTGCCGGAGAGCGCGTCGACCTGGTGCGGGTTCAGCTCGGCGCCGTCGCGCAGCTTCGGCGGTTCGTCAGCCAGCAAGCGCTCCAGGCCCAGCAGCAGGGAGAAGTCGCGGCGCCACTCGATCGAGGGGTTCTCGGCGCCCGCGTCGAGCTCGCTCAGCGCCGCGTCGAGAGCGCGGCGGCGGGCGGTGCCGGGCGCCAGCGCCTCGGGCCCTTCGCCGTCGAGCAGCAACGGCTCGCGGGCAAACTCAGCTGCCCGCTCGATATCGGCGCTTGAAGGAACTGCCGCAGACGCGGCAACGTCGCTGGTCTTGGCCATAGAAGGCTTCTGGGGTTAGCCCCGCCGAGCATGAGAAGGCCGGCCGGAGGCAAGTGAACGAGGGCTGCGGGAAGTCGGTAACCCTTCCTCCCCGAGATCTCAGCGGCTCGCATACGGCGAACCGAACGTACGTATTGTAATCACGGAACGGATGAACAAGGGACGAAAGCTGCGCATAACGGTGCTGGCGCTGATCCTGCTCGCGCTCGGCGCCGGCGGATGTGGCTCCTCCGAGGACGACGTGGGCGGCGGCGCGCCGCCCGACTACGAGCGCGCCCTGGCCGGGGCGCCACCGCGGCTGGCCGCCCTGCACGAACAGGCCAACGAGCTGCTGCCCGGCGGCCTCGATGCCTACGAGAAGCGGATCGAGTCGCTGCGCGGCTACCCCGTCGTGGTCAACGCCTGGGCCTCCTGGTGCGGCCCCTGCCGCTACGAGTTCCCGGCCCTGCAGAAACTCTCGGCCCGCTACGGGAAACGGGTCGCCTTCCTCGGGGTCGACTCCGAAGACGACGCCGATGCAGCCAAGACCTTCCTCCGCGAGGAGCCGGTCCCCTACCCCAGCTACAGCGATCCCGACAAAGAGATCTTCAGCTCGCTCAACGGGCTCGGCTTCCCCGACACCGCCTACTACGACCGCGAGGGCGAGCTGCTCTACGTCAAACAGGGCGCCTACGCCGATTACGCAGCCCTGGAAGAGGACTTCCGCCGCTACGCGCTGCAGGGCGGATAATCCGGGCGATGGAAACTTTCATCGTCATCGCGCTGGTCGGGTTCGCGCTGCTGCTGGCCGAGCTGCTGCTGCCAACCGGTGGCGTGCTGGCGGCGATCGGTTGCGCCGGCCTCATCGCCGGCGGCATCGTCGCCCTCGGCTCCGACTCGAGCGCCGCCGACTACGCCGGCCCGGGCCTGATCACGCTCGGGATTTTGTCGGCCGTCAGCTTCTACTTCGTCGCCCGCAAAGTCGTCGAAGCCCACCGCGACCAGCCGGTGCGGACCGGGGTCGAGGAGCTGACCGGGGCGACCGCCGAGGCCCGCTCGGCGATCGACCCCGAGGGCAAGGTCTGGCTCGAGGGCACGCTCTGGGCCGCTCGCCTGGCGAACGGGAGTGGCCCGGCGCGGCTGGGGGATAGAGTCACCGTCGAGGCGGTTGACGGGCTGACTCTGGTCGTGCGCCCGCGGCCGCGGACCGCGCAGACGAACGAAGGAGGCAGCTAATGGAAGTCGCGCTCGGAGTGATCCTCGTCCTCGCCTTCTTCGCGCTGATCGCGGTCGGCCTCTCGGTGAAGGTCCTGCGCGAGTACGAGCGCGGCGTGATCTTCCGCCTCGGTCGCCTGATCGCGACCAAGGGGCCCGGCCTGATCCTGCTGATCCCGCTGATCGACCGCATGGTCAAGGTCGATCTGCGGACGGTGACGCTGAACGTGCCGCCGCAGGAGGTGATCACCCGCGACAACGTGCCCTGCCGCGTCAACGCGGTTGCCTACTTCCGCGTCGTCGACCAGAACCGGGCCGTGGTCGAGGTCGAGAACTACCTGCTCGCCACCTCGCAGATCTCGCAGACGGCGCTGCGCTCGGTGCTCGGCAAGGCCGAACTCGACCAGCTGCTGGCCGACCGCGAGCGGCTCAACGAAGAGCTGCAGAAGATCATCGACGAATCGACCGAGCCGTGGGGCGTGAAGGTGACCGCGGTCGAGATCAAGGACGTCGAGATCCCCGAGCAGATGCAGCGGGCGATGGCGCGCCAGGCCGAGGCCGAGCGCGAGCGGCGGGCCAAGATCATCAACTCCGAGGGCGAGTTCCAGGCCGCGCAGAAGCTCACCGACGCCGCCGACATCATCAGCACCAACCCGGCCTCGCTGCAGCTGCGCTACCTGCAGACGCTGCTCGAAATCGGCAGCAACCAGAACACCACGGTGGTCTTCCCGCTGCCGATGGACGTGCTCGAGCCGTTCATCGGCAAAGGCTCGGCCGAGCGCGCCAAAGGCACGCCGCGGCCCCCGCAGCCGCCGACCGTGCCGCCGGTGGTGGTCGACGAGCCCAACCCAGACGACCTCCCCCCCTCCCGCTCCTGAGTTCCCCCGAGCTCCGCATCGACCAGCTCAGCGGGCTGAGGACGATCCTCGCCCCCGGCCGGGCCGAGCGGCCCGACCAGTTCAGCTCCGCCGCAGGGACGGCCGATCCCGAGCAGGCCGCGGCGAAAGCGGCGCGCTGCCCGTTCTGCGAGGGGCGGGAGGACCGCACCCCACCCGAGGTATACGCGCTGCGCCCGCAGGGCGGCGAGGCGAACAGCCCCGGCTGGCGGACGCGCGTGGTCCCGAACCTCTACCCGGCGCTGGGCGGAGAGGCCGGTGACGAGCACGGCGCCGCGGTCAGGGTGGGAGTGGGCAACCCCGGCGCTGAAGCCGGCGCCTTCGCCAGCGGCGGCGACCCGCTGCTCGCCTCGCGGCGGACCGGCGAGCCGGACCTCTTCTCCTCGCGCCCGGCGAACGGCGCCCACGAGGTGCTGATCAACGCGCCCCAACACGCGACCGCGATGGCCGAACTCGACGAGGCCCAGTTCGCCGCCGCGGTCGCCACCTGGCGCGAGCGGATGCGCGCCCACGCCGACGCCGCCTACGTGCAGCTGATCGTCAACGAGGGCGGTGGCGCCGGCGCCTCGCTCGAGCACACCCACGCCCAGCTCTACGCGCTGCCCTTCGTGCCGGCGGCGGTCGCACGGGAGCGCGAGCGGGCCGGCGCCTACGCCGAACGCACCGCCGGCAGTGGGCTGCTCAGCGATGTCCTCGTCGAAGAGGTGCGCCGGGCCGAGCGCCTGGTCGCGATCGACGACGAGGCGGCGCTGATCTGCCCCTGGGCCTCGCGCTCCCCCTTCGAGCTGCGTGTCGTCCCCCGCCGCGAAACGGCAAGCTTCGCCGAGGACGACGCCGGCGCGGCGATGATCCGCACCGCGATGCGGGTTCTCGCCGCCCGCTTCGACGGCCCGCCGGAGCTCAACCTCTGGGTCCGCACCGCCCCCGCCGGCGGCGACCGCTTCCACTGGCACGTCGACATCGCCCCCCGGCTCACGATCAAGGCCGGCTTCGAGCTCGGCACCGGCGTCGACATCAACATCTACCCCCCCGAGCGCGCGGCGAGCGACCTGCGCGAAGCACTGAAAGACTGAGGCCAATGCCGCCCAACCCGCGACCGATTCCGCACTTCATCGCCGACACCACGCAGGAGGGGATCCCGCACGGGCGCTTCGCGGAACGGCTGGCGACGGTGTTCGGCGAAGCGGTCGATGGAATCGAGGACTTGCCGGAGGGGGCCGCAGTCCCGGACCAGATCGACTGGTTCCCAGAGCGCGCCTGGGGCGGCAGGGTCTGGATCCCCTGCTCCGCCCACACCGAGAGCGAGGAGGGCACCCTGGAGCTGTTCGGCCACGTCTCCTACGTGCAGCCGCCCGGCGAGGACCCGGCCGATTTCCAGGCCAAGGCCGACTTCACCGACGTGCTCGCCGCCGACAACCCCGACTGGCTGATCGACCTCAACGACGACGTGATCGGCCGCTGGCGGGGCGAGAACGGGCGGGCGGGCGCCGTCACCCTGGTCTGGGGCCGTCCCTTGGTGCGTGGCGCCGTCGCCGCCAGCGCCGAGCTCGACGGCGAGACCGTCGACCAGGAGGTGATCTCCCAGGACCGTTTCACCCTGATCGCCCTCGACGCCCTCGAGGCCTACGGCGACGACATCTTCATGCAGGTCAAGCTCTGGAGCCGCCGCGCCCAGGAGCTCGCCTCCGAGTCGCTCTACAGCTCAGCCCTGCCGAAGCTTTTTGTCTGCAATAATCGGACCTGTGCCCAGCTCACAGGTCCCAGTTGTCGCCTCGCTGAAGAGAACTTGCGTCGCCTGCCCATCGCAGTGGGAGGGAACGCTCGTAGACGGACGCACCATCTACATCCGCCTGCGCCATGGCGAACTCTCCGTCGGGGCAGGAGAGAGCGCGAGCGGGGCGGTCAGGAACAGCGCTTCCCCTACCTGCCTATTTGCAGATGACCTGGACGAGCCGGATGGATACATGTCGTTCGACGAACTGAAAGAAGCGCTCGACGGAGTGGTGGACTTCCCACCCGGCCTCGGTGTAGAGAACGACGGGCCGCTTACGCTCGCCTTCCCCACCGACCTGCTGAAGTCGGGAAGCAGGGTTGCCTAGGGCCCGGTCGGCCACCACCGGTTTCTCCGCTACGGTGTTTCCGATGGCTTCCAAGGATTTGATCGACCAGGCCGGAAAACGACTGGCCGAGACTGCCGGAGCCGACGCCAAGGTCATCCTCTTTGGCTCGCACGCCCGCGGAGACGAGCGGTCGGATAGCGATGTCGACTTCCTTGTGATCGAACCCGTGGTGAAGAACCGATTCGACGAGTGGCAGCGTCTTCGTCAGGCGCTTCGGGATATCCACGTGCCGGTGGACATCGTCGTCCTCGATGAGGCACTGGCCACGCGTCGCGCGAAAGTGCCCGGGACGATGGTCTACCACGCGTTGCGCGACGGCCGGGTCTTTGTCCACTCCTGAGCAGATCGAGGTCGCCGAGCTGCTCGCTCGGCATGCAAGGAGCGACCTGACCGTCGCCAAGAAGATCGCTCCCGATCCCGAGGTCGAAGATGGCCCGGTTGGCTTCCACGCTCAACAGGCAGTCGAGAAGGCGCTCAAGGTGGCCCTAACGCTGCATGGGCTCGACTTCCCGAAGACGCACGACCTCGACTACCTGATCTCGATGGCTGACCAAGCCGCCATCGCCCTCGATCCCCTGCTCACGAGGGCGGGCTGGCTCACCCCTTGGGCTGCTGAATTCCGCTACGACGACGCGCCAATCGATGCCCTGGATCGCGACCGAGCCATTGGAACGGCGGAGGCGCAGCGGACTGGTGCCAGGATCTGATCGCCGATCTGCGAGACAATCCACAGGCCAGCCCCGATAGCTCAGCTGGATAGAGCGATCCCCTCCTAAGGGATAGGCCGCTGGTTCGAATCCAGCTCGGGGCATTAGCTGCAAGCGCTCGCCCGCGGGGGTGCAACTTTGGGGGTGGTGGGCCGGTTGTAGCGAGAGTGCAGCGGATGAGTCGACGGAGTCAGTTGCCCGCCGGGATCCTCGGGCTGGTCGCGCTGGGCGCGTTCGTGGCGCTGGCGCTGTTCGGGCCGGGCGAGGCAGGGGCGCGGACGGTCCACTTCGAGGGCAAGAAGGTCGAGGCGCCGCGCGGGTGGCCGGTCTACCGGCTCAGCGAGCACCCGGGGATGTGCGTGCGGATGGACCGGCGGGCGGTCTACCTCGGCGAGCCGGGGGCGAACCAGCGCTGCCCGGTCGAGGCGGCGATCGGGGCGCAGCGGGCGATCCTGGTCGACGGGCAGGAGGCAGGCGCCGCGGCCTCGGCGTTCCCGCTCCGCAAGCGGCCAATCGCCAGCGCCTCCGCTGGCGGCAGCGTCTACACCGGGCTCGGCTTCGACGCCTGCACGGCACCCTCGTCGCAAGCGATGGCAGCCTGGAAAGAATCGCCGTACGAGGCGGTCGGCGTCTACATCGGCGGAGTCAACCGCGGCTGCTCACAACCCAACCTCACGGCCAGCTGGGTCAGCAGGCAGACCGAAGCCGGCTGGCACCTGATCCCCACCTACGTCGGTCTGCAGGCCCCGACCAGCGCCTGCACCAGCTGCGCCATGATCAACCCGAGCCAGGCGACGGCGCAGGGCGCGGCGGCGGCCAGCGACGCGGTTGCCCAGGCGAGCGCCCTCGGGATGGGCGCCGGCAGCCCGATCTACAACGACATGGAGGCCTACACCCAGACCTCCAGCGCCACCTCCGCGACCCTTGCCTTCCTCGAGGCCTGGACCGAAAAGCTGCACTCGCTCGGCTACCAGTCCGGCGTCTACAGCAGCAGCGGCTCGGGAATCGAGGACCTGGTCGACCAGATCGGCACCGGGTATGTCCTGCCCGACCATCTCTGGTTCGCCAACTGGAACGGGCAGGCGAGCTCCAGCGACCCCTACGTCCCCGCCAACGCCTGGGCCAACCACCAGCGCATCCACCAGTACCGCGGCGGCCACGACGAGCGCTACGGCGGGGTGACGATCAACATCGACAACAACTACGTCGACGGTGGCACGGTCGGGAACACGGCGCCGCCGGCGGCCAGCGAAGACCCGATCGGCCGCTTCGAGCTGACCGGCTCGCCGGCGGCGGGGCAGTTGCGGGTGAAGGGCTGGGCACTCGACAAGAACCTGCCGACGCAGCCGCTCGCGATCCGCGTCTACGTCGGCGGCCGGGCGAGTGCGCCGCGGGCGCTCGCCCATGAGCTCGGCCCGGTCGCGACCCTGCCGCGCCTCGACATCGCCGCCAAGTATCGGTCGGCGGGCGCCATGCACGGCTTCGACCTCAGCTTCCCGACGGTGAGATCGGGCCCACAGCCGATCTGCGTTTACGCGCTCAACGTCGGCTTGGGAGCGGACCGGCTGCTCGGCTGCAAGGACGCGGCGATCCCGGTCGCGGTCAAGCTGCTCAACCCGCGGGCGACGGTCCGGGGCGTGCGGGTGCGGATCTCCTGCGAGTGGCCGGCCGGCACCCAGTGCCCGGGCCAGCTCGCGCTGCGCACCAAGTACAAGGCCTGGGCCCCGCCCAAACGCGGCCGCCCGGCGCGGCTGCGCACCGTCACCCGCTCGCTCGGCCGGCGCGCCTTCCGGCTCACCGGCGAGCGCTCACACACCTTCACGATCCCCTTCACCGCCGGCGGCCGCGCACTGGTTGAGCAGCGCGACGGGCTGAAGAGCCGGCTAATCGCCGCGATCCCCGGCGGCCGGCGCGTCGTCGTCGTCCCCCTGCCCTAGATCCTCGCCCAGGGCCGCGCGCAGGCTCGCCAGCTCGGAGCGCAGCGCCGCCAGCTCGCGCTCGAGCCGGGTGAGGCGATCCTCGGCCGGGACGAGTTCCGGCTCGGCCGTCTCAGCTTCCTCGCCAGCCTCGCCAAGTAGCTGCTGGTAGCGCACCTCCTTCTGCCCGGGGCGACGCTCGTGGCGCGCCACGTAGCCGCGCCCGACCAGGCCCTCGAGCTTCGCCTCGACCGCGCCGAGGTCGTCGAACCCGTACATGCGCTCAGTGCGTTGCTTCAGCTCGCCCGGCGTCTGCGCGCCGCGCAGCATCAACACCGCGAGCAGCGAGAGCTCCGCCTCGTCGACGCCGAGCGCTTCCGGCAGCAGGTGGCGGTACTTGCGCGCGCGGCTGCCGGCGCCGCTGGCGAGCCGGGTCCAGCCGCGCAACGCGAGCCGCCGCAAGGCATCGCTCACCGCCGCCTCGTCGTAGTCGACCACGGGGTCGCGGTTGGTCGACTGGTTGCAGGCCAGGCGCAGGGCGTTGAGCGAGAGCGGGTAGGCGTCGGGGGTAGTGCGCTGCTTCTCGATCAGGCAGCCGACGACGCGGATCTCGACTGCGTCCGGCTCCATCGGGACTCAGCCGCGGTCCGGCCGCTCGGGGTAGATCTCGTCGATCGTGACCAGGGCCCGGTAGGGAGCCTCAGCCGCCGCTTCGATCCGCTCGCCGCCACCGGCGAGCCGATCGACGACGGCGACCACGCCCGCGACCTCCAGCCCCTCCTCCCGGGCCCGCTCGACCGCGGTCGCGGTCGAGCCGCCGGTGGTGACCGTGTCCTCGACCACCAGACAGCGCATCCCAGAGCTGACCGGTCCCTCGACCCAGCGCTGCAGCCCGTGCTCCTTGCGCGAGCCGCGCACGAAGAAGGCGACGAGACGGCCGCCGGCCGGGACGGCGATCGCGGCGCAGGCCGGCGGGATCGCCGCGGTCGCCGGGCCCCCGACCGCCTCCGCCCCAAGCTCTGCCGCGGCGGCGGCGATCAGCTCGCCGGCGGCGTGGAACCCGGCGGGCCGCATCAGGGTGCGGCGCGCGTCGACGTAGTACTGCGCCGTGGCCCCGCTCGCCAGCGTCACCTCGCCAATGATCAGCGAGTGCTCGCGCAACTCGGCGAGCAGCGTCCCCTTGGCGGCGTCGAGATCAGGCACGGCGGCCATCCTAGGCCGATGGGCCTATATGTCGCCGACAGCTCGACTTTTCGGCCCGTCGGCAGGAGTTACAGGGACTTGCGGAAGCCCTGGCGCCAGCTCGGGTGGGCCGGCTGCCAGCCGAGCTCACGCTTTGCCTTGGCGTTGGAGGCGCCGCGCATGCTGACCGCGGTGCTCGCCAGGTCCGCGCCGGCGACCAAGCGGGCGAGCCAGGCCGGGACGCGGCGCGGCGGCTTGGCCCCGAGGGCCTCGGCGTAAATCGGCAGCCACTCGCGCTGCGGCGCCGGCTCGTCGTCGACGACGTTGTAGATGCCGGGAGCGCCATGGTCGAGGGCGGCGACGATCGCCGTGGCCGCGTCATCGACGTGGACGAGCGAGAAGACCCCGTCGCCGCTGCCGATAATCGGGTTGCGGCGCTTCAGCGTTTCCTCCGCCATCGAGCCGCCGCGGTCGTAGTAGGTGCCCGCGCCGTAGAACCAGCCGAAGCGCAGCACCACGCCCTCGAGGCCCTCGGCGCCCGTCACCTGGCGCTCCAGCTCGACCAGCGCGTCGCGCCCGGCGGCGAACCGCCCCGGCGGGTCGCGAAACAGCGGCGCCGTCTCGTCCTTGACCCAGTCCCCCTCCGGCTCGTAGAAGAAGGCAACGCTCTCGGCGACTACGCGCCGTACCCCCGCGGCCTGCGCCGCCGCAACCAGGTTCCGCGTCCCCTCACCCCGCACCCGGTTGGTCGCCGCCAGGTAGTCCGCTTTCGGCTTGAACCGCGGCGGCAGCGCCGTCAGCGCATGCACGACCACCTCCGGCCGCGCCGCCACAACGGCCTCATTCAGGGCGGCGGCATCGAACACATCGCAAACGATCGCCTCCCCACCGACCTCCCGAATCTCCGCGGCTTTCTCCTCTCGCCGCGTCATCCCCGTCACCTCGTGCCCGCCTGCGAGGAGCTGCCGCACCAGCGGCCGCCCAAGTGCGCCACTCGCTCCAGCAACGAAGACCCTCATGCGATGCCGCCGATCATCCCCCGAACCTATCGGGGACGAGCCGCCACTACCAGATGAAGATGTCTTCGCCGTAGCTGATCCGCTCGAAGATCTCGGGCTGATCGGCGATGAAGGTGCGCAGGCAACCGTGGCTGGCGGGGTAGTCGGGCACCGATTCGTAGCCGTGCACCGCGTAGCCGCCGTAGAAGTACCAGGAGTAGTACATCCCGTGCGAGTTGTAGCCGGGTTCGGTGCGGATGAACTCGTAGTGGCCGGTCACGGTCGGGGTCGAGGACTTGCCGGAGGAGATCGGGTAGATCGCGTAGGGCTCGTCGCCCTTGGCGAAGACCAGGACCTGCTTCGAGAGCGGCGCCTCGACGTGCTTGCCGGCGCCCGGGTGGCGCACCTCGTAGCCGCCGCGCCCGGAGAAGGCTTTCTTCACCAGGCCCTTGCCGGCGCGCATGCTGCGGCTCATCTCGTTGACTTTGCGGTAGGCGAGCACGCCGCGCGCGGTCTTGCCGCCGAAGCAGCGGCCGCTGTTGGCGATGTAGCCCATCTTCCGCATCGCCTTCTTGAAGCCGACGACGACGTCGCCGCACTGGCCCTGGTGCAGGGCCGGGAAGCTGACCTTCCAGCTCTTGCGCACCGTGCCGTCGCCACCCAGCACAGCGGTCGCCTCGTGCTTGGCGCTGACCGCGTACTTGCCGTTCTCGCGAACGAGGATGCTGGTGCGGAAGCTGCCGTCGCCGCCCTTGCCCTTGCCGACGGCGAGATGGCGGCTGAACAGCTCCTTGCCGTCGAGGAAGAAGGTGACCTCGGCCCGCTGGCCGGGGACGTAGGGGCTGACCGTGCCGAAGACCGGGACCTTGCTGTAGATCTGGGCGCGGCCGCCGTCGAGCTTGCCGAGCTTGATCTTCACGGTCGCCTCCGGAACCGGCGCGGGGGCGCCCTTCGGAGCGGCCTTCGCGGCAGAAGCGGTGGCGGGGAGTGCGAACAGCGCCAGCAGGGCGCAGAGGCAGACGAAGCGATTCACGGGCGAGAATGCTACTGAGCGAGCAGGGCGACAGAGTTGTTCAGCATGTGCAGCAGGATGCAGGGCACGATCGAGCCGGTCTTCTCGTAGAGCAGGCAGAGGATGAAGCCGAAGGCGATCAGCGGCGGCACCGCGCTCACCCCGGTCAACGCGTGCAGGGAGCCGAACAGGGCGCCGGCGATCAGCGCCGCCCCGTACTTCGGCAGCTTCTCCCGCAGGCCGCCGTAGACCATCCCGCGGAAGCAGATCTCCTCGCTGATCGACGCCGCGATCACGATCAGCAGAATCTGCACCGGCACCGTCCCGAAGGAGTCGGCGATGTCCTCCTGTTCGGGGACGACGATCAGCAGCGAGTAGAAGAAGGCGAACAGCAGGTAGGCGCCGATCGCGGCCGCTATCCAGCCGAAAGCCGATGGCCGGAAACGGTGCACCCCGAGGCGGCCGAGGATCTCCCTCAGTGTCGAGGCCCCACGCCAGGCGGCGATCGCCATCGGCACGAGCAGGAACCCGAGCGCGGTCCCCAGCTGCACCCCGACGTTGCCGAAGGTGGTCAGCTCGCCCTCGCCGTCGTTGCCGATCAGGGCCGCCGGAATCCCCAGCATGATTCCCACCCCGATCGCCAGGACAAGTCCCAGGACGGCCGCTCCGGGACCCCAGTTCGAATACGGGAAAGACGGCCCCGCCTGCCTCTCCTCCGCTTCCCCGGCTAACTTGGCCTCCATGTCGCCGGCAGTTTCACAGGTCTCGCGCTCGACCAAGACGCGGTTGCGCTTCCTCCGCCGCCTGCTGATCATGGTGATCTTCGTCGTCGTCGTCGCGATCGCGCTCGCCCAGTTCACCGAGCTGGAGCGGCTCGCCACCGGCATCCTCGCCTCGACCGCGGTGCTCGCCGCGATCGTCGGCTTCGCCGCCCAGCACACGATCGGCAACCTCGTCGCCGGCGTCCAGCTCGCGGTCTCACAACCGTTCCGGATCGGCGACCGGATCAGCTACGACGAGAACGAGGGCCGGGTCACCGACATCACCCTCGCCTACACCTACGTCGACCCCGGCGACGGCACCTCGGTTGTGATCCCGAACCAGCTCCTGGTCGAAGGCGTCGTCCACAACCACTCGACCGAAGACACCGTCGCCTAACGCTCGCGGCCCCGAAGTACCCTCTGCCTGATGACGCAGCGCACTCGGCGACAGCGACGCCGCGGGGGCGGTCTCGGCGGCAAGCTCCTACTCGTCTTCGGTGCCGTCTTCGCCCTGCTCGCGATCGGGGCGATCGCGGTCACCTCGTGGGTGCTAGACGTCGCCGCCGACGCGCCCTCGCTGGCCAGCTGCAAGCCGATCGAGCGCGGCGGCAACTCGACGATCTACGCCGCCGACGGGACCAAGCTCGGCATGATCGCCTCCGACGAAGCGCGCCAGCCGGTCCCGATCGAGCGCATCCCGAAGCGGATGCAGCTGGCCACGGTGGCGATCGAGGATCAGCGCTTCTACGAGCACGACGCGCTCGACTACGAGGCGATCGTGCGCGCCGGCCTGAAGAACCTCGAGGCAGGCAAGACGGTCGAGGGTGGCTCGACGATCACCCAGCAGCTGGTCCGCAACCTCTGCATCCGCAGCCCCGAGCGCACGCTCGAGCGCAAGATCATCGAGGCCGAGCTGGCGATCGAGTACGCGGAGAAGCACACGCGCAAGCAGATCCTCGGCCAGTACCTCAACGTCGCCTCCTACGGGACGATCGAGGGCAGCACCGCGGTCGGCGTCCAGGCCGCCTCGAAGTTCTACTTCTCGAAGCCGGTCTGGGAGCTGAGCCTGGCGCAGGCGGCGCTGCTGGCCGGGCTGCCGCAGGCGCCCTCCGAATACAACCCGCTGCTCGACCCCGAGGCGGCGCGCGAGCGGCGCAACCAGGTGCTGCGGCAGATGGAGAAGCTCGGCTACGCCGCGCCCGAGCGCGCCGCGGCGGCGCGGCGGGCCGGCCTCGGCCTCGACGTCTCCGAGGACTACTTCGAGCACCGCGAGCCCTACTTCTTCGACTACGTCGAAGCCCTGCTGCTCGACGAGTACGGCCCGCGCAAGGTGCGCGACGGCGGCCTCGAGGTGCGGACGACGATCGACCTCGGCCTGCAGGCGGTCGGCCTCGAAGCGATGCGCTCGGCCCTGCCCTACTCGACCGACCCGGCCGCGGCGCTGGTCGCGGTCGACCCCCGCAACGGCCACGTGCGGGCGATGGCCTCCAGCCCCGACTACGAGGACAGCCAGTTCAACCTCGCCGCCCAGGGGCACCGGCAGCCGGGCTCGACCTTCAAGACCTTCGTGCTGACGACGGCGCTGAAGCAGGGGATCGACCCCTACTCGACCTACTACACCTCGAAGCCGCTCTCCCTCGACCTCCCCCACTGGGGCCACTGGGAGGTCGCGACCGCCGACGAGGGCTACCAGGGCACGGTCAACCTGCAGCAGGCGACGGTCAGCTCCGACAACACCGTCTTCGCCCAGCTCGATCTCGACGTCGGGCCGAAGAGCGTCGCCGAGACGGCGAAGTCGATGGGGATCGTCAGTCCCCTCGACGGGATCCCGGCCGAGGGCCTGGGCGGGCTGCGGATCGGCGTCTCACCGCTGGAGATGGCGAGCGCCTACGGCACCCTCGCCGCCGGCGGCATTCACCGCGACCCGGTCTCGATCGAGAAGGTCACCTTCCCCGGCGGCAGGGTCGAGCGGCCGCAGAGCGCGCAGCCGCGGCGGGTGCTGTCCGCACCGGTCGCCTGGGAGGCGACCCGCCTGCTCGAGGACAACATCACCGAAGGCACCGGCACCGCCGCCTACACCGGCTGCGCCGGCCAGGCCGGCAAGACCGGGACGACCGACGAATACACCGACGCCTGGTTCGCCGGCTACCAGCCCAACCTCTCGACCGCGGTCTGGGTCGGCCACCCCGAGTCGAACGACATCTCGATGACCAGCGTCCACGGCCTCACCGTCTTCGGCGGCACCTTCCCGGCCGAGATCTGGCACTCGCTCTACGCCAACGGCGGCGTCCCCTGCGAGGAGTTCACCGAACCGGAGGAGAAGATCAGCTGGGCGCCCTACTACGGCCACTTCACCCAGGCGGCGCCGGGCGACTCCTCCGACGGTGGCGACGGGAGCGATGGCGAGCGGGACGGCAGCGACCGGCCGCCACCACCCGGAAGCGCCGCGGTCGGCGGCTACGACCCCTACGAGTACAACCCCGACGCCTACGCGCCCGGCGCCGGCCAGGAACCGGCGCCGCTGCCACCCCCGCCGCCCTCCGTCGGGGGTGGCGCGGGGGCCGGGAAATGACTCGTCGGAGCAACAGCGGGGAGGCTCCGCCGAGCCATTTCCCGGCCCCCCACACGATGTGAGCGTCTCGGCGGGGGCTGCTTTCGGGCTTATGTGGGTGGGCTTCGTGGCCTACCTCGGGCGTCCTCGCCGCCGCACCAGCGCTCGGCCGGCGCGCGGTCTGGGGCCTGATCCTGGTCGCCGTCGCGGCCTTTACCGTCGCCCCGGTCCTGCTCTCCCACGACGTCTACAGCTACGTCGACTACGCCCGGCTTGGCGTCGTCCACGGCCTCGACCCCTACGTCCATCCACCGCTCGCCGTCCCGCACGACCCGGCCTACGCCGCGGTCGAGTGGACCGAAGCGACCAGCGCCTACGGGCCGCTGTTCACGCTCGCCACCTACCCGCTCGCCTGGTTGCCGGTCGACACCGCGGTCGCGGTCCTGAAGGCGGTCGCGGCGTTCTCGGTCCTCGGCCTCGCCGCCGTCGTCGCCCGCATCGCCGCCTGGCGCGGCGTCGACCCGCTGCGCGCCGCCGCCTTCGTCGCCCTCAACCCGCTCGTCCTCGTCCACGTCGTCGGCGGCGCCCACAACGACGGCCTCGCGATGCTGCTGGCCCTGCTCGCCGTCGCCACCCTGCTCAGCGCCCGCGAATTCTCAGGCGGTGCATTACTCGTAGCCGCTGCGGCAACCAAGGCCGTAGCGCTGTTCGTGGCCCCCTTCGCCCTCACCGCCACCGCAACCCAGTCGCCGATGGGCCGAAAAGTCGAGCCATATGCGACTTTTCGGCCCATCGGCCGGCTGTTGGCTGGGGCCCTTGCAGCGGCTGCGGGCGTCGCGGTGGCGGCGTGCCTCGCGTTCGGGTGGGACTGGGTGAGCGCGTTTGGGCTGGCCGGGGAGAACCAGGGGCGGACCAGTTACATGTCGATCCCGGTCACGCTCGCGCGGCTCACCGGGCTCGACCCCGAGACGGTGCGGATCACCGCCCTCGTCCTCTTCCTCACCCTCGTCCTCGAGCTGCTGCGCTGGACCTGGCGCGGCGGCGACTGGGTGCGAGCCGCCGCCTGGGCCGCGGCCGGCCTGCTCCTCGCCACCTCCTGGCTGCTCCCCTGGTACCTGGTCTGGCTGCTCCCGCTTGCGGCGATCTCGCGAGACCGCCCGCTCCAGCTCCTCGCCGTCGTCCTAACCGCCTACCAGCTAGGCGCGCGGATCCCCTTGTAGGAGCTCCGCCTCTTCCTCCTCCTTGGAGGGATGCAGGATGCCGGTGTGGATGCTCCACCCCTCACGCCGCCCCAGCGCCGTCACGATGCCAACGTAGATCAGTTCGCCGACCGTCATCACCCCGCGCACCGCGATCGAGATCAGCGAAGCGAGGGCAAAGCTCTTGCCCGGCAGCGCCGCCTTCAGCGCCCAGGCGAAGGCGGCATCCTTCGGGCCGATCCCGGCCGGCGCGACCATGGTGACCAGCGCCGCGAAGTACCCGATCGCCTGCGCGGAGGTGACCAAGAGGATGTCCTCGAAGGGGATGTAGGTGACCGAGCGGGCGACGCAGTAGATGCCGAGCCCGGCTACGAGCCAGTTCAGCGAGTAGAAGGCGATCAGCGAGATCACCCCACGCAGCGAGATCACCGCCGGCAGCGGTTCGCGGCCGAAGATCCCCAGCACCTTGTTGGCGAGCGGGCCGAAGACGCGCGGGTGCAGCAGGGCGATCGCGGCCGGGATCAAGAGCAGCACCGCCCAGCGCACTGGCTCCCCCTGCAGGTCGGGGTGCTTGACGATGAAGTAGGCGGCGACGACGATCGCCGACGTCGCCGAGATCGCCTGTTCGTAGACGATGCTGGCGATCGTCAGCCGCCGCGGCACCCCCGCTTTTTCGGAGAGCAGCACCCGCCCCAGGAGGTAGAGGACGCTGCCGGGCACGTAGCGGGCGAGCATCGGCTGGCCCCAGGCGACCTGGGCGCGACCAAGCCCGATCGGGTTGCCGAGGAAGCGCAGGATGAAGTCCCAGCCGAGGGCGCTGAGGGCGAAGAAGAGCGGGATGATCACGAGTGCCGGGAGCAGCCAGCCGACCTTGAAGTGGACGCCCTCGTCCTGGATCTCCGACCACTGGTTGATCACCGTGTAGACGAGTCCGCCGAAGATCAGGACGACGAGCCCGATTTGCAGGGCGAGGCGAACCCGGCGGCTGCGCGGGGGGCGCGTCCCGAACCGCGCCCCGGCCTCACCGACTCGGTGCAGGAATGGTTGCTGGCGCTCCACGTCTCGGCCGCACCATAGTGACCGGGTCGGTTTGGGATAGTCAGTCGATGGGCGAGTTCGAGCTGTTGGCGCGAATCCGCGAACGTCTGCCACCCGCCGGCCCCCGGGTCGCGCTCGGCAGCGGCGACGACGCGGCGATCACGGTCCCGGGCGGTGCCACCGCGACCTCGATCGACGCCCTCGTCGACGGCGTGCACTTCGACCGCGACTGGGCCTCACCGGGCCAGATCGGGCGCAAGGCGCTCGCCGCCGCCCTCTCCGACCTGGCGGCGATGGGCGCCGAGCCGGGCGAGGCCTACGTCGCCGTCGGGATCCCCCCCGACCTCGACGAAGCCGGCTGCCTCGAGCTGATCGACGGGATCGCCGCGCTCTCCGCCGCGACCGGGACCACCCTGGCCGGCGGCGACGTGACCCGGGCGCCGGCCCTGACCCTGGCGGTGACCGTGGTCGGCCACGCGCCCTCGCCCGAGCGTCTGATCCGCCGCGGCGGCGCCGAGGCCGGCGACGCGCTCGTGCTCAGCGGCGAGATCGGCGGCGCCGCGGCGGGCCTGCTGCTGCTCGAACAGCCGCGGCTCGGCGAGGCGGTGCCCGCGACGACCGCCGCGCGACTGCGCGCGCGGCAGCTTGACCCGACCCCGCGCCTCGGCTCCGGCCGAGCCCTCGCCGCTGCCGGAGCGCGGGCGATGATCGACCTCAGCGACGGCCTCGGCGGCGACGCCGTCCACCTCGCCTCCGCCAGTCGCGTCCAGCTGCGGATCGACGCCGGGGCGCTGCCGCTCGCCAAGGGCGTGGCGGAGGTCGCGGCGGCGGCCGGACGCGACCCGCTCGAGCTCGCCGTCTCCGGGGGCGAGGACTACGAGCTGCTGGCGACGCTGCCGACCGAGCGGCTGGCCGAGGCAGCGATCGCGCTCGGGCAGGCGGCGGAAACGACGCTGACCCAGATCGGCGAAGCCGGCCCGGGCGAGGGCGTTGAGATCAGGCTGCCTGGCGGGGGGACGCTGGCCCCGACGGGGTTTGACCAACTGGGCTGAGCGCGACGCCGCCGGTCAGCAGTTCGCGCACGCCGCGTCGTTGCAGCATCGCCGCCGCGACCCGGGCCGGGTCGGGCTTGTAGTGGCCGGACTCGACCAGGCTTTTCAGCTCTTCAGATTGCATTCGATCTCTTTATCGGCCCCGGCCTTTCGATCCTTAGTTCTGGGTACTCGCACATGCGTCCAACTGGTAGCGCCATCGTCCTCTAGGCGTCCGCACTACCCTTTATGCGTGGCTAACGGGACGGCCCGCATCCTCCTCGTCGACGACGAGCAGTCGATTCAGACTCTTTTGAGCTACCCCCTGCGCAAGGACGGCTACCACGTCACCTCGGCGCTGGACGGCGGCGAAGCCCTGCAACGCTTCGAGGAGGGGCGCTTCGACCTGGTCATCCTCGACCTGATGATGCCCCGCGTCGACGGGGTCGAAGTCTGCCGTCAGCTGCGCTCGCACAGCCAGGTCCCGATCATCATGCTGACCGCCAAAGGCAGCGAGACCGACAAGGTCGCCGGGCTCGAGGTCGGCGCCGACGACTACATCACCAAGCCGTTCTCGATGCGCGAGTTCCGCAGCCGCGTAAAAGCGGCGCTGCGGCGCTCGCGGATGGGCGGCGAGGCGCGTGCGGAGGAGGCGATCGAAAGCGGCGAACTGACGATCGACTTCGAACGCCGCATGGTCACGCTGCGCGACGAGGAGGTCCGGGTCACCTACGTCGAGTTCGAGATCCTCGGCGCCCTCGCCCGCTCACCGGGCCGGGTGCTGACCCGCGAGACCCTGCTCGAGCACGTCTGGGGTGACTCCGAGTACCGCGACCCGCGCACCGTCGACGTCCACATCAGGCACCTGCGCGAGAAGCTGGAGAGCGACCCCAAGCAGCCCGAGTTCCTCTTCACCGTGCGCGGGGTCGGATATCGCTTCAAGGAGTAGCGGCAGCCGATGCGCTGGTTCAAGCTCAGATACTTCACCAGCCATTACACCCGGACGGCGATCTTCATCAGCCTTGGCACGACGCTCGCCATCTACCTCTCGGTGGTGACGGTCGGGGGCGACGCTTCGGCCAAGGCCGAGATCGTCGTCGGCGGCCTCGCGGCGACGGCCCTGATGACCCTGATCGGGGTCTACTCGACCCACCTCGCGATCAGCAGCGTCAGCCGGCTCAAGGACGCCGCCCGCAAAGTCGCCGACGGCAATTTCGAGACGACGATCCCGGTCGCCGCGGTCGCGGTCGGTGAGCTCGGCCAGCTTGCCCGCACCTTCAACGAAATGCAGAAACGGCTCGCCGAGCTCGACAGCGCCCGCAAGCAGTTCATCGCCAACGCCTCGCACGAGCTGCGCACGCCGATCTTCAGCCTTGGCGGCTTCGTCGAGCTGCTCGAAGAGGAGGATCCCAGCCCCGAGGAGCGGGCCGAGTTCGTGCGCACGATGCGGCAGCAGATCGAGCGCCTGACCAAGCTCACCGCCGACCTGCTCGACCTCTCCCAGCTCGACGCCGGAGCGATGGTGATGCAAGCCCGCGCCGTCGACCTCAGCGAACTGGCGCGCGAGGTGACGCGCGAGTTCGGCGCCCGCGCCGAACTCCGCGGTTCCCGCCTCGAGCTGCGCACCCCGGAGCAACCGGCGGTCGCCCTCGGCGACCCTGATCGGCTGCGCCAGATCATCCGTATCCTGCTTGACAACGCCCTCACCCACACCCCCGAGGGCACCAAGGTCACCGTGACCGCCTACTCCGTAAACCGCCGCGCCGAGCTGACCGTCTCCGACGAGGGCTCGGGCATCCCGCAGCGCGTCCAGAGCCGCATCTTCGAGCGCTTCTACACCGCCGACAAAGCCGGCGGCTCCGGCCTCGGCCTGGCGATCGCCAGCGAGCTGGCGCAGCGTATGGGCGGCCGCATCACGCTCAGCTCCAGCCGCCGCTTCACCGCCTTCACCGTCGACCTCCCGCCGGCCATGAGCGGGGCCGAACAGCGGCCGGCTGCCACGCTCGTGAGGGCCTCGGCGTGAAGCGGCACACGGCGCTCGCCCTGCTGCTCTGCCTCGGCCTGCTGATCGGCTGCGGCTCCAATGAGAACGGTGCGGGCGGCTACGGCGGCCAGGCCCCGGCGAAATCCGATCCGGCTCCGCAGGTGATCGTGCAAGCCGCCGCGAGCGGCTTCGACGCCGCCGAGGTCTACCGCGAGGCGGCTCCCGGCGTGGTCACGATCCGCTCCGTCTTCAGCGACAGCGCCGGCGCTGCCGAGGGCTCCGGCTTCGTCCTCAGCGAGGAGGGCGAAATCGTCACCAACGCGCACGTGATCACCGACGAATCGAGCGGCGAGCGGCGGCCGGCGAAAGAAGTCTTCGTCGAGTTTCCCGACCGCAACGTGGTCGCGGCCGAGATCGTCGGCTTCGACCCCTTCGTCGACGTCGGGCTGCTGCGGATCGAGCCGGACGGCTTCGAGCTGCACCCGCTCGAGCTCGGCGACGAGGCGGACGTCGAGGTCGGCCAGCCGGTGGCCGCGATCGGCAGCCCCTTCGGCGAGCAACAATCGCTCTCCAGCGGGATCGTCTCGGCAACCGACCGCTCGGTCAAATCGCTGACCCAATTCCAGATCGAGGGCGCGATCCAGACCGACGCCTCGATCAACCCCGGCAACTCCGGCGGGCCGCTGCTCGACGCCGGCGCCCGCGTGATCGGCATCAACCAGCAGATCGAGACCAACTCCGGCGCCAACGACGGGGTCGGGTTCGCGGTCCCGGTCTCGGCGATCAAGCGCTCGGTCGCCCAGCTGCGCGAGGACGGCGAGGTCGAGTACGCCTACATCGGCGTCTCCAGCCAGGCGCTCTACCCGCAGCTCGCCGACAAGCTCGGGCTCGACACCAGCTTCGGCGGCCTGCTGGCGGAGGTCGTCCCCGGCGGGCCGGCCGAGAAGGCCGGGCTGGAGGGCGGCAACGACAAACTCCGCTTCCAGGCCGGCGAATACCGCACCGGCGGCGACGTGATCCTCGAAGCCGACGGCCGCAAGGTGGTCCAGCCCGACGATCTCGCCCGTCTCGTCGCCGACAGCAAGCCGGGCGAGACGGTCACGCTGACCGTCCTCCGTGACGGCGATCGCGAGCAGGTCGAGGTCACGCTGGGCAGGCGCCCGGACAGCGTCGGCGGCGGCTGAACGTCACGGCGCCGCCAATCGGTGTAGAACTCCGGCCTTGCTTCAGGAAGTCGCACTTGGCCAGAAGTCCCTCACCGACTACACCCACATAGTCGGCAAGGAGACGACCGAGCGGATCCGCGAGCTGGCGGAGCCGCTGCAGGGCAAGCGCGTCCTGCACGTCAGCGCCACCGCCTTCGGCGGCGGCGTCTCGGAGATCCTCTACACGATCGTGCCGCTGATGCGCGACATCGGCCTCGACGCCCACTGGCACGTGATCTTCGGCAAAGAGGAGTTCTTCAACGCGACCAAGCTCCTGCACAACTCGCTGCAGGGAGCGGAGGAGACGCTGAGCGACGAGCAGTGGGAGCTGTTCGACGAGATCAACGCGATGAACGCGGAGGGCCTGGAAGGCGAGTGGGACGCGGTGATCGTCCACGACCCGCAGCCGATCGGCCTGCGGCGCGGCGCCCTGGCCAAGGGCAAGCGTTGGATCTGGCGCTGCCACATCGACCTCTCGACGCCCAACCCGGCGCCGATCGCCCGCCTGCTCCCGCAGATCCAGGAATACGACGCGACCGTCTGGCACCTGCCGGACTACGTCCCCGCTGGGGTTGACCACAGCAACGGCGTCAACATCATCCCGCCGGCGATCGATCCGCTCTCGCCGAAGAACATGGCCTTCTCGCCCGAGGACGCCGCCTTCGTCTGCAAGCAGTTCGGGATCGACCCCGACCGGCCGCTGATCACCCAGGTCTCCCGCTTCGACCCCTGGAAGGACCCGATCGGCGTGATCGACGCCTACCGCGAGGTGACCGCGCAGGTGCCCGAGGCACAGCTGGCGATGGTCGGCTCGATGGCGAGCGACGATCCCGAGGGCCGCGAGTACTTCCAGAAGACCTACGAATACGCGGACAACGATCCCGACATCAAGATCCTCAGCAACCTCAACAACGTCGGCGCGATTGAGGTCAACGCCTTCCAGTCGCAGTCCGACGTGGTCCTGCAGAAGTCGATCCGGGAGGGCTTCGGGCTGACCGTGACCGAGGCGCTCTGGAAGGGGCGGCCGACGGTCGCCGGCAACGTCGGTGGCATCCCGCTGCAGATCGAGAACGGCGAGACCGGCTATCTGGTCAACTCGCCCTCCGAGTGCGCCCAGCGCTGCCTCGAGATCCTCGCCGACCCGGAACTGGGCAAGCAGCTCGGCCGGGCCGGCAAGGAGCATGCCCGCCGCGAGTTCCTCTCGCCGCGCCTGCTGCGCGACTGGCTCGGGCTGATGAACGACCTCGACACCTGAGGCCGGAAGCGACCATCTAGTCTCTGCGGCGATGGACTCCTCGCCGTTGATCATCGTCTCGAACCGTGGCCCCGCCCAGTTCGAGCGCAGCGAGGCGGGCGAGCGGACCGTGCGGCGCGGCGGTGGTGGCCTCGTCACCGCCCTCTCGGGGTTGGTCTCGCACCGCGACGCGCTCTGGATCGCCTCGGCGATGACCGACGAGGACGTCGCCGTCTCCGAGGAGCACGGGGGCCGGCCGGTCGAGCTGGCGCTCGACGGGATCGACTACAGCGTCTGCCTGGTCGGCAGCGATCCGGAAGCCTACGACCGCTTCTACAACGTGATCGCGAACCCGATCCTCTGGTTCATCCAGCACTACCTCTGGGACCTCTCGAACGCGCCGGACATCCGCCAGGAGGAGCTCGACGCCTGGGACCTCGGCTACCAGGCGGTCAACCGCGACATTGCCGCCGCCGTGCTGCGCCAGATCGAGGACACGGAGCAGCCGCTGGTGATGCTCCACGACTACCACCTCTACACCGCGCCGGGGATGATCCGCGAGCAGCGGCCCGACGTCTTCCTCCACCACTTCGTGCACATCCCCTGGTCGCAGCCGGACAGCTGGCGCATCCTGCCCGGCCGGATCCGCGAGGCGATCTTCCAGGGGATGCTGGCCAACGACATCATCGGCTTCCACACCCACGCCTACTGCATCAACTTCCTGCGCTGCTGCGACGAACTGCTCGAGGCCGACGTCGACTACGTGCGCTGCGAGGTACGGCACGCCCGCGGCAAGACGCTGTGCCGGGCCTACCCGCTCGGGATCGACGCCGAGCGGCTGCAGCAGGCGGCGGAATCGCCCGAGGTGGCCGAGGCCGAGCGCGAGGTGCTCGAGCGTAGGCGCAAACACCTGATCATCCGCGTCGACCGCGCCGACCTCTCGAAGAACGTGCTGCGCGGCTTCACCGCCTTCGACGCCTTCCTCGCCCAGCACCCCGAGTTCCGCGAACAGGTCACCTTCATCGCCCACCTGCAGCCCTCGCGCCAGGACGTGCCCGAGTACGCCGAGTACCTGGAACGAATCGAGGCCCTGGTCGCGGTCGTCAACCACCGCCACGGGACCACCGACTGGATGCCGATCGACCTCAAGATCTACGAGAACTTCCACGACGCCGTCGCCCGCTACAAACACTTCGACCTCTTGATGGTCAACTCGATCTTCGACGGGATGAACCTGGTCGCGAAGGAGGCGCCGGCCGTAAACACCCGCAACGGGGTGCTGATGCTCTCCGAGAACACCGGCAGCCACGAAGAGCTGGGCGACTGCGTGCTCTCGGTCAACCCGTTCGACATCCAGGAGCAGGCCGACGCGATCTACCGGGCGCTGACGATGGACCCCGAGGAGCGGCGACTGCGGGGCGAGCGGCTGAAGGAGATCATCTACTCGCGCAACCCGGGCGACTGGGTCGACGACCAGCTGCGTGACATCGAGGAGCTGCGGGCGAAGGTCGCCTAGCGGGGGGAGAGTCCGCCCCGTCCCAGCCCTTGAGCGGGGGTGGGTGGAGTTCGAGTTCACTGGAGAGGAGTCGGCAAGGTCGTGGCAATCGCGGCCGGATGCCTGCTGGCGCTGCAACTGCTGCCATCGCTGCTGCGCCCGCCGGAGCCACCGCCGCTCGACCCCGACGTCGGCTTGCCCCGGGTCGAGGCCGAGCCCGAAGTGGAGCCGCCTCCGCCACCACCCACACGACAGAAGCATCCACTCCCGCAGGGGAAGATCGAACCCAAGCCAAAACCTCGGCGCCATAAGAAGAAAGCGTGGCCAAAACCACCCGCTCCAGCTCCTCCGCCGACCGCCCCGCTGCCGGCGCCTGAACCAGCTCCGCTACCAGCGCCTGGCCCCACGCCACCTCCCAGCCCACCGCCCCCGCCCGCACCTCCCCCTCTACCGAGCGACGGATCGGTGGAGTTCGCCCCGCATTGACCGGGGAGGGGGATGCCCCTCGGAACGTCTTGTACTTTTTCGCTGCGGTGTTCCGAGGCGCCAGCCACCAAACGATCCGCGAAAAAGTTAAGTGCAGAGGGGCATCCCCCTCCCCCAGCCACCGACCTCACGAACTCCGCCGCTATAGTCCCTCGCCGTTTTGGCCGCACCACGCGAATACGAGCTGGTTTTGATGCTGGACCCGCAGCTGGACGGGCCGGCGCGCGACGCGCTGGCCGGTGAGGCACGGGGCCAGATCGAGTCGTCCGGCAGCCTCAAGCACGAGAACACCTGGGGCCTGCGCAAGATGGCCTACGAAATCAACCGCCGCACCGAGGCCGACTACCGCTGGTTCCGCTTCGAGGCGCCCAGCGCGCTGCTCGACTCGCTCGACCACAACCTGAAGATCGCCGACGGCGTCCTCCGCTTCCGCGTCTTCAAGGTCGATCCCGACGCCCCGGTGATCGTGCCGCCGGCGACCAGTGCCGCCCCGGGGCCGCGTGAGCGCGCCGCCACCGGGGCCGGCGAGGATCACGCCGAGTCGCCCGGCGAGTCCGACGAGTAGCGCCCTCTGCCCTCGCTATTTGCGGAAACCGTCCCGCTCAGGGGGGAGAGGTTGCGCCGCGCCCGCTCTTAGACTGGAACCCAACCAGCGAATCCAGAGGAGTGAGTGCATTGGCAGCTTCGAACGTGAACGTAGTGGTCATCACCGGGAACCTGACCCGGGACCCTGAGCTGCGGCACACCGGGGGTGGGACGGCGATCTGCGAGCTGCGCGTCGCGGTCAACAGCCGCCGCAAAGACCAGAGCGGCAACTGGGTCGACAAGCCCAACTACTTCGACGTGACCGTCTGGGGAGCGCAGGGCGAGAACTGCTCGACCTACCTCTCGAAGGGCCGGCCGGTGGCGGTCGAAGGTCGCCTCGACTGGCGCGAGTGGGAGGCCAAAGACGGCAGCGGCAAACGCCAGGCGGTGCAGATCATCGCCAACGCTGTCCAGTTCCTCGGCTCCCGCGACGGCGCCGGCGGTGGGGGCGGCGGCAACGGTGGCGGTGGCTTCACCCCGCCGAGCAGCGACGTGCCCGCCGACACCTCCGACTTCGAAGGCGCCGCGGCGCCTTCGGGTGGCGGTGGCGGTGGCGAGGACGACATTCCCTTCTAGCCGGCAGACGGCCATCGGGCGTGGGCCTGTAGCATCCGCGCCCGATGGCTAGAGCTGGCAGAGAGAGTTCTTCGGACAACAAGCGCGGTCGGCGCGGTGCTGAGCGGGCGCGCCCGCGCAAGTACACGCGCGTCAACGCCGAGACCGTTGACTACAAGGATCTCAACCTGCTGCGCCGCTTCCTCTCCGACAAGGGGAAGACGCGCGGCCGGCGCGTCACCGGGCTCTCCCGCCGCCACCAGCGGCAGCTCTCGGTAGCGGTCAAGCGGGCGCGCGAGATCGCCCTGCTGCCGTACGTCGGAGAGCGCTGATGGCGGAAGCGATCCTGCTGCAGGACGTCGAGTCACTCGGCGAGCGGGGCGAAGCGGTCGATGTCGCCCCCGGCTACCTGCGCAACTTCCTGATCCCGCGCAAGCTGGCCCAGCCGGCGACGCCGGGAGCGCTGGAGGAAGCGCAGCGTCGCAAGGAGGCGGCTGAAAAGGCGGAAAAGGCGCGGATCGAGCGTGAAGCCGAGGCCGCCGGGCTACTCGGCAAGACCGTGCTGACGATCCACCAGCGAGCCGGCGAGGACGGCAAGCTGTTCGGCTCGGTCGGCGCCAAGGAGATCGTCGACGCCCTGCGCGAGGCCCGTGACCTGCGGATCGAGAAAAAACGGGTCCGGCTCGAGCAGCCGCTGCGCGAAGTCGGCACCTTCATGGTCGAGATCGAGCTCGCCGACGGCACCGTCGCCGCGGTGAAGACGATCATCAGCGAGGAGAAGTAGCGCCTCAGAGAATGAAGCTCCCGACCCGCCTTAAACGCCGGGCACGCGCTCGGACGCGGTTGGGCTGGGCGCGCTCGGAGCGGGAGACGGTGGGGCTGGCGGTGGTCGCGCTCGGCACCGCCGGAGCGGTGGTCGCCGGGCAGTTCGGGCGCCTGCTGCGCCGCCGCGCCCACGAGCGCCAGGATCACGAGCCGCTGCTCGAAGCCGCTCCGGCCGCCGCGGTGGACACGGTCGGGGTCGCCGTCAGCGGCTACACGGCCGCACCGCGCAGCGAAACTGTCCTCTTCAACCTGCTCGGCGGGTTCGTCGGCGCCTTCGCCCTGGTCCGGCTCTCGACCTGGGGGATCCGCGACCGCTGGGGCCCGTTCCGCAACGTCAGGATCGGCGGCCGCCACATCCACCACTTCGTGCCGGGCATCGTGCTCGCCTTCTCGGCCGGCACCGCGGCGCTGCTGACCGACAACGACGAGATCGAGCAGCGCCTCGCGATCCCGATGGGCGCCGGCATCGGCCTCACTTTCGACGAGGCCGCCCTGCTGCTGGACCTGCGCGACGTCTACTGGACCCGCGAGGGCTTGCTCAGCGTCCAGCTCAGCTTCGGCGCCACCGCGATCCTCAGCATCGCCATCCTCACCCTGCGCATGCTCCGCCGCGGCGAGCAGCGCCAGGAAGAGCAGGGTCTGATCCCCGCGGCCGGCGACCGTGCCGGGTCTGCAACGTCTCTGTAACCGAAGTGCAAATTTCTTTCCCCGCCATTTGCACATAACAGCTCCCTGCCCGCATCGGGGCTTTGGTTTGCTTGATCTCTGGGGGTTGCGCGGTCAAATGCCGCCGCTCCGGGGCCTTAACTAGACACCGATGCCGCAGCCCACCTCAAGCCATGTGCCGCCGCAGAACATCGAGGCGGAGGAATCTGTCCTCGGGGCGATGCTGGTCGCCGAGCCGACGCTGACCCGGGTGATCGACGAGGTCAAGCTCAACGCGGCGGACTTCTACCTCGACCGCCACCGCACGATCTTCGAGGTCATCCACGACCTCTACGCAGAGGCGAAGCCGGTCGACGAGCTCAGCGTCAGCGAGGCGCTGACCCAGCGCAACAGGATCGACGAGGCGGGCGGCAAGCACTACGTCTCCGAGCTGGCGGCGAAGGTGCCGGCGGCGGGCAACGCCAAGCATTACGCGGAGATCGTCCAGCAGAACTCGCTGCTGCGCCGCCTGCTCGGCGCCGGCCAGGAGATCCAGGGCTGGGTCAACGAGCGCGACGGCGAACCGCGCGAGCTCTCCGAGCGGGCCGAGAAACTGCTCTTCGAAGTCGCCCACAAAGAGCAGGCCAGCGACTTCCGCATCCTCGGCGACATCCTCCACGACGAGGTCGACCGGCTGGAGAAGCTCTCGACCGGCGAGATCGAGATGACCGGCACCCCGGCCGGCTTCCGCGACGTCGACGCGATCACCGGCGGCTTCCAGCCCGGCAACCTGATCATCGTGGCCGCACGGCCCGCTATGGGAAAGTCCGCGCTAGTCGCCAACATCGCCGAAAACGTGGCGGTGAAGAGCAACCAGCCGGTCGCCTTCTTCTCGCTCGAGATGTCGGAGGTCGAGCTGGCGCAGCGCTTCATCGCCTGCCGGGCGCGGATCTCCGGCGACAAACTGCGCAAGGGGCAGGTCTCTGAGCGCGACTGGCCGAAGGTGGTGCGGGCCTGCAACGAACTCGAGGAGGCGCCGCTCTGGTTCGACGACTCCTCCGACCTCGGCATCCTCGACCTGCGGGCGAAGGCGCGGCGGCTGCACGCCCAGGAACAGGACCGCGGCGGCCTCGGCCTGATCATCCTCGACTACATGCAGCTAATGCGCTCTGACGACCACCGCGCCAACCGGGTCGAGCAGGTCGGCCAGATCAGCCGCGGGCTGAAGATCCTCGCCCGCGAGCTCGAGGTGCCGGTGGTGGCGATCTCGCAGCTCTCGCGCGCCCCCGAGCAGCGCACGCCGCCGAAGCCGCAGCTCTCCGACCTGCGCGAGTCGGGCCAGATCGAGCAGGATGCCGACGTCGTCGCCTTCCTCTTCCGCGAGGACTACTACCGCGACCCCGACGACGAGCCGGACGGCCTCGCCGACCTGATCATCGCCAAGCATAGGAACGGCCCGATCGGGACCAGGAAGCTGGTCTTCCTCGACCGCTTCCCCAAATTCGCCGACTTCTCCGGCCAGGAAGCGCCGATCGAGCAGCCGGCCGGGGAAGGCCCACCGCTCGCCGACGCCAGCGCCGCGGGCCCTGACTTCTGATGCCGGCGATCGCCCGCTCCGAACCGTTTCGCGAACAGGCCTGCCCGCTCGGCGTCTGCGACGGCAGCGGCTGGATCCTCGGTCCCGAAGACGTGGCCCGCGCCTGCGAGTGCCGCGAGGCGCGTCTGAAGCGCGGCCGCAGCAAGGGGGTCGCCTCGGCGATCCCGGCCCGTTACCGGGGCGTCTCCTTCGACCGCCCCCCCGTCAGCGATATGGCGCGCGACATGTCCACGCGCCACATCGTCCAGGCCACGAGGGACTACATCGAGGGATTCGAGGAGAATCTCGCGGCAGGTCGAGGACTCTGGCTGATGGGCACGACCGGCACTGGCAAGACGACCCTGGGGATGCTCGTCGCGAAGGAATTGCTCGCCAGCGGAAAGACCGTCGGCGTGTATTTCACGACGACGCTGCTGAATCGCATCCGTCAGACCTACCAGCAAGCGGAAAGCAACACTGCCTACGACGACTTCTTCCGCCGAGTCACCTCGGTCGATCTTCTCTATCTCGATGACCTCGGCTCCGAGCGCCACACCGATTGGGTGGTCGAGCAGCTTTACGCGCTGATCAACGAGCGTTACGAGAGCCAGCGCCCGGTGCTGATAACCAGCAATTCCGACAGCGATGTCGACCAGGATGCCGACCACGGCCTGCGCCTTCTGAACGAGCAGATCGGATCACGCACCGTCTCCCGCCTGGTCGAGATCTGCGGCGACCCCTTGCCGCTATTCGGACCGGACCGCCGGGTCCAGGCGCGCGCGGTCGGCGAGTAGCAGCCCCGCGTTCAGCGACCGCTCAGACCAAGTACCAAGCCGAGGGCCTCATCGACAGCGGCGATCTCTTCGCGACTCAGGTGCCCCACCTGATCGCCGAGCCTTCCAGCGTCGACGTGTCCCACCATCTCGCAGAGGACGTGGGTCCTGCCTTCTCCCAATTCGACCTCCGGGCGATAGCTGGCCGGACGCACACTCTGGGAGGTGGGGCAGATCAAAACGGTGGACATGGTCAACAGGCGGTCGTCATGGACGATCACCGCGTAGCGGCCCCCGCTTTGCGACCGGCCTCTCCTGCCAGGGAGATTCACCGCGTGGACATCACCACGAACCACGCAGCTCCTCCATCATCTTTGCCACTTCTCGCATCTCCTGAGCGTCAGCAGGGTCTTCCGACAGGCGCTGGGCCTCGGCCGCCAATCCCTCTCGGCGGCTCTCCCGCTCAGCCGCCTCTTCGATTGCCTGTCTCGCTGCCTCCGCTTTGCTGATTCCCCGAAGGCGAGTGAGCTCTTCGAGAGCGCGCAATCCCGAGTGTCCGAGACGCAGCGAAATCGGGGGAGGCGCAGGCATCGTCCCGACCAGAGTAGCGCGGTTTGTATTACGCCTCGGCGTGGTGGTCTCCATGCACGCCATCCTGACCGGTCCGCCTTCGCGCGTGGTGCGCGCGAAGTCAATTGTCTGAGCAGAAAGTCGCGGCGTTCCCGCGCAACGCGCCCGCGACCCATCCCCGTCACAATCCAGCGCTTATGCCAGGCGTCGTCATAGTCGGCGCCCAGTGGGGCGATGAGGGGAAGGGGAAGATCACCGATCTGCTTGCGGATCAGGCGGCGATGATCGTGCGCTTCCAGGGCGGCAACAACGCCGGCCACACGATCGTCCGCGAAGGCGAGGAGTTCAAGTTCCACCTGATCCCCTCGGGGATCCTCTACCCGGACAAGACCTGCGTGATCGGCAACGGCGTAGTCGTCGATCCAAGCGTGTTGCTGGGCGAGATCGACGGCCTCAAACGCCAGGGGGTCGACGTCAGCAACCTCCGCGTATCAGCCAACGCGCACCTGATCATGCCCTACCACGTGCTGCTCGACCAGGCCGGCGAGACCAAGCTCGGCAAGCTCTCGATCGGCACCACCCGGCGCGGGATCGGCCCCTGCTATGCCGACAAGGCGCTGCGGCTGGGGGTCCGGGTCCAGGACCTGCTCGACGAGAAGATCCTGCGGGCAAAGATCCGCGCCGCCCTCGAGCCAAAGCAACAGGCCCTGCGGGAGCTCTCGGTGCAGCGACGCAAACTGCGCAAGGAAGCGGGCGAGGAGACGGAAAAGGACGAGTCGGTTGCCGGCGTCCCCGATCCGCGCCTCGACCTGCACGCGATGACCGAGGAACACGTCAACTTCGGCCACCGGCTGGAGCCGCACATCGCCGATACCGCGAAGCTCTGCTGGGACGCGCTCGACGCCGACCGCACGGTGATCTTCGAGGGCGCCCAGGCGGCGCTGCTTGACCTCGACCACGGCACCTATCCCTTCGTCACCTCCTCGAACCCGATCGCCGGCGCCGCCACGGTCGGGGCCGGAGTCGGCCCGACCGACATCACCGAGGTCTGGGGCATCGCCAAGGCCTACGCGACCCGGGTCGGAGCGGGACCGTTCCCGACCGAGCTCGAGGACGAGATCGGCGAGCGCATGGTCGAGCGCGGCCGCGAGTTCGGCACCACCACCGGGCGGCGACGGCGCTGTGGCTGGATGGACCTGATCGCGCTGCGCTACGCGGTCCGCCTCAACCGCATGGACTCGCTCGCGATCACCAAGCTCGACGTGCTGAGCGGGATCGGGCCGTTGCGGGTGGCCGTGCGCTACCGCTCCAAGGAAGGCGCCGTGCTCGACAGCTTCCCCTACCACCAGTCGATCCTCCACTCGGCCACGCCCGAGTACGAGGAGCTGCCCGGGTTCGACGAGGACATCGGTGCCTGCCGCGAGGAGGCCGACCTGCCGCGGGCGGCGCGCGACTACCTCGACTTCATCTCCGAGTTCGTCAAGGTGCCCATACGACTGGTCGGGGTCGGGCCGGATCGCGACCAGACGATCTGGATCGGTCGCTGAGCGCGGCCCTAGGGGAATTCGGTCGGGGCCAGCGTCCCGACCTTCCACTCGCCGCCTTCCCTCACCATCGGCACGAAGTAGTCGACGCCCTTCGGGCCGTGGTAAAGGGCGAAGGCCCGATCGCCCTCTACCCGCAGGCTGGCGACTCCGTCGGTCAGCGTGTTGGCGCGGGTCGAGGCCGGGATCCCAGCGCTCAGCGCTTTCAGGATCGCGGCGCAGTCCTTCCCTTTGAGCCGCGCGGACTGGTCCGCGAGCTGTTCGAGCGGCCTCACCGCGGCGGCGCCCAGGTACTCGCACTGCCCCGCCCAATCGCTCGCCGCGCGGGCCTCGAGAAAACCTTCCAGGTTCTTCGCCGCCGCTTCCAGTTCGCTCGCGTCAGCTTCCTCGCCGAAGCTCTGAATGCTGTTATCGCCACCACGGGAGCGGAATTCGGCGCTTGGGGACCCGGACGTTTCCTCGGTCGTCGCGGGGGTCGAGGGCCCGCCCGAATCGTCCCCGTCATCGCCACCGCAGGCGACCAGGGCAAGCGCGAGCAAGGCGACGATCGCGCAGGCAAGCAGCGGGTTTCGGACCCCCCTCATAGACGGCGGCGATTCTATGCATAAACCCCTGTCTGCTCTACAGTCACGGGGTGGCTCCTAGTAAACGCGCCGCCAAGCTGAGCGAGCGGCTGCCGAGGGGAAGGCACGGTTTACCGAGGGAGGCGGTGACCGAATCCCAGCGCAACCGCATCCACCAGGCGATGATCGAGGTCGTCTCCGAGCGCGGCTACCCCGACACCCGGGTGGTCGACGTGATCGGAGTCGCCGGCGTCTCGCGCAAGACCTTCTACGAACTCTTCGACAGCAAGGAGGACTGCTTCCTCGCCGCCTACGACGTGCTGCTCGGCAACCTGCTCGGCGACACCTCGAACGGCTTCGAGTCCAAGCAGGGCGCTCCCTGGGCCGAGCGCGTCGCCGCCGCGCTGGGAGCGCTGCTCGAGCACCTCGCCGAGCACCCGGACGAGGCCCGCTTCGCGATCGTCGAGGTGCTGGCGGCAGGCCCGAAGGCGCTCGCCCGCCGCGACGCGGCGCTGCGCCAGTTCACCGGCTTCCTCGAGGCCGGGCGCAGCGAGACCTCGGTCGAGCTGCCGGGCATCACCGCGCTCTCGCTGGCCGGCGGGGTCAACGAGCTGCTCTACAGCGAGATCCTCCACGGCGCCGCCTCGCGGCTGCCCAGCCGCCTGCCCGACCTGATGTTCTGGATCACCCTCCCCTTCCTCGGCGCCGAGGGAGCCGCCGCGGAGCGCGAGCGGGTGCGGCTCTCGATGCTCGAGAGCTAGGCGCCAGGCGCCTGCACCAAGCCGCTCCTTTTGCCCGGTCATGGGGTTTATTCAAAGGCCAGGGTGGTAGTTTGAGCCGCTGGAGGGATAGTTCCACGCAAGTTTTCGACGGCTACGGCTCTGGACGGGCAAGCCGCTAAAGGAGAGACATAGGGATATGCGCAAGCATCTTTTGATCATTACGGCCCTCGGGGCGCTGATCGCGCTAGCCGTAGCCAGCGTCGCGATCGCCGCGAAAGACACCGTCGTCAAAGCCGGCGACCTCGAAGTCGTGATCGACGGCTCCAGCGGCGTCACGCCGACGGCGCTTTCGAAAACCAAATACACCCCGGTCGGCTTCACCGCGGCCGGCAGCATTCGCAGCCTCAGCGGCGGCCAGCCACCGGCACTGAAAGAAGTTCTGCTCGACACGAAAAACGCGGCAGTGAACACGAAGGGCTACCCGAGCTGCTCCAGTGGCCAGTTGCAGGCCACCAGCACCGCGGCGGCCAAAAAATCCTGCGGAGACGCTGTCATCGGCTCGGGTTCGAGCACGATCTCTGTCGTCTTCCCCGAACAGGCGCCGATTCCGGGTAAAGCCCCGATCACCGTCTTCAATGGCGGCACCTCGGGTAGCACCACCACGTTCTACATCCACGCCTACCTGACGCAGCCGATCACCACCGCAGTCGTCACCACGGTAAAAATTAAGAAAGCCGGCAACGGCCTCAAGACTGTGACGACGATTCCGAAGATCGCCGGCGGTTCAGGTGCGGTGAAAGATTTCTCGCTGAAGATCGACAAAAAATTCACCTACAAAGGCAAGAAAGTCAGCGTCCTCAGCGCGAAATGCGTCGGCGGCAAGTACGGGGCCGACGTGACCGCGAAATTCTATGACGGGCCCCAGGTCAAGGCCCAGGTTCTGCGGACCTGTACCTCGAAGCCCTAAGCACGCTTCGCTGACAAGAGCACTTGAAGGGCGGCCAATGGCCGCCCTTCTTTTTGCCCTGACGCCGATACCGACCCTTGCTCTCCCACGGCGTGAGGTATAGCTTGCGCTCCGTGGACTAGTCGGGGCCTCTAAACGAGCGTCCGGGTCGAATCACCTGGGGCGCACTCGCGGTCGGCGCCACCGGCGCATCGGGAACCACTGTCAGGGTCGGGAACCTGATCGTGAGTGGGAATGGGAGCTTCTCGCCGAAGGCGCTCTCGCGGACGGAGCCGACGCCGGTCGCGCTGAATATTGCCGGCAAGATCAAGACGGCGGACGGCAGCCATCCGCCGGCGGTGAGGAAAATCGTGATCGAAGGCGACAGGAACGTGACCTTCTCGACCGAGGGATTCCCCGTCTGCAAGGGAAGTCAGCTGCAGGCCACCAGCACGAAAGCGGCCGAAGCAGCCTGCGGCGACGCGATCATCGGCTCAGGCTCGACGACGGTCTCGATCGCCTTCCCTGAACAGCCACCGATTCCGGCAAACAGCCCGCTGCTTCTCTTCAACGGTGGTGAGAAGGGTGGCGTGACGACGCTCTACGCGCACGCTTATCTGACGCAGCCGATCGTGACCGCGGTTGTGACCACGGTGAAAGTGGAGCGGATCAGCAACGGGCGCTATGGCATCAAATCGACCGCGGCGGTCCCGGTGATCGCCGGCGGCTCCGGCTCGCCGACCGGCTTCAGCCTTCTGATCAACAAGAAATACACCTACAAAGGCAAGAAGCTGAGCGTGCTCACCGCCAAATGCCCGGACGGCAAGCTACTCGGCAACGCCGAAGCGACGTTCGACGACGGCACGAAGGCAAAGACGAACGTGATCAGCACCTGCACTCCGAAGAACTAGGACGGAGACTGCGGATGCAGACCGGCCCGGCGGCCTATTTGTTCGCCGGGCCGGTCTGTTCGAAGGTGTGCTGGTAAGCGGTCGCGGGGCCGCTTCCGTAGATCGGCGTGAAGGGCGCCTGCTGGGTGCAGGCCGGGGCGCCGATCGTGCTGGTGCTGAGCTGTCCGGCGAAGGCGTACTGTTTGAGGCGGTTGAAGAAGTCTTCGGCTTCTTTGGGATCGCCTTTTTTGGTCCGTTCCACGAGCGCGCTGTCGGTGGCGTCAGCCGGGTCGAGCGCGGCGGTGATCCCCGAGCTGCACTGGCGAGTATCGAACCCTGGAAGACCCGAAGCCAGACCCTCCGCCCAGAGTGGGGGGCTGTAGGCGCTGTTGCGATTGCTCGTCAACCGGTTGCCGAGGGTCGTCAGCGTTTCCGGCGTCAGCGGTCCCATCGCACGCAGGAAATGGACCTTTTCTCCGCGGGCGTTTTCGTTCGTCAGTTCGCCGTTGGTGGCAACCGCGACGTTGGCGAAGAAGGCGGTGACGTCGCGGCGGTAGAGGTTCAGCCCGGTCAGCAACGGGTTGAGGTTGCGCAGGAACGGGTCGGCCGCGCGGAGCAGGGGTGGGAACTCGTCGCGGAACAGCCTGCGCAGGGCCGGGAAGCCGGTCGGGGCGCGAGCGATCACCGGGGCCAGACCCTCGAAGAGGCCCTTCGCTTCCGGGGCCAGGTTGGCGAAGGCGATCAGGGTCGGTGAGAGCTCTTCGGCAACCGGCACCAGCTGGCGGAACAGCGGGTCGGCCTTGCCGGCGAAGACTTTTAGCCGGTCGAGGGTGAGACGCGACTCGTCTTGGAAGGTCGGGAAGGCGCGGAACAGCGCTTCGATGTCGCGATCCCGCCGCGCCGTCGTCTCGAAGACCGCGTTGGAACTCTCGATCAGCTCTGCCAGCTGGCCTTCGCGACCGCGCAGCGCCTGGAAGGTGGTGGCCCCGTTGCGGAACAGCTGCGCCACCGCGACGCGCTGGGTGTCGAGCACCCGGAACAGCTTGTCGAAGCTCGGAGAAGGTCGGTTCGAACTGGGAGAGCGCGTAGGAGAAGCTCTGGCTCTGGCCGTTGATCGCGACCGCGCCTTCCTGCATCCAGGTCCGGAACGCTTCCTGGGTCTTCTCGTCGAAGGTGCGGAAGATCTCGTCGAGCTGCACCGATTCGGCGCTGTTGGCCTCGGGCAGCGAACCGCCGTCGTCGATCTGCGGGCCCTCGTTCGAGCCGGGGGTCAGTTCGATGTAGGTCTCGCCGAGCAGCGTCTTCGTGCGCAGGATCGCCCGCGTCGACCGCGGCAGCGGCGCGTACTTGTTGTCGATCTTGACCGTCGCCAGCGCCTGCCTGCCGTTCGGCGCCAGCTCGATGCTCTGCACTTTGCCGACGTTGACGCCGGAGATCCGGACGTCGGACTGTTCGGCCAGCTGCGTCGCCTCGTTGAACGGGACCTTGATCTCGTAGGCCTTCGCCCGGAACGGGGTCGGGCCGCCGAAGGTGACCCAGAGGAAGAGCAGGATCCCGAAGCACGACAGGGCAAAGCCCGCGATCACCAGGAGCTGCGTAGTGCTGGGGGCTCGCTTGCTCATCTAGGGTCGTACTGGCACTGTCCGGTCGGGTTCGCCGGGGTCGGGGCTACGGGGATTTCTTCTTTGCGCGGCACGTTGAGCACCTGCAGCAGCGTCCTGATGAACGGCTTCACACCGGCCAGGCCATAGCCGAGGTCGGCGCCGGTGCATGAGATCAGCACCAGGCTGCGCAGTGCCGGGCCGTTGGCATCCTGCAGGTTGAAGCTGGCGTTGAAGTTGTGGTTCAGCCAGGGCAGGTAGAAGAGCACGCTCTCCTTCCGGCCCTTGGGGTTGTAGGCGAGCTGGTTGAGGAAGGTGTTGAAGCCGCCGACAGCTTCGCCGAAGTTGCGCACCGTCTTGCTGAACGGCTTCGCGCCTTCGGCGGTGTGGGTCAGCAGCGGCCGGATTTCGCGGGTGAAGGGCCGGATCTGGTCGCGGATCGGCGCCGTGGTTTCGTCGAACATCGTCTCCGTGGCTTTCAGGGCCGGGGTCAGCGCCTGCGCCTGCGGGATCAGGCCGGTCAGCGCTGGATAAGCCGCTTCGGAGAAGCGCTTCGAGCTGGCCAAGCCTTCGTTCCCGGCGCGCAGCGCGGCCGGGAACTCGCGCAGCGTCTCCTGGATCGCGGCCTGCTGGTTGGCGAAGTCACCGAGCGCCGCGTCGGAGGAGGTGACGAAGCGTTTGATCTGGGCGTCGTGGCGGCCCAGTTCCGTGGTCAGCTCGCCGAAGTTGTGGATCACGCTGGCGAGCTCCACCCGCCGCGCGGCAACCGCTTTGTTCAGCTTCGCGACGTAGTGGACGAAGGGCTGGAAGCGGCGCAGCGCGTTGGAGAGCTGCTTGCCGCGCCCGCCGATCCCCTCGGCACCGCCCGCCACCAGCAACTGGAGGTACTGGCGGGTGTCGGCGTCGAGGGTGGCGAGGAAGGCGTCGAGATTGCTGTTCGGTTCGGTCTGGGCCAGCGTGAAGTGGGCGCCGTCCTCGACGTGCTTCCCGCCGCTGCCGGGGTCGATCTCGATGATCATGTCGTTGAGCCCGGTTTTCGGCCGCAGCAGGAAGCTCGCGTTGGGGTGGATCAGCTCCATGTAGTGCGGCTGGATGTCCATCCCGACCACCGCGTGGCCGTCTTCGAGTTCGACCGAGGTGACCTTGCCGATTTCGATCCCGGCGACGTCGACCGACTGGCCCTGGCCGGGCGTTACCGCCTGCGCGGTCGAGAACTCGGCCGAGATGTGGTCGAATTCTTCACCGACCAGTGGCAGCCAGGCCGGTAGCGAAGCTTTCTGCTGGGTGAAGATCCCGAGCATCATCGCGATCCCGGCGATCGCCAGGACGATGATCGCGATCGTGTCCTTGCGGCGTCCGCGGGCCTGCCGCGAGAGCCAGGCGCGGAAGTGCCGCCAGCGGCTGACGCCGGGTTCGCGCTCGGTGCTCATGGGTTCACCCCCCCGGGAGAGGGAGTCGGCGGCCCGACCTGGCCGAGCGGGCCGTTCACGTTCGGGACCGGATTGCTGTCACAGCGCACGTCGGGCTTCAGGGCCGGCATGCCGGCCAGCTGGGGCTGGTTGCCGAGCGGCGCCACGACGGTGTTGGCGTAGTTGATCTGGTCGCTGTTGGTGTCTGGGTTGCCCTGCGGGTTCGGTTCCCCGACGAGGACCGGGCCACCGCCCGCCTGGGCGCGGACGTAAGGCCCGTTGCCATCGAAGTTCTGCGCCGCGCCGGCGAAGTTGGAGAAGGCGTAGAGGAACTCCCTGTAGTTGGGCCCGCCGGTACTGAAGCGGTCTTCGATCGTCTGGTTGAAGGTGGGGGCCATCACCTTCCAGGTGCAGAGGCTGAGCCGGTTGCTCTGCGGCAGCGTCACCTGCTTGCCGGCCCGGGCGGCCCCCGCCAGGCCGGGCATCGATTCGGAGAGCAGCTTCGCGACCCCGCCGCCCTCTTTGCCGGAGAGCAGCGGTCGCACCTGCGCCAACCACGGTTTCGAGGCGCTGACCACACCCGGGAACTGTTCGAAGGCCGGGGTGGAGACGATCGCGTAGGTGCGCAGCGGCGGCAGCGTCCGGTTGAGGCTGACCAGCGAGGCGCGGCCGGTCTTCAGGGTCGGCGCCAGCAGCGCGACCGTGCTCGTAAGGCTGGCCGACTGCGCGGCGAGGGCCCCGGTGAAGACGTTGAAGTTGTCGATCAGCCCCTGCAGGTCGGCCTCGCGGTAGGCAAGCGCACCGAAGGTGCGACCGGCGCCGGCGACCAGGCGCGAGAGGTCGCCGGGCTGAGTGCCGAGAAAGGCATCGGTCACCTGGGCGCTGTAGCGGCCGGCCTCGCCGCCGTATTTGAGCGCCCCGTTGAGCGCTTCGCCGCCGGTTATGCCGTGCACCTCCGGTAGCTGGGTCGCGTCTTCGGCCGCGCTCGGCTTGTGGTTGAGCGCCGTGCCGTAGCTCTCCAGCAAGCGGCTGAGATCGGCCCGCACCGGCGACTGCAGGGCGGTCAGCACCTCGTCGATCTGGACCGCGGTGGAGGTGCGGCTGACCGGGATCGTCGCGCCACTGTCGAGGTCGGGGGCGCTCGGGCTGCCAGGGTCGAGATCGACGAAGAAATTGCCCTCGAGGAAGATTCGCGGCCGCACCATCGCGAAGGCGTCGTCGTGGATCGGGCGGCCGGACTCGTCGACGGTGAAGGTAACCGTGGTCGCGTCGCCGTCGCGCTCGGATGAGATCACTTTGCCGACTTCGACCCCGGCGATCCGCACCGGCGAGTTTTTCGCGATGTTGGCCGAGTTGGCGAAGGTCGCCTTCAGTTCGTAGCCGTAGCCGGTGAAGGGGACGTGTTTGGTGAAGGCCAGATAGGGGCCGACCGTGAAGATCAGGATGAAGACGATCGCGATCATCACGTTGCTCGGCCGCCAGCGGAAGCGGCTGGCGGTCGCGCCCTGCCTGGTGTCGCGCTCGGGAAGGCGGCTCATTCGCTCTCCACCTGTCCCCGCGTCGTCGTGCCCCACAGTTCCGGGGCCGGGCCGATCACGGTTTTGCCACGGACGTACTTCTCGTTGCCCGCTTCGCAAACGTCGCCCTCGCCAGGTCCGGCGGCTTTCGGGTAAGGGTTGAAATGCAGGTGGTTAGACGGCGTCGGTCCATTTGCCGGAGCGGAGGCTGGCCCCGCCTCGCTGTTCGGCCCTTCAGCCGGCTCGTAGCTGATCACGTTGAGCCAGTTGCCCTGGCCGTTGCCCTCGCTGTTCGAGTTGGCAAGGTTTTTGAAAGCAAGGGTGAGGTAGTTGCAGGTCGTCTGGCTCGGCGCGATCACCTGCAGCGCCGGCTTGAAGATGCGATTGGTGTCGATCAGCAGGTCGAGCCCGTTGAACACCCCGGTCGCGTTCTGGAAGTCGACCAGCGCTTCCGCGGTCGGCTGCAGTTGGTTGTTGAGCACCGGTGAGGCATTCAACACCGGCACGCCGGCCTTGAGCGCGGCGGCGATCGTCGGCGAGGTCTCGGCGAGCGCTTTCGCACCCGGCTTCAGCGCGGTGAAGAACGCCTCCGAGCTGCGGAAGAACGGCCGGATCGCCGGCAGGTCGGCGTTGACCGCATCGAGCGTGCGCGGGCCTTTTTCGATCGTTTCCTGGATGTAGGGGCGGGAGACGCGGGCGAAGGCGGCGAAGGTGCGATCGAGGGCGACGAAGAGGTCGGCCTGGGTCAGGGCGACCGGCGCCACCGTCGCCGAGAGATCCTGGAGCGCGCGCCAGAAGCCGGCGAAGTCGGTGCTCGGCTGGACCAGCGTCCGCAGCGTCTCCTGCGAGTTTTCGGCGAGCATCCGCAGCGCCCCGATCCCTTCGTTCAGCTGCGGGCCGCGGCCGGCGAGGGCGTTGCCGAAACCGGCCTGGCTGCGCTGGATCGCCTTCCGGGTCGGCTCGTCGAACATGTCGAAGAACTGGTCGATGTCGACCGGTTCCGGCTTGTAGGAGGCGAGCGGGATCGTCTCGCCGGCGGCAAAGGTCTCGGAGGACTCACCGGGCGAGAGCTGCAGGAACTTGAGGCCGAGCGCTGACTTCGGCCGGATCGTGATCGTCGAGTCGACCGGCAGCGGTTCGACGCTCTGGTCGAGCTGCAGCGCGAGTTCGGCGGCGACCCCGCCGTCACCGGTCTGGACCGGGCGCACCGAGCGGACGATCCCGACCCGGACGCCGCCGACCCGCACCTCGTTGTTTTTGACCAGCGCGTTGGCGTTGGGGACGCGCGCCTTGAGGTCATAGGTCGTCACGAAGGGAAGCCCGTTGTTGGCGTTGTAGGCGAGGAAGACCGCGACCAGCACGACCAGGATCGTCACCGCCCCGACCAGGATCGGGCTGCTCGCCACTCCCCCGATGCCGCTGCGGTTCCTCATGGCCCCAGGAGATAGTCGAGGAGTGGGGCGGTGCCCCCGGTCTTCGATGCGTCGGCGATGCCGGCTTCGCCATCCCCACTCGCACCATCGGCTTCGCCGGCCTGTCCGATCCCTGCCGCGGGGCCTTCTTCCGCCGCGACGGCGCCGGTCTGGCCGATCAGCTCCTGCTGCAAAAGGCGGTAGAGGCTGGCGGCACTGGTGCCGGCATCGCCGGCTTCGCTGGCGGTGGGCCCGTTGAACTGTGCCGAGCATCCCGAGGTGCCCTGGCTGGTCGGCACGTAGTCGATGCAGTTGCTGAGCGTGATCAGGGAACGTCCGTAGTGCCCGTACTGATCGAAGCCGTTGATCGAGGCGTTGGTGTTGTAGATCAGTTCGACCAGGCCGTCCCAGCCTTTGGTCTCGCGCAGGTTGACGAAGAGCTCTGCCAGTTCGCTCGTCGGCGCGAGGCCGGTTCGGGCCAGTTCGGTCGTCTTACGCGCGATCGGGTCGGCTTCGCGGAAGATCGGGCCGGAGGCTTCGCCGGTCTCGCCGAGGCTCTTCAGCGCCACCGTCGTCGCCTCCGAGAAGGGGGTGAGCGCCCGCGTCGCTTCGGTGAACGACGGGGCCGCGGTGCCGAGATCGTCGAAGACCGGCGTCGCCGCGTCGGCGAAGCCCTGCAGGTCGCGCATCGTCAGCCGGAACTCGCGCAGGAAGGTGGGCAGCTTGCGCAGCGACTCTTCCAGCTGCTCACCCCGCTCCGAGCTCGCCTCGGCGGCCGCGCCGGCGTTGGTGAAGAAGCCGGCGACAGCGGCGCGCTCGCGGGCGAACGGCGCGAGGATTTCGTCGGAGTCGGCAGTCAGCTGGGCCAGCTGCTCACGCTGGGCGGAGAGGATCCCGAACAGCCGGTCGACGTCGCGCAGGACCGGGTTCGCCCGCTTGATCAACTCCTTCAGATCGCCGCCGCGCCCGGCGAGGCCGGCGCCAAGTTCGTTGAAGATCAGCCGGAAGCGCTGCGCGTAGGGCAGCGACTGGATGTCGTTGATCAGGTCCGGGTCGACGCTGGCGCCGCTGCGCCCGAGCGGCAGCAGGTACTGACCGGCGCCCTCCTCACCCTCCGGGACCTCTTTCAGCGCCGGCGGCACAGGGGCACCGGGGGCACGCGGCACCGTCAGGCGGCAGTCGATGAACTTCTCGCCGATCAGCGACTGCGGCCGGATCTGGCAGCTGGCGTCCTCGCGGAAGTCCTGGAAGCCGGGGTCTTCGATGTTCATCACGATGATCGCCTTGCCGGCGACCGCGACCGGCTCGCCGTCGCGGTAGGCAACGGTCTCACCCGGCATCGAGACGTCGACCGACTCGATCGTGCCGACGTTGGCGCCCGCCACCCGTACCTGCTCGTCCTTGACCATGAAAGCGCCGTTGTCGAAGACCGCGCGGACCTTGTAGGCGCCGTCGTCGCCGTTGCCGCCGGAGGCGATCAGGACCACGGCGACCACGGCCAGCACCAGCGCCCCCGCGATTATCAGCCGCCGGGTCATGGTCCTGGGGGCACGTCGGCCGGGTTGCATTCCGAGGAGTTGACGCTGCCACCGCCGACCCAGGGGTTGGAGCCGTCGGGCGCCGGCTGCGTGGCGCCGCCGGGACAGGGGCGACGGGTTCCCGCCGAGCCGCCGAAGGCGTCGAACTGCTGGCTCTCGGCGATCGGTTCGAGCGACCCTTCGTTGTATTTGAAGACGTTCTGGAGCGCGGTCGAGACGCGCACGTAATGGCCGTTGCCGTCGTAGTAGCCGGCGGCAGCGCCGATCTTGCCGATCGCGCCGAACAGGTCCGGCGTGTAGGCGCGGGCGAAGTTGAGGTTCGGCTGGAAGGCGGCAATCGCCTCTTCGGCGTGGGGGAACGTCCGCGAGGCCCGCTGTTCCACGGTCGGCAGGTCGGCCAGCAGGTCGGCCGTGTCATTGCCCGGGCCGGGCCGACTCACGGCCAGTCGCAGGTTGCGGGTGAAGGGGATGAACTTGGACAGGACCGGCCGCAGTTCGGCCAAGAAGGGGGCGAGGTTGCGGGTCGCCGGCTTCGCGGTTTCGACGAACGGTTCGAGGTCGTCGAGGGCGGCGCGGAGGTTGACGAAGGTCGTGTTCGCCTGGCGCATGAACGGTGCCAGGCGGCGCAGGCTCTGGTCGAAGGCGATGTTCTCCGCCGCGATCGCGTCGAAGGCGGTGCTGGCGTTGGAGATCGCGCTCAAGAGCGACTCGCCGCGGGCGGCGACCGTGGTCGCGAGCTTGCTCGAGTCGACCACGAAGCGCTCGAGCAGGCGCTGGTCGGCGTTCAGTTCGCGCACGAAGGCGCCGGTCCGGTTGAGCGCCGGCCCGAAGTACTTGAAGGCTTCGTTGCCGGCCGGCCCTCGCCCTCGAAGGTCGCGGCGTTGCCCTGGATGAAGTCGGACAGCCCGCGGCGCACCGAGGGCGGGAAGGTGTTGAAGAACTGGTCGATGTCGATCGGGGTGGTGGTCGACCCGAGCCCGATTTCGGCCCCGTCGTCGAGCGCCGGGTTGCTGTTCGGCCCCGGGTGGATCGAGACGTAGTGGTTGGCGACGCCGGAGAGCGAGGTGGCGCGGATCACCGCCGTCGTCCCCTCGTGCAGCTCCTGTTCGACCTCGACCTCGATCTCGGCCAGGTTGTCCTCGCTGAGCTCGATGCTCTTCACCGAGCCGACCGGCGAGCCGCCGATCAGCACCTGGTTGTCGTTGACCAGCTGGCCGGCGTTCTGGAAGACGAGGGTGTACTGGTGGCCACCGTTGCCGCTGAAATAGACGATCGCGAGGGCGATCACGGCGATCGCAAGGGCCGCGATCACGGCGATCCGCGCAGGGGTGGTCCCCCGGCTCGGAGCCGAGCTTTTCTCCTCGCCTAAGGGTTTCGCAGCAGCCACGGGTCGTCGCTTGTTCGTTCCCCGGCCTCCGACCCGGTGGAACGGGCGCGAGAATCGTATCCGAGCGACTCCCGGCAAGCGCGCCGTTAGCGGGGACTTAACTGGAAATCAACGCGCTCGCTGGGCGCGCTCAGACCTCGAACTTCGGGATCGAGCGGTCCATCCAGCGCGGCAGCCACCAGACCCGGTCGCCGATCAGCAGCATCAGCGCCGGCAGCAGGACGATCCGGACCACGGTGGCGTCGAGGATCACCGCCACGGTGAGGCCGATGCCGAGCTGGCTCACGGTCGCCAGCGAGGAGCCGGCGAAGGCGATGAAGACGGCCATCATGATCGCCGCCGCGCCGGTGATCACCCGCGCGGTCTTGTCCAGCCCGAACTCGATCGCGGCGGCGTTGTCCCCGTTGCGGTCGTAGTGCTCGCGCATCCGCACCAGGAGGAAGACCGCGTAATCGATCGAGAGGCCGAAGACGATCCCGAAGATCATCACCGCCCCGACCGCGTCGATGTATTCGCGGCCGCCGAAGGGCAGGTCGGCCGGCAGGCCGGAGAGCAGCGTGAGGATCCCGAAGGCGACCCCGACCGTGACCAGGTTGAGCGCCACCGCGAGCGCCGCCAGCAACACCGCGCGCAGGACAAGGATCAGGACGAGGAAGGTGGCGAAGGTGATCGCGGCGACGACCAGCGGGATCACCTCGCGGGTAACGCGGCTGTAGTCGTTTAGCTGGGCGGCGCCGCCCGCGACCCCGGTCTTCAGGCCGGTTTCCTCGGCCAGCGCCTCCGCGTCCTCGTTGAGCCGCTCGTTGAGCGCGATCGAGCCGGGGGTGTTGAAGGAGTAGCGGGAGATCACCAGCATCGAGGCGGCGCGGCCGCCGTGGCGCAGGTCGATCCTTTCGCCCGCGACCCTGCGCGCTTCGGGCTGGGCGCCATCGAGCGCGGAGAGCACGAAATAACCGGAGTTGAAGAGGTTCGGCGTCGCGTCCGCGATCCGGCCTGCCTGGCGGTTGATCCGCTCCTTGCCGGACAGCACCTGGACGCTGGCCCGTTCGAGTGCCGGCTCCAGCGGTGCCGAGCGCACGAACGCTTCCGACAGCCCAGCTTCCAGGATCTCGGCCCCGCCGCCGAGCTGGGCGAGGACGCCAACCAGAGCGGCGGCGCCCTCGCTGAGCCGGCCGAGGCCGTTGCCCAGCGTCGTCGCTTCGCGCTCGATCCGTTCCGAGGCTTGCGCGAACTGCTTGCCCCCGGTGGCGATCTGCCGCAGGCCGTCGGTCAGCTGTTTGGCCGCGTTGGCGACTCGTTTCAGGTTGCCCAGGGACGACTGCAGCCAGGCAGTCACGTCTTCGGCGTTCTCGACGTCTTCGAGCAGCCGGGCCTGCAGCGCTTCCAGTTCCGCCGGCAGACCGGTGTAGCCGGGGGTGACGGGCGCCCCGGTTGCCGGGTCGACCCCGCTGACCGCGGCGCTCGCCCGCCGCACCGCCTCCAGCGCCGCCGCGTAGGTCGGGTCCTCTTTGCCGACCGTCATCGCCTGCAGCTGGGCCAGCGCCGCTTTCAGCTGCGCGTCGGCTTCTTTCGCCGGGGCCAGCAGCTTGGGCAAGGTCGTATTCGCGTCCTGCTTCAGGGACTTTTCCAGCTCGCGCGCGGGATTGAGCCCGCTCGAGCGCAGGTTGACGCCGCCCAGCCCTTCGATGCCAAAGCGCAGGCGCAGCGCCCCCAGCGCCGCCTTTTCCTGGGCGGCGGCGAGGCGCTTGGCGCCGCTGACGAAGCGGTCGAGGCCGCTCATCGCCTCCTCGTTACCGGCCAGCGCCCGGCTCAGCCCGTTGGCGATCAGCTCCGCTCCCTCGCCGGCGCGATCGGTCCCCATCGCGAGCAGCCCGGCCCCCTCGCTCGCTTCGTCGATGCCGCCGCGCAGCTGACCGATCCCGCCGGCGACCCGGTCGAGGCCGCGGCCCAGCCGGCCCAGCTGTTTGACCGGGCCGATGTTGCCGTTGGAGGAGAGGATCGCGTTGCCGGTTTCCTGCAGCGGCCCGACACGTTGGGAGACCTGGCTCGGCCCGACCACGATCTGCACCCCCGGCAACTCGGCGAGGCCGCGCTGGAAGCGGTCGAGCGCGTCGAGCGTGTCGGCGTCGGTGACGGCCCCTTCCTCGGTTTCGGCGACGACCACGAAGGGGGCTTCGAACCCGGGGGCCGCTTCGCGCGCGATCAGTTCGGCGTCCTCGCGGGCCTGGTCGTCGGTCGGCAGCTGTTCCGGGCTGGGTGGGCCGGTCTGCAGCCCGATCGCCGGCGCCGCCAGGAGCAGCACGACGCCGCCGATCACGGCCGAGACCAGTACCGGCCTCCGCAAGGCCGCCGAGACGACCGTCATCAGTCGCGAGCGGCCGTTCGGCCTGGCGCCGATCCGCCAGCGGTCGACATTCGGCCCGAGCAGGGTCAGCACCGCCGGGCCGACGATCGTCGCGATCGTCACGGTGAGGATCACGACCATGACCAGGGTGCCGGCCAGCGAGGCCAGCAGTGAGCCGGGCAGGATGAACATCGAGACCAGCATCGAGAGCACCAGCGTGCTGCCGGCGAAGATCGTCGTGCGGCCGGCGGTGCGCCGCGTCGCCCAGGCGGCGGTAAGCGGGTCCTTCCCTTCCGCCAGCTCCTCGCGGAAGCGGGAGACCATCAGCAGCGCGTAGTCCACCCCCAGCGCCAGCCCCATCATCGAGCAGACGGTCAGGGCGAAAGCGTTGATGTCGAACCAGCCCGCCGCGAAGTAGAGGATGCCGCGCGAGGAGAGCACGGTCAGCGCCCCGAAGACGAGCGGGATCGCCGCCGCCAGCGGCGCCCGGAAGACGAGCAATAGCACGATCAGCAGGAACGGGAAGGCGATCAGCTCGCCGCGCTCGGCAGCGGAGATCGAGCGCTCCTCGAGCGCGTTGGTCAAAGTCGCCTGCCCGGTCTGGGTCGCCCGCACCGGCGGCCGGATCTCCTCCGCGAGGATCTCCTCGAGCCGCGGAACGGTCTCGTTCACGCCCTCTTTGATGTCGACGTGGAAGTCGGCGATGATCAGCGCCCGCCGCGGGCTCGGCCGCAGCTCCGAGGTCGAGCCGCGGTCCCAGGGGGAGAGCGTCGTCGCCGCGGGCTCGGCGCGCAGGGCGCGGACCAGCTCCGGGCCCTGCCGATCGACCGCCGCCGCCGGTCCGCGCAGCAGGATCGCGAACGGCATCGAGTCGCCGAAGTTCTGCCGCAGCAGGTCGCTGGAGCGCGAGGATTCCGTGCCGGGGATGTCCAGCGTGGTCGGGTTGAGCTTCTCCTCGACCCCGGTCCCGATCGCGCCGAGGCCGATCAGGACCACGGCGGCCACGGCAAGCAACGCCCGCGGATGGCGCAGCGTCAGGGGGGGGCGACGGTCCGAATCCGGTTCCCCTGGATCCGGCCGACCCCTGCTAATCCTCCTTCCCACGCGTGGTAGTTTGGCGGTCCGGGTAGCGGGAGGGAGCGAACGGATGCAGAAGACTGTGTTAAGAACGCTTTTGGGCGTAATTGCGCTTGCGTTTGCGACCGCGGGAACGGCCCACGCGCTCAAGTTCGAACTCGACGGGACGATGGTCAGCGCCACGGCGCGCATCACCCCGCCCGAGCTGCCGGCCCGCGGCAACGCGCCGGTCAGCATCAGCACCGTCGTCCGCGTCAAGGCCAAGGACTCCGCGCCCCCGGCCCTGACGCAGATCCTCTTCAAGGTCGACAAAAACGGCACCGTCGACACCAAGGGCCTACCGGTCTGCACCCTCGCCAAGCTCGCCGGAACCACGCCCGCGGTCGCCCGCGAGCGCTGCGCGGGCGCGATCGTCGGCCGCGGAAGCGGCAAAGCGGACGTGCGGCTGCCCGGCCAGGCAGCGACCCGGATCGAGTCGCCCCTCACTCTCTTCAACGGCCCGCCACAGGGCGGGCGGCCAACCCTGATCGCGCACGCCTGGGAGACGCTGCCGGTCCCGAAGGCCGTCCTCGTCCCCTTCACCGTCGAGCGGATACAGAACGGCCGCTACGGCTACCGGGTCGAGATCGAGCTGCCGCCGATCGCCGAAGGCTACGGCGCCGCGACGCTCGCCGAAGCCACCGTCGGCAAGACCTGGATGCGCGGCGGCAAGAAGGTCGGCTACGTCAACGCCCACTGCGTCGGCGGCCGGCTCCAGGTCTTCGGCAAGCTCAGCTTCGCCGACGGCAGCCTCTTCCCCGGCATCCTCACCTCGCCATGCCACGAGCCGCGCTGAGCCGCGCCCTCGTGCTCTGCTGCGCTCTGGCGACGCTCGCTACCGCCACCGTCGCCGACAGCGCCCTGGTCAAGGTCGACAACATCGTGCTGCGCGCCAACGGCGGTTTCGAGCCGCAAACCCTGCCGCGCAACCACTACGCCCCGATCGAGTTCGAAGGCTTCTTCGAAATCTCGGCCAGGGGCGGCGCCCGCCCGGTCCCGCTGCGGGAAGTCGCGATCGACTTCGATCGCGATGGCCGCCTCAACAGCGCCGGGCTGCCGGCCTGTCCGCGAGATCGGGTCGCGAGCGCCGGCGTGGCCGAAGCCCGCGCGGCCTGCCGCGGCGCGATTGTCGGCACCGGCAAGGTCGAAGCGGTCGTCGACACCGCTTCCGGTCCGATCCCCGTCAGCTCGGCGCTGACGATCTTCAACGGGCCGGCGCAGAACGGGACCGCGACCGTGATCCTGCACGCACGCACTCCCCCGCCGGGGGCCGAAACCTTCGCGATGCTCGTCCCGATCGAAAAGCGCCGCGGGAGCTTCCGCTACCGCGCCAGCCTCGTCTTTCCCGAGCTCGCCGGCGGCCTGGGCTCGATCACCCGGGTCGAGGCGACGGTCGGCCGGCGCTTCAACGTCGGCGGCCAACGGCGCAGCTACGTCGCGGCCCGTTGCTCGGACGGGATCCTCCACACCCGCGGTCGCTTCACCTTCGCCGACGGCACGATCATCGACGGCAGCGTCGAAAGGGCGTGCACCGCCGAGTAGCCGCTCACCCGACGAGCGCGTCTTCCTATACTTGCCGACCCCGGGCCGTTAGCTCAGTTGGTAGAGCAGGAGACTCTTAATCTCAAGGTCGTAGGTTCGAGCCCTACACGGCCCATCTCGGAGCGCCGCTACCCGCCCGCCAGCGGGTTGTTTTCGGCCAGCGGATTGACCGTGGCGCCTTCGCCCCGTTCGCGCGCTTCGCGCGCTTCTTTTTCGATCTGCTGGACCTGTTTTTCGAACGCGCGGCCGCGTTTCTCGCTTTCGTCCAGCTGTTTGTCGAGGCTTTCGCGTTCGAATTTGGTCCCGGCGTATTTCTGCGCCTGCTCGCGGGCCTGGTCGGCGCCGGCGTAGTCGAAAGAGAAGTAGCGGTAGATCGCCAGCGTGCTGAGACTGCCGAGACTGGGCCGCTCGTCGGCGACGATCTGCTGCGCGTCAGCCGCTTCGCGCACGTTGCCCAGCGCTTCGCTGGTCGTGCGCGCCGTCTGCGCCAGCCCGAAGAAGGCCTGGGCGGCGAGCTGGGCGCCGCTCCCGCTCGGTTCGTCGGTCGCTTTCAGGTATTTCGCCCAGGTTTCGCTGGCTTTGAACAGCTCTTGCCGCGATTCCGGCGTGTAGGCGATGCCGGTTTCCGTGGGGACGGCGAGCGAGTTGCCGAGGTTGATCTGGGCGCGGGTCAGCGCCAACAGCAGCTCCGGGTTGTCCGGTTCTTTTTTCAGCCGCAGTTCGATCCGTTCGACCTGGTCTTCGAACTGGTCGGAGGCGTTGCTGGTGGCGCTGTTGATCCCGAACAGGTCCTGAATGGGTGCCGGGCCGACGACCAGGAAGAGGCTCAGCCCCATCAGCAGGGCGAGGATCGCGTAGACGACCCGGACGACGTTCTTCCGCCGTCCCCGGATGTCGAAGAGCATCCTGCGCTCGCCGTCGTTCGATGCCATCGCTTCTCTCAATGCTCCTGCGTCGAGGGTTCCACCGCTCCGCTCACTGCTCCCGGCCGGCCAAAAGCCCGCGCAAGCAAGATACTCAACTCGTATAGAACAAGCAGCGGAACCATCTCAATGAGCATCGTCACCGGGTCGACGCCGGGCAGCGCCGCGGCGAGAATCGCGATCGCCAGATAGGCGTAGCGGCGGTTTTCGCTGAGCTGCTCGACCCGCACGATCCCGAGCCGGGTGACCGCGATGATCGCCAGCGGCATCTGGAAGATCAGCCCGCAGGCGATCTCGGTCATCGCGAAGAAGCTGTAGTAGTCGCGGGCGCGGAGCTGGGTGTTGAACTGGCTGTCGTTGAAGTTGAGCAGGAAGTTGAGCGCGGCCGGCATCACCACGAAGTAGGCGAAGGCGAGGCCGGCCAGGAAGAGGACCGGGAAGAGCAGCAGGATCGGCAGCACGATCCGGCGCTCGGCCCGGCTGAAGGCGGGCAGGACGTAGGCGTAGAGCTGGTAGAGGAGGAGGGGCAGCGAGAGCACCAGCGCCCCGTAAACGGAGACGGTCAAGGTCGTCGTGAACGGCTCGGTGACGCCGAGAGTGAGCAGCTCGTGGTCGCCAGGCAGAGGGCCGTTGGCGATCTCGAGCAGCAGGTGGTTCTGCCAGAAGCAGAGCGCCAGGGCGACGCCGAAGACGGCGATGCAGACGATCAGCCGGTTGCGCAGCTCGTCGAGATGCTCGACCAGGGTGAGGCGGTCGTCGTGGGAGACCGCCCTGACGCGGCGGGCCATCGCGCCCGCGCCTCAGCTGGGCTTGTTGCGGACGACCTCGGCCTCGGCCGGCTGGTCGCTGTGCGCCTCGGCGGGCTTCGACGGCTCGAGCTTCGGCTTCTCGTCCTCGTCGTCGTGGTCGCCGCCGATCGAGCCTTTGAACTCGCGGATCCCGCGGCCGAGCGAGCGGCCCAGCTCCGGCAGCCGTTTCGGGCCGAAGACGAGCAGGGCGATGATCAGGACGATCGCGATCTCTGGAAGTCCGATGTTTCCGGGCATCTAGGCAATGGTAACGGCCACGATCGCCGGCCGGATCAGTACCGGTTGCGCAATTGCATACTCGGTACTTGGGTTTCTTTGGCGAAATTCAGGAAAGGTGCGGATCAAGTTGCGCTGAATTGGGTTCGATAGGTACACCATGCGAGAGCAGAGTCGCGACCAGACCCAAGCGAAAGCACTGCACATCTGCCCCGAGTGCGGCTCCTGCCTGGTCCAGCCGACCTGCTGGGAACAGGCCGGCGACCGCGCCCACTGGCGAATCTGGCGGCGCTGCCCGGAGTGCGAGTGGTCCTGCCAGGGCGTTCACGGCGAGCGTGAGATCGACGACTTCGACGAGCAGCTCGACCTCGGCGCTCACGAGCTGGCGGACGAGCTGCGGGCGCTCGAGCACGCGAACATGGCTGACATGGCGGATGCCTTCGTCGCCGCGCTCGCGGCCGACCTGATCGGCGCCGACGACTTCGGCTGAGCGCCGCTCAGCTGTAGCGCTGCACGACGCCGTCGGCGACCAGCTCCAGCAGCTGCCGCTGTTCGGCCTCGAAGTCGGCCGTGGCAAGGCCGCGCTTCGCCGCCGCCACCATCTCCAGGGCGCGGGCGCGGACCCGCTCGAGCGCACCGGTTGCCGCGATCCGGTCACAGAGCGCCTCGGCGCCCGCCGGGTCGAGGGCTTGCAGTTCGACCTCGCCGATCGCGGGGTCGAACGCGATCGCCTCGATCAGCGGCAGCGTCACCGTGCCGTCGAGCAGGTCGGTGCCGCGCGCCTTGCCGGTGCGCTCCGCTGGCCCGGCGACGTCGAGCACGTCGTCGAGCAGCTGGAAGGCGAGGCCGATCTCGGCTCCGAACTCGCGCAGGTGCGCATCGTCGCGGCCGAGCAGGCAGGCGCACTCGAACAGCTTCGCGGTCTTCAGCCGGCAGCGCTCCAGGTAGCGCTGCTCGGAGATCGCGAGGTCGAAGGCGTCGTGGCGCTGCATCAGCTCCCCCCGGGCCAGCGCCACCGAGGCGGCGGCCAGCAGCTCGACCGCGCGGCCGTCGCCGGCCTCGGCGAGCAGGGTGAAGGCGCCAGCCAGCAGCAGGTCGCCGGTCGCCAGCGCTCGGTCGCGACCGGAGGTGGCCGCGATGGTCGGCAGGCCGCGCCGCAGCGGCGCTTCGTCGAGCACGTCGTCGTGGACCAGGGTCGCCATGTGGACCAGCTCGATCGCGGTCGCCGCCCGCACCGCCGCGGCGGCGGCGCGCTCACCGGCGCAGAGCAGGACCAGCATCGGCCGCAGCCGCTTGCCGCCGGCGCCCAGGGTTGCCGCCGCGTCCGCGTCCAGCCGCTCGCCGTGCCCGGCGACCGCGGCGCGCAGCGTCTCCTCGACCTCGCCGAGACGGGCCGGCAGCCAGCGGCTCGACGCGTCCAGGACCGCCGTCACCGGCGGCGGCACGGCCGAGCGCCTGGTCACCGACGGACGGCGCTGTGGATCGCGATGATCCCGCCGGCGAGCACCGTGTACCGGATCCGCTCGAACCCGGCCCGGTCCATCCGCTCGGCCAGCCCGCGAGGGCCGGGGAAGCCGCGAACCGATTCCGGCAGGTACGAGTAAGCCTCCGGCTCGGCCGAGAACGAGCCGAGCAGCGGCACGATCCGGTCGAACCAGAGCGAGAAGAAGAACGAGAGCGGCGGCCGGGTCGGCTGCGTGATCTCGAGGATCACGGCGCGGCCGCCGGGCTTCAGGACCCGCGCCATCTCACTCAGGCCGCGGTCGAGATCGGCGAGGTTGCGGACCCCGAAGCCGACCGTGACGGCGTCGAAGCGCTCGCCGTCGTAGGGCAGCCGCAGCGCGTCAGCCCACTCGAACCGGGCTCCCTCGACGCCGCGCTCGGCCGCCTTCTCGCGGGCGAGGTCGAGCATCGGCTCGGAGAAGTCGCAGCCGACCACGTGGCCGCCCGGCCGAACCCGGCGCGAGAGCTCAAGCGCGAGGTCACCGGTGCCGCAACAGATATCGAGCGCCGAGTCCCCCGGCGCAAGCTCGGCCCGCGCCGCGGCCCGCTCGCGCCAGCCGTGGTGCAGCCCCGCCGTCATCACCGAGTTGAGCGCGTCGTAACGACCGGCTACCCGGTCGAACATGCGGTTGACCTGCCCAGCGAACTGGGCCGAGTCACGCGAGGGTCTAGTCGAGCGAAGCGAGGAAATCGGCCATCTCTTCCAGCTTTTTGGGCGGCAGATCGCGGAAGGAGGGCATGATACCCGGCCCGATTTCGACCGAGCGCAGAATCGCGGCCCGCGGCACCCGCTCCGCGATATGAGTCAGGTCCGGGCCCGGCCCATGGTTGCCGTTCTCGCCGATCTTGTGGCAGGCGAGGCAGCCGGCGCCGGCCACGACCTCCTTGCCGGCCTCGTACTGCGGCGCCACCGCCATCTCGATCTCGGTCGGCGAGCCGCCGATCGCGCCGAGGTAGGTCAGGTAGCCCATCGCGATGATCGTGAGGATGCCGGCGGTGGTGGCGATCGGGCGCCGCTCGGGGCGGCGCTCCGGCCCGCGGTCGTAGAAGGGCAGCAGGAGCAGCAGCACCATGCAGATCGTCGGGATCCCGATCGTCGCGATCGGGACCAGCTCCGGCGGTTTGATCACGCGCAGGACCTCGAAGAGGAAGAAGAAGTACCACTCGGGGCGCGGCACGTAGGTGGTCGAGGTCGGGTCGGCCTTCGGCCCCTGCTCGGCGCCGAGGATCAGCGCCATCGCGATGATCACGCCGACCACGATCAGCGCCATCGTCGAGTCCTTCAGCACCGCGTAGGGGAAGAACGGCTTCCCCTTCTTCTTCAGGAGCTCGTACTCCTCGAGGTATTTCTGCTTGTCCTGCGGCTTCACGAGACGGCTCCGTTGCCGCGGCCGTTGTCCTCGACGCCGGCATCGAGCTGGGCGACCGGGGCCGCCACTTTCGGCTTCTCAGCCCGCACCCAGGGTGGCGCCGTGGTGCCGAGCTTGACCACGAGGTAGAGGTGGGCGCCGATCAGGGCGATGATCGCGCCCGGGACCAGCAGCATGTGGATCGCGTAGAAGCGGGCCAGCGTCGTCGCCCCCAGCTCCGGGCCGGCGCGCAGGAAGTCGCTCAGGTAAGGACCGACGACCGGGCCGGTGCCGTTGATGTTGATGCCGACGATCGAGGCCCAGAAGGAGCGCTGGTCGAATGGCAGCAGATAGCCGGTGAAGGCCATCGTCATCGTCAGGATCAGCAGCACCACGCCGATCACCCAGTTCAGCTCGCGCGGGTACTTGTAGGCACCGAAGAAGAAGGTGCGGCCCATGTGCAGGAAGACCAGGATCACCATCACGCTGGCGCCCCATTTGTGCATCCCGTGGACCAGGGCGCCGAGCGGCACCTCGTTGTTGATGTGGGAGATCGAGGCGTAAGCCTGGGTCGCCGAGGGCGTGTAGAACATCGCCAGGAAGACGCCGGTCACGGCCTGGACGATGAAGGCGAAGAGGGTCGCGGAGCCGAGCGTGTAGAACCAGTTGGTCCCCTTCGGCACCTTGCGGTAGAGCATCCCAGTGAGGAAGCCGCTGGCACCGGTGCGCTGGTCGACCCAGGCGAGCACGTCGACCGGGGCCTCTTTGGCCTGGTCGGTCAGTTTCTGCACGTGCGTCTGGCGCTCCGGGGGCGCCGTCTTCAGGTCCTGCGGGGCCTGGCCCTTGGGATCGCCGCCGGCCCCCGGCTTCGCCGGTTTGCGCAGCGGCGCTGGGACGATTTTGTCCGGGATCTTGGGGAGGGGAATTTTCGGCATCAGGGCGCCGGGAAGGTAGAGGGGCGGGGCGGGTAGAGGTACTCCCAGATCCCGCCGGTGAACTCGCCCGGGTCGCGGGCGCGCACCGGCTCCATCTGCGAGGTGACGCTGTAGCGCGGGCCGACTTCGACTTGGCCGTTGCGGACCCGGGTCTGGAACTGGTCGAGCGGGCGCACCGGCGGGCCGCCGATCCGCTTGCCCTCGAAGTCGTAGACACCGCCGTGACAGGGGCAGATGAAGTTGCCGGCGGCCTCGACGAACCGGACCGGGCAGCCAAGGTGGACGCAGCGATTGGAAACGGCGACGAAGGAGTTCGGGTCCTCGTCGTAGAGCTCGGAGCCTTTGCGCACATAGGCGAGGCTCTTGCCGACGTCGGCAACGCCCTCGGTCTCGGTGAAGACGACTTGGCGGTAGGTGTCCTCGACGAAGTCGTTGACCGGGCCGACCGCCTCCCAGCGCTCCTTGCCGCGGTGGAAGATCGGCGCGACCGCGAACCCGACCGCCGGCAGGATGATCGCGGCGCCGGCGACGCCACCCAGGCCCTGGGCCGCGATCGTGAAAGCGCGACGGCGAGTCATCGACTCGCCCTCGAAATAGCCGGGAGGAACGGGCTTCTCCCGCGCTTGCCGGGGGGCCTCCTCGGCCCCGTTCATCTTGTCCGCTTCGTCAGCCAAAGTCGCTTCAGGTATCCGGACAGGGGAGTCTATTGCGTTGGCGCCGAAACCGAGTCGAAGCCACCGCGGGGACGACCGCTACGATTCCGCCCGCGCCGTTTTAGGGATAACGGGATGACGAGCGCCAACAGCCAGGGAGGCCACCAGATGAAGACCTACACGAGAGTTCCCAGAATCTTTGCCGCCGTGCTGGCACTTGCCGCGCTGCTGGCAACCAGCGCCTTCGCGGCGACGTCGCCGACCCAGACGCGAGAAAGCTATGTGACCGCGGTCGAGCCGATCTGCAAGACCAACACCAAGGCCAACGAACGGACCCTCGCCGGCGTCCGCAAGAAGATCCAGAAAGGCCAGCTCGCGGTCGCGGCCGGCCAGTTCAGCAAGGCCGCCAGTGCATTTGGCAAGGCCGTGAAACAGATCAAGGCGGTCCCGCAGCCGGTCGCCGACGTGGCGAAGCTGAAGAAGTGGTTCGGCTACCTCGACGACCAGACCCAGATGCTCAGCGAAATCAGCAAGGCGCTGAAGAACGACCAGAAAACGAAGGCCCAGACCCTCTCGGTGAAGTTGACCCGCAACGCCAACCTCGCCAACAACGCCGTGCTCGGCTTCGACTTCGACTACTGCCTGATCGACCCCTCGAAGTTCGAATAGCTAGATGTCGTGCCCCAAGACGTCCCGAACGCGAGCCATAGGCGGGCGGTTGCCGAGAGCTGAGTGGCGACGGCTCTCGTTGTAGTGGTCGAGCCAGTGTGGCAACGCCGCCCGACGATCGGCGCTTGATCGATAGCTGAGGCCCCGAGCCCACTCCTGATCCATCGTCTGCTGCAGGCGCTCCACCTTCCCATTGGTCTGCGGCGAGTAGGGCTTGGTGCGCCAATGCTCGATGCCCCGCTCGCCGAGCAGCTGTGCCAGACCCTTGTTCTTGACGTAGACCCAGGCGTTGTCTGAGAGCAGCCGCTCGGTCACGACCCCTCGCGCCAGAAACCAGTCCAGGCCCCGGCGGGTGAACTCGGTGACGGTCGCGGCTCGCTCGTCGTCGTGGATCTCTGAGTAGGCGAGCCGGGAGCAGTCATCGACGAGAGTGTGGACGAACTCCCAGCCGGCCCCGCGCGAGCGCTGTGTGCGCACCCCGGTCACCGCGTGGCCGGGACGATGAAGCGCGCATGGCGCTTGGTGTCCATGTGCAGCAGGTTGCCGGGACAGGGCCACTCGTAGCGGCGAACCGACGCCCGTGGTTCTCGGGGGCGGCGCGAGCAGCCGCGCCGGCGCAGTGCCCGGTGCACCGTCGCGTGGGGAATCCCCACCTCCGAGGCGACCAGTCGCGGTCCCCAGCCGGTGCGACGGCGCACCTCGCAGCAGCGCTCATGGTCTTCCTCGCTCAGCATCCTCGGGCTGTGATGGGGTCGGGAGGAGCGGTCCTGCAGGCAGGTCAGGCTGCGCCTCTGCTCCTCGCCCGCCTCCCGCCAGCGCGAGACCCAGACATGGGCTGTCGACTTCGCCACATTGCAGGCGGCCGCGGCCGCCTGCAATGTGAGGCCGCCCTCTTCCACCAGCGCCACCAGGCGGCGGCGGCCGTTCGGGGTGAGCGGGGCATTACGGTGCTGCATCCGGGCCTCCTTGAGGTCGTAGGCGTCAACACCCACAGCCTCTCGGCGGGCCCGGATCTACTTCACGGCGTTCGGAACGTGGTGAGGCACGTCAACTAGACCCTCCTAGGACGCCGCGCCGCCAATCTCGCGGGCGGCGGCCTCCCATAGCCCCGTGATCGCGCCCGGCTCCCCTTCGGTGTGGAGCTGGGCGCAGCGGGCGATCAGCTCGCTGAGGATCGCGACCGCACGGGTGTCGCCGAGCGCGGCGAGGCGGTCGAGGCCGAGCGCGTAGAGGTAGTCACCGGCGAGCAGGGCAAGGTCCGAATCGTGGCCGGCGAGCAGGCGCGGGTCGCCGTAGTGGAGTAGGTAGCCCTCGTGCACCGCCTCGACCACCAAGGCGTAGGTGGCCGGCGCGGCCGCGGCGCGGGGGCCGGCGGCGGCCAAGGTGCCGAGGGTCGGCGGGTCGGCCGGCTCGATCACGTGCGGCGAGATCGGCGAGTCCTCCGCGCGCAGGGCGGTGGCGAGGTCGCGCAGGGCGGTGGCCGGGTCGCTCATAGCAGCGCCTCCTCGAGTGACTCGGCAGCGGCCGCGAGCGTACGGTCGACCGTCTCCTCGCTGTGGGCGAGCGAGACAAACCAGGCCTCGAACTGCGACGGTGGTGGGTAGACGCCGCGCTCGAGCATCGCGCGGCAGAAACGGGCGTGCGCCTCGATGTCGCAGGCGCGGGCGCCGTCGAAGTCGCGCACCGGCTCGGGGCTGAAGAAGAGGGTGACCAAACCGGGCGCGGCGGCGACCTGGAGCGGCCGCTCGGCGGCGAGCGCGCCGAGTCCGGCGGCGAGGCGATCGGTGAGCGCGCCGAGGCGGTCGTAGGCGGCGGCATCGAGCTGGTCGAGGGTGGCCCGCCCGGCGGCGACCGCGAGCGGGTTGCCGGAGAGCGTCCCCGCCTGGTAGACGTCGCCCGCCGGGGCGACTCGCTCCATCGTCTCGCGCGGGCCGGCGAAGGCGGCCGCCGGCAGGCCGCCGCCGATCACCTTGCCGAGCACGGTCAGGTCCGGCTCGACCCCGTACAGCTCCTGGGCGCCGCCGCGGGCAACGCGGAAACCGGTGATCACCTCGTCGAAGACGAGCAGGGCGCCGGTGTCGCGGGTCGCCGAGCGGAGGAACTCGAGGAAGCCGTCGGCGGGCGGGACCACGCCCATGTTGGCGGCGACCGGCTCGGCCAGCAGCGCCGCGACCGGGCGCTCCTCGAGCGCCCGGTCGACGGCCTCACGGTCGTTCCACGGCACGACCACCGTCGCCGCGGCCTGGGCGGCGGTGACCCCGGGGCTGCCGGGCACGCCAAGGGTGGCGAGGCCGGAGCCGGCGTCGGCGAGCAGGCCGTCGGAGTGGCCGTGGTAGGCACCGGCGAACTTGACCACGACCTCGCGCCCGGTCACGGCCCGAGCCAGCCGCACCGCGCTCATCGCCGCCTCGGTCCCGGAGCTGGTCATCCGCACCATCTCCGCCGCCGGGACCCGTTCGACGATCTGCTCGGCCAGCTCGACCTCGGCCGCGGTCGCGGCACCGTAGCTCGTCCCCCGCCGCGCCGCCTCGATCACCGCGGCGAGGACCGCCGGCTCGGCGTGGCCGAGGATCAGCGGCCCCCAGGAACCGACCCAGTCGAGGTAGCGCTCGCCGCCGGCCGCGACCAGTTCGCAGCCCTCACCGCGCTCGACAAAGATCGGCTCGCGGCCGATCTGGCGCAGTGCCCGCACGGGTGAGTTGACGCCGCCGGGGAGAACGCGCTGGGCGCGCTCGTACAGCCCCTCGGAGCTAGGAATGCTCGGCCTCCCAGGCGGCGTAGTCATCGGTGAAGTAATGGAGGCGGATCTTCTTGTACTCGGTCGAGGAGTAGAGGGTGGCGCGGCCGTCCGGCCCGATCCCGCACTCCGCCGCGATCGAGTCGAGGATCGCGTCGCACTCCTGCTTCGAGCGCCCGTGAGCCATCGTGAAGACGCTGTAGGGCCAGTCCTCGTAGGTCGGGCGCTGGTAGCAGTGGGAGATGCCGCGGAAGGAGGCCATGCGAGCGCCGGTCTCCTCAATCTCCTCCTCGGGCACCTTCCAGACGCCCATCCCGTTGGCGGAGAAACCGGCGCGGCGGTGGTAGAGGATCGCCGCGACCCGGCGCAGGATCTTGCGGTCGACCATCTCGCGCAGGCGGTCGAGCAGCGCCTCGGTCTCGATCCCGAGCACGGCGGCGGCGTCGTCGTAGGGGCGCTCGACCGCCGCCATCGGGCCCTGTAGGGCGCGGATCAGAGCGATGTCGTCCGCGTCGTAGGGCTGTGCCTCCAGCTCCCGCGGCGGTGCCGCTTCGACCGCCGCGGCAAGCGCCTCGGTGCCCTTCTCCATCTCCAGGTTCATGTTGATCTTGAACAGGGTCAGGGTCGGCAGCTCGCGCATCGACTCGGCCCCGGTCTCCTCCATCAGCGCATCCAGCGTGCCCCGCAGGCCGAGCTTCGAATCCGGCGGCGTGGCGATCGTGAACCAGAGGTTGAAGTCGTGGGTGCGCAGGTAGTTGTGCGAGACCCCGGGGTGGGCGTTGACGATCGCCGCCGCCCGCTGCGGGTGCTCGCCGTCGACTTTGGCCGCGACCAGCATCGACTCGTAGCCGAGCGCGCGGGTGTCGAAGATCGGCGTGATCTCGCGGATGATCCGGCCGTCGAGCAGGCGCTGGGTGCGGGCGAGCACGTCTTCCAGCTCCAGCTCCGCCTCGGAGGCGAGGAGGGCGAACGGCTCGGGGTCGATCGGGAAGCTCGACTGCAGCAGGTTCATCAGCCGCTTGTCGGTCTCGTCGAGCGGGATCGCGGCGCCGTCCTTGCGCGAGCGCGCCTTCGACCGCGGGAGCTTCACCGAAGCCATCCGGCGGCCTCCTTCGCGTAGTAGGTGACGACCGCGTCGGCGCCGGCACGGCGGATCGCGGTCAGCGTCTCCAGCACCGCGAGGCGCTCGTCGATCCAGCCGTTGGCGGCGGCCGCCTTCAGCATCGAGTACTCGCCGGAGACGTGGTAGGCGGCGACCGGGGCGGCGGTCGCGTCCTTGACCCGGCGCACGACGTCGAGGTAGGCGGTCGCGGGCTTGACCATCAGCATGTCGGCGCCCTCTTCGAGGTCGAGCTCGGCCTCGCGCACCGCCTCGTCCGCGTTGGCGGGGTCCATCTGGTAGCCGCGGCGGTCGCCGAACTCGGGGGTCGACCCGGCCGCCTCGCGGAAGGGGCCGTAGAAGGCCGAGGCGTACTTCGCGCTGTAGGCGACGATCGGCACGTTCGAGTGGCCCTCCTCGTCGAGCTGGAAGCGGATCGTGCCGACCCGCCCGTCCATCATGTCGCTGGGCGCGACCGCGTCGGCGCCGGCAGCGGCGTGGGAGATCGCGATTTTGGCCAGCAGCTCGACCGTGATGTCGTTCTCGACCTCGCCGTCGCGGACGAAGCCGCAGTGGCCGTGCGAGGTGTACTCGCAGAGACAGACGTCGGTGATCACGACGAGGTCGGGGTGGGCGTCCTTCAAGGCCCGCACCGCCATCTGAACCACGCCCTCGTCGTCGTAGGCGCCCGAGCCGGACTCGTCCTTGGCCGCCGGCACGCCGAAGAGCAGGATCGCGCCGACTCCGGTGGCAGCGATCTCACCCGCCTCCTCCACCAGCGCCGAGATCGAGTAGCGCTCGATGTCGGGCATCGACTCGACCGGCTCGCGGCCGTCGGCGCCGGCGAGCACGAACAGCGGCTGGATCAGGCGCTGCGGCGAGAGCTCCGTCTCGCGCACGAGGCCACGCAGGGCGTCCGTGCGACGCAGGCGGCGCATGCGGGTAGCAGGGAACGGCATTCGAAGCGAGTTTAGGGAAGGGATGGGGATCCCTTCACAGACGGCCAGTAGCGTTCGGCGCGTGGAGGCCAGGGGCATCGTCAAGCGCTACGGCGATCGCGAAGCACTGCGGGGGGTCAATCTCGCCGCGGAGCGGGGTGAGCTGGTGGCGATCATCGGTCCGAACGGCGCCGGCAAGACGACGCTGCTCTCGATCCTGGCTGGAATAGCTCGGCCAGACGCGGGCGAGATCGACGTTCCAAACGGTGAGGTCGGCTGGGTGCCGCAGCAGGCGGCCCTCTACCGGCAGCTGACCGTGGCCGAGAACCTGCTGCTGTTCGCGCGCCTCGAGCGGCACGAGGACCCGCACGCCTCGGCCGGGGAGATGCTCGAGCTGACCGGCCTGGGCGAGCGCCGCGACGAGATCGTCGCCCGCCTCTCCGGCGGCAACCAGCAGCGGATCAACATCGCGATCGGGCTGCTCTCGCGGCCCCTGGTCCTGCTCCTCGACGAGCCCTCGGTCGGGCTCGACCCGCGCCAGCGGGCGCGGCTCTGGGAGTTCGTCTCCGGCCTCGCCGACAACGGCACCACGGTGATCTTCTCCACCCACGACATCCAGGAGGCGGAGCGCTACGGCCAGCGCCTGCTCGTCCTCGCCGACGGCGAGTCGCTCTTCGACGGCGGCGCCGAGGAGCTGCGCGAGGCCGTCCGCAGCGAGGCGCCGGAGGCCGCCGACCGCGACTTCGAGACCGCCTTCGTCGCCTACCTCCACCACCGGGGGCACTGAGCGGTGCGCTGGCTGCTGCTCAAGGACCTGCAGATCCTGCGGCGCTCGCCGCTGCAGGCGGTCCTGCTCGTCGCCTACCCGATCCTGATCGCGCTGCTCGTCGGCTTCGCGATCTCGCGCGACCCGGAGAAGCCCCGGGTCGCCCTGCTCAACGAGATCCCGGCCGAGACCAGGGTCAGCGTCGGCGGCCAGCAACTGCCCGCGATCGGGGTCAACGACCGGATCTGCGCCCGGGTCGAGTGCGTGCGGGTCGGCAGCCGCGAGGAGGCGCTGGACAGGGTCGAGTCCGGCGACGTGCTGGCGGCACTGGTCCTCCCCGACGACCTGATCGACAAGATCAACTCGCTCTCGACCCTGACCCCCGGCGTGCCACGGGTCGAAGTCCTGGTCAACCAGGAGGACCCGGTCAAGGCGCGGCTGGTCGACGAACGCATCTCCACCCTGCTCGCACAGGCGAACCTGGCGATCGCCCGCCAGATCGCCGCCGAAGGCGGGCGTTTTATCCAGCTGCTGATCGACGGCGGGCGTTTTCAGGCCGGCGCCGTCGCGGTTCAGATCCTCGGCCTGCGTGCCAGCGCCCGGATCCTCGAAGCGCTGGAACCGGCGTTGCCGCGCGGGCCGCTGCGGCAGTCGCTGCGGGAGGTGACCGACTTCGCCGGGCGAGCGGGCGACAACCTCGACGTCGCGGGGCCGCTGATCGAGCGGATCGCGCAGCCGATCGAGGTCGAGAAGGTGGTCGTCAGCGGCTCCTCGCCGCCGCTGGAAATCTTCGCGATCGCGGTCGCCGCCACCCTCACCCTGGCCTTCGTCACCGTCCTCCTCGTCGCCGGGTCGCTGGCCCTGGAGCGGGAGGAGAACGCTTTCCCGCGCCTCACCCGCGGCCTCGTCTCGCCACTCGCCCTGCTCGGCGAGAAGGTGCTGCTGGGGATGGGCGTGGGGTTGGCGGTGACGCTGCTGATGCTGCTCGGCCTGCAGTTATTCGTGCCCCTGGAATGGGAGCGGGTCGGCCTCTGGCTGCTGGCGATCCTCGGCGGCGGCGCGGCCCTGGCCGCGGCCGGAGCCGCGCTCGGGGCGGCGGTGCGCGACGTCCGCGCCGTCTCCCTGCTCGCCTTCATGGTCACCCTGCCGGTCGCCTTCCTCTCGCTGATCCCCTCCGGCGCGGTCGGCGGCACGCTCTTCGACCTGGTCGAGGTCGTCACCGCCCTCTTCCCCTTCAAGCCGGCCCTGGAGGCGATCACCGCCGCGCTCGACTCGGCCGGCCCGGGGATCGGCGGCCCCCTGCTGCACCTCGCGGCGCTGGTGGTCACCTACGGCCTGCTCGCCCGCCTCGCCCTGAGGCGCTTCGCCGCGGTGTGAGAAAAGGTCGCCATGCGACCAAAAGTCACAGCGCGATGGGGAGAGGCCAACCGATGCAGTTAGAGCTGGTCCTGTTTCTCCGGGCCGGGCCGGAAGTTCATCCGCTCGCCCGAGTCGAGCACGAAGATCGGCTCATGAAGTTTTTTAGGCATATTCAGCGCAAACTTAGCGGTCTGCCGCCGCTCGCGATCGTCTCGGCGACCATCCGCGCCAGGTCGAGACCCGGGAAGCAGGCCGCCCTCACCCGCTCCAGCATTTCTGGCTCGCTCAACTCGGGCAGGCGCCTGCCCGCGGCTGGGATCGCGCTCAAAGCGACCGGCGAGCCGTCGAGGCGCAGGCAGCCGTGGCGGCTACGGAAAGCGTCGAGGTCGGTGAGCGGCTCGCCGACCTCTGGCCGGCAGTCGATCTCGCTCAGGCGCTCCGGCTCGTAGTTCGGCTCGGTCGCGGAAAGCATGCGGCGCTGCTCCTCGGTCGGGTAGGCGACAAAGGCCGTCAGGGTCGTCGCCGGGCTGGGATGAAGCGTCGCCGGCACCGCGCCGTAGGGAGAGAGGTGGGCCGAGTAGACGGCGTCGAAGCCGTCGAGCTCAGCGCGGATCAAAGGGAGCGGCGTATCCGGTTCGGCGGCGAGCTTGCGGGTCAGCGCCTCCGGCGCCGCGTTGGAGCCGTAGGCGAGCAGGGGGCGGCGGCCGCTGAGATCGGGGATGTCCGTGAGCCTCGACGGTGCGCGTCCCGAGCTGGGTGAAGGAGTGGCCCGGGATCTCGTACGGATAGGCCTCGGCCCGCCGCAGGCGCTCTCGCATCTCGTCCGACATCGCCACCTGGCTCAATCTCGCAGATAGGGTCCGAGGGCTATGCGCGTCCTCTTCATCGGCGACGTCGTCGGCAGCCCCGGTCGTCGCGGGCTGCGCGAGACGATGCCGGCGCTGCGTGAGCAGCACGCGCCGGACCTGATCGTCGTCAACGGGGAGAACTCGGCTGGCGGCATGGGCATCACCGAGCGCACCGCCAACGACCTCTTCGGCGCCGGCACCGGCGTGATCACCACCGGCAACCACGTCTACCGCCACCGCGACGCCTACGGCTTCCTCGAACGCGAGCGGCTGGTGCTGCGGCCGGCCAACTACCCGTCGGGCAACCCCGGCCGCGGCTTCACCGTGGTCGAGGTTGCGGGGATGCGGGTCGCGGTGATCAACCTCAGCGGCGCCGTTGGCCTGCGGGTCGCCCGCTCGCCCTTCGACACCGTCGACGGCATCCTCGACGGGCTTGAGGCCGACGCCGTGATCGTCGACTTCCACGCCGAGGTGACCAGCGAGAAGGTCGCCATGGGCTGGCACCTCGACGGCCGCGTCGCCGCCGTCTTCGGCACCCACACCCACGTGCCGACGGCGGACGGCCGGGTGCTGCCCGGCGGCACCGCCTTCATCTGCGACGTCGGCATGACCGGCTCCCGCACCAGCGTGCTCGGGGTCAAACCGGAGCAGGCGCTCGCCTCCCTGATCACCCAGATGCCGACCAAATTCGAAACGGCGGAGGACGACGTCTGGGTGATGGGGGCGCTGGTCGAGGTCAATCGGCAGGGACTGGCCGACTCGTTCGAGCAGGTGATGGTGCCCGCATCTCCTGCCGAGTAGGGAGCCGCTCTCTTTCGAGGGAAGCCACGGCGACCAGGAACAGGGGGTAGAACCAGACGATGTAGAGGTAGAACCAGTGCTGCATCGTCAGCTGGAGGGAGATCAGCAAGGCCGCCCCCAGCGCTGCGACTTGGAGCAGGGACTTCCGCCGAGGGCGGAACGCGAGGAGGAGGGAGAAGGCTCCGGTCGCGGCGACCAGCGCGACCCGTAGTGGCTCGAGCGAGGTCTGGCCCCAGATGCTGAAGGGGGAGTCGCGGCCGGACTGGTAGGCGATGGTGCGGTCGTAGACCGTGGCGAGGCCGGGGTCGATCGCGGGCCAGAGCATCACGGCGGCTGTGACCAGTCCGAAGCCGGCGGCGAAGAGGAGCATTGATCGTCGCTTCGTCTCATAGGTGAGGAGCATCGGGGCAAGGAGCGCGGGGGCGAACTTCGTGAGGGTGGCGAGGGACGCCAGTGCGCCGCGGGCAACTGGGCGGGCGAGGACCAGCAGGGTGGCGAGCAGGAGCAGGCCGACCAGGGTGTCGTTGGAGTTCGACTCGAGGGCGAAGGCGGTGTAGGGGTAGGCGGCCCAGCCGAAGGCGAGGGTGGCGGCGAGGCGGTTGCCGGCGGGGCCGGGACGGAGGCGGCGGCCGAGCAGGATCAGCAGGGCGAAGGTGACGACGTCGAAGAGGACGGCGGCGGCGTGCGCCGCCGGGAGGTCGTCCCAGCTTCCCGACCAGGGCCAGGCCAGCTCGGCGGGAACATAGGCGAGGTAGTTGACCGGGCCGTAGGTGTCGCCCTGTGAAACGTCCTCGGGGAAGTTGCCGTAGACCGGCTCGCCATGGGTGATCCGGTCGGCGCCGACGACGCTGGCGTAACCGACGTCGATCGCGCCGGAGTCGGCGACGTTGAGGCCGACCCGGAAGCCGAGCAGGAAGAGCGCCGCGACCAGCAGCCAGGCAGCCGGCCAGACCGGGCGCAGCCCCTCGCCTCTGCCACGGAAGCCGATCCACAGGGCGCGGCCGAGGAGGTAGAGCAGGACCGGGTACTGGAGCGGGACCGAGACACCGATCTCGGCCCGGTTGAAGAAGAAGTGGGAGGCGCCGAAACCGAGCAGGACCAGCAGGTCGAGGTTGGCGACTCGCCAGGGCCGGCGCCAGTCGACCAGGCCGAGCAGGAAGAGCACGCAGAGGGGCAGGAAGACGTAGGGCGCGTTGAGCTTGTGGCCGAAGGAGCCGGAGTAGCCGCGCGCCATCTTCCAGGCCACCTGGTGCCCGGTCCAGGACTCGCGCACGATGCCGCTGCGCGGGTCGACCACGACCAGCGCCACCTGCTTGCCGGCCGCGAAGTAGGCGACCTCCCAGTTGCCCTCGACCCTGTTCGCGACCGGTGCCAGCCCCGGGTTCTTCTGGCGCTGTTCGAGCGCGACGGGATCGCGGTCGGCTGCCTCGATCGCTTCCGCCTCGGAGAGCGAGTGCGCCCCCGCGGCCGCGGGGGCGAGCAACACGGCGAGGGCGATCGCGACGAGGATCGCCCTGCGCATCAGTCCCGCCCCAGCCCAAAGTGCTCGCGGACCACCGGCGCGACGTCGCGCAGCGTCCACTGCTCCCGCTCCTCGGCTGACTCCGGGCCGCAGCCGACGAAGAGCAGCGGGCCGAGCGAGTCGCCGGCGTGCAGCGAGCCGTGGCTGCCGCCGCCGGCGTGGGTGACTCCGCCCCAGTCGACCGCCTCGAAGCCGGGCGCGAGCGAGACGACAAAGTCGCCGGCGTGCGGCGCGCTCAGGGCCGACCAGACCCGCGCCAGCGGGTCTGGGTACTCGGCGCTGGAGAGGCGCCCGTCCGCGACCGTTGCCGCCAGCGCCGCGGCCTCGCCGTCAAGCTCCCAGCTGCCGCCGCGCAGGTCGGCGAGCGGCCCACCGGGGCGGAAGCGCAGCGTCTCGCCACCGCGCTCGACCACCGCCCAGCCACCGCGCGGCGGCGGGCCCGGCTCCTCGCGGCGCAGCGGCAGCCCGTCGCCGTCCTGCAGCCAGCAGACCAGGTCGACCCCCTCGATCACGGTCAGCCGCGCCGCGACCGCCGCCGGCTCCGCCGGCTCACCGTCGCCCGGCAACAGGTAGACGTGGGCGGCGCGGCCGGTCGGGCTGACCGCCAGCTGGGCCAGCTCGGGCCGGTCATCGGAGGGTTGCAGCACCGACCACTCGTGGGCCAGCAGCTCGGCCAGCGGCAGCCCCCGCTGAACCGGGGTTTGGGCGTGGTCGGCGACCAGGATCAGGGCGTGGTCGGCGAGAAAGGGGTCGAGCCCACCGGCGGCGTCGACCACTTTCGTGAAGCAGTGGTCCGCCTTCGCGATCGACTCGACCGAGGCCTCGGGACCGTGCCGGTGCGAGTAGTTGTCGTTGTCGGGCAGCGAGAGCAGGAGGAAGTCGAACCCGTCGTCCCTCAGCAGCTCAGCCGAGCAGCAGGCCGCGTAGCCGTCGCGACTGCCGGGGATCGAGGTCGACTTGCAGGGCACCTCGCGGCTGGCGTAGAGGTCGCCGTAGAAGAGCTTCTCCCGGCCCCCAGGTGTGGTGGCGGAACTTCAGCCGCGTGGCATCGACGGCGCGGCGCATCAACCCCTCGAGCGAGACCTGGTGGCGGTGCCGTCCGCGGTAGATCAGGAACGGCGTGCAGGCGGTGCGCTGGCCGGCGTCGTCGAGCTGCTCGAACAGCGTCTCGATCTCCGGGCTGAGGTGAGCGAGGTTCATGTTGTAGACGAGGTCGTAGAGGGCGCGGAAGACCCCGAAGGCGCGGGTCGCCTCGAGCGAGGAGCCGTACTCGACGTAGCGCCGCTCCAGCCGGTGGTACCAGTTCATGCCGCTGATCCAGTGCCGCTCCGCCCCCACCCCGGTGACCAGCTCCGAACAGGCGACCGGGGTCACCGAGGGGAAGCTGGAGACGCAGTCCTCGATCAGGACCCCGCGCTCGAGCAGGGCGGCGAAGGTCGGTGCGCGGCCCTCGGCGACCGCGCGCCGCAGCATGTCGGTGCGCAGCGAGTCGACGTAGGTCAGGACCAGCTTCTTGGGCGCGGGCATCGCCGAATGATGCTCGACCGCGACGCCCGGCTAACGCAGGACGCGTAGGCCGGCGTGCTTGCGCTGGGCGCGGCGATGGCGGGAGATCCCCAGCCAGGCGAGGGCGACGATCACCAGCAGGACCAGCGGCGCCAGCAGCAGCGCCACCGCGACCACGATCAGCGCCGCGAGCGCGACGAAGAACGCCAGCGCCCCGGCGCCGCTGCCCTCGCGGCGGCTGGCGCCGGAGACCACGTCGCTGATCACGACGCAGCCGAGCACCGCGCCGGCGAGCGCCAGCACCGCCCCCAGCGCACCGTCGAGCAGGAAGCCGACGACGAGGCCGATCACGGCGGCGAGCACGGTCATCCGGCCGCGGGCCGAGCCGTGGGTGCCGGTGGTGCCCGCGAGCATGCCGATCGCGATGCCGATGCCTACCTCGGTGAGAAAGTCCACCGGGAAAACCTAACCTCCCGGGCGCCGCCGCGTCGATCCGCCACACTCCCTGCATGAGCGAGGTCCCTCCAGCACCGCATCGGCGGCGCGCCCACACCAGCACCCGCGACCTCGAGCGCTACGCCGGCCTCTTCGCGGCGCGGACCAAGGTGATGCGCTCCTCGGCGATGCGCGACCTGATGGCGATCACCGCGCGGCCGGAAGTGATCTCGCTCGCCGGCGGCCTGCCGGACACCTCAACCTTCCCCCCACAGAGCTTCGCCGCGCAGATGACGCGGGTCGCGCAAGAGTCCGCCGCCGACGCCCTCCAGTACGGCCCGACCGAGGGTTTCGAGGAGACCAAGGACTGCATCCTCGAGGTGATGGGCGCCGAGGGGATGCTGCCCGACCCCAACGACATCATCGTCACCACCGGCGGCCAGCAGGGAATCGACCTGGTCTGCAAGACGCTGATCGATCCGGGCGACGTGGTGATCTGCGAGGCGCCGACCTACCCCGGCGCGGTGCCGGTCTTCTGCAGCTACCAGGCCGACGTGATCCAGATCGAGTGCGACGAGGACGGGATGCGGGTCGCTGAGCTGGAGCGGTTGCTGGAGCAGCTGCGGGCGGAGGGGAGGCGGCCGAAGTTCGTCTACTCGGTGCCGACCTTCCAGAACCCGGCGGGGGTGACGATGTCGCTGGCGCGGCGGCAGCGGCTGGTCGAGCTGGCGCGGCTGCACGAGCTGCTCGTAATCGAGGACAACCCCTACGGTCTGCTGCGCTACGGCGGCGAGCCGTTGCCGCCGCTGTACCAGCTCGACGGTGGCGACTTCGTCCTCTACATCGGGACGCTCTCGAAGATCCTCTCCCCCGGCATCCGGCTCGGCTGGACGGTGGCGCCGCCGCCGGTGATGGAGAAGATCGTGCTCGGCAAGCAGGCGGCCGACCTCTGCACTTCGACCCTGACCCAGTACTTCGTGCGCGAGTACTTCGCCGAAGGGCGCTGGCGGCGCTACGTCGAAGACCTGGTCGAGATCTACCGCGGCCGCCGCGACACGATGATCGCGGCGCTGCACGAGTACTTCCCGGCCGCCGCGACCTGGACCGAGCCGCAGGGTGGGCTGTTCATCTGGGCGACCCTGCCGGACTACATCGACACCGGCGACCTGCTGGCCAAGGCACTGCGCGCCGACGTCGCCTTCGTCCCCGGCCAAGCCGCCTACATCGACGGCCGCGGCGGCAGCTCGATGCGTCTCAACTTCTCCGGCGTCAGCGACGAGGAGATCCGCGAGGGGGTGCGGCGGATCGGCGCCGTGATCGCCGAGCAGGTCGAGCTCTACGAGGCGCTGACCGGAGAGAGTGGCTCGGCGCCCGCCGCCGAGCCGGCACCTGCGCCGCCGCCGGCCGACGAGAACGTCCTCCCCTTCCGCAAGGCCGGGGAAGCCGGCGGATGAAGGTAGCGGTGCTGAAGGGCGGCCGCTCGCTCGAGCGCGGCGTCTCCCTGCGTTCCGGCGCCCGGGTCGAGGAGGCGCTGGAGCGGCTCGGTCACGGCGTCGTCGCGCTCGACGTCGGCGGCGACCTGGTCGCACGGCTCGAGGCGGACCGGCCCGACGTCGCCTTCGTCGCGATGCACGGCGTCGGTGGCGAGGACGGGACCGTGCAGGAGCTGCTCGAGATCCTCGGCATCCCCTTCACCGGCCCGGGCGCCGCCGCCTGCGCCCGCTGCATGGACAAGTCGCAGGCCAAGCACGCGATCCGCGAGGCCGGCCTCCCGACCCCCGACTGGTTCGCCTTCAACTCGACCGCCTTCCGCGAGCTCGGCGCCGCCGACGCGCTCGGCCGGCTCGAGCAGAACTTCGGCTTCCCCCTGGTCGTCAAGCCGAGCCGCGGCGGCTCCTCGCTCGGGGTCAAGTTCGCGGCCACGCCGGGAGAGGTGCCGGCCGCCCTGGTCGCCGCCTTCAGCTACGACGAGCGGGTCCTGCTCGAGCGCTACGTCGACGGGCGCGAGCTGGCGGTCAGCGTGCTTGGCGAGGAGGCGCTGCCGGTGGTCGAGGCGATCCCGGCCGAGGGCGATCGCTACGACTTCGAGGCCCGCTACGAGATCGGCCGCACCCGCTTCGCCTGCCCCGCCGATCTCGGTGAGGAGGAGCGCCTGGCGGTCAGCGAGGCCGCCGTCGCCAGCTACCGCGCCCTCGGCTGCTCCGGCTTCGCCCGCATCGACCTGATCCTCGGCGCCGGCGGGCCGCAGGTGCTGGAGGCGAACGCGATCCCCGGCCTCACCGACACCAGCCTCCTCCCCCAGGCCGCCGAGGCCGCGGGAATGTCATTCGAGGACCTCGTCGCGCGGATCCTCGACCTCGCGCTGCGCCCAGCGGCCGCCTGAGGGCGATTCTTAGGCAGCTTTGCAGCCCTAAGAATCGCCCGAGGCGAAGTCTTCGGGGGTGACCTCGTCGAGGAACTCTTTGAACTTGTCGACGACCTCCTCGGTGTCCTCGACCTCGTGCTCGAACTCGATCGCCGACTCCTCGATCACCTCCTCGGCCGCGAAGATCGGGGCCGAGACCCGGACCGCAAGGGCGAGCGCGTCCGACGGGCGCGAGTCGATCTCAACCTCGGAGCCGTTGATCGAGACGGTGATCGAGGCGTAGAAGGTGTTGTCACGCAGCTCCGTGACCGAGACCCGCTCGCATTTCGCGTCGAGCTGCTCGAGCAGGTCGGAGAGCAGGTCGTGGGTCATCGGCCGCGGCGTCGAGGCCCCTTGCAGCTTCATCAGAATCGCCGCTGCCTCCGGGTGGCCGATCCAGATCGGCAGGAAGCGGTTTCCGTCCACGGTTTTCAGCAGCACGATTGGCTGCTTACCGACCATGTCGAAACTGACACCGTAAATCTGCATCTGCTGCACGAGATAAGGCTCCCGACCGTGGTGGACGGCCAAGTATAGGTCGGGCGACGAGCCGCTCCAGAATGGCTGGGACGTATTCAGCCGGCACCGGCCGTCGCGTCGAGAGCGCGCACGGAGGTCCAGCCTCCCTCGAGCCGCTGGTGAAGCTGGACCGCGCCTGCCTCGGTCAGCCCGGCAATCAGATCGATCACCACCCGGGCACGCTCCTCGTCGGAGTCGTCGGTCTTCCCCAGACGCTCTCTCGCACCCGGGGGAAAGATCCTCCGGTCGCCGTTCTCGCCGGTCGCGGATGCCTCGTAGTAACGGCAGAACAATTCCCGAATCACCCTTTCCTGCCCGTGCTGCACGACGGCCAAGCCAGGCCGGCGAATCACGTAAACACGCACCAGGAGCTTCAACGCCTCCACTTCACATCGTGCCTCATCGTCGATTTCGAGTTCCACGCCACCCGCTCCAGAGACCAAACGGAATGCCTTCAGGTATCGAGTGATCAACTTTGAGCCGAACTCGCGCATCCGAGCCCGATTGCCGACCGTGTACTCGTAGGCCGTAGGCGGACCCTCTACAGCCAGTGCCCGGTGGGTCGCCCCAACGAGTTCGTCGATCCGGTATTTGGGAAAAGCGGCCGGTTCGGCCTCCCTGGCCTCCTCCAACAACCCGGCCAGACCCTGCGACTCCGGAGAGGTCCTGTCCATGAAGCGGTGCAGCGGTATGAGGCCCGCCCGGAAGAAATCGTCGAGGTCGTGCACCGCGTACGTGAGGTCGTCCGCCCAGTCCATGATCTCCGCCTCGAGGCACCGCCCTTCCTCCGGCCCCGGCTCCGAGTCAGCATCGGGCCGAGCGTGCCGAAACGCCTCCGCGTCGCCGGCCTCGGACTCTGCGCGCCCCCCGTAGAACCCCCACTTGTGGTGGGCACGACTTTTCTTGTCGGGCGAATATTCCCACGGGTACTTGAGCAGGCCATCGAGGGTCTGCCGGGTCAAAGTCAGGCCCGGGCTGTCGGCGCGGATCGCGAGCCTGCTGACGATCCGGAAGCTCTGCGCATTCCCCTCGAAGGCATCGAAGGTCGAGCCCAGCTGTTTCTGGGCCTCCTGGTGTAGGGCACGCTCGGCGATGTGGCCGAAGGGCGGGTGACCGAGATCGTGGGCCAGGCAACTCGCTTCGACCGCATCCGGATCAATGCTCACCACCAGCGCCGCAGCCTTCTCATCGAGCTTCTCCATCCTCGGCGAGCCTTGCGAGACGTTCGGCATTCCGGCGCCCGACCTGGGCCACCTTCAATGAGTGGCCGAGGCGATTGTGAAACGTGTGGCCCGCCTCGGAGGCGGTGACCTGCGTGACGTAAGCGAGACGGTGAAACGGCGAGCAGTAGAGAATCCGGTCGCGGTCGCGCTGCGCCGGCGACCGATAGTTGCGTGCCGGATCGCCTGGAAGTTTCTCTTCCTGCCGTTTATCGGGGTCGCTTCTCGGCTCCCCCCTGTTGGCGAGTTCCCGGCGCACCGGGAGGAAGCTAACCGTTCAGACGGACTTTGTCCTTCTCGACGATGAAGATGCCGTTTTCGATCAGGCGGCTGAGAGCCAGGCTCACCGCCGCGTAGCTCTCGCCATTCTTCGCTGCAGCCTGGATCTCTTCCGGTGACCACCAGCGGTCGGGGACACGCTGGGACGTCTGAACCAAGGCGTCAGACGCCTTTTCGATCTCCGCCCTCAGGGCCGCAGTGGTTCGGTCAAGTGCCATCGGGAACTCCATAGGCGCGCAAGCTAGTCGGTGGAGACGCCGAGATCCAGTCTGCCAGGGAAAGCGTGACCAAACTGCGGTCAAAAGGTCGGCTTTGTAGCGAATCTGGAACAAGAGAGATACCCTGCTGCCGATCTATCATGGGACTCATTATATGGAACTCATATGATGGATAAACTACATTACGAAGCAGCGCGGAATCGGTCCAGCGGCCTCTTCAAAAATGCCCTCGTGCTTCCCGTGGCGGTCGCGGTGCTGGTCACCACGGAGGAGGGTGCGACGTTCGTTATAGGCGAGTTGCGGGAAGAGCTTGGCGGGCGCCCTGCGGACAACCAGATCCGAGACGCGCTCACCCGTATCGTGTCGACCGAAGCGGCAGTTCTCCTTGCCTCGAGCCGGCCACCCCATCCCGATGTATGGGAACGCCGGACCCACCCGTTCTGGAGCTTCGTGGATGACTGGGTCGGTCAGATCAACAACGGGGTTGAGGAAGTAGAGAACTAACCCCGGAGAAGATGGGCGATCCTGGATTCGAACCAGGGACCTCGTCCTTATCAGAGACGCGCTCTAACCAACTGAGCTAATCGCCCGCGGCGGGCGATGATAGCGGCGCCGGGCCGGATGGTCCGGCCCTGGCTCAGCGCTTGCGCTTTGCCAGGGCGCGGGCCAGCGCCCGCGCTTCCTCGATGTCGTCGAAGCGCAGCTCGGCCGCGACCCCATCCCCTTTGCGGCGGACCGTGACCTCGTGGCCAAGAGCGGCCTCCAGCGCGTCGCCCGCCGCGGCGAACGCCGCCTCCTCCTCGGGGTTGGCCTGGCGCCGCTTCGGCCTCTCCTTTGGCTGGCTGGCCAGCCGAACCCTGTTCTCGGTCTCGCGCACGGACCAGCCGCCACGCACAGCGTCGCGAGCGAGGCGGCGGCGGACGTCGTTGCCCTTCGCCCCGAGCAGGGCCTTGCCGTGGCCCTCGCTGAGCTGCACGCGTCTCGAGCAGCTCCAGCGTCTCGTCGGGCAGCTCGAGCAGCCGGATCAGGTTGGAGACCGCGGGGCGGCTGCGCCCGACCCGGCGGGCCAGGTCCTCTTTGCTGAGGCCGAGGTCGTCGATCAGGGCGGAACAGGCTCGTGCCTCCTCGACCGGGTTGAGGTCCTCCCGCACCATGTTCTCGATCAGCGCCGCCTGCAGCCGCTCCGCTTCGGCCTGCTCCCGGATTACCGCCGGCACCTTCTCCAGGCCGGCCTGCTGCGCCGCCCGCCAGCGCCGCTCGCCGGCGACCAGCTCGTAGCTGCCGTCGGGGAGGGGACGGACCAGCAGGGGCTGAACCACGCCACTCGTCTCGATCGAAGAGGCCAGCGCCGCCAGCGCCTCCGGGTCGAACTGGGTGCGGGGCTGGCCGGGGTTCGGCTTGATCAGGCTGACCGGCAGCTCGCGCAGCTCGCCCGCGTCCTCGCCGGCGGGTTCGGGCAGGATCGCTGAGAGCCCGCGGCCGATGCCGCGCTTGGCGCTAGCCACGGCTGGCCAGCTCCTGCGCCAGCGCCCGGTAGGCGACGGCGCCGCGCGAGGAGGGGGCGTGCTCGGTCACGGGCAGACCATAGCTCGGCGACTCGGCGACTCGGACGCTGCGCGGGATCACCGTCTCGAAGACCATCCCCGCGAAGTGATCGCGCAACTCCGACTCGACGTCGTGGGCGAGGCGGGTGCGCTCGTCGTGCATGGTGATCAGCAGGCCCGAAACCTCAAGTCGAGGGTTAAGCTCGCGCCTGATCAAGCTCAGCGTTTCGAGGAACTGGACCAGGCCCTCGAGCGCCAGGTACTCGGCCTGGACCGGCACGATCACCCGGTCCGCCGCGGTCAGGGCGTTGACGCTAACCGGGCCGAGGGCCGGCGGGCAGTCGAGCAGGGTGACCGCGAAGCGCTCGCGGACCGGGCCGAGCCGCTCGCGCAGCCGCGTCTCCGACCCGTCGATCCGCGGCAACTCGACCGCGGCGCCGGCCAGGTCGCGGCTGGCCGGGACCAGCCAGAGGTTGTCCGGCCCACCGGGACGGGCCGCCTCCGCCACCGAGACGTCGCCGGTCAGGCAGTCGTAGGAGGAGGGGTGCATCTCGCGGCCGCCGCCGAGCGCGACCGTGGCATTGCACTGGGGGTCGAGGTCGACGAGCAGGGTCTGCTGGCCGCCGGCCGCCGCGACCGAGGCCAAGTTCACCGCCGTCGTCGTCTTGCCGACCCCGCCCTTCTGGTTCGCCACCGCGTAGACCGTGCCCATGTCGCAGCCACCCTAATTCCCTGGGCGCGGCGGCGGGAGGTCGGATAGCCTGCGCCCCGTGAACGAGACCGCCGATTGGCCCCAGGGCCCGCCGAGCGCGTGCGCGAGCTGATCGAGGGCGTGCTCGACGAGCTCGATCTCGACGGCGAGGTGGCGATCGAAGAGGACGACGACCGCATCGCGGCCACGGTCGAGGGCAGCGACGACTACGGGCTGCTGATCGGCAAACGCGGGCAGACGATCGACGCCCTGCAGCTGCTCTGCTACCAGGCGGCCTTCCGCGGGATCCGCGAGCGCAAGCGCGTCCTGGTCGACGCCGCCGGCTACCGGGAGCGGCGGCGCGAGACCCTCGAGGGGCGCGCCGACCGCGCCGCCGAGCAAGCCCTCAGCAGCAACAACATCGTCGAGATGGACCCGATGAGCGCCCAGGAGCGCCGGGTCGTGCACGAGCGCCTCAAGGAGCGCGCCGGAATCGAGACCTACAGCGAGGGCGACGAGCCGCGTCGCTGTGTGATCGTCGCGCCGCTCGTCACCGAGTGACGCCTGACCCCACGGCGGCTCTCGACCCCGCCGGCAGGGAGGCGTTGGGGAAAGTCCTCGAGCTGCTCGCCGCCGAGCGGGCCTCGGTCAGCTCCGTGGTCGACGAGCGGGCCTGGAAGGTCCACGTCGCCGACAGCCTCACCGGCCTGCGCGTGCGGGAGCTGCGCGAGGCGACGCGCATCGCCGATGTCGGTGCCGGCGCCGGCTTTCCCGGCCTGGCGTTAGCCGTCGCCCTGCCGGAGGCGCAGGTCGACCTGATCGAGTCGGTCGGCCGCAAGTGCGCCTTCATGACCCGCGCCATCGAGGCCGCCGGCATCGCCAACGCAACCGTCCTCGACACCCGCTCCGAGGATTGGGCCGGCTCAGACGGGCGCGAGTCCTACGACCTCGTCACCGCTCGCGCCGTCGGCCGCCTCTCGACCCTGGCCGAGCTCGCATCCCCGCTTCTGAAGCCAAACGGAGTCCTGATCACCTGGAAGGGCAAACGCGACGAAGACGAGGAGTCCCAGCTCACGCGAGCGGCTAAGGCCCTGGCCATGCACCCCGAAGAGATCCTCGACGTCGGCACCGAAGCCGGCAGCGAGCACCGCCACCTCCACATCATCCGCAAGTCCGGCCCAACCCCACCCGACCTACCAAGACGCCCCGGAATCGCCAAGAAGCGCCCCAAGGGCTAGGTGACGTGCCTCACCACGTTCCGAACGCCGTGAAGTAGATCCGGGCCCGCCGAGAGGCTGTGGGTGTTGACGCCTACGACCTCAAGGAGGCCCGGATGCAGCACCGTAATGCCCCGCTCACCCCGAACGGCCGCCGCCGCCTGGTGGCGCTGGTGGAAGAGGGCGGCCTCACATTGCAGGCGGCCGCGGCCGCCTGCAATGTGGCGAAGTCGACAGCCCATGTCTGGGTCTCGCGCTGGCGGGAGGCGGGCGAGGAGCAGAGGCGCAGCCTGACCTGCCTGCAGGACCGCTCCTCCCGACCCCATCACAGCCCGAGGATGCTGAGCGAGGAAGACCATGAGCGCTGCTGCGAGGTGCGCCGTCGCACCGGCTGGGGACCGCGACTGGTCGCCTCGGAGGTGGGGATTCCCCACGCGACGGTGCACCGGGCACTGCGCCGGCGCGGCTGCTCGCGCCGCCCCCGAGAACCACGGGCGTCGGTTCGCCGCTACGAGTGGCCCTGTCCCGGCAACCTGCTGCACATGGACACCAAGCGCCATGCGCGCTTCATCGAGCCCGGCCACGCGGTGACCGGGGTGCGCACACAGCGCTCGCGCGGGGCCGGCTGGGAGTTCGTCCACACTCTCGTCGATGACTGCTCCCGGCTCGCCTACTCAGAGATCCACGACGACGAGCGAGCCGCGACCGTCACCGAGTTCACCCGCCGGGGCCTGGACTGGTTTCTGGCGCGAGGGGTCGTGACCGAGCGGCTGCTCTCAGACAACGCCTGGGTCTACGTCAAGAACAAGGGTCTGGCACAGCTGCTCGGCGAGCGGGGCATCGAGCATTGGCGCACCAAGCCCTACTCGCCGCAGACCAATGGGAAGGTGGAGCGCCTGCAGCAGACGATGGATCAGGAGTGGGCTCGGGGCCTCAGCTATCGATCAAGCGCCGATCGTCGGGCGGCGTTGCCACACTGGCTCGACCACTACAACGAGAGCCGTCGCCACTCAGCTCTCGGCAACCGCCCGCCTATGGCTCGCGTTCGGGACGTCTTGGGGCACGACATCTAGGCATTTCCAACCCAGGAGGGCGCCAGGTGGGCCGGATGGGGGCCTGCCAAGCCTCCCCATCTGTTGCGCAGGCGGGCCCCCATCCGGCCCACCTGGCCTACCGCCGCCGCTTCTTCCTTTTTTTCGGTGGCGGCGGCGGAGCTTTGGTTGCCGCCAGCGCCGCCGCGGCCTCCGGAGTCGCTGCCTCCGGCACCGGAATGATCTTCTGAATCACGAACTGCTGCCCGATCGTCCAGACGTTGGTCGTGATCCAGTAAAGAATCAAGCCGGCGGGGAAGCTGATGATGAAGGGGACGAAGATCAGCGGCAGCGCGAACATCAGCATCCGCTGGCTTTTGTCGGCCGTCACCGCCATCACCAGACCCGAGATCAGCTGGGTGCCGACGTAGATGATCAGCAGCGTGATCAGGACGCCGCCCTCCGCCTTCGCGGTCAGGTCGGGGATGAAGAGGAAGCTTTCGCCGAAGAAGCCGGCCGCCTCGCCTTTTTCGACCGCGAACTCGCTGCAGGTTTTCGCGGTCTGGCCGCAGATGTCGAGGCGGAGGTCGTTCTGGAGGACGTAGAAGAGGGTGATGAAGACGGGAATCTGCGCCAGCAGCGGGATGCAGGAGGCAAAGGGGTTGACTTTGTTCTCCTGGTAGAAGCGCATCATCTCCTGCTGCATGCGCTGTTTGTCGTTTTTGTATTTCGCCTGGATCTCTTTGATCTGCGGCTGCAGCGCCTGCAGCGCCCGCATCCCTTTCAGTTGTTTGTAGGTGAGCGGGATCAGCAGGGCGCGGACGGCGATCGTCAGGGCGATGATCGCGCCGCCCCAGGAGAGGCCGGCGGAGTCGTGGAAGAAGACGAGGATCTTGTCGCCGATGTCGACCATGAACTGCGGGGCTAGCTGGAAGGCGAGGGGCAGCATCAGGCCTTCGCCTCACGGTGGTGCTCGCTGGGGTCGATCGGGCCGACGCGCAGGGTGAAGCGCTTGGGCACCGGGTCGAAGCCGCCGTGGCTGAAGGGGTTGCAGCGCAGCAGGCGCCAGGCCGCCAGCAGCGTGCCGCGCAGCGCTCCGAAGCGCTCGATCGACTCAACCGCGTAGGCCGAGCAGGTCGGCTCGTACTTGCAGCGTCGCGGGCGGGATGGGGAGATCCAGCGCTGATAGGCGTGGATCGGAGCCAGAAGGGCCCGTTTCACGTGGAACGCCCCCCGGCCAGAGCCTCTTCGAGGCTTTTGCTGACGCCACCGGTGCCCTCGCGCTCGATCAGGTCGCCGATCTCAGCCCGGGCGACGATCACGAAGTCGTGCTTCTGCGGAAGCCGGTCGGCGAGGTCCCAGAAAGCCTCGCGCAGCGCCCGCTTGACGCGGTTGCGATCGACCGAGCCGCCGACCTTGCGGCTGACTGACACGCCCAGCCTCACCTCCTCGCGCTCCTCGTCGCTGCGTGGGAAGGTGTAGAGGACGAGGTAGCGGGTGGCATGGGATGAGCCGTCGCGGTAGACGCGGTCGAACTCACCGCTACGCGAGAGGCGCCGTCGCTTCGACGCCATTAAGGAGTGAGGCGCTTCCGCCCTTTGCGCCGACGCCTTTTCAGGATCGCGCGGCCGCCGCGGCTGCTCATGCGCGCGCGGAAGCCGTGGGTTTTCGCGCGCTTCCGCTTCTTCGGCTGGTAGGTCCGCTTCATCGGGGCGTGAGTATACGGGCGCTGCCCCTTCGGGCGTCCCGAAATCTTTTCGCCGGGATTTGCGGGGCGCGGCGTATGCCCGCTCAGGCACGCCGCTATGGTCGCGCGTCGGTGCCTGATGACCCCTCCCGACAAGATCTCGACGCTCTTTGGCGCGCAGCCCAGGAGAAACTGCGCGCTTCGGTTCCCGACTCGACCTACCGCCTCTGGCTGGAGCCGCTGCGGCCGCTTGGCATCACCACTGACACGCTCTACCTGACCGGCCCGGAGGGTGTCAGGGCCTGGTCCGAGCGGCGCTATTCCGCGCTGATCGCCGAAGCTCTTGCCGGCTCGGGAGCAGCCGTGCGGCAGGTCGCCTTCAGCGCCGATACCGAGGCGCCGGGCGGCCTTGAGAGCGGTGCGGGCGATATCGAGCTGAACCCCAGCTACACCTTCGACCGCTTTGTGATCGGGGACGGAAACCGGCTCGCCCACGGCGCCGCCCTGGCAGTGGCCGAGGCCCCCGCCGAGGCCTACAACCCGCTCTTCCTGCACGGCCCACCTGGCCTCGGCAAGACCCACCTCCTGGGCGCGATCGCCAATTACCTGCGCGCCGCCGCGCCGGGCCTGATCGTCCGCTACACGACCGCCGAGTCGTTTACCAACGAGTTCGTCGGCGCCCTCAAATCCGCCGGCGCTGACGCCTTCAAGACCCGCTACCGCGACATCGACGTGCTGTTGATCGACGACGTCCAGTTCCTCGAGGGCAAGCCGGCGACCGAGGAGGAGTTCTTCCACACCTTCAACGCCCTGTATGAGTCCGGCAGCCAGCTCGTCCTCTCCGCCGATCGCATCCCCAGCGAGCTCTCGACCCTTGCCTCGCGCCTGCGCGACCGCTTCGAGTGGGGCCTGACCGTGCCGGTCGAGCCACCCAACCTGGCGACCCGGCTGACCGTCCTGCGCCGGCTCGTCCAGGAGGCAGGCGTCGAGATCGCCGATGCCGAGGCCCTGCACGAGCTGGCGAACCGGATCGACGCCAACGTGCGGCAGCTGCACGGCGCCCTCACCCGCGTCCTCGCTCACGCCTCGCTGATGGCGCGGCCGCTGAGCCGCGAGCTGATCGCCGAAGTGATCCCGCGTGGCCGTTCCGCCCAGGCGACCTCGGTCGAGGAGATCCAGCAGCGCGTGGCCGAGGGCTTCGGCATCTCGCGGGCCGAGCTGGTCGGTTCGAGCCGGGCCGCCACGCCGCTGCGCGCCCGCCAGGTCGCGATCTTCCTCACCCGTGAGCTGACCGACCTCTCGCTCCCCCAGATCGGCCGCCTCTACGGAGGCCGCGATCACTCGACCGTGCTCAACTCCCTGCGCCGGGTCGAAGCCGGCCTCGCCGCCGACCCCGATCTTGCCGAGCGCGTCCACAGCCTGCGGGGGACAATCCACAATCCTGCCGGCGGGCCGGGCTGACGGCCGACGGCACTGCAAGAATCGAGCCTTTCCCACAGGCGTCTCCACAGGCCTCTAACCGCATCCCGGCGCCGTTTGCACTGTCAACCCGACTCTTTACACAGGCCCTAACCCAACTTAAGAAAGCATCTATCACTTGAAGCTCACGACCAAACGCGAAGACCTCGTCGCCAAGCTCTCGATCGTTTCCCGAGCGGTGTCGACCCGCGCCGCCACCCAGGCTCTCTCCGGTGTTCTGCTCAACGCCGCCGACGGCCGCGTGACGCTCTCCGCCACCGATCTCGACATGGGAATCGAGACGACCCTGGCCGCCGACGTTTCCGGCGAGGGCTCGGTGCTGTTGCCGGGCCGGTTGCTGGCCGAGGTCGTCCGCTCGCTCGCCGACCCGACCGTGGAGATCGAGTCGCGCGAGGCGGAGCGCGACGTCGAGATCCGCAGCGGCAGCTCCAGCTTCCACCTGCGCGTCCTCCCCGCCGAGGACTTCCCGAAGCTGCCGGCGCCGGGCGAGCAGCCCGGGCTGAAGATCCCCGCCAAGGAGCTCGGCGCCAGCATCGAGCTGGTCGCCCGGGCCGCCTCCCGCGACGACATGCGCCCGGTTCTGACCGGGGTGTTCGTGAGCGGCAGCGGGGCGGAGATGACGATGGTCGCCACCGACTCCTACCGCCTCGCGGTCAAACGAACCGAGCTCGAGAGCGAGCTCGGCGGCGATATCGAGGCCAACATCCCCGCCCGCGCCCTGCGCGAGCTGAGTCGCATCCTCTCCTCCGAGGGGGTGGACGAGGCGACGGTTTCCCTGCTCAGCAACCAGGCCGTTTTCGAGGCAGGGGCGATCGTCCTGTCTACGCGGCTGATCGACGGGCAGTTCCCCAACTTTCGACAGCTCCTGCCGGAGTCCTACGAGCACGACGTGCGACTTCCGCGCGCTGACTTCCTTGACGTCACCCGCCGGGTCAGCCAGCTCGCCCAGCGCAACGCGCCGCTGCGGCTCTCGTTCGCTCCGGGGGAGCTGACCGTCGCGGCCGAGACGCCCGACGTCGGCGACGCGCGGGAGACGATGCCAGCCGCCTTCGAGGGCGAGCCGCTGGAGATCGGCTTCAACCCGGAGTTCCTCAAGGAGGGGATCGAGAGCGTCGAGGGCGACGAGGTGCTGCTGCGGCTGATCTCGCCGCTGCGCCCGGGCCTGCTGCAGCCGGTCGAGAACGAAGACTTCCGTTACCTGGTGATGCCGATCCGGCTCAACGTCTGAGGTGATGACCGGTGCGGGTCACCGCAATCGAGGCGAGGCCGGTGCGCAGCCTCGACCGCGTCCGGGTTGAGCTCCAGCCCGGGATCGTCAGCATCGTCGGGCCCAACGGCGTCGGCAAGACCAACCTCGTCGAGTCGCTCTACTTCGCTCTTACGGGGCGTTCCTTCCGCACCTCGGACCGCCGCGACCTGATCCCGTTCGGCGGCTCACTGGCGCGGGCCGAGGCGACGATCCGCGACGGCGATGGGCTCGAGCGGCGCCTGCTCGCGTCGGTCAGCCGCAGCGAAGGGCGCCGCCACCTGCTGGACGGCAGCCCAGCCGACCCGGCGACCCTGGCCCGCAACCGTCCTCCGGTTGCCGTTTTCGCTCCCGACCGGCTCAGCCTGGTCAAGGGCCCGCCGTCGGAGCGCCGCGCCCACCTCGACGGCTTCGCCGCCGCCCGCTGGCCGGCCCGGGCCGAGCTGCGCAAGCGCTACGGTCAGGCATTGGCCCAGCGCAACGCCATGCTTTCGCGGCTCGCGGCCGGGTTCGGCGCCGCGGGTGAACTCGACGTCTGGGACGCCAGCTTGGCCGCCGCCGCCGCGCCGCTGGTTGCCGCGCGGGACGAGGCTGTGGCGGAGCTCGCGGCTCCATTCGCCGCTGCCGCCGGCGAGCTCGGGCTCGAGGGTGGCCCCAGCCTCGAGTACGCGCCGCGGGCGGCGGGGTCGGAGGAGGAGATCCGGGTCGGCCTGGCGGAGCGGCGGGAGCAGGACATCCGCCTCGGCCGTGCTTCCTGGGGCCCGCACCTCGACGAGCTGAAGCTCTCGGCCAACGGCCGTTCTCTGCGCCGCTACGGCTCCCAGGGGCAGCAGCGGGCGGCGCTCCTGGCTCTGCTGTTCGCCGAGCGCGAGGTCCTGCTTGCGGCCCGTCAGGTGATTCCGCTGCTCCTGCTCGACGACGTGATGAGCGAGCTCGACCCGGGTCGTCGCAAGCGCCTGGTCGAGCGACTCGCCGGCGAGGGGCAGGTGCTGATCACCGCTGCCGACGAAGAGTCGCTGCCGCCCGCGGCACTGACCGCCGTGGTGCGGATGCCGCCGCCGGCGCTGGCCGAGGCCGCCGCCGCATGAGGCGCCGGGCGCCGCGCCAGGCGAGCGAGGCGATCCGCGCCGCCCGCGACCGCGCCGCGCCGCGCACCGGCCTCGCCGCGGCTCAGGCCGCTTGGACCGCGGCGGTCGGAGAGCGGGTCGCGGCCGTCGCGAGGCCGGTCGCGGAGCGCGCCGGCACACTGACGATCGAGTGCGCTGACCCGGTCTGGGCGCAGGAGCTGGACCTGATGCAGACGCAGCTTTTGGAGCGGCTGCAAGCGGAGCTGGGCGAGCGGGCGCCGGCCGCTCTCAGGTTCCGTCTGGAAGACGACCGCACTTAAACTCGGTTTATGCACGATTTGCAGGGAATTCGTGTCAGTCCGCCGGGGCTTCCGCGGTCCCCAACTGGTATTCTTACGGCAACTCGCGTTTTGGCCCCGACCTGTGTGGAGTGAGCCTCCAGGCGTCGGGGTTTTCTGTGTCAACCGGAAGGGACTCATTGCCTGAGAAGAAAGCCAACGGCGTCGGCTCCGACTCCTACGGCGCCAAGGACATCACCGTCCTCGAGGGACTGGAGGCGGTGCGCAAGCGTCCCGGCATGTACATCGGCTCGACCGGTCCCCGCGGCCTCCATCATCTTGTCTACGAGGTCGTCGACAACTCTGTCGACGAGGCCCTGGCCGGCCACTGCGACAGCGTCCGCGTCGTCCTCCATCCGGACAACAGCTGCACGGTCGTCGACAACGGCCGCGGCATCCCGGTCGAGACGATGGCGAAAGAGGGCCGCCCGGCGGCTGAGGTGGTCCTGACCGTCCTTCACGCCGGCGGCAAGTTCGGGGACGGCGGCGGCTACAAGGTCTCCGGTGGCCTGCACGGTGTCGGGGTCTCGGTCGTGAACGCTCTCTCTGAGCGCCTCCATCTCGAGATCAGCCGCGACGACCACGTCTGGTCGCAGGATTACGAGCGCGGCAAACCGATGACCGAGCTGACGAAGGGCGAGGCGACCAAGGAGCACGGCACCCAGATCACCTTCCTGCCCGACCTCGAGATCTTCGAAGAGATCGACTTTGACTTCGACACGCTGGCTGAGCGCCTGCGCGAGACCGCATTCCTCACTCGCGGCCTGAAGATCGAGCTGGTCGACGAGCGCGGCGCGACCAACAGCGTCGTCTTCCAGTATGAGGGCGGGATCGAGGACTTCGTCCGCCACCTCAACGAGAACAAGGACGAGCTGCACCGCAAGGTCATCTTCTTCGAGGGCAGCGAGGAGGAGGGCGAAGTCGAGCTGGCGATGCAGTGGAACAGCTCCTACCAGGAGTCGATTTTCAGCTTCGCCAACAACATCAACACCCACGAGGGCGGTACTCACCTCTCTGGTTTCCGCGCCGCGCTGACCCGGACCCTGAACGCCTACGCGCGCGGCAAAGGGTTGCTCAAAGAGAAAGACGACAACCTCGCCGGCGAGGACGTGCGCGAGGGACTGACCGCGGTGATCTCGGTCAAGCTGCATGACCCGCAGTTCGAGGGCCAGACCAAGACCAAACTCGGCAACCCGCCGATCAAAGGGCTGGTCGAGGAGACCGTCAACCGCAAGCTCTCCGAGTATCTCGAGGAGAACCCCAGCGACGCCCGCCGCATCATCAGCAAGGCGATCGACGCCTCGCGGGCACGCGACGCGGCCCGCAAGGCGCGCGACCTGACCCGGCGCAAGTCGGCGCTGGAGAACTCGACCCTGCCGGGCAAGCTCGCCGACTGCACGGTCAAGGACCCGAGCCTGGCCGAGATCTTCGTGGTCGAGGGCGACTCCGCCGGCGGTTCCGCCAAGCAGGCGCGCGACCGCAACACCCAGGCGGTGCTGCCGCTGCGCGGCAAGATCATCAACGTCGAGAAGAGCCGGATCGACAAGGTCCTGGCCAACAACGAGATCCAGGCCCTGATCACGGCGATCGGGACCGGCGTCCACGACGAGTTCAATCTGGAGGGGGCGAGGTACCACAAGATCGTGATGGCGACCGACGCCGACGTCGACGGCGCCCACATCCGCACCCTGGTCCTCACCTTCCTCTACCGGCAGATGCCGGAGCTGATCGACGCCGGCTACGTCTACATCGCCAAACCACCGCTCTACCGGGTCAAACAGGGCAACCAGGAGACCTACCTGGAGCGCGAGTCCGAACTGGAGGAGCTGCTGCTGCGCGACAAGCTCGAGGACTTCGAGCTGACCGACGCCGCCGCCAACACCAAGAAGCTGACCTCGAGTCGCTGGCAGGCCTACGTGCGGCGCTCGAAGGAGTACGAGGGCTGGGGCTCTTCGCTGCAGGCCGAGTTCGGGCACGAAACGGTGCGCTTCCTCGAGGAGTCGAACCTGCTCGACGAGGGCATCGCCAGCGCTGCCGCCGCGGCCAAGCTGCTGCGGGAAGAGGCCCCCGAGGGGGCGCCCTTCGACACCGAGGTGATCGAGGCCAGCGACGAGCTCGTGGTCGTCAAGGCGATCGAACGCAAGAGCGGCCTGGCCCGCACCCACCGGCTGCCGGCGGAGCTCTTCTCCCACTACGACTACCGCAAGTTCACCGAGGTCCACGAGGCCCTGCTGAAGCAGGTCGGCCGGCCGCCGTTCGAGGTCCAGCTCGGCGGCAGGCGCAACGTCGCACTTTCCTTCCAGGCCCTACGTGGCGCGGTCCTGGAGTTGGCTCGGCACGGCGTCCAGCTGACCCGCTTCAAGGGTCTGGGCGAGATGAACGCCGACCAGCTGCGCGAGACGACGATGGACCCGGCCAGCCGCACCCTGGCCCGGGTCACGCTCGAAGACGCGACCGCCGCCGACACGATCTTCTCGATGCTGATGGGCGACCAGGTGGCGCCGCGGCGCGAGTTCATCGAGGCGCACGCCAAGGAGGTCCGTTTCCTCGATGTCTGATCCGAACCGAACGGAGAGCCACTGAATGGCACTTGACGCCCTCACGGGCCGCATAGAGGAGCGCGAGCTCGAGAAGGAGATGCGTTCGTCCTACCTCGACTACGCGATGAGCGTGATCGTCGGGCGGGCGCTGCCCGACGCTCGCGACGGCCTCAAGCCCGTTCACCGCCGCGTCCTCTACGCGATGCACGACGTCGGCCTGCAGCCGACCCGGGCCTACCGCAAGTGCGCCTTCATCGTCGGCGAGGTGATGGGTAAGTACCACCCGCACGGCGACTCGGCGATCTACGACACGCTGGTGCGGATGGCGCAGGACTTCTCCCTGCGCTACCTGCTGGTCGACGGCCAGGGCAACTTCGGCTCGATCGACGACGACCCGGCAGCGGCGATGAGGTACACCGAGGCGCGGCTGACCCGTCTCGCCACCGAGCTGCTGCGCGACATCGACGCCGACACCGTCGACTTCGGCCCCAACTACGACGAATCGACCCAGGAGCCGCTGGTCCTGCCGGCCCGCTTCCCGAACCTGCTGGTCAACGGCACCTCCGGGATCGCGGTCGGGATGGCGACCAACATCCCGCCGCACAACCTGCGCGAGGTGGCCGGCGCGGTCGCCGCCTATATCGACGATCCCGAGATCGACCTCGCGGGGCTGATGGAGCACGTCAAGGGCCCGGACTTCCCGGGCGGCGGGATCATGAGCCGCGAGGGGATCCGCGATGCCTACGCCTCCGGCCGCGGCAGCATCAAGGTCCGCGCCCGCGCCCACGTCGAGCCGCTGAAGGGGGGCAAGGAGGCGATCATCGTCACCGAGCTCCCGTTCACGGTGAAGAAGCTCGGCGACGGCGGTCTCGTCACCAAGATCGCCGACCTCGTCCGCGACAAGAAACTGGAGGGGATCTCCGACCTGCGCGACGAGTCCGACGGCTCGGGGATGCGACTGGTGATCGAGCTCAAGCGCGGCGGCCCGCCGGCCAAGGTCGTGCTCAACAACCTCTACAAGAAAACCGCGATGCAGACGACCTTCGGCGCCAACATGGTCGCCCTGGTCGACGGCGTTCCGCGGACGCTGAGCCTGCTCGAGCTGATTCACCACTACGTCGACCACCAGCGCGAGGTCGTCACCCGCCGCACCCAGTACGAACTGCGCCGGGCCGAGGCTCGCGCCCACATCCTCGAGGGGCTGCTGGTCGCACTCGACAACCTCGACGCGGTGATCAAGCTGATCCGCGCCTCGACCGATCCCGACGCCGCCCGCGACGGGCTGATCGCCCAGTTCGACCTCTCGCGCGAGCAGGCGCAGGCGATCCTCGACATGCGCCTGCAGCGCCTCACCGCGCTCGAGGCCGACAAAGTCCGGGCCGAGCACGCCGACCTGATGGAGCGGATCGGCGAGCTGCGGGCGATCCTCGGCGACGAGGCCAAGGTGATGGCGATCGTCAAAGAGGAGCTGGCGGAAATCGTCGAGTCCTACGGCGATGAGCGCCGCACCGAACTGGCCCACTTCGAGGGCGACGTCGGGATCGAGGACATGATCGCCGACCAGCAGATGGTGATCTCGCTGACCGCCTCCGGCTATGTGAAGCGACTGCCGCTGGCCACCTACCGCCAGCAGCACCGCGGCGGCGTCGGCGTGATGGGCATGAACCTCAAAGACGACGACTACATCGCCCACCTCCACATCTCCTCGACCCATGACTTCCTGCTCTTCTTCACCAACCGCGGCAAGGTCTACCGGCTCAAGGTCTACGAGCTGCCGGAGGGTTCGCGAAACGCGAAAGGCAGCTCGCTCAACAACCTGCTGCCGCTGCGCGAAGGCGAGCGGGTGATGGCGGTGATCCCGACCCGCGACTTCAAAGAGAACAAGTACCTCGCTTTTGCCACCGCCAACGGCCAGATCAAGAAAACCGAGTTCCTCGCCTACAACACGCCGATCCGCGCCGACGGGATCATCGCGATCAAGGTCCGCGACGGCGACGAGCTGGTCCAGGTCCGGCTCACCTCAGGTGAAGACGACATCCTCATGGTCTCCCACTCCGGGCACGCCTCGCGTTTCTCGGAGGAGCTGGTGCGACCGATGGGCCGCGACACCAGCGGGATCAAAGGCATGAACGTCGCCGGCAAGGACAACCGGGTGCTGGCGATGGACATCGCCCGCAACGACACCGAACTGTTCGTCGTCACCGAGAACGGTTACGGCAAGCGCACCCCGGTCTCGGACTATCCGGTCAAGGGCCGCGGCACCAAAGGCGTGCTGACCGCGAAGCTGACCGAGAAGAAGGGCGGCCTCGCCGGCGCCCTGATCGTCGGCGAACACCAGGAGCTGCTCTTCATCTCCCAGAACGGCATGGTCCAGCGCACCTCCGTCAGCGGCATCTCCCAGATGGGCCGCTCGACCCAGGGCGTCAAAGTGATGAACATCAAGGACGACGACCGCGTCTCCGCCGTAGCCCTGGTCGTCGAATCCGAGGGCGAGTCCGAGTCCACCGCACCTCAGACCGATGAACTGCCCGCTGTTGATGGGGCGTCTGAAGACGGGGCCGGGGAGTAAGCCTCGCTTACGCCTAGCACCGGCAAAGCCGGTGCAATCTGGATGGCGCCTAACGGCGCCAGAGACATACGCAACGAGTTGTGGAGGCTAGAGCGAGGCTTACTCCCCGGCCCTACGACGGCGCTTCGTCCCACGGAAGCTCCAAGCGTCCGAGTCAGAACGATCCACACACGTCAGCTCGGAAAGGCCAGGGCAACAGCACTGACTTCTCGTGAGAGCTTCCGCGGGACGAAAGCGGCCCGAGGTTCGAAGCTCACTAACCGGAGCTGGACGCGGGGCCCCCTGCCCCCACCTCAAGCAGCAGCAGGTAGGTACTGCTGCCAGTTGGTCGGGATCTTCGGGCTGGCGACCTGGATGAAGACGGTGGCGGGCGGGGCCTTGGGGGAGTTCTTGGGGTGCATGTGGATCTCTTTGGGGAGGCGGTTGCCCTTGCGGCGGTTGCAGCTGGCGCAGGCGGCGACGATGTTCTCCCAGACGGATTTGCCGCCGCGACTCCTCGGGATCACGTGGTCGACGGTGAGGCCGGACTTGGTCGAGCCGCAGTACTGGCAGGTCCAGGAGTCGCGGGCGAGGACGGCGCGGCGGGTGATCTTACGGCGGTGGGCCTCGCGCGGGATCCGCACGTAGTTGGTGAGGCGAATCACATCAGGGCGCTCCATCGTCAGCCGCTCCGAGTGAAGGGCCGCCCCCTCACGCCGCTCCAATAGCTCTGCCTTCTGCTTCAGCAGCAGCACAGCAGCTCGTCTCAACGTGCAGACGTTGATCGGCTCATAGGTCGCATTAAGCACCAGAACCCGTGCCATGCCCGAAGATTGTAGGGGGCGCGACAGCGAGGGCCAGATACCCCTGGAACGTCTTGTACTTCTCGGTTGTCCGGATCTAAGCCTGCCGGGGCACGACCCACCCGAGCAAGTTAAGTGGAAGGGGTATCTGGCCCTCGCTCTACCCAAGCGGATACGAGCCGAGGATGCGCACCGATCCAGCCTTGCCCTGGAGCTGCGCCAGCGCTTCCGCCACGAGCTCGTCGCCCTCCGCTCCCTCGAGGTCGCAGAAGAACATGTAACGGCCGAGGCCCTGGCGCATCGGCCGCGACTCGATTCGGGTCAGGTTGATCTCGCGGTCGGAGAACTCGCGCAGGGCGTCGACCAGGGCGCCCGGATGGTCCTCGCCCAGCTCGGAGAAGACCAGCGACGTCTTCCACGGTCCGGCGCCGCTCGGCACTGTCCCGGCCGGAGCGATCCAGACGAAGCGGGTGACGTTGTCGGCCTCGTCCTGGATCCCCTCGCGCAGGATCGCGCAGCGGTAAAGCTCAGCCGCCGCCCGCGACCCGATCGCCGCCCAGGGGCGCACCGACTCGGACACCATCCGCACCGCCGCCGCGGTGCTGCTGACGCTGCGAAGTTCGACCCCCGGCAGCTGCTCACGCAGGAAGCGCGCGCACTGGGCGAGCGGCTGCTGGTGTGAGAGGACCGCCTCCAGTTGCTCCAGCTCGACCGGCTCACGCGCGATCAGGTGGGCGCGCACGGCGAAGTCGTGCTCACCGACAATCGTCACCGCCTCGGCCTCGAAGGCGAGCGTGTCGAGCGTGCTCCGCACCGACCCCTCGATCGAGTTCTCGAACGGGACCAGGGCGCGCTCCGCCTCACCGCGCTCGACCGCGAGGATCGCGTCGTGGACCGTCGGTTTGCGCAGCGGCTCGAACTCGACACCCGCGGCCGCCTCGCCGAGCGCGTCCTCGGTGAAGGTGCCGGCCGGCCCTAGGTAGGCGATCCGCATGCCGCGAACCTATTCGAAGAGGACCGTGTAACTGGCTTCGTTGTTTTCGGAGACCTGCTCGCCGTCGACGGTTTCGACTTCGACGTCGAGCGTCGTTTCGCCGCTTGGGGTCGGGGTCAGCGGGATCGTCACCACCGCAGTTTCGCCGGCGCCGATTTCTTCGATCGATTCGGACAGTTCGGTGCCGCCGGCCGAGACCGTAACGCCGACCCCGTTCTCGGTCGCTTCGCCCTGGTTTTCGACTTCGACTTCGACTTCGGCGGTTTCTTCGGCCGAGATCGCCGCCGCTTCTTCGCCGAGCGCGGTGCCGTTGATGCTGACGCTGCCGAGCCGAGCCCGTGGATCGCGCCGTCGCTGGCCGCGCCGCCACCGCTGACCGATTCGATCGCCGAGCTGACCGCGTCTTCTTCGAGCCATTTCGTGCCTTCGGGCAGGAAGACGCTCTCCGGCACGTCGTTGCCGCTGATCCCCTTGTCGGCGAGGACGTTGTTGATTTCGGGGCGGACGACCGCGGCGTAGAGCACGTCGGCGCCGAGCAGCTTCTGCATCTGGCGGGTGATCCCGGTGATCGCTTTCTCCGACCCCTCGTCGCCGAGCGCGGTCGGCATCTTGTCGGCGATCTCGTTCATCGCGCTCGCCCGCAGCGCGTAGCTCAGCTCGAGCGCGTCCTGAGCATTGCCGACGTCGCCGGGCGCGTCGAGGCCGTCGATCCGCGCCGCGTAGTTGTCCATCGCGCTGCGATCGGCGTTGACCTGATCGATGAACTCGGTCACCGAGAGGGCGCCGGGGTCGGAGAGCTTGTCGAAGAAGGCTTTGCTGGTCTGGTCGGTCTCTTCGACGATCTGGCTGACGTCCTCGGCGTAGTCGCTCAGCGCCCGGTCGGCACGGGCGTCGAGGCAGCCCTTGACTCCGAGCACGAGCAGGATCAGAACGAGCAGCCCGCCGCCGAGCGCGAGCGCGCGCCGCAGCATGATCTGCTGGCGTTCCGGTCGACGTGCGGGACGCTGGCGCCGTCGCGGCGCCCTTGCGGCTGAATCCTCCAAAGGGGGCTCTCTCCAGGCTCGTTGGCTGGCCGGAGAGTATGACCGCTGGCGCCGTCGTAGCGCCAAGACCGGCCGCAAACGGTGGGGTTTTCCCAGCTTGCAAGGCAGGAAAAACGGCTCTGGCGGTGAAATCGGAGGAGCATTGGTCGGTTCCCTTGTCCTCAACCGCTTCCTGATCGAGCGCCGCATCGGCAGCGGCGGCTTCGGCGTTGTCTACGAGGCCTGGGACGGCCGCCTCGAGCGCCCGGTCGCGGTCAAGGCGATCGAGCAGCGCGGCGAGGCCGGCCGCCGCGTCCTCCGCGAGGCCCAGGCCGCCGCCCGCCTCAACCACCCCGGCATCGTCACCCTCTACGAGCTGGGTGAGGAGGACGGCAACGCCCTGCTCGTCACCGAGCTGGTCGAGGGCAGCACCCTGGCCCGCCTCGCCCACGCCGGTGAGCCTCTCCGACCGCGAGATCGGCGAGATCGGGGCCGACCTCTGCGAGGCGCTCGACCACGCCCACTCGCGCGGCGTCGTCCACCGCGACATCAAGCCCCAGAACGTGCAGGTGACCGAGGGCGAACCGCGCGCCAAGCTGATGGACTTCGGGATCGCCCGCCTCGCCGACGGTGCCTCGCTGACCGCCCCCGGCGACGTTGTCGGCACCCTCGCCTACATGTCGCCCGAGCAGGCCGAGGGCCGCCAGGCCGGCCCCGAGACCGACGTCTACTCGCTCGCCCTCGTCCTCTACGAGTGCTGGAGCGGCGAGAACCCGCACCGGCGCTCCAGCCCGGCCGCGACCGCGCGGGCGATCGGCGCCCGCACCCGGGCGCTGCGCCGCCTGCGGCCGGACCTGCCCCGCGAGCTGACCGAGTCGGTCGACGCCTGCCTCGCTCCCCGTCCCAAACACCGGCCCTCGCTGGAGCAGCTGGGCAACGCGATCGAGGACTCGCTGGAGCTGCTCGCCGACGAGACGCGGTCGCTGGGCGGCCGTCTCGCCCCGCGCCTCGCCGCGCTCGGCATCGCCGCCGCGCTCGGTACCTGGCTGGCGCTGGGGCACGGCACCCTGCTCCCCTGGCCAACCCCTAGGATTTTCCGATCGGTCTTCTACACAACCTCGAGTCACGCATCGAAGGCCTCGTCGAGGGCGTCTTCAGCCGCGCCTTCAGCTCCGAGGTGCAGCCGGTCGAACTCGCCCGCAAGCTGGCCAAGGAAATGGACGCGCATAAGACCGCCTCGGTGCAGCGCGTCTACGTGCCGAACGAGTACATGGTCTTCCTCTCGAAGCAGGACCGGGCCAAGCTCGAGGGGTATGAGCGATCGCTGGAGCAGGAGCTCTCCGGCTACCTGCTGGAGCACGCGCGCCGCCGCAACTACGACCTGCTGACCCGGCCGGCCGTCGAGTTCAGCACCGACGAGAGGTTGCGGCTCGGCGAGTTCGGGATCCAGGCGCGGCTGGTGAAGCCGCCGGCGCATGAGGGCGAGAGCCCGCGCCAGGGCGAAGAGGGGCAGACGATGGTCTACTCGGCGGTGCGCGAGCGTGACCGCGACCGCCCGAAACGGCCCGAGCAGGCGGTCGGCGCCCTGGTCTCGACCCGGGCCGTGGTCTCGCTCGACGACCGCCGCTACGTGCTCGATGGCCCGCGGGCGACGATCGGCCGCTCGAAGTCGGCCGAGTGCGTGCTCTCCGACCCCAACGTCTCGCGCCGCCACGCCGAGCTGCGCCGGGCCGAGTCCGGCGACTGGCAGATCGTCGATCTCGGCTCTACCAACGGGATCAAGGTCAACGGCCGCCGCGTTGCCTCAACCCGGCTCTCCCCCGGCGACGAGGTCACTGTCGGCACCACCACTTTCCGCTTCGACATCGAGAACTAATGCGCTTCAGGCGTTGCCAGGCAAGGACGCAGGAAGCCCGAATAGCAGCGCTGTTTGGGCGACCGAGGACGCCGCATGGCGACGCCTGCGGCCGTCATTAAGGTGCTGGCGTGGAATACGACCCGATCTCGGTCGCATTGAAGTTTGGCTTCCTGGCCGTCCTCTACCTCTTCGTGCTGGTGATCGCCCGCAGCGCGCTGAAGGACCTGCGCCGGACCGTCTCGCCCGCCCCCGACGCGACCGGCTTCCACGCCGCCCCGGCCTTCGACGCGCCGCCGCGCGGCGCCGATGCCTGGCTCGTCGCCGAGCGTGGTGGCGGCCTCGAAGCGGACGAGCGCTTCGACCTGATCGGCGGCCTCTCGATCGGCCGCTCGAAGGAGTGCGACGTGCAGATCGACGACCGCTACGCCTCCGGCCTGCACGCCCGCGTCTTCGAGCGCGGCGGCCGCTTCCAGGTCGAGGACATGAGCTCGACCAACGGCACCCTGCTCAACGGCGCCGAGCTGCGCGGCGAGGCGGAGTTGATCGACGGCGACACGGTCCAGATCGGCGACACCGTGTTCAGGCTCGAGGCCGGCTGATGGCGCTGCGGATCGAGGACCAGGCGACCCGCACCGACACCGGGCGTCAGCGCAACGCCAACGAGGACTCGCTCTTCACCCGCGCCCCGGTCTTCGTCGTCGCCGACGGGATGGGCGGCGCCCAGGCCGGCGAGGTCGCGTCCAAAGCCGCCGCCGAGTCGTTTGACCGCGAGCTGCCGCAGGCGCCGCTGGAGCGGATCCTGCGGGAGACGATCGAGACCGCGAACCGGGCGATCCACGAGCGCGCCCGCAACGACCCCGACCTGACCGGGATGGGGACGACGATCACCGCCGCGATCGTCGATCCCGAGTCCGAGGAGGTGGCGATCGGCCACGTCGGCGACAGCCGCGCCTACCGGCTGCGCGGCGGCAAACTCGAGCGGCTCACCCGTGACCACTCGCTGGTCGAGGAAATGCGGCGCAAAGGCCAGCTCACCGAGGCCCAGGCCGAGGACCACCCACAGCGCTCGATCATCACCCGCGCGCTCGGCCCCGAGCCCGAGGTCGAAGTCGACCTGCAGACCGTGCCCGCCCAGGCCGGCGACGTCTTCCTGATCTGCTCCGACGGCCTCACCACGATGCTCGCCGACGAGCAGATCGCCGGCCTGCTCGCCCGCGCCACCTCGATGCAGTCGGCGGTGCGCGCCCTGGTCGACGAAGCGAACCGGGCCGGCGGCCGCGACAACATCAGCGTGATCGCCTTCCGGCTCGAAGACGCGGCGGCGCCGGCGGCTTCGCCGGAGGGGGCGACGCTGATCGGGCCGAGCGCCGAGGAGGCGGGGCTGACCGCGACCGAGGTGCGCCGCCGCGCCGCCGGCGAGGCCGCCCGCAAGCGCCGCGAGCAGCTCGCCGAGCGGCCGCGCCACCCGCGCCTGCGCGGCGCGGCCAAGGTGCTGGCGCTGCTGGTCGTGATCGGCGCGGTCGCCTTCGGCGCCTGGTACGGCAACCGCCAGGTCTGGTTCCTCGGCACCGACGACGCCGGCCGCGTCGCCCTCTACCGCGGCCTCCCCTACGAGCTGCCCTTCGGCATCGAGCTCTACAACGAGCGCTACGCCAGCCCGATCCAGACCGACGCGCTGCCGCCGGTCCGCCGCGACGCGGTCACCGCCCACGAGATGCGCTCGCGCGAGGACGCGGTCTCGCTGATCGAGGACATCCAGCAGAGCCAGGGGGTGCCTTGACCTCCGCCCGCAACCGGGAGTTGCTCGCCCTGGTCCCCGTCGCCCTCCTCCTCACCGCCGGCTTCGCCGCAGTCTTCGCCCAGGAGGACGCCCGCCTCGGCAACCTCAGCCTGATCTACGGCGCCTACTTCCTCGCGGTCTGTCTCGCGACCCACATCTTCCTGCGGATTCGCCTTCCCAACGCCGACCCCTACCTCTTCCCGCTGGTCGCGACCCTGACCGCCTTCGGGCTGGTGATGATCTACCGGATCGACGACGGGCTGGCCCGCGACCAGGCCAACTGGTTCGTGCTCGGCCTCATCCTCTTCGCCCTGACGATCCAGTTCCTGCGCGATTACGAGGTGCTCGAGCGCTACCGCTACACGATCGCCGTGGTCGGGCTGCTGCTCTTGCTGGCGCCGCGGCTGCCGGGGATCGGCCAGCAGGTCAACGGCGCCTACCTCGGGATCAAGATCGGCCCGCTCGCCTTCCAGCCGGCCGAGTTCTCGAAGATCTGCATTGTCGTCTTCCTCGCCAGCTACCTGCGCGAGCACCGCGAGGTTCTGATCGTCGGCGCGCGGCGCGTGCTCGGGGTGACGCTGCCGCCGCTCAAGCACTTCGGCCCAATGCTGGTCGTCTGGGGGGCGTCGATGTTCATGCTCGTCTTCATCCGCGACCTCGGCAGCTCGCTGATGTTCTTCGCCGCCTTTCTCGCCCTGCTCTACGTGGCGACCGGGCGCTTCTCCTTCGTCGTGATCGGGATGGCGATGTTTGTCGCCGGCGCCTGGTTCTTCGCCACCACCGTTCCCCACGTCGGCGACCGGGTGGAAATCTGGCTCGACCCATATGTCGACCCGACCGAAACCGGATACCAGGTTCTGCAGTCGATGTTCGCCCAGGCCGACGGCGGCCTCTTCGGCCAGGGCTTCGGGCAGGCGCTGATCACTATCCCCGGCACCGACAACGCGCTGCTGCCGGCGGCGCAGACCGACATGATCTACGCGCTGATCGTCAACGAGGTCGGCCTGTTCGGCGCCTGCGGCCTCGTCCTCGTCTACCTCCTGGTCGCCGCGCGCGGCTTCAAGATCGCCCTTCTCGCCAGCGACGGCTTCTCGAAGCTGCTGGCGACCGGGCTGACCGCGGTCTTCGCGATCCAGGCCTTCGTGATCATCGGCGGCGTCACCCGGGTGATCCCGCTGACCGGCGTCACCCTGCCCTTCATCAGCTACGGCGGCAGCTCGATCGTCGCCAACTTCGTGCTGTTGGCGCTGCTCCTGCTGATCTCCGACCGCGCCCGCCGTGAGGCAGCCGAGCCGGGCGGCCGGGCGCTGGCGATGGGGTCGGCGTGAACCGCCAGATCGTCAAATTGTTCGCCTTCATCGTCGTCCTCTTCGGCGTCCTGGTCGGCTTCACGTCATGGTGGTCGGTGTTCGACGCCGAGGCGCTGAAGGGGAAGGAGGCGAACAAGCGGCCCTTGCTCGAGCAGCAGCAGATCCGCCGCGGCCGCATCCTCGCCGCCGACGGGACGGTGATCGCGAAGTCGGTGGCGAAGGGTGGGGGCGACGCCCTGCGCTACGTGCGCCGCTACCCGGAAGGCTCGCTCTACGGCCACCCGATCGGCTACAGCTTCGTGCGCGAGGGCGACACCGAGTTCGAGCAGTTCCACAACGACGAGCTGGTCGGCGAGGAGGGCGAATTCGTCTCGATCCTCGACGAGCTGCTCGGCCAGGAGCAGGAAGGCAACAACGTCGTCACCAATCTCGAGCCGGAGGCGCAGCGGGTCGCGCTGGAAGGGCTGCGGGCCCAGGGCTTCGGCGCCGTGGTCGCGATCGAGCCGAGCACCGGCCGGGTCAAGGCGCTGGCCTCGAACCCGCCCTTCGACCCGAACCGAATCCCCTTCGACCTCAAGCAGCTGAACCTCAACACGCTCGAAGCGCCGCTCTTCAACCGCGCCACCCAGGGCCAGTACCCGCCGGGCTCGACCTTCAAGGTCGTGACCGCGGCGGCGGGCCTGGAAAGCGACGTGATCGGCCCCGAATCGACGATCGACGCGCCGGGGACGCTCGAAGTCGAAGGGCAGCCGCTGAGCAACGACTTCAACGAGGACTTCGGCCCGATCACGCTCGACCCCGCCCTGACCAACTCGGTCAACACCTGGTTCGGCCAGCTTGGCCAGCAGGTCGGCAACGAGAGCCTGTTCGAAACGATGGAAAAGTTCGGCTTCAACTCGCGCCCGGCGATCGACCTGCCGGAAGACGCCGTCGCCAAAAGCGGCGTCTTCGACGAAAGCGAAGAGCTGTTGCGAGCGGGCGACCCGGTCGACCTGGCGCGGCTCGCGATCGGCCAGGAGCGGTTGCTGGTGACGCCGCTGCAGATGGCCCAGGTGGTCGCGGCGGTGGCCAACGGCGGGCGGCTGATGAAGCCGCAGATCTGGAGCCGCGTAGTCGACCCCGACGGGCGGGTGACGGAGCGGCTCGACCCCTCCGAGTACAGCGAGCCGCTCAGCGCCGAGACCGCCGCCGACCTGACCACCGCGATGGAAGGGGTGGTGCGGGAAGGCACCGGGACCAACGCGGCGATCCCCGGCGTCGCCGTCGCCGGCAAGACGGGCACGGCGGAAACTCCCTTCAACGAGTCCTGCGGCGGCGGCAGCGACGAGAACCAGGCTTGGTTCATCGGCTTCGCGCCGGCCGACGACCCCGAGATCGCGATCGCGGTCACGGTCGAGTGCACGCTCGCCTTCGGTGGCGACGTCGCGGCCCCGATCTTCCGCGAAGTCGCAGAATCGCTCCTCAATGACTAGCGACGAAAAAACACCGCCGATGGGCCTAAAACCCACTTATATCGTGGGAAATCGGCCCATCGGCACCGGACTGGAGGCAAGGAGTGCCTGAAGTGAGCGAGGGGACTGTGATCGACGGGCGCTACCGGGTGCTGGGGCGGCTCGGGTCGGGCGGGATGGCCGACGTCTGGCTGGCCGAGGACACGCACCTGCAGCGCCGGGTCGCGCTCAAGGTGCTGCACCGGCGGTTCGCCCAGGACCGCGAGTTCGTCGAGCGCTTCCGCCGCGAGGCCGAGTCGGCGGCGCGGCTGCAGGACCCGAACATCGTCTCCGTCTTCGACCGCGGCGAGTTCGAGGGCACCTATTACATCGCGATGCAGTTCGTCGACGGCTCGACCCTGAAGCAGCTGATCGAGCGCGGCCTCACCCCGGAGCAGGCGGTGGCGCTGATCCGCCAGGTGCTGGAGGCGGCTCGCTTCGCCCACCGCCACGGCGTCGTCCACCGTGACCTGAAGCCGCAGAACGTGATCGTCGACGGCGAGGGCAAGGCCCTGGTCACCGACTTCGGCATCGCCCGCGCCGGGGTCTCGGAGATCACCCAGACCGGCTCGGTGATGGGCACGCCGCACTACCTCTCGCCGGAGCAGGCCCAGGGCTACGACGTCACCGCCGTCTCCGACCTCTACTCGATCGGGGTGCTGCTCTACGAGGCGCTGACCGGGCGGGTGCCGTTCGAGGCGGACAGCGCCGTCGCGGTGGCGATGAAACAGGTCTCGCAAACGCCGCAACGGCCGAGCTCGATCAACCCGGCCGTCTCGCCGGCGCTCGACGCGGTCGTGATGCGAGCGCTGGAGAAGGAGCCGGGCGAGCGCTTCCAAAGCGCCGACGCTTTCATCGCCGCTCTCGACGCCGCGATGAAAGATCCCGGCGGTGGCGGCGGCACCGCCGCCTTCGCCGCCCTGCCCCCGGTCGTCGCGACGCCGGAGGAGGCGGCGGCCGAGGATGATCCCGAGCAGGAGGAGCGCAAGCGCCGCCGTCGCTGGATCATCGCCGCCGTGGTCGCGATCCTGCTCGGCGCTCTGGTCGGCCTGGCGCTGACCCGCGACACCAGCACGGAGGTGCCGGACGTGACCGGCAACCAGCTCAACGTCGCGATCGCCCTGCTCCAGCAGGACGGCTTCTCGGTCGGAGACGTGAAACGGGTGGAGCGCGAAACGGCCCAGAACACGGTGCTGGAGCAGGACCCGGCCGCGTCGCCGCCCGAGGCAGCGCTCGACTGCGCCTTCATCACCTTCTTCTGCTCGAAGCCGGAGGTGACGCTGACGGTCAGCTCCGGCCCCGGCAGCGGCAAGGTGCCGCCGACCGCCGGCCTGCCGCGCGACGAAGCCGTGGAAAAAATCGAAGACGCGGGTTTCGACCCCGAGGTCGAAACCCGCAACTCGGCCGCGATCGAAGAAGGGCTGGTGATCTACTCGGAACCGTCGGCCGGGACCTCGGTGACCAACGGCTCGGCGGTGACGATCGTCGTTTCCTCCGGCCCGAAGCTGGCCAAAGTGCCGGTCCTGGTCGGCAGCCAGCGCCGCCTCGCCGTGCAGCAGATCCGCGGCCGCGACCTCACCCCGAGCGTTTCCGAAGAGGAAAGCTCCTCCCCGGCCGGCGAGGTGCTGAGCCAGTCGCCGAGCGCCGGCACCGAGGTCGAACCCGGGTCGACCGTGACGATTGTCGTCTCCTCCGGCGAAGAGCAGGCGCGGGTGCCGAACGTGATCGGCCGCCTGCGCTCCGAAGCCGTGGAAGCGGTGCGGGGGGCCGGGCTGACGCCGAGCGTGGAAGAAGAGGAAACCGAAGTCGCCGGCAAAGTCGGCCGCGTCCTCGACCAGTTCCCGCCGCCGGGGGCCGAACTGGCGCCGGGCGACTCGGTGACGATCACGGTCGGCAAACGCGCCGCCGCCGCGCCGCCCGAAGAGGAAGGGGAACTCGAACCGTGAGGGTCGTGGTCCTCAGCGGCGGCCGCTCCTCCGAGCACGAGGTCTCGCGCCGCTCCGGCGCCGCGGTCGCCGCCGGCCTGCGCGCCGCCGGCCACGAGCCGGTCGAGGTGACGATCGGCCGCGAGGGCGAGTGGCGCCAGGACGGCGCTGCGGTCACCCTCGCGCCGGCCGCCGGCCTGCTCGGTGCCGCCGCCGCCTTCCCCGCCCTGCACGGCCCCTTTGGCGAGGACGGCTCGGTCCAGGGGCTGCTCGAGTGGCTCGACATTCCCTACGTCGGCTCCGACGTGCTCGCCTCGGCGGTCTGTATGGACAAGCTCACCCTGAAGCGGCTCTTCGCCGCCGGCGAGGTACCGCAGGTCGACTTCGCCGCGGTCGAGGGCGACGGCTGGCGCGAGCGCTGCGAGCGGCTCGGGCTGCCGCTCTGGGTCAAGCCCTCGCGGCTCGGCTCCAGCGTCGGAATCACCCGGGTCGACGACTTCGCCGACCTCGACGCGGCGGTCGAGCTGGCGCTGCGCCACGACCCGCGGGTGATCGTCGAGGCCTCGGCTCGCGGCCGCGAGGTCGAGTGCTCGGTGCTCGGCAACGAGCGCCCCGAGGTCTCGCGGCCGGGCGAGATCGTCGCCCACGCCGACTGGTACGACTTCGAGGCCAAGTACACCGAGGGCGGGATGGAGCTGAAGGTGCCGGCCCCGATCGACGCCGCGACCAGCGCCCGGGTGCGCGAGCTGGCCGCCGCGGTCTTCGCCCTCGCCGGCTGCTCCGGCCTCGCCCGCTGCGACTTCTTCGTCGAGCCCGACGGCGAGGTCCTGGTCAACGAGATCAACACGATGCCCGGCTTCACCGAGACCAGCGTCTACGCGAAGCTCTGGGAGGCCAGCGGCATCGCCTACCCGGCCCTCTGCGACCGCCTCGTCGAGCTCGCCCTCGAGCGCCACCGCCGCGCCCGCTCGTTCGAGTTCTAGTCTGCCGTCAGTTCGTCAGTTTGGAGCGGGAGAACCGCGACTCCTTCGCTACCGAGCCACTTGACCACATTCGTGATCAACGTAGCGGCATTCTCCCGCAGTAGTTCCACCGCATCCCGGACTTCATCGGCCCCTATGTCGGGAGAGGCATGCTCGACCCGGCCCTCGAGGACGAACAAGGAGTGGAGCAGAGCAGCTTGATTTTCGGTGACTCCACCGTTTTCACGTACGAGGTCGATGGAGTCCTTGGTGTGCCTGCTTCCTGTGAGGCGTCAGGCCAGCCAAGTAAGCACCGCTCTTGATCAGCTCTACGTATCCGTTGATGAATGCTGAATAACAACCGGCCAGTCCGTTGCGAGCAACGATGTCGCCGGGGTCACTCGAGCGGAATGCTTGCTGCCACTTCAGAGGATCCATGCCGCCGTCGCCGAACGGCTCGGCCGTCTTGTCCAGGCCGAGTAGGTGTGCTTCAAGGCTCTCTATCCGGTGGAGCAGTCGAGCCTGTTCCGCCTGAAGTTGCGCAGGCTTGAGCAGCGGTCGTCGCGGGCTTGACGGAGACATCAGTGAAGTCGGATCCCCAAGCTTGCAGCAGCCTGCTTCCGCTGCCGCTTAGAGACGAGCGGCACGCTTACGCACGGCCGCCCGCCCCCGCCGCCACTCTGGCCATGCTCCGTCGCGATCAACGATTGCTCGTCCTTCGTCGAGGATCTGGAGCAGAGATAGTGGGTCGTCTGCGACCCGCTGCCAGCTCGCAACGTCAACGTCACGCCCGAGCTTCTCTTCGAGTCTCATTCCGAGTTTGAGGCGGGCAAGCGGCCTCTCGTCCCGAAGATCGATGACCAGATCGACATCGGAACGGTCATGGCCATCGCCACGGGCCATCGAACCGGCCAGAATGGCAAGTCGGACCCGAGGCTCGGTACGGAGAGCCTCGCGCAGCCCGGCCAGCAACGGCCAGTGATCGCGGAGGTAGTCGAGGCTCGCCAGCCGCGAGCCGCAGTCGACGCTCGCTCAGCCGGCGAGCGCGGATGGCCCCGACATCGACCGCACGGCGCAGCGTCCGCTCAGGAACTCCAAGCTCGTCCACCAGTTGTCGTACCGCTCCCACGAGAAAACATCGTATCGTGAGGCCGTTACAAGGCTAAATCGCGTGCCTACTCGATCAGCTTGACGTCGTCGATCTCGAGCCGATAGCGGCCGTCTTGGTCGCTTGAGGGGGCGGCTTTGGTGAACCAGATCAGGAAGTACTTGGCCGGGGTGGGGACGTCGAGGCCGATCTCGGCCGTCTCGCCGGCGTTGACGACGTTGCCGACCGGTTCGCCCCATTCTTCGAGGTCTTCGGGCGGGCCGATGGCGGTCGCGTAGATCTCGCCGTCCCACCCAGGGGTGCCGCGGACGACCATCTCTGAGGGCTGGACCGGCGATCTCGTGGTGACGTAGAGGCCGACGCCCGGGTTGCTGCCTTCCTTGGTCCCGGCGAAGTCATCGCTGTCGTAGTGCTCGCTGGCCCAGGCGGTGCTGGTCGGGTTGCCGTCGACCGCGAACCCGACCTCTCCCGGCCCCTCTTCGCCGTCGCCGAAGGGGTCGTAGTCGGTCGCGGAGGAGAGGCCGATCACCGCGCCCTTGTCCTTCAGCGCGCCGCCCCCGCCCCCGCCCCCGCTGATCACGAAGACGGCGAGCAGGACGCCGCCCGCGACCAGGAGCAGGAGCGCCAGCGCCGCCCAGGAGCGCCGCCCCGGGCCGGAGAGCTTGCGCTGCGGCGGCGGCACGGCTTCCAGCACGCTGGTCGCCTCGCTGGTGGTCGAGCCGGCCCGCGCCGCCTCGACCTCGAGCGCGGTCGCGAGGTCGTCGATCATCTCGCCGACCTCCTGATAGCGCTGCGCCGGGTCCTTGGCGGTCGCCCGCTCGACCACCAGCGCCGCCGCGGCGGAGACCTCGGGACGGCGCTGCTGCACGTCGGGCAGCTCCTCGTTGACGTGTTTCATCGCCACGCCGACCTGGCTGTCGGCGTGGAACGGCACCTGGCCGATCAGCATCTCGTAGAGCACGACCCCGAGCGAGTAGATGTCGCTGCGCGGGTCGGCGCCGCGACCCATCGCCTGCTCCGGGGCGACGTAGTCGGTGGTGCCGAGCACGCGCCCGGTCGCGGTCATCCCGTCCTGCTCGAGCTGGCGCGAGATCCCGAAGTCGGTCAGCTTCGCCCGTCCCTCGGCGTCGATCAGGACGTTCTGCGGCTTGATGTCGCGGTGGACCATGTTGCGGGCGTGGGCGACGGTGAGGCCGCGGGCGATCTCGATCGCGTAGGCGAGCGCCTCCTGCGGGTCGAGCGCCCCGCCCCGGGCGATCCGCTGCTTCAGCGTCTCCCCTTCGACGTACTCGAAGACGATGTAGGGGTGGCCGCCGTCCTCGCCGGCGTCGATCACCGCGACCACGTTGGGATGGGAGAGCTTCGCCACCGCCCGCGCCTCCTGGCGGAAGCGCTCGAGCTGGTCCTCCTGCTCGGACATCTCGCGGTGCATCACCTTGACCGCGACGTCGCGGTCAAGGGTCCCATCCTTGGCCAGGTAGACGGTCGACATCCCGCCGCTGCCGAGCTTCGCCTCGAGCTTGTAGCGGCCCGAGAGCACGGTGCCGATCATCTGGGAGCTGGTCGCGCGGGGGTCCATCAGCGGGGGCCAACGTTATGGGGAACGGCCCATGGTCTCCACAGTCTTTTACTCAATGTTCGTACAGGTTCGCCGCCGCGCCCAACCCGCCTCTCTGGTCAATCGCGTATCCAGGGAGGCAGGCTGCGCCCCACCTCCTCCGCCCAGACCTGGTCGAACGTCGCCGGGTCACGAGCGCGAACCTGGCGGAGGAAGCCGAGGACGTTGATCGCGACCTGGCGATTCATGTTTTCCGTGGCCTTGTCGAGCGACGTGCAACTTGCCCTGACGGCCGCGCGCAGGTCCCCCTTCCGCAACTGCCAGACGGCCTCGTTCAGCAGCAGGCCCTCGCTTCCGGGAGCCTCTCCGTACTCCGCGATCGCGTCCTTGATCAGCTTTCGCGCCTCATCGTCGCGTTTCAACCCGCTCAGCGCGACCGCGAGGTTGTTCAGGGCAGCGACCAAGTTCGGCACGTATGACGCGTTGCCCTGCACCAGCTCCCGGTAGAGCTTCACCGCCTCCTCGATCGTCTCCCGGGCTTTTTCGTGGCGCTCGAGGCTGCTCATCACAGGCGTCACGTTGTTCAGGGCCTTCGCCAAGCCGGGCAGGTGCCGGGGGGCATTCGACTCGACCAGCTCCCGGTAGAGCTTCACCGCCTCTTCACCCGCCACGAGCGAAGCCTCGAGCTGGTCGACGCTCTCGAGGCAGTCGCAAAGGGTGATCAGCGACTTCGCCAGGTCGGGCAGGTAGCGCACCCGATCGCGGTCCACCAGCTCTTCGCGGTACCCCACCGCCTCTCTGACAGCCGCCAACGCCGCCTCGCCCTGACCGGCGTTTTCGAGCCGGCCGGAAGCGATGTTCAGCGCCGTCGCCAGATCACCCAGGTAACGCGCCCGGTCGCCCTTCGCCAGCTCCCGGTAGTGGGTCACGGTCTCTTCCATCGTCTCGAGCGCGTCCTGCTGCCGTCCGACGTTCTCGAGCGCGACCGAGAGGTTGCTCAGCGCATCGGCTAGCCCGGGCAGGTACCGCGGAGCATTGGCCGCCAGCTCCCGGTAGCAGTCGACCACCTCCGCGGCCTTCTCCAGGGTTTCCTCGCGGCGGCCGAGGATGTAGAGGAGTTTCATCAGGCCGCCGAGGGCCTCCGGCCAGATCGCGCAGGTACCGTTCGCGGTCTTCCGCCACCAGCTCCCGGTAGTGGGCGACCGCCTCTTCGCTTGGCTCCAGGCCGTCTTCGCTGCGCCCGGCGTTTTCTAGCCGCATGGCCAGCGCGCTCAGCGACATCGCCAGATCGCCGAGATAGCGCGCCCGGTCGTGCTTGACCAGATCCCGGTAATTCGCGACCGCCTCCCTGATCGCATCCAGGCTGTCCTCGTTGCGTCCCATGACCTGCGATCGCTGCGCCAGGATGTTCAGGGCCCTCGAGAGGTCGGGAAGGTAACGCGCCCGGTCGTGCTTGACCAGCTCCCGGAAGTGTTGAACGCCCTCTTCGATCGCCTCGAGCGCCGCTTCGTCGCGACCCATCTCGCCCAGCGCGTGGGCGAAGTTGTTGAGGGCTCGGGCGAGCCCGTCCAGGTGCTCGGCCCGGTCCTCCGCCACCAGTTCCCGACTTTGCTCCACCGCTTCTTCGAACGCTTCGAGCCCCTCCTCGCCGCGGCCGATCTCGTTGAGCACGATCGCGCGGTGGTCAAGTGCCATGCTCAACCCCGCCGAGTACCCCGCGCGGTCTTCCGCCGCCAACTCGCGCAGGTAGTCGACCGCCTCCTCGATAGGTGCCAACGCCTCCTCGTCGCGTCTGACTTCGTGTAGCGCCACGGCAAGGTGGTTCAGCGAGAGGGCCAGCCCGCCCAGGTTCTTGTCCCGGTCACGTTGGACCAGGTAGCGGTGGTACACGACGGCGAGGCGGTGAATGCTCGGCATCAACGGCCCCAGCACCAACCGCTCGGACCCGCCGCGTGGGACCGTCGCGGCCCCCAGCACCGGGCGGATCGCGTTGATCGTCAGGTCGAGGCTGGTGACCAACTCGACGTCCGCCGCCGCCGCCCGTTCCAGCAGGTCGGGGAGGCGCTCGTCGAGCGTGTCTCGGAAGGCCTCGGTCAACTCCTCGCTGCCCGCCGCCGCCCGGGTCAGCACGGTCAACGCCCGCACCAGCTGCGAGTCGCTGGCGGCGTCGAGCGTCGCGCTCAGCAGGTCGGGGTTGGCCGTGTACTCACGTATGACCAGCGCCTCGCCGAGCATGTCCGGCTCGAGCGGCGCGATCGCCGGGGGGCGGTCGAGGCGGCCGTCACCGTAGAGGCGGCTGAGCCAGCGAGCAACGGCGCGGCGCTCGATCCCAGCCTCCTCCAGACCGGGAATCGTCGCCGCCAGGGCGAGGGCTTCCGCTTCGGTGCCGGCGCCGAGGACCGCGGCGACGGCCACCGCGCGACTCTGCAGGGGAAGGTCGAAATCTGGGCCGAGCCCGTCCTTCGAGCGCTCCCAGTACTGGGCCTCGTGGTGGTCGAGCAGCTCCAGCATCAGCTGCTCGCGGCTCATCGCGTCGACATCGACCCCGGGGTCCTCAGCGACCAGCAGTGCGGCGGCGAGGATGAACAGCGGCCGCTCGAAATGGTCAGCCGCCAGGGCCGGGAGCGAGGCCACGCCGGCCTCCTTGCCGAGGCGCTCCGCGAAGGCGGTCAGCCCGGCGGCGAACAGCCGTTGGCCGTCGATCGGTTGCTGGTCGAGCCTGATCGACTCGGCTCCGCGCAGGGCGCGGAGGATCTCGTCGCGCCCGTCGCCGACCGCAAACAGGGCTTCCTGCTCCGCCCCGTTTTGGGCCTGGCGGCAGACGAGGATCAGCCGCGCCGGGGGGCCGGCCTGCCGTTTGCTGAGGCGCAGGATCAGGGAGCTGACCAACGCTGGCCTGGTCTCGGCGTAGTCGATTGCTACAAGTAGCCGCCCCGGCCAGGAGACGAGGCGGTCGAGCGCCGTGTCGGTGTTGGCGTTGAGGTCGTGGGCGAAGAGGCCGGCGGTCCAGCCGTCTTGCTGCGCCCGCGCGCAGTGCTCGAGCGCGAGCCGGGTCTTGCCGTAGCCCCCTGCCCCCGAGATCACGGCGATGTCGAAGCGCTGCTCGGAATCGCGCCAGGAGTCCAGCGCCTCCTCCGGCTGCTCTCGGCCCAGCAGCCCGACCACGCCGTAGCGCGCCCGTAATAGCTCGCTCGGCGGATAGTCGGGGGTCCACTCGAGGTCGATCAATGGTGCGAGCAGATTGAGATCGTCGGCTCCACGTCGCCGCTCCTCCTGCTCACGCTCGGCTTCGACCGCGCGTTGCCAGGTCGGGTCGGTGGCGTGGTGCGCCATGTTCCGCCCCAGCAGCCCTGGCACTTCATCCACGATCAGGGAGATCGGCACACCGAAGCCGCCGAGGTCGCCCTCTGGGTCGCGGCTGCTCTCGACCAGCGCGCACACGGAACCCGTACGCAGATTCAGGATCGGGGAGCCGCTGTATCCGCGGCGGATCTGGTCCCCGCCCAGCTTGAACAGGGGCTGCCCCGCCTCTTCCAGCAGCCCCTTGTACTTGACCTGCGCGGGGCTGGAGCTGACCATCTGTGGGTCGTGCTCGCCCGCCGTGAAGCCGTAGAGATAGAGGCGGTCGAAGCTGGCGCCGGCCGCCGGGTGCTCATGATCAAGGTGGACACAGGGATGGGACGGCGGCGACTCGCTCAGCCGCAGCAGGGCGACGTCGGGCAGGGCATGGAAGCGCCTATCGGGAGAGTCAGCGGGCAGGCTCGGCACCCGTTCCACCACCTCGGCGGCGAACTCCCCGCCTTTGCCGGCTACCACGGCCTTGTCTCCATCCGCCACGACATGAGCGCAGGTGAGCACTTCGCCGGGGGCAACGAAGAACCCGGACCCGCGAAATTCGCCCCCGACGTCGACCCGGACGACGCACTCCTGCAGCAGCGAGAGAAGCGGGTTGGCAGCAGCCATGGGGGTTAGACGCTGGCGCTGGGCCCGGCCCACTCGAGGGTGACCCTGATCGAGCCTCGCCCCTCCCCCTCGATCAACAGCCCGCTCAGCTTCCCGTTCTTCGCCCCCACTTCGAGGCCGAGCTCGAGCACGACCTTGCTTGGCGTGGCCTTGCTCAGGGCAGCATTGACCGCGGTCGCCACCCCTTCGAGGGTGCGGGTAACGTCCGTGAAGTCGAAGCTCGGCAGCGCCGCCACCTTCTCCGCGCCGCCACCGTCGACCGCGTTCACACGAGCGAGCACCACCGCATCGTTGGGGAGACGCATCTCCACTATCTGCTCCTCCACGACAGCACCTCCGGGTCGTTGTGCGGTGAGTCTATGCGTTGCTCAGAGACGCCTAACCGCGCGAGCACCGTCGACTACCGTGCCGACCCGCTCCGCCGCGGGGTAGTGGGTGCGGAGCAGCTCCAGCGCCGCCGCCTCATCCACCGCCGGCACGACCACGCAGAAGCCGCAGCCCATGTTGAAGACCTCGTGCATCTCGTCATCGGAGACGCTGCCGCGCTCCTGGATCAACTCGAAGATCGGTGGCACCGGCAGCGGGCGGTCGATCTCGTAGCCGACCTCGGCCGCGAGCCGCAGCAGGTTGCCGGTCCCGCCGGAGGTGATGTGGGCAAGTCCGCGGACGTCGGCTGCGGAGCGCAACAGCTCCAGCACTGGCTTGACGTAGATCTCGGTCGGCTCGAGCAGGACGTCGCCGAGCGGCCGGCCGAGCCGATCGTCGCCGAGCGGGATCCCCTGTAGGGCGGCGCGGGCGAGCGTGTACCCGTTCGAGTGGATCCCCGAGGAAGGCAGCCCGATAATCGAGTCGCCTGGCTGCACCGCGGAGCCGTCGACGATCGCGTCGAGCGCGACCGGGCCGAAGCAGGCGCCAGAGACGTCGACGCTGGAGACCAGCTCGCCGAGCTGGGCGAGCTCGCCGCCGGGGATCTCGACCCCGGCCAGCTCCGCCCCGCGCGCCAGCCCCACCCCGATTTCCTCGCAGACCGCCGGCTCAGCCTTCCGCACGGCGATGTAGTCGAGCATCGCCAGCGGCTCGGCGCCGACGCAGATCACGTCGTTGACGTTCATCGCCACGCAATCGATCCCGACCGTGTCGAACCGCCCCAGCTCCTCGGCGACCAGCAGCTTGGTCCCGACCCCGTCGGTCGAGAGTGCGATCCCGGTCCGTTCGTCGAGCTTGATCACGCTCGCGTAGTGCCCCGGCAGCGGCACCTGCCGCGACGGCCGCCCGAGCTTGATCGCGCCCAGCGCCCGGACCAGCCCGGCGACGGCCGAATCGGCCGCCCCCTGGTCGACCCCGGCTTTGGCGTAGGCGTCGCTCACGCGGCCGATTCTCTCAGTCGTTCCGGAAGATCGGCCGCCGGCTCGAAGACGTAGCCGCGGCCCTGACGCCGCCGCCGCAGCAGGCCGCGCTCCGCGAGGCCGCCGAGATCGGCCCGCGCCGTCTCGTGCGTGACGCGATTGCTGCGGGCGTGGCCGCTGAACGTGTAGCGGTGGTCGGGGTGCTTGATCGCGTGGGTGAGCAGGACCTGCTGGCGGCCGTTGAGCGCGTCGACGCCGCTGAGCAGCCGCTTCGCCTCGTTTCGCTCCGCCCACTTGCGCTCGAAGTGGTGCTGCATGTCGCGCCCCGCCCGCCCGATCACCCCCAGCTGGTGAAGCAGGAAGTACGTGGCGTCCCCTTCGTCGGTCTCGGTCTCCAGGAAGGCCCTGATGTACTGGGACTGAGCGACCCGGATCAGCCTGGAGATCGGCAGGTACTCCGCCAGCCGGTAGCCGCTCTCCCGCATCGACCAGAAAAAGAGAATGCGCGCGGTGCGGCCGTTGCCGTCGACGAAGGGATGGTCGTAGGCGAGCCAGAAGTGGAGGAGGATCGCCCGCACGACCGGGTGGACGAACGAGTCTCCGTCGCTGCCGCCATTGGCGAAATCGCAGAGCAGGCGCATGCGCTCCGGCAGCTCGGCGGCGGGCGGCGGGACATGCACGACCTGCTCCCGGCCGCGGTCGGTCACCTCGATCCGCGATTCGCCGGGACGTTGCAGCCGTCCGGCCGCCGCTGGATCGTCGAGGGTGCCGGCGGTCAGCACGCGGTGCAGCTCGCAGACGGCGTCCGGGGTCAGCTTCGGGCCCATCTCCTCGCGCATGAACTCGAGCGCGCGATAGTTGTTGGCGATCATCTGCTCGCCGCGGTCCCTTGGCCGGCGGCCGCTGACCAGCAGCTCCTTCGCCTGCGGCCGCGCGGTGGCCGCCCCCTCCAGCTGGCTCGAGCGAATCGCCTCCTCCATCAGCGAGTTGGCCAGGAAGCGTCTTCGCGCCTCGCGTTCGGAGGGAACGGCGCTGTCGATCATCCGGGCGGGCAACTGGTCGAACTCGTGCAGGTGGCGCAGGACGGTGTCCGGCAGCGTGTAGCCGAAGGGGCGGCCATCGCGATCCGCCAGCGGCAGCTCCCGCCAGCTCCCGCGCCGGGCGAACTTGATCTGCAGCCACCACTGCTCGGAGCTGAGTCCCGGGGGTGGCTGAAGGCGCCTCAGCTTGTCCCAGTGCAGGTAGCGCTGAGCCGCGCGCGGATCGGTCGGCGCGCTCAGGGCGGCCAGCGCTTCGTCGCGGCCGAGCCTCTCTTCGAGTGCCGCGATAGTCGGTGCTTCAGTGACAAACATCGGAGCTCCAAGGTAATCCAAATTTGCTTTGGATTTGGAAGTCTAGCCTACAATAATCCAAATCTCAAATTTTTTGGATTTGGAGACTACCGGCCCAGCTTACGCAGCACCGCAACCGCCAATCCGGCTCGGTAGGCGGCGTAGGGCCAGAGCGCGCGGTCGCGCTCGACCAGGCCGATCAGGCGCTGCGAGGCGAGGGTCGAGGCGAAGGAGGCGGCGACGCCGAGGGCGAGGGTGCGGCGCAGCTCGGGGGTGGTCCCGCGCTGAGCGAGGCGGGCGCCCTTGAGCGCGGTGGCGCCGACGATGATCGGCAGCGCGATCGTGCGCGAGAGCAGGTTCGCCTGGTCGCGGGAGAAGTGGCGCCAGCGAGCGGCGGCGAGGGTGACGCCGTTGCGCGAGACGCCGGGCGCCAGGGCCGCCGCCTGGGCCAGGCCGAGCGCCAGTCCGTCGGCCGCGGTCGCGTCGCCCTTGCCGCGCCGCTGCGGGCGGGCGTCGGCGAGCAGCATCGCCGCCGCGCCGGCGAGCAGGCCGTAGGCGGTCGTGCGCGGGCCGCCGAGGTGGCGCTCGATTGGTCGCTCCAGGGTGTAGCCGGCGATTGCCGCCGGCAGCGACGCCAGCCCGAGCAGCAGGGCCCGCTGGCCGTCGAACCCGCGCAGCTCCGCCGCGATCGCCCGCCGCTGCCCGAGCAGCAGGGCCGCCGCGGCGCCGGCGTGCAGCGCTACCTCGAAGCTCTTGCGCAGCTCCGGGTCGATTGCCTCCCAGTCCCACCCGGCCAGCCAGGGGATCAGAACGATGTGGGCGGAGCTGGAGACCGGCAGCAGCTCAGCCGGCCCCTGGACGATGCCGAGCGCGACCGCGCGGCGGGTGGGAAGCCGCCCCTCGCCGCTTGCGCTCAAGCGCCGCTGGTGCTGGCCGGCTCGGGCGTCGCGGCGGGCTCGCCCTCGTCCTCACCCGGACCGGGCCCACCGCCGCGCCGCCGCTTGACCAGCAGGTAGACGCCGACGGCGATGAAGGCGACCACGACCAGGTAGTCGAGGTAGTGCAGGTGGCCGCGCCACTCCTCCCAGTTGTCGCCGACGCTCTTGCCGACCAGGGCCAGCATCAGCACCCAGGGGATGCAGCCAAGCAGGGTCAGCACGGTGAAGCGCCAGAACGGCATCTTCGCGATCCCGGCCGGCAGCGAGATGAAGGTGCGGATGATCGGCAGCATGCGGGAGAAGAAGACGGTCGCGTCGCCGTAGCGCTCGAACCAGTCGTCGGCCCATTTCAGGTACTTGGGCGGCAGGTGGATCAGTCGGTTCTTCTCGAGCAGGTCGATCCGCCCGTAGTAGCCGACCGCGTAGGCGGCCCAGGAGCCGACCAGGTTGCCGAGCACCCCGGCGGCGACGACCCCGAACAGGGTCAGGTCCCCGGCCGCGACGCTGGCGCCGGCGAAGAGCATGATCGCCTCGCTCGGGACCGGCAGGCAGGCGGACTCGAGTGCCATCAGGATGAACACCGCCGGCAGCCCGGTGGTGCTGATGAAGTCGGTGCCCGCGTTGACGATCGGGTCGAGGAAGAAATCGGTGACGCTGGCGAGGGGGATCAGCATGAATGAAGCGGGCATTGTAGGGGGGAGCCTTAACAGCGATTAAACTCGGCCTGTCCTATGGGCCGGTTGAACCATCCTGTCTATCGCAACCGGGTGCTGCAGGTGGCCGCTGACGCGGCGCTCGTCGCGCTGGCCTACTTCCTTGCCTTCCAGCTGCGCTTCCTCGACGAGCCGCAGGGGCTGCCGCACCGCTACGAGGTGCTGTTCGCGCAGTCGGTCGGCTTTGTCGTCGTCGGCAAGCTTGCCGTCTTCTACGCCTTCGGGCTTTACCAAAAGTGGTGGCGCTACGTCAGTGGCCGCGACTTCCTCCTGATCGTCCGCGCGGTCGCCGTCGCCAGCGCGCTCCTGGTCATCGTCTTCGCCGTCGCCAAGCCCTTCGAGCATGCGCTGCCGCGCTCGGTCGAGGTGATCGACTTCATCCTCACCCTGCTGCTGATCGCCGGCGCCCGGCTCGCGGTGCGGCTGGTCGTCGAGCGGCCGAGCCGTGGCTCGCGCGTGCCCAAGCACGAGGTGCTGGTGATCGGCGCCGGCTCCGGCGGCCAGATGGTGGTCCGCGAGCTGCAGCTCAACCCCAACCTCGGCGCCACCGCGATCGGCTTCGTCGACGACGACCCGCGCAAGCGGGGGATGCGGATGCTCGGGCTGCAAGGTGCTCGGCTCGACCAAGCAGATCGACCAGATCCTCGACGAGACCGAGCCGGACGAAGTCGTGATCGCGATCCCCTCGGCCCCCGGCCAGCTGCGCGGCAAGGTCGTCGCCGCCGCCCGCGAGCGCGAGATCCGCGTCCGCACCCTGCCGACCGTGTTCGAGCTGCTCCGCGGCGGCGTCCAGCTCAACAAGCAGCTGCGCGAGGTGCGGGTCGAGGACGTGCTCGGCCGCGACCCGATCGTGCGTGAGCTGGACCGGGTCGGCGCCTACCTGCGCGACCGCATCGTCCTCGTCACCGGTGCCGGCGGCTCGATCGGCTCCGAGCTCTGCCGCCAGATCGCCCAGGTCAAGCCGCGCCTCCTGGTGATGCTCGACCACGCCGAGGACAACCTCTTCGAGATCGACCGCGAGATGGTCGACGAGCGCCACTGCACCAACGTCGAGGCGGTCCTCGCCGACTGCAAGGAGCCGCACCGGATGCTCGAGGTGATGCAGCGCTTCAAGCCCGACGTCGTCTTCCACGCCGCCGCCTACAAGCACGTGCCGCTGATGGAGGCGAACCCGCTCGAGGCCGTCCGCAACAACGTGATCGCGACCCGGGTCACGGCCGAGACCGCGGCCGCCGCCGGTGCCGAGCGCTTCGTTCTGATCTCGACCGACAAGGCGGTCAACCCGAAGACGGTGATGGGCGCCTCGAAGGCGATGGCCGAGTTCATCGTCGAGTCGGCGGGCGACAAGCACCCGGGCACCCGCTTCGCCTCGGTCCGCTTCGGCAACGTGCTCGCCTCCTCCGGCAGCGTGGTGCCGATCTTCCGCAGCCAGATCGAGCGCGGTGGCCCGGTCACCGTCACCCACGCGGAGATGTCGCGCTACTTCATGACGATCCCGGAGGCGGTGCAGCTGGTGATCAGGGCCGGTGACATCGGCGCCGGCAAAGGCGAGGTCTTCGTGCTCGACATGGGTGAGCCGGTGAAGATCGTCGACCTCGCCCACAACATGATCCGGCTCGCCGGCTACGAGCCGGAAACCGACATCGCGGTCGAGTTCACCCAGCCGCGGCCGGGCGAGAAGCTGCACGAGGAGCTCTTCGGCGCCGCCGAGCAGGTGCAGCCGACGGCGGCGAAACGGATCAACCGGGCGGTGCGGGCGCGGCCCCTCGACGCCGAGTGGGTCGAGTCGACTCTGAACTCGCTCGAACATCTAGTGATGGCCGGGGACGAGGCCAATCTGGCCGAGCGGGTGGTCGAGCTGATCGCCGCGCCGGGTGGTGACGCAGCGGCGGTCCTCCCCGCCGAATAACCTCTCGCAGCCTTGCTAGAGGTGATTGAACAGATCGGCGCCTTCGCTGGCCTGGCGTCGTTTATCGGGCTCGCGATCCTCGCCCTGCTCTCGTTCACGCACGGGCGGGACATCAAGCGCCTGCGCGAGTGGGCCGGCTCGGCGCCGGAGCGCGACTCCGAGCGCAAGGAGACGACCTCGGCCGTGGCCGCGCAGCGGGCCGAGGAGCTGCGCCAGCTGGAGGAGGCGCGGACGGCCGAGCAGGAGGCGATCAGCCAGCGCGAGGTGCGGCGGCAGCGCCGCGACGAAGGGCTGCCGGAACTGACCCGGGGCGAGCGCTTCCGCGAGCGCACCTCCGGCTTTGGCGAGCGGCTGGCCGAACCGCGCTGGCTGGTGGCCCTGTTCGTCGTTGTGGTCGTGGTGGGCGCCGGCGCCGCCTACCTGCTGCTTGGCGGCTCCGACGAAAGCAGCGGCGGCAAGAACGGGCGCCAGGTCGCGACCCAGGTCAAACCGAGTGAAATCGAGGTGACGGTGCTGAACGGCACCTCGACCGCCGGCCTCGCCGCGACCTACGGCGACAAGGTCGAGGGCAAGGGCTTCGGCCTCGGCGCCGTCTCCAACACCGCCCAGCCGTTCGAAAACAGCGTGGTGATGTTCGAGCGCGGCCACAAGCCGGAAGCGCGCAAGGTCGCCAAACAGCTGCAGATCCCGGACCTCGAACTGATGAGCCCGGAAGTCGAGACCGCCGCGGCCGGAGCGACCGTCGCGGTGGTGGTCGGCGAGGACAATGCCGAAGCGGCCGGGTGAGGCGGCCGCCTCACCACGGCGCACCGTCGATGACGGCCCCGGATCGTCGCCATGCAGCGTCCTCAGTCGGCTGAATAGCGCTGCTATTCAGCCTCCCTGCGTCCTTGCCTGCCGCCGCCCGGGTCTCGTCCTCGCCTGGTGTCCGTGGTGAGGCGGCCGCCTGCCGCCGCCCTCGTCTTCGCGCTTCTCGTCCTCGCAACGGTTGGCGGCTTCGCCTGGGCGCAGCGGGCCAAGCGCGACCCGCTCGTCCTCGACCGCGCCAGGTTCGGCAACAAAGTCAGCCACAGCTTCACCCCCAACGGGGACTGTCGCTTCGACCAGATCCGGATTCGCTTCCGGATGACCCAGACCGACATCGGCACCGTGCAGGTGATCAAGCCTGGCGGGCGCGTAGTCGTCACCCTTGCGCGCGAAGAGCCGCTGAAGCGCTATCGCTACTTCACCTACTACTGGGACGGCCGCCAGCGCGGCGGCGGGATCGCCGCGCCCGGCCGCTACAAGCTGCGGGTGAGGCTGCTGGGAGAGGACCGCACCCTGGTCACCCCGGGCTTGATCAAGTTGCACCGGCCGCCGAAGGGGATCGAGTCGGCCTGTGAGTGACTTCCTCGCCGGCGCCGGCCTCGTCGTCGTGGCCGCCGCCAGCGCCGCTGCGATCCTGCTGCCGCCCGGCCGCCCGCGTGCGCTGGCGATGCTGCTGGCGATCGCCCTCTTCCCGACCCTGATCCTCGGCGACCAGTGGCACACCGAGCAGATCGTCGACCTGCGCCACGATGAGGGGCGGATCGCCCTCCTGGCCGTGATCGCGGCCGGTGCGATCGGCGTCCTCACCTACCTCTTCCGCCGCTGGCCGGTGTTGCTGCCGCTGGCGATCGTCTTCGCTCTGCCGTTCCGGATCCCGCTCCACGCCGGCGGCGACACCGCCAACCTGCTGGTGCCGCTCTACCTCGTGATCGCCGCTGGGGTGATCGCGACGCTGCTGCGCGACTGGTCGGCCCCGCCGTCGGACTGGACGCCGCGCCCGCTGGCCTGGCTGCTGGCCGCGGCAGTCCTCCTTTACGCCGTGCAGACGCTCTACTCGGACGACTTCTCGAAGGGCCTGCAGAACGTCTGCTTCTTCTTCGTCCCCTTCACGGTCGCCTACCGGCTGCTGCGTGAGGTCGAGTGGGACCGCCGCCTCCTTGTCCTGCTGCTCTGGGTGGTGGCGCTCGAGGCCACCGCCTTCGTTCTGGTCGGGTCGGTCGAGTACGCGACCCGGAGCCTGTTCTGGAACGACCAGGTGATCAGGTCGAACGAGTTCCACACCTACTTCCGGGTCAACTCGGTCTTCTGGGACCCGAACGTCTACGGGCGCTACCTGGCACTGGTGATCACGGTGGCGACGGCGGCGCTGCTCTGGGCGCGGGAGCGGCGCGACCTTGCCCTGCTGACGATCCTGATCGGCGTGCTCTGGATCGGGCTGGCGCAGACCTTCTCGCAGTCGAGCTACATCGCGCTGCTCGCCGGCCTCGCGGTGCTGGCGGCGATCAGGTGGAGCTGGAAGTGGACGCTGGCGGTCGTGGTCGTCGGCACGATCCTCGGGATGACCGTGGTCGGGGTAAACCCCTCGCGGATCAACATCGAGACCAGCGGCCGCGCCAACCTGGTCGAGGGCGGCGTCGACCTCTTCGCCGAACGCCCGCTGCAGGGCTACGGGGCGGGCTCGTTCCAGGCCGCCTACCGCGAGAACCGCGAGAACAAGGACGCCCCCGTCTCGATCTCCCACACCGAACCGGTGACCGTCGCGGCCGAGCAGGGGCTGCTCGGCCTCGCCCTCTACGTCGCCCTGATCGTCGTCGCCCTCTGGACCCTGACCGCCGGAATCAGGGCTGGGCCCACCGCTGCCCGGGCGGCGGTCCTCGCGGCGTTCGTCGCCCTCCTGGTCCACACCGTGGCCTATGCCGGCTTCTTCAACGACCCGATCACCTGGGTGCTGCTGGCGATCGGCGCCTCGCTGGCGCACGGCGGCGCCACCGGGGCGCCTGTGACCGCCGCCCCGGTCCGCGAGCCCGCATAGGCTCCCCCCGTGTCGGGATACCTGCGCCGCCTGGCGACGACCGGCGCCGCCTACACCGCGGCGAGCATCCTCTCGAAGGTCATCGCGGTCGCGCTGCTGCCGCTCTACACGCGCTACCTGACCCCGGCCGACTACGGCGCCGCCGAGGTGATGTTCGCCGCGGTGGTCGCGATCAGCATCGTCGTCCGCTTCGGCCTGATCGAGGCGCTGCTGCGCTTCTACTACAAGGACGACGAGGACCCCGAGCGGGTCGTCGCGAGCAGCTTCGCCGGCCTCTTCTGGTTCTCGACCCTGGCCGCGCTCATCGCCCTCCCCTTCGCGGAGCCGGTCTCCGAAGCGCTGCTCGACCGCCCCGCGGCCGACCTGGCGCGGATCTCGATCGGCGGCCTCTGGGTGCTGACCATGTTCGAGTTCATGCTCACCCTGTTCCGGCTCGAGGAGCGGGCGCGGGCCTACTTCGTGACCACGATCGTCAACGTCCTGGTCACGATCGGCCTCACCGTCGTGCTCGTGGTCGCCGCCGACGAGGGCGCCCGCGGCCTGCTGATCGGCAGCTACGCCAGCGGCGCCGCCTTCGTCCTCGGCCTGATCGTGGTCCAGTGGCGCCAGCTCTCACTGCGCTTCGACGCCGGCCTGCTGCGGCGGCTGCTGCGCTTCGGGCTGCCGACGATGCCGGCCGAGGTCTCGCTCTACCTGCTCAACTTCGTCGACCGCCTGATCATTACCCGCACCGTCGGCCTCGCCGAGGCCGGCCTCTACTCGCTCGCGGTCAAGTTCGCCCAGGCGGTCAACGTCCTCGTCCGCGGCTTCCAGCTCGCCTGGCCGCCGCTCGCCTACTCGATCCGCGACGATGAGGAGGCCCGCCGCGCCTACGCCACCGTCGTCACCCTCTTCGTCGCCGCCTGCGCCTTCGTCGTCACCGGCATGTGGCTGTTCTCGCGCTGGATCGTCCGCGCCCTCGCGGCGCCGAGGTTCTTCGAGTCCTATGAAGCCGTCGGCCTGATCTCCACCGCGGTCACCCTCTACGCCCTCTACATGGTCATGGTCGTGATCCTCGGCAGGACCGGGCGCACCGGGTTCAACTTCCCGGCGGCGATCGCCGCCCTCGTCACCAACGTCGCCCTCAACCTGATCCTGGTGCCGCCGCTGGGGATCGTCGGTGCCGGTATCGCCCTCGTCGCCTCCTACCTGGTCGTGGTCGCGCTGATGTATGGCTTCACCCAGCGCCTCTTCCCGGTCCCGTACCAGTGGGGACGACTGGCCAAGATCGTCCTCGCCTCGGCGGCTCTCGTCGGCCTCGGCGAGCTGCTGCTACCGACTTCCGGCGCGCTCGGCCTGCTCGGGCGCGCCGCGCTGCTGGCGCTCTACCCGCTGGCGTTGTTCGCGAGCGGCTTCTTCACCAGCGACGAGCGCACCTGGCTCGCCCGCCTCCGCCGCCCGAGCGAGCTCGCCGCGGAGTTCCGCCGCCTGCGCGCCGAGCCGGCGGCTGTCGACGGCCAGGTGTCGGAGGTCTACGAGGCGGAGCGAATGGACGAGGACCGGAGGATCTGAGCGCGGTAGTCCTTTCGGTCGCATAGCGCCATAAAGGACTACCGCGCTCTGTCTCGCAGGCTCTCGCCGCGGCCGGGGAGGAGCGCCTGGCGGGCGTGGGCCCAGTAGACGCGGGAAGGCTGATTGGGGAGGACGGTGGCGGCTAGCGCGCGCAGGGCGTAGGACCAGGCGGTGAGGAGGCGCACCCCCAGGGCGGCTCCCTTGCCGTGGTGCTTTCGCATGTAGAGGTCACGGTTGCGGTGAAATTCGACGATCCGCGGCAGGCCGGCGCCGAGGTCGGTCGAGAGCTGGTCGTGATGGACCGCCTCGGCGGCGGGAACGAAGAGCGAGTGCCAGCCGGCGTCGGCGAGCCGCTTGGCGAAGTCGCACTCGTCGTAGTAGACGAAGAACTCGGGGTCCATGTAGCCGACCGCCTCCGCCACCTCACGCCGCACCAGCAGGGCGCTCGACTGCGCCCAGTCGACCCGGCGCGTCGCCTCGCCCTTGCTCTGCACGGTCAGCCGCTTGTGCAGGAAGAGCGCCCCGACCGCCGCGGTCCCGACCCCGGGGAAGCGCCAGGCGCAGGGCACCGGCTGGCCGGCGGAGTCGAGCAGCCGCGGCCCGGCCGCGGCTGCTTTCGGGTCGGCGTCGAGCGCCGCGAGCAGCGCCTCTGCCGCGCCCGGCCGCAGCTCCGAGTCCTCGTTCAGCAGCAGGCAGTAGCGGCCCCGCGCCTCGCGCATCAGGGTCGAGTCGTTCTCCGCCTTGCCGCCGCGGCGCTCGAGCGCGATCAGCCGGATTTCGCCGCCGCGCGCCCGTACCGCCGCGGCCGAGCCGTCGGCGGAGGCGTTGTCGAGCACCAGGATCTCGTGCTCGACCCCAGCGGGGTGGGTGCGCTCGATCGCGTCCAAGCAGGCGAGCAGGTGGTCGCGGCCGTTGGTGTTCACGATGCAGTACGAGAGGGTGGGCAAGGGCCTATTCCGGTAGGGATTCCACTTAACTTTTTCCGAAGGCAGCTGGTGGCTGTCCGCCGGCGGCACCTCGGAAAAAGTACAAGACGTTCCACCCCTACCGGAATAGGCCCAGACACCGAGCGATGAAAGTTCAGTTGGTCGACCCGTCGGCTTTTACGCCGCCTTATGACCGTGCTCTGGCGGCGGCGCTGGTGCGAGCGGGCGCGGATGTGGAGCTGGTCACGTCGCGCTTCCTCTACGGCGCCGTGCCGCCCGCGGAGGGGTATGGGGTCGATGAGCGGTTCTACCGGCGCAGCGCCAGCCGCGGCCTCGGCGCGCGCGCGCGCCTTCCCTTCAAGGCGACCGAGCACCTTGGCGACATGCTGCGCTTCCGCCGCGAGCTGGCTCGCCGCGCCGCCGCGGGTGAGGCGCCGGACGTCATCCATTACCAGTGGCTCACCTTTCCGCCGCTCGACGCCCGCCTGGTTCCGAGCCTGAGGCCGCGGGTGATGACCGCGCACTACATCCTGCCGCCGCGCCCGAGCCGCCGCCAGGCCTCCTCGGCCCGCCGCGTCTTCGAGTGCATGGACGCGGTCGTCGCCCACTCCGAGCACAGCGCCGCCCGCCTCCGCGACGAGGTCGGCCTCGACCCCGCCAAGGTCCGGGTCATTCCCCACGGCGCCTTCGACTACCTCACCCAGCTACCCGAGGAGAAGCCGCTGCCAGCCGAGCTGGAGGGCGCCGAGGGACCGGTGGTCCTCTGCTTCGGCCTCCTGCGTCCCTATAAGGGGACCGAGCACCTGCTCGAGGCTTTCGCCCGGGTCGAGGACGCCGAGCTCTGGATCGTCGGCAACCCGCGCATGGACGTCGCGCCGCTGCGCGAGCTTGCGGAGCGCGCCCCCGGTCGCGTCCGCTTCGTCACCCGCTTCGTCGAGGACGCCGAGATCCCGGCGCTCTTTCGCCGCGCCGACCTCGTCGTTCTCCCCTACCTCGACGCCGAGCACTCCGGCGTCCTATACACCGGCCTCGCCTTCGGCAAGCCGCTGCTGCTGAGCGCGGTCGGCGGCTTCCCCGAGGTGGCCGCGACCGGTGCCGCGCGGCTGGTGCCGCCGGGCGACGTCCCGGCGCTCGCCACCGCGCTCACCGAGCTGGTCGCTGACGAGGCCGCCCGCGCCGAGCTCGCGGCCGCCGCCCAGGCCGCTGCCGCCGGGCCGTTCTCGTGGGACGAGGCCGCCCGCCGCACGCTCGACCTCTACCGCGACCTGCTCGAGGCCCGCCGGTGATCGCCGTCGAAGCCCTCTTCTGGCTCAGCGCCGCCCTGATCGTCTACACCCACGCCGGTTACCCCCTAGCCCTCCGCCTCCTCGTCGCAACCACCCGCCGACGGGCCGAAAACCGCTCTATATCAGCGGAAATCGGCCCATCGGCAGGAGACTCTGGGGAGCTGCCGCGGGTTTCGCTGATCGTGCCCGCTTATGACGAGGAGGGGGTGATTGCGGTGAAGGTGGCGGACGCGCTTGCGCTCGACTACCCGCGGGATCGGTTCCAGGTTGTCGTCGCCTCCGACGGCTCCACTGACTCGACGGTCGAGCGCGCCCGCGCCGCCGGCGCCGACCTCGTCCTCGACCTCCCGGCCGGCGGAAAGGTCGCCGCGCTCAACGCCGCCGTCGCGCAGGCGACCGGCGAGCTGCTCGCCTTCTCCGATGCCAACAGCGCCTGGTCGCCGGACGCGCTGCGGCGCCTGGTCGCTCCCTTCGCCGACCCGGCGGTCGGCTACGTCTGCGGCCAGGTGCGCTTCGTCGACGAGGGTGGCGACAACCTCGAGGGGGCGTACTGGCGCTACGAGATGGCGGTGCGCGAGATGGAGTCGGCGCTCGGCGGCGTCACTGGTGGCAACGGCGCGATCTACGCGGTCCGCCGCGACGCCTACCTGCCGCTCGCCGCCTCCGGCAGCCACGACCTCTCCTTCCCCTTCCTGCTCGCCAAGCGCGGGCGGCGCTCGCTCTACGAGCCGGCGGCGCGGGCGGAGGAGAAGATGGTCCCGACCCTGGAGGGCGAGTTCGCCCGCAAACGCCGGATGATGGTCGGCCTCTGGGACATCGTGGTCGGCGAAGGAATGCTCTCGCCGCGCGGCTACTCACCACTGTTCGCCTTTCGAGCTCGCCTCGCACCGGCTGCTCCGCTACCTCAGCCCGGCGCTCCACCTCGTCGTCCTGCTCCTCAACCTCGTCCTGCTCCGGCAGGGCTGGGTCTACGCCGTCACCTTCGCCCTGCAGCTCGCCCTGCTCGCCGCGGCGCTGCTCGGGCGCTACCTGCCGCTTCCCCCGTTCCGCGTCGCCCGCTACTACGTGATGACCACCGCCTCGATCGCCGCCGGCCTCTGGGACCGCTGGCGTCGCGGCGCCCCTGGCCGCTGGGAGAAGGCAGCCGGGACCCGCTGATGCCGCGCGCCCTCGACATCCTCCTCGCCGCCCTGGCGCTGCTCGTCCTCGCCCCCTTCCTGCTCGCCGCCGCGATCGCGATCAAGCTTGGCAGCCGCGGGCCGGTCTTCTACCGCCAGCACCGGATCGGCCTCGACGGGCGCGAGTTCGAGATGCTGAAGCTGCGGACGATGGTCGAGGGCTCCGACCCGGTCGGCTACGGCACTGTGGTCACCCGCGACGACCCCCGCGTCACCCGCGCCGGCCGCTTCCTCCGCCGCACCTCGCTCGACGAGGTTCCCAACCTGTTCAACGTCCTCCGCGGCGAGATGGCGATCGTCGGCCCGCGCCCGACCATCCCGGCCCAGGTCGACGACTACACCCCGCACCAGAAACGCCGCCACGAGGTCCTGCCCGGGATCACCGGTTGGGCCCAGGTCCAGGGCCGGGCCGGGATTCCCTGGGAGGAGCGGATCGAGCTCGACGTCTTCTACGTCGAGCACCGCAGCCTCGCCCTCGACGCCCGCATCCTGGCCAGGACCGTCTGGCTCGTCCTCACCGGCCAGGGCCTCGCTCCCGACTAACGGTACGACGGAAGTCACTATTGGGAACTAGACTCCTGTCGGGTGCCTAACGTTCTCGAGACCGAAACCGTCGAGACGCTCCGGCAGTACATGGAGCTGATCGAGAAATTGATGGAGGCCAAAGAACCACTCTGGTTTCGGGGTGGCAAGACGTTAGATGACCTTGTGCCATCGCTATATAGACATCCCGAAGTCAAAGACGCCGATGAGCTGTTGGGACTTGAGGAGAAGGTGATCCAGCGCTTCCGTGAGCGAGGCGCCCCATACGAGACGGTGCCACGAGCTGACACTTGGGAGCTACTGTTCTTGATGCAGCACTTTGGCGTCCCCACGCGACTTCTCGATTGGACCGAAAACCCCTATATCGGGCTTTTCTTCGCCTTGACCAGCCGAAGAGAGAGCAACGAAACTGCTTCTGTGTGGGTACTGCAACCCCAGGCGTGGAACAAAACGGCCCTCGCGGAGATCTCCTATGACGAAGGAATCCTGTCGATTGGGAACAATGCGCTCGATTCCTACGGTCCCTCCTATGACCCGCAGTTCATGCGGGTTGCTCCAGTCGGGATGTACGGGATACACAACAGTCCACGGATCGTGGCTCAGCGAGGGGTGTTCACCATATTTGGCAAGGATACGACCCCTCTGAATGCTCTGTTTGAGAATGGAGATTTCTCCTCCGGCGCGCTGATGAGGATCGACATACCGGCCGACTCCGTCACGACGCTTCGGGAGTCGCTTTTCGCGATTGGAATTACTGACTCGGTTGTATATCCCGACCTCCTAGGACTAGCGGTCGAGCTTAAACACTACTTTGGATTCGTGGTGTGACATGTTCGCGGTGAGGCAGTTCGAGGCACGAACTCTGAGCTGGTGGTCACAGCAGCGAGAAGACATTGATTTCAATCCTCCCTATCAGCGCCGAGGCGGGTTGTGGAGCAGACGAGACAAGGCCTTCCTAGTTGACTCGATCCTTAATGGCTTTGATATCCCAAAGGTGTACATGGCCGATTTCACCATTGGCCCCGCCGACCTCAACAAGAGTAGTCGGCAGTTCGCAGTAATCGACGGAAAGCAGCGGTTCGAGGCTATCTTTGACTTCATCGATGGTCACATCACCCTCGATCCTGCCTTTGTCCTGTCTTCTGATCCAGCCCTGTCGTTAGGAGGGTTGAGCTACACGGACCTTGTCGCTCAGCACCCAAAGGTAGCCAGCAGATTCGACAACTACAACCTCACCGTGATGACGGTGGTCACTGACGAAGAGGGAAAGATCAACGAGCTCTTCGTCCGTCTGAACCGAAACAAGACTCTTACGGGACCAGAGATACGAAACGCGATGCAGGGCATAGTGCCCGAACGCATCAGAGACCTCTCATCTCATCGATTCTTCCAGTCGCGAATCGCGTTCGACACGAAGCGGTCGCAGGACCTGGACATCGCTGCAAAGTTCCTGCTCGTCGAGTTTTGGGGTCGTTTGCAGGACACCAAGCGCGCCACTCTTGATGGCTTCGTGGAGCGTGGCTTGGAAGCCGACGCAAAGCCCGCCCAGTTCAGCCGGGCGGCGACGAGGGTCAAGGGCGTGATGAAGACTATGTGCCAGGTGTTCCTGCCGAGGGACCCCTTGCTGCGGTCGCAGGGTCAGCTTGTTCCGTATTACTGGCTTGTCCGAAATACGGCGGCAGAGTGGCATTCCCAGATTCGCCCCTTCCTGGTTGCGTTCGAGGAGGAGCGCAAGCGCAATCGAATATTGGCCAAAGACCCAGCGCGCGCTTCGGAGCAGAATCCCGAACTATCTCAGTACGACCAGTTCAATAGAAGTATCAATGATCAGGTAAGTATCGAGGGGAGATTCGAGATACTTTCGCGTCGCTTTGACGACTTCTAGAGGGATTTGGGACCGCATCCCCATGGTCGCGTAGGGTCGGGGCATGAGCGCGAAGCCCGAGGTCAGTCTGCGCCGGTTCGAGCCTGGCGACGCCCCCGCCGTGCACCGCTGGTTCAACAACCCGGCGGCGATCGCGTCGCTGATGGAGCAGCGCGAGGGCTTCTCGCTCGAGCAGGCCGAAGCGTGGGCCCAGCGGGCGATGGACGACTCCGGCGAGGACCGCAAGTTCGCGATCGTGGTCGAGGGTTACGCGGAGCCGGTCGGCTTCACCGCCCTCTACGGCCTCTTCCGCCAGACCGCGCCGGAGCTGGGGGCGCTGATCGGCGACGACGTGCGCGGCAAGGGGGTTGGTCGCCGGGCCGAGGCGCTGACGATCGCCAAGGCCTTCGATGAGTACGGCGCCCACCGCGTCTACGGTCGCATCCCCGCCCGCAACGAGATCGCCAAGAAGACGGTGACCAGCCTCGGCTGGGTGCACGAGGGGACGATGCGCGCCCACCTCGCCCGCGCGGGCGACCCACCCGACGACTGCGAGGTCTGGGGCGTGCTCCCCGACGAGTTCCGCGCCGCCGCCGCCGACCTCTTCGAGTGAGCGCGCCGACCGCCAGGGCCGAGTTGCTGGAAGACCGCGGCGACGCCGCGGTCTCAGCCGAGTTCTTCCGCTCAGCCGAGTTCCTCGAGGCCGAAGGCGTCACGCACAGCCTCCGGATCGAGACCGAGTCGGGTGACCTCCTTGCCCCACTGATCGTTCGTGAGATCGAGGGGACTGGCGAGCGCGATGCGGCCTCGCCTTATGGCTATCCCGGACTTGTTCGTGGGGGGAGTCGGGGGCATGCCCGTCGGAGCAACAGCGGGGAGGCTCCGCCGGGCATGCCCCCGACTCCCGAGTCGCTCGATGCCACTGCGATTGACTTCTCCGGGACCGGCCTGGTCAGTGTCTTCATTCGGCACACGCTTGACGAGCCGCTGCTTGGCGCCACCGAGCGCAACATCGTTCAGATCGCCGACCCCACCCTGCCCCCAAAGAGCAGGCCGAGCGACCGGCGTCAGATTCGCCGCAACCTCGAGGCGGGCTACGAGCTGGAGTTAGTCCCAGGGTCGGAGACGAGTCCCGAGCAGCGAGCCGGCTTTCTCGATGCGTATGAGCAGACGATGCGTCGCACCGCGGCCGGCGAGCGCTACTTCTTCGGCGCCGACTACTTCGACCGGGTGCTCGAAGCCGAGCGCACCTGGCTCGTCCTCGCCACCGCCCCCGCCGGCGAGCTCGCGGCCGCCTCGCTGGCGGCGGTCAGCGACGGCTACCTCCACTACTACCTCAGCGGCACCGTCGACCCCCACCTGCGCGCCTCGCCGATGAAGAACATCGTCGCCCGCCTCGCCGACCTCGCCACCGAGCTCGACTTCCCCCTCAACCTCGGCGGCGGCATCTCTCCCGGCGACGCCCTCGAGGAGTTCAAGCGCGGCTTTGCCAACCGCCAAGAGGCGTGGCACACCTCGGAGATCGTTTGCGACCCGGAGGCATACGCGCGACTCTCAGCCGGCCGCGACAGCGGCGGCTTCTTCCCCGCCTACCGCGCTCCCTGAAGGCCCGTCGGCCTATTCGTCGGGGTCGACCGGGGTCGGCCCGGAGAATTCAAACGCCTCTGCCGGCTCGCCGCCATAGCGGCCCCAGGTCTCCTTGCCGAAGGCGCGGATCGCGTCGAGCGTGGCCGCGCCTTTGTAGTCGGGGCAGCCGATCAGGTTGGTCCAGGTCGTCGCCGCCACCTTGTAGGGCATTTTGTCGTTGGGGAAGAGCAGCGTCGCCCCATACATCGTGTCGTAGAGGCCCTTCAGCTGGAGCTGGTCTTTCACCGGCAGGTCGGGCGCGTACTGGATCTCCAGCCGCCCGTGCTCGAGCGTGTGCACCATGTTGATTTCGACCGGCATCTCCGAGTAGGCGCCGTCCGCTTGCTGGTAGGGCGGCGCCACGTGCGGGCCGGAGGTCGGCGGGTTGGTGCCGTAGCCGGGCGACGGCGACTTCGGCGGAATGTGCTGGGCGCCTTCGTCCTCGAGTTTCAGGCGCAGTTGGCAGCCCGCCAGTTTGGCCGCGTCCTCGAGATCCTCGGTTTTCACCGGCGGCGGCGGCGTGCCCGCGCGGTTGTCGGGCCGCACTCCGTTAGTCGAGCCGACCGCTTCGTTGAGGTTGATGTGGGAGTCGCCCTCGGCACCGGCGTCGTCGCCTCCGGTGGCGAGGACAATGACCAGGACCACGATCGCGATCACCGCGGTCGAGGCGATCGCGTAGCCGACGATCAGCCGGCTGCGGTCGGAGCTGGTCTCGGCCTGTTCGGCCTCCACCCGTTCCTGCTGGCGCTTTTCCCGCTCACTCTTCCCTGACATCGGTCAGGAATCTTAGTCGGCCTGGCCGGTCAGGGTCGCGGTGCCCCCGCGTACCCGCTCCCACGGCCGCGAGGCCCGCAGCGATCCAAGCACCGCTCGCGTCGCCGGCGCTTTGTTCAGCGCGTAGAAATGGATGCCCGGAGCGCCAGCGATCAGCAGCTCGGCGCACTGCTGCGCGGCGAAGGCGACGCCGAGCTCGAACTCGCGCTCGGGGTCGCCGCCGGCCGCCGCGAAGGCGGCTTCCAGCCGCGGCGGGATCGAGGCGTCGCAGAGGTCGCAGATCCGCTTCGTTTGGGCGAAGCTGGCGACCGGGATAACCCCGGCCAGGATCGGCACCTCGACCCCCCGCGCCCGCGCCGCTCGCACGAAGTCGAAGTACACCTGGTTGTCGAAGAAGAGCTGGGTGATCAGGAACCCGGCGCCGGACTCGACCTTGGTCTTCAGGTACGAGAGGTCGGTCTCGAGGTCGGGTGCCTCCGGATGCACCTCGGGGAAGCAGGCGCCGCCGATCGCGAAGTCCCAGCCCTCGCTGATGAACGCCGCCAGCTCGGCGGCGCTGCCCAGCCCACCCTCGGGCTGGACGAAGTCCTCTTCCCCCCGCGGCGGGTCACCGCGCAGGGCGAAGACGTTCTCGATCCCGGCCGCCTCGATCCGGTCCAGCGTCGCCGCCAGCCCCTCCGCGGTCTCGCCGACGCAGCTGAGGTGCGCCATCGTCTCGAAGCCAAGCTCGTCCTTCAGCGCCTTCGTGATCTCGACCGTGCCGTCGCGGGTCGAGCCGCCGGCGCCGTAGGTGACCGAGACGAAGTCCGGCTCCAGCTCGCGCAGCTCACGCGCGGTCGCGTAGAGCTGCGCCGTCGACTCCTCGGTCTTGGGCGGGAAGAACTCGACCGAGAAGGTCGGGGCCTCGGCGGCGATGATCTCGTCGATCCGCATCCGCTGAGGGTACTCAGCCGACCCGGCTGGCGCCCGCTGCGGCGCCGCCGGTGAATCAGGCGTGCCGGCGGTCGACCCGGGCCTGGAACTCGGCCTGGATCTCCTCCAGGTGCTTGCCCTTGGTCTCCGGCACCAGCTTCCAGCAGAAGATCAGGGTGAGGATCCCGATCGCCCCGTAGAACCAGAAAGCGCCACTGCGACCGAGCGCTTCGATCAGCAGCAGGAAGGTGAGCGAGACGATGAAGTTGAAGGTCCAGTTCGCCATCGTCCCGATCCCGGCCGCCTTGCTGCGCACGCTGAGCGGGTAGATCTCGGCGTTGAGCAGCCAGAAGATCGGCCCGAGGCTGATCGCGAAGGAGGCGACGTAGGTCATCAGGCTGCCGATCGCGATCACCGAGGCGAGGGTGCTGGTCCCGCCCTCGAAGGCGGCGCCGAGCGCGAACAGCGAGATCACCATCCCGGAGACGCCGATCATCAGCAGGGTCCGCCGGCCGGCCCGGTCGAGCAGGCGCAGCGCCACCACCGTCATCAGCACGTTGATCACCCCGACCCCGACCGCGGCCAGGATCGACCCCGCCGAAGAGTCGACGCCGGTGAATTCGACGATCGTCGGCGCGTAGTAGATGACCGTGTTGATCCCGGTCACCTGCTGCAGGATCGCCAGCCCGACCCCGACCACAAGCGCCGCTTTCACCAGCGGCTGCAGCAGCTCGCTCCAGGCCCCGGGCTTGTCGTCGATGCTGCCCTTGATCTCCTCGATCTCGCGGTCGATCGTGTCCGGGTCGTCGACCCGGATCTTCGCCAGCGTCGCCCGCGCCGCGAAGTCGTCGCCGTGCATGACCAGCCAGCGCGGGCTCTGCGGCATCCGCAGCATCCCCACGGCGAGCGCCAGCGCCGGCACGCAGCCGAGGCCAAGCATCCAGCGCCAGTCTTCGCTGGCGTCGAAGGCGAGCCCGACCAGGTAGGCGACGAGGATCCCGATCGTCACCGCCAGCTGGAAGAAGCTGACCAGCCGCCCGCGGCTCTCCGGCGGTGCCATCTCGGAGATGTAGACCGGCGCGGCGGCGGAGGCCACCCCGATCGCGACGCCGATCACGATCCGGGCGAGGACCAGGACCTCGAGGCCCGGCGCGGCGGCGCTGGCGAGCGCGCCGACGATGAAGACGGCGGCCGCGAGCAGGATCATCACCCGCCGCCCGTAGCGATCGGCCGCCGGCCCGGCGAAGGCGGCGCCGAAGATCGCGCCGATCGGCACCGCCGCCACGACCAGCCCCTGCTGGAAGCTGTCGAGGCCGAACTCGGGCTTGATGAAGAGCAGCGCCCCGGCGATGACGCCGGTGTCGTAGCCGAACAGCAGGCCGCCGAGGCCGGCGATCGCGGCGGTGAGGACTACGTTGCGGCGCGCCCTGCGCGCCGACGCCTCCGATCCCGAACTCATCCCGCCGGGACCGTATACGGGCTCGCGGACACGCCACTTTTCCTGACTGATTCCTTTAGCACGGACTTTGCGGAGTTGCCGCCTGCCGCCCCCTTGCAAAGCCGCGAACCGACCCGTAAGTTCGCTCTGCGATCGGGAGAGACCGGGTCCTGCGGAAGCCAAGCGGGAACGGCCTCGAAGGTGGCGCCACGAGCTTCTAAGCGCGAAGGCTACGCGCGAGGCAGGCAACCGAGCGCCATCCCCGGTCGCGTTTCGTTGCTCATCCGCTCTCGATGCGCCGGGGGGTGGTGTCCGGGGCGCTGCTTACCGTTCGCGCTGGCCTTGGGAGACCTGCCCTCCCGGCCCGCGACCGGGGCGCATCTCGGGGAGCTGGGTGTCGTCGACTGCCCCGTGAGTTCTAGCGGCGACTAGCCCGCCCACTCCCACCTTTTCGCGACGCAACGTCGTCGCGACCTGGCCGTTGCGCGAGGCCGTGCGAGGATGGCGCGATGAGTGACGAGGTTCGCTACGAGCGCGTCGGCGCGGCGGCGGTGCTGACGATTGACCGGCCCGCGCGTCGCAACGCGGTCGATGGCGCCACCGCGCGGCTGCTGCGCCGGGGTTTCGAGGACTTCGAGGCCGACGGCGGCGCCCGCGTCCTCGTCCTCACCGGCGCCGGTGGTGAGGCCTTCTGCGCCGGCGCCGACCTCAAGGCGCTCGACCTCGACGTCGACGACCCGGCCGGGCCGATGGGCTTCAGCCGCCTCACGCCCTCGAAGCCGGCGATCGCCGCGGTCGACGGCTGGTGCCTGGCCGGTGGCCTCGAGCTCGCCCTCTGGTGCGACCTGCGGATCGCCACCCCCGGCTCGACCTTCGGCTTCTTCGAGCGCCGCTGGGGCGTGCCGCTGATCGACGGCGGCACCCAGCGGATGCCGCGGGTCATCGGCATGGGCCGCGCCCTCGAGCTGATCCTCACCGGCCGCCCGGTCGACGCCGAGGAGGCGTTGCGGATCGGCCTCGTCAACGAGGTCGTCGCCCCCGGCGCCCAGCTCGAACGCGCCCTCGAGCTGGCCGAGCGGATCGCCGCCTTCCCGCAGGAGACGATGCTCGCCGACCGCCGCGCCGCGATCGAGGGCGCCGGGTTGCCGCTCGCCGAGGGCCTCGCGCTCGAGCACCGGCTTGGCCGCGAGACGCTCGAGGTCGCGGTCCGTGGCGCCGCCCGCTTCGCCGCCGGCGAGGGCCGCGGCGGCGGCGTCTGACTCAGACCGCGCGGGCGACGCGGCGCATCTCGCCCTCGGCCGCCTCCGGGCCGATGTAGGGCATCAGCACGGCGAACACGAGGTCGGGCAGGATCCGGCCCAGTTCCGGCCCCCGCCCGGCGCGGATCTCGTCGAAGATCATCGAGGTGGCGCCGCCGATCGCGAAGCGCGCCGTGTCGGCCGGCAGCTCCTCGCCCTGGGCGGAGAAGGTGCGGCCTTCCTCGAGGAAGTAGGTGAAGCGGCCGAGCGCCGCCCGGTAGCGGATCCGCGCGTCCTCGCCGACCGCGGTCACCTCGACCATCGCCATCCGGGCGATGTCGTGCTCGCTCGCCAGCAGGTCGACCAGGGCGCGCAGCGCGGCGGCGATCCGGTCCGGCCAGGGCAGCCCGGAGGCGCTCTCGAACGCGGCCGAGACGTGGGCGACGAGGACGTCGATGACCGCGTCGTAGGACTCGAGGAAGCAGCCCTCCTTGCCGACGAAGGTCGCGTCGAAGGTCGTCCGCGAGACCCCCGCCGCCTCGACCACGTCCTCGATCGTGGTCGCCTCGTAGCCCTTGGCGGCGGCGACCCGGACCATCGCCTCCAGCATGCGCTCGCGCTCCGAGCGAACCGCGTAAGCACGGGGTAGGGACTGGCTTGCTCCTAGTCCGGATCGTGGATTCGATGCCGATGAATCCATCCCACCCAGCGTAGGGGAGTCGCGGCGGCGTGTCCAACCGCCCATATGCTTCGCCAATGCAGATCGGGATCGTCGGGCTGGGCTACGTTGGCCTGCCGCTTGCCGTCGCCTTCGCCGAGGCCGGGCACGGGGTCACCGGGCTCGACCTCGACAGCGCCAAGGTCGAGTCGCTGAACGCCGGTCGCAGCTACATCGAGGACGTTCCCGACAGCGCTCTGACGCCGCTCGCCGCGCGCCTCAGCGCCACCTCCGACTATGCCGAGATGGCCGCCTGCGACGCGGTCATCGTCTGCGTGCCGACGCCGCTGACCCGCTCCCGGGAGCCTGACCTCAGCTACCTGCTCGACGCTGCCTCCTCGCTCGCCGCGGCGCTCCGCCCCGGCCAGCTGGTCGTGCTCGAGTCGACCACCTACCCCGGCACCACGCGCGACGAGCTGGCCCCGATCCTCGCCCGCTCCGGCCTCACCCTCGGCGAGGATCTCTTCGTCGCCTTCTCCCCCGAGCGGATCGACCCCGGCCGCACCGACTACACGATCCGCACCACGCCGAAGCTGGTCGGCGGCATGACCCCGGCCTGCACCGAGCGTGCCCGCGCCCTCTACGCGCTGGTCTGCGACGAGGTCGTCGTCGTCTCCTCCCCCGAGGCGGCCGAGCTCTCGAAGCTGCTCGAGAACGTCTTCCGCTCGGTCAACATCGCCTTCGTCAACGAGCTGGCCCAGCTCTGCGACCGACTCGGGATCGACGTCTGGGAGGTGCTCGACGCCGCCGCGACCAAGCCGTTCGGGTTCATGCGCTTCGACCCGGGCCCCGGGATGGGCGGGCACTGCCTTCCGGTCGACCCCTTCTACCTCGGCTTCAAGGCCCGGCAGGAGGGCTTCTACCCCGAGTTCATCGAGCTCGCCGGCAAGGTCAACCAGGCCCAGCCGGCCTTCTGCGTGGAGCGGATCGAGCGCCTGCTCAACCAGGCCTCGATGCCGGTCAAGGGCTCGAAGATCCTCGTCCTCGGCGCCAGCTACAAGGCCGGCAGCGGCGACACCCGCGAGGCGCCGGCGCTGACCGTGCTGCGCCTGCTGCTTGCGCTCGAGGCCGAGGTCTCCTACCACGACCCCTTCGTCCCCGAGCTGCCGGAGCTGGGCCTCGCCTCGGTCGAGCTCGACCCCGCGCTCGCCGGCACCGACCTGGCCGCGATCGTCACCGCCCACCCCGGCCTCGACTACGCGAGGGTGGTCGCGACGGCGCCGCGCACGATCGACTTCCGCGGCGTCACCCGCGGCCTCGACTCGCCGGCCCTCGAACGCCTCTGACTAGACCTTTGCCGCTTGCAGCTCGGCGCCGGCCGCCGCGGCGCCGAAGTAGGGCAGCACCGCGAAGTACATGAACTCCGGCAGCAGCCGGCGGAAGCCGGCGTCGGCCCCGGCCGCCAGCCGCGAGTGGATCAGGGCGTGGATCCCGGCGGCGATGCCCTCGCCGGCGATCGGCGGCGGCGACTCGCCCCCGGCTTCGTCGCGGGCGCGGTCGAGGAACTCGTTGACCCGCCCCATCACCGCGGTCCGCTTCCGCAGCGCCTCCGGCCCGGCGGCGTGGACCTCGACGATCAGCGCTCGCCCCACGTCCGGCTCGGCATCGAGGAAGTCGAGCAGCGCCGCCAGCCCGGCGCGCAGCTGGCCGCGCCAGTCCGCCTCGTCGGCCGCCGCCGCGATCAGCAGCCCTTCGACCCGCTCGACACCGGCGTCGAAGGCCCGCAGGTAGCAGTCGCCCTTGTCGGCGAAGTTGTCATAAAAGGCCTGGCGGTAGACCCCGGTTCGGTCGAGCACGGTGCGGACCGAGGTCCGCTCGTAACCCTCCGCGCCGACCGCCTCGAGCATGCCCTCTAGGATCATCTGGCGCTTCGGCGGGGTCGCTAGCTCAACCATCTGCCTTCCTCTGGACGTATCTGGGGAACCGGTTGTCTGGCTTCCGGTACCTTAGCGGTATGTAGCAGATACTTCCACCTTGGAATCCGATTTCGGTCAAGGTACCCTCGCGTTCGTGGCCGATCAAGCGTCGACGATGCGACCGCCGCCTGGTCGCCATCCGCTACCTAAGGAGTTCATCGTCCAGCACCAGCGGGCGCGCATCATCTCGGCCCTGGCGGAGGAGACGGTCGAGAAGGGCTACCGGGCGGTCACCGTCGCCGACATCGTGCGCCGGGCAGGGATCGCGCGCAACACCTTCTACGAGAACTTCTCCTCCAAGGAGGACTGCTTCCTGGCCGCCTCCGAGTTCGCGGTCAAAGAGGCCCTGCGCCGTGTCGTCGACGCCGCCGGCAAGGTCGAGAGCTGGCCGGAGCGGGTCAACACCGGCCTCGCCGCCTTCCTCCACTACGTCGCCGTCGAGCCGGCGCTGGCCCGTACCTGCATCGTCGAGACGCTCTCGGCCGGGCCAGCGGCGGTCGAGCGTTACGAGCGCTCGATCCAGTCCTTCGTGCCGCTCTTCCGCATGGGCCGCAAGGTCTCCCAGCACGGCGACGAGCTGCCGGGCACGCTCGAGGAGACGATTATCGGCGGGATCTTCTGGATCGTCTACCAGCGCATCATCATGGGGCAGACGGAGCAGATCGAGGGCCTGCTACCCGAGCTCGTCGAGTTCTCCCTCACCCCCTACATCGGCCCCGACGCGGCGAAGCAGGCGGCAGCCGCGTGGTCGACGGCGGACTCGGAGAGCTGAGCCGAAGCTCGAATTTCCCCGTCCGTTATCGTCGCCCTGTGGCTTTGGATCCTGCCGACTCCCCGGTCGAGCAAGTGGAGGAGTATCCCCCCGAGTTAGCCCGCCTTCCCCCAGGCCGGCACGGTCTGCCGCGCGAGTTCGTCGCCCACAACCAGCGCGAGCGCCTGATCGCCGGCCTCGCCGAGGCGATCGCCGAGAACGGTTACTCGGGGACAACGATCGCCCACATCACCCGCCACGCCGCCGTCTCCCGGCGCACCTTCTACGAGCACTTCAGCAGCAAGGACGAGTGCTTCGTCGCGGCTTACGACACAGTGATGGCGGAGCTGCGCGAGCGGGTCGGCCAGGCTTTCGAGGAGGAGGACGACTGGCCGCACGCGGTCAAGGCCGGCATCGCCGCGATGCTGCGCTTCCTCGCCGCGGAGCCCAACCTGGCGCGGCTCTGCATGGTCGAGGCGCTGGTCGCCGGCCCGGTCGTGGTCGAGCGCTATGACGCCGCGATCCGGAGCTTCGTCCCCTACTTCGAAAGCGGCCGCGACGGTCGCTCGCCGGAGGTTCTCGACCGCCTCTCGCCGACTACCGAGGAGGCGCTGGTCGGCGGCATGATGTCGCTGATCTCACGTCGCATCATCGCCGGCAGGACGAGCGAGCTGGAGTCGCTGCTGCCGGACCTGGTCGAGTTCACCCTGACGCCCTACCTCGGCAGCGAGGAAGCGGCGGCGATCGCCCGCGAGAACTGATTAACCGAGGCGCCGGGGGCTACGGCGGTGGCGGAAGCGCCACCTGGGTTGCGGCTTTTGGGGCCGCTGGCGCCGCCGCGCCCGCCCGCGCCTCGGGATGTTTGGCCAACATCTGCCTGGAGCCTGACAGAACCCGGGCGTTAACGCAAGACTTCTTGAATAAACGGGTTAGTATCGAGGTGAAAGCCGGTCGTGGTCGGCGAAGCCGAGGGCCGCACGCCATGCTCCTCGGCGGCTTCGGCTGAGGGCGACCGTCCCTTTAGGAGACGCTGCCGCGAGGGACCACCCATTGCGTGGGCTGGCCGGTCACCCTGGCGATCTGTTCGTAGTAGGAGTCGTAGTGAAGCACCGTCAGTCCCGCGCGCTCAGCGCAGGCCGCGACGAGGAGATCCGGCAGCGAGACGCCTCGGTGCTGCGAACGCTCGGCGAGCGCCGCCTGTACCTCTAAAGCCCTGTCAACGCAACCCTCATCGACCGATGCGCGTGCCATCGCGCGCAGCGTGCTCGCGGTTTTGGCGTAGGCCGCGGGACTGCTTGCGCTGTAGAGAGCCTCCAAATCAACGATGCCGCAGGTAGCAACCTCGCCAGCCTGCAGCAGCGGATCGAGCGCTTCGCGGACCTCGACCCGGGTCTGGCGACGAACCAGGGCGCTTGTGTCTATGAGAAAGATCTTCCCCCAATTCTCCAAGCGCCCCGCATTACATCCGGGTCATCGAGCTCTAGGGCTCCGGGAGTGTCGAGTATCTCGATCAATTTCCGTCCTGCCTCGCGGCGAATGATCTCGTCGAGCGCTGTGTCCACGGTCTCGGTCATCGTCTTGGTCCCAAGCGCCTTCCTGGCGGCATCGAGCTTCTCCGTGTCGATCTCGAAAGACGGCGCCTATCCTGCCCTCGTGTCCGAGCAACTAGGCCCGCTGCCGGCCGGCCGGCACGGCTTCAGCCGTGAGCACGTCGCCCACAGCCAGCGTGAGCGGTTGATCGCCGGCTTCGCCGCCGCCGTCGCTGAGCATGGCTACGGCGCGGTCACGATCGCCCACGTCACCACGCCGGCCCAGGTCTCCCGCCGTGTCTTCTACGAGAACTTCGCGGGCAAGGAGGAGTGCTTCCTCGCCGCCTTCGACGCCGTCGTCGACCACCTGCGGGAGCTGATCTCGGACGCCGCCGGGACGGCCTCCACCTGGCCGGGACAGGCGATCGCCGCCGCCCGCGAGGCCCTCGCCTTCTTCGCCGCCGAGCCGGACCTGGCGCGGCTCTGCCTGGTCGAGGCCCAGAGCGCCGGGCCGGTGGTCGCGGCACGCTTCCTCGCTGTGGTCGGTGAGCTCGAAGCGCCACTGAGCAGGGGTCGGGAGGAGCGCCCGGAGGGGCGGGACCTGCCCGCGACCACGGAGGAATCGACGCTGGGCGCCCTGGTCTCGCTGGCCGGGCGCAAGGTCGTCGCCGGCGAAGCCGAGCGCCTCGAGCAGCTGCTCCCGGACTTCACCCAGTTCCTGCTCGCGCCCTATCTGGGTATCAGCGAGGCCGAGCGCCTCGCCGCCCGCACGGCAGCCCTTTAGCCTCGCCGCAGTGCCCCGAACAGGGCCTCACCCAGGCCGCTGACCGCGGCTTGCACGAGTTCGCGGTTGCCGCCCGCTTCGAGCTTGTCGCCGTTCCCGTCGATCACCGTTTCCAGCCAGTCGGAGGCCGAGCCGGAGGCCCAGGCATCGGCGTGGCCGCGGATCGTCGCGATGCAGGAGGCTACGGCCCCGGCGCGGACCTCGACCAGAACCCCGGCCATGCTGTCGCCGTTCGTGCCGCCGACCTCGACCGCGAGTCGGCAGGTGCCATTCAGGTCCGCGGGCAGCCGCAGCAGTGGGATCGCGAGCAGGAAGGCCGCCTCGGCGTCGAGGCGTTTGATCGGCGGCGTTTGCTCCGGCGCGTGCAGCCGCTCCCAGCGTGCCGCGGCGCTGAGTGGGGCGATCGCGCGGCGCAGCCACTCGGTCACCGTGTAGGCGGTGCCGCGGCCCGGCCCCGGCATCCGCTCGATCTGCCCGGCCAGCCGCATCGCCCCCAGGCGCCGCTCCAGCGACGGGTAGCTGAGGCTGCTGATCAGGCCGTTCAGCTCGGTCAGCGAGAGCGGCCGGGCGGCGAGGGCGCGGATCATGCTCGTGCCCCAGCCCTCGACCAGCGCTTTGATCGCGCTCTTGGCAGCGCTGCTGCCCAGTTCCAGCGGGCCCTCCGGGCTGTGCGCGAGCCAGGCGCGCAGAACCCCGGCGACGCCGTAGAGATCCTGTCCGATCGGGGTCAGTTCGAAGTCGAGTGACCCGGGGAAGTCGTTCTGGCGTTCGCGCGCAAGCACGCCTGTCCTGGTCAGCGTGCGCAGGTGCCCGCGCATCGTCGTCTGCGGCGGTGAGCCTGCCTCGCGACGCAGAACGGCCAGCGGACGCGGTCCGTCGGCTAGTGCCTCCAACACGTGGACGTTGATCGGCGTCGAAAGCAGTCTCAGTGCCTCGGTTCCGGCCCGCGCACCGCTCTCCGCCCCTGGTTTGACTTGGGCTACAGTCAAGTCCCTTTGATTATGGCAGCGTCCTCCCGTCGTGTCAAAAATAATTGAGCAGAAGGGCAAAAATGACTAATCTCTGCTGTGGATGGAGCCCGCAGGGCGCAAGATCACCTTCGTAACGCTCGGGCCCGAGGGCACCTGCCATGAACGGGCGGTGCGCCGCTACGCCGAGTTCCAGGGCATCGAGGACTTCGAGTTCGAACTGATCACCGACTTCTTCGACGGCCTGGAGCGGATCCGCGGCCGCGAGGACGCCTTCCTCGTCCAGTGCAGCGCCCACCCGCTGGTCCACCAGATCACCGAGAAGTACTGGACCGAGGTCTTCGTCGTCGACACCTTCATCTTCCCGACCAAGCACCTGGTCCTGCTCAGCCGCAGAGAGGTCGAGCGGCCGCGCTCGCTGGGGATCGTGCCGGCGACCAAGGGCTACGTCGACCTCTCCCAGTGGGAGGAGGTGATCGACGTCGCCTCGAAGCCGATCGTCGCCGAAGAGCTGCTCGAAGGCCGCTACGACTCCGGCCTCACCCACATGGAGCACGTCGAGGAGCACGCCGACGAGCTCCGCCTCGACCTCGACATCGGCGAAATCGACACCACCTGGGTCGTCTACGGGATCGAGAAGCGCTTCGCCGGCGAGGTGATCGGGATCCCCTCCGCCGAGCTCTACCGCGCGCCCGTCGAGCCCGCGCTGCCCTGACGGCCCTCCCTAGCGGCTCTTGGCCTGGCGCCGCTCGTCGCGCCGGTGGCGGCGCATGACCGGGGCCACGTAGCCGATCAGCGCCCCGACCGCGACGGCGACCAACAGCGTCACGATCAGCGGCGCGTCGATCGTCAGGAAGAGCACGTCGACCCGCACCTGCTGCGAGTTCTGCAGCGCCACGATCACGACCAGCGTGACCAGCGCCCCGACCGCCCACACACGCCAGTTCGTCGCCTTCTGCTCCGGAGCCATGGTCCGACTTTAGGCGCTCGCGGGCGTCGAGGGGGGAGAGTTCCGCGAACTCGATCACTTGGTGGGGCTATGGCAACAGTTAGTGATCGAGTTCGGTCGGGTCTCGCTTGGGATCTCGAGAAGCAGCAGCACGGGGTGGTGACGCGGGCGCAGCTGCTCGAGCTGGGGTTTGGCGAGGAGGCAATCCGTCACAGGCTGGCCAGCGGGCGGCTGCACCGCCTGCTGCGGGGCGTCTACGCCGTCGGCCGGCCCGAGGTGAGCGAGGTGGGGTGGTGGATGGCGGCGACGCTGGCCTGCGGCCCGCAAGCGCTGCTCAGCCATCGCAGTGCCGCGGCGCTGCTGAAGATTCGAAGGCCACAGCGGTATTCGCTGACCGAGGTGGTCGTGCCGGCGCACTCGACCAAGCGTTGGCCCGGGATCCGCGCTTACCGCCGCGCCCGCTCTTGCGCTGACCGGTCTCCAGCTCGGGATGACTCCGGATCGCTCCTCGACGGCGCCGGCGAATCGATCCTCAGCAGCGAAGACATCCCGCCGCCGCTGCGCTGGCGCCTCGTGCACAACATCCCGGTCACGGGTCCCGCTGTGGTTCTCGTCGACCTGGCCAGTTGCCTGCCGACGGGCCAACTCGAAGCCGCCGTCAACGAGGCCGACCACCTCGATCTGGTCGACCCCGAGACCCTGCGCGCCGTGCTCGACCTGCTGCCGCGGCGACCGGGCCTGCGGCGGCTCCGCGATCTGCTCGACGCGGTCGGCCTCGCGCTCACCACTACCAAGCTCGAGCGCCGCTTTCGCCCGCTCGCCCTCGAGGTTGGCCTACCGATGCCAGTGACCCAGGCGCGCCCCGGCAGTCACCGGGTCGACTTCTACTGGGAGGACCTCGGCCTCGTGGTCGAGACCGACAGCCTGCGCTACCACCGCACGGCCTTCAAGCAGGCAGCGGACAAGCGCAGAGACAACGCGCACGTGCTCTCCGACCTCCTCACGCTGCGCTTCACCCATGGCCAGGTTGCCTACGAACAGGACTACGTGCGAGGGGAGCTGCGGCGGGCCGTACGGCTGCTGGAGGCCAAACTCGATCACTAACTGGGGCTATGGCAACAGTTAGTGATCGAGTTCGCCCGCTCGCAGCGTGAATCGGCGTCTCGGCCGCCGCCGGGCGCTTGCTATTTTCGACCGCTCCCCCAGGCCCGGACCGGTGCGCGCCGGACCGGCCACCCAGCCCGCCGCAAGCAGTCCGGACTTCGATGTCGATTTCCGCCAGCTTCGTTCGTCGCACGAACGACAGCCGGATTTCGACGACCCAGGAGGCAACCCCAGTGAATTCCCCCGACACCGTCATCGACGCCCAAGCCACGCCCGGGCCCGCCGCGGCGGGCGACCGCACCCGCTGGCTCGCCCTCTACGTGCTCTGCGCGGGGATGCTGATGATCGTCCTCGACGCGACGATCGTCAACGTCGCCCTGCCCTCGATCCAGGACGACCTCGGCTTCTCCCAGAGCAATCTGGCCTGGGTGATCAACGCCTACATGATCCCGTTCGGCGGGTTGTTGTTGCTGGCGGGGCGGATCGGCGACCTGGTCGGGCAGCGTCGCGTCTTCCTCGTTGGCCTCGCCGTCTTCACCCTGGCCTCGCTCGCGTGCGCTCTCTCCCAGACCCAGGAGATGCTGGTCGCCGCCCGTTTCATCCAGGGAGTCGGCGGGGCGATGGCCTCGGCGGTGATCCTGGGGATGATCGTGACGATGTTCCCGGCCCGCCGCGCAGGCGAAAGCGATCGGGGTTTACGGGTTCGTCGCCTCCGCCGGCGGCTCGATCGGGCTGCTGCTCGGCGGCGTCCTCACCGACGCGATCAGCTGGCACTGGATCTTCATCATCAACCTCCCGATCGGGATCGGGGTCGCCTTCCTGGCGACGCGGCTGGTCGAGAGCCGCGAGGGGCTCGGCCTGCACCAGGGCGCCGACTACCCCGGCGCGGCGCTGATCACCTCCTCGCTGATGCTTGGCGTGTTCACGATCCTGCAGATCAGCGAGTGGGGCTGGGGCGACACCCGCACGCTCGTGCTCAGCGCCGTCTCCGCTGCCCTGCTCGCCGCCTTCATCTGGCGCCAGGGGCGGATCGCCAACCCGCTGATGCCGCTGCGCCTGTTCCGCTCCCGCAACGTCGCCGGCGCCAACGTGCTGCAGGCGCTGCTGGTCGCGGGGATGTTCGGGATGTTCTTCCTCGGTGCCCTCTACCTGCAGCGGGTGCTCGGCTACAGCGCCCTCGAGGTCGGCCTCGCCTTCCTGCCGACGACGATCGTGATGGGGACGCTCTCGCTCGGCTTCTCCGAAAAACTGATCATGCGCTTCGGGCCGCGGCGGACCTTGATTCCCGGCGTCTGCCTGACCGTGATCGGGCTGCTGCTCTTCGCCCGCACCCCGGTCGACGGCAACTACCTGACCGACCTGCTGCCGTCCTTCCTGCTGATCGCGGTCGGGATGGGCTCCTCGTTCCCGGCGATCATGACGCTGGCGATGTCGGGCGCGACCCCGGCCGACTCCGGCCTCGCCTCGGGCCTGGTCAACACCAGCATGCAGGTCGGCGGGGCGGTCGGGCTGGCGGTGCTGGCGACGCTCTCGACTGAGCGCACCCAGCAGCTGCTCGACGACGGCGTCGCCAACGCCTCGGCGCTCAACTCGGGCTACCACGTCGCCTACCTGATCGGGGCGGGGCTGGCCGCGATCGCGGCCGCGATCGCGATCTTCGTCCTGCGCGACGTGAGGCCGCCCGCCCACGGCGCGCCCGAGGCGGAGCACGAGCCGGAGACCGCTGAGGCGCGCGAGCCGGCGTACTCCGAGGCGGGCTGAGGCAGCGAACTCCGGCGTTCTCCGGTGGAGCGGAGCTAGCCCGAATCTAATAGTCAAGGTTTTCGCCGTGCCGCCGATCAAAGATCGACATGCAGGCGTACCCAAACGACAGCGTGCGGCGCCGGGGCTTTGCCGAAGCCCCCGACGAGCGCGCCCGCATGGGCCGCATCTCCGGCTACCTCTGGATCGTCTCGGCGCTGGTGGGAGCCGGCGCCGCCTTCCTTCCTGGCGCCATCCACGAGGCGCTCCCGTGGGTTCTCGGCCTCGCCTTCCTCGTCCTCCTCTACGGGATCGGCAGTGTCACCGGCTACATCCCCTGGCAGCACGCCTCGATGAACGCGCTCGCCTTCGGGATGGTGGTGACGATCCCGGTCGTCGGCCTCGCCCTCTACCTGACCGGCGGCTCGCTCAGCTACATCGAGCCGCTACTGGTCTGCTCGCTGCTCTACGCCGCCTTCTTCTTCCCCGCCCACTGGGCCTGGCCGCTCTCGATCGAGCTGATCCTGGTCGCCGGCACGCCGCTGCTCTACGACCCCAACGCGGTCGACAACGCGTACGTGGCGCGTTACGCCGGCTTGGTCGCCGGCTACCTCGTCGCGACCTGGGTGATGGTCGGGCTGAAACGGCGGCTGATGGACGCCGAGGCGCGCCAGCGCGACTTCGCCAACCGCGACCCGCTGACCGGGGTCGGCAACCGCCGCGCCTTCGACGCGATCATGCAGCGGGAGCTGGAGGCGCGGACCTGGCCGCGCGGCCGTCGCGGCAGCGACGACAGCCCGCTGGCGCTGCTCATCCTCGACATCGACAACTTCAAGGGGATCAACGACGAGCATGGCCACCAAGTCGGCGACGCGGTCCTGCGCGAGGCGGCGGACCGGGCCCACGCGATGCTGCGCTCGACCGACACCCTGACCCGGATCGGCGGCGACGAGTTCGCGGTTGTCGCGCCGGGCGCCCAGGGCCAAGGGGCGCAGCGGATGGCGGAAGCGATCAGCACCGCGGTCGGGCTGCCCGAATCCGATCGTCGCGGCCCTGTCCCCACCGCCTCGGTCGGCTGGGCGGTCTTCCCCGAGGACGGCACCGACTTCGAGTCCCTGATGCGGGCCGCCGACGAGCGCATGCTGCGGCTGAAGGGCAACGGCCGGCCGGCGGCGCTCGAACCCTAGGCCGCCGGCCGATGTCTAGCGGTGACCTATGTCACCGCTATCGGGAACAGCAAGTTAGGCAGGGGCTTGAGGTATTGGTGCCCGTTGAGGGTCACCGTTTCATTCCCTTTGTCGCTGAACGCTTGAAATGTAGTTTTGCCCTGATATACGCCGTCATTTGTCTGTGATCCGGTGCCGTGCGGACAGGCGATGCCTTCCAGTTCGTACTTCATCGCGTTGAGTGTCACATTGCCGGTGACGTCGTTCCCCGCAAGAGTGAATAGGACGTGCGCAACATTATGCTGTTCGGGATAGTTAATTGTGCATCCCGGAACATGGATTTGGATCATTTTTCCAGGTGTGCAGCCTGTGATATCGACGCCAAATGTCGTGGCTGGGTTACCTGCACCTGTTGTTCTGAACTTACATCCATTCATTGTCACTTGAGCAGCTAGGCCAGCGAATTTGCAGTTTGCGTATTGCCCTGTGAGGGTCCATTCTTGGGCTGTGATTTGAGGGCTGCCGCCTTGCACTGTCCCCTCAAACAAGGCTTGGGCGCATTTAAGGCTGATCCCACCAGCGATTTGAAGTACATGTTCATTCGTCTGTTCACCAAGGATTACAGCGTTTTGTGGCGCTCCGACGTGGATTTCCGCCGCCTGAGCGTTCGCCATTCCTCCCATGATCGCCATCACCAAAAGCATGAAGGTGAGTCCGATTGTTTTGCTCTTACGAATCATGAATCGCCCCTCCTAAGGGATTTTTAGACTCCCGCTATCCGCGGGCGCCTTTCGTTCGACGATTCAGTCGTAAAGCGAACCCGCGTGTCGGTCAAGCGGGTTAAGTCGCGGCGGCTACTCGGCGAACCAGTTCTCCTCTTGCGCCACATTGAGCAGTGGCGGGACCGACTCACGTGCCTCGGTCGAGCAGCGCCCTTCCGCCGCGTCGACCAGTCGCTGGGGATACGACTCCGCTTCGGGGACAATCTTGCGCGCCAGCTCTGGAGCCGGGCTGTCCTCGAAGTAGGGACGAGCCGCCTTCGCCACATCGGATGGGAGGTCGCCCAGGGCCTTGTAGTTCCTCCGCACGATGGCCAGGAGAGTGTCGTCATCAGCACCCTGGAGCACGCGGTTGACCGCGGTCTCGAGGCAGTAGCGCTGGATCGCCTCGGAGTCGCCGCTGTACTTGCGCAGGCGCTCGTCGAACATCGTCTTTCCAAGTTTGGGATCGCGGTTGACCAGCATCAGGATCATCGGCATCGCAAGTGACTTGACCATGCCGATGGCGAGCTTCGAGCTTCTGGGCAGGGCCGCGGAAGGTGGACAGCATCCCGACCAACTTGCAGAGTTCCGCCAGGGTCTCGCCCTTGAAGGCCTTGACACTTTGCTCCAGCGCCGGCAGCGCCTGTTCGAGGGCTTTCCCCGAGGGCCAGGCGGCGCAGGTGACGGCCGCGAGTTTGCGGTCTTCCTCCTCGCTCGCCGCTTCGAGCTGCTCGAGCCACCAGTCCCCCGACTTGGTGCCGCCGCGCCAGATCCCGTGCTGCAATCTGCGCAGCAGCGGCTCCGAGGGATCGGTAAGCCCGACCCGCCCTCCGCCGCTGTCGGGGCGCCCGGCTTCGCCGGTCAGCCTCAGCGCGAACCGGCTCAGGCCCCACCCGTCGCCCCACGTCCTGCGCAGATCCTCGATCACGTCGTCCCACGGCAGTCGCGAGTAGGCGGGCCCGTCGCGTTCGAAGAATGGGGAGATCGCCCGGTCGATGAACTTCGCGGTCGGGCACAGCTCCCCGCTGCGACCTCGTGAGAGGGGTTCTGGTCCGCGAACGAGCCGAAACAGGTCGTAGTTGGCGGAAAAGAGGGCGCCCAGCAGGCCCAGCGAAGTGAGGCGGTCGGTGGGACCGGCAAAGACGAGGGTGCCGTCGATCAACCCCTCGACCACGGCGGCGCTTTTCGCCTCGTCGCGTTCGACGAGGTGCTCGAACCGGCCCTCGAGCAGGGTCACGGCGCGGATGCCGACGTCCTCGCCGTCCGCGTCGGCGATCGCCGCCACCTCGTCGTCGTCAAGCGCCCGGGTGGCTCTGAGTCGCGAGGCGACTTGCAGCCAGCGGGTGCGATCGGCGCCCTTGCTGTCGGTGAGTCGCTGTCGAATCCGGGGCAGCGTTTCGTCCTCGGGCAACTCGTCCAGCAGGCCCAGAACGCGCCTTTCCCTGTCGGCGGGGATCCCGCTCTCCAGCAGCGCCCAGCACTTCTCGCCCAGCTCTTCCAGGCCCGATTCCCTGGGGAGGATGAGCGGCGGATCGGTCCGCCAGGCGAATGACTCGTCGTGGCGCCTGAGGACGTGGCGCCGGCCGAGGTCGGCGAGCGCCAGGTCGATCGCCCCTTCGCGGCTCTTCCGCTCGAGCGCGAAGGACCAGTCGGTGAGGAAGGTCGCCGCCAACGACCAGGCCCGGTCGGTGGGCGCGAAGACGTCGTCGTCGGCCAGGTCCTCCAGCCGGTCGACCAGGGATGGCAGCTGGCCGATGTCGTAGAAGCCGGCGTAGAAGCGGATCACGTTGAGCCAGAATGAGTTCCTCGCGAGGCCGTCGAACCGCTCCGGCAGGGTTCCAGAGCGCTCCTCGCCGACCCGGGAGACCCGCGCCGTCGAGTAGAGATAGCGGGCGGCGAAGTACTCGCGCAGGGGCTGGATCTCGAATTCGAACTGGCCGCCAACGCGGGGAGACACGAGGGCGAAGATCCGGTCGACCACGCCGTGGAAGAGCCGGTCGACCAGCGCGAGGTCTTTGCCCTCCTGCTCCAGGAAGCGCTTGACCTCGAGTTTCAGGTCCTTTTCGGAGATCGTGCCCCCGGCGCTGCTTTTCTCGGCGCGGGCGTGCAGTTGCCAGCCGAGCTGGGAGTGGAGGGCGAGGAGGACTTCGCGGTACTCGCGCACGGTGCTGTCCTTGGCCGCCTCGCGGTTGAAGAAGACGTTCATGTAGCTGGTGTAGAGGGCGGTCCGCTTTTCTGGCAGCCCCTCTCCCTTGTTGAGGATGAGCGCGAGCAGGATCGCCAGCTGCATCGGGTTGCGCGAGAGGTCGCGGATGTGCGGCTTGTCCAGCTGTGCCATCAGGGCCTGCTTGACCCCGGTGGTGTCGGCGCCGTCGAGGCCGCGCGCGACCGCCCATTTCGAGCTGTACTCCGATGCCAGCTTCCGGGTCAGGGAGTCGAGGCCGAGGTAGAGGAAGGACTCGTCGGCGAGCGCCGGCGCGTTGGTGAATGCGACGGGCCGGGTGGTCACCATCGCCTGCAGTCCCAGGGCCACCTCCTCCAGTCGGGCGCAGCCGTAGAGCACGGCATCGACCACTTGCTTGCGGTCTTCCACCTCCGCCACCTCGTCGAGGCCGTCGAGGACCAGGAGCAGGTAACTGACCTCTGCCGTCGCCAGCAGGTCGGAAACGTCGAACCTGGCCCCGCCCGAGGCGAGGCGCACGGAAGCGGCGAGGAAGCCCTCGAGCGAGCGCGGCCAGTCCGCCGGCAGCCCGCCCCAGCCCGGCTCGGATTCGAACGGGTCTTCCTCCTGCAGGAAGACGGCGAAGTCACGCAGGTCGATCTTGAACGGGAGCCGGGCCGGGCCGTGGCGATGTTCCTTCGGGACCTTGGCCAGTTCGCCCTTTTTCTTCAGCAGCCGCATCCGGTGAACCTGCGAGACGTACTGTCCCAAGGTCGACTTTCCCTGTCCCGGCGCACCCTCGACCACCACCTTGCTCATCGTCGTCTCGGCCTCGGGATGGAGTAGCAGCCGCGCCGCCCCGACCGATTTATGCGGGAAGGGCTCGCCTTCCCGGCGGGCGAGGCGCTCCATGAAGAGTCGCGCGTCGCGATGGTGGCGTTCCTGCCCGTGGCCGATAGTCGCCGGAACGTCGACGAAGAGGCTGAGCAGGTCGTTCTGCAGGTCGACCTGTTTGAAGCGCACCTTGCGTTCCGCTTTGTGCTGGCTGGTGACGAAGCTGCGGATCGCGAGCGTGCGGCGGTGGGCGTCCTCGTTCAGCGAGCCTTCGATCAGCTCCTTGAGGATGTCGGCCGCGTTGAGCAACTCTGGGTAGCCCCAGCGCAGCTCGTGGTGCTTGGCCAGCCGGATCAGCAGGTCGTTCCTCCACCAGCAGACGGCCGGGATCGGAAGCTTTTCCTGCAGGTGGGCGGCGACCTTGTCGACCGATCCGCCGTCGAGGTGAGGCGTGCCGAGCGCGTTCGTCATTAGGCAGTAGGAGGAGGCGCCACGATCGATCAGTTGCTCGATCTTCGGCATCTCCTTCTTGAGGATCTTGTCGACCCATTCCTCCGGATCCTTCAGCGGGTCCGGCCGCAGGACGAATTTGACCTGGATGACCTCCTCGATCTCGTCGTCCCACTTGGGCGCGGCGGCGTCCCGGCCGCCGTCGGGGCTGCCCACTTCGAACGCCTGAATATCGGGTTTCTCGTAGCTGATCAGGCTCTGGCAGAAGCGCTGGAACCTTTCCGGCCCCAGCGCCTCGAGATGGGCCTCGAGCCGTTCCTCCATCGCGGGGAGTCAACCAGAGAGCGCGGATGCGGGTAATCGAGCGTGCGTGGCCGCTCAGCGCCGCTCAGGGACGGGGATGTCGGCCGATTTCCTCGCGGCGTATGGGCGCCGGCTGAGCCGGCGCCCAACGCCTGGGGCCGCGACGAGGGAGAGATCCAGCCAGCCACAGGGGGAGAGAACCTGCCGCTCGGTGGTTGGGATCAGTGCGTCGCATGCCTGGGTTTGCCGTACCTGATTTCAGGTAGATATTTCCGTTGTCTCTTGCGAGAATCAATTGTACTCCAAATAAATTGAGCAATGGGAAAAAGCCGGGGACCAAGGCGGGGAAGACAACTGGAAGGAGAGGTAAATGAACACGTTGACCTTGACCCACTCCCGGCGGCTGCCGCGAGCCCTCGCTCTCGCCGCCGTCGCGCTGGTGGCGCTGCTTGCGGCGACCACCGGGGCACGGGCGGCGAATTACGTTGCCCTCGGCGACTCCTACACGGCTGGGCCGCTGATCCCGAACCCGGTGCTGCCGCTTGGCTGTCTCAAATCGAGCAACAACTACCCGCGGCTGGCCGCGCCGAGCATCGGCCTGCCCTTGCGCGACGCGAGCTGCAGCGGCGCCAAGACCGACCACATGACGCAGCCGCAGAACGTCGACCCGGACGGGCCGAACCCGCCGCAGTTCAACTCGCTCGACGCCGAAACCACGGTGGTCTCGGTCACGATCGGCGGCAATGACATCGGCTTCGCCGAAGTCGCCCAGGGCTGCATCACGGTGAACCCATTCAGCACGCCCTGCAAAGACAAATACACCGCCGGCGGCAAAGACCAGCTGGCGGAACGGATCACGGCGACGGCGCCGAAAGTGGCGGCGACGCTGCAGGGCATCAGAACCCGCTCGCCCTCGGCGAAAATCTACGTCCTCAACTATCCGGCGATCTTCCCTGAGACCGGGTTCGGTTGCTGGCCGCAGATGCCGATCGGCTTTGGCGACGTGCCCTACCTGCGCTCGACCCAGCAGAAACTGAACAGCATGCTGGCGACGCAGGCAGCGGCCAACGGGGCGACGCTGGTCAACTGGTACGGAGCCAGCATCGGCCACGACGCCTGCAAAGGCAGCTCGACCCGCTGGGTCGAACCGCTGGTGCCGGGTGAACTGGCGGCACCGATCCATCCCAACAAAGCGGGCATGGTCGGGGCGAAAAACGTCCTCCTCGCGGCGGTGAAATAGTCAGCTGATGCGCATCGCGAGCCTCGTCCCCTCCGCGACTGAGATGCTGTTCGCGCTCGGTCTCGGCGGGGACGTGGTCGCGGTGACCCACGAGTGCGACTATCCGCCGGCGGCGCGGGAGCTGCCGCACCTGACGGCGACCGTGCTGCCGGAGGGCCTCGCCGCCGGCGAGATCGACGCCGCGGTGAAGGAGGTGATCGGCGAAGGTCGCGCCCTCTACGCCCTCGACGAGGAGCGGCTGGCCGAGCTGGCGCCGGACCTGATCGTCACCCAGGCGGTCTGCGACGTCTGCGCTGTCTCCTATGAGGACGTCGTCGCGGTGGCGGCGCGCCTGCCGAGCCGGCCACGAGTGGTGCAGCAGGACCCGAGCACCCTCGGCGACGTGCTCGAGGACGTGACCCGGCTCGGCGAGGCAGCCGGAATCGAGACACGAGCCGCGGAGCTACGCCGCGAGCTCGAGCAGCGGCTGACGGCAGTGCGCGCCGCCGTCGCCGGGGCGGAGCGACTACGAGTTCTAGCCCTCGAGTGGCTCGACCCACCCTTCATCGGCGGCCACTGGATCCCCGAGATGATCGACGTCGCTGGCGGCATCGACATCGCCGGCCACACCGGAGCCAAGTCACCCCAGGTCGAGTGGGAGTCCCTGGCTGGCCTCAACCCCGACGTCGTCGTGGTCATGCCCTGCGGCTGGTACGTCGAGGACTCCCAGGCCCAGGCCGAAGAGCACTGGGACCAAATCGAGGCCCTCGGCCCGAAGCGCGTCTTCGCCGTAGACGCCGCCTCCACCTACTCCCGCCCCGGCCCGCGCCTGGTCGACGGCACCGAGCTGCTGGCGCACCTACTGCATCCCGAGCGCGTGGAACCGCCTATCGGCATCGGGCTTGCGGCACTTCGTTGAGAACTCGATCGTGTCGCGGGCGTAAATGCAGGCTATGAGAGATATCTAGCAGGGAGCGGGCCTCGAACAACAGCCCGACTCCCTGATCAATGCCTCGTCTATCTATCGCGGCTTGGACTATGTGCCGAAGAGGCCAACCGCCACGCTGTCGTGATTGTGTTTGCTGTATTGATGACTATGAGCCGTCACTTGTGCGGTGCCCAGGTCTTTATAAGCATTGAGTGTGATTTCTCCATCCAGATCGCCACCATGTGTCATCACTGTCTGGGTGCCACCGCAGCCGGCGCCATGCAATTCGTATGTGATACTGCGAAGTGTGAGTTTTACCGTTATGTCTTTTGGATTAGTTTCAGAGTTAGTCCCAACCGCATGACTAACCTGGGACTGTTCTGGGATTGTGACAGTGCATACAGCCGTTTGAATTTCTACTTGTTTACCCACTGTGCACCCGACCAGATCCGAAATAGCTGTTTGAGAGGGCGCTTCTAATTGACTTGTAATTGTGAACTTGCAGCCGTTAAATTTAACAGCCGCGCTAGTGCCAAGCATTTGACATCCCGAGATTGTCGGTGTCAGCGTGAACTCTTGGACTGTGATTTGCGGACTTCCCCCTTCGACTGTGCCTTCGAATGTTGCTTGCGTGCATTTGGTCGTCGCGAGGTTATGTGTCAGCGTGGAAACTAGTTGGCCGATCTGATGTCCTGTGAGAACGGCAGCTTGCGGCGTTTCAGCGTGGTATTGGAATGCCTGCGCGACAGAGGCTGCCGTGACGCTCATTACGGCCGCAGCTATAAGCGCGAGGCTGAAGGTCTTGCTGGTCCCAATCACTTCTGGCTCCTTCCATAGAACTTGCTGGAGCCCTAGTTGTACGGCTGGAACGCGTAATGATCAAGAAATATCTAAGTATGTTTTCGCCGGGCGGTTTTTGGCGAGATCTCCCGCTCGTAGAAGAGCATCGATGGGCCGTCCGGTGAGCCTTCGCGGTTGGTGAAGCCCATGCTCTCGTACAGGGCGCGGGCGGCGGTGTCGGTTTCGCCGGTGTTGAGGTCGATGCCGCTCGCTCCGGCCTCGCGTGCCGCGCCAATCGTCGCTTCCAGCAGCGCCCGGCCGATACCGCGGCCGCGGAGGGACGGCACGACGTAGAGCTCCTGCAGATGGGCTTCGAGACCACCGGTCCAGACGCTCGGTCGAAAGCGGAGGAGGGAGATGCCGTCGGGACCGCCGCCGGCGAGCAGGACGGTCATCTCACCGTCCTCGAGCAGTCTTCGCGAGTAGCTGGTCAGCGTTGCCACGTCGGGCGTCGGTTCGCCGAACTCGGTGTTGAAGTCGTGCAGGAGGCGGGCGATATCGGCCGCCTCCTCGGGCCCGGCTCGGCGGATCACGATCTGGTCATCGGTCATCGGCTTTGATTTCAGCATGAACGCCGCTCCAACCTCCGCGTCCGACGAAGTGCGGGAGGCGTGCGCCTGGGTGACGGCGCGGGCGAGGTCGGTGCGGATTGAGACGGGGATGATCGCGGGATACGCGGAGGCGTTACCGGAGGCCGGCGGTGAAGACGCCGACCCCGCGCTCGCCCAGATCGGTGAAGGCCGCGAGGCACGTGCGGCCTTCGTTATCTGCCTCGACGCGATCAACTTCGGCTCCGGCTGGTGGCCGACGATCCGCAAGCGAGCGGGGCTGAGCGGCTACTCAACGATCGCTGCCGCAGTGGTCGAGCGCTTCCGCGACACCGGACCTTGGACCGCGCCGGAGCTGATTCAGCTTCGGGCTGTCGAGATCGCTGCGACGCTCGGCCAGGATCCCGAACACCCGCTGATGGAGGACTTCGCCCGATCGCTTCGGGACGTTGGCCACCATGTCACCGCAGAGCACGGCGGTCGCTTCACGGCCGTGGTCGACGCGGCTGGTGGCTCTGCCCTGGCGCTCGTCGACCGGCTCTCCCGCTGGGAAGCTTTCGCTGACACCTCCATTTATGAGGAGCGCCGAATCCCATTCTTCAAGCGCGCCCAGATTGCCGCGGCCGACCTCGACCGGGCTGGCGTCGCCACCTTCCCAGATCGCCACTGCCTTACCGCCTTCGCCGACAATCTCGTTCCGCACGTGCTCCGCGTCGACGGCGTCCTCGATCTCGTGCCCCAGCTCGAGGCGAGGATCGAAGCGGGGGAGCTGCTCGAGCACGGATCACCCGAGGAGGTCGAGCTTCGCGCCTGTGCCGTACACGTCATCGAGCTGCTGGCCGGCGGTTGTGGCCTCTCGCCAGCTGAGATCGATGCGACTCTCTGGAATCGCGGCCGCGAGCGTCGCTATAAGGCGATCCCGCGGCCGCGATCTCGAAACAAGGCCTATTAAGTGAGGCTGGTAATCCAGAGGCAGTAGCTGGGCCTATGTGCCAGAGAGGCCGACCTGCGTGCCGGTTTTCAGTTTGTTGTATTGGTGACCGTTATGAGAGGCCACTTCCGAACCCTGATCGGTATACGCTTTAAGTGTCACCCCGCCGGTGAGATCTCCATCTTGTGTAAGCACTGTTTGCGTGCCGTTGCATAGCGCTCCATGATATTCATAGGAGATACCTTGGAGTGTGAGTTGAACTTCGATGTGGCCCGGCGGGCCTGCTGTATTTAGGCCAATAAGATGGCCTATGTTGTTTTGTTCTGGCGATGTAATGGTGCAGCCGACGACGCCAGCTTCGAGTTGTTTGCCTGCTGTGCAACCGACGAGATCGACATAGGCTGTGTTAGCGGTTGTGACCCCTGCGGCGCTTTTGTTTGTAACTGTGAGTTTGCAGCCGTTCCATTTGAGCGTCGCGGCTAGACCCGAGAAGGTGCAGCCTGTGACCGTCGGTGTCAGGGTGAACTCTTGATATGTGATTTGCGCGCCTTCTCCTTCCACTGTGCCCTCGAAATGCGCTTGCGTGCATTTGATCGAGGTATTCGCTTTTGTGAGAATCGTATTGAGTTGGGTCGTCTGTTCCCCTGTGAGGACAGCACTTTGGGCGGTGTTCACGTGATATTGAGTTGCCTGCACCGTAGACGCAGCCGCGACGCTTATCGCGGCTGCGACGACGAATGCAAAGCTAAGTTTTTTGATCTTACGCTCCACTTTTGCCTAGCTCCTTGAGATCGTGGTATGGCCGCTTATCTCTAGAGCCACTTTGAGAGTCAGTCAAGACCAGAAGATTTAGGCGCTTGTGTTGGGCGTGGTATTCGGTATTTGTGCCGCACCGGTCGTCTGACAGATTCACACACGCGCCGATTTGTGCGGCGCAGGGTTCAGCGGGGCGTGCTGCTAGAAGTCGGGGGTTATCACAAGAACCCCCGACTATCTGGCTCAGGAATTATGTACCAGTGAGACTAACCTGGATGCCGCATATTCCTTTCGAGTATTGATGACCGTTGAGAGTTACTTGTTCGGTTCCATTGTCGGCATATGCTTTAAGTGTGATCTTTCCAGTAAGGTCCCCATCTTGTGCCAATTCTGTGGGTTTTGGAGTTGGTTTTGGGCAGGCTATGCCGTGAAATTCATATTTAATCCCTTGGAGTGTAAGTTCAACTTCAACATGGCTTGGAGACGCCGGAATCGTTGAGCCCACGGCGTGACTGATATGGAACTGTTCAGGAATTGTGATAGTGCAGCCAGTTACTTTGTTTTCGACTTGTTTGCCAGCTGTGCATCCGACAAGATCAACGAAAGCTGTATTTTTGAGTGTAATTCCTTCGCTACTTTTGTTTGTAACTGTAAATTTGCACCCATTAAATAGGAGTTGGGTTGCTAGGCCGGCTATTTGGCAATTTGAAAGTATTGGTGTAAGCGTCCACTCTTCGGCTGTGATTTGCGATTGCCCACCTTGTAGTGTGCCTTCAAATAGTGCTTGACTACATTTAGTTGAGGCGCCGCTTGCTGTAAGGGTTGAGTTCAGTTGTTGGGTCTGTTCGCCTGTAAGGACTGCGCTTGGACTAGTGAAAATATGGTATTGCGTCGCTGAAGCGGTAGGAGCAGCGAGTCCAGCTGCGATAGCGCTAATGGCAAGCACAATGCTGAGACTTTTAATTCCCTTCATCGCTTGTACTCCTTATGGATAGTTGCCGTTAGAAGCAGTATCCGTAGGGCCGCGCCCTCTAATGGGTCAAGAACCTCTGGTGTATCTGGGACGAAAGTGCGCGCAACACGGTTTTTCTCCCGCAATATCGCTCCAACGAGTTTTTGCACGCGCCGATTGGTGCCTGGCATGAATTGGTCTCAACTGACAGCGAGTTTTAGTCACGTCGACCGAAGCTGTGGCCGGTGGGCGCGACTGTGCGGAGCTCGTGGACGGCCAGCTGGCGGAGGCGGCGGGTGGTGGGGCCGGGTTTGGACGACTGGCCTTGTGGTGGCTCGGTGCGCTCCAGGGGAGTGACGTCGGTCACGAGGACGTTGGTGACGCCTTCGCGGCACTCCAGGTGGCCGTGGGCGCGGACCATGACGGCGGTGCGGACGAGGAGGCGGTGACGGTCGTAAACGCTCTTCGGGACGACGAGGTTGACGGTGCCGCGCTCGTCCTCGAGCAGCATGAAGACGATTCCCTTGGCGGTCTCGGGGCTCTGGCGGGCGACGACCATGCCGGCGACGTCGACTTCGTCGCCGTCTTCGATTCGCTTCAGGTCGGTGCTGCGCAGGATCGCCGGGTCGAGTTCGGGGCGCATCAGCTCCAGCGGGTGCTTGCCGTGGGCGACGCCGGTTGAGCGGTAGTCGGCGATCATCTCGCCCCACTCGCCGAGTGGGGGCAGCCGCGGCGGCTCGGGTGGCTCGACCGGAAGCGCCAGCTGGGTTCCGTCCCCGACGGCGTGGCCGGTGGCGGTGACGCCGACGCGCCAGAGCGCGTTCCGGCGCTCGCTGTCGCGATCGGCGGGGATCCCGTCCAGCGCCCCGGCCCAGGCCAGTCGTTCCAGGCCCGCCAGCCCCGCCCCCGAGCGTGAGGCCAGCTCCGCCACCCCTTGGTAGGCGCCGCCCCGTTCCCGCTCCGCCACCAGCGCCTCCATCTCCTCCTTGCGCACCCCCTTCACGTAGCCAAGGCCGACTCGTACCACCGCCCCGCCGCGGATTTCCGGGTTGCGGCGGGGGGATTCGACGTGGCAGAGGACGCGGCTGCGGTTGGCGTCGGGCGGAGCGATGCGGAGGCCGCGATGGCGCGCCTCGTTGGCGAGGGAGTGGGGCGGGTAGAAGCCCATCGGCTGCTCGTTCAGCAGGGCGCAGAGGAACTCGGGGCCACGGTGGACCCGCAGCCAGGCCGAGTGGTAGGCGAGCAGGCCGAAGGCGGCCGAGTGCGCCTTCGGGAAGCCGAAGCCTGAGAAGCCCTGGATCTGGCCCCAGATCCGCTCGGCGAGATCCTTAGGGACTTCGTTCTTCTCCCAGGCCCCTTTGACGAACTGCCGGTGGTAGCGCTCGATCGCCTCCTGGGAGCGCCGGCGGCTCATCGCCCGCCGCAGCCCCTCCGCCTCGGCGGCGCTGAAGCCGGCGCATGTCATCGCCACCTCGAGCACCTGCTCCTGGTAGACGATCGTCCCCAGCGTGTCCTCCAGCGCCGACTCCAGCGAGGGGTGTTCGTAGGGAATCTCATACGCGTCCCCCTGCTCGCGCCGCGCCTTGCGCCTCTCTATATATGGGTGCACCGCGCCGCCCTGGATCGGTCCGGGCCGGACCAGCGCCACCTGCACGGTGAGGTCGTCGATGCTCTCGGGCCGGGTGCGCGGCAGCATCTGCATCTGCGCCCGGCTCTCGATCTGGAAGACGCCGGTGGTCTCGGCGCGGCGGATCGAGGCGAAGGCCTCCTCGTCGTCGAGGGGGATCCGGGCCAGGTCGAGCCGCTCCCCCTGGGTCTCCTCCAGTTCCTCGACGCAGCGCTCGACCGCCGAGAGCATTCCCAGCCCCAGCAGGTCGATCCTTGCGAGACCTGCTGAGAACCGCGCCACCTTCGCAATCTGCTTCTGCTTCGATCCGATCAACTTCGGCAGGGCTGGTGGCCGACGATTCGCAGGGGGAGGCTCAGGACTTCTCGACAATCACGTCGCTGTGTCGCTTCGTCATTGCGTATGGCTCATATCACCGCCCCGGTAGGTCAGGAGTCAAGAGAGAAGACCGGGGCCGCAAATCCTCCTGCGGCCCCGGCTCTCCTCTATCGGCATTAGTTTCAAGCCGAATACTTCACTAAAGTCACCCTATGTGGCGATTAGGCCCACCTGGGTGCCGCATTTCTGTTCTGAGTATTGATGTCCGTGTTTCGTTACTTGGGTCGTTCCTAGATCTTGGTAGGCTCTAAATGTTGCTTTTCCGGTGTAGACACCATCCGTTGTTAGTTTTGTCACTTCCACTGGTTGCCCATCTTTGGGTTTAGGACATGCAATGCCGTGGAATTCATACGCGATTCCAGTTGCTGTAACTTGCGCTTCAACATCATGCGGTGTTTTTTCGCCATTTAGGTGTTGGACTTCAGCTATGTTGCTGAACACGATGTGGCTAATTGTCGTCTGTTCTGGCACTGTGACCGTGCATCCGGTGAGTTTAATTTCAATTGCTTTGCCGCTTGTGCAACCAACGACATCGACCCACGCTGTTTTGCTAAATGTTTGCGTGCCTTGCGCTTGTACATGCGAACCTGTAATTGTGTACTTACAGCCATTCATAAGTACTTGCGAGGCGAGCCCGACCGTTTGACAGGTAAAGTATGTAGGTGTAAGCGTCGCATCTTGAGCTGTAGTTTGCTGTTGATCTACCCCTTGCACTGTGCCTTCAAAGGTCGCTTGAGCACATTGGGTAACCGCTCCGCTTTTGGTGAGTTCGAATCTATGAGCTTCGGTCTGTTGCCCTGTCAAGGCGGCACTAGGGCCTACTGTGGCATGGAGTTGCGTTGCCTGAGCGGCGGATGCCACGACCATGCTCATCGCTGCTACCGCGACGAAGGCGAGGCCAAGGGCCTTCATGTTGCGAATCATCTCTAATGACTCCTGTGTAGTGGGTATTTTCGGATCCGCGACGCTAAGAGTGCGAGCCGCAAGAGCCGAACTGTCACGCAAGCGTTAAAGTTTCCGTGAATGCTGTCAAGGACTACCCAAGTGTTTGGGCCGGCATCAGCGGGCGATGAGCAATTGCTGCTGCAAAGCGCGATCGACAGGAGAACGCGCGCGCGGATTGGCACCCGGCAAGATCTGATCGGAGGACAGCGTAGTACTCTCGGAGTCTGTCTCGATTCCAGCTTTCTCGATGTCAACTCCACCATCCGATCTAGGCATTAACCCGTCCCTTTTCTTTGTGGGTTCGCCATATTGACCGCGTCTTCATAGCCCCAGTGTCTCTTCGGCCAGCTTGCAGCTTGTAGAAGAGGGCTTGCGAGGCGAGTCCAGCGATCTGACCGCTACTGAATGTAGGTGTCAGCGTCAGCTCGGAGGCTGTGGACGGGGCTTCGAGGCCGCCCGAGGCTTTGGCCTGCGTGCATTTGGTTTCGGCGTTGCGGCCTGTGAGCTTAAAGCTGAGCTGCCCCGCCGCCGTCTGTTCGCACTGTGAGGACGGTGCTGAGGGACCCGCTCAGATCTTCCCCCCACGTGCAGTTCCCCGTCCGCGATGGCGCTTCCAGCTGCGCCGTCGAGGTATTTGCTGTGTTGGTGGCTGTGCTGGGTCACTTGCTCAGAGCCGTTGTTGACGAAGGCTTTGAGCGCCACTTTGCCGGTGTAGCCGCTGTCTTGTGTGAGCTTTGTGACCTCCGCCGATCCACCGTGCATTGATTTCCACTCCGGTTGTTGTAAGTGTGAAATTGTTTTGCACCGTCTGCCCGGCCGGCTATCGTTGCGTTTGGTCCCGCACCAGCATAAAGTTGGGCGCTTCCGCAGGCGACACGAAGCCCAAGGCTTCACGTGAACGGATCCGCGCTATCTATTGTGAGCTAAGCGGAGGCCGCGTAGCTATTAGCTCCCCTGCTGTTTCTTCCCCTTCTTCCCCTTCTTCCCCTTCTTCCCACCGCACTTCGCCTTCACCACCGGCTTCTGCGTGTAGGCCTTGCCGTTGTGGGCGGTGAAGGCTGCCTCGGCCCGTGACTTGCGGGCGCAGAGGTCGCGGCTGTTGACGATCAGGCCCTTCTTGCCGCCCTGCAGCTCGACCACCACTTTGCTGAGCGGGGCGTCGGGGATCGTCGTGAAGCTGGAGCGGATGCTGGCGTTGGCCGAGTCGATGCGCCCGACCGCGTTGAAGTCGACCAGGCCGCGCAGGGCGATCACCATGTCGGGCAGCGGGTTGCTCGAGGAGCGCAGGTAGACCGGGCCTTCCAGCGGCTCGTCGAGCAGCGGCGTGAAGGCGCGCGCCTTGCCATAGACCGACCCTTTCGGGCAGCTCTCGGCGGCGAACTGCACCCTGGTGCAGACGGTGCGGATGTGGGCCTGCTCGAGGAAGGCCGAGCGGGGCAGGGTGATGACCGCCTTCCTGGCGTTGGCGTAGCCGCCGCCCTTGGGGTAGGTGAGGCTCGCCCGGAAGGCCGGGTGGTCGCCGCGCTTGGTGCCGCCCTTGAGCCGCAGGGCGATGCTCGGCTTGAACTTGAGGCTGGCGCAGCTGGAGGCCTGGTAGCGGTCTGAGAGCGGCGCGCCGACGTCGTCGGCTGGGCTGAAGGGGTCGAGGAAGCTGCCGAACAGGGTCGCCCTGGCCTCCTTCACCGCGCAGCTGGTCGGGTTCAGGGTGAAGTTGGGCCGGTCGGTGTAGACGCGCAGGTCCTTCAGCTTCACCGGCAGCCCCCGCAGGATGTTGGGCAGGGGGTCTGAGTTGGCGCTGTCGACCTTGACTTCGGCGGTCTCGGGGTCGACGGCGAGCGCCACGCGGACGACCACGGTGCCGACGTCGAAGCGCCGGCCACCGCCGGGGTGATCGAGATCACCGAGAGCGGCGCCTTGCCGACCGGGCCGCCGAGGTAGAGCTTGCCGGGCACGTAGGTGAGGATGGCGCCCACTCCCGCCCCAGCCAGGGAGCGGCCGATCTCAGAGGAAGCGGGGCAGCTCGGGCTGGCGAGCTCCTGGCGGCCGCTCTTGGCCTTGGCGGCCGGGATCGCCGCGTCGGGGCAGCGGGCGACGCCGGCGAGCTTGCCGGACATGCCTTTGGGCAGGACGGCGTCAAAGCGGGTCATTTCCTGATCGCCGTCTGCCCGGGTGAGGCGGATGTTGAAGGGCGAGTAGGCGCCGCCGGCGTTGTTGATCGAGCCGGCGCTGAGGGCCGGGTTGAAGGGCGGCACGCCGCCCGGCGGGCAGGGGGCGCCGCCAACGCCGCTGTGGACGGTGAAGTTGGCGGTGGTCGTGATTGGCCTGGTGGGGTCCGCCCAGGGGGTGAACTGGGCCTCGGTGGCGTAGGCGCCGCAGGCCGGCGGGGTGAGCAGCGGCCCGCGCGCGCCTTCGGTGAAGTGGAAGCGGAAGTGGGAGAAGGGGATCTGGGGGATCTCGTCGACGGTGGTCACCAGCCGCCCCGCGCTCGGCCCCCTTTCTTCGCTCGCCTCGACTTTGAACGGCAGCTTGACCAAGACGCCCAGGTCGCGGCTCTTGATCACCATGTAGAGGGCGATGAGGGTGCCGAAGGGGTTGTCGTCCTGGCTGGCGAGGAAGACCGAGCCGTTCAGGGCCTCCCCTTCGGCCAGCAGCTTCGATTGGACCTCCACTTCGCCGACCTTCGAGGCGGGCGGGCAGCCCTGCCCCGGCGAGGAGGAGAGCGACTCGGCCTCATAGGAGGCCCTCGAGCAGGCGGCGAGGCCGTTGGCCGAGGAGGGGTTGACGGTCATCCCCGCGGGCAGCGCCACCACCGCCTTCTTGACCTCTGACTGGGCGAGGCCGATCGGGTTGTTCAGCCCTTCGTCGTCGATCTCGAGCTCGACGTCGATGCCGGAGGCGGTCTCCGCGGTGGAGGCGCTCGGCTCGACGGTGATGTTCGGCGAGAAGCCGAGCTTCGAGCAGCCGAACATCGGCGGGTTGGTGAAGCTGCCTTTGTCGCCGGGGCCGTTTGGCTCCTGCCAGGAGACCGCCTCAAAGCTGGTGGTCAGCGGCTCAGAGCAAGAGCGCGGCAGGGTCAGGAACGGGACTACGGCGGCGCCGGTTTTGCAGGAGGCGCCCACCGAGCGCAGCTCGCCATTGGGCCCAGGGTCCTTGGAGAGGCAGCGGCCGCGGAGGGGGTCGTGGGCGGGGTCGGCGGGCACTCCCCAGATCGTGGTCTCGGCGCCGAAGACATCGACGGTCTGGGGGATGTTCCTCAGCTCGGCGACGACGTTGAACGGCTGCTTGTCGTTGATGTTGACCGCGACCGTCGTTGGCGTGTTGTAGGCGATGAAGCCGAACATCGCCGCCACGCCGGGCGGCGGCACGAGGTTGTAGATCGCCTCGACTATGCCTTCGCCGGGCTCGCCGGCGCTGATGACCTGCAGCCGGGTCGCCCCTATCGCGCTGGCGTCAGGGCAGGCCGGGCGGCCCGATTCGTCGACCGTCAGGAGCTCGGCGGTGGTGCAGCGCGGGACCGCGACGCGGCTGCCGATGAGCCCGGCGGGGAGCTCGAGGCGCAGCGTCTTCACGGCCCCGTCGGGCGTCACCCCGCCGGGCTTGGTCTTCACTTCGATGGTGCTCTTCACTTCGAAGGGGTGAGAGCCCGCTTCTCTCGCTTCGGAGCCGTCTTTGTTGAAGGCCCCGCCTTCAAAGGCCTTGAAGCCGAACTCCGCCTCGGCGGGCAGCGCCCAGGCCATCGACGCGACGGCGAGGGCCACAAGGGCCATTGCCAGCTTCCTCATCGCCCCGCCCTCCCCTTGCGGCTCTCTTTCTTCTTCTGCTTCTTGCCCTTGCCCTTCTTGCCGGCTTTCTTTTTCTTCTTCTTCTTGGCCTTCTTCTTCGCCTTTTCCTTCACGTCCCCGGGGCCCACGTAGGTGGAGCTCGCGGGGGTGGGGTCATTGGGCGCGGTGGCCGGCGGCTTGCAGGTTTCCCCTTGGCAGTCGGGCGGCGGCGGGGGTGGCGGTGGAAGCCCGCCGCCCACGCGAGCGTCATAGACGTCAAACAGGCCCGGGTCCTGCGGGAGCAGGCTCGAGTTGGTGAGGAAGAAGGCGTCGTTGCCGCTCGGGCTGGCGTCGAGGAATTCCGAGTCCTCGGGGCTTTCCCCGGAGGAGACCAGGCTGAGGCAGCCCGCCGCCGAGGGCGCGTAGAGCCTCGGCGCCGAGCGCCTCGCAGGCGGCCTTGCCCCCGGCGCTCTCCCACTCATAGACGTCCTCCTTGCCGTTCGTGTCGCGCGGCAGGAGCGCGTCGAAGCTGTTGAAGAAGAGGCGCTCGCCGTCCGCCGAGAGGGCGCGCGGGGCGTGGAGCATGTTGTCGGCCATCGGCAGCGAGCCGGCGGTCATCAGGCTCTCCTGGGAGTTCCCGGTGCCCCGCACCACCCGCCCCCGCGGCCGCGCCCCGCTCGGGTTGCAAGACACGCACGCCGGCCCCTCTGAGCCGATCTCATAGACATAGGCCTCCGAGGCCGGCTCCCCGCTCTCGAGGTCGGCGTTGTCATAGCCGGTCAGGCTCGCGCTCGAGATGAAGGCGAGCGCGCTGCCGTCCGCCGCCGCCCGGGCCACGTGGAAGATCGGCTGGGGGGCGATATTGGAGGGGATTCCGGTACCCGGGGTTGGAAGAAACACATCATCCTCGCTCAGCGTCGCGATGAACGCCTCCTCCCCCCCCTCGCCCAGGTAGAGGTTCGGCTCCCCCGCCACCGCCTCCCCGCCGAGCGCTTCCTCGGAGACGAAGTAAACGCGCGAGAGGCCCTCGCTCGCCCCCGCCAGGCCCACCACTTCCCCCGCGACCAGCTCGCTAGTGCCCGTGCCCGCGTCGAAGCGGTAAAGGTCGCCTTCCAGCGGCCCTTCGGTCACCTCGAACAGCGCCTTGGAGCCGTCCGGGGACGCCATCAGGAAGCGCGAGTCCCTCGTCGATTTCGTTTCCGAGACTTTCACCGTGCAGGCTTTCCCCGCTTCGCAGCCCGACGCGCTCTGCTCGGCCCCGGGGTTGAGCCGCAGGTAGACCTTGCCCGCCCCGGTCTCTTGGTCGCCCGAGTCCGTCCAGTACACGCGCGAGCCGTCCTCTGAGATCGCGTTCGTCACGCTGGACAGGCGGTTCAAATCGACCACAAACACTGGATTGACACTCTCATGCCCCGTCCCCCCCGAGCAGTTGCCCCCGCTGGGGATCCCGCTCGGCGGCACGCAGAGCAGGGCAAGGCCCCCCTCGCTCGCGTAGTAGGCCTGCCAGCGGTCGCTCGCCGCGTTCGGCGTCAGCTTGTCGCGCGCCCGCACGATCGCCGCCCCCCCGTCGGCCGAGAGCCCCTGCGGCTCGGGGACGAAGGCGCCTGGGGCCACGGTCGGCTCGACCGGGATCAGCGCTTCATAGCTCTTCTTCCCACAGCGCTGGTCTCGATAGACGTTGCGGTAGGAATCAAAGTCATGTGGAGGGTCGAGCAGCGGCTCCACCGCCTGCACGAACCAGCCCTGGCAGAGGTCTGCCGAGAAGGCCTTGTAGGGGTTGCCGAGAGCGGCCGAGACGTTGGCGTTCGCCGCCGCGCCCTGGCCCACGTTCAGCGCCTCGCTCGCCCACCCGCTCGGCTGGCGCGTGGCCATGAACTGGTTCGTGTAGGGGGCGCCTTTGGGGTCGCCGAAGCTGCGGTAGGAGGAGTAGGTGGCCTTGTTGCCGTCGTCGAGAGCTCTGGCCCAGCTTCGTGGTGTAGCCGATGATGTCGACCAGGGTTTTGATGTCGCCGTTGTTCTTGTCGACCGGGCTGACCATCTCATAGGCCCGGCAGTCGGGCAGGCGCGCCGCCGGGCCGCCGCGGAAGGCGTCGTTGGGGCAGGGGCGCTGGGGCAGCGGGTCGGGGGTCGTGAAGCTCGCTTCCAAGCCTTCTTCCTCGCTTGCCTCCCCTGGGCCTTCGGGCCCGTCGGGGTCGATCCCGAACACCGGGCCGCCGCCGCCGCTCTCGGCGACGAAGCGGTAGTGGTAGGTGGCGCCCGGGGTGAGGCCGTCGAGGAATACCCCGGCGCTGCGCAACGGTGAGCCGAAGGGTTTCGTCGTCAAGGAGGCCGGCGACGTCTCGCTCGGGCAGCCGCCCTCTGAGCACTCCCCGGTCCCGTACTGCACGTAATAGGTGGCGTCGGTGAAGAAGTGCGGGTTGACCTCAGCCACCACGGTCGCCCCGTCGCGCTGCACCGAAGTGGCGAACTGGGCGCTGACCTCCGGCGGCACCGGCGGCGGGCCTTCGAAGTCAAGCGGGGGCGGGCCGTAGATGCGGATGAAGCTGTCGGCTGAGGCCGCGTAGAGGGTGCCCGCCGCGCTCGCCGCGAGGCCGGTGATGGTCGGCTCCGGCGTGCCGAATTCCGATATCTGGCCGCCCGCCGGGTTGAACTGCAGGATCGGCTCGGCCAGCTGGGCCACCCCCAGGTCGTCGACGAAGCTGAGGTTGTTCCTCGTCACGAAGGCGTTCCCGGCGGGGTCGACGGCGATCGGCCCAGCCGTCGCTTTCGTCGCCGGGCTGCCTCCGACTTCCTCGCCTTCGAGCCTCCCTTCTTCGGCGCCGGTGCTGCCGTCCAGGACACGGACGTATTCATCGGTGCCAGTGGGGGAGCCGACGATGGCGTAGAAGTCGCCGCTGCCTGGAGCGATCGCAAGAGAGTGGACAGCCATCGGGCTGCCGGAGACAGGTATCGAGACCGGGACCGAGGCCTCCCATTCGCCTTCTAGGTTAAAGCGCTGGATGCGTTCGATGTCGCCGACGAAGAGCTCCCCGCCGGGGCTGATCGCGATGCCATTGCTGTTGCTGGGGCCGAGCTCGCCGTCGCCGCCTCCAGGCACCCCGATGCCGCACACATCACCGCCTTCGAGCTGGGCTTTGGTGCAGCGGTCGCCCCCCGTGGTCTTGTTCACTTCGCCGCCGAACATCAGCGAGAAGCGCCCTGCCGAGTCGAACTTCTGCACCCTCAAGTTGCCGACTTCTTTCACGTAGACGCCGCCCGTCGCGTCCACCGCCACGCCCTGGGCGTTCGCGAGCTGGCCGGCCCCGGGGCCGCTGAGGCCGGCTTTGCAGCCCGATTCCGCGGTGCACGACTCAAGGCCGGTGGTAGGGCCATGGCCATCGGCGCGGGTCCTCGCTTCGAAGCTGGTGGAGGGGTCCCCGCCATCCAACGGCGTCGTCCCATCAAGCACCGCCAGCTGGGCCACGTTGGTGCCCGCCAGGGAGCCTTTGAAGGCGACCACGTAGACGTAGGGGGTTGTGCCGTCGGTCGTGCCGGGGACGGCTTTGACATTGACGCTGCCCCCAGCGCCGCCGATTGAGGCGAGGCCGTTCAAGGCGGCTTCGACTTCGGCGCCCGTGGCGTTGAAGGGGAGGTCAGCGGTGGTGGGCCCTCCGAGGCTAAGCCTGAACTGGCCTTCGGCGGCCTTGACCCTCACTTCCTGCTGCTCGTTCACCGCCCCTGGCGCGACGTCCCAGCCGAAGGCCTTGACGAAGTTGCCCCACGGGGTGAACTCGCTGACGCGTGAGTTAGCGATCTCGACCACGTAGAGGTGCCCGGTGAGGGGGTCGGTGGCGCTTCCTCGAGGGAGCGTTAGCTGGCCCGCGCCCTGGCCCGTGCCGCCGCCGAAGCGAGCCAGTTCTTCGTCCTCGCTGATCGCCAGCGCGGCCTGCGCCGTGGCGAGGCTGACCATCGCCACTAAGGTGGCCACGATGCTCAGGACTCGCCTATTCACCCGCCTGCGCCTTGATTGCTTCATTCCCCATGCCTCCCCACTGATTCAATTCTGAACTAGGCGCAGCCTTAACTCCTCGCCTCCGTTCGGCTGGGTACAGTATAAGAACATTAAAATCCTTGTCAAGAAACTTCGCTGCCTTTTGGTCGCTGGAGCTTCTAGCTGTCCTACCCCATACGTTTGTGAACGCGACTGATCGGCGGCCGGCCACCTAGTGAGCTGTGGGGCCTGCTCGAGCCAGTGTGGCAGGGCCCGATTTCGATGGCGGTGGGAGCGGTAGGCCATTCCATAGGCCCACTCCCTCCCTCGCCAGCGTCTGGTGTAAGCGCTCGACCTTGCCGTTGGTCTGAGGCCGGTAGGGCTGAGTGGTGATGTGCTTGACCTCTTTGGAGGCGAGCAGCTCGCGCAGCGATCGGTTCCTGACATAGGAGAAGGCGTTGTCGGTCATCAAGCGCCTAGCGGTGATCTCGTGCGAGCCGAAGAACTCGATCGTTCGCTCGACGAAGGCAGTGGACGGTAGCGGCCCGCTCATCTGAATGAAGCTCGACGTAGGCTAGGCGCGAGCGGTCGTCAACGATCGCGTGGCAGAAGTCATGCCCAACGCGGGTGCCGGGTCCATCCATCTGTGCGAGCGCTGGGATCGATCCCCGGTCACCGCGTGGCCGGGCGCTCAAAGCGCGCGTAGCGGGAGGCATCCATGTGCAGAAGGTCTCCCGGGCAGGGCCACTCGTAGCGACGGGCCTGCTCGCGCGGGCGGGGGTGGGCGCGAGATGCTGTGGCGAGCCAGGACCTTCCAGACCGTCGAGTGATGACGGCCGACCTTTTCCGGCCACCAGGCACGGTCCCCAGCGAGTGCGCCGGCGCCACTCGCAGACCCCCGCTGGTGTCCCGATCGAGCAGCCGCAGGCTGTGATGGGGACGTGAGGATCGCTTCAACCAGCGAGAGCCGTCCCGCCGGTCCGAGAACGGCGTTAGCCGTGAACCCTCCTCCGGACTCTCCTTGAGGTCGTGAGCTTCGACACCCACAGCCTCTTGGCGGACCCGGATGGCCTCTCAGCGGTTCACAACTTGTGTAGGCGGGTCACTTAGCTACCAAGGGGGGGCCACTGCAAAAGCCGCGCCAATCCCACAATTGCGGCTTACTAAAACGCCACAGCTTACTCTTACGGCGAACGCGCAGACGAAGTTCAACAAAAGACCGCCTTCATCTGTACCGATAACAAGCAACACTTCCCACTGGACAAGTAAACGCTATGAGATTCATTTCTCAGTGAGAAGTGAGCTGAACTTCGATGTGTCTTATGGGATCAACCCAAGACATCGACAGATATAGGGTTTCGAGATTGGAATAGCGCATCCAACCAGAACGTTTATTAACTGGTTGCCTATGCACACTCCACAAGATTGACCGCAATATCGCTTCAACGAGTTTCTGCACGCGCCGATTGGTGCCTGGCATGAATTGGTCTCAACTGACAGCGAGTTTTAGTCACGTCGACCGAAGCTGTGGCCGGTGGGCGCGACTGTGCGGAGCTCGTGGACGGCCAGCTGGCGGAGGCGGCGGGTGGTGGGGCCGGGTTTGGACGACTGGCCTTGTGGTGGCTCGGTGCGCTCCAGGGGAGTGACGTCGGTCACGAGGACGTTGGTGACGCCTTCGCGGCACTCCAGGTGGCCGTGGGCGCGGACCATGACGGCGGTGCGGACGAGGAGGCGGTGACGGTCGTAAACGCTCTTCGGGACGACGAGGTTGACGGTGCCGCGCTCGTCCTCGAGCAGCATGAAGACGATTCCCTTGGCGGTCTCGGGGCTCTGGCGGGCGACGACCATGCCGGCGACGTCGACTTCGTCGCCGTCTTCGATTCGCTTCAGGTCGGTGCTGCGCAGGATCGCCGGGTCGAGTTCGGGGCGCATCAGCTCCAGCGGGTGCTTGCCGTGGGCGACGCCGGTCGAGCGGTAGTCGGCGATCATCTCGCCCCACTCGCCGAGTGGGGGCAGCCGCGGCGGCTCGGGTGGCTCGACCGGAAGCGCCAGCTGGGTTCCGTCCCCGACGGCGTGGCCGGTGGCGGTGACGCCGACGCGCCAGAGCGCGTTCCGGCGCTCGCTGTCGCGATCGGCGGGGATCCCGTCCAGCGCCCCGGCCCAGGCCAGTCGTTCCAGGCCCGCCAGCCCCGCCCCCGAGCGTGAGGCCAGCTCCGCCACCCCTTGGTAGGCGCCGCCCCGTTCCCGCTCCGCCACCAGCGCCTCCATCTCCTCCTTGCGCACCCCCTTCACGTAGCCAAGGCCGACTCGTACCACCGCCCCGCCGCGGATTTCCGGGTTGCGGCGGGGGGATTCGACGTGGCAGAGGACGCGGCTGCGGTTGGCGTCGGGCGGAGCGATGCGGAGGCCGCGATGGCGCGCCTCGTTGGCGAGGGAGTGGGGCGGGTAGAAGCCCATCGGCTGCTCGTTCAGCAGGGCGCAGAGGAACTCGGGGCCACGGTGGACCCGCAGCCAGGCCGAGTGGTAGGCGAGCAGGCCGAAGGCGGCCGAGTGCGCCTTCGGGAAGCCGAAGCCTGAGAAGCCCTGGATCTGGCCCCAGATCCGCTCGGCGAGATCCTTAGGGACTTCGTTCTTCTCCCAGGCCCCTTTGACGAACTGCCGGTGGTAGCGCTCGATCGCCTCCTGGGAGCGCCGGCGGCTCATCGCCCGCCGCAGCCCCTCCGCCTCGGCGGCGCTGAAGCCGGCGCATGTCATCGCCACCTCGAGCACCTGCTCCTGGTAGACGATCGTCCCCAGCGTGTCCTCCAGCGCCGACTCCAGCGAGGGGTGTTCGTAGGGAATCTCATACGCGTCCCCCTGCTCGCGCCGCGCCTTGCGCCTCTCTATATATGGGTGCACCGCGCCGCCCTGGATCGGTCCGGGCCGGACCAGCGCCACCTGCACGGTGAGGTCGTCGATGCTCTCGGGCCGGGTGCGCGGCAGCATCTGCATCTGCGCCCGGCTCTCGATCTGGAAGACGCCGGTGGTCTCGGCGCGGCGGATCGAGGCGAAGGCCTCCTCGTCGTCGAGGGGGATCCGGGCCAGGTCGAGCCGCTCCCCCTGGGTCTCCTCCAGTTCCTCGACGCAGCGCTCGACCGCCGAGAGCATTCCCAGCCCCAGCAGGTCGATCTTGAGGAAGCCGGCGTCGGCGCAGGAGTCCTTGTCCCACTGGACGATCTGGCGTCCCTCCATCGCCGCCGGCACGACCGGGCAGACGTCGACCAGCGGTTGGGTCGAGATCACCATCCCGCCCGAGTGTTGGGAGGCGTGGCGGGGCAGGCCCATCGCCTCGCCGCTCAGCTTCAGCAGCGCCTGCCAGCCCGGCGAGCCGCCACGCTCGCGGCCGAGCGCGGCGATCACGTCGCGTTCGATCTCCCCCTGCGACTCGTGGAAACCGACCGTGCCCGCGACCTTCTCGATCTCTCGCGGCCACAGCCCCAGCGCCTTGCCGAGGTCGCGGACAACCCCGCGCGGCCGGTAGGTCGGGAAGGCGGCGACGAGGGCCGAGCGGTCGGCGCCCCAGCGCTCGTGGACGCGCGGGATCAGCACCTCGCGCACGTCGCGCGGGAAGTCGAGGTCGATGTCCGGCATCGCCGTGACTTCGTCGTTGAGGAAGCGGCCGGAGAAGAGGTTCGCCTTGACCGGGTCGACGTGGGAGAGGCCGGTGAGGAAGCAGACGACAGAGCTGACGCTGGAGCCGCGGCCGCGGCCGGGCGGCATGATCGCGCGGGCGGAGCCGCGGCCGCGCACCTCTACCGCGACCTCACGGGCCAGCTCCAGCAGCTCGTGGTGGAGAAGGAAGAAGCCGGAGAGGCCGAGGTGGCGGATCGTCCCCAGCTCCTGGTCGAGGCGGGACCGTGCCTCCACCTGGTCCGCGGCCGTCTCCTCCCGGTAGCGCTCGGCGAGCAGGTCGCCGCAGAGCCGCGCCAGCTCCTGGTCGGCGACGGGGTCGCCTTCTCGCGGATAGCGATAGCCGAGCTGCTCGGTCAGGTCGAATTCGAGGCGCTCGGCGAGGCGGAGCGTCTCGGCCACCGCCTCCGGGTGCTCGGCGAAGCGCGCTGCCATCTCCCCCGGCGCGGCGAGGACCGAGCTGGCGTTGCCGCGCCGGAACGGCTCGCACTCCTCGAGCACTTCGCCGCGGCGGACGGCGACGAAGGCGTCCTGCAGGTTGGCGCGCCCCCCGGCGTGCGCGTGGACGTTGCCGGTCGCCACACAGGGGACGCCAAGACGATCGGCGAGCAGGGCGAGCCAGCGGTTGCGGGCGCGGTCGTGGCGCCAGAAGGGCCGCTGCAGCTCGACCCGGAAGCGGTTGCGGCCGAAGGCGGCGAGCAGGCGGCGGCCGAGTTGCGCCCCCCGCTCGGTCTCGCCCCGTTCGAAGGCCCCCGCCAGCGCTCCGTCGCGGGCGCAGCCGGAGAGACAGATCAGCCCCTCGGCGTGCTCCGCCACCTGGTCCAGGGTCGCCCAGGGCTGGGAGAGAGCCCGTCCGCCGCTGTCGCGCGTGTGCGAGTGGGCTGCGGTCAGCAAGCGACAGAGGTTGTGGTACCCCTCCTGGTCTAAGACCAGGAGGGTGATGTGGGCGAGATCGGGGGCGCTCCCCGGAGCCGGCGGCGACAGCGCCACGGTCAGCTCCGCCCCGGTGATCGCCCGCAGCTCGAGATCGCGGCACGCCTCGGCGAATTCGCGCGACCCCCAGACGCCGTCGTGGTCGGTCAGTGCCAGCGCCGGGTATCCGAGCTCCTCGGCGGCAAGCGCCAGCTCGGCCGGGGTCGAGGCACCGTCGAGGAAGGAGAAGGCCGAGTGCGCGTGCAGCTCTATATATGGAGCGGTGCCGGCCATCAGGCTCGCTGCCGGTACCAGCGCCCGGTCACGCCGCAGCGGTAGACGACAAGCGAGCGCCCGTCGGCCATCGCCAGCTCGAAGTAGCGGCGGCGCAGCGGCCGCAGGGTCCACCAGCGATCGTCGACCTGCCACTCCTCCCGCACCGTCGCCACCGCGCTCCCGTCGACCCGGCAGGGCGCCCCACCAGAATCAGCCTCGACCTCCGCCTGCCGAGGCGCGTAGAGCCGTCGCACCCCGGGCGTCACCGCGCCCTCGGCTGTCGTTCAGGCAGCGGACCGTGCGGCCACCTCAAGGGTGACGGCTCGGTTGGGTGCAGCAAGCGCAGCGTTCGCGGCGGCGATAAGGGCCTCCGGATCGAGGCCATAGTGCTCCGCCACCGTGCGCAGCGGCTCATCGACACCGCGGTCTGGGTAGAGAAGCTCCAACGCCACGGGTTCTTCATTGCAAAGGGCCACAACAGCGCGGGAATGGCGCTTGTCCGCCTTATCGGCAGAGGGGTCAGGAACGAGGGCGATCGAGATCGCGTTTGCTTCCTTGTCGTAGTCGGCACGCATATCAGTCGTCGGGAAAAGTCGTGATGACAAAGTCCGGATCGTCCTTGGCAAGGATCACGATAATCGCACGGTTGCCAGCCCCTAATCCGGTCATGCGAGCACGCACACAGACCTAAGGTCTGCGCCCCTTGGAGTTCTCCCCCCTGAACTGCAAACACAGCTAAAGCTCCGGGAAGGGGGTGAGGGCGGCCCAGCGCTCGGGGACGCGGGAGGCGAGGTCGATCGGGAGGATCTTGAGTAGGGACTCGGGGCCCTGGGCGGAGCGGACCTCGCGGACGGCTGCGCCGAGACGGCGGCGACGCGGCTCCTCGCCCCCGACCGCGAGCTCGAGCTGGTCGGCGGCCGGGGGGCCGAGGCCGACCGCGCGCAGGCGCAGCGCCGTGGCTGGGCCGGGCAGCGCTTCGAGGCGCGGTGCCAGGACCGAGCGAAGCACCCGGGCCGAGGCGCTTGGCCGTCCCAGGCCCTGCTCGACGCTCCAGCTGCCCCCGGCGGCGAGCAGGGCGCCGAGACGGAGACCGAGCAGCGTCCGCCCGCGCCGCTGCGGCGCCGCCAGCAGGCGGTCGACGAGGAGGCCGAGGGCACGGTCGAGCTGGCGGCCCGCCGTCCCTTCCGGCAGCTCGACCTGCTCGGTCAGATCCTCGTGCGGCGCTCGCGGACAGAGCGGGTCTTCCTCACCGCGGGCGAGGCGCAGCGCCTCGAGGCCGAGCGGGCCGAAACGGTCGGCGATCTGGTCCGCTGAGATCGCGGCCAGCGCCCCCATCGTCTCCACCCCCAGCCGCTCCAGGGCGAGAACCAACTGCTCGACCTCGGCGGCGGGCGGGTCGAGGCGGAAGGGAAGGATCGAGACCCGTAGCGGCGCGACGAAGGAGCGCAGCCCGGCCGGCGAGACCACGCCGGCTCACGTCGTCCCGCCAGCTTCCAGGCAGCCGCGAAGGCGGCGAGCCGGGTCGGAGCCACCCCGATCCGATTTCCCGGCTCGACCGCCTTGCGGACCGCAGCGATCACCCCGACGCTATCGCCACCGTGGATGCCGCGCAACCCGTCGACCGCGAAGAAGGCCTCTCCTGGCCGCCCCGACTCGACCGCGGCGCCGATCTGCTCCAGCCGCCGGACCATCGCCTCGGTCCGCTCCGCTACCTCGACTGGATCAGGAAGTGAAGGGTGCCCGGGCCGCAGCCCCCCGGAGCGACCCGGGCACGTTGGAGTCGTCAAGCGACTGCCTACGACGCAAACGATCTCCATACGAACATATGTTCGTGTATCGGCCGGACGAAATCAAGGGCGAATTTTGACTTGCAGATCCTTGAGCAAAGCTGATAGGTTCCTCAATCAATCAGGGAGTTCTAATCAATGCGCAAGCTCATTCCGATATTCGCCGCCTTCGCCGCCGCCTTGGCCCTGCTGGCCACCGGCTGTGGGGGTGGTGACGACGATGACACCGTCACCAAGGCCGAGTTCATCAAACGGGCCGACAAGATCTGCCAAAAAGTAGACGGGACTCAGGTGGGGGAATTCCAGGCGTACACGCAAAAAAGGCTCGCGACTCTCAATCGACTCTCGTTCAACGAGCGCGAAGAAAAGCTGGCGGCAGCTGTCTATGTCCCTTCTATGAAGGAAGAGATCAAGGAACTGGAAGCGCTTGAGGTGCCCCCCGGGGAGGAGCAGAAAGTAGACGAGGTCTTCGCCGAGATGAACGCCGCGCTCAAAGTGTTCGCGAAAGATCCAACCAGCTACTTGGAAGGCGGCCCCTCGGATCCCTTCAACAAAACCGCCAAACTGGCTCGCGAATACGGCTTCATATCCTGTCAAGAAATCACCTAAATACTTGAGTAAAAAACCTACTTGCGTCCGTAGCTCAATTGGTTAAAGGCCATATGACCCTTCCAAGAAAATGTCGTGCGACGATCATCAAGTCGGCGGGCTTCGGCTCAGCCGACGATCTTTCGGCCGCTCCGCGGCCACTGCACGGTCATTCTTCACGGATACGGCTTGGGCCGAAGAGCAGCGGCCTTTGGCGCCGCCGATACGGGTTCGATTCCCGTCGGGCGCTCTGCGCGACATAGATGGAGGGCTCGGTCGCCGACAAGTACGACGTCGAGGCGACTGAGCTGAAGTGGCAGAAGCGGTGGCGAGAGGCGGCGGTCGAAGCCGCGCCTGAGCCAGCTGGCGATGGCCACGGCTCCTACATCTCCTCGACCGCGCCGTTCACCTCGGGCGAGGCCCACATGGGCCACGTCCGCAGCCACTCGATCGCCGACTCCTACGCTCGCTTCCGCCGCCGCCAGGGGGACGCCGTCCTCTACGCCTGCGGCTTCGACGCTTTCGGCCTCCCTTCGGAGATGGGCGCGCTCGACCATGGGTTGACCCCGAACGAATGGGTCGAGCGCTGCGCGGGGCGGATGCGGGACCAGTTCACCCGCCTCGGCTTCTCGATCGACTGGTCGCGGTCGTTCCTCTCCAGCGACCCGGAGATGTACCGGTGGTCGCAGTGGATGTTCCTCAAGCTGCTCGAGCTTGACCTCGTCTACCAACAGGAGAGCCAGGTCGAGTGGTGCCCCAGCTGCCGCACGGTGCTGGCCAACCTCCAGGTCGAGGACGGTACCTGCTGGCGCTGCCACGGGCCGGTCGAATTCGTCAACCGCAACCAGTGGTGGCTGCGCCGCAGCGCCTACAACGCCGAGAGCCACTACCGGCTCGAGGAGCTGCAGGCCGAGTGGAGCGAGATCGCCCTCGCCGCCCAGCGCGCCAGCCTCGGGATCGTCGAGGGGGTCGAGTTCGACGCCCAGTCGCTCGACGGTTCGAGCCTGACCGTCTTCACCACCCACTCCGACGCGACCGAGGAAGGCGAGTTCGTGCTGATCTCGCCGAACCATCCCGAGGTCGGGCGCTGGATCACCAGTCCCGAGGTCGAGGCGGCGCTGAAGCAGGCGCGACGCGGCGGCGGCAAGCGCGAGGAGCGCCGGGACGCCAGCCTCTGGGCGGTCGCCTCGGGCGGGATGGTGATGTCGCCCGGCATCCCCGACCCGATCCCGGTCCTGATCTCACCCTCGGTCGACGCCCGCTACGGGCCGACCGCGGTGCTCGGGATCCCGGCCAAGGACAGCACCGACCAGGCGCTGCGCGAGTTCCTGCCGAAGAAGGGCCTCAGTATGAAGGTGAAGGCGCCGAAGGCGAGCTTCCGCCCGGCGACCCGCTACCGCGCCGGCGACTTCACGATCTCCCGGCAGCGCGCCTGGGGCGCGCCGATCCCGCTGATCCACTGCGGCGATTGCGGGACCGTGCCGGTGCCCTACGAGGATCTGCCGGTGCGGCTGCCGGAGAACCTCGCGGCCGAGCCGGGCGCCGGCCTCGACCGCTTCCCCGATTTCCTCGAGTGCGCCTGCCCGCGTTGCGGCAAGCCCGCCCAGCGCGAGCCGGACACGCTCGACTGCCACATCGACGCGGCCTGGTCTTACGTGCCGCCCGCAGTCCCGCCAGAGGCACGGGCGGAGACGATGTTCGAGCACCCCGACGTCCCGTACTGGCTGCCGATGAAGCAGCTCTTCCAGGGCGCCGACAACGGCCAGTTCAGCCTCAACATGCGGCTCGGGGCGAAGATGCTGCGCGACATCGGCGTCTTCGACTTCCTCCCCGAGGGCGAGCCGTTCGCGGCGGCGCTGATGCACGAGATGGTCCAGAAGGATGGCCGCAAGATGAGCAAGCACCTCGGCAACGTGGTCGCGCCGCAGGATCTCGTCGAGGAATATGGCGCCGACGCGGTCCGCTTCGCCGTCCTCTACGCGGCCGCGCCCAGCCGCGCCTTCAACTGGAACGACCTGGCGCTCAAACACTGCGCCTCCTTCCTCTCCGGGTTTTGGGCCTACGCCCAGCCACGGTTGGAAGCCCGCCCCGGGCTGCCGGATGACGCGCGGATCGAGACCGACAGCAAATGGCGTTCCCGCCTCGCGCTCTGGTGCGAGAAGGGGGCTGAACGGGTCACCCAGCACTACGAACGGCGCGAGCCGCACCAGGCGACCCGCAACCTCATGCGCTTCGCCGACCGGGTCAAGGACTTCGAGAAACGCGTGATCAAGCAGCACGGTGAGCTCGGCGAGGCGGACGAAGACGCCCTCGCGATCGCCCTGCTGCAAGTCGTCTCCCTGCTCGCCCCCGTGGCCCCGCACATGGCGGAGGAGCTGTGGCAGCGGGCGGGGCGCGAGGGGCTTGTCTGCCAGGCGCCGTGGCCGGGGGTAGATGGAGCGGCGCGGGAGCGGCAACCCCAGCCGGTGCAGACCGGCGCCCCGAGTTAGGCCCTATGAACTTCTCTCAAAGATTGGACACAAACCATGCGCAACGTCGACTTATCCCCATCGGTAACCAACCACCTTGAATCCGTCGCCGGCAACGCCGGCTTCGACGAGCCGCCCCGCAGCGTCGGCGCCCGGCTGGCGCCGCTGCTGCCAGACGACGTCCACGACGCCCTGATCGGGTTTCGCCAGGGGGGAGACCAGGGCGCGGTCTTCTTCAGTGGGGTCGGGCCGGCGAGGTTCCCTCCTCGGCCGAGAACTACACCCACCTGCGGGTCGCCTCGCCGCTGCTGCTGGGCTTGGTCTCGCTGATCGCGACGCCAGTGTCGGCACGCAACGAGTGGGACGGCGCGCCGCTGACCGACATCAAGGTGACCACCGGCCTCGAGGACACCGTCTCCAGCAAGGGCAAGGGAACCCTGCCCCTGCACCAGGAGGACCAGCACCTCGAGCACCCGCCGGACGGCCTGGCCCTGCTGACGATCAAAGGCGGGTCGCCGACCAGGCTGGCGCCAACGCTTGAGATCATCGAGGCGCTAGAGGCCAAGGCCGGCGCTGGCACGGTGGAGACCCTGCGCCAGCCCAACTTCCGTCACCGCATGCCCGACAGCTTCGAAGGCTCGGGCTGGGGCGAGGACACCCCGATCCTCTTCGGCTCCCCTGAGATGCCGGAACTGAAGGTCGACCTGACGACCACCGAGGCGATCAGCGACGAGGGCAGGGCCGCGCTTGCTGCCCTGGTCGAGGCAACCGACTCGGTCGCGACAGACCTCGACCTCACCCCCGGCAACCTGCTGATCTTCGACAACCGCCGCTGGCTCCACGGCCGCGGCAAGAAGATCCCAACCAGCTCCGAACGCTGGCTCCTGCGCAGCCTTTTCGTCTACGACACCTGGCGCACCCAGAGCGCTGGGCCTAAGGGCGAAGAGAGCGAACTGGTCGTCTACGCGTAGCTGTTGCGGCTATGAAGGGAGTGGAGCGATGACTGGCAAAGCCAAGGCCCTTTGCCTCATGCTGGGCGCTTTGATCGTGTTGAGCTTGGCGGTGACGGCATCGGCACAGGCAAGCGCCGTCCTCACAGGCGCTCAGACCGAACAACTCAACTTCAAGTTCACAGGCAGCAACGCCGAAACCAAATGCTCCCAAGCCTCCTTCGAAGGCACAGCCCAAGGCGGCATCGAAGCGCCGGTGACAACCGCCGAGCTGACGCTGACACCGACGCTCACAAGCTGCTTGACGGCGGGCCTCGCCTCGCAAGCCCTGCTCAACGGCTGCAAGCTGACAGTCACAGGCGGCCAGCCCGAACCGCTGACAGCGCTGGTCGACATCACCGGCTGCACAGCGGGCAAATTAGTCGAAGTCAAACTCACCGGCTGCACGATCACAGTGCCCGAACAGGCCAGCCTCGGCCACATCATCTTTACCAACAAAGAAGGCACCCCGGGCGACGTTGAAGCTCAAATGGCGCTGCAAGGGATCATCTATGAATTCCACGGCGTCGCCTGCCCGAAACAAACCCAAGGCGCGGCATCGGAAGTCACAAAACTCACACAAGACGGCGACCTCACCGGCAAAGTCACACTGCGAGGCTACGAGGATCTAGGCTCGGGATTGATAAACCAGCACGGCCATCAATACATCAAATTCGTCGATGGGGCACAGACGGGGCTGGCCTTCTCCCGCGGGCTGTTCCACTTTCAAGATGAGGCTCCTCCCGACGAAGGCGGTGCCGTCGTCACAGGCGCTCAGACCGAACAACTCAACTTCAAGCTCACAGGCAGCAACGCCGAAACCAAATGCTCCCAAGCCTCCTTCGAAGGCACAGCTTCAGAAAACTTCGAAGCCCCGTCGACAGCCTCCGAGCTGACGCTGACACCGACGCTCACAGGCTGCTTGACGGCGGGCCTCGCCTCGCAAGCCCTGCTCAACGGCTGCAAGCTCACACTCACAGGAGGCCAGCCTGACCCGCTGACAGCGCTTGTCGACGTCGCCGGCTGCACAGCGGGCAAAGCGATCGAAGTCAAACTAACCGGCTGCACGATCACAGTGCCCGAACAGGCCGGCATCGGCCACGTCGTCTTCGCCAGCAAAGAAGGCTCCCCCGGCGACGTCGAGGCCCAAATGGCGCTGCAAGGCATCAAATACGAATACCACGGCGCCTTCTGCCCGAAACAAACCCAAGGCGCGGCATCGGAAGTCACAAAACTCACACAAGACAGCGACCTCACCGGCAAAGTCACATTGCTGGGGTATGAGGACCTAGGCGCCGCATCGGCGACCCATAACAGCCACCAATACGGCAAAGTCATAGATGGAAGTCAGACGGGGCTGGCCTTCGCCGAGGGGCAGTTCCACTTTCAAGGCGAGCCGTTTCCTGGCGCCGTCGTCACAGGCGAACAGACGGCAGCTCAACTCAGCTTCAAACTCACAGCCAGCGGCGCCGAAACCAAATGCACCCAAGCCTCCTTCGAAGGCACAGCTGCGGGCAGCCTCGAAGCCCCATCCACAGCCTCCGACCTGACGCTGACACCGACGCTCACAGGCTGCCTGACGGCTGGCCTTGCTTCCCAAGCCCTCCTCAACGGCTGCAAGCTCACAGTCACAGGCGACCAGCCCGAACCGCTGACAGCGCTGGTCGACATCACCGGCTGCACAGCGGGCAAATTAGTCGAAGTCAAACTCACCGGGTGCACGATCACAGTCCCCCAGCAGACGGGCATCGACCACGTCGTCTTCGCCGACAAAGAAGGCATCCCGGGCGACGTTGAAGCTCAAATGGCGCTGCAAGGGATCATCTATGAATTCCACGGCATCGCCTGCCCAACTCCTCCGAGCCTGACACACCTGGGTCAAGACGGCGACCTCACCGGCAAAGTCACACTGCGAGGCTATGAGGACCTCGGCGCCGCATCGGCGACCCACAACAGCCACCAATACGGCAAAGTCATAGATGGAAGTCAGACAGGGCTGGCCTTCGCTGATGGGCAGCTCCACTTCCAAGACGAGCCCCTTCCCGGTGCCGTCGTCACAGGCGCTCAGACGGCGGCAGGACAGCTCAGCTTCAAGCTCACAGCCAGCAACGCCGAAACGAAATGCACCCAAGCCTCCTTCGAAGGCACAGCTGCGGGCAGCCTCGAAGCCCCATCCACAGCCTCCGACCTGACGCTGACACCGACATTCAGCGGCTGCAAAACGGCGGGCCTCAACTCGACGATCGAATTGCACGGCTGCAAGCTCACACTCACAGGAGGCCAGCCTGACCCGCTGACAGCGCTTGTCGACGTCGCCGGCTGCACAGCGGGCAAAGCGATCGAAGTCAAACTAACCGGCTGCACGATCACAGTGCCCGAACAGGCCGGCATCGGCCACGTCGTCTTCGCCAGCAAAGAAGGCTCCCCCGGCGACGTCGAGGCCCAAATGGCGCTGCAAGGCATCAAATACGAATACCACGGCGCCTTCTGCCCGAAACAAACCCAAGGCGCGGCATCGGAAGTCACAAAACTCACACAAGACAGCGACCTCACCGGCAAAGTCACATTGCTGGGGTATGAGGACCTAGGCGCCGCATCGGCGACCCAGCACGGCCACCAATACAGCAAATTCATCGACGGGGCACAGACGGCGCTGAGCTTCTTCGGCGGGCAGCTCCACTTCCAAGACGAGCCCTCCCCTGGCGCCGTCATCACAGGCGCCCAGACCAGCTCGAATAGCGGACCTGAAGGTTGGCCTAGTGACGACCGACGCGGTGAACGAGGCGGGCAAAGCCGCGATGGCCCGCCCTGGCTGTGGCTGCAGAAGCAGTAGCCACTGACATCGATGCCGGATCGCGCAACGCGCAGATCCGCGCACGCGCATTGTCGCGCTACGTACTTTGCAGGAGAGTGCATTCTCATGCCAAAGTGGGCCACGTTCGTACTTGACAAGATCTTGGCTCTGCTCTAAAGAGAGGACTGCCTGCCAGCACAACACACAAGAGGTACGCCATGCTCAATCGAAGCAAAATCGCTTACCTTGCCGCTTGCGCAGCAGCAGTAACTATGACCGCTACTGCTGAGGCAGCAGACTTCCACGCTACAGCATCTCCCAACGTCAACATCACAGGAGAAGGCTTCGTATTTATGCCTACGATCCAATTGACAGGCAGCGGTGCAGAACTAGGTGCTTCCAGTCTCTCTATGAAGGCACAATGACGGGCGGGAGCGGAGGTCAAACGAAAGCGTCGGAGCTAACGGTGACACCAACATACACAAGCTCTCAAACGGTTGGACTCGCTTCTCAAGTACGGCTGAACGGCTGCAAGTACACAATCACAGGGTTTGTAGAAGGCTTGTTCACAGCTCGTATGGACATCACTGGATGTACAAGCGGCAAATTGATTGAAATCGGCATGGTGGGGTGCACGGTCACAGTGCCGGAACAGACTAATCTTAGCCATGTGACGTTCCTAAAATAATCCAAACGGGATTCCGTCACACCAAACTACGATGAACTCCACACTTCAAGGGATCGCATACGAACTCCACGGCATCGCTTGCCCAAAACCCAAATTTGGCGAAGCGGTAGAAGTCACAAAACTTACACAAGATGGCGATCTCACCGGAGAAGTTAAGTTCAGTGCTTTTTTAGATAATGGATCTGTGCAATCCAGTCACAATGGACATCAATATAACAAACTTAACTGTGGCATCCAGATCGGGATCATGACGACATAGTCATCGATCTAAATGGGCCACCTTCCGCAGAGCGTTTTCGCATAAGCAAACACGGCGTGTGGCTTATTCCCTCTAGGCTTAGGTAGAGGAGTCTGTGATTGCTGTCGACAGTATGGAGACAGACTTTTGATGCGCGGATAATGCGACCTGGGTCCAACGACCTCAGATAAGACTCGTATGTCCTCTGATAATAATTTGCCATGCGCCGATCGGCACGCGCGGGTGGCTGTCGGTCATGTTTTGCAGCGATAACGGGCTAACTATCGGGCACGGTTGCATGAACGCACGAGAATACTTGACCGTCGCCGCCCCAAGCTCTATTGCTCATTGTGTTGGCTCTTAGCGACATGACCTTGTCGCGAGCGCCAGAAACCAATAAAAGGAGCAATAGAAATGATCCGCAACATCAAGGCCCTGGGCCTCGCCATCGTCGCGGTAGCGGCGATGAGCGTGGTCGCGGCGTCGGCGGCACAGGCGTCGGAACTCCATGCCACAGTGCCCAATCAGGCCAACGTGACAGGAGAGCAGGTAATAGCTCATAAATTCCAACTCACAAAAAGCGGCGCAGTCACGCAGTGCACCCAGGCCAGCTTTGAAGGCACAATCACGAACACAGGGCAAAGCCAACAACAAACGACAGAGCAAGAGCTAACGGTAACACCGACATACTCGGGTTGCAAAACGGTCGGGATCAACTCTCAAGTTCTGATGAACGGCTGTAAATACACAATCACAGGCTCGCATACCCCCCAAGGGGGACAAGCACAAACAACCGCCCTGACAGCATGGGTCGACGTCACTGGCTGCACAGCCGGCAAAGCGATCGAAATTAAACTCAGCGGGTGCACGGTAACAGTCCCAGAACAGACGACACTAAGCCACTTGAAATTCAAAAACATAGCTGAAGTGCAACACCAACCATCTGGGCAAATCACACCGCACCATGTTGAAGTGGAAGTCGACGTTAAAGGGATTACATACGAATTCCACGGCATTGCTTGCCCCAAACCCTTGGACGGGCAACCAGTGGAAGTCACAAAACTAACACATGACGGTGACTATACCGGGACCGCGACATTCAAAGCGTACGTTGATAGTTCAACGCCCCAAGTAACGAAACACGGCCATCAATACACGGAACACAAATGCGGCAACCAGGTCGGACTATTGGCTACATAGCTCCGTCGCTATAGGCCATTTCGATTGATGAATGTCGATTGAGTGGCTAAATAGGAGTGTGGTGGGGCCGCGAGGATCGCGGCCCCACCACTTAGCGTTGCAGTGTTTGGGGTCGAGCGGTTCAGGACGATGCCGCCCGGATCCTCCATTTGGGCTCGATCGCTTCATTGCGTTGGCTCTTAGCGACATGACCTTGTCGCGAGCGCCAGAAACCAATAAAGGAGCAACAGAAATGATCCACAACATCAAGGCCCTGAGCCTCGCCATCGTCGCGGTAGCGGCGATGAGCGTGGTCGCGGCGTCGGCGGCACAGGCGTCGGAACTCCATGCCACAGTGCCCAATAAAGCCAACGTGACAGGAGAACAGAGCGTAAGTCTAAAACCTCAGTACACAAAAAGCGGCTCAATTAGCCAATGCACCCAAGCCATCTTTGAAGGCACAATCACGAACAAAGGGCAAAGCCAACAACAAACGACAGAGCAAGAGCTAACGGTAACACCGACATACTCGGGTTGCAAAACGGTCGGGATCAACTCTCAAGTTCTGATGAACGGCTGTAAATACACAATCACAGGCTCGCATACCCCCCAAGGGGGACAAGCACAAACAACCGCCCTGACAGCATGGCTCGACATCACTGGCTGCACAGCCGGCAAATCGATCGAAACTAAACTCAGCGGGTGCACGATAACAGTCCCAGAACAGACGACACTAAGCCACTTGAAATTCACCAACATAGCTGAAGTGCAACACCAACCATCTGGGCAAACCACACCGCACCATGTTGAAGTGCAATTCAACATTCAAGGGATTACATACGAATACCACGGCATTGCTTGCCCCAAACCTTTAGATGGGCAACCAGTGCTAATCACAAAACTTACACATGACGGTGACCTCACCGGAAACGCGACATTCAAAGCGTACGAAGATAGTTCAACGGCCCAAGTAACGAAACACGGCCATCAATACACGGAACACAAATGCGGCAACCAGGTCGGACTGTTGGCTACATAATCGCTCAGTGAGCTGACTTTCGAACAGACATATTGAGGTGACTAGGGGCGCCGGGGTTTCACGAGTCCCGTGATCCCGGCGCACTGGTGGCCACAGACTAGTTGGCGGCGGTTTCGTTAATGGGGGAATGTGGCGGTCTTTTGGCGAGCCTTGAGGATCGGCGGTGGACCTGCGGGAGCGGCGACCAGCCAAAAGTACAAGAGTTTCTTGACAAGGACTTAGATGTTCCTATACTGCATTTCCAATCAGCTAATAGAGGATATGGGCGGGCCTGGGCCTTGCCCAGAACGGAAATGAGCGGGGAGACTTGGGGATGAAGCGAGACAGGCATGCGGTGAAAGGGCGAGTTCTGGGCATCGCGGCGGCCGTCGTGGCGACGGTAGTGAGCCTCGCCACGGCGCAGGCCGCGCTGGCGATCAGCGAGGACGAAGAACTGGCTCGCTTCGGAGGCGCCGGCCAGGGCGCTGGCGAGCTGTCCTCGCCCGAAGGGGTCGCTCTCGACCCAGTTACCGGCCATGTTTATGTGGTTGAGCCGGGTGGCAGCCGCGTCAGCGAGTTCACCCCGTGGGGCAACTTCGTCAAGGCCTTCGGCTGGGACGTCGCGCCAGGGGCCGTGAACGAGCAGCAGGAAGTGAGGGTCAAGGCTGCGGAAGGGCAGTTCAGGCTTAGCCTCGGAGGGCCCACCACCGCTGACCTCCCCTTCAACGCCACGGGCGCCGAAGTCGAAGCCGCCTTGAACGGCCTCGCCTCAATCGGCGGCGCTGGGGGCAGCGTCAATGTCAAAGCCGTCCCCGGCACGACCGACGGCACAACCCCCTACGTCTACGTGGTCGCCTTCAAAGGCTCCCTGGCGGGCACCAACGTGGCCCAGCTGGCGGTGCTTGATGGGACGACGCCGTTGGATGGCGGGGACCCCTCCACCAGCTTCGAAGCGAGGACCCGCGCCGATGGCCATGGCCCTACCACCGGCCTTGAGTCGTGCACGGCGGAATCGGGCTGCAAATCCGGCCTCAGCGGCCCCGGGGCCGGGCAGCTCGCGGACGCCCGAGGCGTGGCGGTGGACGCGACGGGCGCCGTCTACGTGAAAGAAGTCGGCAACCTGAGAGTGCAGAAGTTCGACTCGGCGGGGCGCTTCTCGCTGATGTTCGGCGGCGAAGTGAACAAGACCACGGGGGAAGACCGCTGCGCCAAAGCCCAGCTCGAAGGCGGCGACGTGTGCGGCGTCGGGGTCCCTGGCGGCGGCGATGGCGAGCTCGGGGCCAGCAAAAGCAGTGGCATCGCGATCAGCCCCGGCGGGGGAGCTCTTCGTCGGCGACGTCGAACGGATCCAGCGCTTCAGCTTAGAAGGCGAATGGGAGGCCTCGATCCCGGTCTCGATACCGGTCTCGGTCAGTCCGACCACTGTCCATTCCCTGGCGATTGCTCCCGGCAGCGGCGATTTCTATGTTTTGGTTGGCCAGCCTGGGGGACCAGATGAGTACGTCCGTATTTTGGACGCCGCCACCGGCGCCGAAGAAGGAAGGCTCGAAGGCAAAGAAGTCGGAGGCAACCCAGCGACGAAAGCGACGGCTGGGCCGGTCGCCGTCGACCCCGCCGGGAACGCCTTCGTGAGGAGGAACAACCTCGACTTCGTCGACGACTTGGGGGTGGCCCAGCTGGCCGAGCCGATCCTGCAGTTCAACCCGGCGGGCGGCCAGATATCGGAATTCGGCACGCCGGAGCCGACCATCACCGGCCTCGCGGCGAGCGCGGCGGGCACCCTCTACGCGGCCTCAGCCGACAGCTTCATCCGCATCTACGGCCCGCCCCCGCTTGACTTCGAAGGCCCGCCGCCGGTGCCGCCGGAGGTCAGCGCCCAGTTCGCCACTTCGGTGCAGCGCGACGGGGCGACCGTGGTGGCTGAGGTCAACCCGCACTTCTTCACCGACGCCACCTATTACGTGCAGTACGGGACCGGGGAGTGCTCAGAGGGCGGCTGCCCGAGCGAGACGTCGCCGGCCTCCTTGACGACGAAACCCTTCGGCTCACCGTTGCGCAGCGCCGGGGTATTCCTCGACGGCCTCACCCCGGGCGCCACCTACCACTACCGCTTCGTCGCCGAGAGCGGCGGCGGCGGCCCGGTGTTCGGGATCGACCCCGACGGGCCCGAAGGCCCAGGGGAGGCAAGCGAGGAAGAAGGCTTGGAAGCGAGCTTCACGACCCCCGACCCGCTGCCCCAGCGCCCCTGCCCCAACGACGCCTTCCGCGGCGGCCCGGCGGCGCGCCTGCCCGACTGCCGGGCCTATGAGATGGTCAGCCCGGTCGACAAGAACAACGGCGACATCAAAACCCTGGTCGACATCATCGGCTACACCACGAAGCTGGGCCAGAGCTCGACGACGGCAACAAGGCCACCTACTCCTCCTACCGCAGCTTCGGCGACCCCAAAGGCGCCCCCTACATGAACCAGTTCATGGCCACGCGCCAGCCGAGCGGGTGGGCGAGCGAGGCGCTGAACGTGGGCCAGGGCGCGGCGGCGAACGCCAACGTCTCGGTCGTCCTCGGCAACCCCTACAAGGCCTTCTCGGCGGACCTCTGCCAGGGCTGGTTCGTGCAGGTGACGGAGCCGCTGCTCGACCCGCCACGCGACTTCGAGCCTCTCGCGCAACCTCTACCGGGAAGAGGGCTGCGGGGCAAAAGGCTATGAAGCGCTGGTCCCGGTCGAGCCGACCGTGACCCCAGGCGCCTTCGTCCCCGAGCCGCAGGGGCTCTCGGCCGACGGGGGCGCGGCGATCGTGCGGGCGCGCGACAAGCTGACGCCGAACGCGGCGAGCGACCGCTGGCAGGCCTACTACGCGAGCGAGGGGGGCCTTGCCCTGCTCTGCGTGCTGCCGGACGGGACGACGAGCGGGGGCAACTGCTCGGGGGGGACGGGGCATGAGACCTCCGATTCAGTGCTTGCTGTCGATTTGAACCGCCTCTCCAGCGTCACGAACGCGATCTCCGACGACGGCTCGCGCGTGTACTGGACGGACTCGGGCGGCCAAGAGACCGGGGCGGGCAAGGTCTACCTGCGGCTCAACCCGGGGGCGGAGCAGAGCGCGGCGGGCTGCGAAGCGGGGAAAGCCTGCACGGTGAAAGTCTCGGAGACGAAATCGACGAGGGACTCGCGCTTCCTGATGGCGTCGCCGGACGGCTCCAAGGCGCTGTTCGAGGTGACCGAAGGGCCGGCGGAAGGCGACCTTTACCGCTATGACGCCGAAAGCGGGTCGAGCGAGCTGGTCGCGGGCGAAGTGGTCGGCCTGGCGGGGGCGAGCGAGGGCCTCTCGCGCGTTTACTTCGTCTCTGAGGAAGCGCTCGGCGGGGAGGCGGTGGCGGGGGAGCCGAACCTCTACCTGGGCGAGGCGGGGGAGGAGGCGTTCATCGCGACGCTGAGCGAGGCTGATGTGGCCAACCCGGCCATCGGCGTCGCCATCCCCTCGAACATCGCCCGCGAGCCCGTCTTCCACGCGGCGCGGGCATCAGTGGACGGCAGCGCCCTCGCCTTCATCTCAAACGCCTCGCTGACCGGCTATGACAACGCCGACCTGGAGAGCGGGGAGCCGGCCTCGGAGGCATATGTCTATGAGATCGGCGCAGAGGGGCCGGCGTGCGTGTCTTGCAGCCCGAGCGGGGCAAGGCCGCGGGCGCGGCTGGTGCAGGGGACCGGGAACTCCCAGGAGAGCCTGATGACCGCCGGCTCGCTGCCGATGGCCGACAACATGCTCCACACCCCGCGCGCCCTCTCGGCGAGCGGCGAGCGCCTCTTCTTCAACAGCTTCGACGCGCTCCTGCCGCGCGACACGAACGGCAAGGAGGACGTCTATGAGTGGGAGAGCGCCGGGGGCAAGGCCGCCTGCGAAGCGCTCGGCGCCGAGCTCTACGCGCCCTCGGCGGCGGGCTGCCTCAGCCTGGTCTCCTCGGGGGAAAGCCCCGAGGACTCCGAGTTCCTCGACGCCAGCCCGAGCGGCAACGACGCCTTCTTCCTCACCAACTCGAGCCTGCTCGCGCAGGACCCGGGCCTGTTTGACGTCTATGACGCTCGCGTGGGCGGCGGGCTTCCACCGCCACCCCCGCCGCCGCCCGACTGCCAAGGGGAAACCTGCAAGCCGCCGGCCACCGCGCCCAATGACCCCACCCCCGCGAGCTCCACCTACGTGGGCCCCGGGGACGTGAAGGAAAAGGCGAAGAAGAAGGCCAAGAAGAAGAAGAAAAAGAAAGCCGGCAAGAAGGGCAAGGGCAAGAAGCAGAAGAAGAAAGAGAGCCGCAAGGGGAGGGCGGGGCGATGAGGAAGCTGGCAATGGCCCTTGTGGCCCTCGCCGTCGCGTCGATGGCCTGGGCGCTGCCCGCCGAGGCGGAGTTCGGCTTCAAGGCCTTTGAAGGCGGGGCCTTCAACAAAGACGGCTCCGAAGCGAGAGAAGCGGGCTCTCACCCCTTCGAAGTGAAGAGCACCATCGAAGTGAAGACCAAGCCCGGCGGGGTGACGCCCGACGGGGCCGTGAAGACGCTGCGCCTCGAGCTCCCCGCCGGGCGCATCGGCAGCCGCGTCGCGGTCCCGCGCTGCACCACCGCCGAGCTCCTGACGGTCGACGAATCGGGCCGCCCGGCCTGCCCTGACGCCAGCGCGATAGGGGCGACCCGGCTGCAGGTCATCAGCGCCGGCGAGCCCGGCGAAGGCATAGTCGAGGCGATCTACAACCTCGTGCCGCCGCCCGGCGTGGCGGCGATGTTCGGCTTCATCGCCTACAACACGCCAACGACGGTCGCGGTCAACATCAACGACAAGCAGCCGTTCAACGTCGTCGCCGAGCTGAGGAACATCCCCCAGACCGTCGATGTCTTCGGCGCCGAGACCACGATCTGGGGAGTGCCCGCCGACCCCGCCCACGACCCCCTCCGCGGCCGCTGCCTCTCCAAGGACCCTGGGCCCAATGGCGAGCTGCGCTCGGTGGGCGCCTCCTGCAAAACCGGCGCCGCCGTAGTCCCGTTCCTGACCCTGCCGCGCTCTTGCTCTGAGCCGCTGACCACCAGCTTTGAGGCGGTCTCCTGGCAGGAGCCAAACGGCCCCGGCGACAAAGGCAGCTTCACCAACCCGCCGATGTTCGGCTGCTCGAAGCTCGGCTTCTCGCCGAACATCACCGTCGAGCCGAGCGCCTCCACCGCGGAGACCGCCTCCGGCATCGACGTCGAGCTCGAGATCGACGACGAAGGGCTGAACAACCCGATCGGCCTCGCCCAGTCAGAGGTCAAGAAGGCGGTGGTGGCGCTGCCCGCGGGGATGACCGTCAACCCCTCCTCGGCCAACGGCCTCGCCGCCTGCTCGAGGGCCTCCTATGAGGCCGAGTCGCTCTCCTCCTCGCCGGGGCAGGGCTGCCCGCCCGCCTCGAAGGTCGGCGAAGTGGAGGTCCAATCGAAGCTGCTGGCCGAAGGGGAGGCCCTGAACGGCTCGGTCTTCCTCGCCAGCCAGGACGACAACCCCTTCGGCACCCTCATCGCCCTCTACATGGTGATCAAGAGCCGCGACCTGGGCGTCTTGGTCAAGCTGCCGTTCAAAGTCGAGGCGAGCGAAGAAAGGGGGCCGAGCGCGGGGCGGCTGGTGACCACCGTCGACGAGATCCCCCAGATCCCCTTCTCCCACTTCCGCTTCCACTTCACCGAAGGCGCGCGCGGGCCGCTGCTCACCCCGCCGGCCTGCGGCGCCTACGCCACCGAGGCCCAGTTCACCCCCTGGGCGGACCCCACCAGGCCAATCACGACCACCGCCAACTTCACCGTCCACAGCGGCGTTGGCGGCGCCCCCTGCCCGCCGGGCGGCGTGCCGCCCTTCAACCCGGCCCTCAGCGCCGGCTCGATCAACAACGCCGGCGGCGCCTACTCGCCCTTCAACATCCGCCTCACCCGGGCAGACGGCGATCAGGAAATGACCCGCTTTGACGCCGTCCTGCCCAAAGGCATGTCCGGCAAGCTCGCCGGCGTCGCCCGCTGCCCCGACGCGGCGATCCCGGCCGCCAAGGCCAAGAGCGGCCGCCAGGAGCTCGCCAGCCCGAGCTGCCCCGCTTCCTCTGAGATCGGCCGCTCCCTGGCTGGGGCGGGAGTGGGCGCCATCCTCACCTACGTGCCCGGCAAGCTCTACCTCGGCGGCCCGGTCGGCAAGGCGCCGCTCTCGGTGATCTCGATCACCCCGGCGGTGGCCGGGCCCTTCGACGTCGGCACCGTGGTCGTCCGCGTGGCGCTCGCCGTCGACCCCGAGACCGCCGAAGTCAAGGTCGACAGCGCCAACTCAGACCCCCTGCCCAACATCCTGCGGGGGCTGCCGGTGAAGCTGAAGGACCTGCGCGTCTACACCGACCGGCCCAACTTCACCCTGAACCCGACCAGCTGCGCGGTGAAGGAGGCCAGGGCGACCCTGTTCGGCAGCTTCCTCGACCCCTTCAGCCCAGCCGACGACGTCGGCGCGCCGCTCTCAGACCGCTACCAGGCGTCCAGCTGCGCCAGCCTCAAGTTCAAGCCGAGCATCGCCCTGCGGCTCAAGGGCGGCACCAAGCGCGGCGACCACCCGGCCCTCCGGGCGGAGCTCACCTACCCCAAGGGCGGCGGCTACGCCAACGCCAGGAAGGCGGTCATCACCCTGCCCCGCTCGGCCTTCCTCGAGCAGGCCCACATCCGCACGGTCTGCACCAGGGTGCAGTTCGCCGCCGAGAGCTGCCCGAAAGGGTCGGTCTATGGCAAGGCGCGCGCCTTCACGCCGCTGCTCGACGAGCCGCTGGAAGGCCCGGTCTACCTGCGCTCCTCGAGCAACCCGCTGCCCGACATGGTGATCGCCCTGCGCGGCCTGGTCGACTTCAACGCGGTCGGGCGCATCGACTCGGCCAACGCCAGCATCCGCTCCAGCTTCACGACGATCCCCGACGCCCCGCTCAGCAAAGTGGTGGTCGAGCTGCAGGGCGGCAAGAAGGGCCTGATCGTCAACAGCCGCGACCTCTGCGCCCGCAAGTCACGGGCCGAGGCAGCCTTCACCGCCCACAACGGCAAGTCCTACACGCAGAAGCCGGTGGTGAAGGCGAAGTGCGGTGGGAAGAAGAAAAGGTGAGAGAGGAGCTGGAAGGCGTCTCGCCCTAGATGGTTGATTCCACGCTTCAGCGAGCGGACCGCCCCCAGAAGTCGGAGGAGAACTTCCCGGGAGAGCTTTCGGTTGTCGGAGAGGCCGTCCAGACGCTCTACGGTCGCTACCGCGAAGACCGCTTTCTTGTCAACCGTCGCTACCAGCGCAAGCTCGTATGGACGGTTGAGGAGAAGGTTGCCCTGGTTGATTCGCTTGTCCAGCAGATGCCGGTTCCCCTCATTCTGCTGGCGGATCGTGACAGCGGCAAGTATGAGGTAGTTGATGGCCTCCAGCGTTTGAACGCGATCTTTTCGTTCATCGAAAACGAGTTCGCCTTCGACGGCGGATACTTCGACCTTGGAACGCTTGCCGACACCATTGACTTGCGGGACAGCGAAGAACTAGAGCAACGAACGCCAATCCTCGACCGCGATATCTGCCGGCGAATTTCCAACTACATTGTCCCTTCTTCCTCGTATCGATCGCCATCTGACGAAGCGGTCGATGAGGTGTTCAGAAGGATCAACTCGGGCGGCCATCAGCTAAGCGCTCAGGAGATAAGGCAGGCGGGGACGCTGACGGGAGTTGCGGAAGTCGTGCGGAAGGTTGCCGCCGATATCCGACAGGATTCGTCACTCGACGACCTCCTAGCCTTAGGGCAAATGGGTCAAATCTCGATCACGAATCGGGATCTGCCCTACGGCATCAATGTCGATGAGCTCCTATGGGTGAAGAATGGCATCCTGACCAGGGAGCAGGTTCGCGAATCTCGGGACGAGGAGGTCGTTCTCGATCTTCTCGCCGACCTCCTTCTTGACCCTATGGCTCCGACGGGTACCTCTTATCGGGATGCCTACTATGGCTTGGAACGTGGGGGTAGGCAGCAGTCTGCGAATAACAGAGCCGAAAATCTCGCCTCCCAACTTTCGGTTCGGGGCGTAGACACGGTGATTGAGACATTTCGCCTCGCCCTCGATTCCTTTGTCGCGACCCTCGATGAAAGAAACGCGGGCTTCGCTCAACTCATCCTCAAGCGCCCACCCCCACGAATCCAGCGCTATTTCCATGCCGTGTTCATGACTTACCTCAGAGCAGCCGCACAAGGCCGCAAAGTCAACGATTACAAAGGCATGGCCGACGCCTTGGAGGACATTGGCGATGACATGCAAATCAGCGAGGGAGGAGTCTGGTCGGCCGAAAACAAGAGCAAGGTTTTCCAGTTTGCAGATACGCGACTGGATCCATATTTCGCAAGCGGGGATTCGGCCTCCGTGCAGCACAGCCCGGCACGATTCGAGAGCCTGTTGTCGGCCGCGGTCACCGAGCAGTCAGCCTTTGAGATCAAACAGGGCTTTCTCCGCCTAGACGATGCGCATGGATTCGATGACGAGGCGTTTTCGAAGGCAATCCGCGCGGCAACGGCGATCGCGAATCGCGGCCCCAGGGATCCGGGCGGATATCTGCTATTCGGCGTTGCGGATTCCAAGGAAGATGCCGACCGGGTTAGGGCCGTATGGGGAGCTCACGGAGTGGATTACAGGGGGTTCAACGTGGTCGGGACCGAGCACGAGCTTGCGCATCTCGAAACGACGACGGATCGCTTCATGCAGGAGCTTGCCGGACGAATAAGGGCACTTCCCGCACCGACCTCGTTCGCGGACGACCTAATTCGAAACCTTAGGCCGGTGTTCTATAGGCAGGGGCACTTGGTCTGGATATTTCGAATTGATGGAGCAACGGACGCCGTCGAATTCGATGGCGAGTTCTTCGACCGGATCGGCCCGGCAACCGAGAAAGTCTCAGCCACCCGCCTCCAGTCCTTCATGGGTCGCTTCTTCGCCCAATAGCCGCTGCCGCTACGAGAGCGCAGATCCGCGCACGTGAGCTTCTGTCAGAGCCAATCTGCAGGACAAATCTTGGCCGATATATAAACCGCGCTGTTCAACTTGCTTTCATGCGCCTCGGCTTCTAACAGGAGAAGCCGATCCCAACCCGTGGGAGTTACCCCGGGTGGGCCTTCTACTACTAAGGAGTTATTGAGATGGTTCGCAACATCAAGGCGCTCGGCCTCGCTCTCGCTGCGATGGCACTAGGCATGGCCTTCGTGTCTCCCGCGCAGGCCACCCAATTTCATGCTGCTGCGGGACCAAGCGCAACGATAACTGGCGGGCAGACGGTACAACACAATTTCAAACTTACAACAAGCGGAGTGGAAATCAAATGCCAACAAGCAACCTTCGAAGGAACAGTGCAAGGCGGGCAAGGCCTCCCGGCCATGACTACAGCGCAGGAGCTAACGGTCACACCAACATACTCAGAATGTAAAATCGGCCCTACCCGTGCAAGTGCTTATGAACGGTTGCAAGTACACAATCACAGGTACTCACAACGGTCAAACAATAAGTAAAACAGCGTGGATCGATATCGTGGGCTGCACAGCGGGGAAAGGAGTAGAACTTAAAGTAATAGGCTGCACGATTACAGTTCCGGAACAGACTACACTTAGTCACCTCACGTTTGCGCAGGCTGGGACTGAAGTGGAAGTCAATGTGACAGTCCAAGGAATTACATATGAATTCCACGGCATCGCTTGTCCTAAACCGACGCATGGTGGAGCGGTGGAAGTCACAAAACTCACACATGACGGAGATCTCACTGGCTCAATTCTTTCTAAAGCATTCCAAGATGTAGGAATTGAACAAGTAACCCCAGCACAGCCATCAATTCTTCAAACACAAAGCCGGCACTCAGGTCGCTCTCACGGCAACATAGATTGCATCAGCAAAGTACTCGACTTGTTGAACGATGAGAGCAGGACGCGGGGGGCCGGGCGTCAAGATTCCGCCCCGGCCCCCTAGTTAACCCACACCCCAGTCGCAAGCGCCAAGAGCTTTGAGGCATGGCGCTCGAGGCTGAGGCGGTTCTTGAGGGCCAAGAGACCGACTCGATCCGCTGGCCGATCATCGCCAAGTGAACAGCGCTCTCAGAGCTCATCTTGAGCGTAGGGATTTCGGCGGCAAAGCTGGTCGACCGGAGCGAGGATCGAAGGCCGTGGGGTGCAGTCCGGGGCGCAGCACAGATGCAGTCGTATGCCCCAAAACAAGTGCGAGTGCGAGCAATAGCCATAGCCGCAGGCATCGGCCAGCTCCGAGCGTCGCGCTGCCGGTTCGTGGACCGCACGGGTTCGCACGTGCGAAATTCTGTCGGACGCGATTTGCGGGAGAGACCGCTACGGCCTTAACAAATACTCTGAAAAACTTGATTGTTTGCCATCTGGCTTCTATGCCTAAGGGGTCTTCCTGACCTGCGGCTTGAAACTTGATCTGTGGGCAGGGCAAGCACTAACCCAAAGGAGTATTTAGAGATGATTCGCAACATCAAGGCCCTCGGCCTCGCCTTCATCGCCGTAGCGGCGATGAGCATGGTCGCGGCGTCGGCCGCGCAGGCGGCGCAACTCCATGCCGCAACGAGTCCGAGCGCGACGATCACGGGCGGACAGACCGTTCAACATAATTTCAAATTAACAACAAGTGGTGCCGAAACCAAATGCACGAACGCCCAATTCGAAGGGACAGTGGAAGGCGGAAGCGGGGGAACCACGACAGCGGAAGAGATAACGGTTACACCCACATACTCAGGGTGCCAAACCGTTGGACTCGCGTCGCAAGTGATTATGAATGGCTGTAAATACACAATCACAGGCGCCCAGCCGCAAACGCTGACAGCCCTAGTCGACGTTACCGGCTGTACATCCGGCAAATCGATTGAAATCAAACTCACGGGATGCACGGTTACAGTGCCAGCACAGACCGGCCTCAGTCACCTCAATTTCGTACAGTCGGGGACTGAAGTCGAAGTTGATGTGACAGCCCAAGGGATCACATACGAATTCCACGGGATCGCCTGCCCGAAACCGACGCACGGTGGAGCGGTTGAAGTCACAAAACTCACACACGATGGCGACTACACCGGCAAAGCTCTATTTAAAGCATCCGAAGATCCGGGATTCGAACAAAAAACCGAACATTCTCATCAATTCTCGAAGCACAAAGTAGGTACCCAGGTTACTCTCACGGCGACATAGCCCCGGCCTGGATGCTTGACGCTCGATCAATTCATTCTTGATCGAGGCCGTAAAGAGGGCGAGCCGCGGATCCGCGGCTCGCCCTCTCTTCTCCAGTGTGAAGTTCCTTGACAAGAACTACGGCGTTCCGATATCGTGCTTCTTTCCGCGCCGGGGAAGAATCGGAAGGGCGGGATGAAGGCGAGAGGGAGGGGGCGAGGGTGAATAGGCGAGTCGTGGGCATCGTGGCCACCTTAGTGGCGACGGTAGTGAGCCTCGCCACGGCGCAGGCCGCGCTGGCGATCGGCGATGAGGAAGAACTGGCTCGCTTCGGTGGTACTGGCCAAGGCGCGGGCCAGTTGTCGTTTCCGGAAGGGATCGCCCTTGACCCAGTTACCGGCCATGTTTATGTGGTTGAGCCGGGTGGCAGCCGCGTCAGCGAGTTCACCCCGTGGGGCAACTTCGTCAAGGCCTTCGGCTGGGACGTCGCGCCAGGGGCGGTGAACGAGCAGCAGGAAGTGAGGGTCAAGGCCGCCGAAGGCCAGTTCAGGCTTAGCCTCGGAGGGCCCACCACCGCTGACCTCCCCTTCAACGCCACGGGCGCCGAAGTCGAAGCCGCCTTGAACGGCCTCGCCTCAATCGGCGGCGCTGGGGGCAGCGTCAATGTCAAAGCCGTCCCCGGCACGACCGACGGCACAACCCCCTACGTCTACGTGGTCGCCTTCAAAGGCTCCCTGGCGGGCACCAACGTGGCCCAGCTGGCGGTGCTTGATGGGACGACGCCGTTGGATGGCGGGGACCCCTCCACCAGCTTCGAAGCGAGGACCCGCGCCGATGGCCATGGCCCTACCACCGGCCTTGAGTCGTGCACGGCGGAATCGGGCTGCAAATCCGGCCTCAGCGGCCCCGGGGCCGGGCAGCTCGCGGACGCCCGAGGCGTGGCGGTGGACGCGACGGGCGCCGTCTACGTGAAAGAAGTCGGCAACCTGAGAGTGCAGAAGTTCGACTCGGCGGGGCGCTTCTCGCTGATGTTCGGCGGCGAAGTGAACAAGACCACGGGGGAAGACCGCTGCGCCAAAGCCCAGCTCGAAGGCGGCGACGTGTGCGGCGTCGGGGTCCCTGGCGGCGGCGATGGCGAGCTCGGGGCCAGCAACAGCAGTGGCATCGCGATCAGCCCCGGCGGGGGAGCTCTTCGTCGGCGACGTCGAACGGATCCAGCGCTTCAACTTAGAAGGCGAATGGGAAGCCTCCGTGCCTGTCTCGATACCGGTCTCGGTCAGTCCGACCACTGTCCATTCCCTGGCGATTGCTCCCGGCAGCGGCGATTTCTATGTTTTGGTTGGCCAGCCTGGGGGACCAGATGAATACGTCCGTATTTTGGACGCCGCCACCGGCGCCGAAGAAGGAAGGCTCGAAGGCAAAGAAGTCGGAGGCAACCCAGCGACGAAAGCCACCTCTGGGTCGATCGCCGTCGACCTCGGTGGGGATGTCTTTACGAGGAGGAACAACCTCAGCTTCGTCGACGACTTGGGGGTGGCCCAGCTGGCCGAGCCGATCCTGCAGTTCAACCCGGCGGGCGGCCAGATATCGGAATTCGGCACGCCGGAGCCGACCATCACCGGCCTCGCGGCGAGCGCGGCGGGCACCCTCTACGCGGCCTCAGCCGACAGCTTCATCCGCATCTACGGCCCGCCCCCGCTTGACTTCGAAGGCCCGCCGCCGGTGCCGCCGGAGGTCAGCGCCCAGTTCGCCACTTCGGTGCAGCGCGACGGGGCGACCGTGGTGGCTGAGGTCAACCCGCACTTCTTCACCGACGCCACCTATTACGTGCAGTACGGGACCGGGGAGTGCTCAGAGGGCGGCTGCCCGAGCGAGACGTCGCCGGCCTCCTTGACGACGAAACCCTTCGGCTCACCGTTGCGCAGCGCCGGGGTATTCCTCGACGGCCTCACCCCGGGCGCCACCTACCACTACCGCTTCGTCGCCGAGAGCGGCGGCGGCGGCCCGGTGTTCGGGATCGACCCCGACGGGCCCGAAGGCCCAGGGGAGGCAAGCGAGGAAGAAGGCTTGGAAGCGAGCTTCACGACCCCCGACCCGCTGCCCCAGCGCCCCTGCCCCAACGACGCCTTCCGCGGCGGCCCGGCGGCGCGCCTGCCCGACTGCCGGGCCTATGAGATGGTCAGCCCGGTCGACAAGAACAACGGCGACATCAAAACCCTGGTCGACATCATCGGCTACACCACGAAGCTGGGCCAGAGCTCTCGACGACGGCAACAAGGCCACCTACTCCTCCTACCGCAGCTTCGGCGACCCCAAAGGCGCCCCCTACACGAACCAGTTCATGGCCACGCGCCAGCCGAGCGGGTGGGCGAGCGAGGCGCTGAACGTGGGCCAGGGCGCGGCGGCGAACGCCAACGTCTCGGTCGCCCTCGGCAACCCCTACAAGGCCTTCTCGGCGGACCTCTGCCAGGGCTGGTTCGTGCAGGTGCCGGAGCCGCTGCTCGACCCGCCGCGCGACTTCGAGGCTCTCGCGCAACCTCTACCGGGAAGAGGGCTGCGGGGCAAAAGGCTATGAAGCGCTGGTCCCGGTCGAGCCGACCGTGACCCCAGGCGCCTTCGTCCCCGAGCCGCAGGGCTCTCGGCCGACGGGGGCGCGGCGATCGTGCGGGCGCGCGACAAGCTGACGCCGAACGCGGCGAGCGACCGCTGGCAGGCCTACTACGCGAGCGAGGGGGGCCTTGCCCTGCTCTGCGTGCTGCCGGACGGGACGACGAGCGGGGGCAACTGCTCGGGGGGGACGGGGCATGAGACCTCCTTCGACATCGCGACCACGGCGCTCAACCGCCTGGCCAGCGTGACGAACGCGATCTCCGACGACGGCTCGCGCGTGTACTGGACGGACTCCGCCGCTCAAGAGACCGGGGCGGGCAAGGTCTACCTGCGGCTCAACCCGGGGGCGGAGCAGAGCGCGGCGGGCTGCGAAGCGGGGAAAGCCTGCACGGTGAAAGTCTCAGAGACGAAATCGACGAGGGACTCGCGCTTCCTGATGGCGTCGCCGGACGGCTCTAAAGCGCTGTTCGAGGTGACCGAAGGGCCGCTGGAAGGCGACCTTTACCGCTTCGACGCGGGCACGGGCACTAGCGAGCTGGTCGCGGGCGAAGTGGTCGGCCTGGCGGGGGCGAGCGAGGGCCTCTCGCGCGTTTACTTCGTCTCTGAGGAAGCGCTCGGCGGGGAGGCGGTGGCGGGGGAGCCGAACCTCTACCTGGGCGAGGCGGGGGAGGAGGCGTTCATCGCGACGCTGAGCGAGGCTGATGTGGCGGCAAGCGAAATACCCTCGAACACCTCGCCGCAGCCGGTCTTCCACGCGGCGCGGGCATCAGTGGACGGCAGCGCCCTCGCCTTCATCTCAAACGCCTCGCTGACCGGCTATGACAACGCCGACCTGGAGAGCGGGGAGCCGGCCTCGGAGGCATATGTCTATGAGATCGGCGCAGAGGGGCCGGCGTGCGTGTCTTGCAGCCCGAGCGGGGCAAGGCCGCGGGCGCGGCTGGTGCAGGGGACCGGGAACTCCCAGGAGAGCCTGATGACCGCCGGCTCGCTGCCGATGGCCGACAACATGCTCCACACCCCGCGCGCCCTCTCGGCGAGCGGCGAGCGCCTCTTCTTCAACAGCTTCGACGCGCTCCTGCCGCGCGACACGAACGGCAAGGAGGACGTCTATGAGTGGGAGAGCGCCGGGGGCAAGGCCGCCTGCGAAGCGCTCGGCGCCGAGCTCTACGCGCCCTCGGCGGCGGGCTGCCTCAGCCTGGTCTCCTCGGGGGAAAGCCCCGAGGACTCCGAGTTCCTCGACGCCAGCCCGAGCGGCAACGACGCCTTCTTCCTCACCAACTCGAGCCTGCTCGCGCAGGACCCGGGCCTGTTTGACGTCTATGACGCTCGCGTGGGCGGCGGGCTTCCACCGCCACCCCCGCCGCCGCCCGACTGCCAAGGGGAAACCTGCAAGCCGCCGGCCACCGCGCCCAATGACCCCACCCCCGCGAGCTCCACCTACGTGGGCCCCGGGGACGTGAAGGAAAAGGCGAAGAAGAAGGCCAAGAAGAAGAAGAAAAAGAAAGCCGGCAAGAAGGGCAAGGGCAAGAAGCAGAAGAAGAAAGAGAGCCGCAAGGGGAGGGCGGGGCGATGAGGAAGCTGGCAATGGCCCTTGTGGCCCTCGCCGTCGCGTCGATGGCCTGGGCGCTGCCCGCCGAGGCGGAGTTCGGCTTCAAGGCCTTTGAAGGCGGGGCCTTCAACAAAGACGGCTCCGAAGCGAGAGAAGCGGGCTCTCACCCCTTCGAAGTGAAGAGCACCATCGAAGTGAAGACCAAGCCCGGCGGGGTGACGCCCGACGGGGCCGTGAAGACGCTGCGCCTCGAGCTCCCCGCCGGGCTCATCGGCAGCCGCGTCGCGGTCCCGCGCTGCACCACCGCCGAGCTCCTGACGGTCGACGAATCGGGCCGCCCGGCCTGCCCTGACGCCAGCGCGATAGGGGCGACCCGGCTGCAGGTCATCAGCGCCGGCGAGCCCGGCGAAGGCATAGTCGAGGCGATCTACAACCTCGTGCCGCCGCCCGGCGTGGCGGCGATGTTCGGCTTCATCGCCTACAACACGCCAACGACGGTCGCGGTCAACATCAACGACAAGCAGCCGTTCAACGTCGTCGCCGAGCTGAGGAACATCCCCCAGACCGTCGATGTCTTCGGCGCCGAGACCACGATCTGGGGAGTGCCCGCCGACCCCGCCCACGACCCCCTCCGCGGCCGCTGCCTCTCCAAGGACCCTGGGCCCAATGGCGAGCTGCGCTCGGTGGGCGCCTCCTGCAAAACCGGCGCCGCCGTAGTCCCGTTCCTGACCCTGCCGCGCTCTTGCTCTGAGCCGCTGACCACCAGCTTTGAGGCGGTCTCCTGGCAGGAGCCAAACGGCCCCGGCGACAAAGGCAGCTTCACCAACCCGCCGATGTTCGGCTGCTCGAAGCTCGGCTTCTCGCCGAACATCACCGTCGAGCCGAGCGCCTCCACCGCGGAGACCGCCTCCGGCATCGACGTCGAGCTCGAGATCGACGACGAAGGGCTGAACAACCCGATCGGCCTCGCCCAGTCAGAGGTCAAGAAGGCGGTGGTGGCGCTGCCCGCGGGGATGACCGTCAACCCCTCCTCGGCCAACGGCCTCGCCGCCTGCTCGAGGGCCTCCTATGAGGCCGAGTCGCTCTCCTCCTCGCCGGGGCAGGGCTGCCCGCCCGCCTCGAAGGTCGGCGAAGTGGAGGTCCAATCGAAGCTGCTGGCCGAAGGGGAGGCCCTGAACGGCTCGGTCTTCCTCGCCAGCCAGGACGACAACCCCTTCGGCACCCTCATCGCCCTCTACATGGTGATCAAGAGCCGCGACCTGGGCGTCTTGGTCAAGCTGCCGTTCAAAGTCGAGGCGAGCGAAGAAAGGGGGCCGAGCGCGGGGCGGCTGGTGACCACCGTCGACGAGATCCCCCAGATCCCCTTCTCCCACTTCCGCTTCCACTTCACCGAAGGCGCGCGCGGGCCGCTGCTCACCCCGCCGGCCTGCGGCGCCTACGCCACCGAGGCCCAGTTCACCCCCTGGGCGGACCCCACCAGGCCAATCACGACCACCGCCAACTTCACCGTCCACAGCGGCGTTGGCGGCGCCCCCTGCCCGCCGGGCGGCGTGCCGCCCTTCAACCCGGCCCTCAGCGCCGGCTCGATCAACAACGCCGGCGGCGCCTACTCGCCCTTCAACATCCGCCTCACCCGGGCAGACGGCGATCAGGAAATGACCCGCTTTGACGCCGTCCTGCCCAAAGGCATGTCCGGCAAGCTCGCCGGCGTCGCCCGCTGCCCCGACGCGGCGATCCCGGCCGCCAAGGCCAAGAGCGGCCGCCAGGAGCTCGCCAGCCCGAGCTGCCCCGCTTCCTCTGAGATCGGCCGCTCCCTGGCTGGGGCGGGAGTGGGCGCCATCCTCACCTACGTGCCCGGCAAGCTCTACCTCGGCGGCCCGGTCGGCAAGGCGCCGCTCTCGGTGATCTCGATCACCCCGGCGGTGGCCGGGCCCTTCGACGTCGGCACCGTGGTCGTCCGCGTGGCGCTCGCCGTCGACCCCGAGACCGCCGAAGTCAAGGTCGACAGCGCCAACTCAGACCCCCTGCCCAACATCCTGCGGGGGCTGCCGGTGAAGCTGAAGGACCTGCGCGTCTACACCGACCGGCCCAACTTCACCCTGAACCCGACCAGCTGCGCGGTGAAGGAGGCCAGGGCGACCCTGTTCGGCAGCTTCCTCGACCCCTTCAGCCCAGCCGACGACGTCGGCGCGCCGCTCTCAGACCGCTACCAGGCCTCCAGCTGCGCCAGCCTCAAGTTCAAGCCGAGCATCGCCCTGCGGCTCAAGGGCGGCACCAAGCGCGGCGACCACCCGGCCTTCCGGGCGGAGCTCACCTACCCCAAGGGCGGCGGCTACGCCAACGCCAGGAAGGCGGTCATCACCCTGCCCCGCTCGGCCTTCCTCGAGCAGGCCCACATCCGCACCGTCTGCACCAGGGTGCAGTTCGCCGCCGAGAGCTGCCCGAAAGGGTCGGTCTATGGCAAGGCGCGCGCCTTCACGCCGCTGCTCGACGAGCCGCTGGAAGGCCCGGTCTACCTGCGCTCCTCGAGCAACCCGCTGCCCGACATGGTGATCGCCCTGCGCGGCCTGGTCGACTTCAACGCGGTCGGGCGCATCGACTCGGCCAACGCCAGCATCCGCTCCAGCTTCACGACGATCCCCGACGCCCCGCTCAGCAAAGTGGTCGTCGAGCTGCAGGGCGGCAAGAAGGGCCTGATCGTCAACAGCCGCGACCTCTGCGCCCGCAAGTCACGGGCCGAGGCAGCCTTCACCGCCCACAACGGCAAGTCCTACACGCAGAAGCCGGTGGTGAAGGCGAAGTGCGGTGGGAAGAAGAAAAGGTGAGAGAGAACCGAGAATGGGTTACTCGGTCTATGGAGTCTAATCAAAGGGGAAATGGATGTTCACTCGAATGCATAACCAGCTCGGCACCGCCGGGCTGGTAGTGGCAATCGTCGCACTGGTTGCCGCACTTTCAGGTGCTGCCTCTGCGGCCAAAGGAAACCCTGGTCTAAGCAGCAAGCAGAAACAAGAAGTGAAGAAAATTGCACAGACCGAAGCGAAAAAACTCGCCACCCCTGGCGCCCAGGGACCGCCCGGTGCTCCGGGTGCAGCCGGCCCAGTCGGTCCGGCTGGTCCAAAGGGTGACCCCGGAGCTAACGGGACGAACGGCATTAACGGGAAAAGCGTCGCAACCGGTACCACCGGGCCGCAGGAATGCGTCGGCTTGGGCGGAGCGACGGTTGAGGTAGCAGGCGTGTCTGGGACGAAAGTCGCTATCTGTAACGGTCAGACTGGATACACGGAAAAGCTTCCTCCGGGTGAGACCGAGACGGGTAGCTGGGCTTTTGATAGAGGGGCAGCTGAAAACGGTACGCCTCGGTTGACCGCGATCTCCTTTAACATTCCTCTCGCAGCCGCTCTTGGTGCGACTCAGGTCCACTATCTCAACGAAGATGAGGAAGAAGTCCTCACCGAAGCTGAAGCTGGGGCGGGAACTGGGCAGACTTCGACGGCTTGCGACGGAACTGCTGCCGCGCCGACTGCAGATCCCGGCCATCTCTGTATTTACACCGGTCGGGAATCCGGGATGTTCGCTTGGAACGAACTCATTCAGAAAGTAGCTTCGCCGTCTGAAGCCAGCGGTGCCGATACGGCGGGCGCTCTTCTGAGCTTTATCGTCCTTGGCGTGGGCTCTGGCGGCGCAGGCACTTGGGCTGTAACCGAAGAAGAGGCATAAGCCACGACCAATTCTCGTGTGGGTGCCTTGTTCATACCTTGACAAATACCTATGTGTTCCGATACGGTCGCAAGCGGGCGCCCCGACAGGGAAAGCGGGAGCATGCGCCTGATAAATCCAGTGAGGGAGAGAAGTATGAAATCGAAACATGTTGGCAGGCTCTTCGGGGCTGCCGTGACCGCGCTCGTCGCCGTTGCGATGACTGCTCCGATGGCTCAGGCCGATACGCCGGCGCCCGGCTATGAGAGTTTCGCCGGTTGTCCGAGCGCTAACGAAAACCCCGTGATGTCGACCTGTATTAGGTCCACCGTTAAAAGCGGTAATTTCAAAATGGGGAACAAAAATGTCACGATCGAAAAACCGATCGTGCTGAGTGGAGGCGCTGACGAATTCCTCGGGAATTTCGCCTACACTTCAAAAGGTGGAATGCCCCCGGTCAATCAGAAAGTCCCAGGTGGAGTTATTGGTCTGACGGGTCTAACTTGGCTGCTGGAATTCTTTGGCAGTGAAGCCCTGACCCTCTACGCCGCCACCGAATTGGCCGGTCAACCGGTCTTCCACGGGTTCGAACAGATTGAGTTGCCGATCAAAGTACATCTGATCCACAGTGTGCTCGGTAACAAATGTTACGTCGGTTCGACCTCGAATCCGATTAAACTCAAAATGAATCTGACCACGTTGCCAGACGTTTTCTTTGATGAAAAAGGAATTCTTCATCTCAACAAAACCACTTATGTGGACAAAACGTTCTCGGCTCCGGGTGCAAGCGGATGCACGCTGACGCTGTTCGGCTTCATTCCGATCAGCATCAACGGCTTGGTCAATGCCCAGTCCGGCCTCCCGGCTGCAACCGGCAACGAAACGACTCAGAATATTGAGACCGAAATCGTTGGCGAGGAAACGGTTTACCCGTAAGTAGTCGTTAAGCGGTATTTCGAAGCGCGCGGCGGGTTCTCCCGCCGCGCGCTTTTTATTAGGGACTCGGCCCGGCGGCATGACTCCTAATTAATCAGCTATAATTAACCGCAATGCGCGGTGCCCGCTTACTCGTACTGATCGTTTTTGCGCTTCTCCTCCCGCTAGCAGGCGGGTGTGGGGGTAGCGATGCTGACGGCAGCGAGGAAGGGAGCGCGGAACCCACGAAGCAGGAGTTCATAGAGGAAGCCGACGCGCTCTGCGAGCAGACGGACCAGACGCAGAAAGAAGCGCAGGGAGCCTTTCTCAAAAAATACCCCGACGCTGACTCGAGTACCCCGTGGGAGGAAAAATTCGTCGCCGAGGTCGGTTTGCCCCCGGTTCAGGATCTGGCCGAAGAACTCGATGAGCTCGCGGTGCCGAGTGGGGACGAGAAGGACATCCAGGTAATCATCGACGGGATGGAAGAAGCCGTTGATAAGGGTCTTGCGGAGCCGAGCACGCTGCTCGAGAAAAACTCGGCTGGACCGTTTACCGAAGTATTCAAGTTGGCCAAGGAATATGGCTTCGACGCCTGCGCGACGCCGCTCTAGATGCTTCGAATGTCCAAGCGACCTCTGATACTCCTCGCGCTCTTTGTAGTCGCCGCGCTGTTTGCTGTCGCCTGTGGTGATAACGGCGAGAATGGCTCGACGGCGTCTGGGGAAAGCGCGTCGTCACCAGCGGAAAATTCCGGGCCGCTGACGAAGGAAGAGTTCATCCGGGCGGGGGATGCCATTTGCAGGAAGTCCGACAGAGTTCAATACAAAGAAGCTCAGAAATACAGAATCGAACATGCGAAGGAATTGGAGAAGCTTTCGCCCATACCGGCGGAGGAAAAACTGATTCGGGTCGTTGTCTTGCCCGGGCTTATGAAGATCGCGAAGGAACTCAAGGAACTTGAACCGCCGAAAGGGGAAGAGAAGAAGGTCGGCGCATTGATAGTCGAGCTGGAATCAGGGGTGAAGAAGGCCCGGAAGAATCCGTATGGGATCGAGCTGGAAGTGGGCTACGAGAACCCGCTCGACGAATACATCGAAGTGGCTCGCGACTACGGCTTCAACGACTGCAGGAACCCCGCTTGATCAGATGCGTCCAGCTGGCACTCTCGCTCACGCTGGCGACCCTCCTTGTGGCCGGCTGTGGAGAAAGCTCGATGGGGGCGGTAGCTCTCTCGAAAGAGGCGTTCATCAGGCAGGCTGACCTGATCTGCCTGAGCGCTGACTACTACCAGCCTGAAGAACTCGAGGAGTGGAGGGAAGAGAACGAGGAGGCGCTGTCGAAGCTCGCCGCGATCCCGTACGAAGCGACAGTTGCCACGGATCACATCCTCCCCTCGGTCAAGGGACAGCTCGCGGAACTTGAAGCGCTCGAACCGCCCGCCAGCGAGCGCAAGGAGTTCGAGGCGATTCTCGCGGGCTTCAACAAGGCGGTGAGGGAAGGCGAAAAGGATCCCTACTCGATCGCCAACTTTTGGGTGCCGGCTCAAGATCCCTTGGCGAAGCCAAACAAGGTCGCGACTCGCTACGGGTTCGAAAGCTGTAACGAGCTTCGATAACTACTCGTACCGATACAGTCCATCGGTGGGAGGTGGATTGATCTGGGGTTGCGCAGGCCGCGCATAACGCTGGGAATCGCGGTTGTGGTGATCGCCGTGCTCGGCGTGGTGGGCTCGGGGTCGAGGATGAGCTGAGGCCGACGTCGTTGCGCGTGCCGGGGACGGAGTCGGCGCGGGCGGAGGGATTGCTGCGGGAGCACTTCGGGGACTCTGCCCCGTTCGTGATCCTGCTGCGGGGGCCGGCCGGGGCGCTGGATCGGCAGGGGCCGGAGCTGGTGCGGGCGCTGAGGCGGGAGCCGGGCGTGAGCACGCTCTCGCCCTGGGACCGCGGCGCCCTCGAGCGCCTGCGGCCGTCGCCGCGCAAAGCGCTGGTCCTCGCCGACTTCCACGCCTCGGCCGAGGACGCGGTGCGGGAGACGGTGCCGCTGGTCGAGCGCACGCTCGAGCAGACGGTCGCGCCGCCGGTGCGCGCGACCCAGACCGGGTTCGCGACGCTCTCGCGGGCGATCCAGGACGAGTCGGTCAGCTCGACCAGGACCGCTGAGCTGATCGCGCTGCCCTTCCTCCTGCTCGTGCTGCTGTTCGTCTTCCGCTCCCCCGTCGCGGCGGCGATCCCGCTCGCCCTCGGCGCCGCCGCGGTTGTCAGTACCCGCGGCTGCCTCGCGCTCGCCGCTCCGGACCTCGCGATCGACGGCTTCTCGCTCACCGTCGCGGCGATGATGGGGCTGGCGCTGGGCGTCGACTACGCGCTGCTGATGGTCTCGCGCTTCCGCGAGGAGCTGGCGGCGGGAACGGAGCCGCTGCAGGCGGCCCTGCGCACGCGTCACACCGCGGGACGCACCACCGCCTTCGCCGGCTCCACCCTGGTTCTGGCGATGGTGGCGATCCTCTGGATCATGCCGGGGTCGCTCTTCCTCTCCCTCGCCGGCACCGCGATCCTCGTCACCCTGATCAGCGTCGCCATCGCCACCGTGGTCGCGCCGCCGCTGCTCTTCCTGCTCGGCCCCAACGTCAACCGCTGGCGGTTCGGCGGGAACAACGACGGCAGGCGGCTGATGGCGGCGGTCGGCGCCGCCCTCGCCCGCCCGCGCCTCGCCGCCGGCGTGATCGGCGCTGCGCTGGTGCTGCTGGCGCTGCCGGTGCTGGCGCTGAAGACGGGACCGCCGAGCGCGGCACAGCTGCCGACCTCGAACGACGCTCGCGAGGACGCCGAGGACATCGACGCGGCGATCGGCGCCGGCTGGGACGCGCCCTTCATCCTCGTCGCCGCCAGCGAGCGCGGGCCGGTCGCCAACCGCGCTCGGCTCGCCCAGCTGCGGCGGGCGCCAGCGGCGGATCGCCGCCGAGCCCGGCGTCCAGGCGGTGATCGGCCCGGGCCAGATCGAGCGCCGGGTGGCGCCGCTGCGGGAGGGCGGGAAGGACCTGCTGGCGGGGAGGGGGGAGACCAGCCCGGGCAAGCTCGCCCAGCTCGGCCGCCGCCTCGACAGCGCCGCCCAGGGCGTCGGCCGCTTCCGCGGCGGCCTCGCCGAAGCCGCCGACGGGGCGGGGCTGATCGCGGGTGGCTCGGGCCGGGCCGGCGAGGGGGCGGCGCGGCTCTCCGCCGGGCTGCAGCGTGCGACCTCGGGCGCGAGCCGCTTCTCCGGCGCCCTCGGCCAGCTCGACGAGGGCTCCGGCAGGCTCGCCGAGGGCCAGCGCAACGCCGCCCTCGGCGGCCGCTCGCTGCGCGACGAAGTCGCCGGCCTGCTGCCGGTTATCCGCCGCGGCGGCCTCGACCGCGCCCGCCGCCTGCGCGCCGACTTGCGCGCGGCCGCAGCCGCCGACCCCAGCCTCACCGGTGCCGCCCGCGAAGCCGAGCGCCTGGTCGAAGCGCTGGCGCTCGCCCGCAACCAGGCCAAGCGCGCCGGCCGCTCCGCCACCCGCCTCCACCGCGGCCAGGTCGAACTCGCCGCGGGCGGGGTGAAGCTGCACCAGGGCGCCGCCCGGCTGGCGACCGAGGCGGAGCCGGTCGCGGCCGGCCTCGAGCGGCTCAGCGGCGGGGCGATCGCGCTCGCCGGCGGCCTCGAACGGCTCAGCGGCGGCGCCGACACGCTCTCGCGCAACCTCGACGAGGGCTATCGCGCCTCGGTCCCGCTGCAGAGCGGCCTCGACCGCGCCGCGGTCCGGGTCTCCGCCTCCGCCGCGCGCTTCGGCGACCAGCTCGACGCCCTGCGCCATGCCTCGCCGCGGATCTTCGACTCCGGCTACTTCGTCCTCTCGGCGCTCGACGGGGCGCCGGCCGAGGAGCGCCGTCGCGCCGGCCAGGTGATCGACCTCGACCGCGGCGGGCAGGCGGCGCAGCTGCTCGTCATCCCCCACTACACCTTCAACACCCCCGGCTCCGAAGCCCTCAACGCGCGGCTGAAGGAGGACGCCGCCGACCTCGCCGCCGCCTCGGGCCTGCGCACCGGCGTCACCGGCGGCGCCGCCCAGCTCACCGACTACAGCGACACGGTCTCCGCCCGCGTGCCCTGGGTCGTCGTCGCGATCACCCTCGCCACCTTCCTCGTCCTCGTCCTCGTCCTCCGCGCGGTGCCGCTCGCGGCGCTCGCGGTGGCGCTCAACCTGCTCACCGTCGCGGTCGCCTTCGGCGTGCTGACGCTGCTCTTCGACGTCCCCTCCGGCTGGCCGCTCGGCGGCCACACCTACGTCGACGCGATCGGCGCCGCCGGCATCTTCGGGATCGTCTTCGGCCTCTCGATCGACTACGCGGTCTTCCTGCTGACGCGAATGCGCGAGCGCTACGAGGCCGGGGCCAGCAACAGGGAGGCGATCGCCTTCGGGCTCGAGCGCACCGCGCGGGTGATCACCGGCGCCGCCGCGATCATGCTCGCCGTCTTCGTCGCCTTCGCGGCGGCGCCGATCGCCACCGTCAGCCAGCTCGGCACCGGCCTCGCGGTCGCCGTCGTGCTCGACGCCACCGTGGTCCGGATCGTCCTTTTGCCGGCGCTGATGCTGCTGATCGGCGAGCGGGTTTGGTGGCTGCCACGCACGCTCGAGCGCATACTTCCGAAAGTTGGGCTACATCCGGCTTGATTGTGTGTTCCTACATGAGATAGTGAGCGGAGGGAGAGAGATGGGAGTGTTGAAAACGCAGGGGTTCGTTTTGGCGGCGTTGGTGGGGCTGGTCTTCGTGGTGGCGGCCAGCTCCGCCACCGCCGCCGAAATCGAACGGCACGAATACACGACACTGGCCGAGCCGATCTGCAAAACCAATGTGCTCGCCAACAAGCGGATCTTCAAGGGAGCGAAAGGGAAAGTGAAGGCGGGGAAGCTGAAGGCGGCCTCGACCCATTTCTTCCGGGCGGCGACCGCGTTCGAGAAGACGATCGACCAGCTCGAAAAAGTGCCGCAGCCGATCGCCGACGAAGCGCGGCTGGCGAAATGGTTCGGGTTGCTCCGCGACGAGGAGGCGCTGATCGAAAAAATCGGCCGGGCGCTCGCCAGCGAGGACCGGCACAAGGCCGGCTCCTACTCGGTCGACCTCAACCGCAACTCCAGCATGGCGAACAACACCGTACTTGGATTCGGCTTCGACTACTGCCGGATCGACCCCGGCAGGTTCGGCTGAGATGCGAGCGGCAGGGCTGCTGCTGGTCGCGGCCGCTGCCGCGTTCCTGGCGCTGTGGAATCCGGCCGCGGCCGAGCAGAACGGCGTCGAAGACCTGATCGTCTCCTTCAACAGCGGGATCAAGCCGACCGTGCTCCCGCGTGAGGAACGGGTGCCGGTGGCGGTGCGGGTCGCGGGCGACGTCTGGACCGAACCGGCGAGGAGCCCGCCGCCGCAGCTGCGCACGATCACGGTCGAGATCAACCGCCAGGGGCGCATCTTCGACCGCGGGCTGCCGATCTGCAACGTCAAGGAAATCCAGCCGGCGACCGAACGCAACGCCCGCAAAGTCTGCGGCGGCTCGATCGTCGGCAGCGGCAGCATCGCCGCCGAGGTCAGCATCCCCACCCAGCCGCTGTTCAAAGTGAAAGCGAATCTCTTGGTCTTCAACGGCCCGCATAAGAACGGCCGCAAGCTGATCCTCGCCCAGGCTTACGCGCGCAAGCCGCCGGGGGCCTTCGTCCTCGTCTTCCGAGTCACTAAAGAGACCGGTGTGTTCGGCACGGTGATGAGCACCACGCTGCCACCGGAGACCCAGAGCTGGGCCTACCTCACCCACTTCGACATGACCTTGCGCCGCACGTACGAGTACCACGGCCGCGAGCGCTCCTACGTCTCCGCCGCTTGCTCCGCGCCGGCCGGGTTCGACACCGTCGTCTTCCCGCTCGCCCGGGCCACCTACGGCTTCGCCGACGGCCGCAGCCTCACGACCTCGGTGGCGCGCTCCTGCCAGGTCGCGGGCTAGCGCGGGCGGCTCACTCCTCCTGCTCGGGCGGCTCCTCTTCGTCGATCTGCTCGAGCCATTCCTGGGCCTCGCCGGCGACGTCGGTGGTGCGTTCGAGCATCAGTGCCATCAGCTCGGCTTCGCAGCTCTGGGTGCCGTGGATCCAGGCGCGGCCGAGCATGCCCCACATCATCATCGTCCCGTTGAGGCTGAGGTTGATGACGTCGGCCGAGGCTTCCATCAGCGCCCTGAACTCGACCTCGAGCTCCTCAACCCGGATCGGGGCGATCTGGAAGTCGCGGGCGGCGACCCGAGCGCGCATCTGCGCATGGCCGTTGCGGGAGCCGAAGAACCAGGCTTCGTCGAGGAAGCGCTCGATGTCGATCGTCTGCTGGTAGTCGAGCCCCAGCTCCTCGACGCATTCCTCCAGCAGAGGCTGTAGATCTCGTTCCTTCGCCGAGAGGAGATCGTCCGCGAAGTCGCCTGCGTCGCCTGCCGCGCACACGGCCTTCAGTCTAACCAAATGAAAATGCTCGGGTACCTCTTTATATACTCATCGAGTTCTTAACAGGCGGGTTTGCAAAGCTGGACTTTCCAGAAAGTTGCACTTTTCTTGCAGAGACGCGCACCACGCGTAACGTCTTGTCTGAGATGCTGGAAAGATGGAGGCGGTGAGAGAGAGCTGGACCGACAGGCGCCTCGACGACCTCAACGCCAGGGTCGATCACGGCTTCGAGCGGATCGAAGCCGATCTACGCGCGCAGCGGCTGGAGACGCGAACGGAATTCGTCGCCGTGCGGGGAGAGATGAAAGCCGGGTTCGACCGCGTGGATGCGCGCTTCGACAAAGTAGATGCCCGCTTCGAGCGCATGGAGGAGCGCTTCGACCGTGTGAACGAGCGCTTTGAAGGGCTGCATAAGCTGCTGTTTCGATCGACGGCTGTGCTGGTCGCTGCCCTGATCGGGGTGAACGCTGTTCCGCTGTGATCGGTTCTGATCGCCAGGGTGCCGCTAGCTGCGCGCCAGGTGCCGCAGCATCGACTGGGCGGCGTTGAAGCCGCCCATGCCGTGGACGCCGCCGCCGGGTGGGGTGGCGGCGGAGCAGATGAAGACGCCGGGGGCGCCGGTGGCGTAGGGGTCGAGGGCGAGGCGGGGGCGGACGAAGAGCTGCAGCGGGGTGTTGGCGCCGGCGATGATGTCGCCGCCGACGTAGTTGGGGTTCTCGGCCTCGAACTCGGCCGGGGAGCGGGTCGAGGTGGCGACGATGCGCTCGCGCAGCCCGGGGGCGAAGCGTTCGATCTGGTCGAGCACGGCGCGCTCGCCGTCGCCGCTGTAGCCGTTGGGTACGTGGGCGTAGGCCCAGACCGGGTGGACGTCGCCGGCCGAGCGGCTGGGGTCGGCGAGGTACTGCTGGCCGACCAGGACGAAGGGCCGGGCCGGCATGCGGCCGCGGTTGGTGTCGCGCTCGGCCGCGACCAGCTCCTCGAAGGAGCCGCCGACGTGGACGCTGCCGGCGCGGCGGCAGGCCTCCGCCTCCCAGGGCACGCCGCCCTCGACCGCGAGGTCGACCTTGAAGGCGGCGGGGCCGTGTTTGTAGCGGCGGTAGGCGCGGGCGACCCGGGCGGGGAGGCGGTCGCCGGCGATCCTCGCGATCGCGCCCGGCGCCAGGTCGAGGGCGACGACGTCGGGCTCGGCGAGCTCGGCCAGCGAGGTGACCGTCACCCCCGTCTCGATCCGGCCGCCGTGCTCGCGCAGCGCCGCGGCCAGGGCGGCGGCAATCGACTGCGAGCCGCCCGCCGCGACCGGCCAGCCGATGCTGTGCCCCGCGGCCGTCATCGCCATCCCGACCGCGGCGCTGAACGGCCGCGTCAGCGGGGCGAACGAGTGGGCGGCGTTGCCGCCGAACAGCGCCCGCGCCCGCGGTGAGCGCCAGCGCCGGGCGAGCAGCGAGGCCGGCGCCGCGGCCGGGATCCCGAAGCGGGCGAGCAGCAGCGGATGCCGGGGCAGGTGGAGGAGCGGCCGCAGCGCGTCCTCGTTCAGCGCGTCGAAGTTGGCGGCGGGCGAGCCGAAGAGCTGGCGCCAGGCGGGGCCGTCGGCGCCGAGCTCGGCGGCGGTGCGCTCGATCGAGCGGTACATCGCCGCCGCCTCGCCGCCCTCGAGCGGGTGGGCGAGGTCGACCTCGGGCCAGCGCCACTCCAGCCCGTGCCGCTCCAGTTCCAGTTCGCGGAACACCGGGGAGGCCGCCGCCATCGGGTGCGTCGCCGAGCAGATGTCGTGGATCACCCCCGGCACGGTCAGCTCGGCGCTGCGGGTGCCGCCGCCGATCGTCTTCGCCGCCTCCAGCACCGTCACCCGCACGCCGGCCCGGGCCAGCGCCACGGCGCAGGCCAGCCCGTTCGGGCCGGAACCCACGACCGTCGCCGTGCTCAAGCGCGCCCCGCCGCGCTCACTCGACCGTCGCCGCCGCGCGCTGCTCGCCCGCTTCACCCACCGCCGCGCGCCTCCGCGTCACCTCGACCGGGAAGTCCCAGGACTCTTCGAGCCAGGGCTGGCGCGCGATCATGTCGGCGACCGCGACCGATCCCTCCTCGAGCAGCCCGCTCGCCGCGTCGAAGATGCGGTAGTGCTGGCGGCCGCTGCCGATCGCCTCGGACTCGAGTTCGATCATCCGCACCTCGCCCGGCGCGTAGCCGCAGCGTTCCTGCACTCCCTCGAGCAGCTGCCGCCCGTGGAAGTGGCCGTCGCCGAAGTTCCACCCGTTGACGACGTTGGAGATCAGCTCGCCCTCGCGCAGGTCGTACTCCTCGACGTCCTCGACCGCGTGCGGCAGCAGCGCGTTCAGCCCCCGCCCGTGTGAGTGCATCGCCCGGAACGAGAGCCCCTTGTTGAGCAGGAAGGCGGTCAGCTCCGGGTCTTCATAGAGGCGCGTCACCTGCTCGCTCACCAGCGGCGCCGACTTCACGATGTGCGTGTCGAGCTTCTCCTCGGCGCCGCTGCCCTTGCGGAACAGCCACTGCGTGGTCGGCCAGTTGCCGGCGTAGTAACGCATCGACGGCAGGAAGGAGACCTTGTCGGGACGGAACCCACCCAGCAGCGGCAGCCCGACGCAGATCAGCCCGATCATCGCGATCAGCAGCGGGTCGTCGAGGGAGGAGAGGGGCACGTCGCCGTAGTGGCCGAAGAGGAAGACGATGCCGAAGATCATGAAGATGTTCCACTCGAGCGGGACCGCCAGCGGGAACATCGAGGTGATGTTGAGGTGGAAGAGGATCATCCCGACGATCGCGATCGTCCGCACCACGTCGTTGTCGACCGTGAGCAGTAACAGCGGCCAGCCGAACTCCTGCACGGTGCCGAAGTGGGCGAGGCCGGCGGAGAGCCGCGAGGGCCGCATGTCCTCCGGGTAGTCGCGCCAGAGCTTGCGCTTCACCCACTTCGGCCCGACCAGCGGCGCGTTGCTGACCATCGCCGAGACGACGAAGGGGAAGTGGCGGTTCAGCTTCGAGGAGGCGGCCCCCCACCAGATGAAGATGAAGATGAACTGCCAGGCGACGATCCACTGGTCGATTGGGAACAGCCCGACCGCCAGCATCGTCGCGTAGATTTCCGGCCGCGCGCCGAGGAAGGAGACCTTGTCGCGCAGGCCGAGTAGGCCGAGCAGGGCAAGCAGCACGGCGATCCCGGCCGGCGCCATCCGTCCCGCTTCGCCGGGCCCGGCGTCGACGCCGGAGGCAAAGAGCAGGTAGAGGCCGGTGACGACGACCGCCGCGTAGAGGGCGACGTCGAGCGGGGTGCGTCGGGTGCCGGCGGTGAGCGGGACCCTGTCCGGCCAGGGCGGGAGCCGCATCGTGCCGGGGCGCAGCCAGTAGAGCGGCCCGCCGATCGGCGGGATGAAGCGGAAGCTGAGCGGCATCGAGCCGGCGCCGAGCCCGAGCAGCTCCCAGAGCAGCGTCCACAGCGCGAACTTCTGGAAGACGATCGGCTCCGTCCACCAGTCGCCGAAGTCGCTGACCCCGCCGAGGCCGGGCGTGGTCGAGATCGCCAGCAGCGCCCCGCCCGCGTAGATCAGCAGCTTGAAGGCGTAGAGGAGGTAGACGGCGGTCGGCGAGCCGAACCCGTTTTCACCCCAGTCCTGGACCAGCGGCTTCAGCCGCGTCAGGTGCGGCTTCTGCTTCCACTCCTCGAGGTCGAAGGGCGGCGGACTGGGCGAAAAGAAACTCATCCGCGCATGCTCTCATCCAGATTCGTTACTTGCACGTCTTGTTCCGTTACATCTGGCTCGGCAGGATGTGCCCATGACTTCTATCGCTGCCACCGCGACTGCCACGGTTCCGCCGGTATACCCGGGTATACTCCGCAACGTGCCCAAAGTTATGGTCTCCATGCCCGATCAGCTCCTGGCGGAAGTCGACGCCGAGGCAAAGCGCACCGACAATACGCGCAGCGCTGTGCTGCGTGGCTTCGCCGAAGCGGCGATCCAGCGGCGGCGTGAAGAACGTGCGGTCGCGATGCGGAAGCTGATCCGCGAGGCCGCCGCGCCCCACGGTGGCAATGTCGCGGAGCTGATCAAGGCGTCGAGGCCAAAGCATTGACGGCATTACTGGTTGATTCGAGCGCGATTCTTGCGGCCTTCGATCCGGATGATCCTCATCAGGAGGACGCCCTGACGATTCTGGCTGACGGGGCCCTGACGCTGATGACGCTCGACCTGGCTCGCTATGAGGTCACCAACGTGGCGGTTCGCGCCTGGCGCGCGCCTGAGGTGGTCGGATCCTTGCTCGCGGCGCTGGAGCGGATCGAACAGGATGGAGGCGTCGTCACGTCGACCGGGATGTTCATGTCCCGCGCGGCCGAGGTCGCCGAGCGCCACTCGATCTCTGTCTACGACGCCGCCTATGTCGCGGCGGCGGACGACGGGGACAGACAGCTCGTCAGCTGCGACGAGCGCGACTTGGTTTCCAATGGTCTCGCGGTGTTGCCGGCCGACGCTCGCGGACTTGTCGCCTCCGACGACGACTGAGCTAACCGGGACTGGCCCTATTCCGGCGCCGGAACCTGGGACGCCATCTGGGCGTAGCCGGCGGCGCTGGGGTGGATGCCGGAGTCGCCGCTGATCACCCAGGGTGGGCCGTCGGCGGGGCCGGGGCAGAAGGAGAGCGGGTGCAGGGCCTCGAGCTCGTCCTGTGAGGGTTCGGACTGGACGCTCGGGCCGTCGACCCGGAAGCGCAGCCACGAGCAGGTGTATTCGGAGCGGTAGACCGGCGAGATGTCGATGCCGACGTTGAAGTGGGGTGGGGCGACCGGCTGCAGGCGGGTAGTGCTGACTTCGCCGGCGACCGACGCGATTTCGCGGTTGAGCAGCTCTGACGTCATCGCCAGCTGGGTGGCGCTGTAGGTGAGGGCGACGGCGGGGACCGAGACCGGGTACTGCATCAGGTAGACCGTCGCGGCGGTTTTGGTCACCAGCTCGCGGTAGAGGCTCTTCAGGTTCCCGCGCAGGTTCGCCGCGGTGAACGCGGCTTCGATGCATTCGCGGAAGCCGCCGAGGATGTCGGACTCGAGCGCGCAGCCGATGTTGCTGGTCCCGAAGAGCATGTTGGACAGCAGCGGGTTGGCGCCGACCGTCATCAGCACGTAGTCGGGGTTTTCGGCCTCGAGCTGTTTCGTGGTCGAGTAGAACTGGCCGCCGGGCGCCCAGTCGGACGGTTCGGAGCCGCTGACCGCGAAGTTCTTGAAGTTGGTGAGGCCGTGGCCGTTCGACCACTGCGCCGCCCAGGAGACGTTGTTGGCGAGGCCGTAGTCGGGTGCGTAGTTGACCACCGTGCCCTTGTTGCTGCGGTTGGCCGAGTTCGACGAGCAGGCGTCGTTGTAGGCGGTTTCGCCGGGCTTGCATTCGAGCAGGTCTTCGAACGGCATCAGCGAGCCGTCGTGGTAGTAGCCGAAGCCGGCGGTGACCGAGTCGCCGATCGCCCGCACGACCGCGCCGCTGCTCTGGCCGACGACGATCTGGACCGGCGCCGCGAGCGGACCGGCCGAGGCGGTGGCGCTCTGCCCGGCCCGGTTGGCGAGGCGGACCGAGTCGGCGCCGCGGAAGCGCGCGGCCGAGCGGTAGATCAGGCGCCCGTGGCGGATCCGCGCCGATCCGTGTTCCGGCGCTTGGTCGATCCGCCAGTGGGCCCGCGGCCCGCAGACCGGCAGCAGGATCGAGGCTCGCTTGCCCGGCTTGGCCCGCAGCTGGGGAACCGTGCTGCAGAGGCGGTGGCGGGTGGAGCGGTGGAGCGCCTGGGTCTCGCGGTCGCTGGAGCCGAGCTCCGGCCGGCCGTCATCGTCGAGGTCGGCGTGCCCGCGGGCACGGACGCTGACCCGGAGGCGCCCGCCGCCCCGTAGCCAGTCTTCGACCTCCTGCGAGCGCCCCGGGCTGAGTCCGACCCGGTGCACGAAGGTGAAGGCGCGGCGGCGCTCGGGCAGCCGCAGCGGGCCGGCGTTGGCCCGTTCGTGCAGGGTCACGGTCCGGAGGGGACGCTGACCCGGCGGGCGCAGCGAGACCGCGACCTCGAGCAGCCGCCCGCGCAGCTGGATCGGGTAGCGGACCGGCACCAGCAGCGTCGCGGTGGTCCCTGGCGCCGGGGTCGCCAGCCGCACCTTGCCGACCTCTACCTGGGCCAGACCGCGTGGTGCCGCCGCCGCGGTTGTGGCTGTGACGCCGAGCAGGCAGGCAAGCGCCAGGCAGGACGCGAGCAGCGCAACCGTCCTGCGCGCGGGCTTTGCCGAGGCCGACACGACCGGGAAGCTACCGGCCGGGCGAAGTAAGGTCACGGCAGGTGTCGAATACCGCTCGCGCCATCTCGACCTGTGTTGCTGCCCTGGCCGTGTTCGCCGTCTGGCTGGTGGCCGATCAGTCGACCAACGCCGGGGTCGGTTTCTTCTACGCGGTCCCAGTTGGCCTCGCGGCCTGGTGGTGGGGCTGGCGAGGCGGCGCCGTCGCCGTCGCCGGCTGCACCTTCCTCTACATCCTCGGCGCCCTGATCGAGCCGGTCTCGCACATCGGCATTGCCCTGGCGACGCGCCTGCTCGCGTTCATCGCCATCGCCACCGTGATCTCGATCGTCCACCGGCGCCTCGTCGTCCTCGAACACTCGGCCGAGGAGCTGGAGGCGATCCGGGCGGCGCTGGCGCCGCCCTCGCTGCCGCGGATGGGGGGAGTCGACGCGGCGGCCGCTTTCGTCCCCTCCGAACTCGGCGTCTCCGGCGACTTCTACCTGCTCACCAACGGCCCGGACGGCTCGGCGGTGGTGGTGGTCGGTGACGTCGTCGGTCACGGCCCGAAGGCGGCGCGGCTGGCGACCTTCATCCGCGCCCGCTTCGCCGCCCTCGCCGCCAGCACCAGCGACCCGGCCGAGCTGCTGGTGCTGGCCAACCAGGCGCTGGCCGACCGGCCGGGCCGGGCGAAGGAGCTGGTCAGCGCCGCCTGCCTGCGTCTGCGCCCCGAGGACGGGTCCCTCTCCTGGGCGGTCGCCGGCCACCCGCTGCCGCTGCACCTGCCGACCCTGGAGGAGCTGGAGCCGCTGGGCACGACCCAGATGCTCGGGTTCAAGCCGCGGATGCTGCTCACCAACACCGAGCTGCGGCTCGGCCGTGATGAGGGGGTGGTCGTCTACACCGACGGCGCCACCGACGTGCGCCAGGGCAGCGCCCTGCTCGGCCGCGACGGTCTCGTCGGGCTGCTCTCCCCCCTGACCGGCCTGCGGGCGGAACCGCTGATCGCCGGCGTCCAGCAGGCCCTGCTCGAGTGGGCCGACGAGCCGATCCGCGACGACCTCTGCATTGTCGCCCTGAAGCCGGAGGGGGTGACGGGGTGAAGGCGCTGCTCGCGCTGGCCCTGTCGACGCTCGCGATCGGCGACGGGCCGGTATTCGAAGGCCGCGTCGAGCGGATCGACCCGGCCCTGCGCGAGCGGATGACCGGCGTCTCCTGGCGGCCGGGTTGCCCCGTCGGCTTCGCCGGCCTGCGCCTGCTCACCGTCACCCACTGGGGCTTCGACCGCGAGGCCCACCGGGGCCGCCTCGTCGTCCACCGCGAGCACGCCGCCGGGATGCTGCGGGTGATGCGCAAGCTGTACCGGCTGCGCTATCCCATCCGGCAGATGCGGCTGGTCGACGCCTACGGCGCCGACGACCACCGCAGCATGAACGCCGACAACACCTCCGCCTTCAACTGCCGCACCGTCGCCGGTACCGACCGCTGGTCCGAACACGCCTACGGCCGGGCGCTCGACCTCAACCCGGTCGAGAACCCCTACGTCACCGGCTCCGGCTACGTCTCACCGCCGGCCGGCGCCCCCTTCGTCGAGCGCTCGCGCCGCGCCAGGGGCATGATCCACGCCGCCGGCCCCGTCGTCGCCGCCTTCGCCTCGATCGGCTGGGAGTGGGGCGGCAACTGGTCCTGGCCGAAGGACTACCAGCACTTCTCGGCGACCGGGAACTGAAACTCGATCACTAACTGTTGTTATGGCGACACTTAGTGATCGAGTTTGCCGGGCGCTCAGCCGCCGGGGATCGCGAAGCGTGCGATTGCGTCCCGGTTGCCGGCGGTGGCGTAGAGGGTGCGGCCGGCAAACGCCAGCGAGTTGGGGGCGCCGAGGCCTGGAGTGAGCAGACAAGGCCCCTGGGGCCGGGCGGAGCTGCGCCGGGCGGTCAGGCAGCCGCCGAAAGAGAGCGCGCCGCTGGCGGGGCTGCGCGCCAGGCGCACCAGCGCTGCATCCCCGGGGGCGGCGACATAGACGCTGCGGCCGCTCGGCGACAGGGCCAGGTCGCCAGGACGATCCAGGGCCAGCTCGCTCTCTATATAGGTGAGGGCGCCGCTCGCCGGATCGCGGTCGAACGCGGCAACCGCGTCGTCGCCCTTTGCCGCTCCATATAGAGAGCGGCCGTCGGGGCTGATCGCCAGCCCGCCCAACAGCCAGAGGCCGGAGTCGAAGCCGGCTTCCAGCGCGGTCGGGACCGGGCGGCAGGGGTTGCCGCGCCGAGACCGCGGCTGTCGCCGCTGAGACAGCCGCGGAAGGACAGTAGCCCGGTTTCCGGGTCGCGGGCGAATTCGGTCACGGCGGACTGGCGCGGGGCGCTGGCGTAGAGCGAGGTGCCGTCGGGGCTGATCACGATCCGCGTGACGCTGCGCAGCCCCGAGCCGTGGCTGTTCTCGGGCGCGACCAGCGTGCAGGGGGAGGAGAACCCGATCACCGTGGCGCTGATCCCGCCGGTCAGGCAGCCGCGGAAGCTGAGCAGGCCATTCGGTTCACGGGCGAAGATCGTGACCGCGGCGTCGCCCCGCGCCGCCACGTAGGCGAAGCGGCTGTCCGGGCTGACGGTCAGCGAGACCGGCGCGCTGAGGCCCGAGTGGACTCCCCGGTGGACCGGGGTGGCGGTTGGGATCGTGCGGCAGATGCGGCGTTTGCCGCTGCTGTTTGGCGCGGTGCTGCCGGTGATGCAGCCCCGGTAGTGGAGCCGGCCGCTATTGACGTTGCGGGCGAAGATCCCGATCGAGTCGTCGCCGGAGACGGTGTAGGCGCTGCGGCCGTCGGGGCTGACCGTGACGAAGCGGACGCCGTTGAAGCCGCTGACCGCGTCTTCGGTCCCGGCGCCGGGGAGCGCCTTGCAGGCGGGCAGCTCGACCGGTCGGCCTGGCTCCTCGCCCCGTCGCGACGGCTTCGCTCGAGGCCGCACTTTCGCGTTGGCGCTGAGGCAGCCCTGGAAGCGCAGCGGCCGGGTGCGGAAGCTCAGCACCGCGTCATCGTCGGGCGAGGCCGCGTAGAGCGAGCGACCGTCGGGGCTGGCGACGAGCGAGCGCGGGTCGCTGAGGCCGGCCGCGGCGGCATCGAGGAAGCGCAGGGCCGGCGCGGCCGTGGCGGGCGCCGCGCTCAGCGCCGCCTGAGCGAGCGCGCCGAGCGCGAGCACGACCAAGACGAGGATCGGGAGCCGGGGCGGCATCAACCCGAAACCGTACGTTTTCGCGCGGACCGGTGCGGGTGGCTGTGGCGCTTTTGTCAACCCTGGTTTGCAAAAGCGACACGCCTCTCAAAGCGAGATCACGTGCGCGGTGTTCGGCGCGACCCGGCCCTCGAGCACCTCGAGGTAGGCGCCCTGCAGCGCCTCGAAGCCTTGGCCGGGGACCGTGCGCAGCCAGCCGCCGGTCCACTCGCAGAACGGGTGCCAGGCGCCGGCGACCCGCTGCTCGAGGCCCTCGCGGCCCCAGTCGGCGGCGCGCTTGCTGACCCGGGTCGGGGCGAAGAAGAAGACCGGTTGCGGCCCCGGCAGCTCGCCGCCGCCGCTGAAGTCCTCCCAGTGGGTGACTCCGACCGCCATGCTGTGGACGAGCTCGTCGCCGTAGTGGGTGTGGACCGCCTGGCGCACCTCCGCGTCGCCGGCGAAGTCGACGAAGGTGGCGGGGCCGCGCTCGAGTGAGCCGATCTCGTCGTAGCTGACGGCGCGGTCGTAGATCCCGAGGCCGGCGACGAACTCCTGGTTGCGCGGCGAGGTGAGGCCGACCAGCTCGACGCCATCGCGCTGGGCGAGCATGAACGCCGCCGCGATCGCCGTCTTGCTCGAGGCGCTCGCGATCACGATCGGGCCGCGCCCGGTCAGGCTCTCGTCGGCGAGCTGGTCGTCGATCAGGAACGAGGTGAAGAAGAGCGGCCGCAGCAGCATCTGGATCGCCTCGGTGTCGGGCCGGTAGAAGGTGTCCTCGCCGGTGGCGAGGTAACGGTGGTAGGCGGAGGGCAGCTCGGCCCGGTGCGGCGAGGCGTCGACGAACCCGCTCGCGTCGGCATCGGCCGGCGTCACCACCAGGTGGGAGGAGGGCGGTAGGTACCCGAACACCCGCGTCCCCACCTCGACCCCGTCGGCCTCGCTGCGCTCGACCTCGGCGAACCCCCATACCGGCACCCGTCCCCAGTTGTCCTCGGCGGGGAAGAAGTTCCAGTACGACATCGCCTCGCCCATCACCCCGTAGGTGACGTTGTTGGCGGTCATCCCGAAGCTGTCGACCCGCAGCAGCGCCTGCCCCGGCTCCAGCCCCGGCGGCCCGGACTCGGCGATCCGGCACTCGCGCAGGTCGTCTCGTTTCACCAGGAAGTCGGTCATCTCCTCGCGTCCAGCATAAGCGCAAGCGTGGCTGCCCGGCCAGCGGTTTGATCGCGCCAGGGCGGGTAAATGGGCCTCAGGCAGGCTCACGGGAGCGAGCAAGGAGGAGCAATGGACAGAGCAGACCGAAGGTCCGGCATCGGTGGTATTTCACTCGGCGGCATCCTCGTGATCGCCGGCATCGTGGTGATGATCGTCTGGAGCTTCTGGATCGGGCTGATCATCGCCCTCGTCGGGTTGGTCGCGTTCGGAGGCTTCGCCCGCGGGAAGTGGTACTGACCCGGTAGCCCCTGACGGGGGACGCCCCGAACCGTTCCAGCAACCAGCCGCAACCAGCCGCAACCAGCCGCAACCAGCCGCAACCAGCCGCAACCATGACCAGACGACTCGCACATCTTCCGCTGTTCGCAATCGTTCCGATCGCGGCGCTGGGCCTGGCCTTCGCGTCCGCCGGCTCAGCCGCGCCCGGCTCGGCCGACCTGCGGATCGCCAAGACCGACAGCCCCGACCCGGTCGCGGCCGGCGCGACCCTTACCTACGCGATCGAAGTCGACAACCTCGGCCCGAACGCGGCGACCGGCGTCACCGTCACCGACCAGCTGCCGCGTAGCGTCGACTTCGTCTCGGCGACCGCGAGCGGCGGTCAGTGCGGGCTGAAAGGGCGGAAAGTGACCTGTGCGCTGGGGACGGTCCCCTTCGCCGCTGGGATGTACGCGACGGCGCGCCAGGTGACGATCGCGGTGATTCCCCGCCAGGTCGGGACGATCACCAACACGGCGACGGTCAAAGGTGGGGAGAAAGACCCGGTCAAAGCGAACGACAAAGCGACCGCGACGACCCTGGTCAGCGGCCCCGCCCGGACCTGCCGCGGCGTCCCGGCGACGATCGTCGGCACCCGTGGCAACGACGTCCTGGTCGGTAGCGGCAGCAGCGACGTGGTCGTCAGCTTCGGCGGCGACGACACGATCTACGCCTTCTCTGGCCGCGACCTCGTCTGCGCCGGCCCCGGCCGCGACTACGCCGGCGGTGGCACCGCGGCTGACCGCCTCATCGGAGGGTCGGGCACTGATCGCCTGGTCGGCCGCGGCGGTCCCGACGCCGTACGCGGCGGCGCCGGCAACGATGTGCTCAAGGGCAACCGCGGCGACGACCGCCTCCGCGGCGGCTCTGGCTTCGACCGCTGCCGCGGCGGCAGCGGCCGCGACTCGCTCCGCGGCTGCGAGCGCTAGATGTAAGACCCGAGCGGGTTGTTTAGCTCGGCGAGCCGAGCTGCGGGCGTCTTGCGGCCAAGGGCGCCGTGTGGACGCCTGAAGTTGTAGCGCCATAGCCAGCCCTCCAGTGCTGCGGCCCTCTCGGCGGAGCTGCGGTAGATCGCCCCGTAGGCCCAGCCGCCGAGCATCGTGCGGATGAAGCGCTCTGCCTTGCCATTGGTCTGGGGTCGGTAAGGGCGGGTGCGCAGGTGGCGGATGCCGAGCGCCCGGCAGGCAATCGCGTGGGCGGTGGAGCGGTAGGCGCCACCGTTGTCGGTCAGCACCCGCTCCACGCGGACACCGTGGCGCTCGAAGAAGCCGATCGCCCGGCGCAGGAAGGCGACCGCGGTGCGGGCCTTTTCGTCCCCCAGCACCTCCACGTAGGCGAGGCGGGTGGCGTCATCGACGCAGACGTGGACGAGCTCCCAGCCGACCTGACGACGCACACGCCCGGCCGCGTCGGTGCGGCCGCGATTGCTGCGCCTCTTCCCGGTCACCCGGTGGCCGGCCCCGTTGGGGCCGATCCTTCCCAGCTTCTTGATGTCGATGTGGATCAGCTCGCCCGGCCGGGAGCGCTCATAGCGCCGCGCAGGCTCAAGGCCGATCCGCCCCAGGCGGCCCAGGCCCGAGCGGGTGAGGATGCCCGAGACGGTTGCCTCCGCCCATCCCCAGTGCCTCGGCTATCTCCGCGCCGGCCATCCGCAGCCGCCGCAGGGCACAGATCGCTGCGACCCGCTCCTCGGCGGCGCGGTTGTGGACGCGGTGTGCAGCCGAGGGGCGATCGAGCAGCCCCGCCTCGCCCTCGGCCCGATCGCGACGGGCCCACTTGCGTGCTGTCGACCAGCCTTCCTCCACTACGCGCCCTGCCAACAGCCTGCGCTTGTTCAGGCTGAGCGCGGCATTACCGTGCAGCTTCATCTGGGCCCTCCTTGAGGCTTGGGTGGCTAGCACCCCCAGCCTTCAAGGGGGCCCGGATGAAACAACGGGCTCAGGGATTACAGCTAGAGGCCTAAGAAATCCAGCTGCGCGCCGTGTAGGGCCTCTTCGTATTGATGGCTGTTATGCGTAGCTTCTTCCGTTCCGAGATCTTCGTACGCTCGGAGTGTCACTTTGCCGGTTAAGTCACCGTCCAGTGTAAGCGTTGTAGTGCTTCCAGGTTTAAGGCACGCAATGCCGTGGAGTTCATATCCAATCCCGGTCATTGTGAAGTTCGCCAGGATGTCTTTCGGAGGGCCGGCTTTTTCTTCGAAAGTAATATGGCTGAGACTATTCTGCTGCAGCACTGTGATCGTGCACCCCGTCAATTTGATCACGATCGTTTTTCCAGCTGTGCATCCGGCGATGTCGACGAGAGCTGTTTGGGGATTGATCTGACCCCCTGTAACTGTGTACTTGCAGCCATTCATTTCTACGGTCGAGCTAAGGCCCACGGTTTGGCAACCTGTGTATCTAGGTGTCAAGCTGAACTCCGTCGCTGTGACGGGTGATTTGCCATCGCCTGAGAGTGTGCTTTCGAATAGTCCTTGGGTGCATTTCGTTTCCGCGCCGGAGCCTGTGAGTTTGAAGTTGAGTTGTTCGGTCTGCTCCCCTGTAATGGTCGCGCCAGTCGGTGTTTTCCTGACTTCGAAATCTTGCTGCTGTCCAGCTTTTGGTTCATTGTATTGGTGCCCATGTTTGGTGACTTGCTGAGTTCCTTCGTCAGCAAAAGATCGGAGTGTGACGTCGCCGCTGAGATCGCCGTCTTGTGTAAGCGTTGTTAGCGTGCCGCCAAAGCACCATATACCATGCAATTCATAGGCAATCCCGGTGATTCTGAACTCTACCACCACGTCTTTCGGCGGGCCAGTTTTATTTTCGAAGGTGATATGGCTAAGGCCATTCTGTTCAGGGATTGTAATGGTGCAGCCGAACGTGTTCAGTGTGGTTTCTATTGACTTTCCGCCTGTACAACCCGTGATATCAACGAGCGCTGTCAAGGATTCCGGCTGACTGGCTGTAACCCTGAATTTGCAGCCATTCGTGTGGATTGGCAAGGGGCCTCCCACGATGCTGCAGCCTGCGATTGTTGGCACGACGGTTAGCTCGGTTGCTGTGGTTTGCTCTGGGGTCCCACCTTGAACTGTGCCTTCGAGAAGGAATTGATTACAGTATGTCTCTAGTTCTAAACCTGTGTAGCGAAATGAGAATTTCGTGGTCGATTCACCTCGGACGGTCGCACTAGGTCCGCCCGCGACATGGAATTCGGACGCCTGCGCGGCGCCGGCGACGGTGAGATAGATCGCCGTGACGGCGATTACCGCGAGGCGTAGCGCTTTTTTCGAAAAGATCATTCTTTGCCCTCTGGCTGTCAGTAGTAACGGTAAGTCCTTTTTGGGGCAAGAACGTTCCGGTGCACCAGTAGGTAGCGAGGGGATTCCGCTGCAAAGTGCCTGCGGCAGAGATTCGCACGCGCCGATCTGCGCGTAAGAGCTGGGTGCCCGCTCGCAGGCGCTGTCGGCGAGCCGGGGCGCGTACCCTCTGGCGAGGATGGCCAAGGGCGAGTACACGATGCTCGAGGTCGCCGGGCGCGAGGTCCGGCTCTCGAATCCGGCCAAGGTCTACTTCCCGAAGCCGGGCTGGACGAAGCTCGACATCGCCGAGTACTACCTGGCGGTCGCCGCCGCGGCGCTGGTCCACCTGCGCGAGCGGCCGACGGTGATGAAGCGGTTCGTCAACGGGATCGTGGAGGAGCCGATCTGGCAGAAGCGGGTGCCGCGGAAAGTGCCGGAGTGGCTGCAGACCGCGACCGTCACTTTCCCCTCCGGGCGGACGGCGGAGGAGCTGGTCGCGGACGACGCGGCGCACCTGGTCTGGGCGGTCAACCTCGGCGTGATCGACTTCAACCCCTGGCCGGCGCGGCGCGCCGACCTCGACCATCCCGACGAGCTGCGGGTCGACCTCGACCCGACCGACGGGATCGGGTGGGACGAGGTGCGCCGCACGGCGCTGGTCGTCGGCGAGGTGCTCGCCGAGCACGGGCTGCACGGCTACCCGAAGACCTCCGGCTCGAAGGGGATCCACGTCAACGTCCGGATCGAGCCGGGCTGGGACTTCCTCGGGGTGCGCCGGGCGGCGCTGGCGCTGGCGCGCGAGGTCGAGCGCCGCGCCCCCGAGCTGGCGACGACCAAGTGGTGGAAGGAGGAGCGCCACGGCGTCTTCGTCGACTACAACCAGAACGCCCGCGACCGCACGGTCGCTTCCTGCTACTCGGTGCGCCCGACCCCCGACGCGCGCGTCTCCTGCGCGCTGCGCTGGGAGGAGGTGGCCGATGCCGAGCCGGCCGAGCTGCGGCTCGACACCGTGCCGGCGCGCCTGCGCGAGCACGGCGACCCGGCGGCCGACATCGACGCCGACCCCGGCTCGCTCGAGTCGCTGCTCGACCTCGCCCGGCGCGACGAGGAGGAGGGCCTCGGCGACGCGCCCTGGCCGCCGCACTTCCCGAAACAGAAGGACGAGCCGAAGCGGGTCCAGCCGAGCCGCGACCGCGACCGCCCGCGCCAGCGCGGCTGCGCCGGCGACCCCCAGCCCGGCGGCCCGCCCCCCGGGGTCAAGAGCGGCGGGATGCAGCACGGCTTCGGCTCCAAGCCCCGCACCGGCCAGGGCCACGAGAGCGAGTTTGAGGACTGAGCATTGCGATGATGAGCCGATGGCGAAGCTGATCTATTCGGCGCTGATGTCGCTCGACGGCTATACCGCCGACGAGGACGGCAACTTCGAGTGGGCGGCGCCGGATGCGGAGGTGCACGCGTTCATCAACGACCTGGAGCGGCCGGTCGGCGTCTATCTCTACGGGCGGCGGATGTACGAGACGATGGTCTTCTGGGAGACGGCCCACGAGCAATCGGGCCTGTCGCCGGTCGCGAGCGACTTCGCCGCGATCTGGCGGGCGGCGGAGAAGGTCGTCTACTCGCGGACCCTGAAGTCGGTCGCGACTGCGCGCACGCGGCTCGAGCCGGAAGCCTCGACCTCGACCAGCTGCACCAGCTGAAGGAGAGCGCCCCAACCGACATCGCGATTGGCGGGCCGACCCTCGCCGCCCCAGCGATCGCCGCCGGCCTGGTCGACGAGCTCCACCTCTTCCTTGCGCCCTGCATCGTCGGCGGTGGCCTGCGAGCGCTCCCCGACGGCGCCCGGCTCGACCTCGAGCTGCGCGAGGAGCGCCGCTTCGGCAACGGCATGGCCTACCTGCGTTACGGCCGCATTTGAGGCGGCTTCCCGTCGAGATTCCTTGACTTGCCTCGATCCGCTCGGTACAGAAGGGGCAACGCCGCCTCGCGGATCTTCTCCATCCCCGGGACGACTGTGTCGGTTCTGCTCTCAGGGCTGACGGTTGAAAACGGCCGGGTCCTCGGCGCGACTTCGGTCAACGCGAAAGGCGACTCGATCGTCGCGGGCGGCGTCGGCACGCCCGGCTTCGAGAACTGCAGTGGCAAAGGCATCGAGTCCGCTGGCCACAACATCGACAGCCTCGACCAGTGCACCTTCAAAGCCGGCGGCGACAAGGTGAACACTAACCCGCTGCTCGCCGCTTTGGCAGACAACGGGGGGCCGACCGCGACGATGGCGATCGGCCCAGAGAGCCCGGCGATAGACGCTGGTGACGCCTGCCCCCCGACCGACCAGCGCGGCGTCGCGCGCCCGCAGGGGAGCGCCTGCGACATCGGTGCCTTCGAGTACGTGCCACCGCCGCCGAAACCGGTGGCGCCGCTCGTGTCCGCGTCGGGCAACGCAACGCTCCGCTTCCTCTCGAAGAAAGCCAAGGTCGGTCTCGAAAGCGGCAAAGGAACGGTGCGGGCGGAATGCGGCAACGTCCCCGGTGACATCTGCCAGGTCAACCTCCGCCTGCTCGCGCGGGCGCCCTCGCCCGGCGCCAGCAGCAAGAAAGCCCGCCGCATCCGCGTCGGCACGATCCAGGGAACGATCGAAGGCGGCAAGAGCGGCAAGCTGAACGTGCAGCTGAAGCCGAAGGGCCTCGCCATGCTTGCCGCGCGCCCGAACCCGAAGCTTCAGGCGCTCGCGAGAGGGCAGTCCAAGAACCGCGCGGGCCAGCCCACGGCGATCGAAGAGAAACTCAGGCTGAAGGCGAAGCCGGCTAAGCCAAGGCCGAGCGGGCGCGGGTAGCGGCCTGGCGCAGGTGGGGGCCGGCGCCGGGCTGTTCGGCGGCGGTGAGGGCGGCGGCGGGATCGAGCGCGACGAGGGCGCGGGCCGCGGCCGCGGCGGGGTCGTGGGCGTCGCCGCGGGCCTGGGCGATCAGGTCGCCGACCAGGCGCCGGTCGCCGATCCGGGCGGCCGTGTGGGCGGCGTTGGTGCGGACGAAGGGGACGCGGTCCTGGAGGGCGGCGCGCGCGGTCTCGCTCTCGCTCGGCCCGCCGGCCTTGCCGAGCGCCCGCAGCGCCGTCGCGCGCACCCCGGCGTCGGGGTCGCGGGCGGCCTGGGAGAGGGCGGCCGCGTCGGCCGGCTCGCCGACGAGGCCGAGCACCTCGGCCGCGGCGCGGCGCACCTCGGTGTCCTCGTCGTCGAGCAGGGGACGCAGCGCCGCCGCCGCGCCCGGGCCGATCGCGATCAGCGCCTGGCCGGCGATCGCCCGCGGCACGCTCTTCGCCGCCATTGCCCTGACCAGCGGGGCCGCCGCCTCGGCCGCCTGCAGCTTGCCGAGGCTGTGGGCCGCGGCGGCGCGGACGTCGCGGTCCTTGTCGCCGAGCCGCGCGAGCTCGCGGTTTAGGTCGGTACGCACAGGTTGGGGATCGGCCCGTGCGAACGGCTCCTTTAGGCCTGCGCCGCAACCATCCGTTTCGCGAAAAGAAACTTAGAAATATTCAAATATTCAGTTACCTTCTTTTTCAAGGGAGCCGATGACCTTCAGACACCTGCGCAGACTGCTCGTCCCGATCGCCGTGCTCGCGGCGCTCGCGGCACTGTCCCCGGCGACCGCCGCGGCGACATCGACGCCGGCCCCGGGCTACGAACAGTTCACAGGTTGCCCGCACCCGGGCCAGAACCCCCTGATCGTCACCTGCTTCCGCTCGGTCACCACAGAAGGGGAACTGCAACTCGGCAACAAAAAAATCCCGCTCGAAAACCCGTTCGCGTTGAGCGGCGGGATCACCGGTGGGGGCGTGTTCGACTTCAACTCCTCCGGCGGCCTGCAGAAAGTCAAACAGAAAGTACCCGGCAGTGTGATCGGCCTGACCGGCTACACCTGGCTGCTGGAATTCTTCGGTTCCGAAGGGCTGACTCTCTACGCGGAGATCGAGCTGGTAGGGACCCCCAGCGAACTGCTCGGCGAACCGGTCTCGCTCGCGATCAAGGTCCACATGATCAACTCGGTCCTGGGCAAAAATTGCTACATCGGCTCGAACGCCGAACCGATCGAACTCGAACTGACCACCAGCAACCCGGGCACTTACGTCGACAACTCCTACGCCGTCCCCGGCGCCAACGGCTGCGTCCTCACCCTGTTCGGGTTCCCCGCGAAAAACATCGACCACGACATCGACACAGCGTCCGCCCTGCCCTCGGAATCCGGCCTCAACTCGACGACCTGGGTCAACGACACGGAAACCGCCGCGGCGGAACTCGTCTATCCCTGAGCCGATGACCGGGCGCCTGCGCAGACTGCTCGTCCCCGTGGCCCTGCTCGCGGCGCTCGCGGTCCTCTCCCCGGCCACCGCGGCGGCGACATCGACGCCCGCGCCGGGCTACGAGCAGTTCAAAGGCTGCCCGCATCCCGGCCAGAACCCGTCGATAGTGACCTGCTTTCGCCAGGTCACCACAGAAGGGGAACTGCAAATGGGGAACGTCCAAATCCCGATCTCCAACCCGGTGACCTTGAGCGGGGGGCTGACGAAAGCCGGCAATTTCGACTTCAACTCGTTTGGCGGTCTCTTCAAAGTCCCCCATACAGTCCCCGGCGGCGTGGTCGGCTTCACCGGCCTCACCTGGCTGCTGGAATACTTCTCTACCGAAGCGCTGTCGCTCTACGCGGTGATCGAACTGGTCGGGATCCCGAACGAACTGCTCGGAGAACCGATCTCGCTCCCGATCAAGGTCCACATGATCAACCAGGTTCTCGGCAAAAATTGCTACATCGGCTCGAACCTCGAACCGATCGAACTTGAACTGGCGACAGACACATCGGGCAACTACGTCGACAACTCCTTCGCCGTCCCCGGCACCAACGGCTGCTTCCTCACCCTGTTTGAACCCCCGCCGGAAAACATCGACCACGAAATCAACACAGAATCCGCCCTGCCCTCGGCATCCGGCCTCAACTCGACGACCTGGGTCAACGACACGGAAACCGCCGCGGCGGGACTCGTCTATCCCTGATCAGCCGGGCGCGGCTGCTCGGCGGCTTTGACCTCGGCGGAGATCCGCACCGCGGCGGAGAGCAGGGGGGCGGCGAGGACGAGGCCGATCGCGCCGAACAGGCAGCCGCCGGCGATGGTCACGATCAGGACCGCGAGTGGGTGCAGTTTCAGCGCCGCCCCGTAGGCGATCGGCTGGACCAGCTGCTGGAGGACGCCGTTGGCGAGCAGGACGATGACCGCGAGGGCCGCCGCGGTCTCGGTGCCCTGGTCGCCGAGCGCGATCAGGACCGCGAAGGCCCCGGCCGCCCAGGCGCCGAGGTAGGGGATGAAGCCGCCGACGAAGGTGACGATCGCGATCGTCGCCGGCAGCGGCACGTCGAGGGCGAGCGCGCCGCCGCCGACGATCAGCGCGCTCCAGACCGAGACGGCGGTGACCCCGACGAAGTAGCCGCGCAGGCTGGTCGCGACCTTGCCGAGGACCGAGTGGGCGAGCGGCACCGGCACCCCGAGGTGGCGCTCGACGAAGGCGCCGATCGTCGGCATGTCCTTGAGCATGAAGAAGAGGCTGAGGGCGGCGAAGGAGAGGAAGACGGTGAGCGAGGCGAGCTTGTCGACCCCGCCGAGCAGGCCGTGGGTGAGGGCCTCGAAGCCGGCACTGACCGAGGCGTCGGCGCCCGACTTCGCGTCGGTCGCGGTCGTCGCGTTGACCCCGAGGCTGTGCACGGCGGACTCGATCTCGCTCGCCCCTTCGCGCAGCCGCTCGGAGATGCCGCTGGCCTGGCTCGCGATCCCCTCCAAGATCATCAGCCCGATCCCGGCCCCGATCGCGATGATCGCGAGGAAGACGAGCACGGCGCCGATGCCGCGCGGGACCCGGTGCCGGCTCAGCCAGTCGACCACCGGCGCGGTGACCGAGGCGACGATCCCGGCGACGATCACCGGCAGCACGATCGTCTCGGTCAGGGAGAGCAGCCAGACCGCGCCGACCAGCGCCGCGGCGACGCCGACCAGGAGCCAGGCCGAGAAGCCGAGGTCGCGCATCCACCTCGGAGCGGCGAAGATCCCACTCAATGCACCGGGATCGACCTTGATCGCTTTCTCCTCCTCCACACCGGCACTTTCGCGCACGTGACGGCGGCAGACCGCGTCACTTATGTGGGGCACGCGACCGTCCTCGCCGAGCTCGGCGGCGTGCGCCTGCTCACCGACCCGGTGCTGCGCGGGCGGGTCGGGCCGCTGCGCCGCCACGGCGCGCGGCCGACGCCGGGCGTCACCGAGAACCTCGACGCGGTGCTGATCTCGCACCTGCACCACGACCACGCCGATCTGCCCTCGCTGCGGCGTCTTGGTCGGGACGTGCCGCTGGTGGTGCCGGCGGGCACGGCGCGGTTCTTCCGGCGGCGGGGGTTCCAGGCGCTGACCGAGCTGGCGCCCGGGGAATCGACCCGGGTCGGCACCGCCACCGTTACCGCGACCGAGGCGGACCACCCGAGCGAGAGCCGCTTCGAGCGGGACTCGCGCGCGGTCGGGTTCCTGCTCGAGGGCGGGCGGCGGCGGGTCTACTTCGCCGGCGACACCGACCTCTTCGACGGGATGGAGGGGCTGGGAGGGGAGGGCGGGCTCGACCTGGCCCTGCTGCCGATCTGGGGCTGGGGACCGAACATCGGCGCCGGCCACCTCAACCCCGAACGTGCCGCCCGGGCGGCGGCCCGGCTGGCGCCGCGGATCGTCGTCCCGATCCACTGGGGGACGCTGTATCCACTCGGCCTGGCGCGGCTGCGGCCCGAGCCGTTGCGCGCGCCGCCGCGCGAGTTCACCACTCAGGTCGGTGCGCTGGCGCCGGGGGTCGAGGCGCGGGTGCTGGCGCCGGGCGAGGCGACCGCGCTCGCCTGACCCGCCCCGCGCGCCGCCTGACCCACCATCTAGGCTGCCGCCGTGGCCAAGCGGGGCGTGCTCATTGTGTTGGCGGCGGCGCAGTTCCTGATGGTCCTCGACCAGGCGGTGATGAACGTCGCGATCTCGCAGTTGGTCGAGGACTTCGACACCACGGTGACGACGATCCAGACCGTGATCGCCTTCTACGCGCTGGTCATGGCCGGCCTGATGCTGACCGGCGGCAAGCTCGGCGACCTGCTCGGCCGCAAGCGCGCCTTCACGATCGGTCTCTGCATATATGGAGTCGGCTCGGCGATGACCGCCGTCTCCTGGAGCGTGCCCTCGCTGATGCTGGGCTGGTCGGTGCTCGAGGGGATCGGCGCCGCGCTGGTGCTGCCGGCGATGGTCGCCCTCGTCGCCGCCAACTTCGAGGGCCAGGAGCGGGCGGTCGCCTACGGCGTGCTCGGCGGCGTCGCCGGCGCCGGGATCGCGGTCGGCCCGATCCTCGGCGGCTGGGTGACGACCGAACTGACCTGGCGGCTGGTCTTCGCCGGCGAGGTCGTGGTCGCGATCGGCATCCTCTTCGGCACTCGCTGGATTCGCGAGGCGCCCGCCGCCGCGGCCCGCTCCGGCCTCGACTGGGTCGGCAGCGCGCTCTCCGCGCTCGGCCTCGGCGTCGTCGTGCTCGGCGTCCTGCAGGCGAGCAACTGGGGCTGGCTGGCGCCGCGCAACTCGCCGCTCGAGCCGTTCGGCTTCGCCCTGACCCCGTTCGTGATCGCGGCCGGCGGCGTCGTGCTCGCCGCCTTCGTCGCCTGGGAGCGCCGCCGCGAGGCGCGCGGGGAAGACCCGCTCGTCCACCTCGGCCTGCTGCGCATCCCCAGCCTGCGCGGCGGCCTCTCGATGCTGCTCGCCCAGAACCTGATCCTGATGGGGATCTTCTTCACCATCCCGCTCTTCCTGCAGATCGTCCAGGGCCTCGACGCCCTCGAAACCGGGGTGCGGATGCTGCCGGCGTCGGTGGGGCTGTTCGTCGCCGCGCTCGCCGGCTCCGCGCTGGCCAAGCGCTTTCCCGCCAAGACCCTGGTCCGGGTCGGGATCGCGATCGTCTTCCTCTCCACCCTGCTGCTGCTGGAGACGATCGAGCCGCAGCTCGACAACACCTCGTTCCTGGTCGCGATGGGAGTGCTCGGGGTCGGCATGGGGCTGGTCGTCTCCCAGCTCGGCAACGTCGTCCAGTCGGCGGTCAGCGACGCGGACCGCAGTGAGGCCGGTGGCCTGCAGAACACCGCGCAGCAGCTCGGCTCCTCACTCGGCACGGCCTTCCTCGGCGCGGTCGTCCTCAGCGGCCTGATCTTCGCCTTCTCGGCCAACGTCACCGCCAACCCGAAGATCGCCGGCGAGGTCCAGCAGGAGGTGCAGACCCGGATCGCCTCCGGCGCCAGCTTCGTCGCCTCCGAGGAGGTCGAAGCGGCGGCGCGGGAGGCCGGCGTCGACTCGGCGACGACGACCGAGATAGTCGACGGCTACGAGGACGCGCAGCTGAAGGCGCTGAAGACGGCCCTGCTCTTCGCCGCCCTGCTCGTCCTCGCCTCCTTCTTCGCGACCCGCAACCTGCCGTCGCGCCGCTTCGACGAGCTGCAGGCGCCGGGCTAAGGCCACGCGTCTGCACTTAGGCACCCATAGCGTGCCCTACAGCAGACGCGTGCGCTAGTCCGCGTAGTCCGCGTGCCCGAGCTGGGTGAGCCAGGCGCGGAAGATGCGGTGGACGCTTTCGGCCCCGACCACGTCGCCCTCGGGCCAGGCCAGCTCGCTCGGGTGGAGGACGAACGGGAAGCTCTGCGTGCCCCCCATGCCGCCGTGCGAGCCGACCAGCTCCTCGAAGGCGGCGACTTCGCCGAACTCGGGCCAGAGCGTGCTGTTCAGCATCAGGTCGGCGCAGTGGGGGAAGCCGTCGGTGCGGCGCAGGTGCTCGGCGGCGTGGGGGCCGAAGCCGGCCAGCGGGTCCTCGCCCTCGAACCGATCCTCATCGAGGAACCGCGTCCCGCCCTTGCCGACCGCGAGCGCGCCGAAGCGCTCCGAGCGGACCAGCAGGAAGCCGACCCCGGGGTGGTCGCGGAGGGCGGGTAGCAGCCGCGGGTAGAGCGCTTCCAGCCGCTCCAGCGTCACCCGCCCCGGCTCGCGCGGGAAGCTGATCAGCCCGAGGCAGCCGGAGGCCATCACCGAGAAGCTCCGGGATCCCGTCGCCGTGTGACTCCTCGATGTCCTGGCGCGCTTCGGAGTCGAGCGCGACGGCGCCGTCGGCAAGGCGGCCCCGGGTCGCGACCCGGACCGTGCGTCCCGCCGCGGTGTCGTCGCGGGCCATCTCGGTGAGGCCGGCGCTGAGGTAGGCGAGCGCGTCGTCGTCACCCCCTTCGGCCGCGATCGTGCTGTCCGGCTCGCAGGCCGCGCGGACCACCTGCTCGAGCGTTTCCCCGTAGCGGTCGCGGAAGGTTTCGCCCTGCGACTGGCCGTGGTCGGAGAGGACGACGAGGCGGTAGGGGCGCGGCGCCTCGGCGCAGGCGGTGGCGACCCGGGCGATCTGGCGGTCGAGGTCGCGGAGGACGGCGAGCGCGTCGTGGCGCTCGATCCCGGAGTGGTGGGCGACCTCGTCGTAGGCGAGGAAGGTGGTGTAGATCGTCGGACGGCCGGCGAGCACGTCGCCGACCACGGCGGCGACCTGGAGGTCGCGCTGGACGATCGTGCCCCAGGCGCGGACGAGGGCGTAGGAGCGGCTGCGGGCGATCCGCGGGCGGACGTCGTCGCGGACCTGGCCGCGGGCGGCACGGCGCTCGCGCGCGACCTCGGCGACGACGAGGACGAGGGTGCGGGCGACCGCGTAGGGGCGGGCGAAGTAGGCGGCGTAGTCGCGGCCGATCGGGCGGCGGCGGTGCAGCGCCGTGCTCATCGTCAGCATCGAGTGCGGGGCGTCGCCGGAGAGGATGTTGGCGCGGCTGGCGCCGTCGGCGTGCAGCAGCCCGCGCCCGTCCGAGTGGCGCCGCTCCAGCTCTTCGGCGTCGCGCGGGTGGTTGGTGACGATCGCCCGGCCGCGGTCCTTCTCCCACCAGCGGAAGGCCGGCATGTCGTCGTTGTTGCCGTGCAGGAGCCCGGCCTGGCAGGCGCCGGTCTGCGAGGACCAGTCGGTCTCCCACCGGTTCAGCCGGTGCGACCCCTGGCGCAGCCAGGCGGCGAGGTTGGGGGCGCTGCCGTCGCTGAGTGCCCGATGCAGGACGTCGTGGGCGAGGCCGTCGATCTCGAGGAAGACGATCCCCGGCACCTCGCTCTTCACCGCGTGCTCGCGCCGCCGCGCCTGCCGCCCGACTACGTTGCGGTACCAGGAGTCGTCTTCGTCGATCGCCAGCAGCGAGAAGACGATCGAGGTGATCGCCGTCATCGCGATCGTCACCACCACCCCCTCGAGCACGCCCTCGATCTCAGCCCCGGGCAGCAGGTCGATCGCGAAAGTGACGAGCAGGCCGTTGAGCAGCAGCGCCGCCCCGCCGAGGGTCAGCACCGTCAGCGGCAGCGCGAAGCGCGCCAGCGCCGGCCAGACCAGCGCGTTCAGCAACCCGATCAGCGCCGCCGCCCCGAGCGCCGCCCCGGCCCCGTCGAGGACGAAGCCGCTCATCAGCTGCGAGAGCAGCAGCAGCGTCAGCGCGTCGAGCAGGAGCACGAGCGCCCCCCGCCAGAGGGTGCGGAGACTCATGGCTGTGCAGCATTTCAGTTTGCGGGGGGAGAACTCGGGGGGCGTGTCGACTTTATGCCGCTATGCGGCAAGAACTCGACACGAGCGACCGGGCCTCCATCGATGCCCGTCCCTCGCCTCCCCCGGGGACGAAGATGCCCACGGACGGCGGGATGGGCTGGTCACGGTTCGCAACCGCATTCCCGTGACGACGGCGCCGCGGACTGTTGCCGATCTTCGCGCCACTGTGCCACAGCATCTCGTCCGCCGCGGCTTTCCTCGCCCCGAGGTCAACGTCAGGGTCGGGCGCTGAAGACCACGCGCGCGAAGTTCAGACAGCCCGAGCCGTTAGCGTGGGCGTCGCGTCGAAGGAGATAGGGGGAGGATGGTCGAGCAGGCGCCAAACTACGACGAGTTCAGGGTTCGCATACAGCCCGGTGTGGATGACTCGTACCAGGTAGTCGCTTTCGCCCCCGACGGCTCCACCGCTTCAGGCACGTTCACTCTGCCCTTCGGCGAGACGGAAGCTCGACAACTTCGTCTTGCGGGTGGGCCGGCAGCGGATGACGGTGCGCGGTTATCGCTCGGCCCAGATGGAGGAGGCGAAGCAGTTCGGCGCCAAGCTCTTCGAGGCGTTGATGGTCGATGGCGTGCGGGACGTTTTCCGCGCGGCCCGCGGCGCGGCTGAGAGCCACCGTAAGGGTCTTAGGGTGACGTTGTACCTCACCGGGGTGCCGGAGTTGATGGGGGTGCCATGGGAGTACCTCTACGAGCAGCCCCGCTTCCTCGCCCAGTCGATCTACAGCCCGGTCGTGCGCTCGCTCGACCTGACCGAGGTACGAACGCCACATCCCGTCACCCTGCCGCTCCATGTGCTTGGGATGGTCAGTCATCCGCGCGGCGTCGCGACGCTTGATGTCGACCGTGAGAAGGCGAAGCTTGCCACCGCGCTGGGGCCACTCCGCGAGCGTGGGCTGGTCACGCTTGAGTGGCTGGAGCGGGGAACGCTCGGCGAGCTCGACGAGGCGATCGGCCGCGCCGGTGAGGTCCACGTCTTCCATTACGTCGGGCACGGCGCTTATGACACGCGTACGGACGGTGGCATCCTGGTGCTCGAAAACAGCCACGGCGATCCGCACGAGGTCTCTGGAGAGGAACTTGGTTCCCTGCTGCAGGACGAGCGCGGCCTGCGCCTTGCGGTGCTGAATTCCTGTGAAGGCGCCCGCACTTCCCATGTCGACCCCTTCTCGGGTGTCGCCTCGAGCCTCGTGCAGTACGGGATCCCGGCGGTGATCGGTATGCAGTTCGAGATCACCGACGAGGCGGCGATCGCCTTCGCAGGCCGGCTCTACGCCTCACTCGCCGAGGGCTATCCGGTCGATGCGGCACTCGCCCAGTCCCGCCGTTCGATCTTCGCCGCCGGCAACGACATCGAGTTCGGCACGCCGGTGCTGTTTCTGCGCGGCGCCGACGCGCAGCTGTTCGAGCTCGCCGAAGCGGCACCGGAGATCGTGGCCGAGGATTATCTGCCTGCGGTCGATGACTGGGATCCGGCATACCAGCCCGCGCCCAGCCCTCCGACCGAACCGCTGCTCGATCGCCTCAAGCCAAGGTTCGGTTGGCCGCGGCTGAAGCAGCGCCGGGTTTCCAACGTCCAGCTCGCCAAATGGTCGCTGACGGCAATCGTGATCGGCACCGTCCTCGTCGCCATCTTCGGCCACGACGATCCCGGGTTCGAGGAACGCGACTGGGCCGACCTGATCGTTACCGCCGGCAGCTTTGGCCTGCTCTGGGTAGTGGTCAGGCTCGTCTACGACCTGGTCGCTCACGTACGCGCCCGCTACTTCGATGGCTGACCCACCTGACGCCTGAACTGCGGGTCGAGGGCGAGGAAGCGCTCGGTCACCATCGCGGCGGCGCCGATCACGCCGGCGCGGTCCTCGAGTGGGCTGCGGACGATGCGGAGGTGGCGGGTCGCGAGCGGGAGGGAGCGCTGGTAGACGACCTCGCGGACGCTGGCGAGGAGCGGCTCCTGGGCGTCGGCGACGTCGCCGCCGATCACGATCACCGAGGGGTTGTAGAAGTTGACCGCGGCCGCCAGGACCTCGCCGATCAGGCGGCCTGAGTGGCGGACGAGCTGGACCGCGGCGGGGAGGCCGGCCCGGGTCAGCTCGACCAGCTCGCGCGAGTTGTGGACTTCGACCCCTTCGGCTTTGAGCCGCCGCGCCATCGCGCCGCCGCCCGCCAGCGCCTCGAGGCAGTTGACGTTGCCGCAGCTGCAGACCACGTCCTCGTGGTCCTCGTCGACCGGGATGCGGACGTGGCCGAGGTCGCCGGCGGCCCCGTCGGCGCCGCGGTGGACGCGGCCGTCGATCACGATCCCGCAGCCGATCCCGGTCCCGACCTTGACAAAGAGCAGGTGCTCGACCTCGCGCCAGTGGCTCCAGTGCTCGCCGAGGGCCATGATGTTGACGTCGTTGTCGACCAGCACCGGGGCGCCGAAGCCGGTGGCGAGCCGCTCCGGGATCGGGAAGCCGTCCCAGCCGGGCATGATCGGCGGGTTGCGCGGCAGCCCGGTCGAGTGCTCGACCGGCCCGGGGACGCCGATCCCGATCCCGGCGACCGCGCCGTGGTCCGCCCCGGCCTCGGCGAGCAGCGCGTTGAAGCGCGCTTCGACCCACTCGAGCACGACTTCGGGCCCGTCGGCGATCTCGATGTCGCCGCGGCCTTCGGCCAGCACCCGGCCGCCGAGGTTGGTGACCGCGAGCCGCGAGTGGGTGGCGCCGAGGTCGGCGGCCAGGACCAGCGCCGCGTCCTCGTTGAAGACCAGCCGCATCGGCGGCCGGCCGCCGGTCGACTGATTGCCGCCGACCTCCTTCAGCAGCCCGAGGCCCTGCAACTGCTCGAGCCGCTGCGTGATCGTCGAGCGGGCGAGCCCGGTGCGCTGCGCCAGGTCCGCCCGCGTGGTCCCGTCGCCCGCGCGGATCAGCTTCAGCAGGGAGCCGGGGCCGATCGGGCCGTCTGCGCGCTGTGGTTTGGCGTCCATGGCTGGGCGGGGGAGTGAATCAAAGCACTTCTGTAAGGAAACAGCAAAGCTTTTGCTTGACATCCATACAAAAGGGGTCTACGTTCGTTTCATGGAGGAGAGTGCGGCTCAGGCTGGATCCACGAGCCTCCTGGCCAGCGTCCAGGGCCTGCGCGTCGGCATCGCCGGCACCGGCTTCGTCGGCCGCATCCACGCCCGCGCCGCCCGCCTCGCCGGAGCTCGGATCGTCGGCGTCGCCGCTTCCTCTCCCGAGCGGGGCGCCGCGGCCCGGGCCGAGCTCGGGGCCGAGCGCGAGTTCGCCGGCGCCGAGCAGCTGGCCACTGACGATGGGATCGACGTCGTCCATATCTGCACCCCGAACCACCTGCATGTGCCGCTGGCCCGGGCCGCGATCGAGGCCGGCAAGCACGTGGTCTGCGAGAAGCCGGTTGCACTCGACTCGGCCGCGGCGGCGGAGCTGTCCGAGGCGGCGGAGCGCGCCGGCGTCCTCGTCACCGTCCCCTTCGTCTACCGCTACTACCCGACCGTGCGCGAGCTGCGGGCGCGGCTCGGCGCCGCCGCCCCGCCGCTCCTGCTCAGCGGCGGCTACCTGCAGGACTGGCTGCTCGGCGCCGACGACTACAACTGGCGCGTCGACCCGGAGCTGGGCGGCGCCTCGCGCGCCTTCGCCGACATCGGCTCGCACTGGTGCGACCTGGTCGAGTTCGTCAGCGGCCAGCGGCTGACCGCGCTGGTGGCGCGGACCGCGATCGCCCACCCGACTCGCCGCGGCGGCGACGCCGCCTCGTTCGCGCGCGGCGACGGCGCGGGGGAGGAGCGGCCGGTGCGGACCGAGGACGTCGCGGCGCTGCTGTTCGAGACCGACGCCGGCGCGACCGGCTCGCTGCTCGTCTCGCAGGTCTCGGCCGGGCGCAAGAACCGGCTCTGGCTCGAAATCACCGCCGCCGAGGAAACCTTCGCCTTCGACCAGGAACGACCTGACAGCCTCGCCGTCCTGCGGCGCGGCGCGGCCGAAGTGGTTCCGCGCGACTTCGAGACGCTGGCGCCGGAGGCGGCCCGCTACGTCACCCTGCCCGGCGGCCACCCGCAGGGCTACGCCGACTGCTTCGACGCCTTCGTCAGGGAGAGCTACGCGGCCTTTGCCGGGGAGGGAGCCGCCGACGGCCTGCCGCGCCTCGATGACGGGGCGCGGGCGGTGCGGATCACCGAGGCGGTGCTGGAGTCGGCGCGCCGCAACGAGTGGGTCGAGGTGGCGGGATGAAGCTGGGGCTGCTCACCGCCTGCCTGCCGGAGTGGCCGCTGGAGCAGGTCGCGGGCTGGGCCGGAGACCACGGCTACGAGGCACTCGAGCTGGCCGCCTGGCCGACGCTCGGCGACCGTCCCTTCACCGCTTCGCACCTCGCCGCCGACCGCTTCGACGCCGCCGAGGCCGACCGCGTCCGCGCCGCGCTGGAGCGCAGCGGACTGGAGCTCTCGGCTCTCGCCTACTACGACAACAACCTGCACCCCGACCTGGCCGAGCGCGAGCGGGTCCACGCCCACGTGCGCGCCTGCATCGACGCCGCCGCCGCGCTCGGCGGCGTCCCGGTCGGCACTTTCATCGGCCGCGACCCCGGCCGCAGCGTCGCCGAGAACCTGCGCGAGGCCGAGCGGGTGATGCCGCTGCTGGTCGACTACGCCGACGAGCGCGGGGTGAAGCTGATGATCGAGAACTGCGTGATGGAGGGCTGGCACCCCGACGGGTATCCCGGCAACCTCGCCTACTCGCCGGAGCTGTGGGAGTGGATGTTCGGGATCGGCCTCTACCTCAACTTCGACCCCTCGCACCTGCTCTGGCTCGGGATCGACCCCGTGGCGGCGCTGCGGCCCTACGTGGAGCGGGTGGTCCACGCGCACGCCAAGGACGCCGAGGTCTTTCCGGCGCAGCGCAACCGCTTCGGCTTCTTCGGCCGGCTCGCCCAGCGCGAGCAGGATCCCTGGGACATGGGCTGGTGGCGCCTACCGGCTGCCGGGCAGCGGCGAAGTCGATTTCCGCCGCTACGTCGACACCCTCTATGAGGGCGGCTTCGACGGCGTGCTCTCGGTCGAGCACGAGGACCCGATCTGGGGCGGCAGCGAGGAGAGGGTGCTGCAGGGGCTGGAGATCGCCGAGCGCAACCTGAGGCCGCTGGTGGTCGGGTGAACGGCGCGGCGGACAAGCGCGGCGCGCCCGCCGAGGACCACCCGACCGTGCTCGAGGTCCGCGGCCTGGTCAAGGAGTACCCCGGGGTGACGGCGCTGCGCGGGGTCGACTTCAACGTCCGCCAGGGCGAGGTGCACTGCCTGCTCGGCCCCAACGGTGCCGGCAAGTCGACGCTGATCAAGTGCGTCGCCGGGGTGGTCGAGCCGAGCGGCGGCGAGATCCTCGTCGACGGCGAGCCACTGCCGGCCGGCGACCCGGCGGGGGTCCTGGCGCGGGGGGTCGCGACGATCTACCAGGAGCTCGACCTGGTCGAGGACCTCAGCGTCGCCCAGAACGTCTTCCTCGGGCACGAGCCGCGGCGCGGCCCGCTGCTCGACCTGGCGCGGATGCGCGCGGACTCCGCCGCCCTGCTCGCCCGGCTCGGCCACGAGCGGATCGACCCGCGGCTGCCGCTGCGGGCGCTGCGCCCCGCCGCCCGCCAGGTCGTCTCGATCGCCCGCGCCCTCTCCTACGACGCCCGCGTCCTGATCATGGACGAGCCCTCGGCGATCCTCGACGCGGGCGAGGTCGAGACCCTGTTCGAGGTCGTGCGCCGGCTCACCGCCGAGGGCGTCGGCGTCGTCTACATCTCGCACCGGCTCGACGAGATCCGCCACATCGGCGACCGCGTCACCGTGCTTGCCGACGGCGCCACCGCCGCCGGCGGGATCGCCGCCGACACCCCGACCGAGGAGCTGGTCTGGCTGATGGTCGGGCGCAAGGTCGAGCGGCTCTACCCGGAGCGCCCGCGCGGCGACGGCGAGACGCTGCTCGAGGTCCGCGACCTCAAGGGGCTGCCGATGGTGCGCGGGGTCAGCTTCGAGGTGCGGGCCGGGGAGGTGCTGGGGATCGGCGGCCTGGTCGGCTCCGGGCGCAGCGAGCTGCTGCGGCTGATCTGCGGCCTCGACCGCCGCGAAGCCGGCGAGGTGACCGTCGCCGGCCGCCGCCTGGCGCCGAACCGGCCCGACCGCGCGATCGCCGCCGGGCTCGGCCTCGCCCCCGAGGACCGCAAGTCGCAGGGGCTGCTGCTCGACTGGAGCCTGACCAAGAACATCACCCTCGCCGACCTCGGCCGCTTCAGCCACGGCCTGCTCGACGTCCGCGCCGAGCGCGAGGCCGCGCGCGAGCAGCTGCGCGCGCTTCACACCACTCCCGCGGACCCCGACCGCCGTGCCCGCGAGCTCTCGGGCGGCAACCAGCAGAAGATCGTGCTCTCCCGCTGGCTTCTGCGCGAATGCCGGGTGCTCCTGCTCGACGAGCCGACCCGCGGGGTCGACATCCCGAGCAAGGCCGAGATCTACCGGATCGTCACCGAGCTGGCGGCCGGGGGCCTCGGAGTCGTCCTCGTCTCCTCCGAGCTGGAGGAGCTGGCGGGGATCTGCACCCGCGTCCTCGTCATGCGCGAGGGCGAGCTGGTGGCGGAGGTCGACGGCGCCCGCGCGAGCGAGCGCGAGCTGCTCTCGCACGCGGTCGTCCCGACCGCCGGCCCCGACCTGATCGAGGAGGTCGCATGAACCAGGCAGCGGCACTGCGCAGCCGGCTCGGAGCGCTGCAGTTCCAGGAGTACGCGCTGGCGCTGGTCGTGATCGCCCTCTTCGTGGCCGGCGCGATCCTCCGCCCGGACACCTTCCCGACCTGGGACAACATCCGCAACATGCTCACCCAGGCCAGCATCATCGGGGTGCTGGCGGTGGGGATGACGTTCGTGATCGCGACCGCCGGGATCGACCTCTCGGTCGGCTCGATGGTCGCCGCGGCCGGCGTCTTCGGCGGCATCCTCGTCGACCCCAGCGGCACCACGGTCGTCTTCATGCTCGGCGCGATCGGGTTCGCCGTCCTGCTCGGGACGATCAACGCGACCGCGATCACCTACGGCCGCGTCGTCCCCTTCATCGCCACCCTGGCGATGTTCTCGATCGCCCGCGGCCTGGCGCTGCTGCTCAACGACAAGCTCCCGGTCGGCCTGCTCGACCTCAACGGCGGCTCCTTCGGCGACCCGGCGCCGTTCTCGCTGCTCTGGTTCGGGACCGGGAAAATTCTCGGCATCCCGGTCTCGGTCTGGGTCTTCCTTGGGATCGTCGTCGGCGGCTGGATCCTGCTCAACCGCACCCGCTTCGGCCGCTACGTCGTCGCCGTCGGCGGCAACCGCGAAGCGGCGCGGATCGCCGGCGTGCCGGTGCGCAAAGTGATCTTCAGCGTCTACGTGCTCTCCGGCCTGATGGCGGGGATCGCCACCATCCTGCTCTGCGCCCGGCTCGGCAGCGCCTCGCCGGTCAGCGGCAACCTCTACGAGCTCGACGCGATCGGCGCCGTGGTGATCGGCGGCACCAGCCTCGCCGGCGGGCGGGCGACGATGGTCGGGACCTTCCTCGGCGTCCTCACCTTCGCCCTGATCTTCAGCCTGATGACCCAGCTCGACCTCTCGACCGAGATCCAGCAGGTGACCAAAGGGGCGATCGTGCTCGGCGCCGTGCTGCTGCAGCGCCCGGAGGCGAGGTGGTGAGGGTGAACGCACTTCAGCTGTACCGAAGGTGTCAGTCAACTAGCAGTGAGGAGGAATGATCATGTCGCTGAAGCGACTCATGGTCACGCTTGGGATCGTCGGCCTGTTGGTGCTGGGGCTATCCGCCTGCGGCAGCGACAGCGAGACGGTCACGGTGACCGACGGAGGAGGCTCGGCCGCGGCCGGAGGCTCTGGTGGCGGCGGCGACTCGGGCAAAACCGTGCGCATCGTGGCCAGCGTGCCGCCGACCGACCACGGCTGGCTCGGCGCGATCTCGAAGAACGCGCAGGCCCAGGCGGATCAATACGACGACATCGATTTCAAACTGCTCGAGGCGGCGGACTCGGATTCGCAGGCGCAGCAGATCGAGCAGGTGATCTCGGAAAAACCGGACGTGCTGGTGGTGCTGCCGCAGGACGGTGAAGCACTGACGCCGGTCGCCCAGAAAGCCGAGGCGGCGGGGATCCCGGTGGTCAACATCGACCGCCTCTTCACCCAGCCGGACGCCGCGACCGCGACGATCCTCGGCGACAACCACCAGATCGGTGTGCTCGCGGCCGACTACATCGGCGAAGAGCTCAACTGCAAAGGCAAAGTCGTCGAAATCCAGGGCCTGCCGGGAATCTCGGTCACCCAGGAACGGACCGAAGGGTTCGAAGAAGAGATGAAAAAGGTCTGCCCCGACGGCGGGATCGAAGTCGTCGCTCAACAGCCGGCCGATTTCAACCCGGACAAAGGCCTGACCGTGATGGAGAACATCCTCCAGTCCGAGAACCAGATCGACGCCGTCTACACGCACGACGACGACATGGCCCAGGGCATCGTCCAGGCGATCCGCAACTCGGGCCGCGACGACGAAATGTTCCTCACCGGGGTCGGCGGCTCGCAGGCCGCGATGGAACAGATCGAAGAGGGCGGCCTCTACCGGGCCACCTTCCTCTACAACCCGAACATGGCCGCCTCGGCCGTGAACATGGCCCGCCTGATCGGCCTCGGCGAGGGCTTCCCGGAGCTGGTCCCACCGGAGGTCCCGCGCCAGATCATCGTCCCCGCCGCCGTGGTGACCAAAGACAACGTCGGCGAATACGAGAAATACGCGTTCGACTAGATGGCGAGCGCAGGACGTTGGCGCGTCGCCCAGGACGGCGGCGCGCCCAGCGATGGCAAACTCGATCACTAACTGTTGCCCTGACCCCAGTTAGTGATCGAGTTTGGCGCGGGTAGGCTTTGCCCCCGATGACCGACTACTCGGACCTGCGGGCGCTGTTCGTCAACTGCACGCTGAAGCGCGGTCCCGAGGTCTCGAACACCCAGGGGCTGATGGATCTCTCGATCGAGATCATGCGGCGCAACGGGGTGGCGGTCGACTCGATCCGCGCGATCGACCACGAGATCGCGTCCGGGGTCTGGCCCGACATGACCGAGCACGGCTGGGAGCGGGACGAGTGGCCGGCCCTCTTCGAGCGGGTGATGGCGGCCGACATCCTCGTGCTCGGGATGCCGATCTGGCTGGGGGAGAAGTCCTCCGTCGCGACCCAGGTGATCGAGCGCCTCTACGGCAACTCGAGCCAGCTCAACGAGAAGGGCCAGTACGCCTACTACGGCAAGGTCGGCGGCTGCATCGTCACCGGCAACGAGGACGGGATCAAGCACTGCGCGATGAACGTCCTCTACTCGCTGCAGCACCTCGGCTACACGATCCCGCCCCAGGCCGACGCCGGCTGGATCGGCGAGGCCGGCCCCGGCCCGTCCTACCTCGACGACGGCTCCGGCGGCCCCGAGAACGACTTCACCAACCGCAACACCACCTTCGCCGCCTGGAACCTGCTGCACCTGGCGCGGATGCTGAAGGACGCCGGCGGCATCCCCGCCCACGGCAACCAGCGGACCGAGTGGGACGCCGGCTGCCGCTTCGACTTCCCCAACCCCGAGCACCGGGCCTAGCGCGCGGGTCCCGGGAGCGCTGATCGGTTGGTCGGCCCACCTGCTTATACTGCGCGGCGACCAAAACCTGCCTAATCCCTCGGCACGACGTCGAGGGAGTGGGGGAACCAAAGGGGAGGCGACTCCCCAGGGGCGAATCGGACGTTGAGTCCGTAGCGCAGCTCTTTCAGCGCGAGCCCGACAGCTAACCCCGCCGGCTCTAGAGAGAGAGGACGCATCTTGGTCGGTTCGAAGCAGGGAAGCATTCGCAGGGGCGGGGCTTTTGCAGCCGCAGCGCTGGCGCTGATCGCGCTCTGCGCGAGCGTCGCCGTCGCCCCCGCCGAGGCCGGCCTCGGCGGGGTCAGCGCCACCCCCGCGGCGTCGGCCGTGCCGCCCACCACGGTTTCCGCAGGACGCCAGGTCTACCCGATCCGCGGCCCGCACCAGTTCTGGGAGGGCTTCGGCGCCGGCCGCGGCCACCAGGGTGCCGACATCGGCTCTCCCTGCGGGACCCCGCTCGTCGCCGTCGGCGCCGGCAAGGTCCGCTTCGTCAAATACCACGCGCGGGCCGGCAACTACCTGGTGCTCGACCTGAAGGAATCGACCCTCGACCTCGCCTACATGCACCTGCAGGAAGCGGCCGTCGTCGCTCCCGGCCAGAGCGTCGTCGCGGGGCAGGTGGTCGGTGCGGTCGGCGACACCGGCAACGCCTCCGGCTGCCACCTCCACTTCGAGCTTTGGGAAGGCGCCTACTACGGCGGCGGCGCCCCGATCGACCCGGTCCCGTTCCTCACCTCACTGGAGCGGGAGAACAAACGGGTAGCCAAGCGCTCTACCCGCTGAGCGGGTCGCGCCAGCGCAGTTTGAGGTGGACCTTGCCGTTGGCCGGCTCGTGCCCGCCGCGGGGTTTGACGACTTGACGACCAGGGCCGGACGTCCCTGGCCTTTGTGCCGTTTCGGCTTGCGGACTTTGCCTATCTTGCAGTCGGCCGCTTTCAGGGCCGCCTTTGCCCGCGCCAGCGTCTTGCCGGCAAGTTTCGGGACGACGCATAGCGGCGGCGAAGTCTGGCCTTTGCCCGGATCCGTCGTCAGCTGCGGCTTTGGCTGCGGCTCTGGCTTTGGCTGTGGCTGCACGACCTCGCCCTCCTGCTCGAGCCAGATGCCTCCCGGCCCGCCGATGCGCTCATCGACCTTGTTGCAGACGGCCACGCCCTCGCCGGGGATGGCCGGCACCGCATTCATGTCGGTCCACTGCCCGGCGATCGCTCCCGGCCCGGTGAGCCCGGCGGTGAACGGCACTCCGGAGCGCGGGTTCGTGCCTTCGCTGTTACCCGCGGTCGAGAGGGGCAGGGGCGACGGAGTCGTCGAAACGATGCATTCGTCTCCGTTGGCCGTCAGCGTTCCACCCGCGTCGCCTTCCAGAGTGAGTGCGCCGGTCGCCTGATCGAAGCTCCCGGTGATGATCCCGATCTCGAATTCGACCGTGACGTCGGCGTCGACGGGCTCTTCGATGAAGGTCGAGAAGTCCGGAACCTGCAGTACACCGGCCGTGATCGAGCCGCTCGCAGGGTCGATCCGGGCCTCGAATGGCGCTATGTCGGGCGCCTCGAACAGGGCTTCGTCGGAGAGCTGGACCCCGACATTGGCGCGGGCCTCGGTGAAGGTCATCGAGAGCGGCTCGCCCCCCTGCTCAAGCCAGACGCCGCCCGGGCCGCCGATCTCCTCTTCGACGTCTTCGCAGAAGATCGTGTCGCCTCCGGGTCCCGGGTCGACCGGCGCCGCGTGCATGTCAGTCCACTGCCCGGCGATCGCCCCCGCCCCGGCGAGTCCCGTCGCGAAGGGCGCTCCCGAGCGCGGGCTCGTGCCGCCGTTATTTCCCGCGGTCGAGAGGCTCAGGACCGTCGGAGTCGTGGAGACGGTGCATTCGTGTCCGTTGGCAGTCAGCGTTCCACCCGCCTCGCCCTCCAGAGTGAGCGCGCCGCTTGACTGATCGAAGCTCCCGGTGATGATCCCGATCTCGAAATCGACGGTGACGTCGGCATCGATCGGGTCGGTGATGAAGGTCGAGAACTGGGGAACCTCGAGGACACCCCCGGTGATCGAGCCGCTCCCAGGGTCGATCGCGGCCTCGAACGGCGCCGTGTCGGGCGCCTCGAACAGGGCGTCGTCGGAGAGCTGGACCCCGACGTTGGCGCGGCTGTCGGTGAACGTCATCGAGAGGGGCGCGGCGCTCGCAGGCGCGGCGAAGACGCTCAGTGCAAAGATCAGGGCAAGCGCAATCGTTGACAGGCGGCTGTGTTGGCTCATGTCTCCCTCCCCAGGGTCAGTTATCGCTACACTGTAGCACCAAGGGGGATACGGTGAAGCAGTCTGGGGGACAGACGAATAGAAGGGGGCGGCTGTCGCCGCAGGCGATCACGGCGGCGGCGATCCGCCTGGCCGATGCCGAGGGCCTGGATGCGGTTTCGGTCAGGCGCGTCGCGGCCGCGCTCGACGCGCGGGCGATGAGCCTCTACGACCACTTCGCCAGCAAGGGCGAGCTGCTCGCCGCGATGCACGACGAGGGGGTGGAGGAGATGCTGGTCGATCGTCCTCTGCCGGAGCCCTGGCGCGAGGCGGTCGCGGTCTCGGCAAGGACGATGTACGCGGCTTACGCCCTTCACCCCTGGATGCTCCTCGTCACCCTCGATCGGCCCAAGCCCGGCCCCAACGCGATCAAGCTCGCCAAGCAGATGGCACGGGGCGTGGCGGGCCTCGCGCTCGAGCAGGGCGACGTCTGGCAGGTGCAGGGGATCGTCAACGACTACATAATCGGTTACTCGTTTCGCACCGTCGGCACCGTCAACCCGGAGGACATGGAAGCGGCGATCGCCGCGACCGACGTGGTCGAGTTCCCGGAGCTCGCCGCCCTCCCCGACAACCTCCGCGCCCGGTCCTCGATCGACCGCTTCGAGCTCGGCCTGCAAACCGTGCTCGACGGCATCGAACAGCGCTTCCTGGGGGAGTCGACCTGAGCTGGCGCTCGGATACCCGTCGCTAGCCGGCCAGCGGCCGCGCCAGGACGGTCGGCTCGGAGCGGCCGCGCAGCTCCACCGCCTCGCCTAGTGCCCAGCCGGCGGCCTCGGGCTCGCCGGCCAGCTCCACGGTCCGGGCCGAGGCGAGGACCGACGGGTCGTGCTCCTTGGCGAGGTCGCTGAGCCGCGCCGCCTCGTTCACCGAGTCGCCGATCACGGTGTACTCGAAGCGGTTCTCGTGGCCGACGTGACCGGCGACGACGACGCCGGAGCCGACGCCGATCCCCGCCTCCAGCTCGGCGACCGAGGCGCGCAGCCGCCGCCGCAGCTCGCGCGCCGCGGCGAGCGCCCGGCCGTGCGCGTCGTCGAGTGGCTGCGGGGCGCCGAAGATCGCGAGCGCGGCGTCGCCCTCGAACTTGTTGATCCAGCCCCCGTGCTCCTCGATGACCTCGACCACCTCGCCAAAGAAGCGGTTGAGCAGGTCGACCACCTCGTGCGGCGAGCGGGTGGTCGCGAGCCGGGTCGAGCCGACCACGTCGACGAAGACCACGGCGACCTCGCACTCGACCCCGCCGAGGTCGGTGCCGGTCGCCAGCGCCTCGCGCGCGACCTCGTGGCCGACCTGCCGGCCGAAGAGGTCGCGGATCCGCTCGCGCTCGCGCAGGCCGCCGACCATCTCGTTGAAGCCGGCCTGGAGGAGGCCGACCTCGGTGCTGTCCCAGACCGCCAGCTCGACCTCGAAGTTGCCCTCCTGCACCTCGCTGAGGCCGCGCCGGATCGAGCCGATCGGGTGCACGGTCGCGTAGGCGGCGAGCAGCGAGACGAGGGCGCCGAAGACGAGCGCGATCCCGCACAGCGTCACCGTCGTCAGCGCCAGCGTCGTCTCGTCGATCTCGACCGGGGTCAGCGCCACGACGCCGATCAAGGCCAGCCCGACCACCGGCCCGCCGGTGCCGAGCGCCCAGGCGAGCAGCCAGCGTGAGGTCAGCCCCGGAAGCCGGCTTCGTTGTGGCGCGCCGCTGGCCAGCGCCCGCGAGGCGACCGGGCGCAGCGCCAGTTCGGTCAGCAGATAGGCGACGGCGCAGGTGGTCAGCCCGCCGAGCGCGACCGTGCAGCCCGACGCCGAGCGCGAGCAGGGGGTCGAAGAGCAGGTTGAGCAGCGTGAAGCCGGCGACCGCGACGCCCCACAGTCCCGCCGCGACCGCGAGCACCCGCAGCGGCGCCCGCAGCACCCGCAGCTTCTCCGCCTCGGTCGGCGGCCGGTCCTGCTCGAGCCAGGAGCTGATCCCGCCCTTGCCGCCCTCGACCAGCCGCCGTCCCCAGCGGACGCCGAGGGCGATCGCGAGGGCGAGGTAGATGCCGGCAAGGGTCAGGTTCGCGGCGATGGTTTCGCCCTGCGGCAGCCCTTCCGGCTTCGGCAGGACGAGCAGGGCGAAGGCGGCCACGACCAGCGCCCCGACCGCGTTGGCGACGACGATCGCGATCACGGCGAGCCAGCGTACCCGCCGGCCGAGCCGGCGCCCCGGCGTCGTCGGGTCGCCGATCAGCCAGGGGTGGCTGACGAGGCGGTCGAGCAACGGCGGCGGACTCAGTCTTGCCACGCGGCCTATCTTCACATGATTCGCTTTTGATACCTGATCAGGTATCATCTGGGAATGGACCACTTCGGCCCACTCCTGCGCCAACTTCGGCTGAACGCCGGGCTCTCTCAGCGTGCCATGGCGAGACGGGCCGGCACCTCGCAGTCGGCGATCGCACGCTACGAGGGCGGCGTGGCAACCCCATCCTGGGAGACGCTTCAGCGGCTCGCGGAATCCTGCGGGCGGCGATTGCGGATCAACGTTGAAACTGTGCCGGAGGCTGAGGACATCGAGCTGGCAGAGCGGCTTCTTGAACTGACGCCGGCGGAGCGCCTCCGCTCCCTCGCCCGGTACGCCCGTCTGCACGCGCTCGCGAGGGGCCAGGATGAGTGAGCTCGATCCCGAGCGCCTGCTGCGCGCTCTCGTCGACCACGGCGTCGAGTTCTACGTGATCGGCGCCCTTGCTGCCTGGCTCCAGGGCAACCCGACGGTCACGCTCGATCTCGACGTGATGCCGCGGCGAGACATCGACAACGCCGACCGTCTTGCCGCGGCCCTTAGCTCTCTCGGCGCTCGTCTGCCCGGCCGCGAAGCTGCGCTCGAACTGGACGGGGGCGACTTCCTCGGCTGGCAGGCGCAGCGCTTCGACACCGAGGCCGGTCCGCTCGACGTCGTCCCTCTTGCTGCCGCGATCGGTGGCTACGAGGACGCGGCGACGGTCGAGCTGACCCTGGGCGAGTTCTCGGTCCGCGCGATCACGATCGACGACGTGATCGCCTCGAAGGAAAAGCTCGGGCGCCCGAAGGACACCGCCGCCCTCCCCGCGCTCTACGCAACCCGCGAGGCACTCCGCCGCCGCGCGGGACTCAGATAGCTGAGCAGGAGACGGTGTCGTGCTGACCGATGCCATCGGCGACCTGCTGCCCTCGGCGCTCGCGGTCGCGCTCAGTCCGATTCCGATCGTCGCCGTCGTTCTCGTCCTCGGGGCACCGAGGGCACGTACGGCCGGCCCGGCGTTCGCCTTGGGCTGGGTCGTCGGTCTCCTCTCGGTGAGCGTCGTCGTGTTGCTCCTCGTGGCGAGCGGGAGCGACTCCGATGGTGACGACCCGGGCCTGGGCTGGCTCAAGGTCGCGGTCGGGATCCTCTTCCTCCTGATGGCGGCTAAGCAGTGGGCGAAGCGACCCAGGCACGGTGAGGACCCCGAGGCGCCGAGCTGGATGGCCACCGTCGACAGCGCGACGCCGGCCCGCGCGGCCCTGCTCGGAGCGGGGCTTTCGGGGGCGAATCCGAAGAACCTGGCCCTCACGCTCACCGCCGTCGCCTCGATCGCCGAGGCGAATCTGGACACGGCGGACAAAGCAACCGCCACCGCCGTTTTCATCGCCGTCGGCTCGATCACGGTCGTCGGCGCGGTGCTCTTCTACCTTCTCGACAGCCGCCGGGCCGCCCGTCCCCTCGCCGCGGTCAAGCGGTTCATGTCCGACAACAGCGCCGTGATCATGACGATCGTCCTGCTTCTGCTCGGCGCCAAGCTCCTCGCCGACGGTCTCGCCGGCCTCTGAGTGCGTCCGGTTCGGGATTTTGCGTGCTTCGAACTTCCTGCGAGCGTCCGTTCAAGGGGGGAGTATCCAGCTACGGTTATCCAGTGGGTCCGCTAGAATACGAACATATGTTCGATGACGAAACGCTAGTCAGTACTAGGGAGCGAGCAGCTGTTCTTGCGCTCATGGCGCGCCGCAAGGTCCAGTGGAATCGGCTGGCCGGCTCGATCGAGGAGACCGGGAGCGCCCTCGCGCTGCTCGAGGCGCTGGAGGAGAACAACGATCCTCGCCTCTTTGCTGTCGAAAGCTCGCAGGTGACGCTCGATCAGCTCGAGGAGCGGGTGATCTCCTACGCGAAGGAGGGGATTCGCCTAGTGACCGTCCTGGACGCCTCCTATCCGATGAACTTGCGGATGGTGCACGATCGGCCACCCGCCCTCTTCGTGCGAGGGGATCTGAGTCGAGCCGATGAGCGCTCCGTCGCGGTCGTGGGGAGTCGCAAAGCTTCACCAGCAGGCCTGGAGAAGGCGGCGGAGATCGCTGGGGATCTGGTCGCCAACGACTACGTCGTTGTCAGCGGACTTGCCGCTGGCATCGACACCGCCGCCCACCGGGCCACGCTTGATGCGGGTGGGCGCACTGTGGCGGTTATCGGCACGGGTCTGCGACACCATTTCCCAAAGCAGAACGCGGAACTGCAGGAGCGCCTTGGCCGTGAGACTGCCGTCATCTCTCAGTTCTGGCCTGGCCAGGAAGCGCGTCGCTGGACGTTTCCACAGCGGAACGCTGTTATGTCAGGATTCGCTCGCGCCAGCATCGTGGTCGAGGCCGGCAACAAAAGCGGCGCGCGAATGCAGGCCCGCTTGGCAATCGAGCATGGCCGGCCGGTCTTCCTTCTCCGTTCATTGCTGCGCCATCAGTGGGCGCAGACCTACGCCAAGGAGCGACCCAGCACCTATGTCGTTGAGACGAGCGAAGAAATCGCGCAGCACCTCGAGCGGCTTTACGCCGACGAGCTCGTCCTGACCGCTTAACCTCCCAAATTATGGCGGTAGGGGTCAACGAGGCCAGCGAGGCTTACGAGCGGGCGATGAGGAACATCGCTCCGACAGGGCCTGGCATTTGCCGAGTCTGCTGGGGGTTCATCGACCCTGACTATGACACCTGTTACAGGTGCGACCACCAACCCGACAGCCTCGATGTGATGATTCCAATCACCTACAGTGAGCACCTTGGCCAGATCCACCTGGCCCTGCGTAACTACAAGGACGGCAGCAGCGAGAGCATTCGCAGGCACGATGCGATTCGCGTAGCGGCGATTCTGTGGCGATTCCTCAGAGACCACGAGTCGTGCCTTGCGCGCGCTTCGGGTTCGAGCGACTTCGATCTCGTCACCATTGTGCCCTCCAGCAGCCCCGAGCGTGACAAGCAGTCAGCCTTTGCCAAGATCACTGGCTGGATCGAGCCAATCAAAGAGCGCCTGCACCGCGCCCTTGAGCCGACCGGCGAAGTCGAAGGTCGCGACTTCTCCACCAATCGCTTTAGGTCGACTCTCGACCTATCCGAAAAATCGGTGTTGCTGCTCGACGATACGTGGGCCACTGGTGGCCATGCGCAGTCGGCCGCCCACTCGTTAAGAGCCGCAGGGGCAGAGAAGGTCGCACTGGTCGTGATCGGGCGGCACGTTCGTCGTGACTTCGAACCAGTGCGCGATAGCGGAGAGAACTGCGGAAGCCTTCTCGATGCGTTGCCTGAAGATTTCAACTGGGCTACTTGTGCGGCCCATCAGAGCGGCTTGTCGTAACAGGTGTAAAGGATCCGGCCCTGGCCGCCGAACGATTCGGCGAGCCGGCGCGAGGCGAGGTTGTGGTCGTTGACCGGGTAGTAGAGGGCGCCGCCCAGGCCGAGCTCTTCGTAGCGGCGGTAGAGGGTCGCGGCGAGGGTCTGGCCGATGTGCTTTCCACGGTAGGCGTCGCGGACGCCGATCGCGATCAGGCCGGCCCGGTCGTAGCGTTTCGCCCCTCGCAGCATGCGGACGATCTGGAGCGGCCCGAGCTTGCCCTTGAGCGAGCGGAAGAGGCGCGTCCAGTCCGGCAAGCCGAAGCAGAACCCGGCCGGCTCGCCGTCGACTTCGGCGAAGAGGAACTGGCTCGGGTCGAGCACCTGCTTCATCTGGTCGAAGAACTCGTGGAACTCCGCGTTGGTCATCGCGTGGAACTCCCACTCGGTGCGAAAGGTGTCGTTGAGCACCGTGCGTAGGCGCTCGATCTCCAGCTTCCAGCGCTTCTTGTCGAGCTGGCGGACCTCACAGCGGGCGTCCTCTAGCGCACGTTGGGAGACCGCCCGGTAGCGCTCAGAGGCGAACTCGATCTCGAACAGCCAGAACGGGTAGGTCGGGTGGTAGCCGGCGGCCTCGAGCAGCTGCGCGTAGTGGGGCGGATGCCACGGCATCGGGAACATCGGCTCCTCCTCGAAGGCGTCGGTCCGCACCCCGAGGCCGTGGAAGATCGCGCCGTTGTAGGGGGCGATCACCCGGTCCGCCCCACGGTCCGCGAGCCAGCGCTCGGCCGCCGCGAGCATCTCCGCGACCTCGGCCTCAGCCCTCGGCGCCGCCGCGAAGTAACCGATGAACCCGGCCTGCTCATCCTTGTCGCGCTGCCAGCGGCGGTTGACGAACGCCGCGCAGCGCGCGACATCGGCGCCGTTCCAGGCGACGAACAGGGTGTGCTCCATCTCCTCGTAAAAGGGAGAGCGACCGCGCAGGTGCTTGCTCACGTCGGCCGCGATTTCAGGCACGTACAGCGGCTCGCTCGCCAGCAGCTCGGGCTCGATCCGGACGAACCGTTTGCGCTCGCGCCGGTCGCCCGGGTCGATCTCCGCGATCGTCATGTCAGCCCCGCCGTCAGGTCGCCATGGTTTCCGATTGAGATGTTTTGCGCAAGGGGGCGCAGGCACCGCTGACTACGATCCCCAGCACCCCATGTGGATCCAGCGGACGATCCGGCTCCCGGCGCGGCGGCGCGGCTTTCACCTGATCACCGCGGAGGTGGGCGATGCCCTGCCCGAGCTGGGAGAGATCTCCGTCGGCATCCTCCACCTGCTGATCCGGCACACCTCGGCCTCCCTGGCCCTGAGCGAGAACGCCTCGCCGGAGGTGCGGCACGACTTCGAGGCCTGGTTCGACCGCGCGGTCCCCGAAGGCGCCCCGTACTGGACCCACACCCTCGAGGGCGACGACGACATGCCGGCCCACATCAAGGCGGCCCTGCTGGGCCCGTCCCTGACCCTGCCGATCAGCGACGGCCGCCTCGCGCTCGGTACCTGGCAGGGCATCTACCTCTGCGAGCACCGCGACCACGGCGGCCCCCGCTCACTGGTCGCCACCGTTCACTCATAGCCGTCCGTGATCACCGCGTTGCGGCCAAACCCGGTGCGGGCGTCGCGCAGCGTCAGGACCGGGACCCGGTGGATGCCTTTTGCCAGGTAACGGGTGAGGGTGAGTCGCTCCAGCCTCACGCGCTCGACCGGGTGGAAGGCCGGTGGCAGGTTCGGCGGCCGTCCCACCACGACCGCCTTACTAATCACGTCGACCTCACGGATCGGCACCTTGCCCCGGTACTTTCGCCGCGACTCGTCTCCCAGGTAGAACTGAACCCCATCGGCGGCGAGTATCCAGGTGACGATCGCCCGCGGCCGCTGCGGCGACCCGAGCTGCTCGACCACATCGCGGAAGTCGGGCCGCTGCAGGTTGAGCGTGCGGGTGACGTGGACGTCGAAGGCGAGCCAGTAGGCGCAGAGCGCGGTCGCGAGCACGATCCCCGTGCGGCGGGCACCGCTCGCCGCGAAGCCGGCTGCGGCGGCGAGAAAAAGCGGGATCAGGGCGGGCAGCAGGTTGCGCTCGACGATGTAGTCGCTGCCGGCCAGGGCGACGCCGGCGGCGACCAGCACCACGCCCAGCCCGAGCGTCAGCCCGAGCGCCGCCGCATGCCGCTCGCGAAGCGAGCCGCGCGACGCAACCAGCAACAGGGCGAGGCCGATCAGCAGCGCCGGGATCACCGCGTAGCGCTCGCGCGGGGGCTGGGCGATCACGTGGCCGGTCTCTCCCATCAGGAAGCTGCCACCGGTCTCGAAGAGCCGGGTCGAGAGCAGGCTGTGGTCGATCCAGCCGATGTGGGTCGGGTCGATCTGGGCGGAGATCAACGGCAGCAGGGCCAGCCCGACCGTGACGACGACGCCGACCGCGAGCAGCACCGGCCACCATCTCGCCCGCAACGCGACCAGCAGCCAGACCGCCTCGATCGCGACCGCGAAGACGGCGAAGTAGTGGCTGCCGAGGGCGAGGGCGGAGGCGAGCGCCCACAGGCCCAGGTCGCGCCCGTCGCCGGTGCGCAGCGCCCGCGCGAAGAAGAGCAGGGCGAGGGCGCCGAAGAAGACGAGCAGCACGTAGGAGCGGGCCTCCTGCGAGTACCAGATCAGCATCGGGCTGACGGCGACGAGGCCGGCGGCGATCAGGCCGGCGCGGTTGCTCGCCAGCTCGCGCCCGATCAGGAAAGCGACCGGGACGGTGGCCGCGCCGAACAGCGCGCTCAGCGAGCGCAGCCCCACCTCGTCGGTCCCGAACGCCTTCGCCCATCCCCAGGCGAGCACGTAGTAGAGCGGCGGGTTCGACTCGCTTCCCTTCACCTGGCCGAGCATCTCGGTGAAGCTGCCGGGGATCACCCGCATCGCGGTGATCACCTCGTCGTGGTGGTAGCTCTGCACGCCGAGGCTGGCGAAGCGGACGGCGACCCCGAGCGCGGTCAGGCCGGCGAGCGCCCAGAGGACGTTGGTACGGAGCTGCTCGGGCATCAGGGGGAACAGCGGTTCTCGGGCGGCGGCCGCCCGGGGCCGAAGGAGGGCGGCAGGGCGGCGGCGGAACTGCCCCAGGAGGGGTTGGGACGCGCCCCGAGCCGGTAGGTCAGGGTTGCCCCGCGCGCCAAGGCGCAGTAGGTGGTCCAGGGCTGGCCATAGGGATGGCCGTTGAAACGCATCCGCTGAATGTAGGGGGCTTGGCGCAGGGGGATTCGCCCGGCGGAGGCGACGATCCGCAGCTTGCGCGCGCCCGCCAGTCGCACGGTTGCCCGCTGGAAGAGGGGGCTGCCGATCGCCAGCAGGCCGACGCCGGGAACCTCCGGGTAGAGGCCCAGCGCCCCGAGCACGTACCAGGAGGAGAGCGTGCCGAGGTCGTCGTTGCCGGGGTACCCGGCGGGGGTGGGGCTGTAGAGATCGCGCAGCGCTCGCCGCACCGTCGCCTGCGTCTTGAACGGCTGCCCGGCCCAGTTGTAGAGCCAGGGGACGTTCAGGTTCGGCTCGTTGCCGAGCAGGGCGTGGTCGGCGTGGGTCGCTCCCGCGCCGCCGTTCAGCTTGCGCAGGAAGCGGTCGAGCCGGCCCGTCGCCCTGTCCCGCCCGCCGATCGCGGCGAAGAGGCCGGTGGGGTCGTGCGGCACCATCCACGTGTACTGGACCGAGTTGCCCTCGGCGAAGCCGGCGCCGCGCAGGTTGTCGTAGCCGGCGGGGAAGGAGCCGTCGCCGAAGCGCGGCTCGATCAGGTCGCTGCGCGGGTTGAGCAGGTTGCGCCAGTTGCCCGAGCGCGCGATGAAGGAGCGGTAGGTGGCGCGGTCGCGCCGGGCGCGGGCCGCGAACTGGGCGATCGAGAAGTCGGCGACCGCGTACTCGAGCGTGGTCGCCGCCGAGGCCCAGACCGCCTCGGGATCGCCGAACAGCGAGTTCGCGTTGCGGCGTTTGACGTCGATCTCGAAGGGCACGTAGCCGAGCGCCCTGTACTGCTCGAGCCCCTGGCGCTGGACGTAGCTGCCGTCGGCGCTGCGGCAGCCCTCGCTCGCGCCCTTGACCATCGCCGCCAGGGCGGCGGTCCGGTCGAAGCCGCGGGCGCCGAAGGCGTAGGCGGAGGCGATGATCGGGTCGGCCGGGTCGCCGACCATGGTCATGCTCTGGCCGTTGGCGTAGGGCCAGCGCGGCAGGCAGCCGCTCTGCGCGGCGTCGGCGAGCATCGAGGCGACGATGTCGCTGGCGCGGCGCGGCAGCAGCATCGCCAGCAGCGGGATCTGGGTGCGGTAGATGTCCCAGCCGGAGAGGTCGGCGTACTTGGTGTGCCCGCCGCTGTCGTGGAGCAGCCCGTCCATGCCGAGGTAGGTCCCGTCGGCGTCGTCGAAGGTGCGCGGCGAGAGCAGCGCGCGGTAGAGGGCGGTGTAGAAGGTGTCGAGATCCCGCCGCGCGCCGCCGCTGACCCGGATCGAACCGAGGGCGCCGTTCCAGCGCCGCTGCGCGGCGGCGGCGAGGCGCGCGAAGGAGGTGCCGCGACTCTCGGCGGCGAGGTTGGCGCGGGCGCCGGCGACGCTGACGAAGGAGATCCCGACCCTGACCCCGACGCTCTGGTCGCGGCGCGTGTCGAAGCTCGCGTAGGCCCCGGCCTGCGCGGTGCGCGAGGGGACGTTCGAGGGTTGCCTCTGGTCTGAGGCGGTGGTCGCGCCCGGGTTCAACTTCTGGCGCGTCCAGGTCCCGTAGGCGTCGAAGGGGCGATCGAAGACGGCCGCGAAGTGGACCCTGTACCGGGGTCGCTGGGCGCAGAAGTAGCCGCTCGAGGCCGAGCCGGTGATCTCGCGCCGGGCGGGGTCGATCTGGACTTCGGCGAGGTCGTTGGCCTTGGCGCTGCCGCCGGCATCGATCAGGACGCTCGCCTGCGGGGAGCGGGGGAAGGTGAAGCGCGCCATCCCGGTGCGCGTGGTCGCGGTCAGGTCGACGTCGATCGCGGCGCCCCGCACAGGGTTGAGGCGGACCGAGTAGCGGCCCGGAGCCGCCCGCTCGTCGCGGTGGGAGAAGCCGGGCTCGAAGCGCCCGGCGAGGCCGGCGGTATCGGGCGGCGCCGGTGATGCGTCGAGCGGCTCGGTCGTCGGCAGGAACGGGAAGTCCCCATATAAGGAGCAGCCGGCGCCGTTGAGATGGGTGAGGCTGAAGCCGGTGAGGTGGCGGTCGCGGTAGTCATAGCCGCCGGAGTGCCGGTCCGAGGGAGTGGTGTCGGGCCCCCACTGGACCATGCCGAAGGGGACGGTCGCCCCGGGGAAGTTGTGGCCGCCCCCGAAGGTCCGCGGCCCCGGCTGGGTGCCGGCGAGCGGGTTGACGTGGTCGGCGAGGCTCGCCGCGGACGCCGGCGGGAACGCGAAAGCCCCGATCAGCAGCGCTCCCAGGGTCTTGATGAGCGCTCGTCGCACGAAACAGAACACGCTACAGCCCGGGCTCGAGCCGGACGAACCGCTTCCGCTCGCGCCGCCCGCCGGTTTGCCATCGCGCATTACTAATGGTTCATAACTTAGCTTTTAACGGACTTTATAACTTATATATAAGTCATTATATGCTATACTGGCGGGCATGGAAGAAGACTCTCCTAACGTGGCGGGAATTGAAAGGAAGAGGCGGTCACGACGCACTCCTCCCGCAATCAGACGAGCCACGCGCGGTCTAGCCGAGGACATTGCCGCCTGGCGCAAGCTTCGTGGGCTTACCCAGGCGCAGCTTGCGGATCGCGCCGGCATCGGGCGGGCGACCCTGGCTCGCTTCGAGCAGGGCGATGGCGGAATCAACCTAGAGAGTCTCTTGCGAATACTCCGCGCTCTGGGCATCTTGGAGAACCTGTTGAGGGCGCTGGATCCTCATGAATCGGACATCGGGCGGTTGCGCCTTGACGAAGAGCTTCCGCGACGCGTTCGACCGCGGAGCCTGGCCGGGAAAAAAGATTCCTGACCACAGGATGCGATCCGCCTTTGAGCACGAATCCGCTGAACTTGTCCTTTGAGCCGCGACCTCACAACCACGCCTTGAACGAGCCGCCGGCTCTCGCCGTCACGGATCTGCGCAAGGCCTACCGGGGGCAGGAGGCGCTGGCCGGGGTGGACCTGCGGATCGGCCGCGGCGAGGTCGTCGGCCTGCTTGGGCCCAACGGCGCCGGCAAGTCGACCCTGACCAAGATCGCCTGCGGCCTGGTCCGGCCCAGTGGCGGCCGGGTCGAGGTGCTGGGCGAGCGCGCGGGCTCGCCGCCGGCGCGGGCGGCGCTCGGTTACCTGGCGGAGCTGTTCCGCTTTCCCGGCTGGTGCACGGCGAGCGAGCTGCTGCGGCTGCACCAGCGCCTGGCCGGCTCCCCCGGCGGCGCCGGCGAGCGCCGCGAGCTGCTCGAGCTGGTCGGCCTTGGGGACGCCGCCGGGAAGCGGGTGGAAGCGATGTCGAAGGGGATGCAGCAGCGGCTCGGCATCGCCCAGGCGCTGGTCGGCTCGCCGCGCCTGCTGCTGCTCGACGAGCCGACCAGCGCGCTCGACCCGGTCGGCCGCCGGATCGTCCGCCAGCTGCTGAAGGAGGTGCGCGGCCGCGGCGTCTCCGTGCTGCTCAACTCGCACCTGCTGACCGAGGTGGAGATGGTCTGCGACCGGGTCGCGATCATTGCCCGCGGCAGGGTCGTCAGGGCCGGGACGGCGGCGGAGCTGGCAGGGGCCGGGGCGGTGGAGGTGGAGCTGGAGTCGGGCCTGCGCGTGTTCGAGGGAGCGGCGCGGGCCGACGCGCCGGGGATCGTCGCCGAGCTCGTCGCCGCCGGCGAGCGCGTCTACCGGGTCGAGGTCCGCCACAGCTCGCTGGAAGACGTCTACCTCGACGCCGTCCGGGGCGAGACCGGATGAACGCCTCGACGCCGCGCTCCGTTGCCACCGTGGTCGGGCTCGCGATCCAGGAGGGCGTGCGCCGCCGGGTCTTCCTCGCGGTGCTCGTCCTCACCGCCGCCTTTCTGGCGCTCTACGCGCTCGGCGCCCACTTCGCCTTCCGCGACGTCGACCAGTTCGCCGCCGCCGGCACCCTGATCCTCGACCCGCGAGCCTTCACCGGCGCCACGCTCTTCGGGCTGGCGATGTTCGCGACGCTCTTCCTCGGCGCCGTCCTCGCCGTCTTCCTCACCCTGGGAGTCGTGCGCGGGGACGCGGAGAGCGGTCAGCTGCAGCCGATCGTGGTGCGCCCGATCGGCCGTACGACGCTGCTGCTCGCGCGCTTCGCCGGGGCGGCGCTGCTCTCCTCCGTCTGCGTCGTCGCGGTCTATCTCGCGGCGCTGGCGATCACGGCGCTCGCCGGCGACTGGTCGCCCGACCACCTCGTCGGCCCGGCACTGGCGCTTGCCCTCGGCGTCACGATCCTCGCCGCCCTCTCGCTGCTGGCGTCGACGCTGCTCAGCGTCACCGCCCAGGGGATCGTCGTCTTCATGGTCTTCGGCGGCGGCCTCACCGCCGGCCTGCTCGCCCAGATCGGCAACGCGATCAACTCCGACTCCCTGCACACGATCGGCCGCATCGCCAGCTGGGCGCTGCCGTTCGAGGGCCTCTACGCCGCCGGCCTCCACGCCCTCATCTCCGACACCTCCGGCCTCACCGGCGTCGTCCTCCAGCTCGGCCCGTTCGGCGGCTCCGAGCCGGCCAGCGCCCAGCTGATCGCCTGGGCCGTCGTCTACCTCTCCGGGGTGCTGTCCCTCGCCGCGTTCGTCTTCTCGCGGCGCGACCTCTGAATCGGGGGGACGGCCGACCGGGTCAGCCACAATCGTCCGCATGCCGACTCCGCGCTCAGTCCAGCGCACCTACCTGATGCTGCTGCTCGGGAACACGCTGGCGGCGTCGCTGATCTGGGGGATCAACACGATCTTCCTGCTCGACGCCGGGCTCTCCAACCTGGAGGCGTTCGCGGCCAACGCGTTCTTCACCGCCGGGATGGTCCTGTTCGAGGTGCCGACCGGAATCGTCGCCGACACCGCCGGCCGCCGCACGTCGTACCTGCTCGGCACCGTGACCCTGACCGCGTCGACCTTCCTCTACGTGCTGCTGTGGCAGCTCGGGGCGCCGTTCTGGGCGTGGGCGGTCGTCTCGATCCTGCTCGGGCTCGGCTTCACCTTCTTTTCCGGCGCGGTCGAGGCCTGGCTGGTCGACGCCCTCACCGCGACCGGATTCCAGGGCCGCCTGGAGACGGTCTTCGGGCGCGGCCAGATCGTCACCGGCGCGGCGATGCTGACCGGCTCGGTCGCCGGCGGGTTCATCGCCGAGCAGACCAGCCTGGGGATTCCGTTCGTCCTCCGCGGCGTCGTCCTGATCGTGATGTTCGCGGTCGCGTTCCGGTTCATGCACGACATCGGCTTCACGCCCGAGAAGGGCGGCCGCCCGCTGGCCGAGATGCGCAGGGTCGCCTCGAACTCGATCGAGTACGGCTGGCGGGTCCCGGCGGTCAAGTGGCTGATGGTCGAGGTCCTGTTCATCGGCGGCGTCGGCATCTACGCCTTCTACGCCCTGCAGCCGTACCTGCTCGAGCTCTACGGCGACCCGGACGCCTACCAGGTGGCCGGCCTGGTCGCGGCGATCGTCGCCGGCGCGCAGATCGCCGGCGGCATCGCGGCCCCCCGCATCCGCGCCCGCTTCCACCGCCGCACCTCGGCGCTGATCGTCACCGCCGCGCTCAGCACCGTCTCGCTCGCCCTGATCGGGCTGGTCGAGAGCTTCTGGGCGGTGCTCGGCCTGATCGTCGTCTGGGGCCTGCTGTTCGCGGCGACGATGCCGATCCGCCAGGCCTACCTCAACGGCCTGATCCCCTCGCGCCAGCGGGCGACGATCCTCTCCTTCGACTCGATGGCCTCCTCCGCCGGCGGCGTCTGGGCCCAGCCGCTGCTCGGCCGCGCCGCCGACGCCTGGGGCTACGCGCCCTCCTACCTGATCGGGGCGGGCATATCCACCCTGGCGATCCCCTTCCTCCTGCTCTCGAGGCGCCAGAACGCCGCCGCCGACACGCTCGAGGTCACCGACGCCGAGCCGGCGCTCCAGCCTGGGTGAGGGGCTGGGCGTTTCTGCCTCCCAGGAGAGCAGTTGGGAGCGATAGGAGGGATGTCGTCCTCAGCGTCGTCGAGCTGAGATTTGAGGCGGTCGCCGCGAAGGCGACGTAGCGACCGTGGCTATGCGAGAAGGTCAAGAGGAAGATCGGAAATATCCCGGAGTCGGCTGGAGCGAACCATCATCTCTAGGCGACGACTGGCAGCGCCCCCGGCGCCTGGGGAAGCTTCGGCGCTCTCCTCAGCTCCCGCCAGCAGCTCGTACAGAGCGGCGTGATACACGCAGTCGATGTCACCGGTTCCAAGCGCAATCGCTTCGAGTCGTTTGGGTTCCGGCTCCATCGTTACGGCGACGATGTGAGGGGTGCGACCCTTGCGGTTGCGGACCAGGTTGAGAGCCTCCGTCCTCGTATTCTGAACGCGGTCGCTGCGGATTGACCACTTACACGAGAGGCTGGCGTGAAGAATCGGCAGGCCGGGACCGGGGGAGGACGAGCGGATCGGCGACAGGTTGGCATGCGGCAGTTCCGGCGTTCCAATGGCTGGCACGAGTTCGTGGTCGTCGAGAGGACCCCAGCAGACGACGAGGTCGGGATTTACCAGATAGTCGCCGCCCAACGATGCCGCCAGCTCGGGGTTGCTGCGGATCGCAGCCTCGATCTCGTCAAGGTGCGCATACTGCGCGAAGCTGGAGATCACCCGACCCGGTTCGATCCGCAGCCTCTTTGGTCCCGGCTGTGGTAGCAGGGTGAAGGAGCTGTCGATGAATGACATCACTACGCGCTCGAATGCGCGTCCGATTGCCGTTCCGTTCATAGGCGACGCTTTTGCCGGGGGTAGTCGGGCGGCCATGCGTGCCGCGAAGTCAACGCTTATCGCCGAGTGGCCGTCGGCATTCGCGTATACCGGCGTGTCGGTGCCCTTGGCCGAGCGACCAGCGCGGATCGAGAGGACTTTGCGGGAGAGTTGCTCATGGAACACCGTGCGCAGTTCTCCGAGATTCTTGGTGTCTCTTCTTTCGGGGGACACTCCCTGCGACCCTAATGGAGATGAAGGAGGGTGACGTGTTGGAACGAGAAAGAGACGCGGTGCGAACCCGCTCTGAGGTCGCGCCATCGAGTGCGCATGCGACGGCGACGATGCGGGCGAATCGCGGCCGCGATACTCGCCCCGAGCTTCAGATTCGCTCACTTCTTCACAGAATGGGACTTCGTTTCCGGGTCGACCATAGGCTTCTTGCAGCGGGAGTCCCCTGCCGCCCCGACCTCGTCTTCGTAGGTGCCCGCGTCGTCGTCTTCGTTGACGGCTGCTTCTGGCACTCCTGTCCCCAGCACGGCGAACTTCCACGTTCCAACCGCTCTTTTTGGGAGGAGAAGCTACGGCGAAACTCGGAACGTGACCGCCGTCAGGACACCGCGCTCGAAGCCGATGGCTGGCGGGTGATCAGGGCCTGGGAGCACGAGGAGCCTGCGCAGGCAGCACGCCGGATCGCGGAAGCGGTCCGGGCGGGAAAAGCCTGATTCAGGCGACGGCCGCTAGTTCTGCTTCGGACGCTGAGGAATCCTCCTCGACTTCTGCGGTGCTCAGGTGTTCGGCCAATGCCTTCGCCAGTGCGGCCGCCAAGGGCGGTGGTACAGCGTTGCCGATCTGCCTTGCCACACTCGTCATGGACTGGTCCTCGGGCAGAATGAAGTCGTCCTCAAATCCCATGCAGCGCGCCGCCTCTCGCAGGGTTATGGGGCGATGGGCACTTGGGTGCAGATAGCGACCCTTCTCGGGCTTGTAGAACTCGGTGCGGATCGTGAAGGCTGGCCGATCCCACCAGAGTCGGCCGAAGACGTCGGTCGTTCCGGCGGGCTTGTCTCGCCAGCACCGCGGGACCAAATCGCCGAGGCCCGCGCGGTCCAGGTTCCGCTGCATGTCGAAACGGTTGCCGCCATCACGTGGAACCGCCTTATAGCGGCGAATGCTCTCGGGGCGAGGGTTTCGTGGCCGATGCCAGGACTTCATGTTCGGTCGCAACGGCAGTCCATCGACGGCATCGCGGAAAGTTCTCCACTCTGACCGACCGTCATCCTCGCTTTGGGGATCGCGGTGGCTCTTTTGCGGCCACGGTGGGACCCCCAGACGGGAACCGATCGCGATCGCCCGTCGGCGAGTCTGTGGAGTGCCGAAGTCGGCGGCATTCAAGACAGTCTGGTCGACGTGATATCCGAGTTTCTCTGCAGTGCGCTTGAACTCTTGATACTCGTCGGACTCAAGGAGCTGCGGCACGTTCTCCATCACGAAGACACCCGCCTCCGTTTGTTCGAGGGCACGTGCGTACTCCCGCCACAGTTCGCGACGCGCAAAGCCGACGCTCTCGCGGTTCAGCAGAGAAAATGCCTGACATGGTGGTCCGCCGATCAAAACGTCCACTTTCGGAAAGTCGGCGACAGTCTCGATCCCGCCCTCGTGGATGTGGTCTCCGAAGTTCCGCCGGTAGGTCTCGACCGCATCGGAATCGAGCTCAACCGCGAAGACTGGCTCGAAAGAGCCGCTGTCGATAAATCCGCGGGTCATTCCACCGCAGCCGGCGAAGACATCAGCCAGAGTGAAGGCCGCTTTCTCTGGCCCCGACGGCTTTAGCTTCGACTGGCTGGTGGCCGTCGACATCACGGGGCAAAGCTAACGATCAAGGTGGTGGCCCGGGTTACCTGCCTGTGCTGCAAAGTGCGGCCTTCTTCGTCGAACGAGCCATCGCTCGCATCGCCAGGGCTGGCGCGAACCTTGCAGCCGTTAGCCGCGCGGCCAACGCTGAACGCTGCTGGCCTATCCTTTCCAGGCTTTAGATGCACAAATTTCCCATCAGATGATGTGACGGAGTCAATCACTTGTTACATGCTAGGGGAAACAATAACTAAGATCAATTGAAGCCTGCAACGCTCGCCAAGAGGCTCGGAATGACGCCCCAAGGTCGCTCGAAATGGGCGGACCGCTTCGGCATGGTGAAGTCCGGCTCAGACGTAACCCGCGCGGATGTGGTCGAGCACACTGTTCTGCGGGCCCTGAGGACAGCTGGCATCCGGGACGCAGACCTTGAGCGCAGCTTCGCCGCCGCACGGGCACCGGCCCTAATTCACAAAAGCGGATCGCTCGACCTCGTCTGCGCTGATTCAGGCGAGGTGGCGGTTACCGGCGAGCCTGCCGAGCTGCTCGCGGCGGTGCGCGGGAAGGGTCGGGTCCGGGTGGTCGATCTGCGGAGGGCGGTCGCCGATGCGGATCGGATCTGGCGTGAGGAGCGCGAGCGCAATGAGCTTGTGTCAGGGCGCACGGATTAGGCTGAGGCGATGGCTCAGCGTCGCTCGGTCGCTGCCTGAGTGCCTAGAAATCTACGGATACTCGAACTACCCCAGCGCAGGAGAATCGGCGACCCGGACACCTCGGCGCTGATCGTCACCGCCGCGCTCAGCACCGTCTCGCTCGCCCTGATCGGGCTGGTCGAGAGCTTCTGGGCGGTGCTCGGCCTGATCGTCGTCTGGGGCCTGCTGTTCGCGGCGACGATGCCGATCCGCCAGGCCTACCTCAACGGCCTGATCCCCTCGCGCCAGCGGGCGACGATCCTCTCCTTCGACTCGATGGCCTCCTCCGCCGGCGGCGTCTGGGCCCAGCCGCTGCTCGGCCGCGCCGCCGACGCCTGGGGCTACGCGCCCTCCTACCTGATCGGGGCGGGCATATCCACCCTGGCGATCCCCTTCCTCCTGCTCTCGAGGCGCCAGAACGCCGCCGCCGACACGCTCGAGGTCACCGACGCCGAGCCGGCGCTCCAGCCTGGGTGAGGCGCGCTCAGGTCTTGCGCTCGAGGTCGGCTACCTCCTCAGACTTCTCGTCGGCCTTCTCCTGGGCGCGATCGAGCTCCTCCTCCTTCTCGCCCTTGCGCTCCTCGCGTTTGCCCTGGCGGCGCAGGGAGGCATCGTCGGTGAGGTCGCCGGCGGCCTTCTTTGCCCGACCCGTGATCTTGTCGAGGATTCCCATCTCTGAGTCCCCTTTCTCGTTTGGTTACAGGCACCCCGTACCCCCGATCCCAGATCGCCGAACCGCGAAGCCGCGGATACCCGTTGGGCGTGAGCCAGACCGGGTAGGGAGACGAGCAAGGTGACCACGGCGGCAGAGACCGGACGCAAATCGAGCACGGCGCTGCCTTCGGCGGGCCCGATCTGCGACCTGGTGGTGGGGATGCTCTCGGCTCCGCCGGCCGGTGCGATCCTTTCGGCCGAGCCCGCCGAGCAGGCGGCGCGCCTTGCCGCCGCCACCGGGGACCCTCTCGGTGACGACGATCTCCAGCTGGCCCTGTACCTCTGCTTCGAGCTGCACTACCGCTCCTTCCCCGGGGTCGACCCGGATTGGGAGTGGCACCCGAGCCTGATCGCGGTTCGCAACGCGCTGGAGGACGCTTTCTTCGCGGCGCTCGAGGAGGCGGTCGGGCCGCCCGGGGCGGTCGATCCCGCTGAGGTGGGGGAGCTGCTCTTCCGTCTCGAGGCCGAGGACGACGGCCCCTCGCTCTCGCGCTACCTGGAGCGTGAGGCCGAGATCGAGCAGTTCCGCGAGTTCGTCGTCCACCGCTCCCTCTACCAGCTGAAGGAGTCCGATCCGCACAGCTGGGCGATTCCCCGTCTTGCCGGTGCGGCGAAGACGGCGCTGCTGGAGGTGCAGGCAGACGAGTACGGCGGCGGCCGGCCGGAGCGGATGCACTCGCGGCTCTTCGCCAAGACGATGCGGGCGCTTGGCCTCGACGACCGCGAGAACGCCTACCTCGGCCGCGTCCCGGGGACCACCCTGGCGACGGTGAACCTGATGTCGGCGACCGGCCTACGACGGAGCCGGCGCGGCGCCATCGTCGGCCACCTGGCGATGTTCGAGATGACCTCCTCGATTCCCAACCGACGCTACGGCAACGCCCTGCGACGGCTCGGTCTCGATGCCGAGGCGACCGACTTCTACGACGAGCACGTTGAGGCTGACGCCATGCACGAGAACATCGCCGCCTATGACCTCGCCGGCGGCCTGGCACGGCAGGAGCCGGAGCTGGCGCCCGACATCGTCTTCGGTGCTCGTGCCCTGCTCCTGCTCGAGGCCCGCTTCGCCCAGCGGCTGCTCGACTCGTGGCGGGACGGCGAAAGCTCGCTGCGGTGAGCGCTGGCATCGCCTACGTCCTGCCGCTGCGCTGGACCGAGCCAGGGCCGATCGGGGAGTTGGCGGACTACCTGCGCGGGATCGCCGCCGAGGTCGAGGAGATCCTCGTGGTCGACGGCTCGCCCGAGCCGCTCTTCGGCCGCCACGCCGAGGCCCTGCGCGGCCTCGCTCGGCACCTGCGGCCCCACCCGGACCTGCGCTTCCAGATGGGCAAGGTCAACGGTGTCGTGACCGGCGTGCGCGAGTGCTCCTGCGAGCGGGTCGTCCTCGCCGACGACGACGTCCGCTATGACGGGGCGGCGCTCCGCCGGGTCACCGGACTGCTCGACGAGGCTGACCTGGCGCGCCCGCAGAACTACTTCGACGAGCTGCCCTGGCACGCTCGCTGGGACACCGCTCGCACGTTGCTCAATCGCGCCTTCACCGGCGACCCCGGGTTCCCGGTCGGCGACTTCCCCGGCACCCTCGCCGTGCGCCGCTCCGCCTTTCTCGCCGCTGGCGGCTACGACGGCGACGTGCTTTTCGAGAACCTGGAGCTGATGCGGACGATCCGCGCCGCCGGCGGGACGGTGGTGACTCCACTTGACCTCTACGTCGCCCGCCGGCCGCCCAGTACCGCGCATTTCCGCTCCCAGCGCGTGCGCCAGGCGTATGACGACTTCGCGATCCCGGCTCGGATCAGCTTCTTCCTGGCGGCACTGCCCCTGGCGCTCATCGCCGCCGCGGCGGTCCCGCGCCGCCCCGCGGCCAGCCGCAACCTCGGCGCCGCCGCGCTGGCACTGATCCTCGCCGCCGAGGCCGGTCGCCGCCGCGCCGGTGGCACCAGCCGCTTTCCGCCCAGCTCCGCGCTGCTCGCCCCGGCCTGGGTCGCCGAACGCTCGCTCTGCGCCTGGATCGCCCTTGCGGCTCGGCTGCGCGGCGGTGTCCGCTACGGCGAGGTCCGCCTGAGCCGCTCGGCCACGCCCGCCCGCGTCCTGCGTCGACGCTACGCCGAGGGATCCGGCGACTCCGTCGGCACCGGCACCGGCACCGGAGCCCGCTCTCGGCCCGAAATCCGACCGCCTTGTGAGTGCCGTCGCAGAATGGCCGCATCTGTGAGCGGCCGCAACGACAGAGAGCGACGACCCGCCGCTTGACCTCGATCTCGTTGCCGTTCTGGTCGACGATCGTGAAGGGGCCGCGCACCAGATATGGGCCGTCGCGGTAGGGGGTTATTTTCGCCTGAGCGTTCGCCATGCCTTGCGCTCTACCCGGCTTGCGAGCGTTCTCACCCTCAGTGGCCCGTGGTAGGGTCGCCGGCCAGCTGGGCTCATATCCCCAGCCGGCGCGAACTCAGCGAAGCCGGTGCGAATCCGGCGCTGTCCCGCAACTGCGATGCCCCTTCGGGGGACGAGCCAGGTCGCCTGACCGCGTCGACGGATCGACCCTCGAAGGAAGGGGCGGTGCGCGCGGATCCCTCCGTTCGTCCTCACCTCCCTTCGACGAACTCGCGGAGGTTTCGATGGGATCTAGGTGTGGGGCAGTACTGGTGGCGCTGGTGGTGTTGGCGATTGCCGGCGCGGGCTGCGGAGGATCGTCGGACGGCTCGCCATCCGAGGAGTCGGCCGCCGGCGACGGTTTCCCGGTCACGGTCGCGGACGCGACGCGGAGCGTCACGGTCGAGCGGCGGCCGCGGCGGATCGTCTCGCTCTCCCCCTCGGCGACCGAAACGCTGTTCGCGCTCGGCGCCGGCGCGCAGGTGATCGCGGTCGACGAAGAATCGGACTACCCGCCGCGGGTGCCGCGCACCGACCTCTCCTCCTACCAGCCGAACGTGGAAGCGATCGTCGGCTACGACCCCGACCTCGTGGTGCTGCCGGCCAGCGTCCCGCGCGACGTCTCCGCCGGGTTGCGCCGGGTCGGCCTCACCGTCCTCGCCGAGCCGGCCCCGGCCAACCTCGACGACGCCTACGCCCAGTTCCGGGAGCTTGGGGTCGCGACCGGGCACGCCGCCGCGGGCCGGCGGCTGGCCCGCGAGGTGTGGGCGCGGGTCGAGGCCGAGATCGAGGCCGCGCCGCCGGGTCGCGGGCTCGACTTCTTCCACGAGCTCGACCCCGACCTCTACACGGTCGGCAACCGCAACTTCATCGGCCGCATCTACCAGCAGCTGGGCCTGCGCAACGTCGGCGAGCCGGCGGCGCGGCGGGCGGGGACGCCGTATCCGCAGATGTCCTCCGAGGCCGTGGTCGACGCCGATCCCGACCTGATCGTTCTCGCCGACACCGAGTGCTGCGGGCAGAGCCCGGCGAAGGTCGCCCAGCGGCCCGGCTGGGACGGAGTGGCGGCGGTGCGAAACGGCGCCGTGGTCGCGATCGCCGACGACATCGCCTCCCGCTGGGGGCCGCGCGTCCCGGTCTTCGTGGCCAGGGTCGTCGCCGCGATGGAGCGGGCGCGGGAGGCCGGCGGGGGGCGGGTTGAGCACGGCGGCCACCAGCTTGGGCGCGGCTGCCCCGGCTGCCGCGCCGCGCCGCGAGGGCGAGCTTTCGTGGCGCTGGCTGGCGCTCGGGGGCGCCGCCCTGCTCGTTGCCCTGCTCGCGGGCTTCGCCGTCGGCCCGGCCGGGATCCCGCCGGGAGCGCTGCTCGACGACCTGCTCGCGCGCCTCCCCTTCGGGACAGCCGAAGGACGGCTGTCCTCGCTGCAGAGCGCCGTGCTCTGGGAACTGCGGGCCCCGCGCGTGCTGCTCGGAGCGCTGGTCGGGGCCAGCCTGGCGACGGCCGGCGGCGCCTACCAGGCGGTCTTCCGCAACCCGCTCGCCGATCCCTACCTGCTCGGCGCCGCCGCCGGCGCCGGCCTCGGGGCGACGATCGCGATCGTCTACGCCGGCTCGGTGCCGCCGCCGCTGGCCGCCTTCGCCGGGGCGACCGCCGCCGCCGCGGGTGCCTACCTGCTCGGCCGCTCGGCCGGCGAGGGCGGCGGCACCGCGACGCTGATCCTCGCCGGGGTCGCGGTCGCGACCTTCCTCACCGCCCTGCAGACGCTGCTCCTGCAGCAGAACACCGAGAACGTCCGCGCCATCTACTCCTGGCTGATGGGACGGCTCTCGACCTCGGGCTGGAGCGACGTGCTGCTGGTCCTGCCCTACGTGATCGTCAGCGTCGCCGTGATCCTCGCCCACCGCCGCCTGCTCGACGTGCTCCGGGTCGGCGACGAGGAGGCCGCCGGCCTCGGCGTCCGCGTTGCCCGCCTGCGCCTGCTCGTGGTCGGCGCGGCGACCCTGGCCACCGCCGCCGCGGTCTCGGTCAGCGGCTTGATCGGGTTCGTCGGGATCGTCGTCCCGCATGCGGTGCGGCTTCTTGCCGGCTCCAGCTACCGGGTCGTGCTGCCGCTCTCGGCCCTGTTCGGCGCGGCCTTCCTGGTCCTCGCCGACGTCGTCGCCCGTACCGCCCTCGCCCCGGCTGAGCTGCCGATCGGCGTGGTCACCGCCTGCATCGGCGCTCCCTTCTTCATCGTCGTGCTGCGCACCAGCAAGGCGGTGCGCGCGTGATCGAGCTGGAGCGGGTCACCGTGGCGCTGGCCGGGAGGCCGGTCCTCGAGCAGGTGACGATGAGGGTGGAGGAGGGCGGCTGGACGACCCTGATCGGCGCCAACGGGGCCGGCAAGACGACCCTGCTGCGGGCGGTCACCGGCGCGCTCGCCTGCGACGGCTCGGTCGCGGTCGCCGGCCGCGACCCCCGCCACACCCCGGCCCAGCAGCGGGCCCGCGACCTCGCGATCGTCTGGCAGAGTCCCCTGCTGCCGCTCGACATGACCGTCCACGAGTACGTGATGCTCGGGCGCACGGCGCACCTCGGGATGCTCGGCCGCCCCGGGGCTGGCGACGGGCGGGCGGCTGCCGAGGCGATCCGCCGCCTCGACCTGGTGGCGCTGGCGGCGCGGCGGCTCGGGGCGCTCAGCGGCGGCGAGCGCCAGCGCGCCACGCTCGCCCGCGCGCTCGCCCAGGAGGCGCCGGTGCTGATCCTCGACGAGCCGACCACGGCGCTCGACGTCGGCCGCCAGCAGGAGGCGCTGGAGCTGGTCGGGGAGCTGCGGGAGGAACGGCGGCTGACCGTGCTCGGGGCGATGCACGACCTCACCCTGGCCGGCCAGTACGCGGACCGGCTGGTCCTGCTCGACGGCGGCCGGCTGGTTCGCCACGGCCCGCCCGGCGAGGTGCTGAAGCGGGAGCTGATCCGCCGCCACTACCGCGCCCACGTCGAGGTGACCGAAGCGCACGGCGCCCCGGTCGTGCTCCCCGTCCGCCCGGGGGTGGCGGCATGAGGGGCGCTTTTGTGAACCTATGGTTTGGGAAAGCGCCCCGGTGAGCGCGCGGCAGCCGGAGCGCGAGGTCCCGCCGAAGCCGCCGCTGCGTCGGCAGCGCTCGCTCGTCCTCGTCAACACCGGCGACGGCAAGGGCAAGTCGACCGCCGCCTTCGGCGTCGTCCTGCGCGGCGTCGCCCGCGGCTGGCGCGTCGCGGTGATCCAGTTCGTCAAGTCGGACAAGTGGAAGGTGGGGGAGGAGGAGGTCTGCCGCGGCCTCGGCGTCGAGTGGGCGCGGACCGGCGACGGCTTCAGCTGGCTCAGCGACGACCTCGACCGCAGCGCCGCGCTTGCCGGCGCGGCCTGGGAGCTGGCCCGCGAGACGATTGCCGCCGGCGAGCACCAGCTGGTCGTCCTCGACGAGATCACCTACCCGATCAACTGGGGCTGGATCGACGGGGACGAGGTCGCGCGGGTGCTGCGCGAGCGGCCGCAGCAGGTGAACGTGATCGCCACCGGGCGTGAGGCGCCGGCGCGGCTGATCGAGGTTGCCGACACGGTGACCGAGATGACCAAGGTCCGCCACGCCTACGACAGCGGCGTGCGTGCCAAGCGGGGGATCGACTTCTGATGGGACTGACGCTGCTGCTCGGCGGCGCTCGCAGCGGCAAGTCGGCGCTCGCTCTGCGCCGCGCCGCCGACGCTGGCGCCCCCGTCGTCTTCATCGCCACCGCGGAGGCGCTCGACGCGGAGATGGAGGCGCGGATCGCCCGTCACCGAGCCGAGCGCGATCCCTCCTGGACGACGATCGAAGCCCCGCTCGACCTGCGGGGGGCGTTGGCGGACGCGCCCGCGCGGGCCTGCATCGTGGTCGACTGCCTCTCGTTCTGGGTCGCGAACCTGCTGCGGAGCGAGCTCGGCGAGGAGGAGATCCTCGCGCGGGCCGCCGCCGGCGCGGCACTGGCCCGCGGCCGCGAGGGCCTGACGATCGCGGTCAGCAACGAGGTCGGCATGGGGGTGGTGCCCGAGTACGCGCTCGGCCGCCGCTATCGCGACCTGCTCGGGCGGGTCAACGCGGCGTGGGCGGAGCGGGCCGAGGAGGCGCTGCTGGTCCTCGCCGGCCGGACGCTGAGGCTGGAGGCGGCGCGGTGAGCGGGGCCCGGGTCAGCGGCGCCGGGCGCGCCGGGCGCGAGGCGATCGCGCGCATCGCCGCCCGTATCCCCGCCTTCGACACGGAGGCGGCCGCCGTCGCGCAGCGGGCGCTCGACGGCAAGACCAAGCCGCGCGGCAGCCTCGGCCGGCTCGAGCGGACCGCCTGCCGCCTGGCGGGGATCAGGGGCGAGGCGGGGCTGGGCTCCCTGGAGCCAGCGATCGTCGTCTGCGCGGCCGACCACGGCATCGCCGCCGAGGGCGTCAGCGCTTACCCCCAGGAGGTGACCGAGCAGATGCTGCGCAACTTCGCCGCCGGGGGCGCCGCCGTCTGCGTGCTCGCCCGCCGCGCCGGAGCGCGGCTGGTGGTCGCCGACTTCGGCGTCCGCAACCCGGTCGACGACCCGGCGATCCTCGACCGGCGGGTGGGGGCCGGGACCGCCAACTCGGCGCACGGCCCGGCGATGAGCGAGGCGGAGATGTGCCGCGCCGTCCTCGCCGGCGCCGAGCTGGCCGAGGCGCTCGCCGGCGATGGCATCGGGGTGGTCGCGCTGGGGGAGATGGGGATCGCCAACTCGACCGCGGCGAGCGCGCTGACCGCCGCGCTGCTGCGCGTCAGCCCGAACGGGGTGTGCGGTCGTGGCACCGGCCTCGATGAGGCGGGGGTCGCGCACAAGCGCGCCGTCGTCTGGCGTGCGCTCGAAGCCAACAACGTCTCCCCCTACGACCCGCTCGGCGCTGTCGCCGGGGTCGGCGGATTCGAGATCGCGGCGCTGGCCGGGCTGGTGCTCGGTTGCGCGGCGAACCGCGTCGCGGTCCTCCTCGACGGGTTCATCACCGCCGCGGCGGCGCTGGTGGCGGTCTGCGTCGAGGAGCGCTGCCGCGAGGCCCTGATCGCCTCGCACCTCTCGCCCGAGCCCGGCCACCGGCTGCTGCTCGAAGCGCTCGACCTTGAGCCGCTGCTCGACCTGGAGATGCGGCTCGGAGAGGGCAGCGGCGCCGCCCTGGCGCTGCCGCTCCTGCTCTCGGCGGCGGCGATCCTGACCGAGATGGCGAGCTTCGAGCAGGCGGGCGTGACCGATGCCGGCGCCTGAGCGGGCGGCGCGGGGCGGAGGGCCGGCCCTGGGGTCGCCTCTCGCCGCCGCGGCCTTCCTCACCCGGCTGCCGCTCGGAGGGCGCACCGCGCCCGGCCCCGATGCGCTGCTGCGCTCGGCCCCGTTCTTCCCCCTGGTCGGCGCTGCGCTCGGCCTCGCCGTCGGCGGCGCGGCGATCGGCCTCGCCGGTGTGCTGCCGGCGCTGCTGGCCGGCCTCCTCGCCGTCGCCCTCGAGCTGGTCCTCACCGGCGCCCTCCACCTCGACGGCCTCGCCGACTCCGCCGACGGCCTCGGTGGCGCCGACCGCGACCGATCGCTGGCGATCATGCGCGATCACGCCCTGGGCGCCTACGGGGCGGCCGCCCTGGCGCTGGACCTGGTGGTCAAAGGCGTGGCCCTGGGCCTGCTGGCCGAGGCCGGCGCTCTCGCCGCGGTCCTCACCGCCCTGGCGCTCTCGCGCGCGGCGCCGCTGCCGCTCGCTCGTCTCCTGCCCTACGCGCGCGCGGGCGAGGGGACCGGTCGGCTGCTGACCGTGCACGCGCGCACGGGCCCCGTCCTCGCCGGAATCGCGATCGCGATCGTCCTCGCCCTCGCCGTCTACCGCCTCGACGCCCTCGCCCTCCTCGCCTGCGCCGCCGCCGTCACGGCCGCCGTCGGCCTGCTCGCCCAGCACCGCCTCGGGGGCGTCACCGGCGACGTGATGGGCGCCGCGATCGAGCTCTCCGCCACCACCGCGCTGGTCATGGCCGTGGCGCTGGAGGGCTGAGTGACCTGGAGCGCGAGGCGGAGTACCGTCCGCCCGGTGCGGATCGCCACCTGGAACGTGAACTCGGTCAAGCAGCGCTTGCCGCGACTGCTGCCGTGGCTGGACGAACGGCGCCCGGACGTGGTCTGCCTGCAGGAGACGAAGCTGGCCGACGATGCCTTCCAGGAGCTGCTCCGGGAGGAGCTGACCGGCCGCGGCTACGAGATCGCCGTCCACGGCGAGGCGACCTGGAACGGCGTCGCGATCCTCTCGCGCGTGGGCCTGGAGGACGTTGTGCCCGGCCTCGCGGACGCGCCGGGATTTCCGCACCCGGAGGCGCGCGCGGTGGCGGCCACCTGTGGCGGGATCCGGGTGATCTCGGTCTACGTGCCGAACGGACGCGAGCCGGGCTCCGAGCACTACGAGTACAAGCTCGCCTGGCTCGCCGCGCTGCGCGACACGGTGGCCGCGGGCCCCGATGCGAGCGTCGTCTGCGGCGACGTGAACATCGCCCCGACCGACGCCGACGTGTTCGACCCGGAGGCCTACGTCGGCCAGACGCACGTGACGGCGCCCGAGCGCGCGGCGCTGGCGGAGATCGAGGCGCTCGGCCTGCGCGACCTCGTCCGCGACCGCTGGCCGGGCGAGCGCGTCTTCACCTACTGGGACTACCGGGCCGGGATGTTCCACCGCGACCTTGGGATGCGGATCGACCTGATCCTCGCCGGCGCGCCGGTCGCCGGCCGGGTGCGTGCCGCCTGGGTCGACCGGCTGGCGCGCAAAGGCAAAGGGCCGAGCGACCACGCGCCGGTGATTGTCGACCTCGACCAGGCGCCGGACGGTGACATCGGCCCCGTCGTGCCGCCGCCGTCGGCGCCGGTCAGCGGGCGCGGCGCCGCCAAGCTGCCGCAGTCGCCTTAGACAGCGCTCAGCCAATTTCCGACGCGCTGTACGAGCGCAGGATCGAGGTCGCGGTTCGGACGCCTCGTGCGCTCGGGCCGGCGGGTGACTCCGCGACTGCCTCGCTCCTGGCCGTGGGCCGAGGCGTTGGCGGCGGCGTTCGCGCGGTTGCGGGCGCTGCCGGCCGCTTCGAGTCCTAACCACAGACCAAGAAAGGGGCCCAGGGCCCTCGCGGGGTCCCTAGGGCCGTTACCTACCTCAAAGTTGCCGATCACACCCTGCGGGGTGAAAACGGCAGATCAGGGCTAGATAGCGCAGATCTGCGCACGTGAAGTCTTGCCGGAGCAGGCATGCAGGCAAAATCTGGGCACAATGACAAACCGCGCTATTCGACTTGACCGCATGTATATCGACTCCTATCAATAGTGGCTGACTAAACCACCAACCACTAACTTGAAGGAGTCACTAAATGATTCGCAACATCAAGGGCCTCGGCCTTGCCTTCGTCGCGGCAGCGGCGATGAGCGTGGTCGCCGCTTCGGGCGCTCAGGCTACGCAATTCCATGCGGCAGCGAGTCCTAGCGCGACGATCAACGGCTCACAGACCGTTCAACATAATTTCAAACTGACAACAAGCAGCGCCGAAACCAAATGCAGTAACGCTACCTTTGAAGGAACAATTCAAGGCGGATCCGGCGGGACCACGACAGTCGAAGAGGGCGCTCTAACACCGACATACTCACAGTGCCTAACCGCTGGGCTGACCTCGCAAGTCATAATGAACGGCTGTAAGTACACAATCACAGGTAAAAACGGCGCTCAAACACTCACCAAAACAGCGTGGGTTGATATCACCGGCTGCACAGTAGGCAAAACGATTGAAATTAAACTGCTCAAATGCACGATCACAGTGCCGGAACAGACGAGCCTCAGCCATCTCGTCTTTGCTCAGTCAGGAAACAACGTCCTAGTCCAAGTAACAATGCAAGGGATCACATACGAATTCCACCGCGAAGAATTCCCCGTCGAGCCATGCCCAAGACAAATCCACGGTGGACAACCAAAAATTCCATCGGAACACACAAAACTCACACACGACGGTGACTACACCGGGACTGTTACCCTCAGCGCGACCCAAGACCCAAGCATCGAACAAAAAACGGAACATTCCCATCAATTCACTAAGCACAAAGTCGGCACGCAGGTCGCTTTGACGGTGACATAGATTACTAACCCTGAATCACCGGTAACGACCTGAGGAAACCGTCCGGGAGCGTCCTCTTGGGTCTTGAGAATGCGGTTTGCGAGCCCATTCCCACAACCCAGGAGGAGGCCAAGAAATGGCAAAGGTAAAAAAGACGACCCGGAAGAACCCAAAGACGAAAGCCGGAACGGAGATCACTTCCGAGATCGCCGACGCCCTCGCCGCCGAGGCCGAGCGCGGAGGCTGTTGCGCGATTCGTCAAGTCATAGTCATCCAGGCATTCCTCGGACAGGGCTAAACCGGACGGCGTTCGATGCAACCGATCGCCGCTTCGGGGGTTCTCTTTCTCAATGATCAATGCTGGCCGGGTAGCCATCGTTGTTTTCGCGGCAATTCTGGTCGGCCTCTACACCTGTGCGAGCGCGTTTGATGTCGATCGCACCGGGTTCCCCGGAACCGTCTTGTACAGCGCCGCGTTCGACTGGGCCTTTCTCGTCTTTCCAGTACTCGCGATCGCGCTTGCCAACCGCTGGTGGGCGCTGTTAGTTGCTTTCGTCCCGTTCGCAACCCTGTTCTACTTGCACACCGCGACCGACTACGTCTATCCGTACCACGAGGATCCCTACCCCGCTATCACGGCGATGGTAACCGTGGCCTTGCTGAGTATCTACTCGCTTGGCTTCTTACTGCGCGTCGCGTTCGATCAGGTCATCGCCGCGAGATTGCTACCGAGACTCCGAAACAAACTCGACTAAGGATGGAGCTGTCGAGCGGGCTATGAATACGCTTTGAGGATGCGACGTCTGTCACTCCTCGCCTCGGCAACCGCCATCGTCCTCTTGCTAGCTGCCGCCACGACGTCGGCCGCGAGCCCGGAAACGGGAACGATCGTCAACGTCGAACTCGGATTGAAGACGAACAACGGCTTGCGGGCACAGCTCGAGACCGCGGACGACGAGACGGTGACGCTCAAGCTCCGGGACAGGGATCAGCTGGTCAGCTACGAGGTGCAGGGCGATGTCACCAAGGAGGGCCTGAAGGTTCGGTTGGGTCGCCTGGGCCTGATCGACGTCGCTTTTACGCCCACCAGGACGCTGAGCGCGACCGAGCCGTCGGAAGGGTGCACGGGTGAGCCGCGGACGCTGCGCGAGGGCACCTTCGCCGGAACGATCGACTTCACCGGCGAGCGCAACTACGTGCGGATAAAAGCCGCTCAGGTCGAGGGATCGATGAGCGTGATCTCGCAGTGGCAATGCCCCGAAGAGCCGACTCCGCTTGCCCGCACCGCGCGGCCTCTGGCGCTGAGTTCCCGAAGCGAGGAAAAAGCGGCGTCCCTGCTTGCTTTCGGCCGTCGCTGCAGCTGCACCTTCGCCGCCGGCCTCCACTTCAGCAAGGGGAAAGCGCGGAGCATTTTCTACGGCTTCAAGGGCGAAAGCCGTGAAGGGATGGAGATCGTTCGAGCGATCGTTGCCCGCGCGGGCGCCTCTGCCTTCGTCGTCGACCTTGTGGCCGGCGCCGCGACCGTGCGGCCGCCGCGCCCGTTCCGCGGCCAGGCCACGCTCGAGCGTGGCCTCGGCGATCACCCCCTGTGGCACAGCACGATCCGGATGCCGTTCCTCGGCGCCGCATCGATCAACCCCCAGGGCCCCGACCTCTCTGTCGATCTCGACCCCGGTTACGACTTCTTCGACCCCAGTCCCGACTTCTTCGACTAGGCATCCTCTCGTCGGCAGGTGCCTCAGCAGCCGCCGGCGAGACCCCGCACCTGGCGGATCTTCTTCCGTAGCGACGCCACCGACATTTTGTGTCGTTCGGCGGTGTGGGCGAGGTTGTGGGTCTGCACCCCGAAGGCCAGCTGCCGCCACCGTTCCACGGTGGCGATCGAGATCGTCGGGGCGGGGACGTCGGCGAGGACGTCCGGCCCCAGCAGCTCGGCGATCCGCAGTCGTAGCTCCACCTCGTCCGGCGGCAGCTCGGTCGCCTTGGCGATCGCCGCGACCCCGTCGAACTGTTCCGCGGCCACGGTCACCCGCTTCAGCTCGCGCAGCACTGGCAGCGGATACACGGGCGGGGCGAGCGGCTCTGGGCCCTCCTCCGATCGCCGGCGAACTTCCCGCAGCGCCGCTCCGAGGACCTCCGGTTCGGAGGCGCGCACGCTCACCGTCTGCCGTCCCGTTCCCACGTCGACCGCTCCCGCTGCGTATGCCACCGCGAGCCCGCCACCCCGCACGAGGAACACATCCCGCACCAGGCCGTTGCTCCCGATCGGGTTACGGGTGCAGCTGGTCGCATTCCCCACCCGGACCGGTAGCTGACACCCGCCCTCCCCCTCGGGAGGCTTGCAGTCCCCGTACACGAACGCCTGATAACTCGTGTCGGTCAACCGCAGCCCGGCGAAGTAGGGGCCGAGCCAGTACATCTCGGAGTCGCTTAGCCTGCCGCTCTCCTGGCTGCCACCCGCCGGAGCCGCGAGAGCCAGTGCGCACAGCGCGACGAGAAAAGCGATTCGGCTCTTGGGCATGGGTTGATGCTATTAGCGGTACGTCAGCTCGATGTCGTTCGCCTGTCGAGGTCATGGTCACGACCGCGCCCGCGCCGCCTGGCGGACGAGGTGGTCGCGCTCGGTGACGGTCGTGGCGCGGCGGGCGGCCTCGGCGTAGGCCTCCGCGGCGGCGGGGAGGTCGCCGTCCAGCTCGTGCAGGTGACCGCGGACGGCGTGCCAGCGATGGCGCTCGCCGAGCACGTCGCGCAGGCGGTCGCTCTCGCGCAGACCGGCGGCGGCGCCGTGGACGTGGCCGACCGCGACGGCGCGGCCGAGGACGGCGGCGGGGTCGTCGCGGACCGGGTCGTCGGTGAGGGCGATGAGGTCGTCGTACCAGGAGAGGATCTGCGGCCAGTCGGTCTCCTCGGCGCTCGCCGCGTCGTCGTGCAGGGCGGCGATCGCGGCCTCGAGCTGGTAGCGGCCCGGCGGCCGCGCCTCCGTCCGCAGCGCCAGCGCCGACTGCAGGACGCGCACTCCCTCGGCGATCTCGCGTCTGTCCCAGAGGTCGCGGTTCTGCCGGTCGAGCGTGACGAGGCGGCCCTCGGCGTCGACCCGCGCGGGCAGGCGCGCGTGGTTGAGCAGCATCAGCGCGAGCAGGCCACGCGCCTCCGGCTCCTCGGTCGCGAGCGTCAGTTGGCGGGCGAGGCGGATCGCCTCCCGGGCCAGGTCGACCCGGCCCGCGTGACCGGTCGTGTAGACGAGGTAGAGCACCCGCAGCACGACGGCGAGGTCGCCGGGCCGGTCCAGCCGCCGCCCCCGCAGCGTCCGCTTGGCGCGGCTGATCCGCTGCGCCATCGTTGCCTCCGGGACGTAGAAGGCGTCGGCGATCTCGCGCGTCGTCAGGCCGCCGACCGCGCGCAGCGTCAGCGCCACCTGCGAGGCCGGCGCGAGCGCCGGGTGGCAGCAGCGGAAGAGCAGGAAGAGCGTGTCGTCGCCGACCTCCTCCGGCTCGGCCTCGGGCCGCGGCTCGGCCTCCGCCTCCTCTTCGCGGCGGTGACGGGCGGCCTCGCTGCGGCGGGCGTCGACCAGCCGCCGGGTCGCCACCGTCGTCAGCCAGGCGCGTGGGTCGCGCGGCGGATGCTCGGGCCAGACCCGCAGCGCCTCCAGCAGCGCCTCCTGGAGCGCGTCCTCGGCGGCGTCGAACTGCTCACCGCGCCGCAGCAGCCCCGCGAGCACCCGTGGGACGAGGGCGCGCAGCGCGCCCTCGTCCCACGCCGACATCGGCTCGGCGGCCACGACCTGGTCAGTCCTCGGACGACGACTTCCCGGACATGACCTCGCGCACGTCGATCCACTCGTACAGTGGCGCGCCGCCCGGGCCGGCCGGAGGAGATGTACGCTGCGATCTCGACCGCGCGCTCGCGCGACTCGACGTCGACCATGTACCAGCCCGCCACGAGGTCGCTGGTCTCGGGCAGCGGGCCGTCGGTGGTGACCGGCGCGGCGTCCGGCCCGCCGTAGCGGACCCAGGTCTGCGCCGGCGTCAGCGCCTGTCCGTCGACGTACTCGCCGTTCTCCTGCAGCAGCGCTTTGACCTGTCGCAGGAAGGCCATGTGCGCCTCCACGTCCTCGGGCGCCCACTGGTCCATCGGCGGGAAGGGGTGGTGCGGCTCCGGGCCGCCGCTGTAGTGCTTGAGGAGCAGATACTTCGGCATGGTGGTCTCCTAGCGTCGGGGCCGCGCCTGTCGCGGCCTTCACTTGGTGAGCGGAGCCGGTTCCGGCATCTCGACATCGAATCTGGAGGTTGCCTATGTTCGTGGCGCCGACCGTAGCTCGATTGGCCGGGCATGGCGAGCTGAAATCGCGAATCGGCAGCGATCCGCGGCAATCGCGCGATTAGGGTGGATTACCCGGGAGGCGAAAATGCCGACCGCAGGGACATCCCGAAAGTGGAGCTAGCGCGGGGAGTCGGGCACTCCTGGCGAGAAGTGTCCGAAATCTGCGCAGGGCGGTTGGAAACGACGGGCTGCTTCACTAATGTCGCACATAGATATAGCTATGCTTTATCTATGTCTGACAGGCAGGCTCCCGACGCCGATCGCCCTAAACCAAGTCTCCTATGGGCAGGACGGCTACTTCACCGCCGGCCAGGCGCGCGAAGCCGGCTTCAGCCCGCAGTTGCTAGCCCACCATGTTCGCTCCGGACGATATGAGCACATTCGTCGCGGCCTGTACCGGCTGCGTGGCTACCCAGGTTCCCCCCACGAGGAGGTGCGGGAGAAGTGGCTATCGGTCGGTGCCGAGCGAGCCGTCGTCTCCCACGAGAGCGCGCTCGACCTTCATGAACTCTCGGATGTGATCCCGAGCAGCATCCATCTCCTGGTCGATCGCGACGACCGTGGTATCAGGCGGCGTCAGGGGGTGACCCTGCACACGACGACGAAGCTCCTCGAGTCGTCCGAAGTCGTGTCTCGCGAGGGCATCCGCGTCACCGACCCGGTGCGGTCGATCCTCGACGCGGCCGGCGCCGGAACTGCCCCCGAGCAGATCGAAATGGCCGTGCGCCAAGCGCTGCACGAAGGCCTGGCGACCCGTCGCTCGCTTCTCGCCCGAGCCGATCGGCGCGGAGGCCGCGTCGCCGATCTCATCCGCCTTTCCAGTCGAGAAGGATGGCAGTCGAGAGTCTTGATGACGTGATCCGCGGCCTTTGTACGCGCGCCGAGCTGCTGGTCGCGGTCGGCTAGCAGCTGGAGACGAGCCCGCCGCCGCCGCGGATAGGTTTCTGCCGTGGCGAACGAGCGTGTGACCGAGGACATGGTCGGAGACGTCCTCCGCGAACTTGGCTACTACGCTGACCCCGACGCCGTAATGGTCGAGAAGCAGCAGTCGGCGATCGAGGAGATCCGCACGGCCCTTGCGAAGGCGTCGAAGACCGGCAAAGGCAAGGCCGGCTACCCCGAGTTCATCATTACGGCGCCAGATACCCCGGACATGGTGGTGATCATCGAGTGCAAGGCCGAAACGGCCAAGCACAAATCGGCCAACCTCGACAAGCCGGTCGAGTACGCCGTCGATGGGGTGCTCCATTACGCCAGGAACGTCTCAGCCGCGCGGACGGTCATCGCGATCGCGGTCTCGGGTGCGCCCACAAGGAACCGCTGGTCGTTCTTACTCATCCCCAAGGGCGAGACGGAACCGAAGCCGCTGACGGCGCCAACTGGCGCGGCCATTACCTCGCTGGTGCCGATGCGGGATCTCATCGCTGCCGCGTCGTTCGACCCGAACGTGCTCAAACAGCGTGTGGACAGCCTGATCGACTTTTCGCAGGAAATGCACGCGTTCATGCGCGACGAGGCCGAGCTCGGTGAGCAGGAGAAGCCGCTTGCGGTGGCAGGTTCATTGATTGCCCTGAGCAACCATGTCTTTGCGAAGACCTACGACGCCTATCCGCCCGAAGACCTCCCGAAGTTCTGGATGCAAACGATCAAGAACGAGATGGCGAAAGCCAGCATCCCGAACTTCAAGGTCGACAACATGACTCAGCCGTTCACGACGATCCAAGTGCATCCTGAGCTGAGCAAGAAAAAGGTGGCGTACCCGAAAGGACTACTGAACGAGATCGTCACTCTGCTTGCCGACCACGTCCTTCCGTTCATGACCGTGTACCACGACTTCGACATCGTAGGTCAGTTCTACGGCGAGTTCCTGAAGTACACGGGTGGAGATGGTAAGGGTCTAGGGATCGTGCTTACGCCGCGTCACGTGACGGAATTGTTCGCGCTCATCGCGAATGTGAACAAGGACTCAATAGTGGTCGACCCGGCGGCTGGTACTGCTGGCTTCCTCATCTCGGCGATGGAGCAGATGACAAAGTCGGCAACGACCGAAGCCCAGGTCGCGTCGGTGAGGCGCGATCGGTTGGTCGGTATAGAGCAAAAGCCTGACATGTACGCGCTGGCGGCGTCTAACATGATCCTGCGCGGCGACGGGAAGGCGAATCTTCACCTGGGGTCGTGCTTTGAGCCAGCGCTAATCAAGGCTGTCCAAAACCATAAGAGCGCGAAAGGGCGGAGGCTGCGCCCGAACGTCGGGATGATCAATCCGCCGTTCGCGAAGTCGAAGGAGGACCTCTCCGAGTTGCGCTTCGTGGACCACATGTTGGACATGTTGGCGAAGGGCGGCATTGGCATCGCGATCGTGCCTGTTTCCTGCGCGACGCTTCCAACCAACGAGAAGCACGTGCTCTTGTCCAAACATACCCTTGAGGGCGTCATGTCCATGCCGCCCGATGTGTTCCACCCGGTTGGTGTCGTTACCTGCATCATGGTGTTCACTGCCGGAATTCCGCATGCCACGTCGAACAAGAAGTCGTGGTTTGGCTACTGGCGTGACGACGGTTTCGTAAAGGTGAAGAATCTTGGGCGCATCGATCGCGACCATAAATGGTCGCTAATCCGCGACCGCTGGATCGAGCAATGGCGCAACCGCGAGGTCCATCCGGGCGAGTCGGTGACTGCGAAGGTTGGGCCGGACGACGAGTGGGTCGCGGAGGCTTACATGGAGACCGACTATTCGACCCTGAACCTGACCGAGTTCCATGGCGCTGTGCGAGACAGCGTGCTGTTCATGATGAAGGAAGCGCACCCGGCGACCCCGACTCCGGTGAAGGCGGATAGCTGGCGTGACTTCCCTCTCGGGGATCTCTTTGACATTAGGAAGGGTCAGCGCGTGACGCGGGCGGCCCGTAGGCCGGGCGCCACCCGGTTCGTAGGGGCATCTGAGAAGAACAACGGCGTGACTGACATGTGCGACCTCAAGCCAAACTTTCAGGGCGGCTGTCTCACGTGCGTGTACAACGGAAACAGTGTCGGCTTCGCGTTCTACCAGGACCAGCCGTTCTTCGCCTGCGACGACGTGAACGTGCTCATTCCGCATGAGCCGATGTCGAAGCTGGCGCAGCTGTTCATCGCTGTGGTCATCAAGCACGGGCGCGGTCGTTACACCTATGGCTACAAGTGGACGCTCGGCCGGATGAAGAGGACGACGATCTGTTTGCCGGCAACGAAGACTGGCAAGCCCGACTACGCCTTCATGGAGGCGTTGATTAAGGGACTCCCTTTCGGCGCCGTTATGGAGTCGTCGCTTTTCTGACCTGCCGAGGTTCAAGTGCTGGCCGGCGCGGCTAGGTCGTGCGGCTCCTCGGCGAGCGCGACTCCGGTTGAATCACTGTCGTCTGAGTGAGGCGGCAGGCGGGAAGGAGGAAGTGTGAAGCCTGTTTCGTCGCGACCAAATCCGATTAGCTCGCCGTCCCAGACAAATCAAGCAGGAATCGCCGGCAGTCCCCGCTAATCCTTCGCATCGCCGCGATTTCGGGCACTCGTGCCCGAAATGGAGCGCAGATTCAGCGGCGGTTGGAGAGGGCCTGAGAAAACCCGAAGACGCCCACGTGCAGGGGCTTCCTCCGATGGAGCTAGGCGGATTCGAACCGCCGACCTCCTGGGTGCGATCCAGGCGCTCTGCCAGCTGAGCTATAGCCCCGAGGGCGTGGATGGGAAGTTGGTCCCATTGCCTCGCAAGGCGAAGGATAACCGCATAGTCTTTGGCAGCCTCCCGGGAACCGGCTATGAGCATCCTCGACGACGCAATCCGAGAGCACCTGGAACTGAAGCGCGCCCACGGCGCGGACGATGCCGAGCTGAAACGGCTCGAGGACGAGGCTTTTGGGCCTCCGCAGCGGCCCGATGAGCCGGATCCGTTCGCCGAGGCGCCGACCGAGTTCCTGGCCGCGCCGGAGCCCGCGGCGGCGGAGCCACCCTCCGAAGAGCCGGAGGAACGGCGCGTCCCCAACGTCGCCGACCTGCAGGAGGCACCGGAGCCGGCGAAGGAGGAGCCGATCGCCGACCCCGGCCCCTCGACCGAGGAGCGGCACGCGATCGCCTCGCAGCCGACCGAAATCTTCGACGTCGAGGGACAGTTCGAGCAGGCGCCCGCTGAGGCCGATGCTCCCTCCGACGAGGAGCTGGTCGACGCCGAGCAATCCGAACCGCGCCTCGCTCCGCCCGCCGAGGAAAACGAGCCGGCGGACGAATTCGACGAATTCTTCAGCGAGCAGCGGCTCTCCGACGAGCTCAACGCGGCGCTCGAAGCGCCGCTGCCCGACGAGCCCGGCGCCGAGACCAGCGAGGAGGCCGCGGTCTACGTCGACGCCGACGAGGACGAGGCGGAGGAGCAGGCGGAGTTCCACGAGGAGGAGCCCGCCGCCGAGCAGGAGTCCGCCGAGTACGAGCTGAGCGACGCCCCCGAGGACGACGAGCCCGCCCCTCGCGCCGCGCAGGCCGGCCAGGACGACCCGCTCGAAGGCACGCCGGACTTCCTCGAGGAGTCGCCCGAGGATGACGACCTCTGGTTCGAGCAGAAGCCGCCAAAAGACATCGACTTCGGCGATTAGTCCAGCCCCGGTGCGGGATTGCCGGGCCGGCGAGAGCCACTCGGTAGGTTGCCCGGATGCCCGAGTTCGCAATTGAGGCACAGGGCCTGCGCAAGTCCTACGGCGACGTGCAGGCCCTCGACGGCGTCGACCTGCGGGCGTCGCCCGGCACCGTGCTCGGCCTGCTTGGCCCCAACGGCGCCGGCAAGACGACCGCGGTCCGCATCCTCACTACGCTGCTCCCGCCCGACGGCGGCAGCGCCCACGTCGCCGGCCTCGATGTCGTGCGCGAGGCGCCGACCTTGCGCCGCCGGATCGGCCTCGCCGGCCAGTACGCGGCGGTCGACGAGAACCTGACCGGGGCCGAGAACCTGGAGATGGTCGGCAAGCTCTACCACCTGCCGAAGGGCGAGCCGCGGGCGCGCGCCGCCAAGCTGCTGCAGCGCTTCGACCTCAGCGAGGCCGGCAGCCGCCTGGTCCGGACCTACTCGGGCGGGATGCGCCGCCGCCTCGACCTCGCCGCCGCGCTGGTCGCCGAGCCGCCGATCCTCTTCCTCGACGAGCCGACCACCGGCCTCGACCCGCGCAGCCGCCTCGCGCTCTGGGAGACGATCGAGGGCCGGGTCGAGGAAGGCACGACGGTGCTGCTCACCACCCAGTACCTGGACGAGGCCGACCGCCTCGCCGACCACATCTCCGTGATCGACCGCGGCCGCGTGATCGCCGAGGGCAGCTCCGACCAGCTCAAGGACCAGGTCGGCGGCGAGTGGCTCGACATCACCCTCGAGTCACAGGCCGACGCCGAGGTCGCGGCCGCGGCGCTGGAGGCCGTCGCCGCCGAGCGCCCGGCGATGACCGACGGCGTGCTGCGGATGCCGATCCCCCAGCGCCAAGGCGCGATCGCCGAGGCGGTGCGGCGGCTGAACGAGGTCGGGATCGGGATCGACGACGTGGCGATGCGGCGGCCGACCCTCGACGACGTCTTCCTCACCCTGACCGGGCACGCCGCCGAGGCCGATGGCAGCGCCGACGGGGATCGCCCCGAGCCCGAGCGCGCCGAGCAGGGGAGCGAGCGATGAGCGGCCTCCGCTACGCCCTCTCCGACACCCTGGTGCTGGCCCAGCGCAGCCTCCTGCGCATCCCCCGCGCGCCCGACCTGCTGCTCTCCTTCACCGTGCAGCCGATCATGTTCGTGCTGCTCTTCGCCTACGTCTTCGGGGGCGCGATCGACACCCCCGGCTACAGCTACATCGACTTCCTGATGCCGGGGATCGTCGTCCAGACGATGTCCTTCGGCGGTTTCGTCACCGCCCTCGGCCTCTCCGAGGACCTGCGCAAGGGGCTGGTCGACCGCTTCCGCTCGCTGCCGATGTGGGGCGGCGCCGTGCTCGCCGGCCGCACCCTCGCCGACGTCGTCACCAACTCGGTCTCGATCGTGATCATGCTCGTGGTCGGCGTCATCGCCGGCTTCGGCTTCGACGCCCCGCTCACCCACATCGTCGCCGGCATCCTCCTCCTGCTGCTGTTCGGCCACGCCTTCTCCTGGGTCTTCGCCTACGTTGGCCTCAGCTCGTCCTCGCCCGAGGCCGCCCAGTCGCTCGGCTTCATCGTGATCTTCCCGCTCACCTTCGTCTCCTCCGCCTTCGTCCCGGTCGAGTCGATGCCCGCCACCCTCCAGGCGTTCGCCGAAGTCAACCCCTTCACGATCGTCGTCGACGCGATGCGCCACCTCTTCCTCGACGCCCCGGTTGGCGACTACACCGTCCTCGGCGCCGTCGCCTGGTCACTCGGCATCACCGCCTTCTTCGCCACCCTCTCCGTGCGCAAATACAAGCGCGCCGTCGTCCGCTAAAAGCATCCGGCGAGCCCCGCGCTCGCCGCTTACACTTCCCGCGAGGGGCCATAGCTCAGCTGGCAGAGCGCCGCCTTTGCAAGGCGGAGGTCGCCGGTTCGATCCCGGCTGGCTCCATGGGGAGGCAACCAAAGGGGGCGATGTCGATATGCGTCGGGTAGGCAACGGGGTTCTGTTCGCACTCTGTCCGTCGTCGCCTTGCTGGTCACGCCCTCGCTCGCCGCCGCCGCGACCCAGGTGGCGACGACCGAAGTCGCCGGACTCGACGTGGTCACCGTCACCGACGACGGCAGCGACGGCGAAATTCAGGTCACCCGGGGAGTCGAATCGGGCACGATGGAGCCCTTCGTTGCGGTCGAGAGCGCGGGCGGCGCGACCCCTGGCGTCGGCTGCAAACCGATCACGCTGGAGCTGGTGGTCTGCGGCGGCACCTTCGACGCGGTGGCTGTCTTCGGCAACGGCGGCGCCGACGAGATCTCGATGCGCCTGATTCTCGACGGCCAGCCGCCGCTGCTTGGACAGGCCCTTGGGGGTACGGGAAACGACACGCTGAGGACCCCGGTCGACAATCGGGACGTCCCACAGCCCGAGATCTTTCTCTCGGGCGATCTGGGTGACGACACGGTCGAAGGCGGCAACGGGGTGGACGACCTGCGCGGCGGCGAAGGGAACGACACGGTGCGCGGCTTCGGGGGGAGCGACTTCGCCTTCGGCGAAGAAGGCGACGACTTGATCTTCATGCGCGACGGGGCGTCCGAGCTGGTCGACTGTGGGACCGGATCCGACACGGCGGAGGTTGACCCGGCCGACGCGGTCGACGCCAGCTGCGAGTCGGTCGACGACGGCCTTGCGTCGCCCGCCGTCCCCGCGACTTCACCGGCCCCGATACCGGTGCTGCCGCTCGGGTTCGGGGCCGTGACCGGGGTGACGCTCAAGCTCGCCGCACGCCGGATCCCCGCGGCCGGGCTGCTCCGGGTCCGGGTCACGAACGCGAACGGCTTCGCGGTGTCGGGCGAGCTTTCCGGCAAGGGGATTACTCCCCGGGCCAGAAGAAGCCGGCCACCGCCGCGCGCAAACAGGCGGGCGGGCTGAAGGCGAAGCCCTTCAGCGTCGGCGCCAACGCCGATGCGATCGTCAAGCTCGAGCTGCCGGCCGGGCTGCGGAAAGCTCTCAAGCGCAGCGGAAAGCTCCCCTTGACGCTGACCGCGCAAGTCCGTGACCCAGCCAGCGCCATCCGGACCGTCACTCAGCGCCTGGTGCCGAAGCTGAAGCAGGGCTGACGATTCGCTCGGTATTCCCGGCCGGGTGCATGAATCCACGCCATCCGGCCGCGGTGTGAATTAGTCCCGCATAGCGGGAACAAGTCACACCGCGTCAGGCGATCAGGCTTTCGGCCCGGTGCGCCTCGGGCAGGTTCTGGTCGGCGTGATAGCTGCTGCGGACCAGGGGGCCGCAGGCGACCGACTCGAAGCCGAGGCCGTAGGCCGCCTGCTCGAGCGCCTCGAACTCCTCCGGGTGCCAGTAGCGGACGACCGGGAGGTGGTTCTCGGTCGGGCGCAGGTACTGGCCGACGGTGAGCACCTGGACCTTGTGCTCGCGCAGGAGGCCGAAGGTCTCGACCATCTCCTCGAAGCTCTCGCCCAGCCCGACCATCAGGCCCGACTTGGTCACCACCTCGGGACCGCCGATCTCCTTCGCCATCCGCAGCACCCGGGCCGAGCGCGGGAACTGGGAGCCGCGGCGCGCCACCGGGTAGAGCCGAGGCACCGTCTCGACGTTGTGGTTGAAGACGTCGGGCTTCTCGTGGATCACCTTCGCCAGCGGCATCTCCTGGCCGCGGAAGTCGGGGGTGAGGACCTCGACCTTGCAGCCGGGCGCCTGCATCCGGATCGAGCGGATCACGCCGACGAAGGCGCTCGCCCCGTAGTCGGGCAGGTCGTCGCGGTCGACCGAGGTGACGACCGCGTGGCGCAGCCCCATCCGCTTCACCTGGTTGGCGACGCGCAGCGGCTCCAGCGGGTCGTTCCAGGTCGGCTTGCCGGTCTGCACGTTGCAGAAGCCGCAGCGCCGGGTGCAGACGTCGCCGAGGATCATGAAGGTCGCGGTGCCGCGCTCCCAGCACTCGCCGACGTTGGGGCAGTTCGCCTCCTCGCAGACGGTGTGCAGGTTGTCGGCGCCGATCGTCGCCTTCAGCCGCCGGTAGTTCGGCCCGCCCGGCGCCGGCACTTTCAGCCACGGCGGCTTGCGGGCGCGCTTGAACGGGACGGTGCCGTCGGCCGCTGCCGCGGTGCCGCCCGGCTTGGCGCGGGAGCGGGTGACGTGGATGCGCTCGACGGTCTCGCTCATCGGGGGACACCGAGCGTAGCGGGCGGCAGCTCCAGGCCCAGCTCGGCCGGCTCGACGGCGCGCGGCGCGCGCTCGTAGACCGCGGCGAAGCGCGCCACCACCGTCTCCGCGAACGCCCCCAGATTCTGCTCGGCCCCGTGCTCGCGCGCCAGCGAGGTCATCGCGACCCCCTCGATCCCGCACGGCACGATCCACTCGAACGGCTGCAGGTCGTTGTTGACGTTCACCGCCAGCCCGTGCGTAGTAACCCCCCGGCTCACATGCACCCCGATCGACCCGATCTTCCGCCCCTCCCCCGCGGTCGATGGGCCGATTTCGGGACGCATGGTCCCGTTTTCGGCCCGTCGGCCGGCGGTTGGCTGGACCCAGACGCCGGTCAGGCCCTCGACGACCTCCGCGCCTACGCCGTGCTCGGCGAGCGCCTCGATCATCACCCGCTCCAGGCGTCGCACGTACTCGTGGACGTCGTCGCCGTAGGGGCGCAGGGAGACGATCGGGTAGGCGACCAGCTGGCCGGGGCCGTGGTAGGTGACGCGGCCGCCGCGGTCGGTGTCGCGCACCTCGATCCCCTGCGCTTCGTACCAGGCGGCGCCCATCGGTAGCTCGTCCGCGGTCGAGCGGCGGCCGCGGGTGTAGACGGGGGTGTGCTCGAGCAGCAGCAGCACGTCCGGGATCTTCCCCCGCCGGCGCCCCTCCCGCAGCCGCGACTGCGCCTCGCGCGCCTCCTCGTAGGGCACAATTCCGCAGCGGACAACCAGGATCTCGGCGCTCACCCTTGAAATCGTTGCAGGACGCGCCCCTATCCTTGCCCTCCCCGCTGATGGTCCAGTCAAAGCCACTCCTGCCCGAATGGCTCCCGGCCGTGGCGCTCAGCTCGGCCCTGGCCGCGCTGATGCTGCTCTGGAGCCCGCCGGTCGGCGACCTCGCCGCCCAGGTCTTCCGCACCGAACTGTTCGAGCGGGCCGGCCTCGCGATCTGGAACAGCAGCTGGTACGGCGGCCACTACACCCTCACCTACAGCGTCCTCTTCCCGCCGCTGGCGGCGCTGCTCGGGCCGCAGGTGGTGGGAATGCTCGCGGTCGTCTCCTCCTCCTACCTCTTCGACCGCCTGGTCCGCGACCGCTGGGGGGCGGAGGCGCGCTGGGCGACCCTCTGGTTCGCGGCCGGCGTGGTCACGCTGCTCGCCGACGGCCAGCTCACCTTCTCGCTCGGCGTCGCCTTCGGCCTCGCCTCGCTGCGCTGCCTGCAGACCGGGCGTGACCCGCTCGCCGTCGTCGCGGCCGCGGCCTGCGCCCTCGCCAGCCCGGTCGCTGCCGCCTTCCTCGCCGGTGTCGTCCTCGCCGGTGTGGCGGAGCGCGGGCGCCGCCCGAGCCGCGCCGCGCTGGCCGTCGCCGGCCTCGCGCTCGCCCTCACCGTCGTCCCCAACATCGCCTTCCCCGAACCGGGCCAGTTCCCCTTCGAGCTCTCCTCCTACGTCGCGATCCCGCTCTTCTGCGGCGGCTCCCTGATCCTGCTCCGCGGCCTGCCCGAGGAGCGCCAGCTGCGGCGGGTGCTGGTCGGCTACATGCTCGCCGCGACCGCGATCTGGCTGGTCCCGAACGCGATGGGCGGCAACGCGGTCCGGCTCGGCGCCCTCTTCGGCGGCCCCGTCCTCGCCGCGGTGATGCTGGCGCGCCGGCCGCGGGTCGCCCCCTGGTTCCTCGCCCTCGCCCTCGCCGGCGGCCTCTACTGGCAGCTGACCGCCAGCGTCACCCAGATCGCCCGCAGCGTCGGCGACCCCTCGACCCGGGCCGAGTACTTCGCGCCGGCTGCGGAGTGGCTGCGCGCCCACGGAGCCGAGAACGCGCGGATCGAGGTGCCGCCGACCGCCAACCACTGGGAGTCCGCCTACCTGGCGCCGAGCTTCGAACTCGCCCGCGGCTGGCTGCGCCAGCTCGACACCACCCGCGAGTACATCTTCTACAACGAGGGCGAGCTGACCGACGCCAGCTACGCCGCCTGGCTGCGCGGCAACGCGATCTCCTACGTCGCCCTTCACGACGCCCCGCTCGACTACTCGGCGGTGGGGGAGCGGCGGCTGATCCTCGCCGCGCCGCCCTACCTGGAGCTGCGCCACCGCTCGGCCCACTGGCGGATCTACGAGGTGCGCGGCGCGAGGCCGCTGGTCGCCTCGCTCGGCGCATCCCGGGCGGAGACGCTCTGGGTCGGCCGCCAGGGCTTCGCGCTGAACGTGGAGACCCCCGGCAAGTTCCTCATCCGCGTCAACTTCACTCCCTACTGGTCGCTCGCCCGCGGCAACGGCTGCATCCTCCGTCGCGGCGACTGGACCGTGGTCCGCGCCGCCCGCCCGGGCGTCTTCCGCGTCACCGCCGACTTCTCGCTCGGCCGCGCCTGGAACGCGATGACCGGCGCGCGCAAGACCTGCTGACCCACGGCCCCCAACGGGCTCGAAGGGCCACGAATGCTCGTGACCCCTCGATGTACATCTATGTAGTGAACAGGCCCACCTGCGCGCCCTCTTTGAATGGCTGGTAGCAGTGGCCGCCGACTGTCACCAGCGGATTCAGGCCCGAGTCTTCATATGCCCTGACTGTTGTGACGCTGGAGAACGTGCCATCGGCATGATGGCCCGATACCCCGGCGCATCCGGTCATGATTTTGGGCGTTGCTTCGTATGTGATCCCCGTCAGTGTCATGCTCGCGTGGATATCTTTGGGACTACCGGCTGTGTTCGAGAACACAACGTGTGAGAGATTTTTTTGTTCGGGGACTTTGACAACGCAAGTAAGGCTGACAAATTCGATTGATTTGCCGCTTGTGCAGCCGACGATGTCGATGTTGGCTGTGAAGTCGGCAACGCCTGTAAATGTGTACTTGCACCCATTCATTTTGATTTCGGCAGGACCACCGGCAAGTTTGCAGCTCGTGTACTGAGGTGTAACCGTGGCGTCGGTAGTCGCTTTCTGCACTGTTCCTTCGAAGCTGCCGTTTTCGCATCTGAAGGGAAGGCTTTTGAAAGAGCCTTCGTGTTCAATGAAGTCGACGGGGGTGCCTGTGAGGATCGCCGAGGTTTTTCCTGCGGCGACTTCGGAATGCAGTTCCCCTGGGGCTGCGTGCGTTGCTGAGGACGCGACCGCGCTAACCGCCAGCATGGCGAGGAACGAGAGTCCGAGGGCTTTGAGATTGCGAGTCATTGCAATGCCTCTCTTGGTAGTCATGCTCGGCGCCGCGGCTCTGGAGCGGCCCGCGCGCAGACGCCGGGGTCTTGGGCCGCAATCGATCGACCCTGACACGGATCGCACGTCTACACAAATGTTCTTAAGTAAAAATCCGGCCGGCTATGCGCCGCGGACTTATGGCAATGGCGAAGCGCGCACGGCGTGGGCGCCGGAGCGGGAGAAGAGAGGCCGTTTTCTTTTGCGCCCTCTGCTGGGAATGCCGGCTCGTCGCCGGCGCGTTTCGCCGTCGTCCAACGCGTTCGCGCAACCTCATCCCCGCGAGCCCGCCGGTGGCAGCCGCGAGCGGCGCCAGGGTTAGCGCCGTCTCCTCAACTGGAATTCCCACCAGGTGCGCGAACACCGGTGGACCTTGTCACATCGCTATTGATTACACAAACGTTCTTCGGTTAATGATCGTTCACTTCCGCGCGAATCGGTGCATTCGCTCAGAGGGCGAGCGAGAGCGGCTCTTCGAGCAGGGCGCGGACACGCGCGAGAAACTCGGCCGCGGGGGCGCCGTAGAGGATGCGGTGGTCGCAGGCGAGGGTGACGCCGAGTAGGTGGGCGGGGACGATCTCGCCGTCGCGGACCGCCGGCCTCTCCTTGATCGCGCCGACCGCGAGGATCGCCGCCTGCGGCGGGTTGATCACGGCGCTGAAGTTGTCGATCCCGTACATCCCCAGGTTGGAGACGCTGAAGGTGCCGCCGGAGAGCTCCGGCGGGGTGATCTGCCCGTCGCGCACCTTCCGCGCCAGCGCCCGCGACTCGGTCGCGATCTGGCGCAGGCCCTTGCGGTCGGCGTCGAACACGGTGGGTACGACCAGCACGTCCTCGGCGGCGACCGCGATCCCGACGTTGACCCGCGAGTAGAGCTCGAAGCGCCCGTCGCGGTAGGCCCCGTTCGCGCGCGGGTGCTCGCGCAGCGCCAGCGCGCAGGCCTTGACGACCATGTCGTTGAACGAGGGCACGCCCTCGCCCTCGCCGGCCGTCTCCTTCAGTCGCGCTCTCGCTTCGACCGCCCGCGACATGTCGATCTCCGCTTCGAGATAAAAGTGCGGCGCCGTCGCCTTGGACTCCGACATCCGTCGCGCGATCGTCGACTGCAGCTTCGAGAGATCCTCGTAGGCGACCTGACCCTTCGCCGTCTCCGGCGACTCGGGCGCCGGGGCCGGAGCCTCCGCCGGCGCCTCCACCGCCGAGGCCGCCGCCTTCTTCACGTCCTTCTTCACGATCCGCCCCCCGGGACCCGACCCGGAAATGCTGGAGAGGTCGATCCCTTTCTCCTTCGCTATCCGCCGCGCGACCGGCGAAGCCTTGACCCGCTCGGCTCCAGACGAATCGCCCACGGCATCCCCTGCCCGGTCCTGGACTTCCTGCGAGTCGCCTCCACCGTTGGAACCGGTGGAAGCCTGCTCGGCTTCTGCCGTGGGTGGCGCCGTAGGGGGGACCACCCCCGAGGAAGCTTTAGCTACCGCAGGGGGCGGTGGGTCCCCTGCGGCGACAGGACCCGCGGCCCGCCCGCCCTGTCCCTCACCCGAATCACCGACACGCGCAATAGGACTGCCGATGGGAAGCGTCTCGCCCTCTTGAGCCAGGATCTCCGTCAACGTCCCCGCCACGTCGCTCTCGTAGGCCATGTTCGCCTTGTCGGTCTCGATTTCGACGATCTCTTCGCCGACCGCGATCTCGTCCCCGACCTGCTTCATCCAGGTCAGGATCGTCCCCTCCTCCATCGAGTCCGAGAGCCGCGGCATCACGATCTCCGCCATCAGATCGCCCCCTCCAGGGTTGCCAGCGCCGCCTTCACCACGTGCTCCTCGTGCGGGATCGCCGCCTGCTCGAGCCGTTTCGAGTACGGCATGTGGACGTCGGCGCCGGTCACCCGCTGCACCGGCGCGTCGAGGTGGTCGAAGGCCTGCTCGGTGATCAGGGTCGCGAGGTTGGCGCCGACCCCGCCGTGGGGCCAGCCCTCCTCGACGATCACCGCGCGGTTGGTCTTGCGCACCGACGCGAGGATCGTGTCGAGGTCGAGCGGGCGCAGCGTGCGCGGGTCGATCACCTCGGCCTCGACCCCGTGCTCCGCGGCCAGCTTCGCCGCCGCCTGCTCGGCCACCTGGGCCATCTTCAGCACGCCGACGATCGTGACGTCGCTGCCCTCGCGTCGCACCGCCGCTTCGCCGAAGCGCAGCACGCCGCCTCCATCTCCATCATCGTCCCCCGGCACCTCACCGCGCGTCCCGTACAGCGACTCGTGCTCGATGAAGATCACCGGGTTGTCGTCGCGGATCGCCGCCTTCAGCAGCGCCTTGCCGTCGGCCGGGGTGGAGGGGCAGGCGACCAGCAGGCCCGGCACCTGCAGGTAGAGCGCCTCGAAGCTGTGCGAGTGGGTCGGGCCGAGCTGGTGGCCGCCGCCGCCCGGCATCCGGATCACCATCGGCACCTTCGTCTGGCCGTTGAACATGTACGGGATCGCGGCGGCGTGGTTGACGATCTGGTCCAGCGCCAGCAGCGAGAAGTTGACCGTCATCAGCTCGACCACCGGCCGCAGCCCGCCCATCGCGGCGCCGACCCCGGTGCCGACGATCGTGTTCTCGGAGATCGGCGTGTCGCGCACCCGCCGCTCGCCGAACTCGTCGAGCAGCCCTTCGGTCACCTTGAACGCCCCCTGGAAGACGGCGACGTCCTCGCCCATCACCAGCACCGCCTCGTCGCGGCGCATCTCCTCGGCCATCGCGTCGCGCAGCGCCTCCCGCATCCGCAGCTCCGCCATCAGTCGCCGTCCTCCTCGGCGTCGCCGCTCCGCTCGGAGCCGACCTGCTCCGGCTCGTCGCCGACCTCGGCGCTCGGCCTTGACCCGCGACTCGGCCCCGTCCTGTGCGTCGCCCTGCAGCGCCGGGTTCGGCCGCTGCCCTTCGTCCGGCTGCTCGGCGTAGGCGGCGCCGGCCTCGGCCAGCTCGCGCGCCGCCGCCGGCATCTCCGCCTCGTGCTCGCCCCGGTGCGGCTCCGGGCTGCGCTCGTCGACGGCGTACCACCCGCCCGGGTCGGTGACCGCGTAGAGGTTCTCGTACATCGTGTCGAGCGGCGGCTCCGGTGAGCTCTCGGCGAACTCGACCGCCTCGGTGACCGCCTCCTCGGCCGCCTCGCGCGCCTGCCCGACCTCGCGCTCGCCCAGCACTCCGGCCTCGACGCAGCGCCGCGCGAAGGTCTCGATCGGGTCCTTCTCCCGCCACTCCTCGACCTCCTCGCGCTCGCGGTAGACCTCGGGGTCGGCGGCGGAGTGGCCGCGGTAGCGATAGGTGACGACCTCGAGCAGGGTCGGCCGGTCCTCCTCGCGCGCCGCCCGGATCCCCTCCGCGACCGCCTCGCGCACCGCGATCACGTCCATCCCGTCGGCCCGCGCCCCGGGGATCCCGTACCCCTCCGCCTTCTTCGAGAGGTCGGTCTGGGCCGAGTGCCGCTCGACCGCGGTGCCCATCCCGTAGAGGTTGTTCTCGACCAGGAAGAGGACCGGCAGCTTCCACAGCGCCGCCAGGTTCATCGTCTCGCCGAAGTTGCCGGTGTTGGAGGCGCCGTCGCCGAACATGCAGACGGTGACCGCGTCTTCGCCCTTGTACTGGGAGGAGAGGCCGAGCCCGGCGGCGAGTGGCAGGTTGCCGCCGACGATCCCGTAGCCGCCCATGAACCGCTTCGAGGCGTCGAAGATGTGCATCGACCCGCCGCGGCCGCCACTGGTCCCGTCGACCCGCCCGAACAGCTCCGCCATCACCCGCCGCGGCTCGGTGCCGCGGGCGATCGCGTGGCCGTGGGTGCGGTAGGAGCCGATCAGGTAGTCGTCGTCGCGCATCACCGAGGTGGTGCCGACGATCGTCGCCTCCTCGCCGATCGCCAGGTGCAGGAAGCCGCCGGCTTTGGCCCGCTGGTACTGGCGCCCCGCCTCCTCCTCGAAGCGGCGGATCAGGGCCATGCGCGCCAGCAGCTCGTAACAGGTGGCGGCGTCGGGCAGATCGGCCATCGCCTCACCTTAGCGAGGCGCTTACGCCTGGCTTGCGGCTTCGACCGCCTCTTCGAGCCGGTCGTCTCCCCAGAAGACCCGCTCGCCGACGACCAGCGCCGGCACCCCCTTGACGCCGCGGTCGCCGGCCTCGTCGGTAGCGGCGCGCAGGGCGTCCTTGATGATCGCGGTCCGCACCGCTTTCGCCAGCGCCCGCGGGTGCAGCTCGCAGGCGGCGGCGGCGATCATCACGTTGTCGGGGTCGGTCAGGTCGCGGCCGGCGGCGAACGCCTGGCGGAAGGCGGCGAGGGCGAAGGAGACGGTGCGGCCGGTCTGCTTGGCGAAGGTCGCGACCCGCATCGCGACCAGGCTGTTGCCGGGCCACGGCTCGGGCCAGACGATCGGCGGCAGCCCGTAGGCGGAGGCGCGCCGCTCGACCTCGGCCATCCCCTCGTCCCGGGCCGGCGTCTGCGACCAGGAGCCGCGGTCGAAGCGCTGGAACAGCCCGCCGAGCAGCACCGGCTGCCACTCCGGCTGCTCCAGCCCCGCCTCCGTGAACAGCCCGCTGACCCGCTCGGCGGCGAGGTAGGCGTAGGGCGACCCGAGGTCGAAGTAGAAGGTCGCGCGCGCCGTCAAGCGTGCGTGGCCCAGCCGTCGACCGCTCTAGCCGCTTCGAACACGGCCTCGGAGATCGTCGGGTGGGGATGGACGATCCGCGCCAGCTCCTGGTAGCCGCCCTCGAGCGCCATCGTCGCGACCAGCTCGGCGATCATGTCGCAGGCGCGGTTGCCGACGATGTGGACGCCGAGGATCTCGCCGTACTTGGCGTCGGCGACGATCTTGACCAGGCCTTCTTTGTCGTCGTAGACGGTTGCCCCGCCGACCCCGCCGAGCTTGAACTTGCCGACCTTGACCTCGTTCCCGGCCTCCTTTGCCGCGGCCTCGGTGAGGCCGACGCTGGCCACCTGAGGGTGGCTGAAGGTGGCGCCGGCGACCAGGTTCTGGTCGACCGGGTGGGCCGGCTCGCCGGCCGCGTGCTCGACCGCGACGACCGCCTCCTCGCCCGCCTTGTGCGCGAGCGCCTTGCGGTGGACCAGGTCGCCGATCGCGTAGACCTTCTGGTTCGAGGTGCGCTGGTACTCGTCGACCTTGACCTTGCCGTTCTCTTCCAGCTCGACCCCGGCCTCCTTCAGGCCCAGCGGCTCGGTGTCGGCGCCGCGGCCACCGGCGACGCAGAGGTAGTCGACCTCGGCTGACGCCTCGCCGTAGCTGAACTTCACGGAGTCCTCGCCCGCCTCGACGTTCTCGACCGGGCTGCCGGTGGCGACGGTGATGTTCTGTTTTTTGAAGGCGCGCTCGACCACCCGGACCACGTCCTTGTCCTCGGCCGGGAGGATCTGCGGCAGCATCTCGATCAGCAGCACCTCGGTGCCGAAGCGCCCGTAGGCGGAGGCGATCTCGCAGCCGGAGGCGCCGGCGCCGACCACGGCGATCTTCTTCGGCAGCGCGGGCAGCGACCAGGCGCCCCAGGTGTCGACGACGCGGCCGCCGAACTCGGTCCCGGGGATCGGCAGCGCCACCGAGCCGGTGGCGAGGATGACGGCGCCGGCCTCGTAGGTCTCCTCGCCGACCTTGACGTTGCCCTCGGCGGTGAGCGATCCCTCGCCCTCGATCACCGTCACCTTGTTTTTGTCCCAGAGCATCTTCACCCCGCCCGAGAGCGATTCGGAGACGGCGGCACGGCGCTTGCCAAGGGCGTCCCAGTCGATCGAGATGTCCTTGGCGACGATGCCGATCTCGGCCCCCTCGCGCGCCTCGGTGTAGATCTCGGCGGTGCGGAGGATCGTCTTCGCCGGGATGCAGGCGTAGTTGAGGCAGCGCCCGCCGGCCTTGTCGCGCTCGACCACGGCGGTTTTGCGGCCGAGCTGGGCGGAGCGGATCGCGGCCACGTAGCCGCCCGGCCCGCCGCCGATGACGATCGTGTCGAAGGAATCGGCCAAGAGGGTGAGCCTATAGAACGCTTAATCCCGGGGAACGCGTTCCGGCATCTGGATCCGCGCCATCGCCTTGACCATGAAGAAGAAGAAGGTGCCGGAGACGATCAGCAGCCCCAGCGTCGCGGCGAACTGGGCCACGGTCGAGGCCTGGATCAGAAGGCCGAAGACGGCGCTGAAGATCAGGAAGACGAGAATCAGCTGGAAGCCGAGCACGGCCCAGTAGCGGGCGCGCCACATGCCCCAGGCCATCACGCCCATGATCAGGGCCGGCGCCGCGGCCTGGGCGAAGCGCGGTTTCTCGCCGTCGACCTCGACCCCGGTGGCGTAGGCGACGACGACCGAGAGCGCGATCAGGCCGGCGATCACGGCGCCGATCGTCACCACCCGCGGCCGCTCGCCGTCGGCCAGCGGGACCAGCGCTTCGCGCGCCTCCTGGTTGCGCTGCTCGGCTTTGGCGTAGCCCCGCTCCATCCGCTCGGCCCCCGAGGGCCGCTGCTTGCGCTTGCGCGGGTGCTCAGCCACCGGGCGCCGTCCCCAGGGTGCGCCGCAGCGCTTCCGCCGCCACGGTCGGCTCGGCCGCGTCGCGGATCGCGCGCACGACGCAGAGCCGCGTCGCCCCCGCGGCGACGACCCGCGCCGCGTTGCCGGCGTCGATCCCGCCGATCGCGAAGAAGGGGTGGGCGGCGTGCTCGGCGGCGTAGGAGACGAGGTCGAGCCCGACCGCGGGCCGGCCCTCCTTCGTCGGCGTCTCCCAGATCGGCCCAACGCTGATGTGATCGACCGGGGCGGAGGCGGACGCGTCAATCTGCTCCTCCGAGTGGGTCGAGAGGCCGATCAGCGCGTCGGGGCCGAGCAGCTCCCGCGCCGCCTCGACCGAGCCGTCGTCCTGGCCCAAGTGGACCCCGTCGGCGTCGCAGAGGTCGGCCAGCTCGGGGTCGTCGTTGACGATGAAGGGGGCGCTGTAGGTGTCGCAGACGCGGCGGAAGGTCGCGGCGGCGCGTTCGATCTCGGCCCGGCCGAGGCGCTTCTCGCGCAGCTGGACGATGTCGGCACCGCCGCTCAGCACCGCCCGCAGCAGCGCTTCCGGATCATGCCCGCCGGGCCGCGCCTCGCAGACGAAGTAGAGGCGCGCGGTGCGCAGGCGCTCGCGGCGCAGCGGTCCGACCGACTCGGGGGCGGCGAGGCTCATGCCCCGATTATGAACTCGTCGCCCCGCTTGCCGCCGCGCCGAGCCGGGTAGCCTTGTTGGAGTACGGGAGCCCGCGAGGGCTGAGAGGGTGGCAACGAGGTCACCGACCGTCTCGACCTGATCCGGGTAATGCCGGCGGAGGCAATGGCTTGACCGAGGGGCACAGTTTCGACGCGGTGTTCGTGGGTGGCGGTGTGATCGGCCTCGCTTGCGCCTGGCGCGCTGCCCAGCGCGGGGCGCGGGTGGCGGTGCTGGAGCGGGGCGAGCCGCCGGCCGGCGCGACCCGGGTCGCGGCCGGGATGCTGGCCCCGGTCGGTGAGCTCAGCTTCGGCGAGCCGCAGCTGCTCGAGCTGACCCTGGCGGCGGCGCGGCTCTACCCGGGCTTCGTCGCCGAGCTCGAGGCGGCGACGGGGGAGGAGACCGGCTACGCCATCCACGGCGCCATCCACGTCGCGCTCGATCGCGACGAGGCGGCGCAGCTGCGCCGCGTCCACGACCTGCAGCGCTCGCTCGGGCTCGAGGCCGAGTGGCTGTCGCCGCGCCTTTGCCGTCAGCTCGAGCCGGGCCTGACCCCGTCCTTCGCCGGCGGTGTCCATGCGCCCGGCGAGGCGGCGGTCGATCCGCGGGCGCTGACCCGCGTGTTGCTCGCCGCGCTGGCGGGGGCCGGAGCGGAGGTGCGGACCGGGACCGAGGTCGTTGCCGGGCTCTGGGATGGCGAGCGCCTGGTGGGAGTGCGAGCAGCGCCCGTGCCGGGGGGAGATCGCGAGTCGGCCGATGCGGCCGAGGAGCTACGGGCCGATGCTGTCGTGCTGGCTGCCGGCGCCTGGTCCGGCCAGGCCGGGTGGCTGCCGGAGCACGCCCGCCCGCCGGTGCGCCCGGTCAAGGGCGAGATCCTCGAGCTGCGCTCCCGCGACGGGGCCGCGCCCTGCGAGCGCATCCTCGCCTCCGAGCGCGTCTATCTGGTCCCGCGCCCGGATGGGCGCCTGATCGTCGGCGCCACGGTCGAGGAGCAGGGCTTCGACACCGCGGTCAGCGCCGGCGGCGTCCACGAGTTGCTGCGCGAGGCCTACCGACTGCTGCCCGAGGTGGCGGAGATGGAGCTGGTCGCCGCGACTGCCGGCTTCCGTCCCGGCACGCCCGACAACCTGCCGCTGGTCGGCCCCGGCGCGATCGACGGCCTGCTGCTCGCCACCGGCCACTACCGCAACGGCATCCTGCTGGCGCCGCTCGCCGCCGAGCAGATCGCCGCCGAACTGGCCGGTGAGGAGTTGCTGTCGTCATTTGGGTCGCATAGCGCCACAAAAGACGACCGCAAAGACGAGCTCGCGCGCCGCGGCGCGGCGCTGGTCGAGGCAGCCGAGCGAGCCGCGGGGGTGGTGCGATGAGGATCGAGCTGAACGGGACGCAGCGCGAGCTGGCGGAGGGCGCGACGCTCGCCGACGCGGCGCGCGAGGCCGGCGCCGAGGGCGCGGCGCGCGGCGTCGCGATCGCGCTCGACGGCGAGGTGGTGCCGCGCGGCGAGTGGGAGTCGACGCCGCTGCGCGAGGGGCAGCGGGTCGAGATCCTGGCCGCGATCCAGGGCGGCGCCGAGACCTGGGAGCTGGGCGGCCGCCAGTGGTCCTCGCGGCTGATCGCCGGGACCGGGGGCTTCCGCTCACTCGAGCAGATGGAGGAGGCGCTCAGCGCCGCCGGCTCGGAGATCGTCACCGTCGCCCTGCGCCGCATCGACCCCGCCGCCGAGGGTTCGGTGCTCGACGTGATCGACGGCCTCGGCCTCACCGTCCTCCCTAACACCGCCGGCTGCTTCACCGCCCGCGACGCGGTCCGCACCGCCAAGCTCGCCCGCGAGGCCTTCCAGACCGAGTGGATCAAGCTCGAGGTGATCGGCGACGACCGCACCCTCTACCCCGACGCGGTCGAGCTGCTCGACGCGGCCGAAGAGCTGGTCGCCGACGGCTTCACCGTGCTCCCCTACACCAACGACGACCCGATCCTCGCCCGCCGCCTCGAGCAGGCCGGCTGCGCCGCGGTGATGCCGCTCGGCTCGCCGATCGGCTCCGGCGCCGGCATCCGCAACCCGTACAACATCGCGATCATCGCCGAGCGCGCCGCGGTCCCGGTCGTCCTCGATGCCGGCGTCGGCACCGCCTCCGACGCCGCCCTGGCGATGGAGCTGGGCTGCGACGCGGTGATGGCCGCCAGCTCGATCTTCGGCGCCGCCGACCCGCCGGCGATGGCCCGCGCCCTGCGTGCCGGGGTCGAGGCCGGCCACGCCGCTCGCGGCGCCGGCCGCATCCCCCGCCGCACCCACGCCGAGGCCTCGACCCCATACCAGGGCCTACCCGACCTCTCCTGAAGCCTTCCGGTCGTCGTTTGTCGTCCATACCCCGACAAACGACGACCGGAGCGAAGCCCGTTTACCATGACTCCCTCGCCCCTGTAGCTCAGCTGGTTAGAGCGGTGGCCTTTTAAGCCGCGCGTCGCGGGTTCGAGTCCCGCCGGGGGCACTTTGGCCGCGGAGGACGACGCCCTCGAGTTTCCGAGCACCGGCGTCAAACGCGACGAGCACCTGCTCAGCGTTCCCGGCGACGTCGAGGGGCAGGACGAGGCGCGGCTCTACCGGATCCGGGCCGAGGTCGACGCCGGCTTCGACGCGCTCCGCGAGATCGACGACGGCGTCTCCGTCTTCGGCTCGGCGCGGACCCCGGCGGGCCACCCCTGGTACGAGCTCTGCCGCGAGACCGGCGCCTGCCTGGCCAGGCACGGCTTCACCGTGATCACCGGCGGCGGGCCGGGCCTGATGGAGGCGGCGAACCGTGGCGCGGCCGAGGCCGGTGGCCTCTCGGTCGGCCTCAACATCGAGCTGCCGCACGAGCAGCACGTCAACCCCTACGTCAACCGCGCGGTCGAATTCCACTACTTCTTCGCCCGCAAGCTGATGTTCGTCCGCTACGCCCGCGCCTTCGTCATCTTCCCCGGCGGCTTCGGCACCCTCGACGAGCTGTTCGAGAGCCTCACCCTGATCCAGACCGACCGGATCAAGCACTTCCCGACGATCCTCGTCGGCCGCGAGTTCTGGGCCCCGCTGCTCGAGTGGATCGACACCGCGCTCGAGGACGAGGGCCTGATCGCCTCCGCCGACAAGGGCCTCCTCGTCGTCGCCGACACCCCCGAGGAAGTCTGCGCCCACGTCCAGCGCGCCAGCGCGGCGCAGAAGCGGCTCGCCTGACCGCGGCCTACTTCGCTTCGAGCCGCTCCAGCTTCTCCCGGATCTCCCTCAGCTCGGTGAGGATCTCGTCCTGTTTGCTCCCGGTTGCTTCCTGGGTCACGATGAAGCGGTCGGCGATGAAGGCGGTGAGCAGGGCGACGAAGCCGATCCCGATCAGCATGATCGCGGTGGCGATGATCCGGCCGCTGTCGGTCTCTGGTTCGTAGCCGCCGTAGCCGACCGTGGTCACCGTCGTGACCGCCCACCAGATCCCATCCCAGGTGGTCCAGTTCTGCCCGTCCTCGACGCTGGCGACGACGGCGCCGCCGAGCAGGACGGTGCCGAGCGCGGTCAGCGCCGCGAACTTGATCCCGTCGAGGGAGAGCAGTCTGTGCACGCTGAAGATCCGCACCAGGCGCAGCAGCCGGGCGAGCCGGTAGACGCGGCTGGCCTGCCAGGCGGCGGGCGCGAACGGGGGAGTGAGCACGGTGACGGCGACGTCGAGCATGTGCGTGCGCAGCCAGGTCCGCTTGCGCGGCACCACCCAGAGCATCACCACCACCTCGGTGGCGAAGGTGAGCCAGGTGACCCAGTTGAGGATCGCCGCGATCGCCGGCCAGGGATCGCCGAGGTTCGACTCCTGGATCAGCAGCAGCGGGATCGTCAGCGTCGCCGCGATCACGACCGGCCATTCGAACCGCTGCTGGATCGCTTCGCTGCGCGCGTCCACCCGCACCGATTCGACGGCTCCGCCCCGCTCCCCTGCCGGCGCGAACGGTCCGCGCCGGCTAGCTAGTGCCGGAAGTGGCGGTGCTTGGTGAAGACCATCGCCACGCCACCGGCGTCGCAGGCCTCGATCACCTCGGCGTCGCGTTTGGAGCCGCCGGGCTGGATCACGGCGTTGGCGCCGGCTTGAATCGCCAGCTCGGGGCCGTCGGCGAAGGGGAAGAAGGCGTCGGAGGCGAGGGCGGAGCCTGCGAGCAGGGCGTCGGCCTCGGCGCCGCGCGCCTCGCGGCACTTCTCGACCGCGAGCCGGACCGAGTCGACGCGGCTCATCTGGCCGGCACCGATCCCGAGCGTGGCGCCGTCCTTGGCGAGCACGATCGCGTTCGAGCGGACCCGGCGGGAGACGGTCCAGGCGAAGAGCAGGTCGTCCCACTGCTGCTCTCCCGGCTGCGTCTTCGTCACCACCTCCATGATCTCGCGCGGCTCGGGGTCGCCGTCGCGATCCTGGATCAGGAGGCCTCCGAGCACCCGTTTGAGGTCGCGTTCTTGCGGGTCGGCTTGCCGCCGCTCCTCCTCGCAGAGGATCCGGATCGCCTCCTTCTGCTGCAGCACCTCGAGCGCGCCGTCCTCGAAGCCGGGCGCGTTCAGCACCTCGACGAAGTTCTTGTGCAGCTGCTCCGCCAGCTCGCGGCTGACCGGGCGGTTGAGGGCGATGACCCCGCCGTAGGCAGAGACCGGGTCGCAGGCCAGCGCCTTCAGGTAGGCCTCGAGCGCGTCGGCGCCGACCGCCACCCCGCAGGGGTTGTTGTGCTTGACGATCACGCAGGCCGGCTGCTCGAAGTCGTCGACCAGGCCACGGGCCGAGTCGAGGTCGAGCACGTTGTTGAAGGAGAGCGCCTTGCCGTGCAGCTTCGAGACCCGCGAGAGGATATGGCTGCGCGCCCCGGCCTCCGCGTAGAGGGCGCCGCGCTGGTGCGGGTTCTCGCCGTAGGAGAGGTCGAGCACCTTCTCGTAGGCGACCGCCAGGTGTTCGGGGAAGTCCTCGTACTCGGCCGAGAACCAGCGGCTGATCGCGGCGTCGTAACGGGCGGTCTGGGCGAAGGCCTCGTTGGCGAGCCAGTGCCGGGTGGTGGCGGAGACCTCGCCGCCGCTCTCTTCCAGCTCGGCGCAGACCGCGTCGTAGGACTCCGGTTTGACCACGACCGCGACGCTCTCATGGTTCTTCGCCGCCGCCCGGATCATCGTCGGGCCGCCGATGTCGATGTTCTCGATCGCCACCTCCGGCGCCACCTCATGTCCGGCGACGGCCTGCTCGAACGGGTAGAGGTTGACGCAGACGACGTCGATCGGCTCGATCCCCTCGCGCTCCAGCGTCGCCATGTGCTTCGGGTCGCCCCGCCGCGCCAGCAGCGCCGCGTGCAGCCGCGGGTGCAGCGTCTTCACCCGCCCGTCGAGGATCTCCTCCTGGCCGGTGAACTCGGAGACGTCGGTCACCTCCAGCCCCGCCTCGCGCAGCGCGGTCGCGGTGCCGCCGGTCGAGAGGATCTCGACTCCGAGCGCCGCCAGCCCCTTGGCGAAGTCGGCGACCCCGGTCTTGTCGGAGACCGAGATCAGCGCCCGGCGCACCCGGATCGCGCCGTCGTCGGCGGTCTCCTCGCGGGTGTCTGCGGCTGGCTCACTCATCGATCAGGACGACCCGTGGGTCGTTGGCGTCGATCCTAACCCGGCCCTCCGCGATCATGCGGATCGCCTCCGGGTAGAGCTGGTGCTCGACCGAGTGGATCGCCGCCTCGAGCACCGCGCGCTCGCGCCCGACCGGGACCGGCACCCGCCGCTGCAGGATCGTCGGGCCGGTGTCGACCCCCTCGTCGACGAAGTGGACGGTGACGCCGGTTTCCCGCGCGCCTGTCGCCAGCGCCTGCCCGATCGCGTCGAGCCCCGGGAAGCTCGGGAGCAGGGCGGGGTGGACGTTGACGATGCGACCGCTGAAGCGGGCGACGAACGGTTCGCTGAGCAGCTGCATGTAGCCGGCGAGGACGACGAGGTCGGCGCGGTGGGCCGCGACCCAGTCAGCCAGCGCCGCGTCGCGCCCGAGCCGGTCCTCGTAGGCGCCGGCGGGGAAGACGGCGGTGTCGACCCCGGCCGCGACCGCCCGCTCCAGCACCCGCGCCCCGGGCTTGTCCGACCCGACCCCGACCACCTCGATCCCATCCCGCCCGTGCAGCTGATCGAGGATCGCCTGCAGGTTGGTGCCACTGCCGGAGGCAAGGACGACGAGACGAAACGTGGCACGGCGCATCTCTACGTCCTCGGTCGCTCGCGTGCAGAGCACGCCACGCTCCCTGCGTCCTTGATCTGCTTGGCCACGTTTCGTCTCGAGCGACTTAAAGGATCCATGCCCATGGCATTATCGCCTCGTGACGCTGCTCGATCGCCTCGGCCTCGACAAGCCGGTCGTCCAGGCCGGGATGGGCGGCGGGCTGAGCCGGCACGAGCTGGCGGTGGCGGTCTCCGAGGCAGGCGGGCTGGGGACGATTGCGGTCAACGGAGCCGCCGCGATCGAACGGGAGCTGCGGGAGGTGCGAAAGCTCACCGGGCGGCCCGTGGCCGTCAACGTGCTGCTGCCGTTCGCTTGCCGCAGCTGGTTCGCGGCGGCCGCCCGAGCCGACGTCGTCGTCACCTTCTGGGGCAGGCCGCGGCGCCGCACGCCGGGCGTTTGGCTCCACCAGTGCGGCAGCGTCGCCGAGGCGCGCGCCGCGCACGCCGCCGGAGCTGACGCCGCGATCGTCCAGGGGGTTGAGGCCGGTGGCCACGTGCGCGGCACCGCGCCGGCGCTGGAGCTGCTGGAGCGGGTGCGCGCCGCGCTGCCCGCCGACTTCCCGCTGCTGCTCGCCGGTGGCGTCGCCGAGCGCGCCGACGTCCAGCGCGCGCTGGAGGCGGGCGCCGAGGCCGCGGTTGCCGGCACCCGCTTCCTGCTCTCAGAGGAGAGTCGCGCCCACCCCGAGTACCGGCAGCGCCTGCTGGGCGCCGATCGCACCGTCCTCACCGAGCTGTTCGGCGCCAGCTGGCCCGCCCCGCACCGGGTGGTGCCCAACGCGGCGACCGCCCACTGGCTCGGCGACGACCCGCGCGGCCCTGTCCTCAACCGCGCGATCAACCGGCTCACCGCCCCCGGCGCGCGCTTCGCCCCAGCTGCCCTCCAGCGCCGGCTCGTCCTCGCTCAGCGCCCCGGCGGTCGCCTGCTGACGCCGGCCGGCCCGACCGACGACGGCCCCGCCACCCTCCTCGACGCCGGCCCGCTCTACGCCGGCGAGACCGTTGCCCGCATCGACGACGTCCGCCCGGCTGCCGAGCTGGTCGCAGCCCTGACGCCCTGAAACTGGGTGCGAACGTACTTAGTTCCGGTATGCGGAACTAAGTACGTTCGGAGCGCCTAGCTCAGGGCGATGCAGATGGCGCGCGCCTGGGCCTTGGTGATCGCCTTGGCGACCTGACCCTGGACGATCTGGGAGCTGGCGACGAAGACGACCGAGCGCTTCCCGTCGGCGCTGGCGGCGAGCAGGATGCGGTAGCCGGGGAACGAGCCAGTGTGGCCGTAGACGGTGCCGCAGCCGGTCTTGTAGCGGAAGATGCCGAGGCCGGCGAAGTTCTTGCCCGGTCCGGGCGGCGAGGAGGAGCCCGGTCGGAAGGGGCCGCCTTCGAGATCCGCGGTGGCGCCGAGGACGGTCGGCACGTAGCGGGCCGCGAAGCGGGCGAGGTCGCGCGGCGTCGAGACGATCCCGCCCGAGGCCCAGGCGCCGGCCGGGTTGATCAGTTCGCTCACGTCGTCGGGCGCTTTGCCCGGCTCGATGTCGTAACCGTGCATGAACGGGCGCGGCATCTTGACCGTGCGCGGCAGGCTGCTGCGCGGCATCTTCAGCGGCCCGAACACACGTCGCCGCAGCAGCTGTTCGTAGGGGAGGCCACTCGCTTCCTCCTCCATCAGCCCGGCGGCGATGTTGTCGGTGTCGGAGTAGTGGTATTTCGAGCCCGGCGGGAACTCAAGCGGGTCGTTGCGAACGTAGTCGGTCAGTTCGGTCGGGGAGATGTAGGCGGCCGGGTTGGCATTGAGCCGTTTGCCGAAGGCGGGCGCCTGGATGTACTCGGCGAGGCCGCTGGTGTGCTGGAGCAGCTCGCGCAGTTTCACCCCTTCCGCCGCCGGCAGCAGGCCCGGCACCGACTGCTTCAGCGTTTCGTCCAGCGAGAGGGCGCCGACGGCGGCCAGCTTCATCGCGAGGAAGGAGTTGAAGGCCTTGGCGACGCTGGCGATGCGGACGTGTTCGCTCGGCTTCGGCGCCCGTTTGGAGCCGAGGTCGGCGACACCGGCGCGGTGGAACTCGCTGCCGGGGCCGCGGTCGATCAGGACCGAGACGCCGGGCGGCCCCGCCGGCGACGCGACGATCGCGTCGAGCGAGGACTGCAGGGCAACGCTCGCCGGGCCCTTGGCGGCCGCCGGCGCCACCAGCGCCAGGCTCGCCAGCAGGGCGCAGGCCCCGATCCCAGTTCTCTTCCAGCGCGAAGCGATGACGCGACCCTACCGGCCCGCCGCCACCGTGGCAATCTGCTCGAGCGCGAACTTCCCGTTCGCCTCGTCCGGGTCCCCGAGCGGGTAGCGGCCGCTGAAGCAAGCGTCGCAGTGCTCGGCCGGGTCGCCGCCGATCGCCTCGTAGACGCCGTCCATCGAGAGGTAGGCGAGCGAGTCGGCGTCGAGCTCCTCGGCGATCTGCTCAACCGTGCGCTTGTGGGCGATCATCTCCTCGCGGGTCGACATGTCGACACCGTAGTGGCAGGGGTTGCGGATCGGCGGCGCCGAGATCCGCAGGTGCACCTCGCGGGCGCCGGCGTCGCGCAGCATCCCGACGATCTGCCGGGTCGTGTTGCCGCGCACGATCGAGTCGTCGACGACGACGATCCGCTGGCCGGAGACGATCTCCGGCAGCGGGTTGAACTTCATCCGCAGCCCGTGTTTGCGCAGCTCCTGGCCGGGCTGGATGAAGGTCCGCGCCACGTAGCGGTTCTTGATCAGGCCGTCGTCGCGGGGCAGCCCCGAGGCGCGCGCGAACCCCGCGGCGGCGGGGTTGCCGGAGTCGGGGACGGCGATCACCAGGTCGGCTTCGACCGGCGCCTCGCGCCAGAGGATCTCGCCCATCCGCCCGCGTGACTGCTGCAGCACCTTGCCCTCGAGCCGGCTGTCGGGGCGGGAGAAGTAGATGTGCTCGAAGACGCAGCCGGCACGGCGGTCGCCCTTCACCACCTGGCGCGTCTCGAGGCCGCGCTCGCTCAGCGAGACCATCTCGCCGGGGTGGACTTCGCGCATCAGCTCGGCGCCGATGATGTCGAAGGCGCAGCTCTCCGAGGCGACCACGAAGCGGTCATCGAGCCGGCCCAGCGAGAGCGGCCGGATCCCGTGCGGGTCGCGGAAGGCGACGATCGCCCGCTTCGTCATCACCACGGTCGAGTAGGCGCCCTCGAGCCGCGGCATCACGTCGGCGACCGCGTCCTCGATCAGCTTGCCCTCGTGCGAGGAGAGCAGCGCCGCGATGATCTCCGAGTCGGAGGTGCCGCGGAAGTCGATTCCGCGCTCCTTCAGCTCGCCCCAGAGCTCGACCGCGTTGGTCAGGTTGCCGTTGTGGGCGAGCGCCAGCTCGCGGCCGTCGTCGCGCCAGACCGGCTGCGCGTTCTCCCAGGAGCCGCCGCCGGTGGTCGAGTAGCGCACGTGCCCGATCGCCATGTCGCCCTCCAGCGCCCGCAGCTTCTCCTCGTCGAAGACCTGGGAGACCAGGCCCGAGTCGCGCATGGTGGTGATGTAGCCGCCCTCGCAGGTCGCGATCCCCGCCGACTCCTGCCCGCGATGCTGCAGCGCGAAAAGTCCGAAGTAGGCGAGGCGGGAGACATCGTGGCCGGGCGCGTATACACCGAAGACCCCGCATTCATCGCGCGGGCCGTCGCGATCTATCGGCTGCCCCTGGGGCGGAGTCAAAGCGCGTTTCCTCGCGTTGGAAAAGGACGTGACGCGCAGGCAGACTGCCTACCCCGGCAGGGTAGCAGCGGGCGGCGGTCGCACCGCAGCCGTTGGATCCTCGCGATTTGCGGGGTCTCAGGAGCCGGTCAGACCGGCTCGCCGATGCGCAGGCCGAAGCGCTCGAGCAGGCCGGGGACGCTGTCCGGCTGCATCTCGAGGCCGTAGCGCTGGCTCAGCGCCGCCAGCTCCTCGGGGTCCGCCGCGAGCGCGCCGCCCAACGCGACCAGCTCCTTGAAGAAGTGCTCGAAGCCGGCGGGGGCGATGATCTCGAGGATCCGGCACGGCTCCTCGCCGGCGTTCCAGAACGTGTGCCACTGGCCGCGCGGCTTGAAGACGAGGTCGCCGGGCCCCGCCTCCAGCACCTCCTCGCCGAGCAGCGCTCCCATCCGCCCCTCGAGCACGTAGCTGTACTCGTCCTCACGGTTGTGCTTGTGCAGCGGCGCCGCCAGCGCTCGCGGCGACATCGGATGTTCGACCAGGGAGAAGTCGCCGCCCGCGTTCTCGCCGTCGATCATGAACCGGACCCCGATGCTGCCGAGGAAGCCCGCCTCGCCGTCGTTGGGACCAATCACCGTCGCCATCGTCTACTCCTCTCGTTGAGCTGGGGCCAGGTTCTCGCCGCTCTCCGGGTCGAACAGGTGCAGTTTCGCGGTGTCGGCCCAGAGCTTGGCGCTGTCGCGGCGTTTGATCTTGCTCGCCGGTTCGAGCCGGGCGACGAGCTGCTCCTCGCCATCGCGCGGTTCCGGGGCGCCGGTCTCCTCGAGCCGGTCGGCGATCACGTCGGCGAGCTGGTCGGACTGGACCCCTTCGGACTCGACGTGGAAGTAGGCGTAGAGGTCGGAGCCGAGCGACTCGACCAGGTCGAACTCGGCCTCGAAGACGATCCCCCGCTCCTGCGCCAGGTCGCCGATCAGCTCCGCGTCTTCGAAGCTCTCTGGCCGCAGGCCGGCGACCACCGGCCCGTCGTGGCCGCGCCCCACCTCCTCGCTCAGCTCGGCCTCGCCGATCGGCAACACCACCTTGCCAGAAGCTATTTGTGCCGGCATGAAGTTCATCGCCGGCGAGCCGATGAAGCCGGCGACGAAGAGGTTCTTCGGGTGGTCATACAGTTCGGCCGGGGTGCCGACCTGCTGCAGCACGCCGGCCCGCATCACCGCGACCCGGTCGCCGAGCGTCATCGCCTCGGTCTGGTCGTGGGTGACGTAGACCGTGGTCGTCTCCAGTTTCGACTGCAGTTTCGCCACCTCGGTTCGCATCTGCACGCGCAGCTTCGCGTCGAGGTTGGAGAGTGGCTCGTCCATCAGGAACGCCTTCGGGTCGCGCACGATCGCCCGCCCCATCGCGACCCGCTGGCGCTGGCCGCCGGAGAGGTTGGCGGGGCGGCGGTCGAGGTGCTGGGTGAGGTCGAGCGTCTTCGCCACGTCGGTGACCTTGCGGTCGATCTCCTCCTTGTCCGTCCCGGCCAGCTTCAGCGCGAAGCCCATGTTCTCGCGCACGGTCATGTGCGGATAGAGCGCGTAGTTCTGGAAGACCATCGCGACGTCGCGGTCCTTCGGCGCGCGGTCGTTGACCTGCTCGCCGCCGATCTTCAGCTCCCCCTGCGAGATGTCCTCGAGCCCGGCGATCATCCGCAGCGCCGTCGACTTGCCGCAGCCCGAGGGGCCGACGAGGATCATGAACTCGCCGTCGGCGATCTCGAGGTCCATCTCCTTGACCGCTTCGAAGCCGTCGGGGAAGACCTTGGTCACTCCGTCGAGCGTTATCTCTGCCATTGCGTTGCTCCTTATCCCTTGACGGCGCCGGAGGTGAGGCCGGCGACGATTCGGCGCTGGAAGAAGAGGACGAAGACGATGATCGGCACCGTCACCACCACCGCCGCGGCGGCGATCGAGCCGGTCGGCTGGGTGAACGAGGACTCGCCGGTGAAGAAGGCGAGCGCGGCTGGCACGGTGCGCGATGCATCGGAAGAGGTGAGCGAGATCGCGAAGAGGAAGTCGTTCCAGGCGAAGATGAAGACGAGGATCGCCGCCGTGAAGACGCCGGGCGCGGCGAGCGGCACGATCACCTTGGTGAAGGCCTGGAACGGGGTCGCCCCGTCGACCTGGGCCGCCTGCTCCAGCTCCCAGGGGATCTCGCGGAAGAAGGCGACGAGGACGTAGATCGCCAGCGGCAGGGAGAAGGTGAGGTAGGGGATGATCAGGCCCAGCCAGGTGTCGTAGAGGCCGAGCGCCCGCCACATGTCGAACAGCGGCCCGACCGTGGAGATCGGCGGGAACATCGCGATCGCCAGCGCCCCGGCGAGGATCACCCGCTTGCCGGGGAACTCGAGCCGGGCGATCGCGTAGGCGGTGAAGGCGGCGAGGGTGATCGCGATCACGGTGGTGATCAGGGCGATCCCGATCGAGTTGATCAGCGGCTTGATGAAGGGGCTGTCGTCGATCCCGCCTTCGAACAGGCTCTTGTAGTTGTCGAAGGAGATTTCGGAAGGGATGAAGCGGCCGTCGGTGATCGCTTCCGGCGGCTTCAGCGAGACCGAGATCAGCCAGAGGACCGGGATCAGGGCGAAGGCCAGCACCAGCAGGATGCCGATGCTCCAGAGCGCGTAGTCGCGGCTTCCTCGTTCCATCTCAGCCTCCCGGTCGCCCTTCCTCGAGTCTTGCCCCGAGCCCTTTGACGAAGAGCAGCGCGATCAGGAAGACGCAGATGAAAATCAGTACCGAGACCGCCGAGCCGAGCCCGAGGTTGAGCCGCGAGATCAGCTGGTTGAAGCCGAGGATCGAGACCGACTCGGTGTCCTGAGCACCGCGGGTCATGATGAAGATCGTGTCGAAGACGCGGAAGGCGTCGAGCGAGCGGAACAGCAGCGCGACCAGGATCGCCGGCTTCATCAGCGGCAGCGTGATCCGGGTAAAGCGCTGCCAGGCGCTGGCGCCGTCGACCTTGGCCGCCTCGTAGAGCTGGTTGTCGATCGTCACCAGCCCGGCGAGCAGCAAGAGCGCCATGAACGGGGTCGTCTTCCAGACCTCGGCCATGATGATCACGGCGAAGGAGCTGAAGCGGCCGCCGAACCAGTCCATTTCGTCGGAGATCAGCGGCAGGTTGTTGACGAAGCCGGAGTCGGGCGCGAAGGCGAACTGCCAGGCGAAGGCAGCGACCACGGTGATGATCCCGTAGGGGATCAGGACCGAGGTGCGGATCACGCCGCGGCCGAAGATCGCCCGGTGCATGACCAGGGCGATCGCCATCCCCAGGACCAGCTCGATCGCCACCGTCGTGACCAGGATGAAGACGGTGTTGAAGAAGTCGGTCCACCAGAGCTGGGAGCCGAGCACCGCCGTGTAGTTGTCGAGGCCGACGAAGCCGCCCTCCTCGGGGAAGCGGAGGTCGACCTGCTGCAGCGAGAGCACGATCGCGTAACCGATCGGGTAAGCGGTGACCGCGAGCATCGCCAGCACCGCCGGCGCGCATAGCATCCAGGCGAGTTTGCGCTCCGAGCGAGTGCGCTCGCTCACAGCAGCCCTTCGCGCTTGACCGCGTCTTCGAGATTCGACTTCAGTTCCTCGTAGACCGATTCGGTGTCTTCGGGGTCGATCTTGTCCGGCGGGTGCAGCGAGCGCTGGACCGCCAGCGAGACGTCCTGGTATGCCGGCGTGGTCGGCCGCGGGCCGGAGTTTTCGATCGACTCTTTGACCAGGTCGGCGAAGCCGGGATACGCCTTCGTCACCGCTTTGTCGGTGTAGAGGTCGGAGCGCGAGGGGGGCAGGCCGTCGAGTTCCACCGCGGTCAGCTGGCTCTCTTTGCCGGCCAGGCAGGCGGCGGCGTCAAAGGCAACGTCCTTGTTCTCGGAGAAGGCGCTGACCGCGAGGTTGAAGCCGCCGAGCGGCGGTTTGCTCGGGGTGCCGGGTTCGACCTCGGGGAAGCGGGCGAACCCCATCTCTTTGCCGATTTCCGGCGCTTCGGCCTGGGCGCTGGCGTAGGCGAAGGTGTAGTTGGTCATGAAGGCCGATTCGCCCGCCTCGAAGGCGAGCCGGCTCGAGTCCTCGTCGGAGGTCGAGAGGCTCGGCGGCGCCGCCGAGGAGTTGGCCAGCCGCCCCATCACCGCCAGCGCCTTTTCGGTCGGCCGCTGTTCGAGGTCGACCGCTTCCGGCCCGGAGAGGATTTCCGTCCCGGCGCTCTCGATCAGGGCGTTGGCCCAGACCATGAAGCCCTCGTAGCGGTTCGCCTGGACCTGGATCGTCCCCGCTTCTTCGAGGCCTTCGGCCTGGTCGATCATCTCGTCCCAGGTTTTCGGCGGCTTCGGGACCAGGTCTTTGCGGTACCAGAGCAGCTGCGTGTTGGTGTTGAACGGGGCGGCGTAGAGGCCGCCCTCGAAGGAGGCGGTCTCGATCACGTTGGGGAAGACGCTTTCGGTCACCCGCTGCTTCAGCGGCCCCTTCCACTCTTCGACCCAGCCGGCGTTGGCGAACTCGCCGGTCCAGATCACGTCCATGCCGACGATGTCGATCGAGGAGTCCTCGGCGCCGAGCCGGCGGACCAGCTGCTCGCGCTGCTGGGTCGCGTCGGTGGGGAGGAATTCCGGCGTCACCGTGTAGCGCCCGTTCGATTCCTCCGAGCAGCGCTTCGAGGCTTCCTCGATCGTCCCACCCGGCTGGATCGCGACGAAGAAGGTCAGCTCGCGCGGGCCGGCATCGGCCGAGTCCTCACCGCAGCCGCCGAACACCGTGACCGCCAGGGCCGCGGCGGCCAGGCAGGCCAGGGCCTTCGACGCCCGGCGGGATGTCAAGGTCTCCGCTCCATTCCCGCACCCGCGGCCCAGGGGGGCTCGCGGGTGCGTTCTCAAGGTGCCCGCGAAACCGCTGCTTAAACAGGCTTAAGCGGTGCCTTGCCTAAGGGCGCGCGCCGGAGAGCAGCGCCGCGAGTGCCTGCCGCAGGCCAGCGACGGCGGAGTCGAGCGGCGCCTCTTCGCCGGCGGCGCGGGCGCGGATCAGGGCGCCCTCGATCGTCGAGACGACGAGGCCGGCAAAGGCCGCCGCGTCCTTCCTGCCCACGCCCTCCTTGCGAAGCGCCGCGGCGATCGGCGCTTCCCAGCTCTGGAATGCCTCGGTCGCGGCGGCGGCGAGCGCCGGGTCCTCGGGGCGGGCGAGCGCGGCGGCGGCGACCGGGCAGCCGAGCCGCTCCGGCTGGTCCTTGACCCGGCGGCGGAACATCTCGCCGAACATCGTCAGCGTCGCGGCGAGGCCGCGCTCGTCGAGCGAGCGCTCGATCGCGGCGCGGATCTCCGCCCCCTCCAGCTCGGTCGCCTCGATCGCGAGCTGGCGCTTGCCGCCGGGGAAGTGGTGGTAGATCGAGCCGCGGGGCGCCTTGCCGACCGCGGCCACGTCGCGCAGCTCCATCCCCGCATAGCCCTTCTCGGCGAGCAGCCTGCGGGCGCCGTTGAGCAGCCGCTCGCGGCCGTCGCGGCGCGCCGGCTCGGCCGCTTCCGCGTCTGCGAGTCGCGTTATGCCCATGGACATAGTATAGTCGCGCCGACGATGTATGACCGTGGACATAGAGCCGGTGTGCTGATCGCCTGCACCGGCGCCTTCCTCGCCTTCCTCGACACGACGATCGTCAACATCGCCTTCCCGGACATCGCCGCGTCCTACCCGGAGGCGAGCCGCGGCCTGCTCTCCTGGGTGCTCGACGGCTACTTCGTCGTGATCGCGGCGCTGCTGGTCCCGGCCGGCGGCCTGGCCGACCGCTTCGGCCACAAGCAGGTCTTCCTCGCCGGGCTCGCCGGCTTCACCGCCGCCAGCCTGCTCTGCGCCCTCGCGCCGTCGCTGGAGGCGCTGATCGCCTTCCGCGTCCTCCAGGGGGTGGGGGCGGCGATGATCGCGCCGACCTCGCTGGCGATCGTGCTCGACAGCTTCCCAGTCGAGAAGCGAGCGGCCGGCGTCGGTCTCTGGGGCGCCGCGGCCGCCGCGGCCGCCGCGGTCGGGCCGACCCTGGGCGGGGCGCTGGTGGAGCTCTCCGACTGGCGGCTGGTCTTCCTCGTCAACCTGCCACTCGGCGTCGCCCTGATCGTCGCCGGCCGCCGCCTCCTGCCCGAGCGGCCGGTCCGCGACAGCCGCCTGCCCGACCTGCCGGGGGCGCTGATGCTGGCGCTCGGGCTCGCCGCGGTCACGCTCGCGATCGTCGAGGGCAACGACTGGGGCTGGACCGCGGCCGGGACGCTTGCCGCCTTCGCGGCAGCCGCCCTGCTGCTCGCCGGCGTCGTCGCCCGCAGCCTCCGCCACCCGCGCCCGATCGTCGAGCCGGCGCTGTTCGCCCACCGCTCGTTCGCGCTCGGCAACCTCGGCACCCTGCTCTTCGCCGCCGCCTTCTTCTCGCTGATCCTCGGCAACGTCCTCTTCCTCACCTCGATCTGGGGCTACAGCGTGCTCAGCGCCGGCCTCGCCACCCTGCCCGGGCCGGCGATGACGACCGTGGTCTCCGGTCCCGCCGGTCGTCTCGCCGACCGCTTCGGCCACCGCGCCGTGATCGTCCCCGGGACGATCGTCTTCGCCGTCGGGGTGCTGGTCCTGCGCTCCGCCGGGTCCGAGCCGGACTGGCTCGGCCTCTGGCTGCCGGGCGCGGTCCTGACCGGGATCGGGATCGGCCTCGCCTTCCCGACCCTCGGCTCGGCCGCCGTCCGCGACGTCGCCGACGATCGCTTCGCCACCGCCAGCGCGGTCAACGCCGCCTTCCGCCAGGTCGGCGCCGTGCTCGGCACCGCGATCCTGGTCGCGATCGTCGGCGACCCGGCCAACCTCGCCGAGTCCCTCCGCGTCTCCGACGCCGCTTACCTCTTCGGAGCGATCGCGGCGCTCGCCTCAGGCGTCGTCACGCTCGGCTTGCACCGGCAGCGAGCGCCAGGCGCGCTCGGCGTCGCTGAGCGGGAGGGCGAGGCTGCGGTCGCCGGCGGCGATCTCGATCGTCTCCCCCCGGACCTCGCCGAGCAGGGTGGCGCCTAATGTCTCCAGCGCGGCACGCTCGCCGCTAACCAGGAAGCCGCCGCTGCCCTCGCCGAACAGGGCCTCCTCGGGGGAGCAGCCGCGGTCGCGCAGAGGCTGCAGGTCGACCCGGCAGCCGATCCCGGCGCCGATCGCGCTCTCGGCCAGGGCGCAGGCGAGGCCGCCGTCGCTGACGTCGTGGGCGGAGGCGAGCCGGCCGCCGCGGACCGCGTCGCGGACGATCGCGCAGGCGGCGGCGACCGCGGCGACGTCGGGCTGGGGCAGGCCGGCGTTGAGCTTGCCGCGCTGCTTGGCCAGCTCGGAGCCGGCCAGGGTGGGGGCGAAGGGGCCGAGCAGGCCGATCGCGTCGCCCTCGCGGGCGAAGGCGCTGCCGGCGACCCGCTCCGGGTCGGGCAGCTCGCCGACCATCCCCACCACCGGGGTCGGGTAAATCGGGCCTTCCGGTCCCTCGTTGTAGAGGGAGACGTTGCCGCCGACCACCGGCACGCCGAGCGCGTTGCAGGCGTCGGCGAGGCCGCTGACCGCGCGGTCGAGCTGCCAGGCCGGGACCGGCTTCTCCGGGTTGCCGAAGTTGAGGCAGTTGGTCAGGCCGAGCGGCTCGGCGCCGACGCAGGCGAGGTTCTGGGCGCACTCGAGCACAGCCTCGACCGTGCCGGCGTAGGGGTCGCAGGCGACCCGGCGGCCGTTGCCGTCGATCGAGACCGCGATCGCGTTGCCGGCCTCGGGCAGCCGCAGGACCGCGGCGTCGGCCGCCTCCGGGCGCCGCACCGTGCGCGAGCCGACCAGCGAGTCGTACTGCTCGAAGGCCCAGCGCTTCGAGGCGACGTTGGCGCCGCCGAGCAGGGCCAGCAGCTCGTCCGCGGCGGAGGCGCCCGGGGAGAGCGTCGCCCGGTTGCCGTAGATCCAGCCCTCCGGCTCGGCCGGCTCGAGGTCATACAGCGGGCAGCCGTCGACCAGGGCCTCGACCGGCATCTCCCCGACCATCTCCTCGCCGCGCAGTACCCGGACCAGGCCGCTGTCGGTGATCGCCCCGATCGCGGCGCCCCCGGTCTGCCATTTCTCGCAGACCGCCAGCACCGCGGCGACGTTGGCCGGCTCGACCACCGCCAGCATCCGCTCCTGCGACTCGGAGACCATGATCTCGAACGGCTCCATGTCCGGCTCGCGCAGCGGCACCCGGGCGACGTCGAGGTCGATCCCGACCCCGCCCGCGGAGGCCATCTCGCTGGCCGAGGAGGTCAGCCCGGCGGCACCGAGGTCCTGCAGCGAGACCAGCAGCCCCTTCCCCAGCAGCTCGAGGCAGCACTCCAGCACCTTCGACTCCTCGAACGGGTCGCCGATCTGCACCGTCGGCCGCTTCGCCTCGTCGCCGTCGCCGAGCTCGGCCGAGGCCAGCACCGAGGCGCCGCCGATCCCGTCGCGCCCGGTCGTCGCTCCCATCAGCACCACCGCGTTGCCGACCCCGGCGGCGGCGGCGCGGACCATCTCCTCGGTCCTGGCGATGCCGACGCACATCGCGTTGACCAGGCAGTTGTGCTCGTAGGGCGGCTCGAAGTAGATCTCGCCGCCGACCGTCGCCACCCCGATCGAGTTGCCGTAGTGGCCGATCCCGCGCACGACGCCGTCGAGCAGGTGGCGCGAGCGGGCCGAGTCGAGCTCGCCGAAGCGCAGCGAGTCGAGGATCGCGATCGGCCGCGCCCCGAGCGCGAAGACGTCGCGGAGGATGCCGCCGACCCCGGTTGCCGCCCCCTCGAACGGTTCGACCGCGCTCGGGTGGTTGTGCGACTCGACCTTGAAGGCGACCGCGTAGCCGTTGCCGACGTCGACGGCGCCGGCGTTCTCGCCCGGCCCCATCACCACCCGCTCGCCCTCGGTCGGCAGTCGCCGCAGCAGCTTGCGCGAGTGCTTGTAGGCGCAGTGCTCGGACCAGAGCAGGCTGAACATCGCCAGCTCGACGTCGTTCGGCTCGCGTCCGCCGAGCTTCTCGACGATCAGCTCGAACTCGCTGTCGGTCAGCCCCAGCTCACGGTGTTTCGCGGTCTCGACCGTCACGCTCGCGCTCCGGCCGCGGCGACCGCCTCGAACACGCGCAGCCCGTCGCTCGAGCCGCTCAGCGGGTCGACCGCGTGCTCGGGGTGCGGCATCAGCCCGAGCACGTTGCCGGCCGCGTTGCGCACCCCGGCGATGTCCCGCGCCGAGCCGTTGAAGTTGTGCCCCTCCGCATAGCGATACGCCACCTGCCCGTTTGCCTCCAGCTCATCGAGCGCCGCCTCCGGCGCGTAATACCGCCCTTCCCCGTGCTTGGCTGGAATCGACAGCACTTCCTGATCGCGCCGTTCGTTCACTTGACCACGCTCTGGTGTGGTCAACGCATCGCGCGGCGCGATCAGATCGACCTGGCGGCAGGTGAAACGGAGGTCCTGGTTGCGGAGGAGGGCGCCGGGGAGGAGGCCGGCCTCGCAGAGGACCTGGAAGCCGTTGCAGATGCCCAGGACCGGGCCACCGGCGGTGGCGAACTCGGCGACCGCCTCCATCGCGGGGGAGAAGCGGGCGATCGCGCCGGCCCGCAGGTAGTCGCCGTAGGAGAAGCCGCCGGGGACGACGACCGCGTCGACGCCGTCGAGGTCACGGTCCTCGTGCCAGATCAGCCGCGCCTCGCCGCCGGCGACCGTGCAGGCGTGCAGCGCGTCCCGCTCATCGCAGGAACCAGGGAACTGGACGACCCCCCAGATCACAGAGTCTGGATCTCGTAGTCCTCGATCAGCGGGTTGGCGAGCAGCTTCTCGCAGAGCTCGCCGAGCCGCTCCGGGTTCTCGGCCTCGAGCTCGACCATGCGGCCGACCCGCACGTGCTCGACGCCCTCGAAGCCGAGCGCCGGCAGCGCCCGCTCGACCGCCTTGCCCTGGGGGTCGAGGATCCCCTCCTTGGGCCGGATCAGAACCCTGGCCTTGGCCATCAGAAGCTGCTCTCCGTGATCCGCTCGTAGGCCTCGACGTATTTGCCGCGCGTCTGCTCGACCACGTCGGGCGGCAGTTCCGGCGCCGGCGGGGTTTTGTCCCAGCCCCGGGCGCTCGCCCAGTCGCGCACGAACTGCTTGTCGAAGGAGGGGGGAGTGCGGCCAGGCTCGTAGCTGTCGGCCGGCCAGAAGCGCGAGGAGTCGGGCGTCAGCACCTCGTCGCCGAGCACGATCTCGGCCCCGGCGTGGCGGCCGAACTCGAACTTGGTGTCGGCGAGGATGATCCCGCGCTCGCTCGCGTGGTCGGCGCCGCGCTGGTAGACCTCGATCGAGACCCGCCGCAACTCTTCCATCAGCGCTCGGTCGCCGACGATCTCGGCCGCCCGCTCGAAGTCGACGTTCTCGTCGTGGTCGCCGATCTCGGCCTTGGTCGCCGGGGTGAAGATCGGCGCCGGCAGCTTGTCGGACTCGACCAGCCCGGCCGGCAGCTCGATCCCGCAGACGGCGCCGCCCTCCTTGTATTCCTTCCAGCCGGAGCCGGAGAGGTAGCCGCGGACGACGCACTCGACCGGGTACATCTCCAGCCGCCGCACCCGCATCGCCCGCTCGCTCACCTCCTCCGGCACATCGGCGGAGAGGAAGTGGTTGGGGACGACGTCCTCGGTCAGGCCGAACCAGAATTCCGACATCCGGTTCAGCACCTTGCCCTTGTCGGTGACCGGGGTCGGCATCACCACGTCGTAGATCGAGATCCGGTCGGAGGCGACCATCAGCAGGTCGTCCTCCCACTCGTAGATCTCGCGCACCTTGCCGGAGGAGTGCAGCTGCAGATCGGTGAGGGCGGGCATTAAGCCGATGCTAACCATCCGGGACGCCGGACCACGGGGTGGCCATGCTCTGCGATCCTTGCGTGGTGGCGCTGCCACCGGAACCGAAGAGCAGCTCGCTGGTGCAGACCCTGCGCTGGGCCTTCCGGCCGCTCCCGTTCATGCAGGAGTGCCGGGAGCGCTACGGCGACTCCTTCAGCGTCCGCTTCCTCGGCTTCGAGCGGCCGATGGTGATGATCTCCGACCCGGCGGCGATCAAGGCCCTTTATATGGAGCGCTCGCACGGGCTGCCGCCGGGGCGCAACATCATCCTCGAGCCGATCGTCGGTTCGAAATCGCTGCTGATCCAGGAAGGGGCCGAACACCTCAGCCGCCGCCGACTGATGCTGCCGCCCTTCCACGGCGAGCGGATGCGCTCCTACGAGGCGGCGATGGAGGAGATCGTCGGCGCCGAGATCGACTCCTGGCCGCTCGAGCGCGAGTTCCCGATCCACGCGCGGATGCAGGCGGTCACGCTGGAGGTGATCCTGCGCGTCGTCTTCGGCGTCTCCGCGGGCCCGCGCCTCGATCGCCTGCGCGGGATGCTGGCGACGGTGCTGGAGGAAACCGCCTCGCCGGGGAAGCAGCTGATCGGCCTGGCAACGCGACGCTTCGGCAGCGGCGGCCCCTGGGCGCGGTTCGAGAAGCAGCTGCGCGAGGTCGACGAGCTGCTCTATGCCGAGATCGCCGAGCACCGCGCCCGCGGCGGGCTCGAGGAGCGCGACGACATCCTCTCGATGCTGATGCTGGCCGAGGACGAGGGCGGCGGCACACTCAGCGACGAGGAGCTGCGCGACCAGCTGATGACCCTGCTGCTCGCCGGCCACGAGACGACCGCGACCGCGCTGGCCTGGACCTTCGACCTGCTGTTGCGCCACCGCGAGCCGCTGCAGCGGCTGCGCGACTCGCTCGCGGCGGGTGAGGAGGACTACCTGCGGGCGACGATCTCCGAGTCGCTGCGCCTGCGCCCGGTGATCCCGCTCGCCGGCCGCCGCCTCGCCACCGAGCTGGTCGCCGACGGCCTCACGCTGCCGGCCGGCACCGACGTCACCCCGGCAATCTGGCTCACCCACACCCGCGCCGACGTCTACCCCGAGCCGTTTGCCTTCCAGCCCGAGCGCTTCCTCGAGGACGGCCCCGACACCTACGCCTGGGTCCCCTTCGGCGGCGGCATCCGCCGCTGCATCGGCGCCTCCTTCGCCGAGTTCGAGATGCGGATCGTGCTGCGCGAGGTGCTGACCCGCTGCGACCTGCACAAGGCCGACCCGATGCCGGAGAAGACCGGCCGCCGCAACATCACCCTCTCGCCGAAGCAGGGCACCCCGGTCGTGGTCAGCGCCCGCCGCCCCGCGGCCGAGCGCCAGCTCGCCACTGTTTAGCGCGTAAACCGGTGCCGAAATTTCTGTTTCCGCGCGCCACGCGTGAAATGTTTTGTCTTAGCGTCTCCGTCATCATGGAGGCGATGAGACAGAGCTGGAGCGACGACAGGCTGGACGATCTGAAGGACCGCGTCGAGACGGGGTTCGTGCAGGTAGACGAGCGGTTCATCCGTCTCGAAGCCAAGATCGACCACCTCGATGCGAAGATCGACTCCAGGATCGATCGCCTGGATGCCAAGGTTGACGCGAAGATCGATGCTGCGGCTTTTGAACTGCGACAGGAGATCAAACACGGCGTCCATCAGATCAACAGCCGCTTCGACGCGATGCAGCAGACGATCATCCGCGTCGGTGGCGGCCTGATCGGCGTCCTCGTCGCCGGCTTTATCGCGGCCCAGTTCTGAGGATCGCTCAGCCGGCGGACTTCGCCGGCGAGTTGGGGTGCTCCTTGGCCCAGCCCGCGATCGCGCCGGAGCCGGAGATCACCTCGCCGTCGTCGAGGACGAGGATCGGGACCTCATTGGTGCCGCTCAGCTTCTTCACCTCGGCACGGTCGTCGCCGCGGCTGCCCCAGGTCCAGGGCATCAGCCGGTAGCCACCGACCGTCTTGATCTCGTAGTCGTACCCGGCCGCGTCGAGCGCCTTGCCGGCTTTCGCGCACGGATGCGCGACTCCCGGCCCAAATTTCTTCTGCCCGCAGGTGTAGAGGATCACGCGCCAACCCTATCCGCTGGCAGCCGTCCGGAGGGCAATATCCAAGTGCTACGATCGTCGCACTATCGTCGAAGTCGCCTCAAGAGAGCTGCGCAACGACACCGCCGGCGTCCTGCGGAAGGTCGAAGCGGGGGAGACCGTGGTGATCACGCGCCGCGGCAAGCCGGTCGCGAACCTCGTGCCCCATCGGCAGAGTTCCTCTCGCTGGCTCACTCCCGGCGAGGTGATTCGGATCGTCGAGACCAGCGCCGCCGACCCTGGGCTGCGTGACGATCTCGAGCGACTTGCCGGCGACACCACCGATGATCTCGGGCCGATCCGGTGAGCGTTGACTCTCCGGAGAAGGGCCTGCTCGACACGAGCATCTTCATCGCCCGGGAGGGCGGGCGCAGGTTGCGAGAAGAGCAGCTGCCGCGGGAGGCAGCGATCTCGATCGTCACCAAGGCCGAGTTGCGGCTCGGTGTTCTGGCGGCGTCGGACATCGAGACCCGCGATCGCCGGCTCACGACGCTGGACGCGGTTGCGGAAATGACCGTATTGCCGATCTGGGCCGGCGTCGAACGAGTTTGGGCGGGGATGCGCGCCTACCTTGCCGCCTCGGGCCGGAGCGTCAACGCCAACGACGTTTGGATCGCGGCGACGGCGGCGGCCTACGAAATCCCGGTCCTAACCCAGGACCACGACTTTTACGTCCTCTCCGGCGTCAACGGCCTGACCGTGATCGAGGTCTGAGAAACCGCTCAGGCCTGCAGCGCTTCCACCCGCTCGAGGACCTCGGGCAGGTGGGTCAGGTAGGCGTCGTAGTCGAAGACCGCGTCGAGGTCGAGCTGCGGCGCCGCCTCGGCCAGCAGGTCGCGGAACTCGGTGCGGGTGTCCCAGGCGCGCTGGGCATTCTCCTGGACGATCCGGTAAGCCTCGTCGCGGGTCATTCCCGACTCGACCAGCGCGGTCAGTGCCCGCTGGCTGAACAGGGCGCCGTGGGTGAGGCCGAGGTTCTCGCGCATCCGCTCGGGGTGGACCGTCATCCCGGCGGCGACCTTGGTCGCGAGGTCCTGCATGTAGTCGAGCAGGATCGTCGCGTCGGGCAGGATCACCCGCTCGGCCCCGGAGTGGGAGATGTCGCGCTCGTGCCAGAGGGCGACGTTCTCGATCCCGGCGGTCGCGTAGCCGCGCAGCACCCGGGCCAGCCCGGTGATCCGCTCGGTGCGGATCGGGTTGCGCTTGTGCGGCATCGCCGAGGAGCCCTTCTGGCCGGCGCCGAACGGCTCCTCGACCTCGCGCAGCTCGGTTTTCTGCAGGTTGCGGATCTCGGTCGCGAAGCGCTCGAGGCCGGAGCCGGCGATCGCGATCGCCGCGGTCAGCGCCGCGTGGCGGTCGCGCGGAACCACCTGCGTCGCCACATCCTCGCGGTCCAGGCCGAGCCGCTCCATCACCCGCGCCTCGACCGCCGGCGGGATCGAGGCGTAGGTCCCGACCGCGCCGGAGAGCTTGCCGAAGGCGAGCTGGGCGAAAGCCCCCTCGAGCCGCGTGACGTTGCGGTCGGCCTCGAAGGCGAAGCCGGCGAGGCGCAGGCCGAAGGTGGTCGGCTCGGCGTGGACGCCGTGGGTGCGGCCGACGCAGAGCGTGTCGCGGTGCTCCAGCGCCCGCGCGACCAGGGCGTCGCGGTAGGCCCGCGCCCCGGCGACGACGATCTCGCCGGCCCGGCGCAGCTGCAGCGCCAGCGCCGTGTCGAGCACGTCGGAGGAGGTCAGCCCGTAGTGGATCCAGCGCCCATGCTCGCCCACCGAAGAGGCGACGACGTCGACGAAGGCGGCGACGTCGTGATCGGTCACCCGCTCGCGCTCCTCGACCGCCTCGACCGTGAAGACGGCGTTGGCGCGCGCCGCCTCGGCAGCCTCGCGTGGCACCGAGCCCTGCTCGGCCCAGGCCTCGGTGGCCGCCAGCTCGACCGCGAGCCAGGTCTCCATCTTCGCCTGCGGCGTCCAGACTTCACCAATCTCGGGACGCGTGTAGCGGGGAATCACAGCAGCCTCAGCAGTTGATGATCCGCGCCGCGAGCACGCCGGCGTTCTTGGCGCCGTCGATCGCTACGCAGGCGACCGGGATTCCGGGCGGCATCTGGACCGCCGAGAGCAGCGCGTCGAGCCCGCCGAGCGACTTGCCGAGGATCGGCACGCCGATCACCGGCAGCTCGGTGTGAGCGGCGGCGACTCCCGGCAGCGCCGCCGACATCCCGGCGCCGGCGATGATCACCTTCAACCCCCGCATCTTCGCGTTCATGCAGTACTCGCGCACCGCCTCGGGGTCGCGGTGAGCGCTCATCACCCGCACCTCGTAACGGATCCCGGCGTCGTGCAGCGCCGCGCCGGCGGGCTGCATCTTCGGCTTGTCGTTCTTCGAGCCCATGATGATCCCGACCAGCGGCTCGTCGACGCTGATTTCCTCGAAGGCCTCCTCGACCGCGGGCATCGTCGCCGGCGGGGCGGAGCCGGTCGACCCGGTCGACCCAGTCGGCTGGGGCTCGTTCGAGATCTCGCTCACTTTGCTTCCTCTCTGGGGGTTAACTGGGGACGCGCTCGACGGCACGGGCGGCGATGTCGCTGCGGATCTGCATCCCGTCGAAGGTGATCCGGCCAGCCGCATCGTACGCACGATCCCGCGCCGCGGCCGGCGTCGGCCCAAGGCCGGTGACGTTGAGCACACGGCCGCCGGCGGTGACGATCTCCTCGTCGCGGGCGGCGGTGCCGGCGTGGGTTACCTCGGCCAGCTCCGCCGCCGCGTCGAGGCCACGGATCAGGTCGCCCTTCGAAGCTGACTCCGGGTAGCCGGCCGAGGCGAGGACCAGGGTCACGGCCCAGTCGTCGCCGAACTCGGCGGTCATTCCGGCCAGTCCGCCCGGCTCGCGGGCGGCGAGGCAGAGGTCGACGAGGTCGCTGCGCAGCCGCGGCAGCACCGCCTGCGTCTCCGGGTCGCCGAAGCGGGTGTTGAACTCGAGCACCTTGGGGCCGTCCGGCCCGATCATCAGGCCGGCGTAGAGGACGCCGTGGAAGGGCGTGCCGCGACGGGCCATCGCGGCGACGACCGGCCGGTGGACGCGGTCGACGATCTCCTCGACCTCCGCCGCGCCGAAACCGGGCACCGGCGAGTAGCTGCCCATGCCGCCGGTGTTCGGCCCCTCGTCGCCGTCGAAGATCCGCTTGTAGTCCTGTGCCGGGGCGAGCGGCACGACGTTCTCGCCGTCGCAGATCGCCAGCAGCGAGAGCTCCTCGCCTGCGAGAAACTCCTCCAGCACCACCGTGGTCGCGCCGAAGCGCTGCTCGGTGAAGAAGACGTCGGTCGCGGCGCGGGCCTCGTCCTCGGTCGAGCAGAGGATCACGCCCTTGCCCGCGGCGAGGCCGTCGGCCTTGAGCACGGTTGGGTAGGCGACGCGGGCGAGCTGCTCGAGCGCCTGCTCGCGGCTGCGCAGCAGCACGTGGTCGGCGGTCGGCACACCGGCCTCCCGCATCAGCTCCTTGGCGAAGGCCTTTGCGCCCTCCAGCTCGGCCGCCGCCGTGCTCGGCCCGAAGGCCGGGATGCCGGCGTCGGCGAGCGCGTCGACCGCCCCGGCGACCAGCGCCGCCTCCGGCCCGATCGCGACCAGGTCGCCGCCGCGCTCGGTCGCCGCCGCGACGATCGCCTCAACGTCGTCGGCCGCGACCTCAGGCAGGCACTCGGCGTCGGCCGCGATGCCGGCGTTGCCGGGGGCGCAGAACAGCTCGGGCGCGTGGGCGGAGCGAGCGAGCGCCCGCACCATCGCGTGCTCGCGCCCACCGCCGCCGACGACCAGGATCTTCAAGGAGCGACTAGAGCGCGCCGGCCAGCTCGTCGGCCGACATCGCGGTCAGGGTCTGGCTGGTCATCGTCCCGCGCGACCCGAGCTCGACCGAGACCTTGGCCATCGTCCTCTCGTCGGGCGCCTCGACCACGGTGACGAAGTCGTACTGGCCGAGCGTCGCGTACTGGGCCACCACCTTGGCCCCGATCTGCTCAACCTCCTTGTTCACCTCGGCAACTCTGCTCGGGTTGTTCTTCAGCGTCCGCACACCCTCAGCGGTCAGGTTGGTGAGCATCAAATAAGTAGGCATATCCCTCTCCTCTCGAAGGTCACTCACAACATACCCGGCGCTGGGCTGGCCAAGCGGGGTGGTGGGGGAGGGCCGTGTGCCCCTCTCCTGAAAGCCGTTCCGCGGCCGAGCGAGCGCTGCACTTCGGGATGCTTGTCCCTGAGCTTTCCGGAGGGGGGCACACGGCCCTCCTACAACACGAAGCACTAGGACGGCCCAGGGTCCGGAAGCTCCAGAAGCAGGGACGGGCGAGCTGGGGCAAGCTGTGGGCGAACGACGGTTGCGCGAGTTCTTCTCTCTAGCTGCTGGACCCTGAGCGTCTGTCGGAGTTCGATGCGCGGAAAGGCCCAGGTGTCCCTCTCAGGAAAGCTCAAGGGCAAGCAGTCCAGCCCACGGCGCTCAACCGGCTGCGGAACGGCTTTCAGGAGAGGGACACCTGGGCCTTTCCTCCCACGGTGCTTTGTCCTTGGCGAGTCAGTACCCGGCCGGGTGACGCACTTCGTAGCCCTCCGGATACGGAGGCTCCGTATGCCAACGCGGCCCAGACACGCCCTCCGGATTGCCCGCCGTGTCGAAGCGGAGGCCGGCGATGACGACGTAAGTGTGGCCGGCGTTGGCGTAGATCGTGATCCATTTGCCGGGGCCGGGCTCGCCGTAGCCGGCGAGGGCGCCGGAGACGAGCGGGGTGCTGAGCAGGCCGGCGCCGTAGAGGGCGAAGCTGACCGCGCCGGAGCAGTCGTAGCCGTAGGAGTACCAGGAGCCGTGGCCGCCGCCCCAGACGTAGGGGGTGGCGGCGATCGAGTTGGCGGCGGCGATCGCAGCCTTGACCGCGGCCGGGGCGCTCTCCGGCGCGCTGGCCTGGCCGTTCGGCTGCAGGACCGCGGTCGGGCCGGGAGTTTCGACCGAGTCGGCGAGCGGCGCCAGCGCCCAGTCGACGTAACGGGTCTTGCACTCGCCGCCGATCACGTCGGCTTCTTGCAGCACCTCCTGCACGTACCACTCGGCCTGGTTGTGGGTGAAGATGCCGGCGCTGAGGCTGCCGCGCGACCAGATCAGCCGCGCCAGGGTCGCCGCCGAGTCGACCGGGTCGGCGTGGCGGATGCGGCCGTCGCCGTCGCCGTCGACCGCGTAGGTCCGCCACTCGATCGGGTCGAGCCCGAGCGGGCCGCTCTCGCGCAGCTGCGCCTTGTCCATCCCGCGGCCGAAGTCCGACTCGAGGTGGGCGATCGCGGCCAGCGCCCAGACCCCGCGCTGGCCGAGTTCGTAGCGCGCCGCGGCGTCCTCGAAGGCGCGCAGGTAGTCGTGCGGGATCCGCTCGCGCCAGGCCGGCGCCGGGGTGCATTTGAGCACCTGCAGGCGCGGCCCGAAGTCGGTGATGTCGGCCCCGACCTCGTCCGCGTAACAGGCGGCGTTGGCGAGCACATCGGCGACGTACCAGTCGGCGTGGTTGTAGGCGAAGATCGCGCCGTAGGTGTCGGCCGGCATTCCCGAGGCGCGCAGGTAGTTGGCGGCGGCGTAGATCGCGTCTTCGGGGTTGTAGGGGTCGGCGACGCCGTCGCCGTTAGCGTCGACCCCGTAGGCCGCCCAGGTTTCCGGCATGAACTGCATCCATCCCTGCGCCCCGGCGGAGGAGACGTTGAGGTTGGTCCCGAAGGCGGTCTCGATCAGGTTGATCCCGGCCAGGATCGCCGGGCCCTGCGGCCCGAGCTCGTACTCGGCCGCAGCCTGCTGGTAGATCGGGATCAGCGTCGGCGGCACGCCGGTGGCGGCGCAGCTGGAGCTGGGCAGGGAGGGGATCGGCAGGATCGTGGTCGGGCTCGGTGCCGGCAGCGCGCCCTCGCTGCCTTCCGGCGCCGGCGCGGCTTCCTCGGCCCCGCTCGCGTCCTCTTCCGCCCCGGCGCCTTCGCCGGCGGAGACGCCGCCGTTGGGCACCGGCGGGGCGGGCTTGGGAGCGGATGCGGGCGGTGGCGCCAGGGTCGTGCCCTGCTCGAGCGGCGCCGGCGATGGTGCCGGGGCAGGCGCTGGGGTCGGGGCGGGCGCCGGAGTCGTCGTCGGGCTCGCCGGGACTTCGAGCGGCGTGGCGGGGGTCACCGGCTCGTCCGCCGTCGCGCGGGCGGCGAACGGGGTCGCGAACGCGACCGTGGCGGCTGCGGTCGCGGCGACCGCGCGGATCTTGTGGACGTGCCTCATCGTCAGCCGAGCACGTTGGTGACGCGCCACCCCTCGCCTTTCCGCTGTTCCATGTCGAGCCGCAGCTCGCTGGTCAGGCCGACCCGCAGCAGCGAGACGCTGACCGGGTAGACCTCGCCATGCGACGGCGCCGGCACGACGTTGACGACCTTGGCCTCCGGGACCTCGACGTTGGCGGGCAGGCGGGGCGGCCGTTTGAGCAGCGCCCGGCTCAGGGCCGGCGTCGCGGTCTCGCCGATCGCCTCGCGCACGGCCGGGTCCGTCGCGCCGGTCTCGTAGAGGACGAAGGCGTCGGCGAAGTCGCGGGCAACGGCGATCGCCTCGGCTCCGGCGGGCGGCCCGTCGATCGCGGCCGCTTTGCCTTTGCTCGTCTGGGCGGAGGAGGAAGAAGCGGCGGCGGCGGAGCCCTCGGGCTCAGCGCTGCTCTCGGCCGCTGCCGATTTGACGATCGCTTTCGCTGGGTCGACCTCGGCGGGCGGCGTCGACTCGGTCGGCTCGAAGACCGGCGTCGCGCCCTGCAGGGTCGGGGAGGGCCGCGGCTCCGGCGCGGCCTGCTCCTGCTCGGCCGCTGGCGCCGTCGCCACCGCGACCGGCGCCGCCGTGGTCTCGCCCGAACCGCCGGAGTTGGCCACGCTCAGCCCGGCGACGACCGCGGCGGCCGCCAGGAGGAAGACGGCGGCGGCCGAAAGCGCCCGGGCCGGCGCGCCCATCGGCGCGCCGCGGTCCTCGAGCGGCCAGACGACCCGGCGGCGCAGCTCGTACCCGACCCGCTCGAAGGGCCGCCCCGCGACCGCTACAGACTTCCCGAAGCCGCTGCGAATGCGGTCCTGCGCTACCCAGAGCGAATCGGCGACAGCCGAACGACGCGAGTACACACTCGCCTCATCCGAAGCAGATTTCCCTGGTCGCCGTCTGAACATCGCGTGTTCCGTAAAAGCTTATGTCGGATTGTTACGACCAACCCTTAAACCCGGCTAAGCGGTGGTCAGATCGCAGGCCGCTCAGGCGGCGGCCGGCTCGGCCGCCGCGGGCGCCTTCTCGAAGGCCAGCTCGCCCGCGGCGGCGTCGACCTTGACCATGTCGCCCTCGCCGAACTCACCCTCGAGGATCTTCAGCGCCAGCTTGTCGACCAGCTGCTTCTGGATCACCCGCTTCAGCGGCCGCGCCCCGTAGGTCGGGTCGTAGCCGAGGTTGCCGAGCAGGGTGCGGGCGGCCTCGCTGAGCTCGATCTCGATCCCGCGCTCGCGCACTCGGCCGACCAGTTGGTCGACCTGTAGCTCGACGATGCGCCCGATGTCGGCCTTGGAGAGCCGGTGGAAGATCACCGTGTCGTCGATCCGGTTGAGGAACTCCGGCTTGAAGGTTTCGGCCAGCACCTCTTCGATCTGCTCGCGGATCCGCTCATCGACCGACTCGCCGACGATGCGCTCGCTGCCGACGTTCGAGGTCATGATCAGGACCGTGTTGGTGAAGCTGACCGTGCGGCCCTGGCCGTCGGTCAGCCGCCCGTCGTCCATGATCTGCAGCAGCGTGTTGAAGACGTCAGGGTGGGCCTTCTCGATCTCGTCGAGCAGGACCACCGCGTAGGGCCGCCGCCGCACCGCCTCGGTCAGCTGCCCGCCCTCTTCGTAGCCGACGTACCCGGGCGGGGCGCCGATCAGCCGCGCCACCGTGTGCTTCTCCATGTACTCGGACATGTCGAGGCGGACGATCGCCTGCTCGGAGTCGAACATGAACTCCGCCAGCGCCTTCGCCAGCTCGGTCTTGCCGACCCCGGTCGGGCCGAGGAAGAGGAAGGAGCCGATCGGCCGGTTCGGATCGGAGAGGCCCGCGCGCGAGCGCCGCAGCGCGTTCGAGATTGCCTCGATCGCCTCGTCCTGGCCGATCACCCGCTCGTGCAGGCGCTCCTCCATCTGGATCAGCTTTTCGACCTCGCCCTCCATCAGGCGGCTGACCGGGATCCCGGTCCATTTGGAGATCACCTGGGCGATGTCCTCCTCGGTCACCTCCTCGGTCAGCATCGTGGTGCCGCCGGCGTGCAGCTCGGCCAGCCGCTGCTCGGCCTCGGCGATCTCCTTCTCGAGCTCGGGGATCTCGCCGTAGCGCAGCTTCGCCGCCCGCTCGAGGTCGGCTTCGCGCTCGGCCCGCTCGGCCTCGGCCCGCACCTCCTCGAGCCGCGCCTTCGCCTCCTTGATCGTGTCGATCGCCTGCTTCTCGTTCTGCCAGCGCGCTTTCATCTCGCCGGAGCGCTCGCGCAGCTCGGCCAGCTCCGCCTCGATCGCCTCCAACCGCGCCTTCGAGGCCTCGTCGCTCTCCTTCTTCAGCGCCTCGCGCTCGATCTCGAGCTGCTGGATGCGGCGCTCGACCTCGTCGATCTCGGTCGGCATCGAGTCGATCTCGATCTTCAGCCGCGAGGCCGCCTCGTCGATCAGGTCGATCGCCTTGTCCGGCAGGAAGCGGTCGGCGATGTAGCGCTCGGAGAGGGTGGCCGCGGCGACGATCGCCGCGTCGCTGATCCTCACCCCGTGGTGGACCTCGTAGCGCTCCTTCAGCCCGCGCAGGATCGCGATCGTGTCGCCGGTGTCGGGCTCGCCGACGAGCACCGGCTGGAAGCGCCGCTCCAGCGCCGCGTCCTTCTCGATGTGCTTGCGATACTCGTCGAGCGTGGTCGCGCCGACCGCGCGCAGCTCGCCGCGAGCCAGCATCGGCTTCAAGAGGTTGGCGGCGTCGACCGCGCCTTCGGCGGCCCCGGCGCCGACGATCGTGTGCAGCTCGTCGAGGAAGAGAACGATCTGCCCCTCCGCCTCCTGCACCTCGGAGAGCACCGCTTTCAGCCGCTCCTCGAACTCACCGCGGTATTTGGCCCCGGCCAGCAGCGAGCCGATGTCGAGCGCGATCACGCGCCGGTCGCGCAGGCTCTCGGGCACGTCGCCGTCGACGATTCGCTGCGCCAGCCCCTCGACGATTGCCGTCTTGCCGACGCCGGGGTCGCCGATCAGCACCGGGTTGTTCTTGGTGCGGCGGGAGAGGACCTGGATCACGCGGCGGATCTCCTCGTCGCGCCCGATCACCGGGTCGAGTTTCCCCGCAGCCGCCTCGCTGGTGAGGTCGCGGCCGAATTTCTCCAGCGCCTGGACACTGTCCTCGGGGTTCGGCGAGGTCACCTTGTGCGGCCCGCGCACTTCCGCGATCGCCTGCTCCAGCCCGCCGCGGTCGGGGAGGATGCCGGCGACCCCGGAGCCGCTCTCCGTCAGCGCCAGGAGCAGGTGCTCGGTCGAGATGTACTCGTCGCCGAGCTTCGCCATCTCCTTCTCCGCCTGGCGCAGCACCTGCGCCAGGCTCGAGGACATCCGCGGCTCCTCGCCGCCCTGGCTCAGGGTCGGCAGTTTCTCGAGCGCTGCCTGCGCCTTGGCGCCGATCGTCGCCGGGCCCTCGCCGAGCTTCTGCAGGATCGGCGGCACCAGCCCGTCCTCCTGGCTGAGCAGGGCGACCAGCAGGTGCGGCGGCGCGATCTCCGGGTTGTCGCGGGCGACGGCGAGCTGCTGCGCGGCGGCCACCGCTTCCTGCGCCTTGACGGTGAATCGGTCTGGCTGCATCAGCGTTCCCTCCGTTTCCCGGCGCCGTCCAGCGCTTCGATCTGGCGCCGCGCCCCTTCGAGTTCCCGGCTCAGCTTTGCCACTCGCTCTTCCAGCGAGAGGACGATCTCGACCCCGACCAGGTTCAGCCCTTCGGAGGTCATCTGCTGGATCCGCTGCAGCCGCTCGACGTCGCGCTGTGAGTAGAGGCGAGTGTTCTTCGGCGAGCGCTTCGGCGCGATCAGCCCCCGCGCCTCGTACATGCGCAGGGTCTGCGGGTGCATGTGGGCGAGCTCGGCGGCGACCGAGATCATGAAGACCCCGCGCTCGTCGTCGATCGTGATTTCCACCCGTTGGCGGCGACTGGCGGCCATCACGCACCCGCCTTGCGCAGCAGCTCGGCGCGCGGATCGGTGCCGTTCATCGTCTCGGCCAGCTTCTCGACCGCCTCGCTCTGCTCCTCGGTGAGCTCGTCCGGCAGGTCGATCTCGAGCCGGTAGCGGATGTCGCCGCTGCCGCCTCCCTTCGGCTTCGGCGGGCCCTCGCCGCGCAGCCGCTGGACCGAGCCGTGCCTGGTCCCGGGCGCGACCTTGATCCTCTTCGTCCCGCTCAGGGTCGGCACCTCGATCGTGCCGCCGCGCAGCGCCTCCGGGACCGAGATCGGCACCGCTACCTCGAGGTTGCCGTCGTCGAGCCGCTTGAAGACCGGGGAGGAGGCGACCCGCGTGGTCACGTAGAGATCGCCCGGCGGGCCGCCGCGCGGACCGGCCTCGCCCTTGCCGGCGAGGCGGATGCGGGCGCCGTCCTTGACTCCGGCGGGGACGTTGACCTTGTAGCGCTTGGTCTGCTGGGTCAGCCCGGAGCCGCCACAGGTCGGGCAGGGGTCCTCGATGATCTGGCCGGCGCCGCCGCACTGCGGGCAGGGCTGGCTGATCGAGAAGAAGCCCTGGCTCTGGGCGTCGATGCCGCGCCCTTCGCAGCGCGGGCAGGTGACCGGGGTGGTGCCGGGCTTGGCGCCGCTGCCGTGGCAGGTCCGGCAGCGCTCGGCCTTTGGCACGGTGACGCTGATCTGGGCGCCGTTGACCGCCTGATCGAAGCTGAGCTGGACTTCGGTCTCGAGGTCGCGGCCGCGGACCTGCTGCGGCCCGGCCCGCCCACCGCGCCCGCCGCGGCCGAAGATCGAGCCGAGGTCGAAGCCGCCGAGGTCGAAGCCGAACCCGCCGCCCGGCTGGGCGCCGCCGGGGCCGAACGGCCCCTGGCCGCCGCCGAAGCCGCCAAAGGCAGCGCCGGCGTCGTACTGCTTGCGCTTCTCCGGGTCGGAGAGGGTGTCGTAGGCGCCCTGGACTTCCTTGAACTTGTCCTCGGCCGCCGCGTCGTCCGGATTGCGGTCAGGGTGGTACTGGCGTGCCAGTTTCCGGTACGCCTTCTTGATCTCGTCGTCGGACGCGTTCTTGCCGACGCCCAGGACTTTGTAGAGCTCGTCCGCCACGTTCCTCCTACGCGCTCACCACCACGCGGGCCGGCCGCACCAGCTGCTCGCCGACCCGGTAGCCCTTCTGCATCACCTCGACCACGAGGCCGGGCTCGGTCCCCTCGACCGGCTGGGCCGAGAGCGCCTCGTGCCATTGCGGGTCGAACTTCTCCCCCTGCGGCTCGACCGCCTCGACCCCGTTGCGGGCGAGCGTCTCGCGCAGCCCGCCGAGCACCATCTCGACGCCGCTCGCGAGTCCCTCGCCGTTGCCCTCGCCGGCAGCCTCCAGCGCCCGCTCGAGATTGTCCACCGCCTCGATTACTTCCCTGGCCACCTCCACCTTCCCGCGCACCTGTGCGGCCTGCACCTCCGCACTCATCCGCTTGCGGTAGTTCTCGAAGTCGGCCTGCGTGCGTCGAGCAAGTTCGAGGTACTCGTCTTTCTCCTTCTGGGCGTCAGCCAGCAGGGCGTCGAAGTCCCGCTCGACCCGATCGGCATCGCTTTGTCCCGCGGGCCTGTTGTCGGCCTCTCCCGCGGGTGGCGGCGTAGGGGGGACCATCCCCGAGGAAGCTTTAGCTACCGCAGGGGATGGTGGGTCCCCTGCGCCGACAGGACCCGCGGGCCGGCGCTCGTCAGGGCCCGCCGGTCGGGGCTCGTTCGTCCCTGACTCGTGACCCTGCGTCATTTGCCGTCACCCTCGTCAACCACCTCCGCGTCGACGACCTCTTCCTCGTCGTCAGCGCTCTCCGCGGTTCCGCCGTCGGGCGACCCGGCCTCCTCCTGCGCCGCCGCGTAGATCTGCTCCGACGCTTTCGTCATCGCCGCGGTCAGCGCCTCGGTCTTCGCTTTGACCTCCTCGGCGCTGCCCGAGTCGAGCGACTCACGCACGTCCTTGACCGCGGCCGTGACCTCGTCCTTGGTCGCCTGGTCGACTTTGTCGCCGGCCTCCTCGATCGCTTTCTCCGCCTGGTAGGCGGCGTTCTCGGCCACGTTGCGGGTCTCCGCCAGCTCGCGCTGTTTCGCGTCCTCCTCGGCGTGGGCCTCGGCGTCGCTGACCATGCTCTGGATTTCCTCGTCGGAGAGGCCGGAGCCGGATTTGATCTCGATTTTCTGCTCTTTGCCGGTGCCTTTGTCCTGGGCGGTGACATGGATGATCCCGTTCGCGTCGATGTCGAAGGTGACCTCGATCTGCGGCATCCCCCGCGGCGCCGGCGGGATCCCGGTGAGCTGGAATTTGCCCAGGCTCTTGTTGCCCGAGGCCATCTCGCGCTCGCCCTGCAGCACGTGGATCTCGACCGAGGGCTGGTTGTCGTCGGCGGTCGAGAAGACCTCCGACTTCTTCGTCGGGATCGTCGTGTTGCGCTCGATCAGCTTCGTCATCACGCCACCTTTGGTCTCGATCCCGAGGGTCAGCGGGGTGACGTCGAGCAGCAGCACGTCCTTGACGTCGCCGGCCAGCACGCCGGCCTGGATCCCGGCCCCGACGGCAACGACCTCATCCGGGTTCACGCCCTGGTGCGGGTCCTTGCCGGTCAGCTCCTTGACCCGCTCGCGCACGGCGGGCATCCGGGTCATGCCGCCAACCAGGACGACGTGGTCGATCGTCGCGTCGGCGTCGCCCAGCGCCTGTTTGACCGGGCCGACGATCCGCTCCAGCAGGTCGGCGGTCAGCTCGTTCAATTTCGAGCGGCTGAGTTTCAGGTCGAGGTGCTTCGGCTGCCCCTCGACCGCGGTGATGAAGGGCAGGTTGATCTGCGTCTCCTGGGTCGAGGAGAGCTCGATCTTGGCTTTCTCCGCCGCCTCGTAGAGGCGCTGCAGCGAGTTCTTGTCGGCCGCGAGGTCGACGCCCTGGTCGCGTTTGAACTCGGCGACCAGCCACTCGACGATCGCTTTGTCCCAGTTGTCGCCACCGAGGTGGTTGTCGCCGGCGGTCGACTTCACCTCGAAGACGCCGTCGCCGATTTCCAGGACCGAGACGTCGAAGGTGCCGCCGCCGAGGTCGAAGACGAGGATCGTCTGGTCGTCTTTCTCTTTCTCGAGCCCGTAGGCGAGTGACGCGGCCGTCGGCTCGTTGATGATCCGCTTCACCTCGAGCCCGGCGATCTTGCCGGCGTCGGTGGTCGCCTGCCGCTGGTCGTCGTTGAAGTAGGCGGGGACGGTGATCACGGCACTGTCGACCGTCTCGCCGAGCTTCGCTTCGGCGTCGGCTTTCAGCTTCTGCAGGATCATCGCGCTGATCTCCGGCGGGCTGTACTGCTTGCCGCGCACGTCGACGCGGACGTCGCCGTTCGGCCCGGCCTCGACCTTGTAGGGGACGATCGTCTCCTCCTCTTTGACTTCGGCCTCCTTGCGGCCCATGAAGCGCTTGATCGAGAAGATCGTGTTCTCCGGGTTCATCACCGCCTGCCGTTTGGCGACGGTGCCGACCAGGCGCTCGCCGCTGTCGGTGAAGGCGACCACCGACGGAGTCGTGCGGCCACCCTCGGCGTTCTCGAGGACGGTTGGCTCGCCGCCCTCCATCACGGCGACACAGGAGTTGGTCGTGCCGAGGTCGATCCCGATCGTCTTGCCCACTTTTTCGCGTACCTCCAGGGGTTTCGTTGTTCAAGCGTAAAAAATCTAAGTGGCAGTATGGCAGATATCCACACAGGTTTTCAAGTCGAAGTCCTATATTCGTTTTGCGGATGTGGGTGGTGGGGTTAACGTGAGGCGCCTCGACTAATCAACTATTTAGGAGGAACAACCCTTGAGCCACGTTCACCGAGCGACGCGCCTCTTCTTCTCGGCGCTGATCGCTACCGCACTCGCCCTAGCTCTCTTACCCGCCCTCGCGGCCGCTAACGGCCTCGGCATCAACGAAGCCAGGACGATGACCCGCAACCTCTACCTCGGCGCCGACCTGACGCCGGCGATCGGCGCTCCGTCGCTGGAAGCGCTGACCGCGGCGAACGGGCAGATCCTGCGCGAAGTCACTGCCAACGACTTCCCCACCCGGGCGGAGGGCCTGGCGGCGGAGATCCGCCAGCGGCGCCCCGACCTGGTCGGGCTGCAGGAGGTCGCGCTTTGGCGCACCGCGCCACCCAGCGTGGCGCCGTTGCTGACCGGGCCGAGCGCCACCACGGTCCGCTACGACTACCTGGCGGAACTGCTCGCCGAGCTGAACGGTCACTTCTTCGGCCCCCACTACGAAGTCGTCGTGGTCCAGCAGGAGTTCGACCTCGAGGCGCCGGCGGATGAGAACGGCATACCCGGCGATGGGCCGGCGGCCCAGGGGATCCCGAACGCGGAGATCAACGGCCGGCTGACGATGCGGGACGTGATCCTCGCCAAGAAAGGCCCCTTCGTCCATACCTGGAACGCCCAATCGGGCAACTTCAAAACGCTGCTCGAAGTGCCGATCCTCGGCAAACCGTTCCCGATCGCCCGCGGTTGGACCGCGACCGATGCGTGGGTGCGCGGCGCCGGCCCGTTCCGTTTCGTCAACACCCATCTCGAGGCGTTCCACCCGCTGATCCGCCAGGCACAGGCGGCTGAGCTGGTCGCCCCGACCGGGCCGGCGACGAGCGAACTGCCGGTTGTCCTGCTCGGCGACCTCAACTCCGACGACGACACGGTCGAAGGGGCGGACCGGCTCGCCTACGAAACGCTGCTGGCGGCCGGGATGGTCGAGCGCAGCACCGGCAACCCGAACAGCTGCTGCATCAACTCGAGCCTGCTCGAAGTTGGCAAAGGCGGCAGTGAAGCTGATTTCGACCACCAAGTCGACCACATCATGACCCGCGACCCCGCGGACGTGACCCTGGTCAGCTCATCCGTGACCGGCATCCAGCCCGTCAACGGCTTCTGGAACTCCGACCACGCCGGAGTCTTCAGCGCCCTGCACCTCAAATAGACCCAAGGCCGATGGGCCGATTTCGGGACATATGGTCCCGTTTTCGGCCCGTCGGCCGGGGGTTTCAGCCTTCGCCGGCGGTTGCGGCGACGAAGGCGGCGACTTCCTTCGAGTCCTGCGCGTTGAGGATGCCGCCCGGCATCCGCCCCGCTTCGGTCGAGCTGTCGACGCCGTTTTCGACCGCGCTGAGGACGCGGCCTTTGGTCTGTTTGATCGTGTCGGCGGCGGTGGGGCCTTCCGGCGCGCCTTTCGGAGCGAGCAGTTCGTCGAGGTCGGGGCCGTAGTTGCCGTCGGTGCCCGCCGCGTAGAAGGCGTGGCAGGCGCCGCAGTTGATCTCGAACAGCTCCTGGCCGTTCTGCAGGCTCGCGGCGACCTCCTGGCCGCTGGTCTCGGCGTCTCCGTCGGAGCGGAAGGCCAGCCAGGGGATGACGACCGCGAGGACGACGATCAGCAGGCCGAAGACGATGAAGGTGCGCTTGCTCATTTGGCGGCGCGCATACTACTGGCGGCCTTCTCGTCGCGTACTTGCTCACGGAACCAGGGGCACATCCGTCGCAGCGCGCACTCGCCGCAGCGCGGCTGCGGGCGGCAGAGCGCCCGCCCGTGGCGGATCAGGTTCATGTGCAGCTCGTAGGCGTCGGCGGGGTCGACGACCGCCAGCATCTCGTCGTGGGCGCGCTCGAACGAGGCCTTGGGCGGGAACAGCCCGAGCCGGCCGCCGACCCGGTGGACGTGGACGTCGACCGGGATCTCGGGGATGTCCCAGGTGAAGATCAGCACGCAGGCGGCGGTTTTGCGGCCGACTCCCGGCAACGAGAGCAGGAACTCGAGCGACTCCTCGCGGCTCGCGGTCTCGGTCCAGTCGAGGTCCGGCGGCTCGCCGAGCTGTTCGAGGATCGCCTGTATCCGCGGTGCCTTCTGCCGCGCCAGGCCGCCGGGACGGATCGCGTCCTCGACCTCGCCGACCGGGGCGTCGCGCACCTGCTCCCAGGTCGGGAAGCGCTCGCGCAGCGCCGCGAAGGCACGGTCGCGGTTGCGGTCGTTGGTGTGCTGCGAGAGCACCGTCTTGATCAACTCCGCGATCGGGTGCCGGTGCGGCTCGTTGACCGGCTGCCCGTACATCTCCCGCAGCCGGTCGCGAATCGCTCGCACCCGCCGCTTGTTCGGTCGTTTCCAGGCCATCGCCTGGCGGACCCTAAAGGGGGAGCCGGGCCGGATACCCCTCCTCTCTCAACTTGCTCGGGTGATCGTGCCCTGGCCGTCCGAGGTTCGGGCAACCGAGAAGTACAAGCCGTTCGGAGGGGTATCCGGCCCGGCTTTGCATAGGGTCCAGGGAGCGATGAGCGGGGGGATCGAAGAGGGGCGGGTGCGGGTCGACGGCGTCGGAGTGTTTTTTCGCCGTGTGGAGGGAGAGGGGACGCCGGTGGTTTATTGCCACGGCAACCCGACTCACGGGGAGGAATGGTTGCCGCTGCTCGAACGCGGTGGGCCGGCGGTGGCGATCGACCTGCCGGGCTGGGGGCGCTCTGACCGGCCCGACCCGGCGTGGTTCGACTACTCGATGTACGGGCTTTCCGCCTTCCTCGAACGCTGCCTCGAGCAGCTCGGGGTGGAGCGACGGAAGCTGGTCGTCCACGACTGGGGCTCGCTGGCGCTGATCGGGGCGCAGCGGCGCCCGGATCAGGTCGAGCGCCTGGTCGTGATCAACGCTGTGCCCTTGCTGCCCGGCTACCGCTGGCACTGGGTCGCCCAGATCTGGCGCCGCCGGCCGCTCGGCGAGCTCGCCAACGCGACCACGACCAGGGCCTCGATGAGCCTGACCATGCGCCAGGCGCGTGGCGACCGCAGCGCGATGCCACCCGATTTCCTCGACATGGTCTGGGACCACTGGGACAAGGGCACCCGCGACGCGATCCTGGCGCTCTACCGCCACGCCGACCCCGACCGCCTCGCGCTCGCGGGTGGAGACCTCGCCCGGCTGGCCTGCCCGGCACTGGTCGTCTGGGGAGACCGCGACCCCTACCTGCCGCCGCGATTCGGCGAGGCCTACGCCGCCGTCCTCCCCGATTCGAGCCTGGAGATCGTCCAGGGCGCCGGCCACTGGCCGATGGTCGACGACCCCTCGCTCGGCGACCGCATTCACGATTTCGTCTCCTGACGGCGCCTGAAAGCGCCCTCTCTGTCCCCGTTAACGCGCGGATTACAATCGTCTGTTCTCGTGTCTCGCGCGTTCTCAAGCGTCGGTGCCAGGCTGCCCAAGGGCTGGGGCGACTTCGGGCGCCAGATCGGGGTCCTCGTCCTCGTCGACCTCGCCTACACCTTCGTGCGCGGCATCGTCGACTCCGAGCGGGCGCTGGCGATGGCGCACGGGCAGCAGGTGATCGACTTCGAGAAGGCGATCGGCGCCTTTTTCGAGCCGGACCTGCAGGCGTTCTTCTTACCGGCGCAATGGCTGATCGACTTCGCCAACCAGGTCTACCTCAACGCCCAGTTCTCGATCGCGATCGGGTTCCTGCTCTGGCTCTACCTGTTCCGCAACGAGTCCTATTACTTCGTGCGCAACATGTTCGTCGTCGCGATGGGGCTGGCGCTGGTCGGCTACACGCTCTATCCCACCGCGCCGCCGCGGATGTTCCCCGAGTACGGCTTCGTCGACACGCTCAACGCCTACTCCGAGGTCGGCCACGACTCCTCGCTGGCGAAGATCTTCATCAACCCCTATGCGGCGGTGCCGAGCATGCACTGCGCCTTCTCGATGATGATCGGCGCCACCGGCGTCATGGTCTGCCGCAACTGGGCCGTGAAAGCGTGCTGGGCGACCTGGCCGCTGCTTGTCTCCTGGGTCACGGTCGTCACCGCCAACCACTACTGGATCGATGCGGTGCTCGGCTGGATGGTGGCGCTGACCGCCGCCCTGGTCGCGCACCGGCTCGCCCGCGCCCGGCCTGAGGCCTGGGCTTTCCGGGTCAGGGCGAGGCGCGAAGCCGAGGCGGAGGCCTAGCCGGGTGCTCTGAGAGCCCCCGACCTCCTCCCGACCGTCTAGCCTCATGTCGATGCCACCCTCGGCGCCCCCAAGGGCCCCCGGCGGCCGCCGCAACGGCCGCAGCACCAATCGCAATGGCCAGGAGCTCCGGGCTTACGCCCGCGAGCGGCTGATCGAGTCGCGGCTGACCCCGAACGCGATCTCGGTCGCCGGCCTCATCGGCAACGTGATCGCCGCCGTCCTCGTCACCCAGGAGCTCTTCTTCCTCGCCGGCGTCGCCTTCGTGATCGGCTCGGTGATGGACACGCTCGACGGCCGCTACTCGCGGATGTCGGGCAAGGGAACGCTGTTCGGCGCCTTCCTCGACTCGACTCTGGACCGGATCGAGGAGGGGATCGTGCTGGCTGCGGTCGCCGGCTACTTCGCCGCCCAGGGCGACGACTTCGCGGCGGCGATGTGCGTGGTCGCGGTGCTCGGCTCGCTGATGGTCTCCTACACGCGGGCGCGGGCCGAGGCGCTCGGGGTCGAGTGCAAGGTCGGGTTGGCCACGCGTCCCGTCCGGGTAGTCATACTCTCGATCGGTTTGATCTTCGCGAAGGGCGCCGGCATCGCCGATTTCGAGCTGCTGGCACCGGCGGTCTACGTGATCGCGGCGTTGACCATCATCACCACGATCCAGCGTGTTTGGCATGTGCGAAACGAGCTTTCCGGCGATGTTTCCGGCGCCCAGGGTGGCGGCGGCGAGGCCGATGAGCTGTAACCAGAGAAGCCGCCGGGTGTGTTCTGCCACTCAGCGCGATCCAGGAGGACTTCCAATTTCATGAGCGAGAGCAACGGAGCAAACGGCAGCACCGCCAACGGCGTCGCCCGGACCGACGAGAAGGTCCGCGTCGCGATCGTCGGCGTCGGCAACTGCGCCAACTCCTTCATCCAGGGCGTCCAGTACTACAAGGACGCTGACCCGAACGAGGAAGTGCCGGGCCTGATGCACGTCGACCTCGGCGGCTACCACGTCGGCGACGTCGAGTTCGTCGCCGCCTTCGACATTGACTCCGAGAAGGTCGGCAAGGATCTCTCCGAGGCGATCTGGTCGGGCCAGAACGACACGATCAAGTTCGCCGACGTGCCGAGCCTCGGCGTCAAGGTCGAGCGCGGCATGACCCACGACGGGCTTGGCAAGTACCTGAAAGAGAAGATCACCAAAGCCCCGGGCGAAACCGCTGACGTCGTCGGCATCCTCAAGGAGAGCAAGGCCGATGTGCTCGTCTGCTACCTGCCGGTCGGCTCCGAGGAGGCGACCAAGTGGTACGTCGAGCAGGCGCTCAAGGCGGGCGTCGGGTTCGTCAACTGCCTGCCGGTCTTCATCGCCCGTGAGGACTACTGGGACAAGCGCTTCCAGGAGGCCGGGCTGCCGATCATCGGCGACGACATCAAGTCCCAGGTCGGGGCGACGATCGTCCACCGCCAGCTCGCCCGTCTCTTCCACGACCGCGGCGTGCGGCTGGAGCGGACCAGCCAGCTCAACGTCGGCGGCAACATGGACTTCTACAACATGCTCGAGCGCGAGCGGCTCGACTCGAAGAAGATCTCGAAGACCAACGCGGTCACCTCGATCATGGGCCACGACCTGCCCGAGGACAGCGTTCACGTCGGCCCATCCGATTACGTGCCGTGGCTGACCGACCGCAAGTGGGCGCACATCCGGCTCGAGGGGAAAGCCTTCGGCGACGTGCCATTGACCGCCGAGCTGAAGCTCGAGGTCTGGGACTCGCCGAACTCGGCTGGGGTCGTGATCGACGCCGTGCGGCTGATCAAGCTGGCGCTCAACAACGGGATCGCCGGCCAGCTCGACGGGCCGTCGAGCTACCTGATGAAGTCGCCGCACACGCAGCGTCCCGACGACGAGGCACGGGAACAGACGGAGGAGTACATCGCCGCCAACACGCGCGGCAAGGCCCCGGCCCCCGGCGCCCAGGCGCCGGACGCCGCCCAGGTCTGAGTTTGGGAGCCCGCCTCGCGCGGGCTCTTATTCTCTGCATCCGTGCCTCCGGCTGAGCCGCTCTCGATCGCCCAGGTCGCGCCGTCCCGGCGCGGCCTCGAGACCCCGGTCTCCGAGTTCGTCGAGCGCGTCTCGTCCGAAGCTCGAGCGGCGCGGCCACGAGGTGCTGCGCGGGAGGACCGGGGACCGGGTCAAGGGCTGGCTGAAAGCGACGCCGCCGGACATCGTCCACGTCCACGAGCCGTTCGCGCCGAGCGTCTCGGCGGCGGCGCTGCGCCACTCCTACTCGCTCAACGTCGCCACCTTCCACGCGCCGCAGGAGCGGGTGCTCTCGACCCAGGTGGCGCGGCCGCTGGTCGAGGTCTTCTTCGGCCGGATCGACGCCCGCACGGTGACCAGCGCCGCGACCGCGGAGCTGCTGGGCCGCTACTTCCCGGGCAGCTACGAGCTGGTCGAGCCGAGCGCTGCTGGGGATGACTGGGGCCGGGTCGTCGACGAGCTGGAAACGATCTACCGGCGCCTGCTCGCCCGCCGCCACCCGGCCGACGGTGACCCGGAGTTGCGCAGGCGGATCGCCGCGCGGCCGCTGATCGAGGTCGACCTGCACATGCACACCGACCACTCGGGCGACTGCGCGACCCCGGTCGACGTGCTGCTGCAGACGGCTCGCGACCGCGGCCTCGGGGCGATCGCGATCACCGACCACAACGAGGTCTCCGGGGCGCTGGAGGCGCGCAAGATCGCCGCGGAGATGGATGACATCAAGGTGATCGTCGCCGAGGAGGTGAAGACCGCCGAGCAGGGCGAGGTGATCGGCCTCTTCATCGAGGAGAAGATCCCCAAGGGCCTGACCATGGCGGAAACGATCGCCGCGATCCGCGAGCAGGGTGGGCTGGTCTACGTGCCACACCCGTTCGACCGCTTCCACTCGGTCCCCGACTACGAGCACCTGCTCGAGATCGTCGAGGAGATCGACATCCTCGAGGTCTTCAACCCGCGGGTGGCGCTGACCGCCTTCAACGAAGAGGCCGAGCGCTTTGCCCGCAAGTACCGGATCGTCGCCGGTGCCGGCTCCGACAGCCACGTCGCCCAGGGGCTGGGGAGCGTGCGCACGCGGATCCACGACTTCGAGGGCCCGGCCGAGTTTCTCGAGGCGATGCGGGACGCCGACATCACCCGCAAGCACAAGAACCTGCTCTACGTGCAGACCCTGAAGTTCCTGCAGACGACCGGGCGCCCGAAGGCGCCGAAACGGCGCGTCCCGGACGCGAAGCCGGCGCGCGGGGGGAAACCGCGTCGCCGCCGATCGGGGAGCAAGAGCTGATGCACGGCGAGCGCCTGAAAGGAGCCGCGTCGGCCTCGTCAAAGAAGGTTCCGCAGATGCGAGGCACCGACGACGAGATCCGCGAGAAGTACCTGGAGCGGGCGATCCGCGAGCTCAACCAGATGAGCCGCGAGATCCAGGACTGCCAGCACTGCCCGCGCGGGAACCTGATGCCGGTGCTCGGCTCCGGCCACCCGCAGGCCGACATCTTCATGCTCAAGCAGGCGCCAATGGCCTCGGAGATCGAGGAGGGGGTTGCCTTCTACGGGCGCGCCGGCAACGCGCTGATGAAAAGCTTCAAACGGCTCGGGATCGACCCCCTGGTCGTCTACGGCACGCTCTGCGCCAAATGCCCGATCGCCGAGCCCGACCTCGCCGCTGGCGAGTGCGTCGGCCGCCTGGTCGAGGAGATGGCGATCGTGCAGCCGAAGATCGTCGTCGTCATGGGCGAGCCTGCCCTGCGCATCCTCAACGGCCTCCAGGTCCCCCTCTCCCGCCCGGTCGAGCAGCGCGAGGGCGAGATCCAGGCCTTCACCCCGACGATCGACGCCCTCTACGTCCCCGACATCGACATCTCACTCGACGAGGAGGGCGCCAAGCAGCGCTTCTGGCGCGCCTTCAAGACGCTCGGCGTCTGGTACGATGACCTTCCTCCGTACTAGCGACGGGCCGACGGGCGCCGCTGCGCGGACGCACCCGCGGATGACGCGCCTGGCCGGCGCATCGCGCCACCCGGCTCCTCCCGAATAGCTCTGCTATTCGCTCGTCGCCGTCCGTCGCGCTGCTTGCCCAGTCACGCCCCCGCGGGCACGGCCGCTTGCGTCGACCGTCGGCCCGTCGCGTCAGGTGCCGTCACGCTTTCGATTGCGGCCACGGACTTCGCGGGCAACTTGGCGAAGATCGCCGCGCGTTTCTTCGGCTGGGCGATCCGGTCGTCGACGATGAAGTTCAGTAGGTCGAACAGGGCCGATGCCGTTTCGGTGTCGTCAGTGAGGTCCATCTCGCCTGGATGAACCGCGTTGTTGCCGATTATCCGGAGGGAATCCAACGCCTGCTGCACCTCGACCGCCAAGCCCTTCTTGACCAGGCTCGCGATGTCGTCGTTGATGTTCTTTCCAGGCTCTCCCAGTGCTGCACATAGCTTCTGGACGGCGAGACGCAACAAAGCGCACGCTCCACGAGGCGACTGCATGACGATCGTTCGTGCCTTGTCGTACTCCCTTCGTACCTCAGCTGCTGATCTGAGCCGGTGGAGCGGGTCTCGCGCCGTCGGGGCCCTGGCCGTTGGTCTCGGTGGCGTGATCGACGTGGTGGGGTGGGCCCTTGGGGGAGAGGAAGCGGTCGATCGCGGCGAGGGCGAGGGCGGAGATGACGAAGGTGACGTGGATGATCGTCTGCCAGAGCATCGTGTCGGAGGAGGTGTTGGCGGCGTTGATGAAGGTCTGCAGAAGGTGGATTGAGGAGATGCCGACGATCGCCATCGCCAGCTTCACCTTGAGCACGTTGGCGTTGACGTGGGAGAGCCACTCGGGCTGGTCGGGGTGGCCCTTGAGGTTGATCTTCGAGACGAAGGTCTCGTAGCCGCCGATGATCACCATGATCAACAGGTTGGCGATCATCACCACGTCGACCAGGCCGAGGACCAGCAGCATCACCTCGTTCTCGGTCAGGTGGCCGGCGTCGGTGACCAGGTGCCAAAGCTCCTGCATGAAGCGCCAGACGTAGACGCCCTGGGCGGCGATCAGGCCGAGGTAGAGCGGCGCCTGCAGCCAGCGGCTGATGAAGATCGTGCTGCCGACGGTGCGCGCCAGCGGGCGGTCTATGTGAGCTTCGGCGGCGATGGGCGGCGCATCCTAACGACCTTTCCCTTAGCCCTTCCTAAGGGCGGAGTTGCAGAGATTTTGCACTTCTGACACCCACACGTAACTTTTTGTCTGCGACCATGTCATCATGGAGCTAATGGAGCGGAGCACGACCGACAAGCGCCTCGACGACCTCAACCGCAAGGTCGATCAGGGGTTCGAGCGGGTTGAAACGGAGCTGCGGGCGCTGCGCACGGAATCAGGGACCGAGTTCGCCGCGCTGCGTGCCGAGATCAAAGGCGAGTCGTCTGACTTGCGGAAAGAGATCAAAGGCGAGTCGTCTGACTTGAGTCAAGCGATCAAAGACGAATCAGCGGCGCTGCGTGCCGAGATCAAAGGCGAGTCGTCTGACTTGCGGAAAGAACTCAAAAGCGAGTCCGCGGCCCTCCGCACGGAAATGAAAGCCGGCTTCGACTCAATCAACGAGCGGTTCGAAGTGATGGATCGCTCGATCAGCGAGCGGTTCGAGCGTACGCACCGCCTGCTGATCCAGTTCTGCGGCGGTCTGTTCGGATCGTTTGTCGTCGCGGCGGCTGCGCTGATCGCCACGCAGTTCTGAGGGCCGGACGCTACGGCGCGGCGGCCGCGGCGACGGCGGTCATCGTCTCGACCTTGGCGCTGGCCAGGCCCCTGACCACAACGGTGTCGAGCCGGCCTTCGTAGGCGGCGAGGGTGGCCTGGGCCTCGTCGCGGTTCGCGGCGGCGACGCCGACCGTGCCCTCCGGCTCGCCGAGGCGGTCGAAGTGGTCGCGGTAGCCCTTGTGCAGGTCGCGGTAGAAGGACTCCTCCTTGGCGAGCCGCGCGACGGCGTCCTCGCCGACCGCGGTGCGGACGTAGCCGAAGATCGGTGGCGTTTCGCGGCCCGCCTGGCGCGCGCCCGCTTCGACCTTCTCGCGCGCTCCGGCGGCGAACTCCGGGGTCATCCAGTTGAAGAAGACGCCGTCGAACTCGGCCCCGCCGAGTTCGCACATCTTCGGCCCCATCGCCGCAAGCACCAGCCGGACGCCGGCCAGTTGCTCGCGCAGCGCCGGTAGCGCCTCGCGCATCGCGGTCAGCGGCTTCTTCGAGAAGCCGGCGCCGACCCCGAGCCAGAGCCGGCCGCGGTCGAGGCCGAGCCGCTCGATGTCGGCGGCGATCACGTCGGGCGGCTGGCGGTCGAGCGCGATCACGGCGACGCCGAGGTCGATCGCGGGCGCCGCGGCGGCGAACTCGGCCAGCGTCTCCAGCCCTTTCGCGCCGGGGTGGTCGTTCGACCACATCGAGGTGTAGCCAAGCTCGGCGCAGCGCGACGCCAGCGGCCGCGCAACCTCGGGGTCGAGCCCCGCCGCCACTCCGAAGCCCCGGCTCACGCGCTCGTCTCCAGGTAGGGGTCCCACCAGCCGGCCGCCGGCTCGATCTGCTCAACCACGTCGACCCAGATCCCGGCCGGGTCGACCACTCCGAAGCGGCGCTGGCCCCAGGCGCTCGGCGGTCAGCGCCAGCTCGCAGGCGAGGCCGCCCTCGACCAAGCGGCGGTGCTCCGCCTCGGCGTCGGCGACCTGGAAGGTGAGGAAGGCGCCATCGCCGTGGAAAGCCCCGGGGGAAGGTGGCGAGGAAGGGTGCTCGGGGTGCATGAAGGCGAGCGTCGTCGGCCGTGAGCCGCCGCCGTTGAGGAGCACGAACCAGCTGGCCTCGAAGCCCACCTCGAACCCGAACCAGCGCCGGTAGAAATCGCGGCAGTCGCGCAGCTTCTCGGTGAGCACCACCGGATAGGAGTCGACCAGGTCCACGGCTCGCCCCGGCTTACGCCTTCTCGAGCAGCGCCACGCACTCGATGTGCGGGGTCTGCGGGAACATGTCGACCGGCCTCACGCGGGCCAGCCTATAACCGGCCTCGACCAGCTGGGCGGCGTTGGGGGCGAGCGTGGTCGGGTTGCAGGAGACGTAGACGATCCGCGCCGCGTCGCACTCGATCACCCGCCGCACCATCTTCTGCGAGAGGCCGGCCCGGGGCGGATCGAGGACGACGACGTCGGGCTTGCCCGCCTGCTCGAGCAGCGGCCGCACCCCGGTGCGGGCGTTGCCGGCGAGGAAGCGGGCGTTCTCGATCCGGTTCAGCTCGGCGTTGCGTTCGGCATCGGCGATCGCCTCGGGGACGATCTCCAGCCCCCAGATCTCACCCGCCTTGGCGGCCATCGTCAGCCCGATCGTGCCGATCCCGCAGAAGAGATCGAAGACTCGCTCGCTGCCGCTCAACGCCGCGTACTCGGCGGCGACCGCGTAGAGCCGCTCGGCCATCTCGGTGTTGGTCTGAAAGAAGGCGCCGGGGGAGATCTCCCACTCGAGGCCGCAGAGTTGCTCCCGCAGGTGCTCCTCGCCGAGCACGCCTGTCGGGCCCTCGCTGTCGCCGGAGTCGTCGGCGACGATCGTGTGCAGGTCGACAGGTGGTTTCGGGAAGCTTCTCTGGGCGGTGACGAGGCGGGTCTGAATCTGACCGCTGCGCCGGCCCTCGCGCACGACCAGGTTGCGCAGCACGCCGCGGCCGGCGCGGCGGTCGAAGGCCGGCACCGCCTCCATCTCCGCCCACTCGCGAACTTTGTTGCGGGCGGTGTTGCCGGCCGCGGAGGCGAGGTGGCAGTCGTCGACGTCGACGACCAGGTCCCAGCGGCCGCGGGCGTGGAATCCGAGCATCGGCTCGCCATTGTCGCCCTGGCCGAAGGAGTATTCGAGCTTGTTGCGGTAGCGCCACTGCTCGGCCGCCGGGACGATCTCCTCCAGCTCGAAGCCCTCGAGGTTGCCGATCCGCCGCAGCGCTTCGTCGACCTGCTCGGCCTTGTGGGCGAGTTGGCGCTCGTAGGGGAGGCCCTGCCACGGCGCCCCGGGCAGGGCTCGCCGCCGTGGACGCAGACGTCGGCGATGCGCTCGGCGCCGGCCCGCAGCAGCTCGACCGAGCGCGCCTCGGCGAACCGCTTCTTCGCTTTCGTCACCTCGGCTCGGACCCGGTCGCCCGGCAGGCCGCCGGCGACGAAGACGACGAAGCCATCGGCGCGGGCGACGCCCCGCCCGCCAAAGGCGAGCGAGTCGATCTCAACCTCGAGCAGCTCGCCGCGGCGGGGACCGGGGGCCGCCGTCTTCTCGCCGCTGGCTGTCGTCAAGGCCTCAGCCGAGTTTCTTGCGCGCGCGGCGTGCCGCCTGGGTGGCCTGTTTGCGCACCGGCGCGGCGCGGCCGCCGACCTCTTTGCGCGCCTGTTTGACCAGTTTTTCCAGCTCGCGCAGCAGCGAGTCGGTCTGTTTGCGGCCGCGGTTGACCAGGTCGCTGAGCATTTTCTCGGCGTCGCCACGGGTCATCCGGCCACGCTTGACCGCGTCGTCGACGACCTCGTGCAGGCGGTCGCGGCTCAGCGTCACGCTCTGCTCGAGGCTCTCACGGAACTGGGCGACGCTCTTGTCGAGGCCGCTGGTCGCCGCGCTGCTGCTCTGTTTCGGGGCCGCTTTTTTAGCGGTGCGTTTCGGAGCTTTTTTCGGCGCCGCTTTTTTCGCGGCCGATTTGCGCGCGGTTTTTTTCGCGGCCGGTTTCGCCGCGGCTTTTTTGCCCGCTTTCGGTTTGGAGGCTTTTTTCGCTTTCGCGCCGGCTTTCGCTTTTTTGCTCGCTTTGCCGGTCGCTTTTTTGTCTGCCATCGAGGTGTGCCTCCTGATCGAGTGGGTCGCCGGGGAGAGTGCGCTTTGGACTATCTCAGTTCCACCGGCTCGGAGGCCGCAAACTTCGCCTCGACCGGGGCGTGGTCGGAGAGCCGCAGTGCCCGTTCCTCGAACCGCAGCTCGCGCCGCTCCGGCGGCCAGGCGACCGGCTCGGCGACCGTCTTCAGTCCCCGGCTGAGCAGGTGGTCGATCGCCTTCGGCCCCGTCTCGCCGCTCAATCCGAAGTCCTCGCGCAGCCGCTGGAAGGCCTCCGGGTTCTCACCCGGGCGCAGGTTGAGGTCGCCGCCGAACAGCAGCGGCGCCCCGCCGGCGAACTCGGTCGCGGCGCGGGCGGCGCGCAGCACGTCCTCGGTCGCCAGCGCCGGCGCGTCGTTGGTCGCGTGCAGGTTGGCGACGCAGACGCCGGAGGCGGTCCGGGTCAGCGCCACCGCGCGCCGCTCCGGCGCTCCCTCGTGGATCGACAGCTCGCGCCGCTCGGCGATTCCGCCGAGCGGGCCGGGGACCCGGACCAAGGTGAGGTTGGAGCCGCCCTCGCCGGAGGCCATCAGGTCCGGGTTCTGGCGGGCGAGCAGAGCGCGCAGCGGGCCGAGCGAGTTGCGCGAGGTCAGCGCCCGCTGCCACTCGGCCGAGCAGGCGCGGGCGAGTGGCGCCGCGAAGCGCGGCGGGCACTCCTGCAGCAGGGCGACGTCCCAGGGGGCGCCTCCGAGCAGGGTCGCGAACTCCTCGCTCAGGTCGCGGTTTACCTGGAGGTGGGTCTCGTTGCGCTCGTCGAAGCGGAGCAGCCGCGAGCGCCAGGTTCGCAGCCGCGAATCGGGCGGGAAATCCCGCCCGTGGAAGAGGTTCCAGGTGATCGCCGCGAACTCCACTGCCTGGAGCCTGCCAGTATCCGCTGCTTGAAGCGGGATTTCCTCACCGGCGAAGAGCTCGGCGCGTTCGAGCTGAGCAAGCTGCTCGACCGGGCGCTGGAGCTGAAAGCGGGACGTCGCGAGCGGGTCGGCGCCGATGCCCTGGCTGGTCGCAGCGTCGCCCTCATCTTCGAAAAGCCCTCGACCCGGACGCGGATCTCCTTCGAGGTCGGGGTCGCCGAGCTGGGCGGGAGCCCGGTCGTCCTCCGCGGCGACGAAATGCAGCTCTCGCGCGGCGAGTCGGTCGCCGACACGGCGCGGGTGCTGTCGCGCTTCGTCGACGCGATCGTGGTCCGCTCCGGCTCCCACGAGGCGGTCGCCGAGCTGGCCGCCGCCGCCGAGGTCCCGGTCGTCAACGGGCTGACCCCGCTGCACCACCCCTGCCAGGCGCTGGCCGACCTGCTCACCCTGCGCGAGCGCTTCGGCGACCTCGCGGGCCAGCGGCTCGCCTACGTCGGCGACGGCAACAACGTCGCCCGCTCGCTGGCGGTGCTGGGCGAGCTGGCCGGGGTCGAAGTCGTGGTCGCGGCGCCGTCGGGCTACCAGCTCGAGCAGGGTCACGAGGCGAAGCTGACCGACGACCCGCGCGCCGCCGCCTCCGGTGCCAACGCCCTCTACACCGATGTCTGGGTCAGCATGGGCGACGAGGCCGAGGCCGACCGCCGCCGCGCCGACCTCGCGCCGTTCCGGCTCGACGGCGACCTCCTTGCCGCGGCCAAGGACGAGGCGATCGTCCTCCACTGCCTGCCCGCCCACCCCGGCGAAGAGATCACGGCCGAGGTCCTCTACTCCGACGCCTCGGCCGTCTGGGACCAGGCCGAGAACCGCCTGCACGCCCAGAAGGCGCTGCTCGAGACGCTGCTCGCCGGGCCCTAGGTCGGCCGCGCCATGTATCCGGAGATCGAGATCGGGCCGCTGACGCTGCAGACCTTCGGCCTGATGTTCGCGCTCGCCTTCCTCGCCGCCGGGGCGCTGATCTGGCGGCGGCTGGAGGAGATCGGCAAGCCGCCCGACTGGGCCTATGAGATGGGCTTCGCGGCGCTGATCGGCGGGGTGATCGGTTCCCGCCTCTACTTCCTCGCCCAGAACTACGACGAGGTCAGCGACGACCTGCTCGGCAACCTCTTCTCCGGCTCCGGGCTGGTCTGGTACGGCGGCGCGATCGGCGGCGCCGTCGCCGTCCTGCTTTGGGCCTGGTACCGCGGCTTCCTCGGTCTCGCCCTGCTCGACCTGGCGGCGCCGGCGCTGGCGCTCGGCTACGCGATCGGCCGCGTCGGCTGTCAGCTCTCCGGCGACGGCGACTACGGCAGGGCCTGGGACGGGCCGTGGGCGATGGCCTACCCGGACGGGACCGTGCCGACCGAGGAGACCGTCCACCCGACGCCGATCTACGAGACCCTGGTGATGGGCTTCGGCGCCTGGCTGCTCTGGCAGCTGCGCGACCGGGTCCGGGCCGGGATCCTCTTCGCGCTCTACCTCGTCTACGCCGGCATGGAGCGCTTCCTGGTCGAGTTCCTGCGCCGCAATTCGGATACCGCGCTGGGCTTGACCACGGCCCAGCTGGAGAGCCTTGGCATGATGTTGGCTGGCGCGATCTGGATCGCCGTGGTCGCCCGCCGCCACGGCGGCATCGCACGACCTGAGGCCGGGGCGACGGCGAAAGCCGCTATATAGGCGATTGGATAAACGATGTTAGTCTTGCGCAACAAATTTCGAGCGGTCTATCTAGGGAGGCTTGGCCGGTAATGGGGGCTATTGACATTCAGAGTCAGGAGGAGCCTTCGGCGCGCACCGTCAGCGCGGTGCTCGACGCGGCCGCCGAGCGGATCGCCGCGGCCGGGGTGGAGAACGCGCGCGCCGACGCCGAAGTGCTCGTCGCCGACGCGATCGGGGTGAAGCCGGAGCAGCTCTCGGTCGACAGCGCCGGCGAGGTGCCGGCCGAGGTAGCGGCGGAGATCGAGGCGCGGGTGGCGCGGCGGGTCGACCGCGAGCCGATCGCCTACATCCTCGGCCGCGCGCCCTTCCGCAGCCTCGAGATCGCCGTCGACGAGCGCGTGCTCTGGCCGCGCCGCGAGACCGAGCTGCTGGTCGAGGTGGGCGTGGAGCTCCCTGAGGGGGCGCGCGTCCACGAGGTCGGCACCGGCTCCGGCGCGATCGCCCTGGCGCTGCTGAGCGAGCGGCCCGACCTGCGCGTTACCGCCTCGGACCTCTCGCCCGAGGCGGTCGAAGCGGCGCGCGAGAACGCCGAGCGGCTCGGCCTCAGCCTCGAGGTCAGCGTCGCCACCGGCCTGCCGGACCCGGTCGAAGCCGAAAGCGTCGACCTGGTGATCGCCAACCTTCCCTACGTCACCGACTCGACCATCTTCGAGCGCACGCCGGAGATCCAGAAGGAGCCGCGGATCGCGGTCACCGGGTCCTGCGGCGAGGACGGCCTCGGGGTGATCCGCGGCCTGATCGGTGAAACGCCCTCGGGCTGGAAGCTGGCGATGGAGCACGACACCCACCACGGCCCGACGATGCGCGAGATGCTGCGCGACGCGACTACGCTTCAGGACTATGAAGGTGACGAGCGGGTGACTGTCGGCTTCGCACCGTGAAGCTGGCCGCAAGTAATGAGTGAGGCCCCGCCGCGGGCCGAGGAGACGGTGCCCGAGGCGGGCGATCGTTCCGGAGCCGCCAGCGAGGCCCAGCGCCGGGCCAAGGTCGAGCGGCTGCGCGAGGCCGGGGTCAACCCGTACCCGCACTCCTTCGAAGAGCGCACGCATGCCGAGGACATCCACGCCGCCCACGACCCGGCCGAGCTGGGGGAGGGTGAGCACGAGCAGTTCACCTACCGGGTGATGGGCCGGGTCACCGGCAAGCGCGGCCACGGCAAGACCGCCTTCTTCGACATTCGCGACATCACCGGCACGATCCAGGGCTACGCCCGCCGTGACACGCTCGGCGACGAGGTCTTCGACCGGGTCGAGGAGCTCGACATCGGCGACCTGGTCGGGATCGAGGGGCCGGTCTACGTGACCAAGCGCGGCCAGCTGGCGATCTCCGTGCGCGAGTTCACGCTGCTGGCCAAGGCGCTGCTCGACCCGCCCGACCTCTTCCACGGGATCTCCGACCCGGAGCTGCGCTACCGCCAGCGCGAACTCGACCTGATGGCCAATGAGCAGTCGCGCGAGATCTTCAAGACACGGGCGAAGCTGACCTTCGAGATCCGCCGGCACATGAACGAGCGCGGCTGGGTCGAGCTGGAAACGCCGATCCTGCAGCGGCTGACCGGCGGCGCCGCGGCGCGGCCTTTCGTCACCCACCACAACGCGCTCGACCGCGACCTCTTCCTCCGCACGGCGACCGAGCTGTACCTGAAGCGGGCGATCGTCGGCGGCTTCGAGGACGTCTACGAGTTCGGCAAGTTCTTCCGCAACGAGGGGATGTCACCGCAGCACAACCCCGAGTTCACGATGCTGGAGATGTTCGTCGGCGGGGCCGACTACGAAGGCGTGATGCTCTTCATCGAGACCCTGGTCTCGAGCGTGGTCAAGGAGGTGATGGGGACGACGGTGGTCGAGCGCGACGGGGTCGAGATCGACTTCGCCGCGCCCTGGCCGCGGATCAAGCTGCGCGACGCGCTGCTCGAGGAGACCGGTGTCGACATCTACGAGGCGAGCCGCGACGAGCTCGCCGAGCTGGCCGGTGAGGACGCGGGGGAGAACGACGACTGGGCCGGCCTGGTCGACACCCTGCAGGGCAAGCTGATCGAGCCGAAGCTGATCCAGCCCACCTACATCACCGTGCTGCCGATCGACATCTGGCCGCTGGTCAAGGTCCACCCGGACGACCCCAAGGTCTGCGAGGCATTCGACGGGATCGTCGCCGGGATGGAGATCGTCGGCGGCGGCACCGACCTCAACGACCCGGTTGAGCAGCGCCAGCGCTTCATCGAACAGCGCGAACGCCAGGAGAAGGGGGCGGAGGAGGACCCGCACCCCCACGACGAAGAGTTCGTCAAGGCGCTCGAATACGGGATGCCGCCGGCCAGCGGTTGCGGGCTGGGGATCGACCGGTTAATGATGATCCTCAGCGGGTCGAAGACCCTGCGCGATGTGATCATCTATCCCGCGATGCGGGAGGCAAAGGGGGAGTGACGATGGCGGTGAAGCTGCACAGGTGTTCGGTGATGTTCGCGAAGTTCGACGGCCACCCCTGCTGGAAGGTGCAGAAGGCGCTCGACGACGAGGGTGTCGAGTACGAGGTGGTGAAGGGGCCGCTGCTTCCCGGCAAACGGGGCGAGCTGGAGCGGCTCTCCGGCCAGCGCAAATACCCGACGATCGAGTTCGAGGACGGCACGACGTATCGGGCCGAGTCGAAGGAGATGGCGGAGAAGATCCGGGCTGGCGAGCTAAAAGGCCGAGCCGAGTAACCCACCGTCGAGCGGAATCACGGTGCCGGTGAGGTAGGCGGCGCGCTCGGAGCAGAGGAAGGCGACGAGGTCGCCGTACTCCTCGGGCGTGCCGAGCCTGCCGGCGGGGACCTGGGTGCGGGCGGCCTCCTCGGCGGCGGCGAGCGAGCCGGTGTGGTCGGCGAGCCGTTCGGTCGCGAAGCGCCCGGTGGCGACCGTGTTGACCGTGATCCGGTTGCCGGCGACCTCGGTGGCGAGCGTCTTGAGGAAGCCGACGGCGGCCATGCGATGAGCGTTGGAGAGGTTGAGGCCGGGGATCGGCTCCCGGGTGGACATCGAGCCGACGTTGACGATCCGGCCCCAGGCGCGCTCGCGCATGCCGGGGACGACCGCGCCGACGAGGACGCGCGGGGCGAGGACGAGCGAGCGGTAGGCCTGCTCCCACTCATCCAGCTCGTGGTCGAGCGCGCCGCCGAACGGGGGGCCGCCGGTGTTGAGGACGAGGATCTCGACGGGGCCGAGGGCGGCCTCGACCTCGCCTGGGAGCGCGGCGAGCCGATCGGTGTCAGAGGCGTCGGCGACGAACGGCGTGGCCGCCTCGCCGATCTCCGCCGCGGCCTCCTCGAGCCGCTCCCGCGAACGGCTGGCGATCGCGACCCGCGCCCCCTCCCGCGCCAGCGCCATGGCAATGCCGCGCCCGATCCCACGACTCGCCCCCATCACCAGCGCCACCCGCCCCTCAATCCCAAGATCCATCGGCCCCCAAGCTACCGAGGGATCAATGCTCAGCAGAGCCTGCGTGGGTACGATGCCCAGTAGGCGCCCGTAGCTCAGTGGTCAACGGGTCCTTTCGGGGGCCCAAAGAGCGTCGGTCTTTCAAGCCGAAGGTCGCGGGTTCGACTCCCGTCGGGCGCATTCGCTGCTGTTCCTAGGAGTGCCGGGTTTTTCCCGGTGTGGAGCCAGATCCTCGGCTTCGCCTCTGAATTGCGTTCCGCCGCCTTCCGAGCGATTCCGAGGCGTTCCGGCCCGTCGTGGTCGCATCCTGGTCGCATCGGGGACCGGCGAGCCGAGTGCTAATGGTGCTTTTCGGAGAGCTTCGCCAGGCTAGCCACGGACACCCCGAGCGCCTTCGCGATTCCTTCTACGGTTGCCCAGGACGGGTTGCCTTCGCCGCGCTCGATCAGGGAGAGCATGTTCTTGGTGATCCCGGCCTCACCGGCCAAGGTTTCCAGGCTGTCGCCCTGCTTGCTGCGCAGCTCGCGGATCGCGCTGCCAAGCGCTCTCTGTGATTTCGGATTTTGAGGCGTTCGCGGAGTCATAATAGATTTGGATTGCTTTGCTACGCTGGCTCCTCAAACATAAGTGGGGCCGCGCGAGTGGAGTCGCCGGCCCCGTGGCGACCGGCATAGCTCTCACCAGGCCGATCGCAGCGGGAACGGTAGCTGGCTGCCGGCCTCAGAAGCGGCCCCCGGCTGGCGGTGGAACGCCAACCGAGGGCCTGACCACAAGGAGATTGCGCTCCTCATGGCTGAACAGAACTCTATGGATCGCGGGTCCAGCGACTGCGCTTCCAACCACGCCGAAGACCTCCGCGACCAGGGCAGCGTCCTGATCCAGGTCCTCACGCTCTATCCGACGCATCTACGGCTCTCGGAATTGGTGCGAGAGATCAGCACCGGGTCGGCGGACTTCGCAGAACGAGATGCGATCGAACGTGCTGTCCGCGACCTCACCGGGGTTGGTCTGCTGTTCCGTAGCGATGGCCTGGTGTTACCGACGCGGGCGGCCCTTCGTTTCAACGAGATCATCGAGGAGGGGATGTAGCGGTGGGGCGCCGCGTAAGCCTGGAACGCGAGCAGTTCGCCCGCTGCTTTGGGATCAACCTCGCCAAGGCTCGCAGCGCAGCAGACGTGAGCCAGGACGAGCTTGCCTTCCGGACCTCGACGCACCGCACGGCGATCAGCCAGATCGAGCGCGGCCTGTCGCTGCCGGGACTCGACTCGGCGATGAAGTTCGCCGCGGCGCTGGAAACCTCGCTGGATGAATTGCTCGCGGGAATCGAATGGCAATCGCCAGAGATGCAAATAGGCAAATTCAAAATCCCAGATCCAGAAGAAAATGAGCCGCCAAGAACCAGTAGCGAACTATGAGGCAGCCAAGAAGCAGCTGTCAAGACAAAGCCCGTCCATCAAGCCCTCGGGCAGCCACCAAAAGCCCCTACCCAGCACCCAACCTCAACCCCCGACACACTACGAACCGGGTGGTTCCATGCCTCCACGAAGCCGCGGCGTTGACGTCCAACACCCGGCCTAGCGTCCTCAGCGCGGCGGGCTGACTCCGCATTATCTCGTCGCCTCTGGAGGCTGACCGAGTGAGTCGTGTCGCCCGCCGCGTTCGAGGATCGACGGCGTGACCTAATAGGAGCTTGACCACCAAACCCGGTTCTGTCCGCCGCCGATCCGCTTCGAGACAACGACAGCCTAGGGAGGCGCCCTGAAGTGATCACGATCGGCATCGACCCCCACAAAGACACCCACACCGCCGCCGCGGTCGCCGACGCGACCGGGCAGCTGCTCGGTGAGCTGACGATTCCCGGCACAGCCGAAGGCCACGAGCGTCTGCTGGCCTGGGCCCACGAGCTCGCCGGGCAGGGCGGCGAGCTGCGCTTCGCCTTGGAGGACTGCCGCCACGTCAACGGCCGCCTGGAGCGCTTCCTGCTGGTCGCCGAGGAGCTGGTGCTGCGGGTCGGCACCCGCCTGACCGCGAGGGAGCGGAACACCGCCCGCACCTACGGCAAGCCGGACTCGATCGACGCCCTCGCCGTCGCCCGAGCGGCCCTTCGCGAGCCGAACCTGCCGCGTGCCACCCACGACCCGAAGCTGCGCGAGCTGAAGCTCCTGGTTGACCATCGCGAGGACCTGGTCGGCGAGCGCACCGCGATCTGCTCGCGCCTGCGCTGGCACATGCACGATCTCGACTCCGACCTCGAGCCCTTCGCCCGCACCCTGAACCGCAGCGACACCCGCCGCAGCCTCTCCCAGCGCCTGGGGCGCTACGGCGATGGCGTGCAGGTGCGGATCTGCCGCGAGCTGCTGGCGCGGATCGGCGAGCTGACCCGCGCGATCGACGCCCTGCGCGCGGAGATCGCCGTCCTGGTGCGACCGATGGCCCCGGGCCTGCTTGCGCTCTCGGGAGTGGGCGACCTGATCGCGGCCCGCCTGCTCGTCGAGGTCGGCGGCCCCCGGCGCTTTCACTCCGACGCAGCGCTTGCCCGCCACGCCGGCTGCGCTCCGATCGAGGTTTCCTCCGGCCGCTACGCCCGCCACCGGCTCTCGCGCATGGGCAACCGCAAGCTGAACGCGGCGCTCCACCAGGTCGTTCTCACCCAGGCACGGGTCCATCCTCCCGCTCGGGCCTACCTGGCGAAGAAGCGGGCCGAAGGCAAGTCCACCAAGGAGGCGTTCCGCTGCCTCAAACGGCACTTGGTGCGGGTGGTCTTCCGAGCGCTGCAGGAGCAGGAGATGGTCCCTCCCGCGCTGCCAGCGCATGGATAAGCGAGGGCGCCATCGGGGGCCGAAGCGAGATCTGGAGCTGAGGCGCGAGGCCGATTCTGGGTGCTCAGAGGGACCCATACGTTGACGGGGATCGTCATGGGTCGCATAGGCTGCGCCGGTGAAGGTGATCGCCGAATTCCGGGCTGCATCGGAAGCCAACGATCTGGATAGGTTCGTGGACACATTGGCGCCGGATGCCGAGTTGGTCTCGCCACTGCTGGCGCACGGCTTGATCCGCGGCAAGAAGGATCTGCGGCTGCTGTTCGCGGCGGTCTACGGCAGCCTGTCTGAGCTGCGCTGGACCGAAGAGATCATGGACGGCAACCGAGGCCTCATGATCGCCGAAGCCCGAGTGGGGCCGTTCAGGATTGATGACGCGATGGTGCTCGAGCTCGATTCCGAGGGACGGATCCGGCGGCTTAGGCCTCACTTGCGCCCTTGGCTTGCCAGCACCTGGTTCGCCCTTGTGGTCGGCTTCAAGCTGGCGCGTCATCCGGGTGTCATCTGGCGTGCGGTGCGAAGTTCCTGACCCACCTTTCGGGGGCACTCTGGGAGTCGCGGGTTGCTGCAGTTTCTCCCTGAAATTCTTGATCTATATCGCCAGCAACACCGTCGTTTCTCAGAGGTGTTCTTGACATAGGAGCGACCCTCTGGATTCGTGCCTGAGCCGCAGCTTCATGATCGGCGCCGTCAGCGAGGGACGGAGCGGAGCAATGGTGGCGCTCGCCGCCCCTCCGGGCGGCCGATTTTGGCACGGCTTCGCCGTGCGACGGCCGTCAGTAGGGAGGGCCAGCAGGGGTCTGACCTTCGGTCTCATCGGTGGCGGTGGATTTGCCTGGGTAGGTCACCCGATGCAAATGCCGCCGTCTTTGGACATAGGTGGCATGGAGAGGAAACCTGCTCCCGTTGCCTTCTTCACCGAGCGCACTCTTGCCAGCTTCCTGGCGGTCTCCGACCGCACGATCCGTAACTGGATCAGGCGCGGTGAGTTGCCCAGCTACAAGCTCGGCGCCTCCCGTCGAATCGATCCCGTCGATGTCGAGGATTTTCTAGCCCGTCACCGAGACGAGGCAGCATGAGGCGCGAGTCGCCGACCAAGCGCCGCAATCCGTCAGGGGAGGTGGTCTGGGTTGCCAGATACACCGGCCGGGACGGAAAGCGCCGAGTCGCCAAACCGAGTTGGAACCGAGGCAAAGGAACGTTTGTCAGGAAGAGCGAAGCCCAGCGTGCGATCGACGAGGCCTACGAGATCGCGACCACCCCCGACACCCTTGGCGAGTACTTCGCTACCTGGATCGAGCGGCACCCAAGATCCGAGCGAACGAACGCGACCTACGAGCACCGGATCTCCCGCGTCACCGACGTCGAGATTGAGGGCATCGCCCTGAAGGACTGGCCGATGCACGAACTCCGCCGCCGCCACACCCTCGCCCTGGTCGATCACATGCTGACGAACGAAGGTCGAGCCACCACCGGCGCTGTCGGCATCCTCCGCTCCCTCTCGGCGATGGCCGAGGACGCGATCACCGACGAAGTCTGCGACCTCAATCCGTTCAAGGGCATCCGGGTCCGAGCCAACGATCCGAGGGCAAGGAAGAAGCCTCGGCCGATCCGCGTCTTCAGCTTTGTGGAGATGCACCGCTTCGCGAAGGCGGCCGGCCGCCACGAGGCGATGGTTTGCGTCTTCACCGACTGTGGTCTGAGGCCGGGGGAGGTGCTGCCACTACGACGAGAGGACTTCGACGGCGAGACGCTCCAAGTTCGGCGCACCGCCCACGAGGGTGTGATCCTCGATGGGACGAAGACCGACCACGGCGAGCCCGACGCCGGCCGGGTCGTCCCGGTGCCGGCGACCCTGGCCTGGATGCTCAAAGCCCAGATCCAGATCAACGGTCCTGACTGCGAGCTCCTGTTCCCAACGCCAAGGGGCCGACTCTGCCGCGAGCGCACCTTCTACCGAGACATCTGGAAGCCAACCCAGGAAGCCACTGGTTTAGACATGCCCCACGAGTGCCGCCACAGCTACGTCACCCATCTTCGCGGCGCCAGCGTCAACGACGCCGACCTCGCCGAGATTGTCGGCCACCGTGTCGAGACGATGCTTGCGCGGTACACGCACGCTGTTAGGGAGAGCTTTGGGGAGGTGAGAAATGCAATTGGCTAGCCAATCCAGTCCGTGACCGAGCAACCGTCCGCCGAATATGGGATAAGAACGCCCAACCGTTCAGAGGCAAGAGCGCAAAGGCACGCATGCCAGAAATCGTCGACATCAAAATCTCCGATCTACTGCTTGATGTAGAGAACCCTCGTTACCCTGAGGTGGCTCGAAACCAGCAGGTTGCGGCAACGGCGCTCGCTGAAAAGCACCCCACCCACATCCTTAAACTGGCCGCTGATGTAGTTGAAAAGGGCCTCGATCCAACGACGCTCCCAGCCGTTGTCGCTACGGGCGACAAACGGAAAAAGCGGTATCGCCTCCTTGAGGGGAACCGGCGCATGCTGGCGATAAAGGCGCTAGAGACGCCTACGTTGGTTTCGGCCGCGCTTTCACCTGCCGCATCAAAGAAATTAACCGAACTCTCTAAACAGTTTGCCAAGAATCCCGTCTCAACGGTCAAATGCGTTCTCTTCGACAACGAGGAAGAAGCAGAACCTTGGGTATGGCTTCGTCACACCGGTGAGAACGAGGGAGTGGGTCTTGTCAGCTGGGGAGCCAAAGAGAAAGAACGATACAAAGCACGACGTGACGGGAAACTGAAGCCGACCGGTCAGGTGATCGAGTTTGTCGAAAAGTACGGATCTCTCAGTGCTGAGGCCCAAGCTTCGAATCAGAAGATCACCACGAACGTAGAGCGTATGATCGAGACTACGTACGTTAAGGAGAAGCTCGGCTTCGATGTCATAAACGGGGAAGTCGTCTCGTGGTATCCCCGCGATGAGGTTGTAAAAGGTCTGACGCGCATCGTTGACGACCTACTCACGCGGAAGAAGAGCGTCAACGATCTTTACTACGCCCATCAGCGAAAAGATTATGTCGACAGCTTCACCCATCGGTATCTGCCAAAAAAGCGGGCGATGCTCGACGAACCGGTGGTGCTCAATGATCTGACCGCCGGAAAGAGCAAACCACGGAAGGTTCCTGCTGCTCAGAAACCGAAAAAACCGAAGCCTAAGTCTCGGACTACCGTGGCTGGGGATGGACTCGATGTAACTACGCCACGTATCAATGACATCTACATCGAGCTTCTAACGCTGAATGCAGAGACTCACCCAAATGCCTGCGCGGTATTGCTCCGGGTTTTCGTCGAGCTCAGCGTGGACCATTATCTGGAAGAAAAGAAAGTTCTGTCAGAACATAAGATTTCCAAAGAACCTCTAAAGGTGAGGATCAAAGCTGTCGCGAAGCACCTGAAGGGTTCGGGGTCACTGTCGAACTCGTTGCTTAAGGCGATAAACGCCGTGGCGGATAGCCAGTCTGTCTTGGCTCCCGGTTTGGTGACGTTTCATCAGTATGTGCACAACAAATACATGTTCCCGAAGCCATCGGAGCTTTACGCCGGTTGGGACGAGCTGATGCCATTTATGGAAAAGATATGGCCCTAGAGCGGCCGGCTCACCAGCTCTACCCCTCTCCCTTGCGCTATCCGGGGGGGAAGGGCAAAGTCTCAAACTTCTTCAAGTTGGTCTTTCTTGAGAACGACTTAGTCGGTTCGGAATATGTTGAGCCGTACGCTGGTGGCGCTAGTGTTGCGCTATCCCTCCTCTTCGAGGAGTATGCAAGCCACATTCACATCAATGATTTAGATCGCAGTGTTTATGTGTTTTGGAAGATGGTCCTAGAGGAGCCTGAGGCGCTTTGCCGACGGATCGCCTCCGCTCGTCCGGGGGTAAGAGAGTGGGATCGCCAGCGAGCGATCCAAGGAGCGGCCGATCCTGATGAGTTGGACTTGGCATTCTCAACGTTCTACCTCAATCGGACGAATCGCTCTGGAATCATCGGAGGCGGCATCATCGGCGGTCGAGAGCAACGTGGCGAGTGGAAGATTGATGCTCGCTGGCGGCCGGAGGACTCGATTGCGCGAATTGAAAAGATTGCACGCTTTTCAAGCCGCATCACTTTGACTGGGATGGACACGGCGGCTTATATCGAGACGGCCCTACCCGATCTCGACGCCCCCTTTCTCTATCTGGACCCTCCTTATTACGGAAAAGGGAAAGGTCTCTATCGGAGCTTTTATGAGCACTCCGACCACGAGAGGATCGCTGCCCTTGTTTCCGATCTCCGGTGTCCATGGGTTGTGTCGTATGACGCTGAGCCAAAGATCGAAGCCATGTATGTCGGGATGCCAAAGCTCAGTTATGGCCTTCGCTATACGGCACGAGAAAGTTCCGATGGCAGCGAGGTCATGTTTTTTAGGCGCGGACTACATATTCCAGATGCAGCACCGCCCCCGGCCGTAACCTGGAAGGTTCTAAACGAAGCTCGTGCAGCGGCCTAAGCAGCTGCGCCAGTAGCGTGCTGGTTCGCCATGGACCGTGAACTGGCTGCGGAGATCCTTTGTAGCGCCGACTCAGAGACGCTCGCGGAGCGGGCGCAGCGCCTTGCCTGGCTTGAGCGGAACGGTCAGCCTGCAAGTGGGCGGCTGCTGCCTGGTGGCTTTGGTGCGGCTACGGCCTTCTGGGAGGCCGGCGCCTGCTTCGTGGCCGGCCAATTTTTGGCCACGATCCTCTTAACTCAAGTCTGCCTTGAGCACCTGGTGGCTGGATTGCTGGCGATGTTGCCCGATGACGGGAAGACCCGCAAACTGTCGGCTCAGCACCTATTCAAACGAGCTTTAGAGGAAGAATTTATTAGCCAAGCGGAGTTCGAGCTATTTGATCGACTTCGGCGTTCTAGAAATCCGCATGCCCATCCTCGCTCCATGGATGATCCACGGGCGCTCCCTCGTCGAATCATCGACACGCAAACTCCTGCAGATGAGATCTACAAGGAAGATGCGGAGCAGGCGATCAAAGCGTTGAAGGATTTACTAGATCGCCCGCCATTTGCGCTCGGCCCTCATGTGCGATTTGGGGGAGAGGCACAACCCCCCGCGGCCGGTTTGTAAGGAAGCCCCCGGACAGCTGGCCTACGAAACTGCGCTGTGCGCGATGTAAGGGGTTAGCTGCCTGACGGTCGCATTTCGGTTGCATCATCGCCGCGACCCCGCTCCCCCGGCGGAGGACCCTCCTCCTTTCAAACCATGAGCTTCGGTGGTACTGATATGCCGGCGTGCGCTATCGGGGCGCACTATGTCTCTGTAACGCCCTGAGGGGATGCAGAGAGGGGCACCGATGGGGAACAATAAGTCGATGGCGTCAATCGCGGAGCATCAATTTGCCAAGGTTTTCCTGTCGTATAGCCACGACTCAGATTCCCATAAACGGCGTGTCCGGGAGGTGGCGGATAGTCTTCGGTCTGATCATGGGATTGAAGCCTGGCTGGATCAATACAGCGAAATTCCTCCACCGAAGAGTTGGCCGCAATGGATGTATAAGCAAGTCAGTGAGGCTCGCTACGTCCTAGTTATATGTACGGCTACTTATCGTCGACGGTTTGAGGCTAGAAATGAAGAGGGCCGGGGATTGGGTGCTCAGTGGGAGGGCGCGATTATCACCCAAGAGCTTTACCATCAACAAAGTAGCGGGACGGTCAAGTTTATTCCAGTCCTTTTTGAGGGGGAGAGCATCTCAGCAGTTCCCGACGTATTGCGAGGAACGACCTGCTACGCCCTCCCCCGAGATTGGAAACAGCTCATTCGGCATCTGGAGAACAGACCACTCGTGGTGCCACCTCCCCTTGGTGAAGGCTCTAGTGAGGGGGAAGAGCGAGCTCGTCAACCCAGAAATGAAACTGAAAGCGCATCGGTGTCCCAGTCGGTCGGGAACTGTCGCGATACGGATGTAGGGTCGGGCCGTCGTGGGGGTAGCGTTCGAACCTTTGGTCGAACCGAAACTCCATCTCTTCAGGTTCCATACCTCGTGTCACTACCTGAGGAAGTGGAAGCTCTTCGGACGCAGTTCGGAAGTGACACGACCGCAAATCAGCAGCTCTCATATGCTCTTGAGACTATGGCAGCACATCCAGCACGGACGGTGATAGTTGAGCCCAGCTGGCCTGATCCGGGATACAGACAGGAGTACTCAACCTATTACGCACGGCTGTTTTCTCCACACTCGTCTCTGACGACGCGCCTGCACTTCTTTTCCGATCAGCATGATGAGGTACTGAGAGCTGGGGAGTCAGTTCAGGGTTATCTAGGCTCTGCAGTAATGAGGCCGGTGGAGAGTGCGAGGCTGGGCGCCACGCATCTCTTACCGCCGCCCGCGCTTTCGCGCTATGTGCTGACGTCAGTGTCAGCAGAAGCTGAGCTCTTCGGAATAAGTCTTGTCTGTCGAGGTGCCCCTTTTATTCAAGTGGATGCCGAGCTTGGCATGGGTTCTGGAACGGCGGCGGCCTGGATGTGCCACGCAGTAGCCCATGCCCGGGGCTTGGTCCAGTTTTCCTCTGTGGCTGACCTAGATGCTCAAGTGCTTGGGGTCGAGCCCGTTCTCCGCGGGTCCTACCGCAGTGGCATGACCCTTGAGGAGATGCGTAACGCAATCGCGCGGGTGGGGCTGACCAACGTCGCCTACGACGTTCAGGAGCCGCCGATTCCGTTTGGCGTCGAGGCGGTTCCCATCGCAGGAGATCCAGCGAGTCGAACTCGCGCGATATTGCTTCGATATTTGCATTCGGGGTTGCCGATCATTGCACTAGATCTCAATCGTGCGGTTGTTGTTGTCGGGCATGTCCCAGGAGACAACCAGGACGGCGACTCCTGGATCGTGCACGACAGTGAAGGGGGGCCATATCTCGTTGTCGAGTCAGACCGTGTGCTTGCGACGAGCGCTCCGACCGAGAACCAGTGGAAGAATATTTGTGTTCCGCTGCCCTTTGGCGTGCGCTTATCGGCTGAGGGGGCTGAGTTGCGGGGGGCACTTTACCTTCGGGTTCTGCATGAAGAACTTGGAACTGGTGTCGGATATATCCGGACTCGACTAGTTAAGGGGATGAAGTACAAGCGTCTCGCATCGACTCGGGGTATTGCTGAGCAGGGTGTTCAGACGTTGAGACTGGCGCCATTGCCAGAGTGGAATTGGGTCGTTCAGCTTATTGATCGAGAGTCGTGTCTAGTTAGGGCAGAGGTGCTATTCGACGCGGCGTCTAGCGATCTGAATCCAACGATTGCAGCGGTACTCGCACCGGGGATGGGGATGGTGATGCAGGGGACGCGCACCATCGACGTTGCACTCGACGGCAGTCGATGGCGGATGCTCTCTGTTCTAAGGGATGACTTGGTCTAGGGTTCATAAGCGATTCCTTGATCGCAATGGCGATCAGTGGCCAACCCCGTTCCAGATTTCGGCGAGTGCTTGCTGCTATTTAGGTCACACTTCGGTCGCATCGGCGCCGCAATTCCGCTCGCCGCGCAGTTGCGGCCCGTCCTTTCAATCCGCTTGACATCCCCGCTTTAGAGCCGAAGGCAGCCGGGCGGCTCCCGACCGGCGCCGTTCAGGCGTTGATGCTCATTCGGGGCGTCGCTCCTCAGCAATCGATTCGCCCTGGCGCACGTTCGGGGGCGGATTGCTATGTGGCACCGCGGAGGATCGCGCGGTTAGCTTGGATCTTCCGCCTGCGCGGGCCATCGGCGTTGATCTGCGACGCACCCGCGAATCGATCCGGTTCCATGCGGAGGGGACGGACTGGCGACCGACCAGCTGCGGTCTTGTAGCGTCTTTTTCGATGGACTTCCTCGGTGCGCTGATCGAGGTCGGCGGTGCCGGTCGCGGGTAATGAGCCGATCAGCCCGGCGCCGCGACCGCGTCGCGCGCGCCGCCTGAGGGAGGTGACTGCCAGCCTCCGCAGATTCGGTCGGCGCCACCGCACGCTGATCGCGGTGGTGGGCTCGCTGGGCACGGCGGCGGTCCTCGTGCTTGTGCTCGCCGGACGCCGTGACGAGTTCTCGAATGCGCTCTCAGACGCCAGCGCGCGAGTGCTCGCAGTGGCAGCGCTGCTGCAGATCGTCGCGCTGCTGGCGCGCAGCGAGGCGTGGCATCTGACTATCGAGGCCGCAGGCGGAACGGTGGCCCGTCGCGTCCTCTACCGAGCGTCGGCCATGCAGGTCCTAGGCGGCGTGATCAATGGGCAGCTGGGGGTAGCGGCGCGGATCGCCGCGCTGCGCCGTTCGTCCCCGGAGGTGAGTCCGCAGGTGCCGACGCTCGTTGCCGCGGAGTTTCCGATTCTCGCCGTCGAGGGGACGCTTGCCGCGCTGGCGTCATTCACCCTGGTGGAGCCGCTCGGCTTGCCGTGGTGGCTGCCGCTCGTCGCCCTTGCAGTGCTCGGGACGGCCAGCGTCGGCCTGCGCCATCTCGCTCTCCGGAAGGGTCGTGAGCTGTGGAAGGGCTCACCGTCCTTCGCAGGATGGGTTCCGGAACCCGCGTGATCGGCTTCGTGCTGGTGGCCGTGTTCGCGCAGATCTTTCGCAACTGGATCCTGCTGCACGCCGTCGGCGTCGACGCCTCGCTCTTCGACGCCGTCGCGGTGCTGATCGCGGTGTCAACGCTGATGCAGCTTCCGCTCGGTCCCGGCGCGGGTGCCGCGGCGGCGGTGCTCATCCTTGGCCGCGACGGGGTGGCGGAGGCAGCGGCGGCCGGAGTGCTGATGACCGTGACTGGCACCGTGGGCGGACTGTGCTTCGCGGCGTGGGCCGGCGCTGACAAGCTCTGGTCCGTCAGTCGTTGGGGCGCGGTGCGACGACGTGCTCGCACCCGACCCCCGCGGTCGCGCTGAGTGCAGGCGATAGGCCTCCCGAGCGGCTTCACGGGACTATTCGGGAAAATGGCGGCGGACCGGCCCGTCAGCAGCGGGACGGCCGTCCTTCAAATCTGACGGAGTTTGGCTCTGCTGAACGGCCTGGCACCGCTACGAAAATGTCCGGCCGCCGGTTAGATCGGCGCGCGTTCTAGGAGCTGCCGGGTGAATCTCTCCAGGTACGCCGAGTCGTCGGGTTGGTCATCGATCGTGATCCCCGCGAACTGGAGGTCAGGGTTTACTTCTTCGGCCAGGGTTCGCGCTTCGCTGGAGAGCATGTAAGCGCTTAGGTCCTCATGGGACGGATCGGCTAGCCAGCGAAGAACCTTGCGGCAGACGGCGAAGATCTGGGGCCAGTCCTCGTGACGGGGAAGCTCGTCGAGCGGGAGGAAGTGCGACCAGCGATCGCGCGGCGCAGAGAAGCGTTGTTCGTTGCCGACTTCGAAGGCATCCAGGGCGCCGGCGGCGCTGAGGGAGGTGACGGCCTCCTGAACGTTGCGCTTCGTGTAGGCGGTGGACGCGGCGATCGCCTGGATGTTGGCTCGAGGCGCGTCGATGGTCAGGAGCACACGCATGGCCTCGGCGCGGGCGCCGATCCCAAGCAGCAGGCGAAGGCGGAAAGCGAAGTTGATGGGGAGCAAGACCTGGGGGGCCTGAGACTTGCCGGATGGCTCGGACCTGGGCTTCACGAGTCCTTGTGCGAGGAATGCTGGATCGGGGTCAGCGATCGGCAGTCGGGAGTTGCGGAAGAAGGGCTCCGGGTCAGTCGATTCGCCTGCCTTTGCCTCCAGACGCGCTCGCTTTCGCCGTCCGCCCAGCCAGCCCACCACGGCCTCGATCAGCGCGCGATCCTCCTCGTCGCGGGCCAGATTGCGCAGGCGCTGGATGCTGATCAGCCGCTCGTTCACCGCCAGCCAATCCAGAACCTCATCGAGGAGACGGGGATCTTCGCGTCCAACCTCGAAGGTCAGCAGGAGGAGCGCCTCGGGGTCCGCCGCCCAGCGGTCGTTGCGGGTGGTGGTTGCGAGAACGCCAATCTGCGCCCACTGACTCCAGAGGAAGGCGACAAGGTGACTCTGTAGATCTTGTCTAACGTCCGCGATCGACATCGTCGACTCCCAGGTGAGTGAGAACATCGCGAAGCATCTGGGCGTAGCCCTCGGAAGGATCGTGGGAGCGGCTCCAGTGAGCCGCCGCCAGGAGCCTCCTCTTCGGTGGGTGAGAGCGACCGGAGATCGGCCTCGTGCTTCCCGGGTCCTTGGTCAACCAGCGCGTAGAGCTTGAAGTGGATCTGGTCATAGCGTGAGGCGAAGTAGACGGTCAGACCGTCGCCATAGTCCCGGCGCTCCAGTCGGTCGATGAATCCCTCCGGCAGACCAAGCTCGAGCAGCTCGGTCGGGCCGGGGTTGAGCCAGTCGGTGGGGAGGGAGAAGTCCCGGGCCACTCGGTCGCGGGCGGCTTCCAACGCGGACGGGAGCGGCCTGGCGCTCTTCAGCTCATCGCCGGCTCGCAGAGCGAGAAGGTCGACGTCACGCGTCGACCGTTCGATCAGCCCGAGGGCGAGCAGGCCCGACCCGCCGACTACAACTAGCTCGGAGTATTCGCCCGCCGCGGCAAGCTGCTCGCCTAGGACGGACAGCAATCGGTCGGCAGTATCTCTGCTTGCAATGTCTATCATCTCGAAACAAGATGATAGACATCTTGACCTACGAGGATCTAGGCAAGGCGTTCGCGCTCCGCCACATATTCGACATGCTCGCGCCTGAGGACCTCCCCCAGGAGGCTTCCAAGGTAGATGCCTATAGCCCCAAAGACCACCCACTTTGGATTTACAGAGAGCAGTAGAGCCAAGAGCACCAAAGCCGCCAGCAGGATCATGAAGCGAGCGGCCTCCTTTCGGGATGCGGAGTCGGTGCTGATAAAGACCAGCATCCCCACCAAGGCCACCACAGTCAGCATCTTGTGCGAGGTCTCGGAAAGCGGAGCGAAGGCCGCGAGGATCAGCAGCCCGCAGGAGACGGTCTGAAGCCACAGTCTCCAAATGTTCATGCGCCCCTTGACCATCTCACGGAAAGCCTAGCTGTCAGCGCAGGCCCGATTCAACCCATCACTATCCGCCCCCTGCGGTCGCATCCCGGTCACATCAGCGCCTCAAACCCGTTCCCCAAGCCAACACCCCTCAGCCTTTCATCTGCGCAAGGCTCAGGAGGAGGCGGGCGCCCGTGCTGGAAGTCCGACGAGCGGTAAGGCCGCCTAAGCCTGGGTCGTTGCGTCACCCTTCAGAGCCCGTTCGAGGTTGTCGAAGCATTTGATCCAGCCGTCTTCGTGGGAGAGAACGGATTCTTTGCCTTCGAGGTTGCTGTGGGTGAGGCGGACCGTGGTGACACCTTCGGTCTCTTTGAAGTCGAGCTCGATCAGGGTCTGCCTCGAGTTGTCATCGTCGTCCCAGGTCCAGGTGAAGGCGAGGCGGTCCGGGGGGTCGATCTCGGTGTAGTAACCGCCGCCGCCGTACTCGGTGTCTTTGTCTGGGTCGCGCATGACGACGCGCACGGCGCCGCCGATGCGGAGGTCGACCTCTGCCTCGGGCGTCTCCCAGTGGTGCTCGGCGTGGAACCAGCGCCGCATCACCTCCTCGCTGGTCCAGGCGTCGAAGACCGCCTGGGCGGGAGCCTGGAAGGCGCGCTCGATCCGCAGCGGGATCACGGGCTGTTGTACTCGTCGTGGAGGTTCCACCAGGAATATGGCTCCGTCTGCGGGTAGCCCTCGGGCGAGTCCTCCCACTTCTCCTGGCGGCCGAGCGCCGTGATGTCGAGATAGGCCCAGGCGGTGCCCAGGGCCTCGTCGCCGCGGCTGTCGACGAAGTAGGTACGGAAGACCCGGTCGTCATCGTCGCGGTAGAAGGCGTTGGTGCCATGCCATTCGTCGACCCCGAAATCGGCATCGAAGTCGTCGGTGATCGTGTACCAGGGGATGTCCCAGCCCATCCGCGCCTTCCAGCGCTCGATGTCGGCCTGGGGGGCACGGGAGATGTTCGCGAACGTGGTGTCGCGCGAGTTCAGATGGGCGAGGTGGGCGACCTGGTCGGCCATGAAGGAGCAACCGCGGCAGCCGCGCTCGGGCCAGCCCGACACGCCGGGCTCGAAGAAGAAGCGGTAGAGGATCAGCTGGCGCCGCCCCTCGAAGAGGTCGAGCAGGCTCGCCGGCCCGTCGGGCCCCTCGAAGCGGTAGTCCTTCTCGACGGCCATCCTCGGCATCCGGCGGCGCTTGGCGGCCAGCGCATCACGAGCGTGAGTGAGCTGCTTCTCCTCGACCAGCAGTTCCTCGCGGGCGGACTCCCACTCCTGCGGGGACACGATCGGCGGCATCCTCATTGCGACTCCTCCTTCAGGTACCCATCGACGACATCGAACATGCGCTCCCAGAGGACGCGCTGGCGATCCATCCACTCGGCCGCCTCGTCGAGCGCTCTTGGCTCGAGCGAGAGCCGGTGCGTCCGGCCCTCGACCACGCGGGTCACGACGCCCGTCTCCTCCAGCACCTTCAGGTGCTTGGAGATCGCCGGCTTGGACACGCCGAAACCGCGGGTGACTTCTCCCACGGTGGCCGGGCCACCGGTGAGGCGTTCGACGATCCCGCGGCGGATCGGGTGCGAGAGCGCCCTGAATGAATCGTTAACCATTTGGTGAACAGTAGCAGAAGGCAAGCGGGCGACGGTTAAGGTGACTCCGTGAGTGAACGGGGTGTGAAGTCGACGCGGGCGCTCTCCGGTGGGGAGGCACGGTCGCTGCTTGCGGCGCGTCTGCGGGAGCGGCTGCCCGAGCTGCGGGCGGCGATCGCGACTCGGGTGTACGCGATCTCCGATCCGCGCGACGTCGCTGACCAGGCCTATCTCGAGCGGCTCAATACGGCCGTTGCCGCTGCCATCGAGTACCGGCTCGCGGTGCTCGAGGCCGGCGAGCGCCAGGCGCCGGCGGTGCCGCCGGTGCTGCTCGCGCAGGCCCGCCTCGACGCGCGCGACGGGGTCTCCCTCGACACCGTCCTGCGCCGCTACTTCGCCGGCAACACGATCTTCGGCGACTTCCTCGCCGAAGAGGCAGGGCGAGCGGAGGTCCCGAACCCGACCCTGCGTCGTCTGCTCAACACGCAGGCGACGCTCGCCGATCGAGTGCTGGCCGCGGTCAGCGCCGAGCACGGCCGCGAGGCGGGGAGCCGGCCCCGCAGCGCCGCGGAGCGACGTCGCGAGTGCGTCAAGAGGCTGCTCGCCGGTGAGCTCGTCGATCACTCCGAGCTCGGCTACGACCTTGACGCCCACCACCTCGCCGTAATGGCGAAAGGCGAGGGTGTGGAGGAGCTGATGAGCGCGCTCGCGAGCGCGCTCGACCGCCGCCTGCTCGCCGTCCGCCGCGAGGAGGAGCCGATCCTCGCCGGCTGGCTGGGTGGCCACCGCTCTCTTGCCGCCGAGGAGGCCCTCGCGGCCCTCGCCGAGATCGCCCCCGACGGCGTGTTCGTGACCGTCGGCGAGCCCGGCGAGGGGCTCTCGGGTTGGCGCTTCAGCCACCTGCAGGCGAAGGCGGCGCTGCCGATCGCCGAGCGTGGCGGTCGGCCCGTGCTCCGTTACGCCGACGTCGCTCTGCTCGCCTCGATCTCGCGCGACGACCTTGTCGCCACCTCCCTGCGCCAGCTCTACCTGGAGCCGCTCGAACGCGCCCGCGACGGCGGCCAGGCCGCCCGCGAGACCCTGCGTGCCTACTTCGAGGCCGAGCGAAACGTCTCCTCGACCGCCGCCGCCCTCGGCGTCGACCGCCGTACGGTGCGAAATCGCATTCGTGTGATCGAGGGGCTGCTCGGCCGCCCCCTCAGAGGCTCACTGGCGGATCTGGAGATCGCGCTGCGGCTGGACGAGTAGCTCTCACATTGGCGGATTCCGCAGGGAAACCGGCCTGGACGGCGAAGCTCGTGGCAATGCCCGGGATCGATCTGGAGAGGCTCGAGAGGGCGGCGGAGTTGCTGAGGTTCGCTTTCTACGGGTTGATGCTGGCGGCGGTGGCCGCGGCGTTGTCGGATGCTCCGGGCTGGGGCTTCGTGATGCTGGTGGTGGGCGGCGCCGCTCAGGTCGGGCGGGCCTCGTTTGAGGAATTCGCCGACAGCCGGCGGGGCAGCCGCGCGCACCAGAGGGCGAAGAGCGCGGCCGCGAGCAGGGCGCCGGCCCAGTGGAGGCCGGCGACGACGGCAAGCAGGCTGGGCAGGCCGGCGAGGACGGCGCCGAGCAGCGTTGGGGCCAGGGGCAGCGAGAGCATCCGCGCGGTAAGGGTGGCGCGGAGCAGCCACGAGGCGGGCCGCTGAGCTAGCCGCTGAGCTTGGGGGCGAGGCCGACGAGCTCGTCCGTGAGCGCCGTGAGGCCGTCGACCTCGCCGGCCCTGGTCCGCTGGGCGACGATCGAGACAACGGCGGAGGCGACGAACTCCGCCTCCTCGGACGGCGGTGCGCCGCTCGGCCCGTCGTGCTCCCGCCCCCGCGTGACGGCAACGGCCAGCGCCTCGACGATCGCCTGGTGACCGACCTCGCTGCCCCGCGGCAGCAGCGCTGGGGAGTGGACGAAACAGAGCTCGGCGAGCAGCGGCTGCGCGGCGGCGGCCTCGAGCAGGGCGGCGATCGCCCGCTCAAGCGGCACCGGCCACGGCTCCGGGCCCTGCGCGGCGCTGCGCACCGGCTCGGCGAGCCGATCTGCGGCGAACTCGCAGCAGTAGGCGAGGCACTGCGCCTTGCTGGCGAACAGCTTGTAGAAGCTGAGGCGGGACATCCGCGCCCGGGCGACCATCCCTGCCGTGGTCAGCCCGTCGATGCCCTCCTCGTGCGCCAGCTCCGCCACAGCCACGGCCATCCGCTCTCGCCGGTAGCCGGCGACGACCTCCGCGGAGATCAGTCGCGGTTGGCCGGGCGCCGGCCCGTCGCCGGATGCGCTGTAGCCTTCGGCGGGAAGCCGCGAAGGAGGCATCGGCCCAGTCTAAACACCTGCGTCTGAGCAGGTAACACGGTGTTCAGAAAAGGAACGAGTTGATGTCCGAAGCTACATCTCAGCCCGGGGGCGGCAGCGACCGAGCTGCCCGCGAGCGCGTCCGTGCCGCGCTCACCGCGCTCGTCGGCGAGCGTGGCCTTGCGGGGACGACCCTGGACGGGGTGCTGGCGCGCGCCGGCGTCGAGCGGGCCGAGTTCGACCGGCTCTTCCCCAGCTTCGAGGCCTGCCTGACGGAGGCGTGGAAGGAATGCGCCGCGGACTTCATCGCGCGTATCGAGGCGGCCTTCGCCCGCGGGGACGGGTGGCGCGAGGGCATGCGCCGCCAGGCCTGGGAACTCTGCCGCTATATCGTCGAGGACCAGGACCGCACCCGCTTCCTGATCGAGATCAGCCTCGCCGAGGAACTCGCCCAGGCGAACCGCGACGTCGTGATGAATCGCTGCGCCGACTTCGTTCACCTCGGCCGCGACAAGCGGGAGGGGGCGGACATCCCCCGCGATCGCGCCGACGCACTGGTCGGCGCCTTCTGGGAGGGAGTCGGGGCCTACCTCAAAGCCGGCACTCTCGACGACCTGCCCGAGGGAGTGCCGCAGATGCTCTACCTGACGATGCTCACCTACCTCGGCCCCGAGGCGGCGCAGGAGGAACTGCGGCGCGGGCCGGAGGACCTCGCCCGCTACCGGCGCGGGGAGCTCTAAACGGCCCGGGCTGCCCGGGCCCCCGCTATCCTGGCCATCATGGAGACCCTTCCGGGGTACCTGGAGCGTCTTCCCAAAGGGCAGGATCGGTTCCAGGCAGAGCTGATGTCGCGCAGCCAGCGCGACCGCCTCCTCGCGGCGGCCGCCGACGTGATCGCCAAGCGCGGTTATCAGGGAGCCACCGTCGCGGTGATCGTCAAACGCGCCGGGGTCGCCCGCGTCACCTTCTACGAGAACTTCGAGAACCGCGAAGCCTGCCTGCTGGCCTGCTTCGACCGGGCGCTCGAGGAGGCCCACCGCCGCACCGAGGCGGCGATCGCGGCGGAGGCCGAGTGGCCGCGGCAGGTCCGCGCGGCGATCGAGGCCTTCCTCGAGTTCGTGGTCGAGGAGCCGGCCCTCGCCCGTACCTGCCTGATCGAGTCGCTGACCGCCGGCCCGGCGGCGATGGAGCGCTACGAGCAGGCGCTGCAGAGCTACTCGCCGGTCCTGCGCCACGGCCGCGAGCTTGCCGGCGAGGTCGCCGAGCTGCCCGGGACGCTGCTCGAGGACTCGATCATCGGCGGCATCGTCTGGATGGTCCACCAACGGCTGCTGCGCGGCGAGGTCGACGCGATCCCCGGCCTGCTGCCGACGATGGTCGAGTTCGCGCTCGTCCCCTATCTGGGCGAGGAGCGGGCCGCCGCCGTCGCCGCCGCCTGACCGCGAAGACCAGAACGTACTTATGCAAGAAACGCCAAGTACCAAACTCGCTCCCCGCCGCTATCTTGCAGGGGTGGCGATCGGCGGTGCGAGCGGGGCAGACGAGCCGGGCCTGCGGCCGTTGCACGGTGGCAGGCACGGCCTCCCGCCTGATGTCGTCGCCCATAACCAGCGCGAGCGGCTACTCGCCGCGGTCGCCGAGGTGGTCGCCGAGCACGGCTACAACAAGGCGACGATCGCCCAGATAACGACCACCGCTTCGGTCTCCCGCCGCACCTTCTACGAGCACTTCGCCAGCAAGGAAGCGTGCTTCATCGCCGCCTTCGACGCGGTCGACGAGTACCTGGTCGGGCGCATCGCCGAACTCGTCGCGGAGCAGCCGGAGTGGCCCGACCAGGTCGCCACGGCGTTGCGCGAGATGCTGCGCTTCTTCGCCTCCCGTCCCCAGCTCGCCCGGCTCAGCATGGTCGAGTCGGCGGCCGTCGGGGAGGGGATGGCGAGCCGCCGTGAACGCACCGCCGAACGTCTGGTCGCCCTGCTCGAGCCGGGGCGGGCCTGGCGCTCCGGCGACCGCGAGCTGGCGGAGGGCATCGAGGAGGCGCTGGCCGGCGGGGTGATGACCCTGACCGTGCGCCGCATCGTCGCCGGGGAAACCGAGCAACTGGAGCGCTTCGCCCCCGGGATCATCGAGTTCGCCCTCGCTCCCTACCTCGGCGCCGACGGCGCCCGCGAGGTCGCCAACCGCCGCTCCTAGCTTGTCGGCGGCGACGAGCTCCTGCCGTCGCCGGTCGCCACCGCGCAGGCTGTCTCGCCGCCAAGCAGGGGCGCCAGGGCCAGATAGGTGAGCAGCGGCGCGACCTCCGGCAGGGCATCCGGGCCACTGGCGGTGAGGCGGTCGAAGATCGCGCCGTAGATCGCCCCGACCAGCGCCTCCAGGGTCAGCTCGGGAACCTCGGGCGCGTCCTCGAAGCCGGGTCCGAGCACGGTCCGCAGCATCGCGGTCCCGCCGCCGTTGCGCAGCGCGATCGCCTCGCGGCCGGCGGCGTAGACGGCGACCGCTCGCAGCTTTGCGAAGTCCGGCTCGGCGGCGAGGAACGCGCAGCTCGCTTCGATCGCCGTGCGTGCCGCGGCCGGCCAGTCCTTCGCCCGCCGCGCCCGTGGCAGCGCCGCCGCCAGCATCTGCTCCCCGCTCGAGTCGAGCGCCGCCAGCATCGCGTCGCCCTTGCTGTCGAAATGCTCGTAGAAGGTGCCCTGGGAGATCGAGGCGGCGGTGGCGACGTCGGCGATCGTCGTCTCCGAGTAGCCCTTCGCGGCGACGGCGGCGGCAAAGCCGCGGATGATCCGCTGCTCGGGCTCGAACGCCGCGAAGGGCGGCATCGGCGTCGGCTCCATCACTCTGGCCCGCCGCCGTCGTCGCAGCGGGCGGGGCGGGACGGGGTAGCTCATCGCCCACTCCCAGAGCATCTCGACCATGCCGGGCAGCTCCGCCTCGCGGTGCTCCTGCAGCCGCTCGTAGACGACCCGGTGGATGCCGGCGATCAGCGCCCGGGTCAGCTCGAGCGGCATCCCCTCGCGTCCCGGAACCTGCTCGAGCGTCTCCTGGGCGATCTTGACGACCGCTTCCACTGCTTCGAGCACCGGCAGCGCCCCAGCCTCGCCGATGCCGTAGGCCTCGACCAGGCACATCCGCGCCGCCGCCGGCTGGGCGACGACTACTTCGACGAAGGCCTCGAGCGCGGCGAGGGTGCGTTTCTCGGCCGCGCGCTCGCCGGCCGCGCGCTCGCCGATCGCCTCGATGCCCAGCCGCAGGCACTCGCGCGTCGCCGCCGCCAGGCAGTCGAGCTTGTCGTCGAAGTGGGCGTAGAAGGTGGCGCGCGAGACCCCGGAGATCTCCAGCACATCGGCGACCGAGGTCTGCTCGCAGCCGCGCTCCTCGCAGCTGGCGACCATCGCGGCGAAGAGCCGCTCACGCTGATTTCGCCGCACTTCCTCGCGCGACGACGAGCGACCAGGCGGCAGCCTGCGGTCGCGCAGCCTAGTGGCATCCCCCCACGGCGTGACCATCGCCAGGGACGATAGCCGCGCCGCCGTCAGTTGGGTCCCCGCCTACCCCCTGCGGATCGGGGCGCTCACTCGACGACGACCTTGCCCCGCATGAAGGGGTGGATCGTGCAGTGGTAGCGGAAGGTCCCGCGCTGGCTGAAGGTGACCGAGGCGGACCTGCCGGCTTTGATGCGGCCGGTGGTGAAGCTGCCCTTGCGGGTTGCGGTGTGCGCGGTGCCACTGGCGTTGGCGAAGACGACCTTGGAGCCGCGGCTGATCGCCAGGTTTGCCGGCCTGTAGGCGAAGCTGACGATGTCGACGGTGACGGTGCGGCTGGCCCGCGCCGTCTCGCCGCCGGCGCTCGCCGCGCTGCTCCCGATCCCGGCCAGGGCGAGCGCGAAGACGGCGAGCGCGAGGGCGATCGCCAGCCAATGCCAGCCCCGCCCAGTTCCCGAGGTCGCGGTCATCGCTGCGTACTACGGAGCCGGGCCGGTTGAGGTTCAGCAGAACGAGTCGAGCTCTTCGCAGAGCTCGGAGGTGACCCCGTCGATGCCGGAGACTTCCGATTCCAGCTCTTCCAGCCGGCTCTCCGCTTCCTCGGCTTCTTCGACCCGCCCGCGCAGTTCTTCCACTTCCGCTTCGAGGCCGCCGATCTCTTCGGCGCCCGATGGCCCTTCGGGCCCCCGCGGCCCTTCCGGGCCGGCCGCCCCGCGCTTGCCGGCGGGCCCCTCCGGCCCGGTTTCGGCCAGCAGCGCCAGGCCGGAGCCGATCCCGGCGCTGAGTACGCAGACCCCGACCAGGATCGCGATGAACTGCTTCTGGGGCAGCGAGATCATCGAACGCCGCATCATGCCAGCCGCGACGAGCAATAATGGACGGACGGGCGGTTAGCTCAGTTGGGAGAGCACTTCCCTTACAAGGAAGGGGTCACTGGTTCGAGCCCAGTACCGCCCACTCTCAGCTCGCCGGGCGCGGCTCGATCATCAGCGCCTCGGCGAGCGCCAGGGTCTCGCCGTCGGCGTTGAGGACGGCGGCCCCGGCCAGCCGCTTGCGGCCCTCGGCCTCGATCGGCCAGGCGATCACGACGTGCTCGGTCTCGGCCGGGATCGGGCCGAGCAGCTGGGCGCGCTGGCGGACCAGCATGCTCAGCGTCAGCTCGCCCTCGATATGAGCGGCGAAGTAGGTCGGGCAGTCGAGCGCCGCCCAGACGAACTCGGGGCGGACGTTGCCGTCCTCGCCGACGGCCCAGGCCGGGGGCGTCCACGGCGTCGCGACCAGCTCGCGCCCCTCGACCGGGCCGGCGAAGACCTCGAAGCAGTCCTCGCCGCGGGCGCGGCCGCAGACGAAGCAGTTGCTGAAGACGCCGTCGCTCGGGGCGCGGTAGTTCGCGGCGGCGCGGCGCGCCTCCGCGACGCTGACTGGTGCGGGGACCGGCAGGTCGAGCTCGGGCAGCTCGCGCGCCTCGGCGACAAGCGTCTCGCCGTGCAGCGCGCTGAGGACTCCCGCCTCGTCGCGGCTCAGCTCCAGCGGCTGGTCGAGCGGCACGGGGCTGCGCAGGCTGACCTCGACCGGTTCGGCGAGCTGAGCGGCAAGCAGGCCGCTGGCGTAGCCGCCGTTGCCGCTCTCCTGGGGGCCGTTGAAGCGGCGCGGAACGACGACCGTCGCGGTCATCGCAGCTCGAAGACCGCGTTGACCGTCGCCGTGACACTCGAGCTGCCCGGTTTGACCGGGGGCGCCGGCTCGGCGCACACCGCGCTCGCCTTCGGCCCGCGGCGAACCTGGCGCTGCGGGGCCGCGGGCGCGCAAGCGGACGCGTCCTTGAAGGTTTTCGGTGCGGTCACGACGTCGCCGCTTTCCGCGATCGTGATCACCGGCCCGAGCACCGCGCCGGCCGCGGCCGCCAGCGCTTCCGCCTTCGCCTTCGCCCGCTGGACGGCTTCGACCAGGGCGGTGTCGTAGGCCGCTTCGCGGTTGCCGACGAAGAAGTTGGGACCGCCCGTCCCCGTCGCCCCGGCGGCGACCCCGGCCGAGACCAGCTCGCCGGCCAGGTCAGGGCGGTGGAGGATCACCGTCACTCCCTCGCGCGCCCGGTAGACCGGCCGCTTGCCGCGCTCGACCCGGCGCACCGAGATGTCACCGGTGCTGACGTCTCCCGGCCCGACGCCGGGGAACCCCTGCGCGGCGGCGATCACCGCGCGCAGCCGGACCGCGACGATCCGCAGCGCCGCCCCGCGCCCCTGCCGCTCCTTCGTCACCGAGAAGCGGACTTCCGCCGTGTCGTTCGGCACCTCCCGTTCGACCGTCGCCTGGACGCTGACCGTGCGGTCGAGCGCGACGGCGCTGGCGGGCGACAGCAGGGCCGTGGAGACGACGAGGAGAACGGCGAAGCGACGCATCGCGGGCATCATCGCACTCGTTCTACCCGCAACCGGAGCCTCAAACTGGGTCAAGGCGGATTGCCACCCCGGGCGTCAGGTCTGGGTGGCGCCGAGCTCCGGCGTGCGGGTGCCGCCACGCTTGCGCTCGCCCTCGCGGACGACGTCGAAGAAGTAGTCGTTGCGGCCGCGGCGCATCTTGCGGGGGAAGGCGCTGTGGGTGCGGCGGTGGGTGGTGGTGATGGAGCGGAAGGTGGCCTCGCGGGCGCGGGTCCAGCGGATCCCGAAGATCTCACGTACCCGCGGTGGCAGCGTCCCCTTGATGATCAGGTTCTGGACCGCGAGGTTGCCGCGGGCGGCCGCCGGGACAGGGTGGTCGAAGGCGACCAGCGGCGCCATCTTCAGCGCGTGTGGAGTCGCGCAGAGGCCGGGGGAGGCGAGCTGCGCCTCGAACCAGGCGCGGAACTCGCGGTAGCTGCCGGGCACCTCGCTGCGCGGCAGGAGGAAAAGCTCGCCGAAGCGGACGTAGTCCTGCCAGAGCGCCTCGCGCTCGCCTTCGCTCAGCGGCCGCACCATCGCTTCGTACATCGCCCGGCCGGAGTCGGCGATCACCGCCAGCGTCCACAGCATCAGCTTCGGGTCGAAGGCGGAGTAGGCGGCGCCGGCGGGGTGGGCGCCGGCCGCCTCGGGCAGGGTGCCCTTGATCCGCTCGTGCAGGCGGTGCACCGCCGCCAGCGCTTTGTCGGCTTCCGCGCGGGTGCCGAGGAAGACCGTCTCCTGCACTTTCGCGGTGTGGGCGAGGCGTGCGAACGGCCACTCGCCCGACTTCGTGCTCAACATCGTGCCGGTGTAGGTGAGCGGTTCCAGCGCCCCGATCAGCAGCGCCCGCTGGCCATAGAGCAGCCCGACCGAGCGCTCGCCGTGGACGCGGCGGGCGATCGACTGGCCCGGGGGGAAGTAGTAGGTCTTGTCGCTCATGCGGGGTCGCTCATCCTGGCTGCCTGGCCAGGAATGCTACCCGCGCTGGTCCCGGTCGCGCGCCATCGCGACCAGCGCGGCAGCGGAACCCTGCTGCTGCGCTAGCTGCCGCAGCTCGTGGGCGGCGAAGATCTCGTCGAGTTCCTCGCGGGTCAGGGTCTCGCGCTCGAGCGCGCTGGCGGCGAGGTCGTCGAGGCAGTCGCGGTTGGCGGCGAGCAGCGCCCGCGCCCGCCGCTGCGCCTCGCGGGCCAGGGTCGTCGCGGCGACGTCGACTTCGCGCCGGGTTTCGTCGGAGACCGCGTAGTCGTCGACCGGCATCGCGATCGGGGCCGGGCCGTGCGCGTCGAGCGCCACGCCCATCCCGAACTCGCCGACCATCTGCTTGCAGATCAGGTGCACGCGGGCGAGGTCGTCGACCGCGCCCGAGTACGGCTCGCCCATCACCTCCTCCTCGGCAGCGCGGCCGCCGAGCAACGTCACCACCTCGTCGAGCAGTTCGTCGCGGGACTTCAGGTAGCTGTCCTCCTGCGGCGAGTGGCCGACGAAGCCGAGCGCCGGCCCGCGCGGGACGATGCTGAGGATCTCCGGCGGGTCGAGCCCGAGCAGCTTGCGGCAGAGCGCGTGCCCGGCCTCGTGGTAGGCGACGATGCGGCGCTCCTTCGGGCTCAGGCGGCGCGCCTGCTGTGAGCCGACCGACTGCCGCAGCAGCGCCTCGTCGAGGTCTTCGCGGGCGATCGCCGCGCGGCCCTCGCGGCCGGCGATGATCGCCGCCTCGTTCAGCGAGTTGGAGAGCTGGGCGCCGGTCATCCCGGTCGTCTTGCGGGCGACGTCGGTGAGGTCGAGGTCGTCCGCCAGCGGCTTGCCCTTGGCGTGGGAGCGGAGGATCGCCTCGCGCCCCTCGCGGCTCGGCGGCGCGACCAGCACCTGGCGGTCGAAGCGGCCCGGCCGCAGCAGCGCCCTGTCGAGCTTGTCGACGTAGTTGGAGGCGGCGATCACGATCACCGTGCCCGGATCCTTCTCGAAGCCGTCGAGCTCGACCAGCAGCTGGTTCAGCGCCTGCTCGCGCTCGCTCGTGCCGCCGTCGCCACCGCCGCCGCTGCGGGCGCCGCCGACCGCGTCGAGCTCGTCGATGAAGATCACTGCCCGCCCCGACTTGCGCGCCTCCTTGAAGAGGCGGCGGATCCGCGCCGCGCCGCGGCCGACGAACATCTCGACGAAGCTGGAGCCGGAGGCGGCGAAGAAGTCGACCCCGGCCTGGGCGGCGACCGCCCGCGCCAGCATCGTCTTGCCGGTCCCCGGCGGGCCGTAGAGCAGCACCCCGCGTGGCGCCCGCGCCCCGAGCGCGGCGAAGCGCTGCGGTTCGCGCAGCCACTCGGCGACGTCGATCAGCTCCTCCTTGGCCGCGTCGACCCCCTGCACTTCGTCCCAGAGGACCGGCTCGGTCTTGCTCGCCTTCACCGTCTCCGGCTTGGTCGAGCCGATCGTGCTGCTCATCAGCCGCAGGAAGACCAGCAGCAGGCAGAACATGAAGAAGACCCCGAAGACGGGGTACCAATCGAAGAAGAATTCCTGGATGCTTTCGGCCATCGGGTGAGTGTGCGGGTAGGGGCCGCCGATTACAAATCGACATACGTCCACGGAAGCTTGCGCCCTGAGCGGGATCGCCCAGCCCGCCGGCCGCGTTCCGGCTTGGCTCCTAGGATCCCTGCATGAGCGAACGACGGGCGGCGAGCGCGCCCGAGCTGAAGGCCCAGATCGAGGCGGAACGGGCCGGGCGCCCGTTCCTGGTCCTCCGCGACGGCGAGGACGAGCAGCGGATCGTCACCGTCGCGAAGGGCGCGGCGGAGCTCTGGGTCGGGCGCGGCGACTCGGCCGACGTGCAGCTCGGCTGGGACGAGGAGGTCTCGGCCCTGCACGCCCAGATCGCGATCGTGCGCGACGAGTGCACGCTGGTCGACGACGGCCTCTCCCGCAACGGCTCCTACGTCAACGAGGAGCGGGTCCACGGCCGTCGTCTCCTGCGCGACGGCGACGCGCTCCGCTTCGGCCGCACCACCGTCGGCTACCGCCGCCCCGGCGACAGCGCCCCGGAAGCGACGGCGATCGCCACCGAGGCCCCGGCAGCGGCGTCGGTCTCACCGGCCCAGCGCAAGGTCCTGCTCGCGCTCTGCCGTCCTTATAAGGACGGGTCCTCGTTCGCGACCCCGGCGACCAACCAGGAGATCGGTGCCGAGCTGCACCTCAGCGTCGACGCGGTCAAGACCCACATGCGGGCGCTGTTCGAGAAGCTCGGGGTGGGGAACCTGCCGCAGAACCAGAAGCGGGTGGCCCTGGCCGAGCGGGCGCTGCAGAGCGGGGTCGTGACGAAGCGCGACCTCTGAGGCTCACGCGTCTGCAGTTAGGCACCGTATGGGTGCCCTGGAGCAGACGCGTCAGCCGCGCTCGACCTGGGAGCCGCCGACGATCGCTTCCTCGCCGGAGTCGCCGAAGACGACCCAGGCCTTGTGGCCGCCGTCGTAGTCCGGCGCCCACAGTTTCAGCGTCGCCGGCCTGCCCCAGACGGTGACGCTCTCCTCGCCGGTCGAGTCGAGGCCGCGCCAGATCCGCACGAAGGGGTTCTGCTCCCACTCCGCGCCGATCGTCGTCGGCTCGACGGTGCCCGGGGTGGACGCGGGTCTCGGGCGGCAGCTCCAGCAGCCGCATCACCGAGGCCCTGAGGTCGTCGAAGCCGCTGGCCCCGGGCGCCATCGTGCCGCCGACCGTTCCCTTGAAGAGGACGTCGGCGGTGAAGAGGTCGCTGCCGTCGAGCAGGTAGGCGAGGTGGCCGGCGGCGTGGCCGGGCGTGTAGAGCGCCTCGACCTCGAAGCTGCCAGCCTGCAGCTTCTCGCCGTCCTCGAGCGTCACCTCGACCTCTTCGTCGAGTTCGGCGGCGGTCGCCGCGTGGGCGACCAGCGGCGGGTTGCCGAGCTGCTTGCGGGCCTCGGGAAGGCCGGCGACGTGGTCGCCGTGCGGATGGGTGACGAGGATGTGGGTGATTCCGATCCCGTCGCGCTCGATCCGCTCGAGCAGCGGCCCGAGCTCGTCGTTGCCGTCGATCAGGAGGCCGGTGCCGGTGTCGGGGTCGGCGACCAGATACGCGTTGGACAGCCAGATCGGATTCTCGGTCCGTTCAACAACCAAGTACGGGAGGATATCCGCGAACTCCCGAGCCGGTCCTCAGCGCCATCTCGGCTTCGCGAACAGCGCCTGCACGTCGCCGATCCGGCGCTCGCGGAAGCCGGCCTCCGAGGAGGAGAGGTAGAAGTCCCAGAGGCGGCGGAAGCGCTCGTCGTAGCCACGCGGCCGCAGCCGCTCCCAGGCCGCGAAGAAGCGCTTGCGCCAGGCGGCCAGGGTCGGCGGGTAGTGGGCGGTGATGTCGTCGACCCAGACCTCGCGCATGCTGGTGACGCGGGCGACGCAGTCCGCGATCGCGCGGCGCGAGGGCAGGCAGCCGCCGGGGAAGACGTGGGTGTTGGCGAAGCTGCGGGCGCCTTTCTCGGCCTCGTAGATCTCGTCGTCGATCGTGATCGCCTGCAGCAGCATCGCCCCGTCGGGGGCGAGCAGCTGGTCGCAGTGGCGGAAGAACTCGTCGAGGTACTGCCACCCGACCGCCTCGATCATCTCGACCGAGACGAGTCGGTCGTAGCGCCCGCGCAGGTCACGGTAGTCCTCGAGTAGCACCGTCACCCGGTCCTCGAGGCCGGCCTCGCGCACGCGGCTCCTCGCCAGCTCGTGCTGCTCGCCGGAGATCGTCGTCGTGGTCACCCGGCAGCCGTGCTCGCGGGCGGCGTAGACGGCGAGCCCGCCCCAGCCGCTGCCGATCTCCAGCAGGTGGGTGTCGGGGCCGAGCCGCAGCCGGCGGCAGATTCGGTCGAGCTTGGCCAGCTGTGCCTCCTCGAGGCTGGCGCCCTCGCGCGGGAAGTAGGCGCAGCTGTAGATCATCCGTTCGTCCAGGAAGGAAGCGAAGAGGTCGTTGCCGAGGTCGTAGTGGCGGGAGATGTTGGTGCGGGCGCCCGGCCGCGTGTTCTCCGGTACGAGATGGCGGATCCGGTGGAGGGCTCCTCGCGGCCGGGCGACCGCGCCACGTAACCCGTCGAGGTCGCGCAGCTCGCGCGCCGCGATCCGGATCAGGGCGACGAGGTCGTCGGTTTCCCAGTGGCCGTCGATGTAGCCCTCGCCGAGGCCGAGGCTGCCGCGCAGGGGCCCGCGCCAGGCGCGCGGATCGCGGATGGTGACGGTGGCGCGGAGGTCGGCGCCGGGCGGCCCAAAGCCCCGGCGCCGGCCGCCCTCGACCAGCTCGATCCGGCCGTGGCGGACGCCGTGGCGCAGCACGGTCGAGACGGCGGTGCGGGCGAGCGCGTCCGCGGGGCGAGCGCGGGCGGGCCTGCTCATGGTGAGACGAACCCCCGCGGCCGCTTCCCCTCCGGGTGGGGGACGTAGCGCGCGCCCTTCAACTTCAGCCGCAGCGACTGCGCGTAGATCCTCGCCACCACCTGCAGCGACAGGGCCGGGTAGCGGGCGAGCAACCCGGCCAGCAGGGGCCGGCTCAGCTCGCAGCGGTGCAGCGCCAGCGTCGCGTCGAAGGACTTGGCGGCGGGCGGCTTGCCCCGATGCCGCTCGACCTCGTCTCCCGGCCGCGGCCGCGACTCGATGTGGACCGCGAGTCGCTGGCCCGGTTCGTCGGCGCGGAACGCGTAGGTCTGGTCCATCGCCATCAGCGGCGAGACGTGCAGCGCCTTCTCGACCTCGCCGCTCAGCACCGGCCCCTCGCGGCGGCCGCGGGCGAGGACGTAGGCATGCCGCTCTCCCCAGGGGATGCTCTTGACATCGGCAACGACAGCATCCACCTGGCTCCCGGCGCTGTCAAAGCAGTAGTAGAAGCTGACCGGGTTGAAGCAGTGGCCGAGGTAGCGCAGCCCGGCGAGCAACCGCACCGGGCCGGCGGGACGGGCGCCGGTCTCGGCCTCGACCGCGTCGCGGGCGCACTCGTCCAGCGGCCGCTCCGGGTCGCCGATGAAGTCGGCACGCCGCAAGCGCGCCGGCGCCGGCCGCCGCGCCGACCACAGCGGGTAGGGATCGAGCACCTCCGGCAGCTCCCCGAGGTCGAGGTACATGAGGAAGAGCCGGTAGCGGAACTCGTGCGCGACCGGCTCGAAGCGCCGGTGCCGCACCCATCCCTCGTAGACCGCCGACGCCGTCACGCCGCCAGCTCCCCGGGCGTGTCTGAGCTAACGGTCCCTATAGGACCCCTTAGCTCAGACACCCCCCCGGCCGTGGGGGATTTCGGCACGATCTGCGCGCAAGTGCGCAGGGCGCTGAGGACGCCGTCCTCGTGGAAGCCCCAGCCCCAGTAGGCGCCGCAGTAGTGGGTGTTGCGGACGCCGCTGATCTCGGCATGGCGGGCCTGGGCGGCGACGCCGGCGGCGGTGTAGACGGGGTGGTCGTAATGGAAGCGGCGCAGCGCCAGCGCCGGGTCGATCGCCTCGCCGCGGTTGAGCGTCAGCAGGTACTGGCGCTCGCTGCGCAGCCGCTGCAGGTTGTTCATCCAGTAGGTGACGGTGCTGCGGCCGGCCGGCCGCTCGCCGAGGTGGAAGTTCCAGCTCGACCAGGCGACGCGGCGGCGTGGGAGCAGCGTGCGGTCGGTGTGGAGGACGGCCTCGTTGGCCTGGTAGGGGATCGCGCCGAGGATCTCGCGCTCGGCCGGGCTGGGGTCGGCGAGCAGCGCCAGCGCCTGGTCGGAGTGGGTGGCGATCACGACCCGGTCGAACTCCTCGCTCTCGCAGCCCTCGGCCTCGATCCGAACCCGCCCCGGCAGGCGCTCCACGCGCCGCACCGGCGCGCCGAGCCGCACCCGGTTGCGCCACGGCGCCGCGATCGCCTCGACGTAGCGGCGCGAGCCGCCGGCGACGGTCCGCCACCGCGGCCGGTCGCGCAGGCTGTACATGCCGTGGTTGTCGAAGAACTCGGCCATGAAGCTGGCCGGGAAGCTCCACATCTGCTCCGGGTCGGCCGACCAGACGGCGGCGGCCTGGGGCACGATCAGGCGTTCGATGAAGTGGCGCGAGAAGCCGCGCTGCTCGAGCCAGTGGCCGAGCGAGGGGGCGGTCCCGTTCATCCCGATCAGCTCCCGCGCCTCGCGGTTGAAGCGGCGCCAGTCGCGCAGCATGCCGAGGAAGCGTGGGCTGAGCAAGTGGGCGGGGCGGGCGAACAGCCCCCACGGCGTGCCCGAGTACTCGAACCGGCCGCGTCCGTCGGAGACCGAGAAGCCCATGTGCGAGGGCTGGCTGGCGACGCCGAGCTCGGCCAGCAGCGCTTCGAAGTTCGGGTAGTTGCGGTCGTTGAAGACGATGAAGCCGGTGTCGATCGCAAGGCGGCCGGCCGGGTCCTCGACCTCGACCGTGTGCGAGTGGCCGCCGAGCCGGTCTGCGGCCTCGTAGACGACGATCTCATGCTCGCGATGCAGGTGGTGGGCAGCCACCAACCCGGAGACCCCGGTTCCGACAATCGCGATCCTCATTGTCCAATCAGTACGTGCCGGCACCGGGATCGGATGCAGAGGGCCTTGCGGCCGGCCGCGCGCGCAGACAACGGCGGCTGATTTCGGTACCCCGGTGGAAGTTGAATTTGCCTCTCCACAGCCGCCTCGCCACTACGGCGTCCACAGCAAGTGTGAGGTCCGGAAGCGCCCTCAGCCGAGGTCGGCGGCTGGCGCTACTGGCGGTTTTCGCTGTGATCGCGACCCTTGGCCAAATGCCCGCCTCCGTAGCCGCCCAAACCGGCGGGACGGGGAAGCCGGTGATCAGCCCGTTCGAGCGCCAGGGGATGTGGATCTGGTATGTCGAGCGCTCCCACGGCGGCAGCCTGCCGGCGATCGTCGCCCAGGCGCGGCGGTCGGGGATCGGCACCGTCTACGTCAAGGCTGGTGACGGCGGCGACCCGTGGACGCAGCTCAACCGCCGCCTGGTGCGGGCGTTGCACCGGGGCGGGCTCGACGTCTGCGCCTGGCAGTTCGTCTACGGCGACCGGCCGCTGGCCGAGGCGCGGGTCGCGGCCGCCGCGGTCGCCAAGGGCGCCGACTGCTTCGCGATCGACGCCGAGTCCGACTACGAAGGCAAGTACGCCGCCGCCGACCTCTACGTCCGCACCCTGCGCGCCAGGGTCGGCCGCTACTTCCCGATCTCCCTCGCCGCCTTCCCGTACGTCGACCACCACCCGGCCTTCCCCTACTCGGTCTTCCTCGGGCCGGGCGCCGCCACCTACAACCAGCCGCAGATGTACTGGAAGACGATCGGGGCCTCGATCCGGTCCGTCTACGAGCACACCTACCGCCATAACCGCATCTACGGGCGGCCGATCCACCCGATCGGCCAGACCTACGAAGCGCCCAGCCCGCGCGCCCTGAAGCTGTTCCGCCGCTTCGCCGGCAGCTTCGGTGGGCGGGCGCCGAGCTGGTGGAGCTGGGAGGAGACCGAGGGGGCAGAGTGGGGGGCGCTGGGCGCGCGCCGCGCCAGGCGGCCGCTGAGCGGCTACCGCCATGAGGTCGCCCACCCGCTGCTGAGGCGGGGCAGCAGGGGCGACATGGTCGTCTGGGCGCAGCAGCGCCTGGTCGGCGCCGGCCATCAGCTGCCGATCACCGGCTTTTACGGGCCGCTCACCGCCGCCGCCGCGCGCGCCTTCCAGGTCGCCCACGGCCTCCATGCTGACGGCAGGATCGGCACCGAGACCTGGGCGTCCCTGCTGCGTTTTCCGCCCCACCGGGTGCGCTGGTCGGGGAGGGGCGTGCGCGGCCGGACCGGCACTGCCGCCGGCCGCGTGCGCTTGCCGAGGCGGCCGCTGTCCGCTTCCCTTCCCGCCAAGACCGACGAGGTAGATCCAGGCCCCTCCCCTTGAGCCGGCCCCCAGCGGGGGCGCTTGCGGGGATAGCCATGATCATCGCCTTCGCGCTCCGGCCGCGGCGGTGGCCGCCGTCTCGCCTAGGCCGCGGCGGCGATGCACGTCTCGAGCCGGCCCAGGGTGGGGGACTCGATCGCGATCCCGTCGCCGGCGGCGAGCCAGACCCGCGGGTCGCGGACGCTTCCGACCCCCTCCGGGGTGCCGGTCGAGACGATGTCGCCCGGCTCCAGCGTCATCAGCCGCGAGAGGTGGGAGAGCAGGCTGGGGACGCTGAAGATCAGGTCCGCGGTCGAGGCGCCCTGCATCTGCTCCCCGTTCAGGGTGAGGCGGATCTCGATCGCGTCGTGCGGACCCGCCTCGTCGGGGGTGACCAGCGCCGGCCCGCAGGGGGCGGAGCCGTCGAAGACCTTGCCGGACATCCACTGCGGGGTCGAGAACTGCAGGTCGCGGGCGGAGAGGTCGTTGAGCAGCGTGTAGCCGGCGACGTGGTCGAGCGCCTCAGCCTCGCCGACGTCCTTGGCGCGGCGTCCGACCACGAAGGCGACCTCGGCCTCGTAGTCGACCTTGCGGCTGTTGGCGGGGAGCTGGACCGTCGCCCCGGGCGCGGCGAGTGCGTTGCGGTACTTGCCGAAGATCGTCGGACTCGCCGGCACCTCCATCCCGCCCTCGGCCGCGTGCTTGCCGTAGTTGAGCCCGATGCAGACGATCTTGTCCGGGTCCGGGATCGGGGGCAGGATCGCGACCGTCGCGGCCGGGTGTGACGGCGCCCCGCTGTTCCCCAGCGCCCCGCGCAGATCGGCGACGCGCCCGGCCGCGATCAGCTCCCGCAGGCTGCCCCGGCGCGGCTCCCCGAGCGCCGCCCAGGCATCGACGACGCGATCGTCCTCGAGCACCCCCGCCCGGACCCCGTCCCCCGCGTCGTAGCTGACCAGCCTCACCCGCGTGAGCCTAAGCCAATGCGCTAGCTTTGACCCCCCGGGCCACCGCAGCAAGGCCCATCCGAGATCCCTCGGGGGCGTAGCTCAGTTGGTTAGAGCGCCGGCCTGTCACGCCGGAGGTCGCGGGTTCGAGTCCCGTCGCTCCCGCTTCGGCGTGCCCGTCTCGCGTATCGCCACGGCTCCGTGACATTGCCGCTCGGCATCTGGCAGATACTGACCGCCAAATGTGCTCGTGCGGATATTGCGTGCGGTTGTCTCTAGCACACGCGAAATGCATTCTTAAGCCGCAAAACTTTCGGATATCCTCCGATAAACGCAAGTTTGGGGTATCAACTAAACTTGCAGAAAGAAACCTTAAATCGGAAGTTTAGAATTAGGCTGCGGATCAAGATGCGACTTGAGGAACGCAAGAAAACGCTGGAGAACATCGCGCGTTTGAGGCGGGCGGAAAGGGATGCCGCAAGTGCCGATATCGCGCGTGTCCGCGAAGATCTCGAACTGCAGCTCGGTGGGTCCGTTTCCCGCAGCCTCTCAGCCAACTTGTTGGGTGTCAGTCACACCGCGTTGAACAACTGGATCGCTGCCGGCGATATCCCGGCCGTGATCTCGGAGCGTGGTCGCAAAGAGATCCCGATCCCGGTCCTGATGGAGCTCAGGGAACGGGTCGAAGAGGAGCGGAAGTCCGGCCGGCGGAAGCTCCACGCGCTCGAGCCGATCATGGCCGAGGCGCGACAGCGGGCTGAGCGGATGCGGCCCCGGGTCAGCGGAAGCGGCTCACGACGGCGCTCCGATCCGCACCGAACCCCGGAGCCTCCGCGCCCTCGCCTACCACCGCGCCATCGCGCCTCGACTGAGGCGCCCCTCGATCGATGAAGCCCAGCGCAAGCTGAGGCGATGGCGCGAGGAAGGGAAGGTCGACCCCCGCCACGCGGCGGCCTGGGAAGAGGTCTTCGCGATGCCGATGGCCGAGATCCGCAGAGTGATAGCCACTGATGACGAGCGTGGGCAGGATTTGCGCCAGAACTCGCCGCTGGCGGGTCTCCTGAGTGAGCCCGAGCGACGCAAGATCATCGAAGGGGTCTGAGTCCGTGCGCCGCGATCAGTTCGAGCACGTAATCGCTGCGGCGGCCGCTGTCTGTGGTGAGCGAGAGATCGTGGTGATCGGGAGTCAGGCCATCCTTGGAAGTGTCGAGGAGCCGCCCGAAAGCATGCTCTTTTCGATGGAGGCCGATATCTACCCCCTCAATGATCCTGAGAAGGCAATCGAGATCGAGGGAAGCCTCGGTGATGGTTCGCCATTCCAAGGGCTGAACGGTTACTACGCGCACGGAGTCGCACCCGAGACGGCGGTGGCTCCGGGAGGCTGGCAGGATCGCTTGGTCAGGGCCGAGATTCCCCCTCGCGTGGGACAGATGGCCGGCGTCGTCGCCCTCTGCCTGGAGATCCACGACCTGGTTCTCGCGAAGTGCGTGGCCGGACGCGAGCGCGATTGGGAGTTCGCAAGGGATGCCTTGGCGGCCAACCTTGTCAAGCGCGACGAGCTATTCGGCCGAATCGAGAAACTCTCCGAACCGCCGGCCGACCGGGCTCAGATCAGGCGGATGCTCGAGGGCATCGTCGCCCGCGTCAATCGCGCCCCGTAGTGCGATTGCTGGCGAGGCCGCCTTTCGCTCGGTGGGGTGAGCGGAAGTGGAGGATCTCGATCTTGATCGGGGTCAGCTCGGTCTCGGGGGTGCTGCGGTTGCTGACCCGGCCCTGGATGTCGATCAGGCCGTCGAGGGTGTCGGACAGCAGGCTCACGGTTTCTTCCCAACCCTCTTTGTCGACGTTCATCGGGGTGCGGCTGAGGTGGTTGTCGGAGGGGTCGCTGAAGGTGCCAGCTGACACCGCCTCCGCGATGTCGCCCGACATCATTTCCACGAGGGTCGCCGTGATGCTCTGCTGGCCCTCGCTGTCCATAAGGTCCCAGGTCTCGCGGTCGAGCCAGGGACGTTTCGTCGCTTTGTAGAAATGCTCGACGACACGTCCGCCGGCAGCCGACTCCGTCCGGACGAGCTCGACGCAATCCAGCTCCTCCAGGACGCCGAGGTGGTAGGTGACGTGCCTGATCGTGCGGTCGATCTCCTCGGCGATTTCCTTCGGGCTGGCGACGCGCACGGTCAGGATGGCGAGGATGAAGGTCCGCGTCGGATGCTTGAGGGCCTTCGTTAACTCCGGGGCGATTAGGCGGGGCGTTTTCTGCGTCAAGAAAGCTCCAAAAGTTCTGAGTAACAGGGTGCCACCTTATTAAAGCTGATCCTAAAGGGGTATTCCCGTCCTTTCTTGAAAGAAATTCCTGAACTGAGAGAGGTAATTTGAGCAAACTACGACCTGGAGGTCGTAGGGGAGAACGGTCGCGCCCCGGTCGGCCTCAGGTGCTCTGAGGCGACCTGGGAAGGAGTGGCCTAAGTGAACAGCGTCTTTTCAGAGATGCTGGCCCCGGGCGTAAGCATCCGGAAGGCCGCATAGGAGCTTCAACGGGCCCGGCCGCAGGTGGCGCGGCTGGGCCCGCAATGCTCTATAAATCCTGAACAATTCAAAAGTTGTCGCACAGACGTTGCAGAAATGCGTAAAGCTCGTGACATGGAGAAAGACCAGGGGGGACCTGTCATCGATCAACGGGCTGTCCGTGCGCTCGCCCATCCGCGGCGGATCGCGATCCTCGAGACGCTCGTCGACGAGGAGGGGCTGGGGCTGAACCGGCTCTCAGAGAGGATCGAGGCCAAACCGGCAAACGTCAACTACCACGTCGGCGTGCTCGCCGAGTCGGGCATGGTCGAGTCGGTGCAGGTGCCGGGCAGCGGGTCCGAGCAGCTCTTCCGGTTGACGCCGCGCTCACCGATCGGTCGTCAGCGCTGGAGCGAAGTATCCGAGTCGATGCGGGGCGAGATCTCGACCGCCCTGATGCACAACCTGATCGGCGAAGGCCGGCCCTTTCGCCACTACCCCGACGGCCGCGGCGCGTAGCGGTCGCTAAGCCGCCGGCCGCGCGATGTAGACGGCCTTGCCGTGCACCTCGTCCCGGAGCGGCTGGCGCAGGACGGCGTCATCGCCGTGGCCGAAGACCTCGAGGCACTCGAAGCCGGTGCTCGCCAGCGCCGCCAGCACCTCCGCTTCCGGGAAGTGACGCTGGCGGTGCATCTCCGGCTCGATCAGCGGCTCGTCGCCGCCGTCGCCGGGCAGGACTTCGAAGCTCGCTTCGGCGATCGTGCCGGCCGCGGCGTCCGCGCTCCCGCGCCCCTTCCAGACGAGGCGCCGGCCATCGCGCTCGACCACGACTTCTTCGGCGAAGAAGGTGCGGTAGGCGCTGAGCGCGTTGACGTCGAACATCAGCAGCCCCTGGGGCCGAGGTTGCGCCGCATCCCAGCCAGCGCCCGCTCCAGTTCCTCGCGGCTGAGCAGGTAGTTGACGGCGTCGTCGAGGGACCAGACGAGGTCGAACTCGCCGAAAGTGGGCAGCTCGCGCATGTCGGCGACCGAGAGCGCCGCCGCCTCGCCGACCTTGGCCCGCGCCAGCTCGACCATCGCCGGCGAGATGTCGCTGGCGGTCACCCGCCAGCCGCGCCGCAGCATCGGGATGAAGCTCTTGCCGGTGCCGCAGGCGACGTCGAGCAGGCGGTCGCCGCGCAGCCCGTGCCGCTGCAGTTCCGGCAGCAGGTTGCCGAGCCAGAGCTCGTAATCGTGGTGGTGGGTGAAGTCGTCGTAGACCGGCGCGATCGCCTCGTAGGCGATCTCCGCCCAGCGTCCGTCCCCTGCCGTCTCGACGGTCACGAGCAGCAGACCGCGCCTATGGTCAGAACAGTTTCAACGATATAGTTCACTCGTCTGGTCACCGGTTATGTAAGTTCGTTTGATCAGCACTCCAAGCAGCCAGCTCAATGGGAAAGAGGACGGCTGGGAGTGGGGTGAGGCGCACAGGGTTTGTCTGCGGATGGCGTATCGCTACGCCAGTAATCCGAGCGAGGCCGAGGACATAGCCCAGGACGCCTTGCTTCGCGCCTGGCGCCGCCGCTCGACCCTGCGCGAGTCCGAGCGCCGCAACCAGTGGCTGGCGACGATCGTCCGCAACGAGGCCTTCCGTCAGCACGCCCGCGTCCGCCCCGACCCGATCGCGACAATCGAGACGCAGGAGGGCGCCGAGGACGCCCAGGTCGTGGCCACGGTCGAACGCGCTGACCTCCACGCCGCGCTCAAGGTGCTGAGCGAAAAGGACCGGCAACTGCTCGAACTTCGCTACGGCGAGGACCTGACCCAGCTGGCGATCGCGCACCGGCTCGGGATCCCGCTCGGCACGGTCAAGGTGCGCCTGCACCGCGCCCGCAACAAGCTGCGCCGCGCCTACGTCGTTCAGTGAGCGGCGGCGGCGGTGACGTCGACCAGGATCGGCTGCGACGCCTGTACATGCGGGCGAGCGGGCTAGCGGAAAGTTCGGACCGCTGTACAACGCCGCCGGCGCCGTTCGCGTCGACTATTTGGGCATGAAGACCGCGCCTCGCCAGATCGTCGCCTTCGGCGGCGGCGGTTTCTCGATGGAGTCCGGGAACCCTCTGCTCGACGACTACGTGCTCGACCTGACCGGGGCGGAGCGGCCGCGAGTCTGCTTCCTGCCCTCGGCCAGTGGCGACGCCGACCATTACATCGTCCGCTTCTACCGGGCCTTCTCCGCCCACCGCTGCGAGGCCAGCCACATCTCCCTGTTCCGGCGCGAGCAGGGGCCCGAGGACCTGCGCCGCCACCTGCTCTCGCAGGATCTGATCTACGTCGGCGGCGGCAGCGTCGTCAGCCTGCTCGGCGTCTGGCGCGCCCACGGGATCGACGCGATCCTGCGCGAGGCCTGGGAAGCCGGGGTCATCCTCTGTGGCCTCTCGGCCGGCTCGCTGTGCTGGTTCGCGGAAGCGGTCACCGGCTTCCACGGGGCGCCGAAACGGCTCGAGGGCCTCGGCCTCCTGCCCTTCAGCAACTGCGTCCACTATGAGCGCAGCGGCTCGCGGCGCGAGGCCTACCACCGCTTTCTGCTCGCGGGGATGCGCGGCGGCTACGCGGCCGAGGACGGCGCCGCCCTGCACTTCGTCGACGCCGAGTTGAGCCGGGTGATCGCCTCGCGGCCGCAGGCGCGCGGCTACCGGCTCGACGTCGCCGGCCAGCGGGTGGTCGAGATGCGGATCGCGACCACCTTCCTCGGCGACCGCGGGGTCGTTCCGGAGGCGCCGGTCCCGGAGGCGCTCTCCACCGCGGTCGCCGCCTGATGGGCCCGCCCGGCCGCAACGGCGACGGCCTCCCCGGCGCCGGCGGCTCGACCGCGGTCCGCCGCATCCTCGCCCTCGGTGGCCACGAGTTCAGCGCCCGGCCGCCGGACCGTGCCGTCTGCGAGCTGCTCCTGCGGCTCGCCGATGAGCGCGGCGGCGAGCGGCCGCGGATCTGCATCCTGCCGACCGCCAGCGGCGACACCTCCGACCTGATCGGCAGCTTCTACGCCGCCTTCGGCGAGCGGCCCTGCGAGCCCTCCGACGTCTCGCTCTTCCGGCTCGGGCGGCGGCCGATGGCGCTGCGCGACCACCTGCTCGAGCAGGACCTGATCTACGTCGGCGGCGGCAGCCTGCTCAACCTACTCGCGGTCTGGGAGGCGCACGACATCGCCTCGATCCTCGCCCTCGCCTGGCGCCAGGGGATCGTCCTCGCCGGCCAGAGCGCCGGCGCGATGTGCTGGTTCGAGGCCGGGATCACCAAGTCCTCCGGCAAGCCGCTGGCGGCGGCCGGGCTGGGGATGCTCGCCGGCAGCCTCTGCGTCCACTACAACAACGAGCCGGAGCGCCGCGCCGCCTACCTCGACGCGGTCGGCGACGGGATGCCGGGCGGCTACGGCCTCGACGACTACGCCGGCCTGCTCTGGGAGGGCGAAGGCGCGCCGACCGCCCTCACCGCCCGCCGCGGCGCCCGCGCCTACCGCGTCACCAACCGCGACAACACCGTCGCCGAGTCCCCCCTCCCCACCCGCTTCCTCCCCGCCCCTGCCCCAGCAGCCCTACGCGAGGACATCGCCGAGTTCCGCCGCATCAAGACCATGCGCAAACGCGCCGGCTGGCTGGGCTAGCCAGCGATCGCAGGAGTCGGGGGGTACCCCTCCACAGAGGCTCAGGGACAAACGTTTCTGCCCAGGGAGCTCGCCCGGCTGCGGAACGGTCTCTGGGGAGGGGTACCCCCCGACTCCCTACCGCTACTCGCCGGCAGCAGGCGGCGCGGTTGGGTCCGCGCTCTCCTCGCCCAATTGCTCCCGCGCGATGTACTCCTCCGCCAGCAACAGGTTCTCCTTCGACCGCTCGACCACATTGAGCAGGTCGCCCATCAGCGCCACCTCCTCGACCTGCTCTTTGACGAACCACTGCAGGAACTGCTCGGCCCGGTAGTCCTTGATCTCGCGCGCCAGCTCGAACAGGGCGAAGATCTCCTCGCTCACCCGTTTCTCCTGCTCGAGCGCCATCCGCACCGGCGCGCTGCCGTCGGCGTAGGTCGTCTCCTGCGACTTGATGTCGGGGATGTGGACCGCCTCGCCGACGTCGAGCAGGTAGCGGATCATGATCATCGCGTGCTCGCGCTCCTCCAGCGCCTGCCGGTAGAAGAAGTTGGCGAGGCGGGGCAGGGTCTCGGCGTCGTAGTAGACGGCGGCGCCCACGTACTGCTGCGAAGCGGCGAACTCGTTCGAGATCTGCGCGTTGAGGGCGTCGGCGAAGGATTTTTCCGGCATATCGGCTCCTTGTCAGCGGTGCGTGGGCACGCCCAACGTAGCCGAAACCCCGAGTTCGGTTAGCCGAAGTGAGAGTTAGGCAACCCAACGAAATCCGAGCTCGTCAATCGACGGCTCGAGCGGGCTGGAAGGGAGGCCGGGCCGGGTCGCCTGCTCGGGGTCGTTGTAGCCGGAGGGGGCGACGTCGTTGGGGGTGTCGGGGTGGAAGATCGAGGCCAGGTACTGGATCTGGCCGCGGCCCTGGCCGAGCTCCGTCTGGCCGCCGCCGTAGGCGCCGATCCCGCGCTCCTCGCAGTAGTCGTAGGCGGCGAAGAGGTTGCGGATCGGGCCGAAGCGCGAGGGCTTGACGTTGACCGTCCGCGGCGGCGAGAAGGGCATCGCCTCGATGTCGGCGATCGAGTGGATCGGCGCATCCCAGGTCACCCGCTCGTGGACCGGCTCGAGCAGCGGCCGCGTCTCCGCGGTCACGTCGGGATCCTCGAGCCAGGCCTCGGGGAAGGTCTCGATCAGCTTCGCGTACAGCTCCGGGTCGGTCTCGACGTCGACCGGGGTGCCTTTGTAGAAGCCCTTGAGGTCGAGCGAGTCGACCGCGCCGGTCGCCGCCAACGCGGCGATCAGCTCGTCGTCCCAGTCGTTGGTCGGGTCGAGCTTGAAGCGCAGGGTCGGGTAGACCTCGAGCCGCTTGCGCAGCGGCTCGATCGAGGAGCGCTCCGCGGCGGTCGCCGCCAGCCGCATCGAGGAGACGAAGTTGACCGGGCGCGGCTCGCGGCCGAGCGCCGCGGCGAGGTTGGTCCCCGCCTGGCGCAGCGCCAGGTCGAGCGCCGCCGACTCGAAGGCCCAGCGCCGGTAGGCGGGCGAGATCTCCTCGCGCACCGGCGGGCCGGCCGGGAACAGGTCGATCCCGTCGAGGTGGTCGGAGAAGCCGGCGAAGCTGCCGCTGTAGGCGAGCCCCTGCGGGCGGGCCGTGGTCCTGCTGGCCGATGTGGTCGACCCCGTCGTAGACGACGTCCTCGCCGATCCCCTCCTGGCCGCCGCCCCGCAACTTGACCAGCGTGGTCAGCCGTTCGAACTCGCCGAGGGTGATTCCCCGCCCCTCGAACTCGCAGGACTCAACCGCGAGTGGCAGGTCGGCGATCGCGTCGAAGCTGACCATCGCGGCTGACCCTAGAGGATTGGCACCGTCAGCTCGCGCGGCCAGGTCAGCGGCTATGGAGTGGCCATCCCAGCGCAACTAAGACGAAGCACCAGCAGGTTGTAACGAGTCATCCGCCCAGCAGGGGGCGATAGTCCCCGGAAGCATGGCTGGTGACGCAGTGGTCCAAAGGGGGTGGAATATCGTGCGCCCGTCAATCCTCTTCGCCTCAAGGAGCCACAAATTTCCCAAGAAAGCTGGACCGCTGTCGATGATTTCGTCAACAGGTTGCTCATAGGCTCGGACTCTGCGCTGGAGGCGGCGCTTGAAGCGAGTGCGGCGGCTGGGATGCCTGCGCACCACGTTTCACCGTCCCAAGGAAAGCTGCTCCATTTGCTGGCTCGCCTGCGGGGCGCTCGCACGGTGTTGGAGCTGGGCACGCTGGGGGGCTACAGCACGATATGGCTGGCTCGTGCGCTCCCGGCAGATGGTCGCCTGGTGACCGTTGAGTGTGATCCCAGTTATGCCGAGACGGCGGCGGCGAATATCGCGCGGGCAGGTCTTGCGGAGATCGTCGCGCAGAGAACGGGAGCAGCCCTCGACATCCTGCCCCAGCTCGCTGCTGAAGAGACTGATCGCTTCGACCTGGTCTTCATCGACGCGGACAAGGCAAACAACCCGGCCTACCTCCCGCTGGTGCTTCAGGTCTCCAAGCCAGGCAGCCTGATCATCTGGGACAACGTGGTGCGGGCCGGTGCATTGGCCGATCCGAACAGCAATGACTCCAAAGTGGAGGGACAGCGCCGGCTCCATGAGCTGCTTGCAAACGAGCCGCGGGTCACCACCACCACGATCCAAACGGTCGGAGAAAAGGGCTATGACGGTTTCGCCCTTTCGCTTGTACTGGGTGCAAACGATAGGCACGCGATGCCCCCTCCGTGATGGGTGTGGCGCCCCCCGCACAGGCGCACCTCGCCTAGCGGGCGACCCGCAGGGTCTTCAGCTCGCGGTCGCTGCCGCCGCGTACGTAACCACCGTGGGCGACGCTCTCCCTTATGTAGTCCAGCGTCTCGGCGGTCAGCCGCTCGCCGGGGAGGACGTTGGGGATCCCGGGCGGGTAGGCGGCGAGCCCCTCGGCGGCGATGCGGCCGGCGGCGGCGTCGAAGGGGATCACCTCCTGCGGGCCGAGGAAGGCCTCGCGCGGGGTCATCACCAGCTCGCCCCAGGGTGGCGGCGGCGCCAGCTTCTCGTCCGGCGTCCGCTCCTCCGCCTCCAGCTCCTCGACCGCGTGGCGCAGCCCGGCGACCAGCCGCTCGCCGGCCGGCCGCGCCGGCTCACCGAGGCCGAAGATCGCGACGACGACGTTCTCCGAGTAGAGCTCGAGGTCGATCCCGCTCGCGTAGAAGGCGGTCCTCGCCAGCCGGTATCCGGTCGAGCCGGTCGCGCGCACGTCGACCGCGAGCCGCAGCGGGTCCCAGCCGGCGATCCCGGGCCCGCCGACCATGCTCTCGTCGAGCACGCTGAGGCCGGGGATCCGCGCGATCGCGTCGCGGGCCTCCGCCGCCGCCGCCAGCGTCTCGCCGAGCAGCTCGACCCCGTGCACGGCCGCCTGACGGCGGGCGGCGTCGAGCGAGCCGGAGAGCAGGCCGCTGGGGCTGGTCGTCTCGACCAGGCTGACGCAGCGGTCGACCACCGCCGGGTCGAGCCGGCCGCCGCGGCTGAGGTGGAGCATCGCCGCCTGGGTCAGGCTGCCGACGATCTTGTGGGTCGAGGAGGTGACCAGATCGGCGCCGCGGGAGAGCGCGTCGGGCGGCAGATCGGGGTGGAAGCGCAGGTGCGCTCCCCAGGCCTCGTCGACGACCAGCGGCAGGCCGCGCTCGTGGGCGACGTCGGCGAGGCCGGCGACGTCGGCGCAGGCGCCGAAGTAGGTGGGGGAGACGATCATCGCCGCGACCGCGTCGGGGGTCGCGTCGAGCGCCGCCGCCAGCGAGCTCCGGCGTCAGCCCGTGGGCGATCCCCAGCTCCGGGTCGAGCTCGGGCGCGACGAAGGTAGGCCGCATTCCGCTCAGCACGAGGCCGTCGATCACCGAGGAGTGGACGTTGCGCTGGACGACGACGCTGCGGCCGCCGTGGGCGAGCGCGAGGCAGGTGGCGTGGTTGCCCTGCGAGGCCCCGTTGACGAGGAACCAGGTCCGCTGCGCTCCCCAAGCCGCGGCGGCGAGCAGCTGCGCCTGCTGGAACGGCGTCGGTTCCGGGCCGATGTCGACTCCCTCGGTGACCGAGGGGACGTCGTTGCGCAGGCCGATCTCGCCGACCAGCTCGCGCATTGCCGGGTCCGCCCCGCCGCCGCCCTTGTGCCCGGGAACCTGGAAGCGACCCGGGGTCAGCGCCGCGTACGCCAGTAGAGCATCGACGTAGGGAGTCGAATCCTGGTCGGAAGCGGACATCGACCGATCCTACGCCGTGCAAACGCACTTCCTTTCGGTATGCGGAACTAAGTGCGTTCGCACCATCTGGCGGTTCGCGACACTTACGGGGATGAAGCACACCGCGCATGGCTACTGGCTCGAGGAAGCGGGAGCGGTCGCGCCGGCTGCTCCGTTGAGTGGAGAGCGCGAGGCGGACGTGGTGGTGATCGGTGGGGGCTTCACCGGACTTTGGGCTGCCTGGCATGTCAAGCAGCTCGAGCCGGAGGCGCGGGTGGTGCTGCTCGAGGCCGATGAGTACTGCGGGCGCGGGCCGAGCGGGCGCAACGGGGGCTTCTGCAACGTGATGTGGTTCTCGTTGCCGAACATGCGGCGGCGCTGGGGTGACGACGGGGCGCTCGCCGTGGCCCACGCCGCCGAGCGCGCGGTGCGCGAGATCGGCGAGTTCTGCGCGGCCGAGGAAGTCGACGCCTGGTTCCGCGTGGGCGGCTACCTGCAGGTCGCGGCCGCGCCGGCCCAGGACGGGATCTGGGCCGAGGCGCTGGCGGCCAGCCGCGAGCTGGGGGAGGGCGACGCGGTGCGGGCGCTCTCGCCGGCCGAGGTCGCGGCGCGCTGCGCCTCGCCCGCCTTCCGCGCCGGCGTCTACTACCCGGCCGCGGCGACGGTGCAGCCGGCGCGCCTGGCGCTGGGACTGCGCGAGCGCTTGCTGCGACGCGGGGTCGAGCTCTACGAGTCGACCCCGGCGCGGTCCTTGCGCGACGCTCCCGACGGGGTCGAGGTCCGCACTGCGGCCGGGACGGTGCGCGCCGGCGCCGCGGTCGTCGCGATCGGCGGTGCCGCCCGGTCGCGGCGCGGGCCGCTGCACAACCGGCTCACGATCACCTCCTCGCACATCGTCCTCACCGAGCCGGTGCCGGACGTGCTGGAGGCGACCGGCTGGACCGGCGGCGAGTGCATCACCGACTGCCGCACGATGCTGCACTACTTCCGCACCACCCCGGACGGCCGCATCCTCTTCGGCCTCGGCGGCGGCCAGATCTCGATGGGGGCGCGGCTGCGCGGCCGGGTCGAGGTTGACCGCGCGGTGGTCGAGCTGGCCGCGCAGCGACTGCGCGCCTACTTCCCCGGCCTCGCGGGACGCCGCATCGACCACGCTTGGGGCGGCCCGATCGACGTCTCGCCGACCCACCTGCCGGTGGTCGTGCCGCTACGGGGCGGCCGCGCCTTCGCCGCCGCCGGCTACACCGGCAACGGCGTCGGCCCTTCCCACATGGTCGCCCGCACCCTCGCCTCCCTGGCCCTGGACCGCCGCGACGAGTACTCCCGCCTCCCGATCGTCGACCGCTCCCCCCAGCGCGTCCCCCCCGAGCCCTTCCACTGGCTTGGCGGCACCCTGATCCGCACCGGCATCATGTCCAAGGAGCACGCCGAGTCCGAACACCGCCGCCCCAACCCCCTCAGCTCCGCCCTCGCCAAGATCCCCGAACTGATCGGCTTCCACATCGGCCGCTGAGCGGGAAGGGGGGAGACTTTTGCTCTCCCGCGACTTAGGGGGAGATGACGCACGGCGCGTTACTGTCATTTCCAAGAGTTATACTCGGAGGTATGACTTATCGAGTTGGCCCCAAAGGCCAGGTGGTGATCCCGAAAGGGATCCGCGATGAGCTCGGCATCGAGCCGGGTGACGAGGTCGACGTCGAGAGGCGAGGAGCCGAGGCGGTGATTCGCCGTCACCGCGTCTCAACGGCGGAGCGGCGCGAGCGGATTGCCGGTTTGCGCGGTCTTCTCGCCGATCGTCCTGGTGGAGGCACCAAGGAGGCCTCGAGGCGATCCGCCGCGAGGAGCGCCAACTGGAGGAACGCAAGGATCGAAATCGCGGTGCCGGCCGTCCTTGATAGCTGGGCGCTACTGGCGCTGCTAAATGACGCTCCCGCCGCGGGACTCGTCGAACGAGCCTGGATGGATGAGAGGCCCCTGATGTGCTCGGTAAATCTGGGCGAGGTTCTCTACGTCCTGATCCGAACCGATGGCGAGGATTCAGCACAGCGAGCGATCAAAAAAGTCCGCACCGTGCTGGGCATCCTTGATCCTGACTGGAGCCTTGTTGTCGAGGCGGCCAACGTTAAGGCGGGAGGCGGTCTGTCTTACGCCGACTGCTTCGCATTGGCGACGGCGCGCCAGGTAGGCGGACAGGTTTGGACCGGCGATCCGGAGCTGGTCGAGGTTGGCGCGCCAGGAGAGGTCGTCGATCTGCGTTCCGAGTAGGTCTGGTCGTGCTTTCCCCGGATGGCGGGTGACGTCACGATTACCAGCGGCTCGTGATCACCTTCTGCCGCGTGTAGAACCGCACCGCGTCGGTCCCGTTCGCGTGCAGGTCGCCGTCCATCGAGTCGCCCCAGCCGGAGAAGGGGAACCAGGCGACTGGGGCCGGCACCCCGACGTTGACGCCGAGCATCCCGGCCTCGATCCCGTAGCGGTACTCGCGGGCGGCGGCGCCGGAGCGGGTGAAGATCGCGCCGGCGTTGCCGTAGCGCGAGCCGTTGACGAACCCGATCGCGGCCTCGAGGTCATCGACCTCGACCAGGGCCAGCAGCGGCCCGAACAGCTCCTCGCGGGCGAGCTCGGACTCGGGGTCGGTGGCGACCGCGATGCTCGGCGCCAGCAGCGTGCCGGCCGGCCCGGCCCCGCCGCGGCCGTCGAGCACGAGCTCGGCGCCGTCCTCCGCGGCCCGGCTGATCGCCTCGGCGACCCGCTCGCGCGCCGCCGCCGAGACCAGCGGGCAGACGTCGGTTGCGGGGTCGTCGCCGGTACCGACGCTGAGCTCCCCCGCCGCGGCGGCCAGCGCCCGGCGCACCTGCTCGCGCCGCTCCGCGTCGCCGACCACGACCGCGACTGAGCCGGCGAGGCAGCGCTGCCCGGCGGCGCCGAAGGCCGAGCCCATGATCGCCGGCACCGCCTGCTCGAGGTCGGCGTCGGGCATCAGCACCAGCGAGTTCTTCGCCCCGCCCAGCGCCTGCACACGCTTGCCGGAGGCGGCGCCGCGTTCGGCGACCATCCGCGCCGTCTTCGCCTGGCCGACGAAGGAGATCGCGTCGATCCCCGGGTGGTCGAGCAGTGCGCCGACCGCGTCGTGGGCGCCGTGCACGAGGTTGACGACCCCAGGCGGGATCTCGCCGCAGGCCTCGACCGCCTCGATGATCAGCGCCGAGGGTCGCGGGTCGGCCTCCGACGGCTTGAGGATGAAGCTGTTGCCGCAGGCGATCGCGTAGGGGAGGAACCAGAGCGGGATCATCGCCGGGAAGTTGAACGGGGTGATCGCGGCGACCACCCCGACCGGCTGGCGCACCGATTCGACGTCCACACCCGTCGCGACGCCCTCGAGGTTCTCGCCCTTGAGCAGGTGCGGGACCGCCGCCGCCGACTCGACTGACTCGAGCCCACGCCCGACCTCGCCGTCGGCGTCCTCCAGGGTCTTGCCCATGTCGGCGCTGACCAGCGCGGTCAGCTCCTCGCGCCGGCGCAGCAGCTCGGTCCGCAGCGCCAGCACCGCCCGCGCCCGCCGCTGCGGCGGCACTGCGCGCCAGCCCGGCTGCGCCGCCCGTGCCACCGCCACCGCCGCGTCGACCTCCGCCGCTCCCGAGAGCGGCACCATCGCCACCGTCTCCCCGGTCGCGGGATCGACGTCCGCCAGCACCTCGACGCCCGCGACGTCCCGCCACTCCCCGCCCACGTAGTTCCTCAGCCGCCGCAGCTCATCAGCCGGCCGATGGGCCGACTTCGGGGCCATGCTTCCCGTTTTCGGCCCATCGGCCATCAGTTCGTCGCCACGCTTGGTGCTGGGACTACCGGCTCGGGGCGGATTGCGGCCATGCGCTCGGCGCGGCGCTGCTGGAGGATGACCAGGGCGGCGGCGATCACCGCTACCAGGAATAGCAGGGTCGCGATCGCGTTGACCTGGACCGGGATGCCGCGCAGGCTCACCCCGTACACATACAGCGGGAAGGTCACCGTCGTCCCCGAGTTGAAGTTGGAGATCACGAAGTCGTCGATCGAGAGCGCGAAGGCGAGCATCGCCGCGGCAAGGATGCCGGGCGCGAGCAGCGGCAGCGTCACCGTGCGGAAGGTCGTCAGCGGCCCGGCGCCGAGGTCCGCCGCCGCCTCCTCGAGGTTGCGGTCGAACCCGATCAGGCGCGAGCGCACGACGACCACGACGAAGCTGATCGAGAACATCACGTGGGCAATCAGCAGCGTCTCGAAGCCGAGCGCGAACGTGTAGTAGATGAACATCGAGAGCAGCGAGGCACCGATTACCACCTCCGGCGTCGCCATCGGGATCACGATCAAGAGGTTCGCCGCCCGCTTGCCGACGAAGCGGTGGCGGACCAGGGCGATCGCCATCGCGGTCCCGATCGCGGTCGAGACCAGGGTCGAGAGCGCCGCCAGCTCGAGGCTCGTGAGCAGCGCTTCGTTCAGTTCCGGGATCGAGAACATCGAGTTCCAGTACTCGGTGGTGAAGCCGTTGTCGAGGCCGAAGGTGAGTTTGCCTTTCGGCGTCGCGCCGAAGGAGAAGATGGCGATCACGGCGATCGGGATCAGCATGTAGGCGACCGCGAGCGCCGCGTAGATCGGCAGCGCCTGGTGGCGCAGCCAGGCCCAGGCTCGTCCCGGCCCGCTCACCGCGCCGGCTCCTCGTCATCGCCCATGAACGCACCGGTCCCGGCGAAGCGGATGTAGAGCGTGACCACGGCGAGGATCAGCGCCATCATCAGGAACGAGAGCGCCGCCGCCTCCGGGTAGTCGCGCTGGTTCAGGTAGAGCGACTGGATCACGTTGCCGACCATCGCCTGCCCGGTCCCGCCGAGCAGCTGCGCGTTGATGTAGTCGCCGAAAGCGGGGATGAAGGTGAGCAGCACCCCGGCGACGATCCCCGGCATCGTCAGCGGCAGCGTCACCCTGAGAAAGGCCTGCGTGGACGATGAGTAGAGGTCCTTCGCCGCCTCGACCAGCCGCAGGTCGAGCCGCTCCAGGTTGGCGTAGAGCGGCAGGATCATGAACGGGAGGAAGTTGTAGGTGAGGCCGGCGATCACCGCGCCCGAGGTCGCCAGGACGCGACCGTCCTCGGGCACCAGCGCCAGCGTCTGCAGCACGCTGACCACCGGGCTGTCGTCGCTGAGAATCGTTTTCCAGGCGATCGTGCGGATCAGGAAGGTCGTGAAGAACGGGGCGATCACCGCGAACAGCAGCAGCGCTTTGAAGCGGCCCGCCCGGAAGGCGATCGCGTAGGCGAGCGGGTAACCGATCAGCAGCGCCAGCAGCGTCGCGGTGCCGGCGTAGAAGAAGGAGCGCAGGATCTGCTCTTCGTTGCCGGAGAGCGCGTCGGGGAAGTTCGACCAGGCCCAGGTGAATTCGAAGCCGCCGCTCGTCAGCGAGCCCGAGTACAGCGCCAGTTCGCCCATGAAGTACATGGGCACGACGAAGAAGAGGACGAGCCAGAGCAGCCCCGGTCCCAGCAGCCAGTACGGGACCAGGCGCTGTCTCCAGCTCATCGTCGCTCAGCCAGTCAGCACGTTCTGCCAGGCCTCGTTGACCCGGTCGAGGTCCGGTGGGGTGACCTGGCCCGTGCAGTCGCGGGTGAACTCCTCGGTGGGAAAGACGATCTCGCTTTTGGCGAGGTCCGACCCGCTTTTTTCGAGGATCTCTTTGACGCCCTCGACCGGGGAGATGTATTCGACGTATTCCGTGATGTCGGCCGCGACCTCCGGCCGGTAGACGAAGTTCATCCAGGCGATCGCCGCGGGCGTGTTCGGAGCGCCGACCGGGATCACCATGTTTTCCGACCATTTCACGCAGCCCTCGGTCGGCATCCGCCATTCGGCGTTTTCGTTTTCGATGATCGAGGCGTCGCCCGACCAGCCGATCGCGGCGACGATGTTGCCGGCGGTCAGGTCCTCGGTGTAGTCGTTGCCGGTGAAGCGGCGGATCTGGCCGGAATCGGCGGCGGCGCTCAGTTTGTCGATCGCGGCCAGCCACTCCTCGGCGCTGGCCTCGGCGGGATCGACCCCTTCGGCGAGCATCACCAGCGCCGGCGTTTCCCGCAGTTCGTCCAGCATCGTCACCTTGCCCTTGTATTTCGGGTCGAAGAGGTCGTTGACCGATTTGATCTCCGGCGCCTTCGCGGTATCGACCCAGATCCCGGTCATACCGCCCTGCCACGGCACCGAGAACTTGCGCTCCGGATCGAACCCCGGGCTGCGCAGGTCGGGCAGGAGGGTTTCGAAGACCGTCGGCAGGTCGTCGCGTTCGATCTCCTGCAGGTAGCCGAGGTCGTGCATCTGCTCGGCCATGTAGTCGGCGACGACGAAGACGCTGCGGCCACCGGACTCGCCCTGCTCGAGCTGGGGCTGCAGCTTGCCGAAGAAGGAGTCGTTGGAGTTGATGTCTTCGATGTAGTCGACGCTGACGCCGCTCTCTTTTTCGAACTCGGCGACGGTGCCGTTCGGCCCGGGTCGATGTAGCCCGGCCAGTTCGAGATCGTCAGCTCGCCTTTCGCTTTGCCGCCTTCGGCGACGGTCGTCTCGCCGCCGTTGCCACCGCCACCACCGCCACCGCAGGCCGCAAGGCCGAGCGAAAGAGCGGCGATCACTGCCGCGACGATCACCGGCATCCGTCTAGTTCGTGATCTGCTGGCCTTCATCTCGCTCACTCCTTTTTCCGTTGGACTCGCGGACCATGTGCATGTGCTCGGCTGCCCAGCTCAGCGCCACCTGGGCGCCGCCGCCGGGCAGGTGCTGGCGCTCCTCCTCGCTCGCGTTGGGGACGAGCACGGTCATCCGCACCTCGTCCCCGAGGTCGACAACGATCTGCGTCGCGGTGCCGAGGTAGAGCGAGCTCTCGACGATCCCCTCGACCCGCGGCAGTCCGTTCGAGCTGCCGCCCCCGCCAGCTGGCTCGACCCGCAGCTTCTCCGGCCGCACCACCGCGTAACAGCCTTCGCCAGTGCTCAGCCCCCGCGTGTTCCCGGCCACTTCGGGCCCCTGGTCGAGGCGCACCTGCCCGGGGCCGGCGACGGTCGCCGGCATCAGGTTGGAGACGCCGATGAAGCCGGCGACGAAGGTCGTCTCCGGCCGCTCGTAGACATCCTCGGGGCTGCCGACCTGCTCGACCCGGCCGCTGTTCATCACCGCGATCCGGTCGCTCATCGTCAGCGCCTCCTCCTGGTCGTGGGTGACGTAGACGAAGGTGATCCCGACCTCGCGCTGGATCCGCTTCAGCTCGACCTGCAGGCCCTTGCGCAGTTTCAGGTCAAGCGCCCCGAGCGGCTCGTCGAGCAGCAGCACCTTCGGCAGGTTGACCAGTGCGCGGGCCAGCGCCACCCGCTGCTGCATGCCGCCGGAGAGCTGCGCCGGCTTGCGCTTCGCCTCGGCGCTCAGCCCAACCCGCTCCAGCTCGGTCCGCACCCGCTCGCCGATCTCCGCCCTCGACACCTTCTTGCGCTTCAGCCCGAAGGCGACGTTGTCCTCGACGCTGAGGTGGGGGAAGAGCGCGTAGCTCTGGAAGACCGTGTTGGTCGGGCGGCGGTAGGGCGGCAGGGCCGCCACGTCCTCGCCCTCGATCCGGATTTCGCCGCCGCTCGGCCGCTCGAAGCCGGCGATCATCCGCAGCGTCGTCGTCTTGCCGCAGCCGCTCGGCCCGAGCAGGGTGAAGAACTCGCCCCGGCCCAGCTCGAGGCTGAGGTCGTCGACGGCGAGCACGTCGCCAAACCGCTTGCTGACGCCGGTGAGTTCGACGCCCGAGCTGTTGCCGTTAGCTCTGGTCACGTCGCGCTCACCCATCCCTTCTCAGTCCGCCTTTGCCGAAGCGGGCTGCAGGGTTGGGGGCGGCGGCGCGCCTTCGAGCAGGCCGGGCGGCGCCACTTCACGACGGCGCAGGAAGAACGGTTCGCGCCGGTGCCGGCGCCAGGCCAGCAGGAGCAGGAACCCGAGGACAAGGAAGCCAACTCCGATCACCGCCGGCGGTGCTACGCCGAACCAGGAGGAGCCGGTGTAGGAGTTTTCTGGGTCGGCATAGTCGATCAGCGCCTTGAAGAACAGGTACCCGAGCAGCACTGCGCCAATCACCGGCGCCACCCCGGCGAAGAGGAAGCTCTTCACCGACTTGCGCAGCTCGCGCCGGTAGTAGACGGCGCAGGCGATGCCGGTGAAGGCGTAGTAGAAGGCGATCATCAGGGCCAGCGCCGAGAGCGAGTCGAAGAGGAAGTTTTCGCTGACCAGCTTCGAGGGCAGGTACCAGACGACCGCGAGAACGCCGATCACGACGGTCGAGACGACTGGGGTGAAGTAGCGCGAGCTGACCTCGCCGAGGGCGCTCGGCATCGCCTCCGCCCGGGCCATCGAGAGCGAGGTGCGCGAGGCCGGCAGGATCGTCGTCTGGGTCGAGGCGAGGGCGGAGACGACCACCGCCAGCAGCACCAGGTTGTCGAGCGGGCTGCCGAGCACCCCGTTCGCGTAGGTGGCGAGGATCGCTTCGTTGTCGTCGAAGGCGGCCGCCCCCGCCTCGCCCTTCCAGGCGACCAGGGCGGTGGCGACGCCGAGGTAGGTGACGAGCAGCAGCACGGTGCTGACCAGCCCGGCCAGCCCCGGCGCCGTCGCCGACCCCTCGGTCTCCTCGTTGAGGTTGACCGCGCTCTCCCAGCCCCAGTAGATGAAGACGCCGAGCAGCAGCGCCCCGGTCAGGGCGCCGCCGCTGCCGATCTCGAACGGGTTGAACCAGGCGAGCGAGGGGTCGACCGCGGCGCCGGGCGCGTCGCCGCTCAAGACCTTGTAGATCGCGACCGCGGCGAACAGCAGCAGCGGCCCGATCTGCAGCACCATCAGCCCCTTCTGGACGTGGGCGGAGAAGCTCCGTGCCGAGCACGCAGATCGTCGTCATCCCGGCGATCAGGACGAGGGCGAGGATCGTCACCGCGGCCTTGCTTTCGACCAGCGACTCGGCCCCGATCAGTTCGAAGAAGGAGTAGGCGGCGACGTCGGCGAGTGAGCCGACGACGAGGATCCCGGTGACGCAGATCGCCCAGCCGGTGATCCAGCCCGACTGCGGCCCGATCGCCCGCGTCACCCAGGAGAAGCTGGTGCCGCAGTCCTGGTCGGCGCGTTCCTCGACCGCGACGGCGTTCTCAATGAAGACACCGGCTATATCGGATTTCCGGATCGGGTTCGCTGGATGTTGGGCGCGGTCGAAGCGGTGAAGACGCTCAACGACGCCGGCTATTATGTCTTTGTCATTTCCAACCAGTCCGGCGTGGCGCGCGGATTCTACACGGAGCAGGACGTCGACAACTTGCACCAATGGATGCGCGAGCAACTCGAGAACCGCGGGGCCCGCATCGACGATGTCCGGTATTGCCCGTTTCACCCCGACGCGCCGCTGCCGGCATACCGGCAGGATTCGGAGTGGCGCAAGCCGAAGCCCGGCATGCTGCTCGACCTGATGCGCGCCTGGCCAGTCGACACCAAAGGCAGCTTCTTGATCGGCGACAAGGACACCGATCTGCGCGCCGCAGCCGCAGTCGGGATCGGGGGGTATCTGTTCAACGGCGGGGATTTGTCCGAATTCGTCGCGCAATGCCTGGCGAGCACGAGCGCCTGACGCTCAGGCGCGGGTTTGAGGCAGTGGGAATTTCTGCCCCGAACGTGGAAGCGGGCATTTTTCAATCCGCGCTTCAATCAGCGTGAACGCTTCGGCAACCTGCTAATTGGCGGTTAGCATGTAGTTCATGCCGAGCCGGAAGGTATGCGTGGAGAAGTCGGACGATATCGCGTGCGTGCCGGAGACACCGCCGCCGGTGAAGAGCGTGTTGAATGATTCGGTCACGTCGCCGAAATCGAGGTAGAGATATTCCGCCCTAACGGTCAGGCGGTTGGTCAGATGCATTTCAGCGCCCCCGCCCAGTGTCCAACCAGTATGAACCGAGCTTGATTGGGACGAGCCGGCGAACGTGTTGACCGTGGTGCCGGTGATCGCACCGACGGTCCTGCCGGAAATCACGCGGCGCTGCTCGATCTCGCCATACGCCAACCCGCCAGTCGCATAGAACAGCACAGGTCCCGCAGCGTAGCCTAGCCGACCGCGCACGGTGCCGAACCAGTTGAGCCGGTGGTCTGCCGAGTTTTCGGAGAACACCACCGGAAACAGCGCGGTGCCAGTGGACGCCGCTGCAATTCTCGCGCCGCAGGTGATGGGAATGCACGCTACGCTGTCCTTGATGCCGCTCCACTGGAAGTCGGCCTCGCCACCGACGACCCAGGGCGTGCCTGAAAAGTGCCAGTTGGCACCTGCCTGCACACCGCCAACCAAGCCCTCGGCCCCGAGGTTGAAGTGCTGCGGTCCGCCGTACGTTGGTGCACCGGCTGCGTTAACCGAGCTCGCCAAAGCGTCGTGCGTACCGACACCATAGCCGAGGTTTGCGCCAACGTAGGTGCCGGTCCAGGAATGGGCCGACGCAGCGGCCGGCCAAGCGGAAGCCATAGCATCCATGCCCGGCGCGCCAGGCTGCAGGTGATAGTTCAAGCCGAGGCGGAACACGTGGTTTTGAAAACTGGCCTTGTCGGTCCGGGTGGCCGCCAGCGTGCCGGGGACGGCAGCGCCGGTGCTGGTCTGATAGACCGTGCTGAACTGGTCCGTGACGTCGCCGAGATCCATGTACAGGTATTCGGCCTTCGCGGACCATTGGCTCGAGACCTTGCTCTCGATCCCTGCGCCGATGGTCCAGCCGACAAGCACCGAACTGTTGCTGAATGATCCGGCAAAGGTGTTGGAGGTGGCTCCGCTGACCGCGCCGACGGTCCTGCCCGATACGCGGGCGCTGCGCTCGACTTCGCCGTAGGCCAGTCCACCCGTGACGTAGAACAGCGAAGGGCCCCAGATACTGCCGAGACGAGCTCTTGCAGTACCGAACCACTTCAGCTGCTGCTCGCTGGAGATCTCGGAGAACACCACGGGGAATAAACTGAGCCCCGGCGTCGTAGAAACCCGAGCGTTGCACGCGACCAGACAGTTCAGTCCGTCGTTCATGCCGCTCCACTGGAAGTCGGCTTCGACGCCGGCAAGCAAGGTTAGGTGAAAACAGCCAGTTGTAGCCGGCCTGCACGCCACCGTTGAGGCCGGCCGGCGTCAGCGCGAAATGCTTGGTCCCGCCATAGAGCGTCGTGCCGGGAGTGAGCCCCGGAAAGCCCGCGGCGCTGACCGTGTCCATCGATGTCCGGTTGACCGCCGCTCCATATCCCACGTTGCCGCCGACATAGGCCCCCTGCCACGACGACATCACCAGCGGACGTGGCGGCGCCTTGCGCGGCATGAGGTCGGCCGCGAACGCGGCCTGCGAGGCAACAGCAAGTGTGAAGACGCTACAGAGCAACAGCCGTTTCATGGTACCACCCCAGCCAGGAGGGTTTTACTAAAGGGCAGGCCCGGCAGTCTCGTCACAATTTAGCAACAGTTAACAACTGTTGTTTGGCGGAACCGCCGGATTGACGGATGCCGCTTACGTCGTCGCCGCTTAGGAACCGCCGGCCGTGTCGTCAATCGAATATGAGCCGCGAAGCCGGGCCTAAAGGTTTGCGTCGTTTTGTAATGAGTAGTGCCCAGCGACCCATGAGCCACGGCATGGTCGGCATCATCATGGGAGCGATTGCGATGACAATTAACAAGGGCGGCCGCGGGCGGTTCCTGAGGCGTCGTTGAAAGCCGCGACATCGGTGGTTTATGGAACTGGCCTAATGTCTGCGCACCGTCCGACGACACTCATTCTTATGAGACTTTGCGCCCGACGAAGTTGTAGTGCGTGTAGAGCGGTGCCAGCCACGGACTGGTAACCTGCTTTTCAAGGCCGAACAGCGGTTCAAACAAGGGATGAGCCGGAAACACCCGGTAGTATCGCGCCGACTCCTCCTTGATGCCAACCTTTTGAAACCAGCGAGCCAACCGTCTGCGCGACAGCACGCGTTCGTTGCCATACATCACAGTGCCATGCTCGGATGGCACATCGAGCACCATCTTGAACCCGCGGGAGCGAAACAGTTGGAGCTGGAGCAGCGGATTGAGTGCGTTGGCTTCCGATAACACAACATGGCCACCTGGACGCAGCAGTTTAGCGATGCGTGGGACTATTTCTGCGCGCGGCTCAAGGTGATGGAACACTTGCTCCATCCAAATAAGGTCAAAGCCAGCATCATCGTCGAAATCCAGGACCGATACGACCTTGAGCTGAGAATTGGTTTTTCGTCCGGTCGCGTTCTCAAGGATTTCGAGCCGTTCGGCTGTTGCCGCTACGCAATGAGGAAATACGTCGATGCCCGTGATGTCAGCGCCGCGCTGCGCCCACCAAAGAAATTCTGTGCCAGTGCCGACGCCAATTTCCAGTACGCGCAGGCCGGGCGACGCGCGCAATAGGTTGTCCGCCTCAGCGAGCTGTTGATTGTACCAGTGGCGGATGCGAGGCGAGCGCATGCCGCGGAAATTCCTGTAATAGGCATCGAGTAACGTCTGATTCGGCGCCGACAGCATTGGCGCCGAGAGCCAAACTGCAAGGAAGTCAGCCGCAGTCGGCGCCGCATCGAAGCGTTCGCCTAGCCCTTTCTCGGCAGCCGATCGTGCGTCAAAGTTCATTCAAGGTATTGTACAAAACGCCGCCAACTTGTCCACGAATGTCCTCCTGCGTTCTGCAATCGAAATGCAGGTTCGGTAATCTCGAAGATGAAGAGAAAATCAATTTCGTAGGACTTCGCGATAGACCGCGGCAATCCCGTCCGCTTCCGCATCCACGCTGAAACGCGAGAGCACGCGCGCACGTCCCTTGCGGCCCATGTCGATTGCCCGCGCCGGATCGCGCATCAGCTTTTCGAGCGCATCCGGCCAGCGCATCGACGTCACCGGTCGGCACAAGAAATCCGGTCTCGCCATCCTCAATCACCGTTTCGGCCGCGCCGGCGCGCGCCGCCACCAGCGCATTGCCCGACGCCATCGCCTCCAGCAGCGTCAGGCCGAAGCCTTCGTTGCGCGAGGTGAAGGCGTAAATCAGGATGCGCTGATACCAGAGCGGCACGTCGCTCGATCGGCAATTCGCCGAGAAAGCGGACGCGATCGGACAAGTCCCGCCGCCGCCGCCTGCTCTTTCAATCCGTCATTGAAGACGACGCTGATCCGTCGTCACGCCGCCGACAATGACCGCGGTGAAGTCCGGATATTTCGGCAGCAGGCGGCACATCGCGTCGACGAAAACGTCGGTGCCCTTCTGATGACGCACGCGGCCGAAGCAGCCGATCGCGTATTTTCCGGGCAGGCCGGTCGCGCGAAACGCGGCATCGCGATCGGCCGGCGGCGCGTAACGCACGGTGTCGACGCCATGCAGGATCACGGTGGACGGGCGCTTGCAGATAGGACGCCGCCGCCTCGCTCGCGGCGATCACCGCATCCATGCGCGAAATCGAAGATAGCGCGTGATCCAGGTGTGATGCCGCTGCGCCGCCGAGGTGAAGATCAGCCGCAGCGGCCAGCCGAGCGCCTTCAGCAGCAGGCCCGTCATCATCTCGTTGTTGCGGCGTGCGTGCCAGATCACCGTTGCGCGCGGACTTGCGAAAGCGCAGCGCGAGCAGATCGCGCCAGCGTCATGCGCGCAATGCCGTCCGGCGCGTCCGGTCCGAGCCAGGCGCGTTCAGCCGCTTCGCGAGCAGCGGCGCGATCATCCGGTTGGTCGCGGTCACGCCGGAATAATGCCAGTGCAGATTCGGCACGATGACGTCCAGCTCGTGCACGATGCGTGGCGTTGCGGACGCGTCCATGCCGATTCGGATTTTACTGAATTCGTTTACGTTGCGTTAACGATTGCGACAAGCGGCGCTCGTCCGAGAAACAATACCTTCACATTGCTTCTATAGCTGCAAATCGGGATGCAACGGGGACCGAGATGACCGTCCTGGTCACCGGCGGCGCCGGCTATATCGGCAGCCACATGGTGCACGAGCTCGTCGATGCCGGCGAGCAGGTGGTCGTGCTCGACAACCTGTCGACCGGCTTCCGCTGCGGCGATCCCGGACGGCGTGCCGCTCTACGTCGGCGACACCGGCGACGGCGCCTGGTCGCGCGCTGATCGTCGACGCATCGCGGTCACGTCGATCATCCATTTCGCCGCCTCGATCGTGGTGCCGGATTCGGTGCGCGATCCGCTCGGCTACTACCGCAACAACACCGCCAACTCGCGCACGCTGATCGAAGCCGCGGTCAAGGCGGCGTCGAGCATTTCATCTTCTCGTCGACCGCCGCGGTCTACGGCAATCCGGACGTCGATGCCGGTCGCCGAGGACGCGCCGACCGATCCGATGTCGCCCTACGGCTCGTCGAAGCTGATGACCGAGATCATGCTGCGCGACGTCGGCGCGGCGCACGGCCTGCGCTACGTGATCCTGCGCTACTTCAACGTCGCCGGCGCCGACCCGCAGCTGCGCACCGGCCAGATCGACGCCGGCGCGACGCACCTGATCAAGGTCGCGGTCGAGACCGCGCTCGGCCTGCGCGCCGAAGCTCGACGTGTTCGGCACCGACTATCCGACGCCGGACGGCACCTGCATCCGCGACTACATCCATGTCACCGATCTCGCGCGCGCGCATTCGACGGCGCTCGCGCATCTGCGCGGCGGCGGCGCAGCGTGACCTTCAATTGCGGCTACGGGCACGGCTACTCGGTGCTGGAGGTGATCGAGACGGTCAAGCGCGTGAGCGGGCGCGATTTCGCGGTCGAGCACCGCCGGCCGCCGGCCCGGCGATCCGGCCGCGATCGTGGCCGACTTCGGCGAAGCATCCGGTCCGCGCTCGGCTGGGCGCCGCGCTTCGACGATCTCGACACGATCGTCGCACACGCGCTCGCGTGGGAGCGCAATTGGCGGCAGAAGCGCGACGAGCAAGCGCGCCGAGCATGCCTGACGCCCGAGTTCCAGCGGCTTTTAGGCCTTGAATTATCCGGCCCGGACGGGCATGGAAAGGGCTCATGATGCCTCGACGGACGCCGGTTTCCGGCCCTCGGGCACGGGCCGCAGAGCCGAACCGCGTCACCGGACGCATACCAGGACAACGATGTCGGGACAGCCGATCACGTCACTCCGGCGGACGAGCAGACCGCCTCCCAGCTGATCCGGCGGCTGGTCGCCGAGTATGGCGTCGCGCACTGGCCGAGATACGCCGTCGCCTTCGTGCTGATGGCGATCGCGGCCGGCCTGCACGGCGCTGTCCGCCTATCTGATCGGCAACGTCGTCAACAAGGCCTATGTCAATCGCAACTTCCACGGCATCGTGCATGCTTCGGCGTGATCACGATCGCTGATCTTCGCCGTCAAGGGCGTCGCGACCTACGGCCACGCGGTGATCCTGTCGCGCATCGGCAACCGCATCATCGCCGAGAACCAGCAGCGCATGTTCGACCGGCTGATGCAGCAGAATCTCGGCTTCTTCGCCGACGCGCCATTCGTCGGAATTCCTGCGCGCGGCTGACGACCGGCGCCAATCGCGGCGACGCAGGTGCTCAACCTCCTGATCACCGCGATCGGCCGCGATCTGCTCTCGCTGATCGGGCTCGTCGCCGTGATGGTGATCCAGGACCCGGTGATGTCGCTGTTCGGCCTTCGTGATCGCGCCGCCGGCGCTTGTTCATGCTGCGCAAGCTGATCCGGCGCATCCGCACCGTCGCCAAGAGCCAGTTCACCGGCGGCACGCAGCTGTTCGAGACCATGCAGGAGACCATGCAGGGCATCCGCATCGTCAAGGCGTTCACGCTCGAAGACGCGATGCGCGAGCGCATGCACGACGAACATCGCCGACGGTCGAGCACGAAGCCAACAAGATGGCGCGCGTCGCCAACCGCTCGAGCCCGCTGATGGAGACGCTCGGCGGCATCGCGATCGCGATGCGGCGTGATCTATGGCGGCTACCGCATCATCGAGACCGGCGCGACGCCGGGCGAATTCTTCTCCTTCATCGCCGCGTTCCTGCTCGCCTACGAGCCGGCGAAGCGGCTGGCGCGGCTCAACATCGATCTCAATGCCGGCCTGGTCGGCGTGCGCGATCCTGTTCGACATCATCGACGCGCCGCCGAGCGAGCCGGCCGACGACGACAAGCCGGCGCTGCAGATCAGCGACGGGCGCGGTCGAATTCCGCGACGTGCAGCTTCGCCTACCGGCCGGGCGAGCCGGTGCTGCGCGGCCTGTCGTTCGTCGCCGAGCCGGGCAAGATGACCGCGCTGGTCGGCCCGTCCGGCGGCGGCAAGTCGACCATCCTCAACCTGATCCTGCGGCTCTACGAGGCGCAATGCCGGCACGATCCTGATCGACGGGCAGAACATCGCGAGCGGTGTCGCGCCACTCGCTGCGCCAGCAGATCGCCTATGTCGGCCAGGACGTGTTCCTGTTCCGCGGCACGATCCGCGACAACATCGCGTTCGGCAAGGCCGGGCGCGACCGAGGACGAGATCGTCGCCGCCGCCAAGGCCGCCAACGCGCACGACTTCATCATGGCGTTCCCGCACGGCTACGACACGCCGGTCGGCGAGCACGGCCTGCAGCTGTCCGGCGGCCAGCGCCAGCGCATCGCGGTCGCGCGCGCGCTGATCAAGGACGCGCCGATCGATCCTGCTCGACGAGGCGACCGCCGCGCTCGATTCCGAATCCGAGCGGCTGGTGCAGGATGCGATCGCGCATCTGACGCAGGGCCGCACCACGATCGTGATCGCGCACCGGCTGCACACGGTCACGCATGCCGACCGCATCCTACGTGATCGAGGACGGCGTGGTCGCCGAATCCGGCCGGCACGAGGAACTGCTGCGCAAGGGCGGCCGCTACGCCTCGTTCTACCGGCTGCAGCTGCAAGGATGACGAGCCGGCAACGAAGATCGCAGCGACGCGCCTGATAGGCAGCAGCCTCCGCTTTTACCCGCATAGTCGCTGTGCTATGCGGACGCCGCCGGGCCGATCCGGATCCTTCCAGACAAGCAGACCAAATGAGCGCCGACAAATACGTCATTTCGCCGCCGCCGCAGGCCGCGATCGCGGTCGCAGGCAGCGACAAGTGTTCCCGGTGCGCCGCATCTGGTGCGTCGGCCGCAACTACGTCGAGCACATCCGCGAGATGGGCCAGGACGAGCGCGAGCCGCCGTTCTTCTTCGCCAAGCCCGCCGACGCGATCGTGCCGGACGGCGGCGTCGTGCCCTATCCGCCGCTGACCAAGGACCTGCATCACGAGGTCGAGCTGGTGGTCGCGCTCAAGAGCGGCGGCCGCAACATCAAGCCGGAAGAGGCGCATGACTGCATCTGGGGCTACGGCGTCGGCATCGACCTGACGCGCCGCGACCTGCAGATCGCCTCGCGCAACGTCAAGCGGCCGTGGGAAATCGGCAAGGCGTTCGACAGCTCCGCGCCGTGCGGTCCGCTGGCGCCCGGCTCGCGAGATCGGCCATCCGAGCAAGGGCCGCATCTCGCTCAAGGTGAACGGCGCGGTGAAGCAGGACGGCGATCTCGAGCAGATGATCTGGAACGTGCCGGAGATCATCTACCAGCTGTCGGCAATGGTCGAGCTCGCGGCCGGCGACGTCATCATGACCGGCACGCCGGCCGGCGTCGGCGCGCTCGGCGACAAGATCGAATGCGAGATCGAGGGCGTCGGCACGCTGACGGTGACGATGGGGCCGATGGCGGTTGTCATTCCGGAAGCCGAACGAAGCGAGGCTGTCCGGAATCCATGTTTCGTGCTCGGACAGTCCGGAGGTGAGCTGTAGATTCCGCGCTCGCGCCATCGGCGCCCCGGATGCAGATACATCGTCGCGCCGATCTGCCAGGGCACGAATTCGAGGTCGCCGTAGCCGAGGTCCTCGGACTTGGTGCGCTCGCCGGAGGCGACCGCGCAGCACCTTGCTCGAAAATCTCCTTGCCCTTCTGCCTCGATCGAGACGCCGTCGAGCACGTCGCCGCAATTGATGTCCATGTCGTCGATCATGCGGGCATAGACATCGGCGTGTTGGTGGCGAGCTTGATCGACGGCGTCGGCTTGCAGCCGAAGGCCGAGCCGCGGCCGGTGGTGAAGCACATGCACGTTGGCGCCGCCCGCCACCTGGCCGGTGGCGCCGACCGGGATCGTAGCCGGGCGTGTCCATGAACACGAAGCCCTTGTCCGTGACCGGCTCGGCATATTCGTAGACCGCGCGCAGCGTGCGTGGTGCCGCCCTTGGCGGCCGCGCCGAGCGATTTCTCCAGGATGGTGGTGAGCCCGCCGGCCTTGTTGCCGGGCGACGGATTGTTGTTCATCTCGCCGCGTTGCGCTCGCGTATAGTCCTCCCACCAGCGGATGCGCTCGACCAGCTTCTCGCCGACCGCGCGGTTGACGGCGCGGCGCGTGAGCAGATGCTCGGCGCCGTAGATTTCCGGCGTCTCCGACGAGGATCGCGGTGCCGCCATGCTTGACCAGAAGATCGGCGGCGGCGCCGAGCGCCGGGATTGGCGGTGATGCCGGAATAGCCGTCCGAGCCGCCGCATTGCAGCGCCAGCGTGACCTCGGAGGCCGGCCGCGTCTCGCGCTTCGCGCGCGCCGCGACCGGCAGCATCGCCTTGATGCGCTCGACGCCTTCGGCGACGGTCTTGCGGGTGCCGCCGGTCGCCTGGATGGTCATGGTCTGGAAGTGATCGCCCTCGACCATCCCGTACTCGTCCTTCATGCGGTCGATCTGGAACACCTCGCAGCCGAGCCCCACCATCAGCGCCGCCGCCCAGATTGGGATGGGTGGCATAGCCCCATTGCGTGCGGCGCAGCACGTCGAAGCCTTCGCCGTAGGCCGCCATGCCGCAGCCGGTGCCGTGCACGAACGGCACCACGCCGTCGATCTCGGGATAGTCGTCGAGCATGCCCGAGCGGTTGACCGCCTCGGCGATGAACTTCGCGACCGAGGCCGAGCAGTTCACCGAGGTGAGGATGCCGATATAGTTGCGCGTGCCGGTCTTGCCGTTCGGCGCGCACGTAGCCCTCGAAGGTCGCGCGCGGCTCCGGCGGCAGCATCTCGTCGTTCCTGGCGTCCTCGGCGAAGCGATAGTCGCGGGCGAAATCGTGCAGGCCGACATTGTGCTCGTGCACCCAGTCGCCGGGCGCGATCGTCGCTTCGACGCAAAGCCGATGATCTGGCCGAATTTGCGCACCGGCTCGCCGTCGCGCGATCGGCGCGACCGCCATCTTGTGGCCGCGCGGGACGCGCTCGCGCGCGGTCACGCCGGCGGCCGAGATGCCCGGCCCGATCTGGTCGACGGCGACGACGACGTTGTCTTCGGGAGAGAGACGAATGCAGCGCGGTTCGGTCATGGTGCGGGCTCCGTCAAGCCGGCCGAATGGCCGCAGCGCCAGAGCGGACCATGCCTTTCCGCCCGACATGTTACAATGACCGCGGCGGCGTCGCACAATGCCTTCCGGTCGCGTATCCGCACCGTGCTGGCTTGGTGCCGTTGGCTTGTCCGGGCAAAGCAGGCATGCCGCCTTCGAGCCAAATTGTCGCGGGAAGACGTGACGAAGCCTGATGATTTGCCCTCAAAGGTCGTCTAGAACGTGGCCCGGCGCTTCGGCATAACCGCGTCGCTTGTATAAACAATTGCGTTTATTGAAGAATTTTCATTCACAAGGTCTCACGCCGCATGGCGTGGAACCCGTCGGTTCAAACCGCGTTTTCTGCACAGCCAATATTCGGAGTCGTATTCAATGTCGGCGAGCGCGTTTAAATCAGCCATTCGGATTATCGAGCCCGATCCTTTCGGAGACGTCACGCTGGCGCCCGCGGCGGTCACCGGCCGCTCGGAATCGGAACTGGCGCGCAGCATGGCGGACGCATTGCTGGAGGCCGGGCCGTCGAGCGGCACCGATGCGCTCGGGCTCCTGCGCCGGCTGTTTCCCGATTCTCCCCTCACGGTTCGTGTTGCCGCCCTCGACGCATTGATGCGGCGCTGAGAATTCCCGCTCACATTCCGGGGTAAGCCTGCGCGATCCTCCGCGCGAAGCCGGTGTCATGCCAGTGTCATCCGCGCGCGGGATGATCGTCCCGCATGCCTGTTCCCGCCCGCAATATCCTCTTCCTTTGCACCGGAAATTCGGCGCGCTCGATCCTGGCCGAGGCGATCGCCAACAAGCTCGGCAGGGGCCATTTCCGCGCCTTTTCGGCCGGCAGCCATCCGACCGGCCGCGTCCATCCGGACGCGATCGAACTCCTGATCGATCTCGGCTACGAGACCGCGAAATTCCGCTCCAAGAACTGGATGGAGTTCTCCCGGCCGGGCGCGCCTGCGCTCGATATCGTGATCACGGTGTGCGACAGCGCCGCCCGGGAGGCCTGTCCGGTCTGGCCTGGCCATCCGATGACGGCGCATTGGGGCATGCCTGATCCGGCGCGGGCGCAAGGCCGGCGGCCCGCGCGGCCTTTGCCGAAACCTATCGCCTGCTCGAATTGCGGATCGGCGCGCTCGTCGACCTGCCGTTCGATCAGCTCGACGCGGAGCGGTCCACCGCAAGCTGCGCGAGATCGGTACCTACGGCATGGCGCCGATCATGCTGTAACGAAAAGAGGCGGCGCGAACGCCGCCTCTTCGAATCTGGCAATGCCTCCGCTCTAGTTCGTCGCGGCGCCCTGCACTTCCTTCTCGAACTCGTCGATCAGGCTCTTGGTGACGCGCTTGGCGGCGTCCTCATAGACCGGCTGCAGCGCCTTCTTCCAGTTCGCCTTCTGCGCGGGCGTGAGCGTGATGAATTCGGTCTTGCCCGATTTCTTCATGTCGGCGAACGCCTCGGTATTTTCCTTTTCCGAAATCTCGTTGGAATATTTCGTCGCCTCGTCCATCGCCTTGGTGAGCTGCGTGCGGATGTCGCCCGGCAGGTCATCCCAGAATTTCTTGTTCACGACCACCACGTAGCCGATATAGCCGTGATCGGAGAGCGTGGTGTATTTCTGCACCTCGTGCATTTTCTGGGTGTACATGTTGGACGGCGTGTTCTCCTGGCCGTCCACGACGCCGGTCTGCAGCGCCTGGTAGACTTCCGAGAACGCCATGATCTGCGGCAATGCGCCGAGCGCGCGCATCTGCAATTCCAGCACCTTCGACGACTGGATGCGGAATTTCAGGCCCTTGAAATCCTCCGGCTCGCGCAGCGGCTTGTTGGCGCTCATCAGCTTGAAGCCGTTGTCCCAGTAAGCGAGCCCGACCATGCCCTTCGGTTCGAGCAGCTTGAGCAGGCGCTGGCCGAGCTTGCCGTCGTTGACGCGGCGCACGGCCTTCTTGTCCGGCAGGACGAACGGCAGATCGTACACCTCGAATTCCCGCACGCCGATCGGGCCGAATTTCGAATTCGACGGCGCCAGCATCTGCACCGCGCCGAGCTGCAGGGCCTCGAGCTCCTCCTTGTCCTTGTAGAGCGACGAATTGTGATAGACCTCGATCTTCACCTTGCCGTTGGTGTATTTCTCGCCGAGCTCCTTGAATTTCTCCGCGCCCTTGCCCTTCGGGGTGTCGGGCGCGACCACATGGCTGAATTTCAGGACGATCGGCGCCTGCGCGGCGGCCGGCGCCGCGAGCGCCAAGGCAGCAATTGCGACGGTGGCGATCACGACAAGTCGCATGGGCAGTTCCTCCTGGGGCTTTTTCGTTTCGCGATAAATCTAGCCCGAAAGGAAAGTTCCCGGAAAGAGCAGGCGGAGCGCGCAGGGCCAGAAATGCGGCAATGCCGAATTACACGCCGAGCCCGCCCTTTTGCTCGATGAATTGAACGATCTCGGCCACGCCCTTGCCCTCGCGCAAATTGGTCATCACGAACGGCCGCGCGCCGCGCATCTTTCTGGCATCGCGCTCCATCACCTCGAGCGAAGCGCCGACATACGGCGCAAGATCGATCTTGTTGATCACGAGCAAGATCCGAGCGCGTGATGCCGGGGCCGCCCTTGGAGGGGATCTTGTCGCCGGCCGCGACATCGATGACATAGACCGTGATGTCGGCGAGTTCCGGCGAGAAGGTGGCGGCGAGATTGTCGCCGCCGGATTCGATCAGCACCAGGTCGAGATCCGGAAATCTCGCCCGCATGTCGGCGATCGCGGCGAGATTGATCGAGGCATCTTCCCGGATGGCGGTGTGCGGACATCCGCCGGTCTCGACCCCGGCGATGCGCTCGGCCGCGAGCGCGCCGGAACGCACGAGATATTCGGCGTCCCACTTCGTGTAGATGTCGTTGGTGATTGCCGCGATCTGGAAGCGGTCGCGCATGCGCCTTGCAGAGCAGGTCCATCAGCGCGGTCTTGCCGGAACCGACCGGCCCGCCGATACCCACACGCAAAGGGCCGTTGGGATTCTTCATTCTTCTGTGACCTCACCCTACGAGCGGAACAACCTTGTGTACTGCGTTTCATGCCGCATGCTCGCGAGATCGGACCGCAATGCCGACGCACCGACCTGATCGAGCGGCGTCCGCAATGCGCGCGCGCCGGCTTGCGCGACAATCGGCTCGAGCGCGGCGAGCACACGCTGCCCGTCGGTCTGCCCAAGCGGCACGAGGCGCACACCGGCCGAAATCCAGTTTGCGGCCATCGCATGCAGATAGGCCTGCAGGGCTGGACCGACTGCGATGCCATGACCCGCCGCCGCGACCCCGACCGCGACCGGATAGGTTATCGGCCCATCCCACGCGCGCATCAGTTGCTCGATCGCCTCGCACGGCCATGCCGCGCGCGTCGCCTCGATAAAGGCGCGTCCCTGCGCCGTTGTCTCCAGATGGCGCTCCCGGCTCGGCGTGAAGGCCGCCGAGAGTTCGGCGACCTCGCGCAATCCTGCGCTTGAGGCTTGCGCAACGGCCCGATGCGCGCAGCAGAAAAACACGCCGTCGCAAAACCCGGCACCCTCTGTCGTCATGACGGCGAGCCAGCGTTGCAGGGAATCCGCGTCCTTGACGTCGCCGGCTTCCACCGCCCATTCGATGCCGCTGGAATAGGAGAACGCACCGACCGGATAGGACGGCGACAGCCAGGTCATCAGGCGATAAAGGCCGGTGCCGCCTGCCGTTTCGTGATGCGCGGCATCCGACCCAGCCTGCGCAGGCTGTGCAGCCTGCCTGCGGTGCCGGGCACCCACGCCTTTCTTTGCAACCGGGGACGAGTGTGGCCGGAGCTTCGCGCGAACACGCTTTTCGCCCGGCGAAGGCGAAGACGAGCGCTTTCGATCCTTGCGCCCCTTTACCAGCGGGAAATTCTTGCGGCGATCAACCATGCGAGCGGCCATCGTGATCCTGCGCATCGTGATCATATGCAAGGTCATCATGGCTTTGCGGCGCGCCGGCTTCCGGATCGAACGCCGCATCGAGCGTTGTCGTCCTGGCGCCGAGCCCGCGCAGCATCTCTTCGAGCACATGATCGTAGCGGATGCGGATGCGGCCGTCCGCAAACTGCACATCCGTGTGCCGGTTGCCGAGATGCCAGGCCAGACGCACGAGATCGCGCGGCGACGACGGCATGATCTCAAGCAACCGCTCCGCCTGCCCGGCGACCTGAACGATCGAACCATCCTCGAGCACAAGCCCGTCGCCGTCGCGCAGCGTCACCGGTTTTTCGAAATCAAGGAGTATTGTAGTCCCCTGCTCGCCGGTCAGCACGATGCGGCGGCGTTGCCGGTCATCGGAATCCAGAACAACCCGGTCGGCCAGCTTTGTCGTATCGATCTCTGCCTTGCCGATGATGGATACGACGCGCCGCATCACCGCGTTTCCACCTGCTCCGGCGTCACGATTTCCACCTTGCGCTCGGCGACGCAATCGGCGGCGGCCGCCCGCCACGGCGTCATGTGCGGCGCCTCGAAATGCCTTGCCAGCGCCTCGCGCGAGCTCCAGCGTTCGACAAAGACGAGCTGATCCGGATCGGTGATGCTCTGGTGCAAATCGTAGAAAATGCAGCCGTCCTCATTGCGGGTGGCGGCGACAACATCGTGCGCCGCCTCCAGCAGCTTTGAAAGCTTCTGCGGATGCGCGCGCAAGGTCGCAATCACATAAATCACCGGGCGTTCCTTCGTTTTGTGAAAGCGAGGGTCTAGAACAAAAAGTAACGCTGCGCCATCGGCAGCACATCGGCCGGCGCGCAGGTGAGCAACTCGCCGTCGGCCCGTACCTCATAGGTTTCCGGATCGATCTCGAGCTTCGGGGTCGCGCCGTTATGGATCATGCTCTTCTTCGAGATGCCGCCGCGCGTGTTCTTCACCGCGACCAGTTCCTTCTGAATGCCGAGCTTCTTGCCGAGATTTGCTTTCACCGCCGCTTTGGACGCAAACACCACCGACGAAGCCGTCAGCGAGCGCCCGAAGGCGGCGAACATCGGCCGGTAATGCACCGGCTGCGGGGTCGGGATCGAGGCATTCGGATCACCCATGGGCGCCGCCACGATCGATCCGCCCTTGATGATGCATTCCGGTTTCACGCCGAAAAAGGCCGGCGCCCAGAGCACGAGATCGGCGAGCTTTCCCTTTTCCACCGAGCCGATCACATGCGACACGCCATGCGCGATCGCCGGATTGATGGTGTATTTGGCGACATAGCGCCGCGCGCGCATGTTGTCGTTGTCGCCCTTCTCCTCCCTGAAGCGCCCGCGCTGCTTCTTCATCTTGTCGGCGGTCTGCCAGGTCCGGATGATGACTTCGCCGATCCGCCCCATGGCCTGCGAGTCCGATGACATCATCGAGAGCGCGCCGAGATCGTGCAGGATATCTTCCGCGGCGATCGTTTCCTTGCGGATGCGGCTTTCGGCAAAAGCGAGATCCTCGGCGATCGAGGGGTCGAGATGGTGGCATACCATCAACATGTCGAGATGCTCGTCGATGGTGTTGCGGGTGAACGGCCGCGTCGGATTGGTCGAGGACGGCAGCACATTCTTGAGGCTCGCGACCTTCATGATGTCGGGCGCGTGCCCGCCGCCGGCGCCCTCGGTATGGAAGGCATGGATGGTGCGGCCCTTGAACGCCTTGATGGTATCCTCGACGAAGCCGGATTCGTTGAGCGTGTCGGTGTGGATCATCACCTGCACGTCGTAGTCGTCGGCAACGGACAGGCAATTGTCGATCGCCGCCGGAGTGGTGCCCCAGTCCTCATGCAGCTTGAGCGCGCAGGCGCCGGCCTTGACCATTTCCTCGAGCGCCGCGGGGCGCGAGGCATTGCCCTTGCCGGCAAAGCCGAGATTGACCGGGAACGCGTCCGCCGCCTGGATCATGCGCGCGACATGAAACGGTCCGGGCGTGCAGGTGGTGGCGAAGGTGCCGTGCGCGGGCCCGGTGCCGCCGCCAAGCAGCGACGTCACGCCCGACATCAGCGCATCGTCGACCTGCTGCGGGCAGATGAAATGGATATGCGTGTCGAAGCCGCCGGCGGTGAGGATGCGGCCCTCGCCCGCGATGATTTCGGTGCCGGGTCC
>CAVSIF010000007.1:0-84910 GCA_963728025.1 uncultured Actinomycetes bacterium | reverse complement strand
TGGGTTCGTAAGGTACGGGGGGTCTCGGACGGCATCTGGAAACTGCAAGGCGAATTGCAGGCGCTGCCGAGATTTGGCTTGGTAGAGCGGATCATTGCATGTCGCATGGCTACCCCTCAGTAGCCATGCGGACCCCAGAAGCGCTGTTCGGAGACGTTGCCGGGGAGCTTCGCTGTGGCTTGGCGCCACGCTCCGCGTCGTCTCGTGCTGACGATCGTACGTTGCCAAGGGGCAGTTTGGCAAATCCGAGCACCAAATTTGCGGTCTCGGCCGGCTTCTCGACGTTGGGCGAGTGGCCGGCGCCGCGGATCAGCTTGGTCCGCACCCCGGGCACGGTGCGCTCGTATTCGCGCAGGCCCAGCCGCGGGTCGTCGACGATCTGCTCCTCGGCGCCCATGATCACCAGCAGGGGCTTGCCGATGCGCCCCATCCGCTCGCCCAGCGACTCTTCCTCGACGTAGTCCATCTCTTCCGCGGCGGAGTCGTCGTAGGAGGTGAAGGTCATCCGCTTCACGTCCTCGACGAAGGCATCGGGGATCTCGAAGCCGGGGGCGAAGGCGACCTCGAGGCCGTCGCGCACCGCGAAGTCGGGCTTGATCCGCCAGAGCGCCTGACCGAGCACCGGCGCGAAGGTGATTTCGGCGAGGAAGCCGAGGCTGCCGTTGTCGGCGCCGGAGGGCATGTCGATGATCACGACCCGGTCGACCAGGTCGGGCGAGGCTTCGGCCAGGGCGACGGCGACGGTGCCACCCAGCGAGTGGCCGACCACGTCGGCGCCGCGCACCCCGAGTCGCTCGATCGCGCCGGCGACCAGCGCCGCCTGGTCGGGCATCGAGTAGCCGGAGCCCGGCTTTTCGGAGCCGCCGTGGCCGAGCAGGTCGAGCGCGACGACGCGGTGCTCGCGCGCCAGCATGGGCATCATCCCGTCCCACCAGTCGAGCGCGCAGGTGAAGCAGTGGAGGAGGACGATCTCCTCGCCGTCGCGCGGCCCCCGTTCGACCACCTGCACCTCGCCCTCGGGCAGGTCGAGGATCCGCCCGCCGGGCGCGGTGACCTCGGCGGGGCCGGTCTTGCCGGCGACCAGAACCGCGTTCAGGGCGAGCAGCGCGAGCAGCGCGACGACCGCGCAGATTCCGATCTTCCAGCCTCTCCCCATTGCGGTCGTTACCCTAGCGAGCAGATGGAGAAATTCGTGATCCAAGGCGGCGTCCCGCTCTCCGGAGAGCTGACCGTCGCCGGCAACAAGAACGCGGCCCTGCCGATCCTCGCCGCCTGCCTGCTGACCGAGGAGGAGCTGCTGCTGCACCGGGTGCCGCGGATCCGCGACACCGAGGCCCAGATCGAGCTGCTCGAGCAGCTCGGGGTCGAGGTCGCCTGGGTCGCCGATAACAGCGTCCGGCTCTGCGCCCGCGGGGTGACCGAGACAAGCGTCGACGAGGAACTCTCGAGCCGGATCCGCGCCTCCTTCCTGCTTGCCGGCCCCCTGCTGGCTCGCTTCGGTGAGGCGCGGATGCCGCCGCCCGGTGGGGATTTCATCGGTCGCCGCCGGCTCGACGCCCACCTCGACGCTTTCAAGGACCTCGGCGCCCGCGTCGACGGCGGCCGCTGGATCGAGCTGAGCGCGCCGGGCGGCCTCTGCGCCTGCGAGATCTTCATGGACAGCCCTCGGTGATGGGCACCGAGAACGCGCTGATGGCGGCGGCGCTGACCCCCGGCCAGACGCAGATCTCCAACGCCGCCTCGGAGCCGCACGTGCAGGACCTGGCGCGGCTGCTGACCAAGATGGGCGCCCGGGTAGACGGGGTCGGCTCCAACGTGATGACGATCAACGGCAGCGACCGGCTCGGCGGTGCCGAGCACACGATCTGCGCCGACCACATCGAGGTCGGCAGCTTCATGGCCCTGGCCGCGGCGACCGGTGGCGAGCTGCGCATCCGCGACGTCGAGCCGGCCGACCTGACCAACATCAGGCGCCAGTTCCGCCGGCTCGGCCTGCGCTCCGACCTCGACGGCAACGACGTGATCGTGCCGCCCGACCAGAGCCTCGAGGTCGAAGCCGACCTCGGCGACGCGATCCCGAAGATCGAGGATGGCCCCTGGCCGGCCTTCCCCGCCGACATGACCTCGATCGCCCTGGCGCTGGCGACCCAGGCCAAGGGCGAGGTCCTGATCTTCGAGAAGATGTTCGAGAATCGCCTCTTCTTCGTCGACAAGCTGGTCGCGATGGGCGCTCGGATCACGCTGTGCGATCCCCACAGGGCGATCGTCAGCGGTCCGAGCCGGCTTCATGGCGAGCGCGTCGAGAGCCCCGACATCCGCGCCGGGATGGCGATCCTCATCGCCGCCCTGGCCGCCGACGGAACTTCCGAGATCGGCAACATCCGCCAGATCGATCGTGGCTACGAGCAGATCGACGAGCGCCTGCGCGCGCTCGGCGCCCAGATCGAACGGGTCTCCGCCGAGGTCCCTGCCTAGCAGGGCTTTCCCTCCGTCTCTCGTAAGGTCAGGCGGATGATTCACCCGATCCCACCCGGAACCCGCGATGTGCTTCCCACGGAGATGCGCGAGCTGCGGCGCCTGCAGCGGGCGCTGGTCGACCTTTTCGAGGAGCGCGGCTACGGCGAGGTCGCGACCCCGGCGATCGAGTACGACGAGGTGCTCGCCCGTGGCGACGGCCGTGCCGGCACCAGCGCCTACCGCTTCTTCGACGGCAGTGGCGACCTGCTCGCCCTGCGCTCCGACATGACCGTGCCGATCGCGCGGATGGTCGCCACCCGCTTCGCCGGCGCCGAGATGCCGCTGCGGCTTAGCTACCTGGCCAGCGCCTACCGCGCCGTGCGCCCGCAGCGCGGCCAGATGCGCGAGTTCCTCCAGGCCGGGGTCGAGCTGATCGGGGCGCCCGCCCCGCAGGGCACGGCCGAGGTGATCGAGGTGCTGGAGGCGGCGCTCGACGTCGCCGGCCTCGACCGCGCCGTGATCGGGCTCGGCGACGCCGACCTCTTCCGCCAGCTGCTGACCGAGCTCGGGGTCGAGGGTGAGGCGCGGGAGGCGATCATCGCCCGGCTCGCGACCCATGACCTGGTCGGCCTCGAGGCGGCGCTCTCCGAGGTCGAGGGGATCGGTGCCGAGCAGGCGGCGACCTGCGTCGCGCTCTCGCAGTTGCGCGGCGGCAGCGAGGTCCTGGCCGAGGCGCGCGGCCTCGGCGGCGCCGCGGTCGAGCGGGCGACGGCGCGGCTGCAGGAGACCTATGAGGAGCTGGAGCGGCGCGGCGTCGCCGGCCGGGTCCAGATCGACCTCGGGCTACTGCGCGACCTCGGCTACTACAGCGGCGCGATCCTCGAGGTCTACGACCCGGCGCTCGGCCACGTGCTCGGCGGCGGCGGCCGCTACGACGGCCTGATGAAGCGGTTCGGGGTTGACCTGCCGGCGGCCGGGTTCGCGCTCTACCTGGAGCGGCTCCACGTCGCCCAGATGGAGGAGGAGTCGCGGCGCCGGGGGCAGGGGCGATGAGCTCCGAGGTCGCCGGTCTCGGCGCCGCCAAGGCCGACGGGCCGCTGAAAGTGGCGGTGCCGCGCGGGGCCCTGCTCGGGGAGACGCTCGACGTGCTCGACGCGGCCGGGATCGACACCTCCGGCCCGCGCAGTGACTCGCGCTCGCTGATCTTCGAGACCGACGGGATGACGCTGGTGACGATGCGGCCCTCCGACGTGCCGACCTACGTCGAGGCGGGCGCCGCCGACGTCGGCATCACCGGCAAGGACGTGCTGCTCGAGCAGCACGACCGGCTCGTCTACGAGCTGCTCGACCTCGGCTACGGCCGCTGCCGGATGGTCCTCGCGGGCCGGGTCGGGGACGCCCGCCTTGGTGAGTCGCAACGGCGCCTGGGGATGATGCGGATCGCGACCAAGTACCCGCGGATCGCCGAGCGCTACTTCAACGAGACCGGCCGCCAGATCGAACTGATCGAGGTCAAGGGCTCGGTTGAGCTGGCGCCGCTGATCGGGCTCGGCGACGGCATCGTCGACCTGGTCGCGACCGGCCGCACGCTGGAAGAGAACGACCTCGAGGTGCGCGAGGAGATCCTCGAGTGCAGCGCCCGCTTCGTCGCCAACCGCGTCGCCCACAAGCTGCGCGCCGCCGAGGTCGACGAGCTGACCGCGAGATTGAGAGAGGCGGCGGCGAAGTGAGGGCTCGCCGCTTCGAGTGGGACGGGGCGGCGAGCACCGCGGCCGCCCTGCGCGCCTGGGCTGCCGAGTCGGTGCCGGCGGTCGATGTGAGGGAGATCCTCCGTGAGGTCGTCGGGGGGGAGGGCGGATCGATGCGGCCGGCGGCGGAGCGCGGCGCCGCCGTTCTCGCGCTGACCAACCGCTTCGACGCGACCGCGCGCGAGGTCGGCTCGCTGCGAGTTGACGCGACGCTCGCCGCGGCCGCGCTCGCCGCGCTGGAGCCGAGCCTGCGCGAGGCGCTCGAGCTGAGCATCGCCAACGTTCGCATCGTGGCGGAGGCCCAGCTCGCCGATCGCAAACCGGTGGAGCTGCCGCAGGGCCAGTCCGTGACCCTGCGCGAGGTCGCCGTCGGTGCGGCGGGCATCTACGCCCCCGGCGGGCGGGCGGCCTACCCGTCCAGCGTCGTGATGTGCGCGGTCCCGGCTCAGGTCGCCGGCGTCGAGCGGATCGCCCTGGCTTCGCCGCCCGGCCCGGACGGGAGCCTGCACCCGCTGGTGCTCGCTGCCGCCGCGCTCTGCGAGGTCGAGGAGATCTACGCGATGGGTGGCGCGCAGGCGATCTTCGCGCTTGCCTACGGGACCGAGACGATCGGCCCGGTCGACGTGATCGCTGGCCCTGGCAACGCCTGGGTGCGCGAGGCGAAGCGTGCCGTCTCCGGGCAGGTCGGGATCGACTCGCTGGCGGGGCCGTCCGAGCTGATGGTCGTCGCCGGCCACGACACCGACCCCGAGTGGGCGGCGCTCGACCTCTGCGCCCAGGCCGAGCACGGGGCGGAGAGCCCGCTGGTCGGCGTCGCGGTCGAGGAGCACGTGCTTGACGCGATCGCCGCCGCGACCGAAGCCGCGGCAGCGACGCGGCCGAGCGTCGCCGACGCTCCGCTGGCCCTGGCCCAGGTGCCTGACGTCGAGGCGGCGATCGAGCTCGCCAACGCCTATGCGCCCGAGCACCTCGAGCTGCTCGAGGAGGACGCGGTGCTGCTCGCCGACCGGGTTACGACCGCGGGCTGCGTGTTCGCCGGCCGCTACGGCGCCACCGCGTTCGGCGACTACGTCGCCGGCTCCAACCACGTGCTGCCGACCGGCGGCGCCGGTCGCTTCTCGGGGCCACTCGGCCCGGGCGTCTTCCGGCGCCGGATCTCGACCGTCGAGGTCGACGGCAGCGCGGCCGCGGCGCTCGCGCCGCAAGCCGACGCCCTCGCCCGCGCCGAGGGCTTCCCCGTTCACGGCGAGTCAGCGATGATTAGGCGATGAGCAGAAGCGCAGACAGAGAGCGGCAGACGGCCGAGACCCAGATCAAGCTCTCGCTTGACCTCGACGGAGGGGAGGCCAGCGCCGCGACCGGCGTCGGTTTCCTCGACCACATGCTCGACCTGCTCGCCCGCCACGGCCGCCTCGGCCTGCGGGTCGAGGCGAACGGCGACCTCGAGACCGGCGCCCACCACACGGTCGAGGACGTCGGCATCGTGTTCGGGCAGGCGCTCGACGAGGCGCTCGGCGACCGCGCCGGGATCCGTCGCTACGGCTCGGCCGTGGTGCCGATGGATGAGTCGCTGGCCGAGTGCGCGCTCGATATCTCGGGGCGGCCGTTCTGCCGCTTCGACGCCGACCTGCCGACCACCTCGATCGCCGGTTTCGACACCGAGCTGGCCGAGGAGTTCTTCCGCGCCGTCGCCAACAGCGCCAAGCTGACCCTGCACATCTCGGTCCGCTACGGGACCAACGCGCACCACATGATCGAGGCCTGCTTCAAGGCCTTCGCCCGCGCCCTGCGCGTCGCCGTCTCGATCGACCCGGAGGAGAGCGGCGTGCCCTCGACCAAGGGGACGCTGAGCCAGTGAGCGCGCGAATCGTGATCCTCAACTACGGGATGGGCAACCTGCGCTCGGTCGAGAAGGCGCTCGAGCACGTCGGGGTGACGGCGACGATCAGCAGCGACCACGCCGAAGCGCGCGCCGCCGACGGGCTGATCCTGCCCGGGGTCGGCGCCTTCCCGCGGGCGATGGAGCGGGTGCGCGAGCTTGGCCTCGACGAGCTGATCGACGAGCGGCGCGAGGCCGGGGTGCCGATCCTCGGCATCTGCCTCGGCCTGCAGCTGCTGTTCGACTCGACCACCGAGCTCGGTGGCGCTGAGGGCCTTGGCCTGTTCGAGGGGCCCGTCGCCGAGCTCGAGGCCGATGGCCTCAAGGTCCCGCACATCGGCTGGTCGCCGGTGCGCTGGCAGCGCGAGTCGCGGCTGGCCGAGGGGATCGAGTCCGAGACGCCCTTCTACTTCGTCCACTCCTTCGCGCCGCGGGCGGTCGCCGGCGAGCTGCTCGGCAGCGCCGCCTACGGCGCCCGCTTCACCTGCGCGGCCGAGCGCGACAACGTCTTCGGCGTTCAGTTCCACCCCGAGAAGTCGAGCGCCGCCGGGCTGCGCCTGCTCTCCAACTTCGCCGGGGTCTGCGCCAGGGCGCCCGCCGCGGCGTGAGCGCGTGATCCTTTACCCGGCGATCGACATCCGCGGCGGCCAGGCGGTGCGGCTGCTGCAGGGCGACTACGAGCGCGAGACCGCCTACGACGCCGACCCGGTAGACGCCGCGACCCGCTGGGCCGCCGAAGGCGCGGAGTTCCTCCACGTCGTCGACCTCGACGGCGCCAAGGCCGGCGAGCCGCAGAACCTAGAAGCAATTCAACGGATCGCCGCCGCGGTCGAGTGCCCGATCCAGGTCGGCGGCGGCCTGCGCACTGCGGGGGCGGTCAACGCGGTGCTGGGGGCAGGGGCGGAGCGAGCGGTGATCGGCACGGCCGCCATCAGGGACCCCGGCTTCTTGCAGGCGATGGTCAACGCACACGCGGAGCGGATAGTCGTTTCCGTTGACAGCCGGGGCGGTCAGGTGTCGCTGTCGGGATGGACCGAGGGCAGCGGCATCGACGTCAAAGACGCGATCTCCGATCTGACCCGTAGAGGAGTCGCCCGTTTCCTCTGCACCGCGATCGAGGTGGACGGGACGATGGAGGGACCGGCGATCGATCAGCTCAACGAGATCGCGGCTATCACCGACTCCCAGATCATCGCGTCGGGTGGCGTCGGCGACCTCTCCCACCTCAAAGCCCTTGCCGACGCGGCCGCTCCAAACATCGAAGGAGCGATCGTCGGCAGGGCCCTTTACGAGCGTCGTTTCACCGTTGCTGATGCGATCGCCACCCTAGGAAGTCGGTAAGGGGCTGGGGCACCCTCCCACGGAGGCTCAAGGACCAACCTCCCGAATCGCCACCCCCAACCACCTGCGGACGGTCTCCGGGGGAGGGTGCCCCAGCCCCTCAGCGCCATCGTCCTACGGGGAGGGCATCCCGTCCCACTCCCACTACGCTTCCCCCATGGTCCTCAAACGCGTCATCCCCTGCCTCGACGTCGACGCCGGCCGCGTCGTCAAGGGCACCAACTTCGTCGGCTTGCGCGACGCCGGCGACCCGGTCGAGCTGGCCGAGCGCTACGACGCCGAGGGCGCCGACGAGCTGGTCTTCCTCGACATCACCGCCTCGCACGAAAAGCGCGAGACGATCGTCGAGCTGGCCCGGCGCACCGCCGACAACGTCTTCATCCCGTTCACGATCGGCGGCGGCATCCGCTCGGTCGAGGACGCGCAGGCGGTGCTCGACGCCGGCGCCGACAAGGTCTCGGTCAACTCCGCCGCCCTGGCCAGGCCCACGCTGCTGCGCGAGCTGGCCGAGCAGTTCGGCGCCCAGTGCGTGGTGATCGCGATCGACGCCAAGCGTGAGCGGGTCGGCTGGGGCGTCTACGTCAACGGCGGCCGCACCAAGGTCGAGGGCCAGGACGCGGTCGCCTGGGCCGAAGAGGCGGTCGACCTCGGCGCCGGCGAGGTGCTGCTGACCAGCATGGACCGCGACGGGACGAATGACGGCTACGACATCGAGCTGACCCGGGCGGTTGCCGAGGCGGTGCCGGTGCCGGTGATCGCCTCCGGCGGGGCCGGCGAGCTGGCGCACCTGAGCGAGGCGATCTCCGCGGGTGGCGCCGACGCGGTGCTCTGCGCCTCGATCTTCCATTACGGGCAGCACCGCGTGCGCGAGGCGAAGGAGCGGCTCGCCGCCGACGGCATCCCGGTGCGGCTCTAGCGTCGCCCGCGGCGGCGATGATGCGGGAGGCCGATGTCACCTGTCGAACAGCCGATCGAGAGCCTCGTCGCGGAGCTGCACCGCGAGCATCCCGAGCTGGAGGCAGTGCTGGCGGCGGCGAGCGACCCCGTCTACGTGGTCGGCGGCGCCGTCCGCGACCTGTTGCTGGGCCGGGACCGCGCCGACCTCGACCTCGTCGTCGAGGGCGACGCCGCCGCGCTGGCGGCGCGGCTCGGGGCGGAGCCGATCGAGCACGAGCGCTTCGGCACCGCCAAGGTCGCGATCGACGGGCACGAGGTCGACATCGCCGCCGCCCGCTCCGAGGCCTACGCGCGGCCCGGCGCCCTGCCCGACGTGACCGGGCCCGCGGCGATCGAGGCCGACCTCGGCCGCCGCGATTTCACGATCAACGCGCAGGCGCTCCCGCTTGCCGGTGAGCCGCGGCTGATCGACCCCTACGACGGGCAGGCGGACCTGACGGCGGGGCGGCTGCGGGTGCTGCACCCCGGCTCGTTCGCCGACGACCCGACCCGGGCGATCCGCGCCGCTCGCTACGCGGCGCGCTTCGGCTTCGACCTCGAGCCGGAGACGGAGGAGCTGCTGCGGCGGGCCGATCTCGACACTGTCTCCGCCGATCGCCGCGAGGCGGAGCTGCTGCGGCTGGCCGGCGAACCGAGCGCTCCACGGGGGTTCGAACTACTGGCTGGGTGGGGTCTGGTTGTGCCAGGCGATGGAGGGGTGGATCTGGCGCGGAAGGTCAGCGAGCTGCTGGCCGCCGGGCCCTGGGGTGAGCTGGCCCCGCGCGCGCAGGCGGTGCTGGCCGCTTATGTTGGGCCTGAGGGCAGGGAGCGGGAGCTGGTTGAGACCGCACCCGAGCGTCCCTCGCAAGGAGTCGAATTGGCGCGTAGTCACGACCCGATCGAACTCGTCCTGGCCCGCGCTCTCGGCGCGGATTGGCTCGACGACTACCTGGAGCGCTGGAGCGACGTGAGGCTTGAGATCGACGGCAACGACCTGATCGTCGCCGGCATCGCCGAGGGACCGGATGTCGGTCGCGGCTTGGCCGAGGCAAAGCGACGCAAGCTGGACGGCGAAGTCAAGGGCCACGACGAGGAGCTCGACGTCGCCCTCGAGGCGGCCCGCAAGCCGTCCGGTCCGGACGGCTGAGGCCGAATAGCCGGCATCTGTTTAGTTACCGGCATGGAGTGGTGCGAAAAGAACGGCGTGCGCTGGCTCGAGGCCGACCTCGGGGGTGCCCGGGCGGCCTTCTCGACCCGGCTGGGTGGGGTCAGCGAGGCGCCGCTCGACAGCCTCAATTTGGGGATCCTCACCGAGGACGACCCCGCCAACGTCCACGAGAATCGCCACCGCCTCGCCGCCGCCCTGGGATGCGACCAGGGGCAGATCGTCTTTGCCCGCCAGGTGCACGGGGCGGAGCTGCTCAGTCACGACGACCGACCGCGCCGTGAATTAGTGCCGGATAGCGGGAACAATTCACAGCGCGATGCCGATCCGCCCGAGGCCGACGGGCACGTCGTCACCGCGCCGGGTCTGACCGCGCTCGTCTTCGCCGCCGACTGCCTGCCGGTCGCGCTGCGCGGCCCCGGCGGCGTGGCGATGCTCCACTGCGGCTGGCGCGGCCTCGCGGCCGGCATCGTCGCCAAGGGTGCGGAGGCGGTCGGCGCCACCGCCGCCGCGATCGGCCCCGGCATCGGCCCCTGCTGCTATGAGGTCGGCCCCGACGTCCTCGACGCCTTCTCCCACCTCGGCGAGGGCATCGCCCAACCGGCCGATGGGCCGATAAGTGGAGCTAGGGTCAACTTATCGGCCCATCGGCAGCTGGATTTGGCGGAGATCGCATGGAGGCTCTTGCGCGAGGCGGGGGTGGAGCGGGTCGAGAGCGCCGCGCTCTGTACGAGCTGCCACCCGGAGCTGTTCTTCTCGCACCGGCGCGACGACGGGCGCACCGGGCGCCAGGCGGGGCTGGTCTGGATCGAGCGGGGGAGGCCTGAGTGCCGGGGCTGATCCACGGGATCGAGGCGGAGACGGTGCGGGCCAATCTCGAGCGGGTGCGCGACGTGGTCGGCGAGAGCGTCGAGATTCTGGTCGCGACCAAGTACGTGCCGCCGGAGGAGATGGGGGCGCTGGCCGCGGCGGGGGTGCGCCTGGTCGGCGAGAACCGCCAGCAGGATCTCGCCGCGAAGCACGAGCGCTGGGGCGAGGCCTTCGAGTGGGACTTCATCGGCAACCTGCAGAGCCGCAAGGTCAGGCAGGTGCTGCCCCTTTGCCGGCTCGTCCACTCGGTCGCGACCGAGTCGGCGCTGCGGGAAGCTCGGCAAGCACGGCGGGCCGGAGACCGAGGTCCTGGTCGAGGTCAACATTTCCGGCGAGGACGGGAAGGGCGGGGTGGAGCCACCCGCGCTGGCGGACTTCCTCGCCCGCTGCCCGGTCAGGGTCGGCGGGCTGATGACGATGCCCCCGTTCAGCCAGGACCCGGAGGCCTCGCGGCCCTACTTCGCGGGCCTCGCCGAGCTCGCCGGCGAACATGGTCTGCCGCGCCTCTCGATGGGCACTTCGCAGGACTGGCGGGTCGCGGTCGAGGAGGGAGCGACGATCGTCCGCCTGGGCACCGCGCTGTTCGTGTGAATCGTCGCTAACCTCCACGATATCCCGTAGAGGAGTCGGCCGGCTAAGGCCGAACAACGCACCACAGATGGCCTTCCGAGACACCTGGCATAGAGCACTGGTCTACTTCGGCCTCGCCGAAGATCACGACTACGGCCCCGAGTACGAGGAGGACTTCGAGCCGGAGACCGGCTCCGAGGAAGTCTTCGAGGCGCGCCGCGAGCGCGGCGACCGTGGCGAGCAGAGCGCGGTCCGTCGCCTGCCGACCTCGCGCCGCGCCCGCCGCGACGAGATCGACGACATCTTCGCCGACGACGAGCCGATCGCCGCCAGCCGCACCCGCACGCTGCGCCCGGTCGACAACGGCGGTGCCGACGTCCAGGTCCACCTGGTGATCCCACGTAACTTCAACGATGCCCAGCAGGTCGCCGACCAGTTCAAACGCTCGGTGCCGGTGATCCTCAACCTGCAGACCGCCGACCATGAGCTCTCGAAGCGGATGATCGACTTCTGCTCCGGCCTCACCTACGCGCTCGACGGCGGCATGCAGCGGATCGCCGAGAAGATGTTCCTGCTCACGCCCCGCAACGTCGAGGTCTCCGCCGAGGAAAAGGCGAGGCTGATCGACAAGGGCTTCTTCAACCAGTCCTAACCGGCAGCCGGCGACTAGGCTGGCGGGCATGATCGTCGGTTTCGTCGGGTCCGGAAGCATGGCCGCCGCGATGGCGCGCGGCTGGCAGGGCGAGTTCGAGCGGATGCTGTTCTCCGACGGCGGCTCCGGCCGGGCGCGGGCGCTCGCCGAGGAGCTCGGCGGCGAGGCGGCATCCAACGCGGTGATCGGCGCGCAGGCGGACCTCGCCGTCCTCGCCGTGAAGCCGGCGAAGCTGCGGGAGGCCGCCGCCGAAGTCGGCGATCCGAAGGTCCTCGTGTCCCTGCTCGGCGCGACTGCGCTGGAGACTGTCGCGGCGGCGTTCCCGCGCTCCGAGGCGCACCGGGTGATGCCGAACGTCGGAGTCGAAGTGCGGCGAGGCGTCCTCTGCCTCGCCGGCCCGCCCTCGCCGCTGGTGCGCGAGAAGCTCGAGCTGCTGGGCCACGTGGTCGAGTTACGCGACGAGCAGTTCGACGCCGCAACCGCGGTGATGGGTTGCGCGCCCGCCTACCTGGCGCTCGCCGTCGAGGCGATCGCCGACGCCGGGGCGGCGGACGGGCTCGACCCGGAGCTGGCGCGGGAGCTGGTCGTGGAGACGGCCGCGGGGACGGCCGAGCTGTTGCGCGTCCGCCACCCGGCCGACGTGCGCAGGGCGGTCGCCTCCCCCGGCGGCAGCACCGAGGCCGGCCTCGAGGCGCTCGACCGCGAGGGGGCGCGCACGGCCTTCGAAGCCGCGGTGCGGGCCTCGCTGGAGCGGATGCGGGGATGAGCCTCTCGATCTTGACGCTGGCCCTTAGCCGGGGCGATATCGCGACCTACGTCAACGCGCTCTTCATCGTCTACATCGCCCTGATCTTCATCAACGTCCTGCTCTCCTACGTGCCGCGGATGCCGTACAGCCCCTACCTGCGCGCGGTGCTCGACTTCGTCACCGAGACGACCAACCCCTACCTCAACTTCTTCCGCCGCTTCCTGCCGCCGGTCGGCGGCGGCGGGTTCGCGCTCGACCTCAGCCCGATCGTCGGCATCATCGTCCTCCTCGTCGCGCAGTCGATCCTGGTCGGCCTGATCGCAGGGTGAGCGCGAGCGCCCGCGCCTGGTGCCTGGCCGGCGCGCTCTGCGCCGCCGTCGTCGCGGCCGACCAGGCCGTCAAGGCGGCGGTCGAGGCGAGCCTGGCGCTCGGCGAGGACGTCGACGTGCTCGGGCCTCTCTCGCTGACCCTCGTCCACAACGAGGGCATCGCCTTCGGCCTCGCCGGGGGCGCGGGGCTGCCGCTGGTCCTGATCGCGGCGGCCGCGCTGGGGGTGATCGGCTACCTCTTCTCGCGCGACCCGACGCGGCCCTGGATGTGGGTCGCGACGGGCCTGCTGGCGGGGGGCGCGATCGGCAACCTCATCGACCGCATCGCCTCCGGCGCCGTCACCGACTACATCGACGTCGGCTCCTGGCCGGCCTTCAACCTCGCCGACGTCGCGGTCACGCTCGGGGTCGCGCTGTTGGTGCTGCTCTACCTGCGCGAGGCCGAGAGGGAGGCGCGGAGTGGCTGAGCCGCGGCTGCGGGTCGTCCACCTCGACGAGGCGCTGGCGGTGGTGGAGAAGCCCGCCGGCCTGGTCGTCCACCCGGCGCCCTCGCACCAGGGCCGACCCTGGTCGACGAGCTGGCCGACGTCCTCGGCGGCGGCGGGGACCCCGAGCGCCCCGGGATCGTCCACCGGCTCGACAAGGAGACCAGCGGCCTGCTCGTGGTCGCCCGCGACGACGAGACCCACGCCGCCCTCCAGGCCCAGGTGCAGCGGCGCGAGGTCGAACGCGTCTACCTGGCTCTGGCCGGCGGCAGGCTCGGCTCGCGCACCGGCACGATCGATGCCCCGATCGGCCGCGCCGCCCGTCAGCGCCACCGGATGGCGGTCTCCGGGGCGGCTTCGCGGCAGGCGCGGACCCACTTCGAGGTGCTGGAGCTGCTGCGGCAGGAGAGCTACGTGCAGGCACGGCTCGAGACCGGCCGCACCCACCAGATCCGCGCCCACTTCGCCGCGATCGGCCACCCGCTGACCGGCGACTCCACCTACGGCGGCGCAGCTCGCTACGGGCTGAAGCGTCAGTTCCTGCACGCGCACCGGCTCGCCTTCGAGCACCCGCGCAGCGGCGAGCGGCTCGCCTTCGAGTCCGCGCTACCCGCGGATCTCGCGGCCGCGCTCGACGCGGCCCGCGCTGCCTAGCGCGGCGCTCTACAATCAACCGCTCTAAACCAACCCCCGTCCGACGACGAAACCGGATCCTGCCTGGCGCCCGGTGCCAGGTCCGGCCAGCAGGGCGGGAGAGCAGTACCCAAGACAAGGAGAATTTTCGATGCCAGAGGCAGGCCTCACCGAGCTGCTCCAGGCCGGAGTGCACTTCGGCCATCAGACGCGCCGCTGGAACCCGAACATGCGCCGCTTCATCTTCGGCGAGCTGGACGGGATCCACATCATCGACCTGGTCCAGACCGAGGCGCTGCTGGAGAACGCGCGCCGCTTCTCCGGCGAGCTCGCCAGCGGCGGCGGCACGGTGCTCTTCGTCGGCACCAAGAAGCAGGCGCGCGACACGGTCCAGGAATGGGCTGAACGCTGCCAGATGCCCTATGTCAACAAACGCTGGCTCGGCGGCCTGCTGACCAACTTCAACACGATGTCGACCCGGATCGCCCGCCTGCACGAGCTCAACGGCTGGAAAGAGGACGGCAAACTGGCGCTGCTCCCGACCAAGGAGCGGATGGGGATGGAGGCCGAACTCGCGAAGCTCGAGTTCAACCTCGGCGGCGTCCGCGACATGGACCGCCTGCCCGACGCGGTTTTCGTCACCGACCTCAAAACCGAGGAGATCGCGGTCCACGAGGCGGCCCGTCTGCGGATCCCGATCATCGGCCTGGTCGACACCAACTGCGACCCGACCCCGGTTGACTTCGTGATCCCCGGCAACGACGATGCGATCCGCTCCTGCCAGCTGATCATCGGCACGATCGGCGGCGCCGTCGAGGAGGGGGCGAGCGCCTGGCGCGTGCAGGAGGAGAAGCGCATCGCCGAGGAAATGGCGCGGCGCAAAAAGGAGGAAGAAGAGCGCAAGAAGCGCGAGGAGGAAGAGAAGGCTCGCGTCGAAGCCGAGGAAGCGAAAAAAGCGGCCGAAGAGGCGGAGAAAGCGGCTAAAGCGACCGCGGAAGCGCAGCAGGCTGCGGCTAAAGCGAAAGCGCCGCAGCAGGCTGCTCCGAAAGCCGAGGCGCCCCAGGCTCCGGCTAAAGCCGAGGGCGGGCAGGGCGCGGGTCCTGTCGCCGCAGGGGACCCACCGCCCCCTGCGGTAGCTAAAGCTTCCTCGGGGGCGGTTCCCCCTACGGCGCCACCCGCGCCAGAGACGCCTCCGGCTAAAGCTGAGGCTCCGGCGGCGGCAGAGAAAGCCGAGACTCCGGCCGCTGAGGAGAAAGCGCCGGCGGCTGAGCAGGCTCCGGCCACCAGTGAGGAGAAAGCTGAGGAGAAGAAAGACGAGGAGTCGAAATGAGCGTTACGGCTGCCGATGTGAAGGCGCTGCGGGACCGAACGGGAGCGGCGATGATGGACGCGAAATCGGCGCTGGTCGAGGCCGATGGCGATGTCGATCGCGCGGTCGAGCTGCTGCGGGTGAAGGGGCAGGCCTCCGCCGCGAAGCGGGAAGGGCGCGGCACCGACGAGGGTGTGATCGCCTCCTACATTCACGCCAACGACAAGGTCGGGGCGATGGTCGAAGTTCAGTGCGAGACCGACTTTGTCGCCCGCAACGAGGAGTTCAAGGTCTTCGCCTACCAGGTCGCCCTGCACGCGGCCGCGACCGCCCCTCGGTATGTCTCCACCGAGGAGATCCCCGCCGAGGAGCGCGACGCCGAAAAACGGGTCTTCGAAGAGAAGGCGCGGGAAGAAGGCAAGCCCGACAACGTGGTCGAGAAAATCGTCGAGGGCCAGCTGGCGAAGTGGGCGGCCGAGGTCGCGCTGCTCGACCAGACCCACGTCAACACCGAGAAGCACGACTCGAAGACGATCGAGGAGCTGCGCCAGGAGCTGGCGGCGAAAACCGGCGAGAACGTCCGCGTCGCTCGCCTCGCCTATTTCCGCGTCGGCGAATAAGCTCACGCCGACGTGACCGACTCTCCCGAGCCGCGCTTCGGGCGCATCCTGCTGAAGCTTTCCGGCGAGGCCCTGATGGGCAGCCAGGACTACGGCACCGACGGGGCCGAGGTCGACCGGATCGCCCAGCAGGTGGCGGCGATCCGCGAGCGCGGCGTCGAGGTGGCGATCGTGGTCGGGGCGGGCAACATCTACCGCGGCCTCGACGGTGCGGCCAGGGGCATGGACCGGGCAACCGGCGACTACATGGGGATGCTGGCGACGGTGCTCAACGCGCTCACCCTGCAGGACGCGCTGGAGCGGCTGGGCCAGTACACGCGGGTGATGTCGGCGATCGACGTCAAGGAGGTCGCCGAGCCCTACATCCGCCGCCGCGCGATGCGCCACTTGGAGAAGTCGCGGGTGGTGATCTTCGCCGCCGGCACCGGCAACCCGTTCTTCACCACCGACACGGCGGCGGCGCTGCGCGCGCTCGAGATCCACGCCGAGGCGATCCTGATGGCGAAGAACGGGGTGGAGGGGGTCTACGACTCCGACCCGGCGACCAATCCCGACGCCGAGTTCATCCCGGCGATCAGCCACCGGGAAGCGATCGAGCGCGGGCTGCGGGTGATGGACTCGACCGCGCTCTCGCTCTGCATGGACAACGACCTGCCGATCTACGTCTTCAACATGGGCGACGAGACCAACATAGATAGGATCGTCTCCGGCGAGAAGGTGGGCACGCTGGTCGCCAGCGCCGCCGCCGAATGAGCGAGGACGGGAACCGGTGGAGCTGATCGACGAACTGCTGGACGACGCGAAGGGGCGCATGGCCAAGTCGGTCGAGTCGAGCCGTGGCGAGCTCGCCACCGTCCGCACCGGCCGCGCCTCGCCGCACCTGCTCCACCGCATCGTCGTCGACTACTACGGCAACCCGACGCCGCTGAAGCAACTCGCCAACATCGCCGCCAGCGACGCCCGCCTGCTCACCGTCACCGCCTTCGACAAGGGCTCACTGGGGGCGATCGAGAAAGCGATCCAGGAGTCCGACGTCGGCCTCACCCCGAGCAACGACGGCAACGTGATTCGGCTGCAGATCCCGGAGATGACCGAGGAGCGGCGACGCGAGATGGTCAAGGTCGTGCACGGCGTCGCCGAGGACGGCAGGGTCGCGGTCCGCAACGTGCGCCGCGACATCATGAGCGACCTGCGCGAGCTGAAAAAGGAAGGCGAAGCGGGCGAGGACGACGAGCGCCGGGCCGAGACGGCGCTGCAGAAGCAGACCGACGAGGCGATCGCCGAGATCGACTCCCTGCTCAAGGGCAAGGAAGAAGAGATTCTCGAGGTGTGAGGGGGCTGCAAACCGGCGCATTTCGCGGTCTTCGGTCGGCAGGCTCGGTCACGCACAGAGTGCGCTCCCTTCGCCGGCCTCCCTGCATCCCACGAACTGCTTGGTTTTCGCCCCCTCACGGGGTTGGCTATCTCTCGTGACCGCGCCTAGATACGTAGCGATCATCACCGACGGCAACGGTCGCTGGGCGCGGCAGCGCGGCCTGCCGGTGGTCGACGGGCACCGGGCCGGGGCCGACACGGTGAAGGCGCGGCTGCGCGACGCCGCCGAGCTCGGGGTGCGCGAGCTGACCGTCTTCTCCTTCTCGACCGAGAACTGGACCCGGCCGGCCGATGAGGTCGAGGGGCTGATGCGGATGATGGGCGAACGGATCGCCAACGAGACGCCCGAGCTCGACGCCGAGGGAGTGCGGATGCGCTTCGTCGGGCGCCGCGAGGGCATTCCGCCGCGCCTGGCCGAGGCGATGGAGTGGGCGGAAGCGAAGACCGCGGGCAACGACCGGATCGCCTTCTTCGTCGCCTTCAACTACGGCGGCAGGGCGGAGATCGTCGATGCGGCGCGAAGCTTTACCGGGGGCTCCGAGGAGGAGTTCCGCAGCTACCTCTATGCGCCTGAGATGCACGACCCGGACCTCCTGATACGAACCAGCGGAGAGCGCCGCGTCTCCAACTACCTGCTCTGGCAGTGCGCCTACTCGGAGCTGGTCTTCCGCGACGAGCTCTGGCCGGACTTCGACCGGGCCGCGTTCGAGAGCTCGCTGCGCGAGTACGAGACCCGCCAGCGCCGCTTCGGAGCCCGCTGATGAGGACCGATCTCTTCGACGACGAGATGTTCGAGGACGACCCGCCGCCGCAGCCGCGCCCGCAGCGGCGCAGGGGCCGCAGCGGCGAGACCGCGAAGCGGGTGATCGTCGTCCTGCCCTGGATCGCGGCGGCGATCGCGGTAGTCGTCGCCGGCGGCCTCGTCTTCGCGGCGGCGATGCTGGTGATCGGCGCCCTCTGCCTGCGCGAGTACCTGACGATGACCGCGAGCTCGCGGCCGCTCGCGATCCCCGCCTACGCGGCGGTTGCCGCCCTGATTGCCGCCGCCCACTTCGGCACCGCCTTCAACGTGCTGATGGTCCTCGCCGCCTCGTTCCCGCTGCTCTTCGCCTTCGCGGCCGACGCCCGCCACCGCGACGGGGCGACGATCTCGGTCGCGGTGACGCTGCTCGGGATCGCCTGGATCGGGATCCCGCTGGTCCACGCGGTGCTGCTGCGCGACCTGCCCGACCACGGCGCCGGCCTGCTGGTTGACGTGCTGGTCGGGACCTTCGTCGCCGACACCGCCGCCTACGCGACCGGGCGCATGTTCGGCAGCCACCGGATCGCCCCCAACCTCAGCCCCAACAAGACGCTCGAGGGGCTGATCGGGGGATTCGTGATCGGGACCATGGGCTTCTGGTTCGCCGGCCTCTACCAGGACTGGCTCTCGGGGGTGGACGCGCTGATCATCGGTGCCGCGGTCGCCGCCGCCGCCCCGCTCGGCGATCTCTTCGAGTCGATGCTGAAGCGCGACCTCGGGACCAAGGACACCGGCACCCTGTTCGGCCCCCACGGCGGCATCCTCGACCGTCTCGACGCCGTCTTCTTCACCGTCGTCGTCGGCTACTACCTCTCGGTGGCGCTTGTCTACTGAGCTGCGTCTGCATTTAGGCCCGTATAGGAGGCCTAAATGCAGACGCACGCGCTCCCTATCCTCTGAGGACGGATGAAGAAGGTTCTCGTGCTCGGCTCGACCGGGTCGATAGGAACGCAGGCGCTGGAGGTGATCGGGCGCTCGCAGGAGCTGCAGGCGGTCGGCCTCGCGGCCGGCTCGGGCTGGGAGCTGACGGTCGAGCAGGCGCGCCAGCACGGGGTGCCGGCGATCGCGCTGGCCGACGCCGACGCGGCGGAGCGGGCGCGGGGCGCCTGGAGCGGGCGCGTGCTGGCCGGTGAGGAGGGGGTGCGGGAGCTGATCGACTCGACCGAGGCCGACCTCGTGCTCAACGGCATCGTCGGCGCCGCCGGGCTGGCCTCGACGGTGGTCGCGCTGAGTGCCGGCACCGACGTCGCGCTCGCCAACAAGGAGAGCCTCGTGGTCGGTGGTGAGCTGGTGATGGCGCTGGCGGAGGCGACCGGGGCGCGCCTGCTGCCGGTTGACTCCGAGCACTCGGCCCTGCACCAGCTGATCGGCGCCGAGGCACCGGGCACGGTCGTGAAGCTGGTCCTGACCGCCTCCGGCGGCCCGTTCCGCGGCCGTACCGACCTCGACGGGGTTGGGGTCGAGGACGCGCTCGACCACCCGACCTGGAAGATGGGCGGGCGGATCACGATCGACTCGGCGACGCTGATGAACAAGGGCTTCGAGGCGATCGAGGCGCACCACCTGTTCGGCGTCGGCTACGGGCGGATCGAGGTCGTCGTCCATCCGCAGTCGCTGGTCCACTCGCTGATCCAGCTCAACGACGGCTCCTCGCTCGCCCACCTCGGCCACCCCGACATGCGGGTGCCGATCTCCTACGCGCTGAACTTCCCCGAGCGAGCCGACGTCGACGTGCCGCAGCTCGACCTCGCCACGGCCGGCGAGCTGACCTTCGAGGCCCCTGACCTCGCGACCTTCCCCTGCCTGCGGCTGGCGCTGGAGGCGGGCGCAGCGGGGGGGACGGCGCCGTGCGTGCTCAACGCGGCCGACGAGGTCGCGGTCGCCGCCTTCCTCGACGGTCGCATCCCCTTCACCGGGATCGCCGCCGTGATCGAGCGGGTGCTGGAGGAGATGCCGGCGCGGCCGGTGACCCATTTCGACGACCTCTTCGCCACCGACGCGGAGGCCCGGTTGCGCAGCGAAGAGCAGGTTCGCGGGTTGGCTCCAGCATGAACTGGATCCTCATCTTCCTCGGCTTCTCGCTGCTGATCCTCCTCCACGAGGGCGGGCACTTCGTCGCCGCGAAGGCGACCGGGATGCGGGTCGAGCGCTTCTTCCTCTTCTTCGGGCCGACCCTGTGGTCGTTCAAACGCGGTGAGACCGAGTACGGAATCAAAGCGATCCCGCTCGGCGGCTACGTGAAAATCACCGGGATGAACCCGGAGGAGGACGTCCCTCCGGAGGCTGAGCACCGCGCCTACTACCGGCAGAAGGTCTGGAAGCGGATCGTCGTGGTCGCGGCCGGCCCGGCGGTGAACATCGTCCTCGCCTTCCTCATTCTCGCCGCGGTCTACTTCTTCAATGCGCAGGAGATCGATCAGAAGGTCGGCGACGTCCGGGCGGGGTCGCCGGCGGCGAAGGTGCTGCAGCCGGGCGACCGGATTCTCGCGGTCGACGGCAAGTCGTTTTCCGGGCTGGAGCAGGAAAAGCGGCTCGAAGCCTTCGGCAAGCAGGTCGGCTCGCACGAGTGCGCCGGCAAGCAGGTCGATGGCTGCGTGGCGGCGACGCCGGTAGTGCTCACGGTCAGCCGCGACGGCGAGGTGCGGACGATCGCCGTCCGCCCGGAGTACTCCGAGGGGGAGGGCCGCGCCCTGGTCGGCTTCTCCTACGGCGGCCGCCCGACCGAGATCAGCCCCGGCACCGCCGCCGAGCGCGCGCTCGACTCGATCTGGCTCGTCACCTCGAAAACGGCGACGATCTTCTCGCGCCTGTTCGAAGAGGAACAGCGCAAGCAGATCTCTGGGATCGTTGGCGTCAGCGACGCCGCCAACCAGACCCTCGACCGCAGTGGGGTGGAAGCGCTGCTGCTGCTCGCCCTGGTCAGCCTCTCACTGGGCCTGGTCAACCTGCTGCCGATCCTTCCCCTCGACGGCGGCCACATCTTCTGGGCCGTGGTCGAGAAGCTGCGCGGCCGCCCGGTCTCCCTGCGGGTGATGGAGCGGGCGACCATGGTTGGCTTCGCTCTCGTCCTGATGCTGATGGTGATCGGCCTCACCAACGACATCGGCCGCCTCGGCAGCGACGCCTACAACGTCCGCTAGCCGTGCCGCTGGGTCACCCGGATACGCTGTAGATATGGCTTCGAAACGCCAGATATTCGTGGGCAAGGTGCCGATCGGCGGTGGTGCGCCGGTCGCCGTGCAGACGATGACCAAGACCGAGACCGCGAACCTGGCGGCGACGATGGAGCAGATCCGCAAGGTCGCCGACGCGGGCGCGGACATCGTGCGCTGCGCGGTGCCGCGTGAGCAGGACGCCGAGGCGCTGAAGACGATCGTCAAGGAATCGCCGATCCCGGTGATCGCCGACATCCACTTCAACCACACGCTGGCGCTGAAAGCGATCGACGCCGGCGCTCACTGCATCCGCCTCAACCCGGGCAACATCGGCGGCCGCGAGAAAGTCGCCGAGGTCGCGGTGCGGGCGAACGCGGCGAGCGTGCCGATGCGGATCGGCGTCAACTCCGGCTCCTTGCCGAAACACCTGCACGAGCTGGAGCGGGAGGCGCCGGTCGAGGCGCTGGTCGCCGCCGCGGTTGAGTTCGTCGAACTGATGGAGGGGCTCGACTTCACCAACTTCAAGGTCTCGATCAAGTCGACCAACGTGCCGAACACGATCGCCGCCAACCGCCTGCTCTCGGAAAAGATCCCGTACCCGCTGCATCTCGGGATCACCGAGGCGGGGACGAAATGGTCGGGGTCGCTGAAATCGGCGGTCGGGCTGGGGACGCTGCTCGCCGACGGGGTCGGCGACACGATCCGGATCAGCCTCTCGACCTTCCACGCCGAGGAGGAGGTCAAGGTCGCCTGGGAGATCCTCAAGGCGCTGCAGCTGCGCGAGCGCGGCCCGGTGCTGATCGCCTGCCCGACCTGCGGCCGCCTCCAGTTCGACATGGACTCGGTCGTGGCCGAAATCGAGCAACGGCTGGAAGGCTACGAGGAGCCGGTCGAGGTCGCGGTGCTGGGCTGCGCGGTGAACGGGATCGGCGAGGCCAGCCACGCCGACTTCGGGATCGCCGGCGCCAAGAACGAGGGCCTGATCTTCGCCGGCGGCAAGCCGCTGCGCAAGGTGCCGCAGGCGAAGCTGGTCGACACCCTGTTCGAGGAGATCGACAAGTCGCTCGACCGCGGCGGCGAGGTCGAGTTCGACGAGGCGGAGTCGCGCGAGGGCGCCGCCTGGGTGGCCAAGATCGAGGAGGAAAACGCCGGCGACCTGACCCCCGAGAAGATCGCCCAGATGGAGCACGAAGCGGCGCAGAAGGGCGAGTCGGACAAGGTCCTGCTCGACGAGGATGTATCCCCGACCGCGGGGCGGAGATTCACGCGGGCCTAGCGCGCTCCGGCCCGGCGGGTCCTGTCATCAGGGGAGGCACCTGCGGGCGAGGTTTACGTTCTCGGTGCCTCCCCTGATGCCACCCGCCGGAGGAGCGGGGTAGGTTTCACGCCGTGACTCGGTTCTCTCAGGCATTTCTCCCCACCCTCAAGGAGGCTCCGTCGGACGCGGAGGCCTTGTCCCACAAGCTGATGGTTAGAGCGGGGCTGATTCGTCAGCTCGGTGCCGGGCTGTGGACCTACCTGCCGGCCGGGTGGCGCGCGCACCGCAGGGTGGAAGCGGTCCTGCGCGAGGAGATGGAGGCGATCGGCTGTCAGGAGATGCTGATGCCGGTCCTGCAGCCGGCCGAGAACTGGGAGAAGACCGGTCGCTACGCGATCGAGGAGCTGTTCAAGCTGCAGGATCGCAAGGGCGCGCCGATGGTGCTGGCGATGACGCACGAGGAGTGCCTCACCTACCACGTCGCCAACGACGTTCGCTCCTACCGCGACCTGCCGCTGATGCTCTACCACCTGCAGACGAAGGAGCGCGACGAGCCGCGGCCGCGGGCCGGGGTGCTGCGCACGCGTGAGTTCACGATGAAGGACGCCTACTCCTTCGACCGCGACGAGGAGGGCCTGGCGCGCTCCTACGAGCTGCAGAGCGAGGCCTACGCGCGGATCTTCGACCGCTGCGGGCTGCGCTGGTACCGGGTCGAGTCCGATGTCGGGATGATGGGCGGCTCCGGCGCCCACGAGTACATGGCGCCCTGCCCGGCCGGCGAGAACGAGGTGGCGCTGGCGCCCGGTTACGCCGCCAACGTCGAGGTCGCCTCGGCCGCGCCGCAGCCGGTCGAGCTGCCTGCGGCGCTGCCCGCGCCGGAGCCGGTGGACACGCCGGGCCTGCGCAAGGTGGAGGAGGTCGCTCCCCACCTCGGGTTGCCCGCCGGCGCCTTGATCAAGACCCTGCCGGTGATTGTCGAGGGCCGGGGGATGGTCCTGGTGCTGCTGCGCGGAGATCACCGCCTCAACGAGATCAAGCTGCGCAACGCGCTCGGCGCCGACTTCCGCCAGGCGGGCGCGGAGGAGATCGAGGCCGAGGTCGGCCCGGTCGGCTACATCGGCCCGGTCGGCCTCGAGCTGCCGATCGTCAAGGACGCGGCGATCGCCGGCGACTCCTACGTCAGTGGGGCGAACCGCCCCGACACGCACCTGCGCGGGATCCAGCCGGGCCGCGACTTCCGCTTCGAGGAGATGGACGTGCGCACGGTCGAGGCCGGCGACACGGCGCCCGGCGGCGGCATGATCGAGATCGAGCCGGCGATCGAGGTCGGCAACATCTTCAAGCTCGGGACCCGCTACACGGAGCCGCTCGGCGCCACCTACCTCGATCAGGACGGGAGCGAAAAGCCGATCGTGATGGGCAGCTACGGGATCGGGCCGGCGCGGATCGTCGCCGCCGCGATCGAGCAGCGCGCCGACGAGCGCGGGATCGTCTGGCCGCGGGCGATCTCGCCGTGGGCGGTGCATCTGGTCTCATTGGCAAAGCCGGGTGAGCCCGAGCGCGAGGCCGCCGACCGCCTCTACGAGCAGCTGCGCGAGGCCGGCGCCGAGGCTCTCTACGACGACCGCGAGGCCGGGCCGGGGGAGAAGCTGACCGACGCCGAGCTGCTCGGCTGCCCGCTGCGGATCGTCGCCGGCCGTCGTGGCCTCGCCAACGGCGTGGTCGAGGCGAGCGAGCGCGCCTCCGGCGCCGAGCATGAGCTGCCCGTGGAGGAGGCTGCCGCGCGGGCGCTCGCCATCCTCCAGGGCAGCGATGGCTAACCGCGCCCCGTTCGGCCGCGGTCGCGTGCGCCGCCTCTTCGGGCTCGACCGCAGCTACGCCAAACCCGCCACCACCCGCCAGGGGGAGCCGCTGCGCCCGTGGACGCTGCCCAACCTGGTCGGCTACCTGCGCCTGGCGGCGATCCCAGTCTTCCTGGTGATGGCCTACGGCACCGACGATGGCACCTCCTTCGCCGCCGCGATGGTCTTCTGGGCGATCGCCGCCGGCGACTACCTCGACGGCTTCCTCGCCCGCGTCACCGGCCAGTACAGCCGCATGGGGGCCCTGCTCGACCCGCTCGTCGACCGGCTCACGATCCTCGCCGGCGCCGTCGTCTGCTGGAGCTTCGAGCTGCTGCCGCGCTGGCTGCTGGCGCTGCTGGCCCTGCGCGAGCTGGCGATGCTCTTCCTCGCCCAGTACGGGCTGCGCCACGGCGTCGACATCGAAGTCAACTGGCCGGGGCGGATCTCGGTCTTCCCGATCATGGGCGGAATCTGGCTCGCCCTTTTCGCCCCCGGCTGGGTCGCGACCGCGCTGGTGGCCTGGGGCCTGGTGATGGCGATCATCGCCACGGTGATGTACGCGCGGGCCGGGATGCGCGCCGCACGCCTGCAATCCGGCGGTCAAACAGGCTGAACCTTCAACCTGCGGTTGAACCTTGGACCGCTCTCGACCTATAATCGTCGCCTGCGCAAATGGAGGCGATCGCCTCCCTCGATTAAGGAGCGAGATGGAGGAGACCTTTCCCGATCTGGGCTCACTCAGCGACAAGGAGCTGAAGGAGCTGATCGACAAGCTGACCGAGGAGGAGAACGAGATCTCCTACAAGCGGCGCGTCCTGCACGGGAAGATCGACATCCTCCGTGCCGAGCTGGTCAACCGCCTGCGCGACAAGCACGACGCCGGCGAGTCGATGATCTCCGGCGACGACGTCAGCAAGCTGACCGAGATCCTCGCCGGCAAGGCGGGGGCCTCCCCGGAGGACGAGCCCGCCGCCTGAGCGCGGGAGCCGAGCATGGCCGTCCACTGTCCTGAGTGTGGGTTCGCCAACCCCGAGGGCGCTAACTACTGCCAGAAGTGCGGCGCCTACCTGGGCGGGCCGGCGGAGTCCGGCGATGACCCGACGACGATGACCTACACGGTCGACGACACCGGCGACATGCAGCCGGTCGACATCGACCAGGTGGTCGAGGCGGCGGGGGCGGCGCTGGTGATCCGCGCCGGCGGCGGCCGCGCCGGCGAGAGCTTCAGCATCGACGAGGACCGGGTCAGCATCGGCCGCAGCCCCGACGCCGGCGTCTTCCTCGACGACGTCACCGTCTCCCGCAACCACGCGCTGCTGGTGCGCCGCCGCGACGGCCTCTACATCGACGACCTCGGCTCGCTCAACGGGACCTACGTGAACCGGCGCCGGATCGAGTCGCACCGGCTCGCCGACGGCGACGAGATTCAGGTCGGCAAGTACAAGCTCAGCTACCTGGAGCGGTAGATGCCTGACTCCCCGACCACGCACACCTGGATGACGCGTATGGCGCTTCGCATCTCTACGTCCTCGGGCTTGCCTTTGGCACCACCAAAGGCTGCGCCCTGCGTCCTTGACCTGCTCGGCCACACGCGCCCCCAGGCGCACGCGGCCAGGAAGCCAGGCATCTAATGCCCGTCTCCGAACAGCCCGCCCGCCCGCCGGAGTCGGCCAGCCGGCCGCGCAAGGCGCTGACGATCGGTGCCGTCTGCAAGATCCTCCAGAACGAGTTCGACGACGTCTCGATCTCGAAGATCCGCTACCTCGAGGACCAGAAGCTGCTCAGCCCGCGCCGCACCTCGGGTGGCTACCGCCTCTACAGCCAGGCCGACGTCGAGCGGCTGCGCACGATCCTGCGCCTCCAGCGCGACGAGTTCCTGCCGCTGCGGGTGATCCGCCAGGAGCTGGCCAGCGGCGGTGACATCGCGATCAGCGACGGCGGCGAGAAGCGGACCAGCGGCGGCGCCGTACGGCGGGCAATCCTGGTCGACACCTCGCGCGCCTACCTGACCCTGGAGGAGGTGGTGGAGGAGACCGGCGCCCGCGAGGAGCTGATCGCCGAGCTCGAGAACTTCGGGATCGTGCAGCCGGAGAAGCGCGAAGGCAAGACCGTCTACGACGAGACCGACCGCGAGATCGTCCGCGCCGCCAACGAGCTCTCGCGGGTCGGCGTCGGCGCCCGCAACCTGCGCGTCTTCCGCTCCTCGGCCGACCGCGAGGCGCAGCTGCTGGAAGCGCTGCTCGGCCCCTCGCTGCGCTCGCGCAATCCGGAGCGCCGCAAGGAGGCACTGCAGAGCCTCGAGAGCCTGGCGGCGACGGTCAGCCATCTCAAGCACCTACTGCTGGTGCGGGATCTCCGCCGTTTGGCCGGCGACTGAAGTTCGGCGCGCTTTGCCCCGAGTCAGCCGCAGCCGCACGATTGACGCCCCCGTGCCGGAGGTCTGGAAGCTGGTCTCAGACCCCTACAACCTGCCGCGCTGGTGGCCGCGGGTGAGCCGGGTCGAGAACGTCGACCGCAAGAGCGGTGGCCGCCGCAGCCAGTGGACCAAGGTGCTGGAGACGGCCGAGGGGCGCGGGGTGCGCGCCGACTACCGCTGCCTCAGCGCGGCTGAGAACGAGCGCTACGTCTGGGAGCAGGAGCTGGAGGGGACGCCGTTCGCCCGTCACCTGCGCAGCTCGGCGATCGAGATCGCGCTGCGGCCGGACGGCGGCGCCACCGCGGTCGAGCTGGCTTCGGTGCAGACGCTGAAGGGGCTGTCGCGGCTCGGCTCGCTGATGATGCGGCGCGGCCAGGGCGAGATCCTCGACGAGGCGCTCGACGGAATCGAGAGGGCGCTGGCGTGAGCCGTGTCGACTTTTTAACCCCAGGGGTTAAAAAAACGCCTTTGGGGGCGGGGGTATGAACCCACCACGCCGCGATGACAAGTGGTGGGGGTGGGGCGATCCGGCGCTGACGCCGGAGCTCGACGCGGAGGCTCTCGGGGTGCTGCGGGAGCGGATCGGCGAGTTGGAGCCGTGGCCGCTGGCCGCCGGCCTCGAGGACTTCCCGCTGCCGGCGGCGCAGCCGCTGCCGGCAGCGCTGGCCGAGGCGGTCGGCCCGGAGGCGATCTTCAGCTCGAACGAGGACCGGCTGCGACACGCGACCGGGTGCGGTTACGCCGACCTCGCGCGGCTGCGCGGCGCCAGCCTCGACGGCGCCCCCGACGCGGTCGTGATGCCGACCGACGCGGCGGCACTGCAGCGGGTGCTCGAGGTCTGCGCGACCGAGGGCATCGCCGTGGTCCCCTACGGCGGCGGGACCAGCGTGGTCGGGGGCGTCGAGCCGCTGCGCGGCAAGCACGAGCGCCTGATCAGCCTCGACCTCGGCGCCCTGCGCGCGGTCGCGGTCGACCAGCGCTCGCTGACCGCTCGGCTCGGCGCCGGCCTGCGTGGCCCTGAGGCAGAGGAGGCGCTCGCCCGCGAGGGCGTCACCCTCGGCCACTTCCCGCAGTCCTTCGAGTACGCGACGATCGGCGGCTTCGCCGCGACCCGCTCCGCCGGCCAGGCCTCGAGCGGCTACGGCCGTTTCGACGACCTGGTCAGCTCGGTCCGCCTGCTGGCGCCGGCCGGCACGATCGAGACCCTGGAGGCGCCGCACACGGCCGCCGGGCCGGCCCTGCGTGAGCTCATCGTAGGTTCCGAGGGCGTGCTCGGCGTGATCCCGGACGTCACCGTGCGGGTGCGGCCACAGCCCACGGTGCGCCGCTACGAGGCCTGGATCGCGGAGAGCTTCGAGGCCGGCGCCGAGATCGTGCGGGAACTGGCCCAGGGCCCCGGCCTGCCGGAGATCATCCGCATCTCCGACGAGGAGGAGACCGAAGTCTCGCTGGCGCTCTCCGGGCCGCGCGGCGCGGCGGCGAAGCTGTTCGGCGGCTACCTCGGCCTGCGCAAACGCCGCGGCGGCGCCCTCGTCATCCTCGGCTTCGAGGGTGGCGAGGAGTCGGTGGCGCGCCGGCGGGCACTGGCCGTGCGGGCGCTGCGGGCGGGCGGCGCCGCTTACCTCGGCCAGTCGGCCGGCCGCTCCTGGGAGCACGGCCGCTACCAGGGCCCGTACCTGCGCGACACGCTGATGGGGATGGGCGCGATGGTCGAGACGCTGGAGACGTCGCACACCTGGAGCCGGCTGGGCGAGCTATACAGCGGCGTCGGTGCGGCGATCCGCGACGCGCTCGCCGCCCAGGGCACGCCGGGGCTGGTCTTCTGCCACCTCTCGCACGGCTACGCCGACGGCGCCTCGCTCTACTTCACCTTCATCGCCCGCGCCCGCCACGAGGAGGCGGTGGCGCAGTGGCGGCAGGTGAAGCAGGCCGCCTGCGCGGCAATCGTCGCCGCCGGTGGCACGATCACCCACCACCACGCGGTCGGCCGCGACCACGCGCCCTACATGGAGGCCGAGGTGGGGAGGACGGGACTAGACGTGCTGCGCGCGGTGAAGGAGGAGCTGGACCCGGCTGGCGTGATGAACCCGGGCAAGCTGCTCCCGAGCGCCTGAGCTATTCGCCGCGTTTCGCCGCGCCGATGATCGGGCCCCTGATCTGCCCGCGCAGGACGTCGGTGCCGGTGTAGATCGGCGCTTTGCGCTCCTGCGTGGCTTTCGCCAGCGAGGCTTTCAGGGTCGCGTCGGTGGTGCGCGAGATGTCGATCTGGTCGAAGGCTTCGTTGGCGAGGTAGGCGAGCACTTCGGTCGGGACTTCGACCTGGGCGGCGATCCGGCCCTGCTCGCCGACTCGGGTCGAGGCCAGCGGCAGCATTTTCTGGGGCGACTGGTAGAGCCAGATCGTGTACGACTCGCCTTTGCCGGTCGGCTCCAGCCCGGTCGCTTCGACCTGCAGCGCCAGCGAGTTTTTGACCCGGCCAAAGGTCGCCACGCCCTCGGCGTCGCTGCCGTCGACCGGCTCGAGCACGGCCCGCGTCACCTCCTGGCCATTGGCGGCGTTGACCGCCTGCCCGTTCGCCTCACCGCCGCCGCTCTCGTTCCCGGAGTCGTCACCGCCGCCGACGATCAGGATCACCACGAGCGCGACGAGGACGAGGGCGCCGGCGATGAGCGCGGTGCGGGCGCCGCCGCCACCGGGCAGCGAGATGTTCGGACGCGGGGGAGGCGTGCGCTTCGGCCGCCGCTCGGCCGCTGGTGCGGGCTCAGGCTTTGGCGGCTGCTCTGCCGCTGGGGGTGGACTCTCGATCGCGCCCTTGCGGGCGGGCGACGGAATCTCCGGCGCCGGGATCCCTTCCGACTCGAGCTGGGCGGCGGCCTCCTTGGCTTTCGCGTGGATCTCGTCCACGCTCGCCCCGATCAGGGCGGCGAGGTCGTCGTAGCCCTCGGCGCCGCGCTGCGCGAGCAGCCGCAGGATCGCCTTCTGGTCCTCGCTGAGCGCCATCGGCCCGAACACTATGGGCAGAGGCCGACCGATTGAGCCCTCGCGCCCTGGGGTCGCGAAGGCTTAACTTCGGCGCCGATAGGGTTGGCGCCGATGCCCGACGACCCCCGCGGCCTGCACTCCCACTTCGACGCCCTTCTCGGCACCGAGTGGCTCGATGACGACCCCGACCACGCCCGGGTCCGGGTCGAGTTGCGCGAGGAGCTGCGCCAGCCGGTCGGCCTCCTCCACGGCGGCGTGATGTCGACCCTGGTCGAGAGCATCTGCTCGCGGGCGACGGCGCTTTCGGTCCTCGACCAGGGGATGGCGGCGATGGGCCAGTCGATCAGCGTCAGCTTCATCCGCCCGGTGACCGCGGGCGGCGCCGAAGTCACCGCCCGCGCCCGCCACCGCGGCCGCACGACTTGGGTCTGGGACGCGGAGATCACTGACGACAACGATCGTCTCTGCGCTCTCGCCCAGATGACGATCGCGATCAGGCCGCTTCCGAGTCGCTAAGCGAGTTCGGGTAGGGGTGAAGCGTCTTGTACTTTTTCGGTGTGTCGGCGGTCGGACGGCCGGTGGCGATCATCGAAAAAGTTAAGCGGAACCCCTACCCGAACTCGCTTAGCCCCCGAACCTGTTCGTGATTGGGAGCCGCCGGTCCTTGCCGAACGCTCGGGGAGTGATGCGAATTCCCGGCGCCGCCTGGCGGCGCTTGTACTCGGAGCGGTCGACCATGCGGATCACCTCGTCGACCGTCTCGGCCGGCATCCCGGCGGCGATCATCTCCTCGCGGCCCTGGTCGCGCTCGACGTAGGCCTCGAGGATGCGGTCGAGCAGGTCGTAAGGCGGGAGGGAGTCGCTGTCGCGCTGGTCGGGGCGCAGCTCGGCCGAGGGCGCTCGCTCCAGCACCGCGCCCGGCACCAGCTCGCGCCCGGCGCGATCGTTGCGCCGCCGCACCAGTTCGTAGACGAGCGTCTTCGGCACGTCCTTGATCACCGCGAAGCCGCCCGCCATGTCGCCGTAGAGGGTCGCGTAGCCGACCGACATCTCGCTCTTGTTGCCGGTGGTCAGCACCAGCCAGCCGTGGCGGTTGGAGAGCGCCATCATCAGGTTGCCGCGGATCCGCGCCTGGATGTTCTCCGCCGCCAGGTCAAGCTGCCCCGATCCGCCGAGGGCGCGCTCGTAGCCGTCCATCATCGGCTCGATCGGGATCTCGATCAGCTCGCAGTCGAGGTTGGCGGCGATAGTTCGGGCGTCGCCCTGGGTTTCAGGGCTGGAATGAGGCGAGGGCATGACCACACAGCTGAGCCGCTCGGGGCCGACCGCGTCCGCGGCCAGCATCGCGACCAGGGCCGAGTCGATGCCGCCGGAGAGGGCGACGCCGACGTGGCCGAAGCCGTTCTTGGCGACGTAGTCGCGCAGCCCCAGGGTGAGGGCCGCGTAGACCTCGTCGGGGTCGGTGAGCGGCTCGGCCAGCCTGCCCGGTCCGCCGCCGGGGACGTCGCGGACCAGCAGCTCCTCCTCGAACTGGGCGGCGCGGGCGATCAGCTCGCCGCTGGGGTCGGTGAGCAGGCTCTGGCCGTCGAAGACGAGCTCGTCCTGGCCGCCGACCAGGTTGCAGAAGGCGAACCAGGTTCCGTAAGCGCGCGAGCGCTCGGCGAACATCTCGACCCGCTCGCGGCCCTTGCCGCGGTGGTAGGGGGAGCCCGACGGGTTGGCGATCAGCGCCGCTCCCGCTTCCGCCTCGGTCTGGGCCGGCGGCCCGGTCACCCAGCAGTCCTCGCAGATCGTCAGCCCGACCAGCTCGCCGGCGACCTCGACCGTGAGCGGCTCGTCGCCGGGGACGAAGTAGCGCTGCTCGTCGAAGACGGCGTAGTTGGGGAGCCGGTTCTTGCGGTAGACAGCGCGCACGGAGCCGTCGGCGAGCACGGCGAGCGAGTTGTGGGCCTGGCGCGAGTCCGCGCCCGCGGCGACCGGCTCGGCGAACCCGACCAGGACCGTGTGGCCGGGGCCGACCCCGCGGGCGAGCTCTCTGACCGCGCGCGCGTTGGCCTCGACGAAGTGGCGCTTGAGGTAGAGGTCCTCGGCCGGGTACCCGGGGACGCAGAGCTCGGGGAAGATCGTCAGCTCGGCGCCCGCCGCCGCGGCATGGCCGATCCACTCGGCGATCTTCGCCGCGTTGCCGTCGACGTCGCCGACGGTGGGATTGATCTGGGCGAGAGCGATACGCATGGGCGGCGGGGGGCGGTAGGCGCTGAAGTATCCCTGTCCAGACGCCTGAGGCAGGCCGGGGCACGCAGTAGGGTGCCGCCGATGCGGGGCCGACGTCGCCATCTGGTCGGTCTCGCGGCGGCGGCGCTGTTGCTGCTCGGCGCCGCGCCGGCAGCCGCCACGGCCGCGACCGGGCTCTCCGAAGCGGTCCCCAGCCTCGCCTCACCAAGCCAGAAGCCGTTCCTGGCGCCGCAGCCGCGGCCGACCGAAGCGCGCCGGCGACCGACCGACGACCCCGACCCCAACCGCAACGCCTACACGGTCCCGGAGGCGCCGCGCTCGCCGCGGTGCTCGCGCCACTTCTGCGTGCACTGGGTGGCGGAGGGGATCGACGCGCCCAGCCTCAACGACCGCGACCGCGACGGCGTCCCCAACTTCGTCGAGCAGGTGCTGCGGGTCGCCGAACACGTGCACGAGATCGAGAACGAGAAGCTCGGCTGGCGCGAGCCGAAGAGCGACGGACGGCGCGGCGGCGGGGTCGGCAAGACCGACATCTACCTCTCGCAGATCGGCGGCGAACTGTTCGGCTACGCGGCACCCGACCGCGGCCAGATCGGCAAGGGGAAGCGGATCCCGCGGCGCCTGCACGGCTACCTCGTGCTCGACAACGACTACAGCGCCTTCGAGTTCCCCGGGACGAAGGCGATCGACGACCTCGAGGTGACCCTCGCCCACGAGTACAACCACATCCTCCAGTTCGGCTACGACGCCTACCAAGACCCCTGGTTCGCCGAGTCGACCGCGACCTGGATCGAGGATCTCGTCTACGACGAGATCGACGACTACATGCGCTACGTGCGGCGCTGGGTGAAGCGCTGGGATACGCCGCTGACCGCGAGCTCGATCAAGGAGTACGGCTCGGCGGTCTGGAACCAGTGGCTGGCGCGGCGCTACGGCGCGGCGATCGTGCGCAAGGCCTGGGCGCGGGCGATCCACGTCCGGCCCGGCGGCTTCTCGGTCGGCGCCTACGAAGAGGCGATCCGCGCCGCCGGCCCTTCCGACCTCGGCCACGACTTCGCCCACTTCGCCGCCGCGGTCGCCGAGTGGAGGACGGGGGAGGGGTTCGAGGAGAGCAGCCGCTACCCGGACATGCAGCGGCAGGGCTCACTGCCGCTCGACGGCCGCCGGCTGACCCGCTTCCTCAACCACACCACCTTCTCGCTGCTGCGCGTGCACGCCCGTGGCGGTCGCGCCGTCGTCGTGCGGGCGCTGGCGCCGCGCGGGGTCGCCTCCAGCCTCGTCCTCGTCGGCCGCGAGGGCAGCGAGCGGCAGGGGCGCACGGTGACCCGGCTCGACTACAGCCGCGGCGGCGGCCGGCTCGAGGCCCGGCTCGGCAACCCCGGCCGTTACGAGCGGATCACCGCGGTCGTGGTCAACGCCGACAGCTACGCCAGCGGCTTCAGCGCCCGCCGCCTCGACTGGCGCTACCTGACCGACACGGTCCCGTTCGAGGTCACCGGGGAAGTGGTCCCGAGGACCTCGTCGGTCGCGGCTTCGAGGTCGAGCGCGAAGCTCTCGAGGTCGGCCATCGCGTCGTAGTCGCCGATCAGCCCAAAGTTGACCTGGCCGTTGTAGGACATGATCCCGATGCAGAGCGCCTGGCGCCGGGCCAGCGGCACCATCGGGAAGATCGACTCCATCTTCTGGCCCAGCACGTAGAGCGGGAACTGCGGCCCGGGGACGTTGGTGACGACAAGGTTGAAGAAGCGCTGCGCCGGCTGCAGCCGGGCGGCCTGGGAGGCGATCGTCGCCGGCGCGAAGTCGGTCAACTTGGTGAGGATCTCGGCCCCGACCGCCTGGCCCGAGGACTTGAGGTCGCCCATCTGCTCGGTGAGGATCTCGAGCCGCTGAACCGGGTCCTCGCACCAGACCGGCAGCGGCGCCATCATCGCCGAGATCCGGTTGCCGAGCGCCCCGTGCTCTTCGGCGGCGCGGACGCTGACCGGGACCATCGCCCGCAGCTCGAGTTCCTCGGTGTCGTGGCCGCGGGCGCGCAGGTATTTGCCGAGGGCGCCGGCGACGATCGAGAGGATCACGTCGTTGACGGTGCCGCCGTGGGTGTCCTTGACCCGCTTCAGGTCGCCAAGGTCGGCCTGGGTCATCGCGAAGCGCCGGTGGGGGCCGATCTCGACGTTGAAGACGCTGCTCGGCGCGCCCATCCCGGCACCGACCATCTTCGAGGTCGCGCCAACTCCGCGCAGGACCTTGCGCGGGCCACGCAGCGCCGCGCGGACGCCGCGGAGGATCTCCGGCGGGCTGGTCAGGCGCTCGCGCCAGGCCTCGCTGAGCAGCTTCAGGTCGGTCGGTTCGGGCCGGGCCAGCCAGGGCCGGGCGGAGGCGGGGCTACCCTGCGGCTCGGGGTCGAGGTCGAAGAGGACGGTGGTGATGTCGACGCCGGAGACGCCGTCGACCAGCGCGTGGTGGCTCTTGCCGATGATCGCGAAGCGGTCGTCGCGCAGGCCCTCGACCAGCCACAGCTCCCAGAGCGGCTTCGAGCGGTCGAGCTGCTGGGAGAAGATCCGCGCCGCCAGGTTGCGCAGCTGCTCGTCGGAGCCGGGCGCCGGCAGCGCGGTCTGCCGCACGTGGTAATCGAGGTTGAGGTGCGGGTCGTCGACCCAGACCGGCCGGCCCTGGTCGAAGGGGACGAAGCGCAGCTTCTGGCGGAAGCGCGGCACCAGATGCAGGCGCGAGGCGATGTGGTCGCGGAACTCTTCGTGCGAGGGCGCCTCGCCCGTGAAGACCGCGGTCGAGGCGACGTGCATGTGGGCGCCGGCCCGCTCCATGTGGAGGAACGAGGTATCGAGACCGGTGAGCCGTTCAGCCATCTCGGCATGGTCGCACACGGGCCAGGGCCGGAGGTGAATATTCGGGAGCGCGCTTAGCCCTGCAGGCTGAGTTGGAGCTGCGGCTCCGACTCGTCCGCCGCGGCGTCTTCACTGGCCTCGTGCCCGAAGGAGGCGAGTCGGACCCCGAGCAGCCGTACCGGCCGTCGCGGGTCGTAGGCGCGCAGCAGCTCCAATGCCAGCGGCGTCACCACGGCGGGGTCGTTGGTCGGCTCCGCGACGGTGTGCGAGCGGGTGACGTTGGTCCAGTCGTCGAGCCGCACCTTGATCCCGATCGTCCGTCCCGCGAGCTCCCGCTTGGCGAGGCGGCGGCAGAGCTCCTGTGCCAGCTCGACCAGGTGCGCCTCGAGCTCGGCATGGTCGCCGACGTCGACGTCGAAGGTGATCTCGGTCGACTGCGACTTGGTCTCGCGCGCGACCGTGATCGGCGTCTCATCGCGGAGGCAGCCGCGCGCGTGCAGCCAGGCGCCCGAGCGCGGGCCGAAGCTGGCTTCCAGCTCCGCCTGCGCGCGTGCCCCGAGGTCGGCCAGAGTGCGGATGCCCATCCGCTCGAGCTTGACCACGGTTTTCGGCCCGATTCCCGGCACCAGGCCCGGCGACTCGCCGCCGAAGCGCTCCAGCGCCTGCGCGCGTGAGAGCACGACGAGGCCGGCCGGCTTGCCGAGCTCACTGGTGATCTTCGCCAGCAGCCGGCTCTCGGAGATCCCGACCGAGCAGGTGAGGCCGGTCTCGCGCCGGATCTCGGTCGCGACCCGCCGCATCGTCGCCTTCGGCGAGAACAGCCCGGTGAGGTCGAGGTAGGCCTCGTCGAGCCCGACCACCTCGACCGTCTCGACGTTGCGCCGCAGCACTTCCATCACCTGGGCCGAGGCCTCCCGGTAGGCCGGGAAGTCCGGCCGCAGGTAGACCGCGTCGGGCAGCCGCCGCCGCGCCGTCGCCGCCGGCATCGCCGAGTGGATCCCGGCCAGCTTCCGCGCCTCATAGCTCGCCGTCGTCACCACCGCCCGCGGCCCCGACCCGCAGACGACCACCGGTTTCCCCCGCAGCTCCGGCCGCTTGCGCAGCTCGACCGATGCGTAGAACGCGTCCATATCGAGGTGCGCGATCGTCCGCTCGAAGGCCACCGGTCGATGGTAGGAGAGCGAATGGACGGGTCCGGCCTAGACTTGGGGCGTGGCATCCCCCGAGGCGAAGAACCTGGAGGCGATCTCGCAGGCGATCGACCAGCACAACGCGAACTGCCCGTTTCCGGCGGCCGAGGTGCGGATGAACCCGTTCGAGGTCGAGCGGCTCGGCTGGGACACGATCCGCGGCCTCCCGGTCGTCCCCGACGGCGAGATCGGCACCGGCCGCTTCCGCATCGTCTGCTCCCGCGACCTCGAGAACGACGGCCTCGAGATCACCGAGGTGGTGGGGCAGGAGCTGGAGACGGTCGCGCCGGCCCGCAACTGAGCACGCGTCTGCTCTAGGGCACCTATACGGGGCCTAACTGCAGACGCGTGGCTACCTAGAGCTTGCGCAGGAAGGCGTCGGCAACCTGCAGCAGTTCGACCGACTTTGGCGTCTCGACGCGAAATGGATGCCCTGCGAAGACGGGCCAGCGGACGCCGGTGTCGCCATTCCCTTCCAGCGCCGCCCGGTAGTCGTGGAGCTTCTGAGCCTTGAAGCCCTTGAGGTGAGCGAAGGTGACGATCGCCTCGTTGGCGTCCCCGGCGTCGTCGACGAACCAGGAGATGCGCTCGAGCAGTAGGCGCAGCGCCCATAGGTACATCGGGTCGGGCCGGGAAATGCGCGCCATGCTCCCGCTGGGGAACGGCTGCCCAATCAGGTCCTTGTGGACGATTAGGTTGATGACCGTGGCCAGCGACGAGGCGGCGATGTCCTGAACTGCCTTCAGTCGTTGCGAGTGGCTGAACTTGACGAAATGCAGCACGTCTTCTGGGCGCCGGCCGAGATCGGCCCGCAGCTGTCGTAGCTCGTCTCTGAGCTCAGCCTCAGCCGGATCCGCTACGACAACTCCCGAGACGACGAAGTGGCAGCCCGAACTCTTCGAGATGCCCCGATCCCCAGCCTCGTCAACGTAGACCCGATACAGCACCCCATCCCCCTGCCAAAGATGAAGAAAGGATGGACCGGGGCCACCTTCAGCCGCTTATTTCAGCGGATGCTGCCCGTGAAGACAGCAGGTGGGAACCCCCACGACCATCCTTCCTAAGTGTGGCAGATTACGGGGAGGATCGGACAGAAAGTTTCGGCGCTCAGACTGAGTTCCAGAAGTCGATGCCGGTTTGTTCCATCCAGTTCTGGACCTCGATGTTGAGCTGGAACAGCTCGCCGGTCCAGATCAGGATGCCCATCGCGATCAGGATCACGCCGCCGCTGGCGACGATCGCCTGGTAGTGGCGCTTGACCACGGCGAAGGCGGTGGTCATCTGGGAGAAGGCGACGGCGGTGAGCAGGAAGGGGATCGCGAGGCCGGCCGAGTAGACGGCGAGGAGGAAGGCGCCGCGGGCGGCCGAGTCGGAGAGCGAGGCGGCGGAGAGAATCGCGCCGAGGGTGGGGCCGATGCAGGGGGTCCAGGCGATCGCGAAGGCGGCGCCGGCGACGATCGGGCCGCCGCGGCCGGCGCGCTCGAGCAGGGCATCGACGTGCCACTCGCGGTTGAGCCGGGTGATGAAGAGGGTGGAGACGAAGAAGACGCCCATGAGGACGATCAGGGCGCCGGAGATCTTGGTCAGCAGCTCCTTGTTGTCCTGCAGCACCGAGCCGAGCCCGGTCGCGGTGAGGCCGAGGAGGATGAAGATCGCCGAGAAGCTGGCGACGAAGAGCAGGCTGGGGCCGAGGACGCGGCGCCAGCTGACGTCCTCGAGCTCCCGCGGGGAGACGCCGGTGACCGCGGAGAGGTAGCCGGGGACCAGCGGCAGCACGCAGGGCGAGAGGAAGGAGACGACTCCCGCCGCCAGGGCGGCGAAGATGCCCACTCCCGCGGCAGGATCGGAGCTGAGAACGGCGGTGACCAAGACCCCTCAGATTACCCCCAGCAAGTCGCCGCCCGGCAGCCGGCCGGGGCTGTTCAACGCTGCCGGGACCGCGCGGCGGCTGCGCGCCTCGCCGCTGTTCGCGATCGGCCCGAGCGCGCCGGGGCCGGCGCTGCGCCGCGGCGCCCTGGTCGCGGTCCCGATCGGGATCGCCCTCGGGATCGAGTTCGGCTTCGACTATCCGACCCAGGGGGCGATCGCGACCGGCGCCCTGCTCGCCGGGTTCCCCGGCCTCGACGCGCCCGCGGGCCCGCGCGCCGCCTGGCAGGCGGCAGCGGCGCCGCTGATCGGCGTTGCCGCCGCGCTCGGCATCCTCAGCACCGGTTCGGCGCCGCTGGCAGTGCTGGCGCTGGGGCTGCTCGGCGCCGCCGCCGGCTACTGCTTCTCGGTCTCGCTGCGGCTGGCGATCTTCGGCCTCTCGGTCTCGCTGGCGCTGATGGTCGCCCAGGGCCTCTTCCTGCCGGTCTCCGACGCCGCGCCGGCATTGCTCTACGCGACCCTCGGCGGCCTGATGCAGGCCGCCTGGTCGCTGCTGGTCTGGGCCTGCGCCGATCGCGCCGCCGACGAGGAGGAGAGCGGCTGGAACTGGCCTCACACGAAGGCGGCGCTGCGCTCTAACCTGACCATGGCCTCACCGACGGCCCGCCACGCGATCCGCTTCGGCCTCGCGCTCGCCACCGGCGTCGCCCTCTACCGGCTGCTCGACATGCACGTGCACGGCTTCTGGATCCCGTTGACGATCCTCTTCGTCATGCGCCCCGAGATCGACGAGACCCACAAGCGCCTGGTCCTGCGCGCGGTCGGGACCGTGATCGGCCTCGTGATCGCGACCGCTGCGGCCGAGGCCTTCCGCGGCGACGACCTCGTGACCGGCGCCCTCCTCACCGCCGCGGCGGCGCTCGCCTTCGGCCTGCTCACGGTCCAGTACGCGCTGTTCACCGCGGCGATCACCGTCTACGTGGTCCTGCTCGCGGACACGATCGGCGAGTCGGCCTGGCAGGCGGTCGACGAGCGCGCCACCGGCACCGCGCTCGGCATCCTGATCGCCTTCCTCGCCTTCGCGATCTGGCCCAACCCGGCTGCGGTCCGGTAGATTCCTGGCTACGCAGCCAAACCGCGGCAGAGGCGCGGCAGACTTCGAGGAGAGACAGTTGAGCAACCGCACGTTCGTGATCGGCGTTGGCATGACCAAGTTCGAGAAGCCCGGGACCAAGGAGGGCGACTATCCGGACTGGGCGAAGGAGGCGGGGGAGAAGGCGCTCTCCGACGCCGGCATTCCCTACGAGGACGTCGAGCAGGCCTACGCCGGCTACTGCTACGGCGACTCGACCTACGGCCAGCGGGCGCTCTACCAGCTCGGCCTGACCGGGATCCCGGTCGTCAACGTCAACAACAACTGCTCGACCGGCTCCTCGGCGCTGTTCCTCGCCCGCCAGGCGGTCAAGGGCGGTCTCGTCGACTGCGCGCTCGCGGTCGGCTTCGAGAAGATGGAGCCGGGCAGCCTCGGCGTCAAGTACACCGACCGCACCAACGCGCTCGACAAGCACGCGATGCGGATGTTCGAGATCCGCGACCCGGAGCAGTCACCGCCGGCCCCGCAGATGTTCGGCAACGCCGGCCGCGACCACATGCAGAAGTACGGGTCCAACCCCGACCACTACGCCTGGATCGGCTGGAAGAACCACAAGCACTCGGTCAACAACCCCTACGCCCAGTTCCAGGACGAGTACACGCTGGAGGACATCAAGGCGGCGAAGATGATCCACGACCCGCTGACCAAGCTGCAGTGCTCGCCGACCTCCGACGGTGCCGCCTGCGCGATCGTCGCCTCTGAGCGCTACGTCGAGGAGCACGGCCTCTGGGACCGCGCGGTCGAGATCGCCGGCCAGTCGATGGTCACCGACCTCTCCTCGACCTTCGCCGAGGACGCCGACTGCATGACGATCGTCGGCGCTGACATGTCGAAGCTGGCCGCCGACCGCGCCTACGAGGAGGCCGGGGTCGCCGCCGCCGAAGTCGACGTCTGCGAGCTGCACGACTGCTTCAGCGCCAACGAGCTGATCACCTACGAAGCGCTCGGGTTCGCGGCCGAGGGCGAGGCGCACAAGCTGGTCGAGGAGGAAGCGACCACGTTCGGCGGCAAGGTCGTGGTCAACCCTTCGGGCGGGCTGATCTCCAAGGGCCACCCGCTGGGCGCGACCGGGCTGGCGCAGTGCTCGGAACTGACCTGGCAGCTGCGCGGCGATGCCGAGAAGCGCCAGGTCGAGGGCGCCAAGGTGGCGCTCCAGCACAACATCGGCCTCGGCGGCGCCGCCGTGGTCACCGTCTACAAGCCGGCGAGCTGAGGCTCGCCGCACCAAGGAGGAGCACAAGATGGCGAAGCAGCGGCGGTCACTGAACGGCAAGGTCGTGGCGATCACGGGCGGCGCTCGCGGAATCGGCAAGGCGACCGCGACGGCGCTGGTGCGCCGGGGCTGCCGCGTCGCGATCGGCGACCTCGACCTCGAGCTGGCTGAGCAGACCGCCGGTCAGCTCGGCGGCGGCAGCGTGGCGCTGCCGCTCGACGTCACCGACCGCTCCTCCTTCACGGGTTTCCTGGACGAGGCGGAGCGCCAGCTCGGCCCGGTCGACGTGGTGATCAACAACGCCGGGATCATGCCGGTGACGGCGCTGGTCGACGAGTCCGACGACTCGATCCGCCGCCAGCTCGACATCAACGTCTACGGCGTCATCGTCGGCACCCAGCTGGCGATCGAAAGGATGCGGCCGCGCCACAGCGGCCACATCGTCAACATCGCCTCGCAGGCGGGCAAGACGGCGCTGCCGGGCATCGCCACCTACGCGGGCACGAAGCACGCGGTGGTCGGGATCTGCGAGGCGGTGCGGGCGGAGCTGCGCGACAGCGGCGTCGAGGTCCACTGCGTGATGCCGACCGTGGTCAACACCGAACTGACCGCCGGCCTCGCCCAGAAATGGATCAAACCGGTCGAGGCCGAGGACGTCGCGAACGAGATCGTCGACGCGCTCGAGCTCGGCCGCTTCGACGTCTTCGTGCCCCGCTCCAACGCCGTCATGACCCGCTTCGCCGCCCTGATGCCGCGGCGCGTGGCCGAGGCGGTGGGTCGCCTGATGGGCACGCACAAGCTGATGTTCGAGGTCGACCACGGTGCCCGTCACGCCTACGAGGAGCGCGCCGCGGCGGGCGAGCCCGGCGCCGAGAAGACCTCGAGCCGGGCTTCAGCCTCCTAGCCAGTCGCCGCTGGCGCCGCGGGTCGCCTCGGCGCTACGCTGCCCGGCGTGGGACGAATTTACGACGCGACCTGGGGGAGGGCCTTCAGCGCCTTCTACGACCGCGCCTTCAAGGCGACCGAAGAGGCCGGGCTGCGGGAGATGCGCCGCGGACTGCTGAGTGAGGCGCGGGGGAGGGTGCTGGAGCTGGGAGCGGGTACCGGCGCGAACGTCGAGCTTTACCCCGACGCGGTCGAGGAGCTCGTCCTCGCCGAGCCGGACCCGTACATGGCGAAGCAGCTGCGGGCGAAACTCGCCGGCTCGGCCCGCGCCGCGAGCGTCTCGGAAGCGCCGGCCGAACGGCTGCCGTTCGAGGACGCGAGCTTCGACACCGCGGTCGTGACCCTGGTCCTCTGCACGGTCCCCGACCCGCGGGCGGCGCTGGCCGAGATCGCCCGCGTGCTGAAGCCCGGCGGCCGGCTCCTCTTCATCGAGCACGTGCGGGCTACCGATCCCGGCCTGGCCCGCTGGCAGGACCGGCTCGAACGCCCGTGGCGGTTCGTCGGCGACGGCTGCCACTGCAACCGCGACACCGTCGCGACGATCGCCGCATCCGCTCTCGACCTGACCGACGTCCGGCGCGACAAGCTGCCCAAGGCCCCGCCGATCGTCGAGCCGCTGGTCAGCGGCAGCGCCGTGCTGCCAGCCTGAAACTCGATCACTAAATGGCGCCATAGCCCCACTTAGTGATCGAGTTCGAGCAGGCGGGCGGCCAGCTCGGCGGCGGTCACCCCGATGAAGGCGCCGGCGAGCACGTCCGCCGGGTAGTGGACGCCGGTGTGCACGCGCGAGTAGCCGACCAGGGTCGCCAGCGCCCGCAGCGGCGCCGAGAGCGCCGGCTGGGCGGCGCCGGCGCCGGTCGCGAAGGCGAAGGCCGAGGCGGTGTGGCCGGAGGGGAAGGAGCTGCTGCGCGGGATCGGCACGTGCCGGCGCGCCAGCAGCTCGAGCTCCTGGCGTTCGGGCCGGCGGCGCGTGGTCAGCGGCTTCGCGACCAGGTTGGCGAAGGCCGAGGCGAGGCCGAGCGAGACCAGCCCACGTCGGGCCGCGCCACGGCCACCGGCGCCGCCGAGCAGGGCCATCGCCGTAGCGGCCCCGAGCCAGAGCTTGCTGTGGTCGGCGGCGCGGGTCAGGCGCCGCATCGCCTGGTCGAGGGCCGGCGTCTCGGACGCGGCGATCGCCCCGTATACGGCAGCGTCAACGGCTTTCGCCTCGCTGAGCCAGTTCGGCATCGGGCGATGATATGAGCCACCGCCTCGCCAGCCTGGTCGCGAGATCGCCGAGCACGATCTCGGGTCGCTAGCTTGAGTCGCCTGTGTGTCTCCAGCGAGCGACGATCACTGGGTGAAGTGCCACCGCGACGCCGAGGAGTCCCAGCGAAAAAACGGACCACCAGAGACCGAAGGCGTCTAGGGCATTTCCGTGGCCGGCGGCGCGATGCTCGGCTACCAGCAAGGCGATGATCACTCCGATCAGGCCAGCCAGGCCGAAGCCGGCAGTCGATCCCAGCCAATGCTCACGTTCCTCCTCGGTCTCACGACTGAGGCGAGTGGCCATCCAGGCTGCCTCAACCACATAGGCCAAGAGCAAGGTGACTCCAATCTCCGCCATGGATCGCATTAGTTCCGGGCTCGGATAAGGAATTGCCCGAAAAAGAAGGGCAAAGCTGCCGGCAGCCAGCGTCACAAGTCCTAGCCAAATCGCGATACCGAGGTGGAACGGCGCCGGGCGGGGCATCGGCGAAAGGTAAGGAGCACGCCAGACGCTCGACACAACGCACGATAATGGTGGTTATGTAAACCCGGGCTAGCGGACGCGGTCGATTTCGGCTTCCAGCACGCCCACCGAGCTGGGCGTGCCGAGGATCTCGTAGCCGTCGCTGTTCGGGCCGGCGATCGCGAAGGTCGGCGTGCCCGTGATCCCGAGCCGTTCGGCCTCGGCCGTGGTCCGTTCGACCTCGCCGCTGTATTTGGCCGATTCGCGGTCGCGGTTCCATTTGGCGATGTCCTCGATCCCGGCGGCTTCCGCGACCGCGGTGAGGAACTCGTCGTCGGCGTAGCCGGAGTTCTCCACGCCCTGGTTCTTGTAGAAGAGCTCGAGGAACTGCCAGCCACGGCCCTGGGCGCCGGCGGCGGCCGCGGCGGCACCGGCCGTGTCGGACTGGTCGCCGAGAAAGGCGAAGTTGCGGAAGTCGAGCTTCACTTCGCCATTCTTGACCCGGTTTTCGATAATCGGCGGCAGGAAGTCTTCGGCGTAGCCTTTGCAGACCGGGCACTGCAGGTCGCCGTACTCGACCAGTTCGACCTTCGCCTCCGGGTCGCCGAGCAGCAGTTTCTGCTGCGGGATCCCGCCGAGCATCCGCTCGACCTCGGCGCTGCCGTCGAGGTCGTCGGTGTCGCCGCCGCCGCTGCCGGCGTTGACGATGATCAGGACGAGCACCGCGGCGATCGCGAGGAAGACCGCGCCGGCGGCGAACTGGAGCAGGCGCCGGCGGCGCTCGCCGGCCTCGTTCATCGGGTCGCTCCGAGCGCGCCCGCCGCGGTCGGCCCGCCGGCGTAGCCGATCAGCCGCGCGGCGTTGAGCGCGAAGAGGATCGTCATCAGTACCGCGCTGGCCACGCACCACTGGCAGATCGCTTCGATCTTGAAGATCTCCAGGTAGGTCAAGAAGATGCTGTAGCCGAAGCCGCCGAGCGCCATCGCGAAGCCGGTGAACCGGGAGAGGTCGCTGGCGAAGAAGGCGGTGAGGAGGATCGCGGCGTAGCCGATCACCCCGAAGATCGCGATGTTGATCCCGGCGACCTCTGAGTAGAGCTCTGGCGACCGTCTCGCAGCCACCGCCGCCGGCCAGGCAGGCCGGTGCCCCGCCGCCGGACTCGACGATCGCGATGTAGGCGGCGACGCCGATCCCGAGGGTCGCGACGAAGGCGATCACTCGGCGCAGCGTCCACTCGCTCGGAATCCTCACGGCGATGAAGATAAAGCTTCCGAGTAAAAGTCAGCTAACCGCCGCGAAAGCTTGCCGCCCTGCCAGGCCAGCGGCGACTCCCCCTCCTCCTCGCTGATCAGCCGCGCCCGCGGCAGTCGCTCGGCGTAGGCGGCGGCGACCGCGTAGGGATGGCCGGGGTCTGCCTCGTCGTGGCTGGCGACGACCAGGGTGGGCACCTCGATCGCCTCCAGCGCCTCCAGTGACTCGAAGGGCCGCGAGCGCGCGACCTCGCGCAGGGCGGCGACGATCGCCTCGGGGTGGCGATGCAGCTCGAGCCGGGCGCGGGTGAAACTGAGCACCGAGTCGCGCCAGGCCGGGTCGGTGGTCTGGTTGCGGTCGATGTAGGAGACGAAGCCGTCGACGCCGCCGTTCTCCAAGGCGTCGGCGAGGCCATCCCAGTAAGCGAGCGCCGCCGCTTGCGCCGCCTCGCCGGTGTAAGTCGGGCCGATCACCGCGAGGGCGGCGAGCCGCTCGGGATGGCGCAGCGCGTAGGCGAGGGCGGTGTGGGCGCCCATTGAGTGGCCGGCGAGCAGGAAGCGTCCCTCCCCCACCGCGGCCGCGACCACCCGCTCGAGGTCGGCGACCAGCCACGGGTATCCATAACCCTCGCCGGCCGGCGCCGGGTCGGACTCGCCGTGCCCGCGGGCGTCATAGGTGACGACCCGGTATCCGGCCCGCTCCAGCGCCCGCGAGCCATGGTGGACGTAGCGGCGGCTCGCGGTCAGCCCGTGGCAGAGGACGATCGGCGGCCCCTCCCCCGCCGCCTCGCCGCGCAGGACCGGCGCTCCGGCGACCGCGAACGGCGGCGCCGCCGCGGGCGCCATCAGGCGATCGCGGCCAGCGCCTGCTCGAGGTCGGCGACCGACTCGTAGGTGCTGCCGGTGCGCTTGACGTGGCGGTAGCGGACGATGCCCTGCTCGTCGACGATGAAGATCGAGCGCATCACGTAGCGGCCGCCGGGGGCGTCCTTCGCCCCGGTGAGGCGGGCGAGCGGGCCGATCCAGCCGGTGACGCCGTAGTCACGGCTGACCGCGAGATCCTCGTCGGCGAGCAGCGGCACATTCAGTTCCTGCTCTTTGACCCAGTGCTCGTGCGAATCGACCGACTGCGGCGAGATCCCCAGCACCGCGGCCCCGAGCGCGTCGAGGCGGTCGCCCTGGTCGCGGTAGGAACAGAACTGCTTGGTGCAGACGGTGGTCGCGTCGCCCGGGTAGAAGGCGAGGATCAGCTTGCGGCCGCGGTAGTCGGCGAGGCTGTAGGTCTTGCCGCCGGTACCGCGAAGTGAGAAATCAGGAGCTGGGTCGCCTACGTCAGGCTTGGCCATGCGGCCAGCTTAGTCGCTGCGCCTAGCCGCGCTCGATCGTGACCGACTCGATCACGACCGGTTGTTTGGGTTTTTCGGTCGGCGTCCCGAGGTTGCCGATCCGCTCGACCACGTCGAGGCCCTCGCTGACCTTGCCGACCAGGGCGTATTCGGGCGGCAGGCCGGCGTCGGCGCCGGTGACCACGTAGAACTGGCTGCCCGAGGTGCCGGGTGGCTCGGCCGAGCTCTTCGCCATCGCCACCACGCCTTTCGTGTAGGCGAGATTGGCGGGCGGTTTCTCCTCGATGCTGTAGCCGGGACCGCCGGTGCTGACGTTTTCCGGGCTGCCGCCCTGGATCACGAAGCCGGGCACGATCCGGTGGAAGGCGAGGTCGTCGTAGAAGCCCTCCTCGGCGAGGAAGGCGAAGGAGTTGGCGGTCTTCGGGGCGCGCTCGGTGTCGAGGGCGATCTCGAAGCTGCCGCAGCTGGTCTCCACCACCGCGGTCGCTTTCTCGCCCTGCTCGAGGACCTGCTCGGGCGCTTTCAGCGAGACCTGCTTGGGCTGCGGCGCTTCGACCTGCTCGCAGCCCTCGGCGCCGCCGCTCGCGGCCGTGGTCGCGTCGTCGTCCCCGCCGCCACGCGAGACCAGGATCGCGGCGACTACGCCGATCGCGATCACGGCGAACGCGGCGAGGATGATCCAGCGGCGGTCGGGTCCCTGCTCCTCCTGCATCGCGCGGAAGCGTATCGATGCGCCCGGAGGGCGGTCGGGTGGCGGATCTCGCCCTGACACGACCTCTTGTTGACTACTTGACGAAAACTGCGAAAAGATCGTCGCGATGGCGGCGGGCATCCCGACGAAAATCTCCACCGACGCGATTGTCGATCCCGAACTGGTCGGCCGCGTTCGCCGCGGTCGTCGCTATCGATCGGTCGGCTGGCTCGGGGTCGTCGCCAGCATCGGCATCTTCGCCGCTCTCAATGTGGCTCCGCTGGGCGGGCCCGCGGTGGTCGCGATCACCGTCCCGGTGCTGACGATCTCGCTGCTGCTGGTCAACTGGACGCGTCTCTGGATCCAGGAAACGAAGGAACCCTTTCAGTACACCTTCTCCGTCGGGGAGTTCGAGGCGGGGCCGATGCGGGCACGGAGCAACTCTCCCCCGACGCCGTGAGGCCGATCGAGTGGCTGAGCCGGGACCTGGTGGAGAAGCTGGGCGAGCGGGTCGGCCGCCTCTCGCTGCTGGAAGAACCCGACGCCCTGACCAACGATCCCGAAGACGCCCGCCGCGCACGTCCACATCTCGGGCTGGTACGGCCTGCGTAAGACCGGAGCGGGTGGCGAGATGCTCGAAGTCGTGCCCCGGGTCCGCCTCGGCGGCAAAGGCGCGCCGGCGAAGCTCGCGCAGACGATCCGCTTCAAACTCGGCGACGGCGCAGCGGAGATCGCGCCCACCGACTACAGCCAGCTCTTCGAGCGGGTCTACTGGAGCGTCGCGTCGCAGATCTACGCCCAGATTCGCGAGGGCGTCGAGCGCAAGGTGAAGCTGCTGCCGCCGGGCCGCCTGCGCGCGGCGGCGTACCTGTCCGAGGCAGACGACTACGCGACCTCGAACACCCTCGATGCCTACGAGGCGGCGCGACAGCTCTACCACAAGGCACAGGAGATCTACGACCTCGGCTCGCGGCGCCGCTCGGCGACGAGCTGGCGGCGGGCGACGTCGCGGCTGGCGCTGCTGGTGGAGCGCGCCCGGTGCCGCATCCGCCGGCTGCTGGCGAAGGGCTTCCGCGGGTTTGGGCGACGGGAAATACTCACCGCCAGAGCACAGCTCGGGTACGCGCGGATGCTGCTCGCGGAATGGCACCTGAGCATCCTCTACGGGCGGATCCCGCGCGAGACCTACGAAGCGCAGCCGATCATCGACAAGGCGATCGAGCGGCTGCGCAAGGTCCCGGCCGACGTCGAGGGCCAGCGCTCGACGCTGTTTCGGTCCCTGGTCACGATGGCGGTGGCGCGGTTCTATCTGCAGGATCGCCTCGGCGCCGCCGACGCCCTCGCCGAGGCGGAAAGGCTGGCGCCCGCCGACGGGCGCGCCGACGCGGAGCTGCTCCTCGCCGCCGGGATGGTCGAGCGGGATCACGTGCAGGCGCTGCGGCACCTGGCCGCGGCGGTGGCGCGTGACCCGACGATGGAGCGCGCCCATTTCGAGCGGGCGAAGCGGCTCGAGGATCTCTGGCGCGGTCGCGGTCGGCTCGAGCCCGAGGTGGCGGAGATGGTCGACCGCGAATACACGGCGGTGATCGCCCTCAACCCCGGCAACCTCGCGGCCTGGGCGAATCGCGGCTACGTCGCCTGGCTGCTCGGCGGATCGGGAGCTCGGCGAGGACGTCGGCGACGGCAAGCGACCGTGGACGGCGCGCGCGATCGAGTCCCTGCAGGCGGGCAGGCAGTACAAGGAGGTGAGGCGGGACGCGGTCGTCGCCGAGCTCGACTGGAACCTGACTCGGATCAAAGCCGAGGCCGGCAAGTTCACCGAGGCCTACAGCCACTACGTGGAGGCGGTCTCGGTGCTGCTGGCCGAGCCCCGGATCGGCTTTCTGGCCTACTTCTTCGCGCCCGCGACCGACGACCTGGTGCGGCGCTTCGTCGCCTACAAGGACCGGGTGCTGAAGCACGCGAAAGAGGCCGAATCCCGGCGCGGCGACGACGTGCGCCTGGTCAAGTCGGTCAAGGCTTTCGCCCTCAACGACTGCGGACTTGCCCACCTCGCCCATTTCGAACGCTCCGGCCACCACGCGCAGCTGCGGCGGGCGCGACGCTGCTTCGAACGGGCGGTGGAAGAGAACCCGGCCTTCCCACTCCCCCACCTCCAGATCGCGATCGTCGACCGGACGGAAGCCGCCATGCTGGAGCCGGGGCAGGCGTGGGCGCTGCGTGTCGACGCCGCCCGCCGGCTGTTCGGGGTGCTGCGCAGCGAGCCCACCTGGGTCTCCGCCCAGCTCGGTCTGATTCAGACCCAGATAACGCTGCTGGAAACGGCGAGCCAGGCGGCAGCCGGGCACCCGGTCGAGGCCCAGATGAGCCTCCGCCGGCCGTCGGGGAGGCCGACGGCGCCCACCGCTCCCCCTCTGCCGGAGAACGATCCGCGCTATCGCCGCGCGCTGGCGGAGCACCGGCGCTACGAGCTCCAGCGAGAAGTACGGGAGGGCTTTGCCGCCCTGCTTCCCCACGCCGGTTTTCGCTACGGCGAGAATGGCGGCCGACCCGACTTCGAGAGCCGTCGCACCCGCACCTCGATCGCACGGCATCGCGACTGCTGGACCCGAGACTTCAACGAAATCCATGTCGCCGCCCTGATCAACTGGGCCTGGTCTCTATCCGACTCCGCCCCGGCGGCGGCACATGAAGTCCTGACCGAGCTGCGTCGCGTCTTCTACCGCTCCGATCCGAGCCTCGTGGAACTGCATCTCGTGGCGATCGGCCAGATCGTGGCTGGGGGCCCGCGCGGCGGCGGCACGGACCGAGCGCTGGTAGCGGCGGCAGCGGAAGACGAAGACCTGCTCGTGAACCTGATCGAGGTCGAACTCAGGGAGAGCCCGGTCGGTCATCAGAACCTGAGGAAGGCCGAGCAGCTGCCACCCGACCGCCGCTGGCGCGCTCTCAGCCTCCCGCCTGCCGCGCAGCCGAGCGCGACCAGCTTGATCTGGATCGCGATCCAGCGCGCGAAGCTCGGCGACGTCGAAGGGGCAGGTCGCGCCGGGGCGGAGGCGCTGGGGCGGCCGGTCGTGGCCGCGACCGCCGCCGACTGGTCGCGGCTCGGCGACCTGCTCCTCGCCCTCGGCTTGGCGGAGCTGGCGACCACGTCCTACCGCCGTGCGATCGGCTCCGGGGCGCCGATCGTGGCGGCCTGGGCGGCGCTGAGCGCGAGCGGGCTGCTGCGCGAGCAGGGGGCCGCGGAGGAGGCGGCGCGAGTCCTCGGCCGTGCCAAGGGCGATCCCGAGACCTGGCTGGAGCTGGGTCTCGCGTGCGAGCGCCGGAAGCTGTTCCAGCAAGCCGTAGACACCTATCGGGAGCTGCTCGCGTCGAGTCAGGACGGCGCGGCGGCCGACCTTCTGCAGTTCGCTCGGGTGCGGCTCGTCGACCTGCTCGAACAAGCCGGGAATGGAGCCGAGGCCGAGATCGAAGCCCACCTGCGGCAGCTCGCGAGCGGCGAGGCTCCGCATCGGCAGCAGGGCGCGCTGAGATTGGCCGAACGACTCCTCGGCGACGATCCGGACGCAGCGGAGGCCCACCTCCGCGAGGCGATCTCGGGAGGGCCGTCGGGAGTGAGCCTGGCAGCGGCCGAAACGCTGTGCCGGAGGCTGCTCGAGCGGGGCGACACAGAGGACGCGCAAGCGGTGGCGCTCGAGGCCGCCGGCACGCACTCGTGGGTCGCTGTCTGTCTCGGGGACCGCCTCGTCGGGCTGTCGCAGGAGCTTGCCGAGGAGGCCTACCGGGCCGGCGCGAACCCGGCTGGCGTTGCCCCGGGCTTCGCCGCCGACGCCTCGTTGCGTCTTGCCGACCTGCTCGTCGGGAGGGACGCGCTGGAGGAGGCCCGATCCGCCTACAGGGCCGCGATCAAGTCGGCCGACATCCGGGTGGCACCCGACGCGACGCTCGCCTACGGCGAGTTCCTGAGCAGGGCCGGCTCGCGCCGCGCCAGCGAGCACTTCTACCTCGGGATCACGGCCTGGGCGGTCAGCGATCCCACCCTCCCGGCGGAGTTCGCGGTCGCGTTCTGTCGCGACCTCGGCGAGCGGCTGACCGCGCTGGGCAAGCCCGATATCGCTCGTGCGGTGCACCTCCAGGCCGTCGAGGAGGCGCCCGCCGTGGGCCTGCGGCTGGCGGCGGCCCTGGAGACGGGCGGGGACCGCGACGGCGCGCAGCTGGTTCGCTCCCGCGTCGGCGCGCTCGCCTGATCCGTCGGGTCTCCGAACGCGAATAAGATCGGTGCGATGTCCGCACCGCGACTCACACCGCTCGCGGCGGGAGTGCTGAGCATCGGCCCGCCGCCTGAGCGGGTGCTGGAGATCGAGTGCGGCGAGGGCGACGGGGCGCTGTTCCTGGCCCGCGAGTTCCCGGCGGCGCGGGTGCGCGGCATCGACCGCTCCGCCGAGCGGATCCGGGCGGCGACCGCCCGGGTTGGCTCGACCCGGAGGGGCGGGTCGCCTTCAAGCAGGGCCGTCCGCGCCCCCTTCCCTTCCCCGACGACCACTTCGACCTCGTCGCCGAGATCGACGGCAGGCCGCCGGTGGCTGAGATCGCCCGCGTGCTGCGCCCGGGCGGACACCTGATCCTCGCTCGCTCGAGCGGCGCCGGCGGGCGCGCCGGCTGGCTGCTGCGCTGGCGCCTGCGGCGCCACGGGATCGAGCCGGTGGCGGAGATGGCCGCCGGCGACGGCAGCTTCTCTGTCGGCCGCCTGCGCGGCGCCGGGCCCCCGAGCGCCGACGATTAGGCTGCAAAACCATGGAGATCGAGGGGATGCCGCTGACTCTGCTCGTCAACCCGGCCTCGGCCGGTGGCAGGACGATGAAGCTGCTGCCGCGGGTCGAGGGGGCGCTCGACGCGCGCCGCGCCGTGTTCCGGGTCCAGCGCACCAAGGGTCTCGAGCACGGTGCCGAACAGGCGCTGCGGGCGATCGAGGCCGGCGAGCTGCCGGTCGCGATGTCCGGGGACGGCCTGGTCGGGGCGATCGGCGGTGCGATGGCGGGCGCCGAGACGCCACTGGGGATCATTCCCGGCGGCCGCGGCAACGACCTTGCCCGCGTCCTCGGGATCCCGAGCGAGCCGGAGCAGGCGGTCGAGGTTCTCTTTAGTGGCCAGAGCCGCCGCATCGACGTCGGCGAGGTCAACGGCAAGCGCTTTCTCGGGATCGCCAGCGTCGGCTTCGACTCCGAAGCCAACCGCCGCGCCGACGAAACCAGCTTCCTGCGCGGAGCGCTCGTCTACTCCTACGCGGCGCTGCTCACCCTGCTGACCTGGAAGCCGGCCCGTTTCACGATCCGGGTCGGCGAGGAACGGCTGCGGCTCAGCGGCTACTCGGTCTCGGTCGCCAACAGCAAGGCGATCGGCGGCGGCATGTACGTCGCCCCGGACGCCGAGCTCGATGACGGCGAGTTCGACATCGTCACCGTCGGCGAGGTCGGCAAGCTGCGCTTCGTGGGTAACCTGCCGAAGGTGTTCAAGGGCACCCACGTCGAGCAGGACGAGGTGCGGGTCTTCCGCGCTCCCCGCCTCGAGCTGAGCGCCAGCAAGCCGTTCCCCGTCTACGCCGACGGCGAGCACCTCACCGACCTGCCGGCCTCGCTGCGCGTGCTTCCTCGCGCTCTCACCGTGCTCGTGCCGGCCCCCGCCACGAGTTGAGCTCCCGCCCGGCCGCAGCGGCGAGGCGCAACGGCGCCCTGTTCGGCGCCAAGGTGGCCGCCTCGCGGGCGATCGGCGCCGCCAGCCGGGCCAGCGGCCGCGGCGGCGGCACGACGCTGCCGGGGCGGGTGCTGCTGCGGCTGGCGCCGGACGCGATCGCCCGGCTCGGGGCCGGCCTCGAGGGCGGCACCACGCTGGTCAGCGCCACCAACGGCAAGACGACCACCGCCGGCATGATCGCCGCCCTGCTCGAGGCCGACGGCCGCCACCCGGTCCACAACCGGGCCGGCTCGAACATGACCTGGGGCGTCGCCACGGCCCTGCTCGAGCAGCGCGGCCGCGAGGGGTTGTTCGAGGTTGACGAGGCCTGGCTGCCGCAGGTGGTCGAGCAGCTCGACCCGGCGCTGATCGTGCTCGGCAACCTCTTCCGCGACCAGCTCGACCGCTATGGCGAGATGGAGGCGCTGGCCGACGAGTGGGCGAAGACCGTCGCCGCGCGGGCCGGCCGCACCGCGCTCGTGCTCAACGCCGACGATCCGCTGATCGCCGACCTCGGCCGCGACGGTGACGGCGAGCCACGCAAGGGCGTCCTCTACTTCGGGATCGACGACGCCTCGCAGGCGCTGCCGGAGCTGCAGCACGCCTTCGACGCCAAGCACTGCCGTCGCTGCGGCCATCCCTACACCTACGAGCGCGCCTTCGTCGGCCACCTCGGCCACTACTCCTGCCGTCATTGCGGCGCGCGCCGGCCGCGGCCGCAGGTGAGCGCGCGGGCGATCGAGCTGCGCGGCATGGACGGCGCCCGCGTGACCGTCGCCACCCCGGCCGGCGAGATTGCGCTGGAGCTGCCGCTGCCGGGTCTCTACAACGTCTACAACGCGCTCGCCGCGGTCGCGGCGGGCCTGCGGCTCGGCGTCGCGCCGGAGCGGATCGCCGCCGCCCTGGGCGAGATGCGGGCGGCGTTCGGCCGGGTCGAGACGATCGAAGTCGGCGGCGTGCCGGTCTCGATCCTGCTGATCAAGAACCCGGCCGGCGCCAACGAGGTGCTGCGGACCCTGCGGCTCGAGGCCGGCAGCGAGCCGATCGACCTCTGGATCGGGCTCAACGACCGGATCGCCGACGGCCGCGACGTCTCCTGGATCTGGGACGCCGACTTCGAGCTGCTCGCGGGCGGTATCCGTCGCGTCGTCTGCGCCGGCACGCGAGCGCCGGAGATGGCGCTGCGGCTCAAGTACGCGGGCTGGCCGGAGGGGGCGATCGAGGTGGTATCGGGGGTCGAGGCCTCGCTCGACCGCGCCGTCGCCACCGCCCCCGGCCGCCTCTTCGCCCTCCCTACCTACACCGCCCTGCTCGAGCTGCGCAAGCTGCTCGCCGACCGCGGCCTGGCGAAGGAGTTCTGGCGGTGAGCGCGGAGCCGATCTGGCACGACATCGAGAACGGCGCCTACAGCGCCGACCTGGCGCTCTGGGAGGAGCTGGCGGACGCGGCCGGAGCCCGGTCCTCGACCTCGGCTGCGGGACCGGCCGCGTCGCCCTGCACCTGGCCCGGCGCGGACACGCGACGATCGGGCTCGACCTCGAGCCGGAGCTGGTCGCCGCCCTGGCCGAGCGCGCGGAGGGGCTGCCGCTGCGGGCGGTCGTCGGCGACGCCCAGCGCTTCGAGCTGGAGCAGGAGGTCGCCCTGGCCCTGGGGCCGATGCAGCTGATGCAGCTGCTGGCGGGTAGCGAGGAGCGCATCGAGTGCCTCAGCTGCGTCGCCTCGCATCTCGCCCCCGGCGGCCGGGTCGCGCTGGCGATCGTCGAGAGCTTGCCGCAGGCGCCCGAAGGCCCGCCGCCGCTGCCGGACGTGTGCGAGGTGGACGGCTGGGTCTACTCCAGCCTGCCCCTGGACGCTGTCGACATCGGCGAGGAGATCGTGATCCAGCGCCTGCGCCAGACCGTCTCCCCGGCCGGCGAGCTGAGCGAGGAAGAGAACGAGATCCGGATCCGCACGCTCACGGCCGCGGAGCTGGAGCGCGAGGCCGCCGAGGCCGGGTTGGTGCCGCTGGCGAAGCGGGCGATCGGCCCCACCGACCTCCACGTCGGCTCCACCGTCGTCGTGCTCGGACAGGTGGCCTGATGGAGCTGCGCGTCCTCAGCCTCTACCCGGAGCAGATGAACATCTACGCCGACCGCGGCAACATCGTCTTCCTGCAGCGGCGCTGCGAGTGGCGCGGGATCGGCTTCTCGCACGCCGGCGCCGGCCCCGGCGTCCCGGTCGACCCGACCGCCCACGACCTCTTCTACATCGGCGGCGGGCAGGATCGCGACCAGCGCATGGTCGCCGCCGACATGGTCGCCAGCAAGCGGGCCGACCTCGCCGCCGCGGTCGAGAGCGGCGCCGTGCTGCTCGCCGTCTGCGGCGGCTACCAGCTGCTCGGCCACAGCTACCAGCTCGGGGCGGAGAAGCTGCCCGGCCTCGGCCTCGCCGACCTCGAGACGGTGCGCGAGGACGGGCCGCGGCTGATCGGCAACGTCGCGATCACGGCCGACCTCGGCCCCGGCCCGCGCACGATCGCCGGCTTCGAGAACCACGGTGGCCGCACCTATCTCGGCCCCGGCGTGCAGCCGCTCGGCCGGGTGCTCGAGGGTCACGGCAACAACGGCGCCGACGGCCTCGAGGGGGTGCGCCGGCACAACCTGCTCGGCACCTACCTGCACGGGCCGCTGCTGCCGAAGAACGCCTGGCTCGCCGACCACCTGATCGCGGTCGGCCTCGAACGCCGCTACGGCGCCCGCCCCGAGCTGGACCCGCTCGACGACACGCTCGAGGCCGCGGCCGAAGCCAGCGCCCGCGCCGCGGCCGGGATCTGACTCAGCGGCCGCTGGATCCGAAGCCGCCGCCCCCACGCGCGGATTCGGCCAGCTCCGGCGCCTCGACCGGCTCCGGGAGCGCGATCGGGGCGATCACCAGCTGGGCGATGCGGTCGCCGGCATTGACCCGGAAGGTCTCGGCCGGGTCGGTGTTGAGCAGCAGCACGCGCAGTTCGCCGCGGTAGCCGGAGTCGATCAGGCCGGGGCTGTTGACCAGCGAGATGCCGTGGTCGCGGGCGATCCCGGAGCGCGGCAGCACCAGTCCGGCGTGGCCGGCGGGGATCTCGACCGCGACCCCGGTGCCGACGCCCCAGCGCTCGCCCGGCCCGATGTGGGCGCTCTCGCAGGCGTAGAGGTCGAGCCCGGCGTCGCCCGCATGGGCCCGCTTCGGCAGGGTCGCGCCGTCGACCAGCTTCGAGACTCGCAGCTCCACGCGCGGCAGCCTAGACGACGGCGAGATCGTCGAACCGGTGCAGCTCCGCCACCGGGACCCTGGCGTGGACCAGCACGCCGTCCTCGCGCTCGGTCCTTTCGAGGTCGCCGGCGACCTCGTGCAGCTCGTGCAACCGCGCCCCCTCGGAGTACGGGACCAGCAGCTCGACCTCGGCCAGGGTGTCGGCGAAGGCGGTCTCGATCCGCTCCTTCAGCTGCTCCAGCCCCTCGCCCTCGGCGGCCGAGACCAGGACCGCGTCGCGGTGGGCGAGCCGCACCTCGTGGCGCTGCTCCTGGTCGAGCAGGTCGGCCTTGTTGAGAACCAGCAGCCGCGGCTTCTCGCCGGCGCCGATCTCCTCCAGGACCGCGTCGACGGCCGCCATGTCGAGCAGCCGCCGCTGCTCCGGCTCGGAGGCGTCGACGACGTGGAGAATCAGGTCGGCCAGCGTCGTCTCCTCGAGGGTCGCCTTGAACGCCTCGACCAGCTGGTGCGGCAGCTTCTCGATAAAGCCGACGGTGTCGGTCAGCAGGTAGTCGCGGCCGGAGAAGCTCGAGGCTGCGCGTGGTCGGGTCGAGGGTGTGGAAGAGCCTGTCCCCGACCCCGACCTCGGCCCCGGTCAGCGCGTTCAGCAGGGTCGACTTGCCGGCGTTGGTGTAGCCGGCGAGGGCGACCCGGGGCAGCGAGGAGCCATCGCGCCGCGCCCGCATCACGCCGCGGTTGCGCTCGAGCCGCACGAGGCGGCGGCGCAGTGCGGAGATGCGGTCGCGAGCGAGCCGGCGGTCGGTCTCGATCTGGCTCTCACCCGGGCCTCTGGTGCCGATGCCACCGTCCATGCGGCCGGCGCCGAGGCGCTCGAGGTGGGTCCAGAGGCCCCGCATGCGGGCCATGTTGTATTCGAGCTGGGCCAGCTCGACCTGGAGCTTGCCCTCGGCCGAGTGGGCGTGGTCGGCGAAGATGTCGAGGATCACCGCGGTGCGGTCGATCACGGGCACTCCTAACGCGCTCTCGAGGTTGCGCTCCTGCCTGGGCGCAAGCTCGTCGTCGCAGGCGACCAGGTTGGCGTTGCAGGCGGCGATCTCCTGCTTCAGCTCGGCGAGGCGGCCGCGGCCGAAGTAGCGGTCGGGGTCGGGCTGCGGGCGCTGCTGGGTGGCGACGCCGGCGGTTGCGACCCCGGCGGTCCGCAGCAGCTCCCTCAGCTCGGCCAGCGGCTCGCCCTGCTCGCGCCCGTCGACGATGCCGATCGCGAGCGCACGCTGACGCGCGCGGCGGTTCGCGACCCCGGCGCCGTTGGCGCCGCGCGCGTCGCTGCGCGCCTGCGTGTTTCTGCCGTTCCCCGAAGCTTGCACTCAGGGGGATTGTAGGAAACCGCCGAGGCCCGATAGGCTTGCGCGCCGTGAAGGTCTTTGTCACCGGGGGGACCGGGTTCATCGGCGGCGAGGTGGTGCGCCAGCTGCGCGAGCGCGGCGACGACGTCGTCTGCCTGGTTCGGACCCCGGAGAAGGGCGCGCCGCTGACGGCCCAGGGCTGCGAGCTGGTCGCCGGCGACCTCTCTGACGCGGCGTCGCTGCGCGCGGGCATCGAGGGCTGCGACGCCCTGATTCACGCCGCCGCGATGTACGAGGTCGGGATCCCGGCCAAGCAGCACCCGGCGATGTGGGAGGCCAACGTCAGCGGCACCGAGCGGGTGATGGAGGCGGCGCTGGAGGCGAAGGTGGCGCGGATCGTCCACGTCTCCACCGTCGGCATCTTCGGCAACACCCACAAAGAGGTCGTCGAGGAGACCTACGAGCACCCCGGCAAGGAATTCACCTCCTACTACGAGGAGACCAAGCTCGAGTCGCACAAGATCGTCAAGCGGATGATCGCCGAGCAGGGCCTGCCGGCGATCATCGTCCAGCCCGGTGGCGTTTACGGCCCCGACGACACCTCGCAGGTCGCCGACCTGCTGCAGGAATTCTTCGCCGGCAAGCTGCCCCTGCTGCCCTTCCCCGACCTCGGCATCTGCATGACCCACGTCGCCGATATCGCGGGCGGGATCCTGCTGGCGCTCGACCAGGGCAAGCTCGGCGAGACCTACGTGATCAGCGGCCCGGCGACGACGATGCGCGAGGCGATCGAGATGGTTGCCAAGATCAGCGGCCGCAAGGCGCCGAAGCGCGACCTGCCGACCGGGCTGATGAAGGCGTTGGTCCCGATCGGCCCCCTGGTCGGCAAGCTGATGGGCCAGCCGCCCAACCTGCGCGAGCTGATCTCCTCGGCCGACGGGGTCACCTTCTGGGCCAGCTACGAGAAGGCGGCGCGGGAGCTGGGGTACAACCCGCGTGGGATGGAAGAGGGTTTGCGGCAGACGCTCGAGGCGGATTCGCGGTTCCCCGATCCGGTTGTTTGAGGAGAGTCGGGGGAGGGGCTCGCCGGAGCAACAGCGGGGAGGCTCCGTCGAGCCCTCCCCCGACTCGCCTGAGACCGCTGGCGATACTTCCCTCAATAGGCTGCTGGGCATGCGCTTAATCGATGTCATGCACCTTGGGCGGCCGCATGTGATCGGGTGCTGGGAAGTGGATGGGGCGCTGGTCGATCCGGGGCCGGAGTCTTCTGTGGGGACCGTGATCGAGGCGATTGGTGGGGAGAGGCCGCGGGCGGTTGTCCTCACCCATATCCACCTCGACCATGCGGCGGCGACCGGGGCGCTGGTGCGGCGGTGGCCGGATCTCGAGGTGTATGTGCATGAGCGGGGGGCGCCGCATTTGATCGATCCCTCGAAGTTGCTGGCGAGCGCCGAGCGCCTCTACGGCGACGCGATGGAGCGCCTCTGGGGCGAGATCGTGCCCGTGCCGGAGGCCAACGTACGCGTGCTCTCGGGTGGCGAGACGGTGCTGGGGATGCGGGTCGCCTACACCCCCGGCCACGCCTCCCACCACGTCTGCTACCTGCATGAGGAGAGCGGCACCGCCTTCGTCGGCGACGTCGCCGCCTGCCGGATCCCGCCCTCGGACCTGATCATGCCGCCGACCCCGCCGCCCGACATCGACATCCCGGTCTGGGAGGAATCACTCGACCTGGTCGCCGGCTGGGCGCCGCAGCGGCTGGCACTGACCCATTTCGGCGCCGTCGAGGACGACGTGCCCGGCTACCTGGAGGCGGTCCGCGCCCGCCTGCGCGAGGAGGCCGAGCTGGCCAGGCAGATGTCCCAGGAGGCGTACGAGGAGGGCCTACGGCGCCGCATAAGCGAGCAGTTCGCGGCGGAAGGCCACGGCGAGGACACGGTCGCCGAGATGCTGCAGGCCGTCCCGACCGCCTACCAGTGGCCCGGCCTCGACCGCTACTGGCGCAAGCACGCGGAGCGCGAAGCTGGCTGAGTAGTTCGGGGTTGGCAGCCGGGAGGGCGGGTAGGGTCGGGCCACGTTCGTCCAACCGCCTGGGAGGCCCCCGTTGAGACCCACGTCTACCCGATTCCGGCACGGCGCCGCGGCGCTTGTCGCGACCGCCTTCGCCGCCTTCGCCCTGGTCGCCTGCGGCAGCGATGACGAGGAGCAGCAGCTCGGCTTCGAACTCGACAAAAGCGGCGTGATAAACGGTCCCCAAAGCGCCGAGTCCGGTGTCGCCGAGATCACCCTCGACAATCAGAGCGACTCCGAAGGCGACCTGCAACTGATCCGCACCGAGGGCGACCGCTCGGTCGAGGAAGTGGTCGAGGCCTTCGAAGGCACCGGCAGCGGCAAACCGCTGCCCGACTGGTTCTTCGGCGGCGGCGGTGTCGGCTCGACGCCGGCCGGCAAGAGCGCCACCGTGACCCAGGTCCTCCAGCCCGGCACTTACTTCGCGGTCAACACCGAAGGCCAGCCGCAGGCGGACAGGATCGCCACGCTCGAGGTGAGCGGCGACGCCACCGACGAGACCGTCGAGGGTGAGGGCGAGGCGACCGTAAGCGCCGGCGAGTACGTGTTCGAGTCCGAGGCTCCCCTCCCCTCCGGCGAAAACGAGATCGTCTTCGACAACGTCGGCGCGCAGCCGCACCATCTGCTCGCCTCGAGGCTAATCGGCGACGCCACCGCCGAGGACGTCGAGGCGTTCTTCAAAACCGAGAAAGGCAAGCCGCCGCTGAGCGAGAATGGCACCCAGGCGACGGCGGTGATTGAAGGCGGCGAAGGACAGGTGGTCACCCTCGACCTCGAGCCGGGCCGCTACGCCTTCTACTGCTTCATCAGCGACCGCCAGGGCGGCCCACCCCACGCCCTCAAAGGCATGGTCGACGAAATCGAAGTCGAGTAGGTCGGAGGCGGGCGCTGGTCGCTAAGCCAGGTGCTCGCGCATCCGCTCGACCGCCTCTTCGATGCGGTCGTCGGGGGCGGTGAGGGCGATGCGGAAGAAGCCCTCGCCGCTCGGCCCGTACATCGAGCCGGGTGAGACGACCACGGCCGCCTCTTCGAGCACGAGCTCGGCAAACGAGGTCGAGCTGTGGCCCTCGGGAACCGGCGCCCAGACGTAGATCGTCCCCTTCGGGCTGGCGACCTCGACGCCGATCTCGCGCAGGGCGGAGACGACGAGGTCGCGGCGGCGGGTGTAGGTCTCGTTCATCCGCTGCAGCGGCCCGCTCGGGCCCTGCAGGGCGGCTACGCCGGCCATCTGCACCGCCTCGAAGAGGCCGGAGTCGACATTGGTCTTGAGCCGCCAGTAGGTCTGGATCGCCTCCGCGTTGCCGAGGATCGCGGCGCAGCGCCAGCCGGTCATGTTGTAGCCCTTGGAGAGCGAGAAGACCTCCACCCCGACCTCCTTGGCGCCGGGCGTCTCGAGGAAGCTGGGCGCGACGTAGCCGTCGTAGGTGGTCTCCGAGTAGGCGTTGTCGTGGACGACGAGGATCTCGTGCTCCTTGGCGAAGGAGACGACCAGCTCGAAGAAGCCCTCGGGGACGGTTGCCCCGGTCGGGTTGTTCGGGTAGTTGAGGAACATCAGCCGCGCCTTCGCGGCGACGTCGGCGGGGACGGCGCTGAGGTCGGGGGCGAAGCCCAGCTCCGGCACCAGCGGCAGCAGCTCCGGGGTGGCGCCGGCGAGGATCGGGCCACCGGTGTAGACCGGGTAGCCGGGGTCGGAGGCGAGCGCGACGCCGCCCGGGTCGAGGAAGGCGAAGCAGAGATTGTAGATGCACTCCTTGGCGCCGATCGCCGGGATCACCTCGTTTTCGGGGTCGATCTCGACCCCGAAGCGGCGGTCGTAGAACTCGGCGAAGCCCTGGCGGAACTCGTCACGGCCACGGTTGCTCGGGTAGCGGTGATTGGCGGGGTCGGCAACCGCCTCCTGCATCGCCTTGACCACGTAGTCGTAGGTCGGTTCGTCCGGGTCGCCGATGCCGAGGCTGATCACGTCGATGCCGGCGGCGCGCTTCTCGGCGATGCGCCGCTCCAGCTCCTGGAACATGTAAGGAGGCATCGCCTCCAGGCGCACTGACGGGTCAGAGATGGACACGGGCGCGGAACCCTAACGATTAGCTCACTGGCCCTGCTCGGACAGAGCCTGCAGCAGCTCCGGCGAGAGCTCGCCGGCGAAGACCGGCTCGGCCCACCCGGTCAGGCGCACCGCCAGGCCCGCGCCGATCTCGACCTCGAGCTCCCCCTTCGAGCTCGACCACGATCGGGCTGGGAGCGCCGCGGAGGAAAGCGGTGACCGCGGCGCCGCTGGCGCCGGTCCCGGAGGAGAGCGTCTCCCCCACCCCGCGCTCGAAGATGCGCGCCCGCACGCGGTTGCCGTCGACCGCGAGGAAGGAGACGTTGGTGCGGTTCGGGAACAGCTCGTGGCCTTCGATCCCGGGGCCGATCTCACCGAGGTCGAGGTCGTCGAGCTCTGCGCCGACGACGATCGCGCACTGCGGGTTGCCGATCGAGATGTGCTGGAACTCCCACTCGCGCCCGCCGGCACTGAGCGTCCCCTTGCCGTCCTCGGGGCCGGACGGGTAGTCCTTCGAGCTGGTCGAGGCGGCGCCCATCTCGACCGCGCAGGTCAGCTCGCCGGTGATCGTCGGCACGATCGGCCCGGCGATGGTCTTGATCGCGAAGGTCTCTTCGTCGGTCCAGCCGTGCCGGCGCAGGTAGAGGATCGCCTCCCGCGCCCCGTTGCCGGAGAGCTCCGCCTCGGAGCCGTCGGGGTTGAAGATCCGCAGCTCGGCGACGAACTCCGGGTCCTCGCCGCGCGAGAGCAGCAGCACCCCGTCGGCGCCGACCCCGAAATGCTGGTCGCAGAGCCACTCGACCCGCGCCTCGGTCAGCTCCCAAGGCAGGTTCGCCTGCTCGACGATCAGGTAGTCGTTGCCCAGTGCCTGCCACTTCTCGAATTTCATGGTGGCGGCAGCCTATTGGGGCACGGGTGACGCTTCGCATCTCGGCGTCCTCGGTCGCTCGCGTGCGGAGCACGCCACGCTCCCTGCGTCCCTTGACCTGCTCGGTCACCCGCACCCTTGCGCAATTTGATCGGCTATCTCTGCATCGGAGGCACCAGTGCGGTCGATTGTGTGGAGGTTGGGGATCTTGCGCATCCAGGTGAGCTGGCGGCGGGCGTAGTTGCGCGAGCGCTGCCGCATCGCGGCGAGGTCGCCGGCCAGCACCTCCTCGAAGCCGAGCGCCTTGCGCGCGGTGCGGCCCGGCCCCAGCGCTTCCGCTCGCCGCACCTCCTCGACCGCCCCGGCCGCCATGATCGCCTCCGCCCGCGCGTCGATCCGCTCGTAGAGCCGCGCCCGGTCCATGTCGAGTCCGAAGATCGTCGTCGGGTGCCGGGTCCGCGGCGACCACAGCTCCGAGTCCGCGGAGTCCGGCGGCTTTCTCTCCAGCGACAGCTCCGCCAGCGCGGCACGCAGGTAGAGCCCGGTCCCCCCCACCACGATCGGCGTCCGCCCCGCCGCCAGCGCCGCATCCACCTCCGCATGCGCCAGCGGCATGTAATCCCCAATCGAGAAGTCGCTGGTGATCGGCACGAATTCCAGCAATCGATGCTCGAGTTTCTCGCGCTCCTCCCCCGTGGCCGCCCCGGTGAGCGTGCCCAGCCCCTCGTACACCTGCAACGCATCGCAGTTGATTGCCACGGGATCGTGCCCCCGCCTCCTCAGCTCCTCCGCGAGAGCGACCGCCACTCCGGTCTTCCCGACCCCGGTCGGGCCGAAGATCCCCAGGACCGTCAAAGAAGCCGGCTGAGGGGCTTCACCGATACCCCTCCCAAAGTCTGCGAAGTCGCGCTATCGATCTCAACCTCGACGAACTCGCCGGCTTGCGCGGTCCCTTCGAAGTTCACCGCCTTGCCATGCCGCGTCCGCCCCCGCAGCTTCGTCTCGTCGGTGCGGCTGGTCCCTTCGACCAGGACATCGAGCGTTCTTCCGACGAATCTCTGGGCCTGTTCCCTGGCCCGCCGCTGCACCGCCTCGACCAGCCGCTCCATGCGCTCGACCTTGACCGGGTGCGGAACCCGGTCGCCCATCTCGGCCGCCTCGGTTTCTCGCCGCGGCGAGAAGACGAAGGTGAAGGCGCCGTCGTAGCCGACCTCCTCGACCACCTCCAGCGTCGCGGCGAAATCGGCCTCGGTCTCGCCGGGGAAGCCGACGATGATGTCGGTGGTGATCGCGCAGTCCGGCACGTGCTCGCGGATCAGGGCGACGCGGTCCATGTAGCGCTGGCGGTTGTAGGTGCGGCGCATCCGCTTCAGCACCGCGCTCGAGCCGGACTGCAGCGGCAGGTGGATCTGCTCGCAGAGGGCCGGCAGCTCGGCGTGGGCGCGGATCACGTCCTCTTTCATGTCCTTCGGGTGGGGGCTGGTGTAACGAATCCGCTCGATCCCCTCGACCGCGTCGACCCGGCCGAGCAGCTCGGCGAAGCTGATGCGGCTCTCGCTGGGGAGGTCGCGGCCGTAGCTGTTGACGTTCTGGCCGAGCAGGGTCACCTCCCGCACCCCGTCGGCGGCCAGCGCCTCCGCCTCGGCGATCAGCTCGACCGGGTCGCGGCTGACCTCGCGGCCGCGGGTCGAGGGCACGATGCAGTAGGCGCAGGCGCAGTTGCAGCCCTGGGAGATCTGCAGCCAGCCCTGGAACTCGCGCTCGCGCCGGGTCGGCAGGTGGCCGGAGAAGTCCTCGAACTCGAAGTAGCCCTGGGCGCTGAGCGAGTCGGAGTTGAGGAACTCGGCCAGCTTGTGGATCTGGCCCGGGCCGAAGGCGACGTCGACGAAGGGGAAACGCTGGAAGACCTCCTCCTTGACCGACTGGGCCCAGCAGCCGCCGACCCCGACGACCCGGGTCGGGTCTTCGGACTTGAGCCGCTTCGCCTCGCCGAGATGGGCGAGGAAGCGGCTGTCCGCCGACTCGCGGATCGAGCAGGTGTTGAAGAGGATCACGTCGGCCCCGTCGCGGCCCTCGGCCTCCTCATACCCAAGCGAAGCGAGCATCCCGCGCATGCGCTCGCTGTCGTGCACGTTCATCTGGCACCCGAACGTGGTGACGTGAAAGCTCTTCGCCATCGGTGGCAGGGTAGCGATGGGCGGTTTGACGCGGAGGCGGTGGGTGTCCCTTCCCCGGAGGCCGTTGCGCAGCTGGTCGTGCTCGCAAAGTCCGGTTTGTCGGTCCCGGAGCCTCCGTGGAAGGGACACCCACCGCCTCCGCGCCCAGCGGTACGACGCTCCCCCGCTGAAGATTGCCCTCCCGAGCTTCTGAGTGGCGATGTTTGCTGCTCACGCTGGAGCAACACAGCTGTTTGCTCTAGCGAGGCAAAGCTTGTGGGTCGATCCGGAGGGACGGGGTACCCCTCCACGAAGGCTCCAGGAACCCCAAGCCGAACTCCGGGCGCTCGCCCAGCTGCGCAACGGTCTTCGGGGAGGGGTGCCCCGTCCCTCCCCACCGCCCGACTACTTAACGCTGAGCGTTCCTTCCATCCCAGCTTCGCGATGCCCTGGGACAGAGCAGAAGAAGGTGTAGGTGCCGGCGGCAAGCTCGCCCGTCGCCGACGATTTGCCTTCGGTGATCACTTCTGAGGCGGCGAGCTCTTCGCCACTTTGCCCTTCGACCACGACATCGTGTTCGAGTGGCGCGGGATTGGTGAAGTCGATCGTGACTTTGCCTGGTTTGCTGCTCAGCTCGGTTTTGTCGTAGGCGATCGCGCTCGGGTCGGCAGCCAGCTGGAGCGTCCCGCCGGGGCCTTTGGCGGCCGGCGCCGCAGCGCCCTCTTCTTCGGCCTGCTCGGCTTCGCCGGATTCCTCAGCGTCAGCGGCGGCTTTGGAGCCGGGCTCTTCGTGGCCCTCGGCTTCGTAGACCTCGTTGGCGTGCTCCAGCTCCGCTTCTTTGTGGTGCTGCTCGTCCTGGGCGTGGAGGACCGAGAAGGTCGCCGAGCCGACGACCAGAACCGCGAAGTAGAGAACCACGGCCGGCAGGGCGCGGCCGGGGAAGCTCTTGACTTCGGCCCGATGAAGCTGACCACGACCGCCGAGACGGCGGTCATGATGCCGAAAACGTAAAAGAGCAGTTCGTTATCCATGAGGCGGCCGGAATCCTAAGTGAGGACAGCGATCAGGCGCCGTCAGCCCGCTCAGGCAGCTTTCGCCTCCGGCACCGAAGCGGAATCCGACTCGGGGGCCGCGGCCTCCGCCGCTGCATCGCCATCGATGTTGAGGGCGGTGCGGACCTTGGTTTCGATCTCCGCGGCAAGCTCCGGGTTGTCGAGCAGGAACTGTTTGGCGTTGTTGCGCCCCTGGCCGAGCCGGGTCTCGCCGTAGGAGAAGAAGGAGCCGGATTTCTGCACCAGGTCCTGCTCGATGCCGAAATCGAGCAGGCTGCCCTCACGCGAGATGCCGACCCCGTACTCGATGTCGAACTCGGCCTGGCGGAAGGGCGAGGCGACCTTGTTCTTGACGACTTTGACCCGGACCCGGTTGCCGACCGCCTCGGTCCCTTCCTTGAGGGTCTCGATGCGGCGGATGTCGAGTCGCTGCGAGGAGTAGAACTTCAACGCCCGCCCGCCCGGCTGGGTCTCCGGCGAGCCGAACTGGACGCCGATCTTTTCGCGGATCTGGTTGGTGAAGAGGCAGACGGTTTTGGTCCGGTTGAGATTGCCGGCCAGTTTGCGCATCGCCTGCGACATCAGGCGGGCCTGGAGGCCGACCGTGGTGTCGCCGATCTGGCCGTCGAGCTCGGCTTTCGGGGTCAGCGCCGCGACCGAGTCGATCGCGACCACATCGACCGCGCCGGAAGCGATCAGGCGGTCGGCGATCTGCAGCGCCTGCTCGCCGTAGTCGGGCTGGGAGACCAGCAGCTCGTCGGTGTCGACCCCGATCGCCCGCGAGTAGACCGGGTCGATCGAGTGCTCGGTGTCGATGAAGGCGCAGACGCCGCCCAGCGCCTGGGCCTCGGCGATGATGTGGTTGACCAGGGTCGTCTTACCCGAGGACTCGGGGCCGAAGATCTCGACGATCCGGCCACGCGGCACGCCGCCGATCCCGAGCGCCAGGTCGAGCGCCAGGGCGCCGGTCGGGATCGCTTCTACCTTGACCGTGCCTTTGTCGCCGAGCCGCATCAGCGAGCCCTCGCCGAACTCCCGTTTGATGCCGGTGACCGCGCTCTCGAGCGCCGCGTCCTTGGCTTTGGCCTCCTTGGCGGAGACGTCGTTCAATTTCCTGTCTGCCATTTCGATCACCTCACTGCCACCCTGCTCCGGGCAGCTCGATTTGGGCCAAGGGGACATAGCGCGCACCCTGCGGCTTGAGTTCAGAACGGTAAAGAGAGATTCGGACGCCACGGAAGAAGCCCACGCGCGCCGTGGGAGTGCTTCCAGATGGAACGTCCACACGCCGAGGCCGCTTCGATCCGCCTCCCTCGGGCCGGACCCTGGCCACAGTTACATGCGGCCAGAAAGGCCGGCTCCCGGGCTCGTAAAGGCCGGCTACGACCAGCAAGTCGGCCAGCTCGGCCTGTCGCGCGACGACAGGCCGGGGAAAAGTCACCGGCAGCGCGATGAACCGGGGCCTGCCCCGTTCGGGGCGGCCGACTGGAGCGCCGAGCTCCAGGAACAGATCCGGCTCGGCGACCATCTCCATTGCCTCGGCGATTCGGTCGACATCGGCGAGTGGCCGGTTTCCAAGAAATGCCAGCGTGATGTGCAACGACTCGCGCGGAACCCTCCGCAGCGCCGGATCCGCCAGCGCCTCCTCGGCCCAACTCTCCATGTCGCTGAGAACCATCTCCGGCAAATCCACGGCGACGAACATGCGGACGCGCTCGTCTTGATCATTCGACTCCCTCGGCCCCTTGCTCACCCGGCCCACGCTACGGCGTGCGAGCGCACGTGTTAAGTCGCGTTACTCAACAGAGCGTCAAGACTTCTGCGCCGCTTCGCAAATCCTGGCTCAGAGCGGCGCTTCCTCGCCGCTGAGCAGGATCCGCATCAGGTGCATGCCGACGAGGGCGGAGCGTTCGCGGATGTCCTCGCGGCCGCCGGGGATGACGGGGTCGCGGGCGATGCTGGTGCCGTCGGCGAGGCGGGCGTTGAAGCAGACGTAGCCGACCGGCTTCTCCTCGGTCCCCCCGGTCGGCCCGGCGATGCCGGTGATCGCGACCGCGATATCGGCGTCGAAGCGCTCCAGGGCACCGATCGCCATCGCCTCGGCGACCTCCGACGAGACCGCTCCCTTGGCCTGCAGCAGGCCGGCGTCGACGCCGAGCAGCTCTTCTTTCGCCTCGTAGGTGTAGGCGACGATGCCGCCGAGGAAGTAGTCGGAGGAGCCGGGCAGGTTGGTCACCCGCGCCGCCATCAAACCGCCGCTGCAGGACTCGGCCAGGGCCAACCGCCGGCCTTTCAGCAGCGCCGCCACCTGCGAATCGATCGTCTCGCCATCGCTGCTGAACAGGTGCCGCCGGTGGCGCTCCGCCAGCCCGTCGCGAACGGCGCCGGCGGTCGCCTCCGCCGCGTCGCGGTAGCGCACGTCGATCTCGATCTCGCCGCGACGCAGGCAGGTGGTGATCTCGACCGCTCCCAGCTCCGTTCCCTCGGCCTCGATCTCGCGCAGGCTCTTGGCGATCTCCGACTCCGGCACCCCGAACATCCGCAGCGTGTAGCCGCGCAGCGGCGTCGCTCTTCCCAGCACGTCCCGTACGGGCCCGGTTTTCAGCGCCTCCACCCACATCGGCTGCAGCTCGCGCGGCGGCCCCGGGAGGACGACGATCACCCGCTCCGCCGCGGGCACGACCAGCCCGGGCGCGGTGCCGACCGGGTCGAGCGGGGTCGCCCCCCGCGGCACCATCGCCTGCTTGCGGTTCGCCTCCAGCACCGCCTCTTCGTCGAAGTTGAAGCGTTTGGCGAAGCCGCGCAGGATCTCGGCGATCTTCGCCTCCATTCCCTTGTCGAGGACCAGCTCGCGGCCGGCGAAGCGCCCCACCACCTCGGCGGTGAGGTCGTCCGCGGTCGGCCCGAGGCCGCCGGTGGTGACGATCAGGTCCATCCCCTCGCCGGCGAGGAAGCGCAGCGCCGCCTCGAGATCGTCGGCGCGGTCGGCGACGACGAGGATGTGCGCCACCTCCACCCCGTGCTCGGCCAGCCGTTCGGAGACCCAGGGGCCGTTCGAATCCGCGATGCGGCCGGTCAGGACCTCGGTCCCGGTGACGACGATGCCAGCGCGGATCACGTGCAGGTCGGCCGTTCGCCGTCGGACAGCTCGCGCAGCTCGCCGCCGCTGCCGATCGTGTAGCCGACCGGGCTGGGCGTTTCGGGAATGCTCGCCTGCTGTCCGTTCACCGTCATCGCGACCTCACCGTTGCCGAGCGAGACCGTGAAGCTACCGGACCGGAACGGGCCCTCTTCCGCCCCCGAGGCGAGGATCTGCCCGTCGACCAGTGGCTCGCCGCCGGCGTCGAGCAGGCAGACCCAGACTTCGGCGGTCGCGGTCAGGTGCAGGGCGAGCCCGGTCCGGCGCCGTGGGGACGGGGCCGGAGCCATGCCCGGGTTCTCGCTTGGCCGGTCCGCGGCCGCCTCCCGTCGAGGCTGCGGCTGCGGCGGTGCCGGTGATTCGCCGCCGCCGCCGAAGACTCCGACCGCGATCAGGACCGCGACCAGAATGCCCGAGACGAGCAGGGCCAGCGGGCGCGGCGCGAGCCGCCGCCGGGGATGCGTGGGGCGGGTGGGGCGCGGCACGACCTGGTTCGGATCGGCGCCGAGCAGGCGCTCACCCGGGCGGCTCGCCCCGACCTCCTGCCGGTGCCGCTCGGCGAGCCGGTCGCCGTCGAGGCCGAGGTAGTTCGCGTAGCTGCGGATGAAGCCGCCGATATAGGCCTCGCCGGGCAGCACCCCCCACTCTTCGTGCTCGATCGCGAGCAGGAAGCGGCCGCGGATCTTGGTCGCCTGCTCGATCTCGGCAAGGTCGATCTGGCGCCGTCTGCGGGCCTCTCGCAGCGTCTGACCGACGCCGTGCTCCATTCCTCAATTGTGGCTGCTCAAGCGCTCCAGGGGAAGGAGGGCGCTTTTTAGGGTGCTTCGGGGTCGACCTCGACCGCGACCGGCTGCGGAGCGCTCTCCTGGCCCGCCGGGGTTAGAACCCTGTTGAGGTCAGCCTGGGTGATCAGCACCTGGCGCGGTTTCGAGCCCTCGTAGCCGGAGATCACCCCACGCCGCTCGAGCATGTCGATCAGCCGCCCGGCCCGGGTGTAGCCGACCCGGAGGCGGCGCTGGATCATCGAGACCGAGGCGGTCTCGGTCTGGACCACGAGCCGGATCGCCTCGTCGAGCAGGTCGTCGCTGTCGGGGTCGAAGTCACCCTCGCCACCGCCCTCCTCCGCGGCGCCCTCGGGCGTCTCCAACAGCTCATCCTCGAATTCCGGTTCGCCCTGCTTCGCCCAGTGGTTGGTGATCCGGGCGATCTCGTCCTCGGTGATGAAGGCGCCCTGGATCCGCTGCAACTTCGAGCTGCCGGGGCCGCGGAAGAGCATGTCGCCCTGGCCGAGCAGCGACTCGGCTCCGCCCTGGTCGAGGATCACCCGCGAATCCGTCTGGGAGGAGACCGCGAAGGCGATTCGCGAGGGGATGTTGACCTTGATCGTGCCGGTGATGATGTCGGTCGAGGGGCGCTGGGTCGCCAGCACCAGGTGGATGCCGGTGGCGCGCGACTTCTGGGCGAGCCTGATGATCGAGTCCTCGACTTCGGCCGGGGCGACCATCATCAGGTCCGCGAGCTCGTCGATCACGCAGAGGATGTGCGGCAGCGGCGCCTCGCCCTGCTTCCGCCGTACCCGGTTCAGCTCGTCGAGGTTTCGCGTCCGCACCGCGCTCATGATCCCGTAGCGGCTCTCCATCTCGCCGATCAGGTTGGAGAGGACGTTGGCGGCGAGGCGCGGCGAGGTGACCACCGGCGTCAGCAGGTGGGGCACGTTCTCGTAGTGGTTGAGCTCGACCTGCTTCGGGTCGACCAGGACCAGACGCACGTCGTTGGGCGAGGCCTGCATCAGGATCGAGGAGAGGATCGCGTTGACGCAGCCGCTCTTCCCCGAGCCGGTGGTGCCGGCGACGAGCACGTGCGGCATCTTCGCCAGGTCGGTCCAGACCGCGTTGCCGTCGATCCCCTTGCCGAGCCAGGCGACCAGCGGCGAGGTCTTCTCCGGCCGGCCGGCGTAGATGTCGCCGAGCCGGACCATGCGGCGGCGCTGGTTCGGAACCTCGACGCCGACCGCCTGTTTGCCGGGGATCGGCGCGAGGATGCGGATGTCGGTCGAGGCGAGCGCGTAGGCCAGGTCGTTGGCGAGCTCGGTGACTTTCTTGACTTTGATCCCGGGCGCGAGGCGCATTTCGTAGAGCGAGACGTGCGGGCCGCTGACCACGCCGACGATCTTCGCCTCGACCCCGAAATGACCGAGCGTCTCGATCAGCTTGCGGCCGACCGCTTCCTGGTCGCGTGGGTCGGGGCCCTTGTCGCCCTTGCCGCGCTCGAGCGCCTTGCCCGGCGGCGGTCGGTAGTCGATCTCTTCCGACATCGTCACGCCGCGCTTGTTGCCGAGCGGGGTCAGGCCGGCCTGCGCGCGGTCGCCCGCGTCGACCACGGCGACGGCGTCATCGGGGTCGTAGTTGCGCAACTCCGGCGCCGGCTCCTCCTCGGCGGCTGCCTCCTCTGACTCCTCGGGCGGCTCCGCGGCGAGGTCGGCGCCGGCATCGAAGATCGAGCTGTCGAAGTCGTCCTCGGCCAGCTGCACGGTCGGCTCGAACTCGTCGGTGTCGGGGTAGGTGCTCATCACGTCGGTCTGCCCGGCCTGGGTCTCCGCCTCGGAGCGGGTCTGGCGCTGCTCGCGCCAGTCCGTGTGCGTGCGCGCCACCGTGCGGGCGGCCGCGTCGCCGCCGCGGAAGATCCCCCGGAAGGTCGCCCGCAGGGCGCGTCCGATCCCGCGCACCAGCGCCGCGACCGAGGTACCGGTCAGCAGCATCGCGCCGCTCAGCACCATCAGCACCGTGAAGATCCGCGCCCCGACCGCGCCGACCAGATAGGTGAGGCCGGTCTCAACCCCGGAGCCGACCTTGCCGCCCTCCCAGCCGAAGAAGAGGACGAAGGTGAGGTAGACGCCGAAGGCGACGAGCAGCAGGCCGATCAGGTCGAGATGCCGCTGCTCGACGCCCGGCGGGCAGGTGCAGCCCGCCACGCGGCTTCGCCGCTTTGGCTCGTTTCTTTCCGGCTTTGGCTTTACGGGCAGGGGTGCGCTTCTTGCGGACGAACATGTCCTCCCGGTTCGACGCCGACGCACGCACCCCTGCGCATAAATTCGCCCTAAAACACGCATAGAGCGGGTGCTACGCGGGCTAACATCGCTGCATGCTCAGCGATGGCGACCAGACCGAGGCCCGCGTCCTCGTGGTCGAGGACGATACCGACATCGCCGACGTCCTCCGCCGCTCGCTGCGCAACGAGGGCTACGAGGTCCGCACCTCCGCCGACGGGGTCGATGCGCTCGACGTCGCCGCCGGCTTCGTCCCCGACCTGGTTGTGCTCGACCTCGGCCTGCCGCGGATGGACGGGATCGAGGTCTGCCGCCGGCTGCGCCTGGAGGGCGACGTGCCGATCCTGATGCTGACCGCCCGCGAGGAGACCGAGGACCGGGTGACCGGGCTCGACAGCGGCGCCGACGACTACCTGACCAAGCCGTTCGAGCGCCAGGAGCTGCTGGCCAGGATCCGGGCGCTGCTGCGGCGCCGCCCGCCGCGCGGCGCCGCCTCGCTCGAGGTCGCCGACCTCCAGCTCAACCCCGACACCCGCGAGGTCCGCCGCGGCGAGCGCGAGATCGAGCTGACCAACCGCGAGTTCGAGCTGCTCGAGTTCCTGATGCGCAACCAGCGGCTGGTGATCTCGCGCGAGCGCCTGCTCGACGAGGTCTGGGGCTATGACCCGCTGGCGGCGACGAACACGATCGACGTCTTCATCTCCAACCTGCGCCGCAAGCTCGAGGCCGGCAAGGAGCCGCGGCTGCTGCACACCAAACGCGGCGCCGGCTACGTGCTGAAGGACTAGCGGTGCGCCTCGTCGGCCACCGGCTCAAGTCGCCGCGGCGCCGGATCGACCCGCGCACCTGGCCGCTGCGCTGGCGCCTCGCCGCCGTCTCGGCCGGCCTCACGCTGGCGATCCTGATGCTGTTCGGAGCGGTGGTCGGCGCCACCGCGACCCAGCGCATCCGCGACGACTTCAACAACGAGGTCAGGGGCGCCGCCCAGATCCTCTCCAGCAAGCTGCGGGTGATCTACCCGTTCTTCTCCGAACCCCAGGTGCAGACGACGCCCCAGCTGCAGTCCTTCGTCCTCCCCGACGATGCCTCAGCGCGAATCTTCGACGTCGACAAAGAGCTCCGCGGTCGCGCCGGCAGCGCCAACCTCGGTCCGCTCGAGGAGGGAATCACCTCCTACGATGACTACCGGGTCGCGACCGAACAGATCATCGGCGAACAGGGGCAGGTCACCGGCTACGTCCAGTACGGGCGCAACGTCGAGCACGTCGACGACAACGTCGAGCGGCTCTGGTTCTTCATCATCGCCGGGGTGCTGGGCGGCACCCTGCTGGCCAGCTTCGCCGGGGTCGCGATCGCGCGCCGGGCGATGCGGCCGATCGCCTCGCTGACCGCGACCGCACGCGAGATCGCCGCCACCCGCGACCCCTCGCAGCGGATGCCGGACCCGGTTGTCGCCGACGAGGTCGGCGAGCTGGCCCAGACCCTGGAGGAGATGCTGCGCTCGCTCGATGCCGCCCGCACCGAGCGCGAGGGCGCGATGCAGCGCCAACGCGAGTTCGTCGCCGACGCTTCGCACGAGCTGCGCACGCCGCTGACCAGCGTGCTCGCCAACCTCGAGCTGCTGCAGGCTTCGCTCGCCTCCTCCGGCCAGGCCGAGGACCGCGAGATCGTCGACTCGGCGCTGCGCTCCTCGCGCCGGATGAGCCGGCTCGTCGCCGACCTGCTGCTGCTCGCTCGGGCCGACGCCGGCCGGCTCGACCGCCACCGCCGCTGCGACCTCGCCGAAGTCGCCGGCGACGCCGCCGTCGAGGCGGCGCCGCTGATGGGCGACCGCACCCTGACCGTCGACAACGAGCGCCCACTGTCGGTCGAGGGCAGCCCCGACGAGCTGCACCGGATGATCCTCAACCTGCTCGACAACGCCGCCCGCCACACCCCGGCCGGGGCGACGATCGAGCTTGGCCTGCGCCAGGAGGACGGCAGCGCCGTGGTCGAAGTCGCCGACGACGGCCCCGGCATCCCGGCCGAGATGCGCGAGCAGGTCTTCAACCGCTTCGTCCGTGGCGAGGGCGGCCCCGCCGACACCGCGGGCGGGACCGGCACCGGGCTCGGCCTGGCGATCGTCAGCGCCGTCGCCAGCTCCCACGGCGGCACGGTCGAAGCGACCGAATCCGCGCCCGGCGGCGCCCTCTTCCGCGCCCGCATCCCCCTCGCCGATTCTGAGCAGCCGGTTGGCGAACCTTTAGAGCGGCTTTAGCCCCCCGCCGTAAATTCCGTAGCGGACGAGACACTAGCCCGCCGGAGCTTCTCCCCAGACACCAGCTCCGGCGGGCTCTTCTTTGCCTCTGTACTTCGAAGGGCCAGGCGGAAGGGATGCCGATAGCCCCGCGCGTGAATTCAGTCGCCCGCCCCGCGGGCGAGGCTCCCTGTGTTGCTGCGCCCCTATGGGGCGCAGGAATCAGATTGCATATCGCCGCTGTCGCGACATTCCCGCGCGGGGCTATCGGCATCCCTCCAACAGACGTTTCGAACAACTCCAGCTCAAGCAAGTAGACGCCGTGGGCAAGCCGCACCCTGGCTGCGAGTCCGGCGTTCGCTTTGGAGCTGCGGGCCCTTGGGGCCTGCTCCCGGTGTCCGTGTTGCAGGGAGTCGGGTATGCCGCTGAGCGAATGTCGCGAAGCGGCGACATGCAATCTGTCATTTGCCCGCCATAGGCGGGCAGCAACATCGGGAGCCGCCCCCTTTAGGGGGCGCGACTAAATTCGCTCAGGGGCATACCCGACTCCCCCACCCACCGCGCCCGAGCTAGACCTCGACCAAGACCGGCAGGATCATCGGCCGGCGGCGGAGGCGTTGGAAGACGAACTTGCCGACCGCGTCGTGGAGGTCCTCCTCGATCAGGTGGGCCTCGCGGTTGCCCGCCTTGGCGGCATCTTCGAGCGTGTCTTCGACCAGGTCGCTGAGCTCCTCGACCAGGGCGTCCGCCTCCTCGAGGAAGGCGACGCCGCGGAAGATCACCTCGGGGTCGGCGACGACGGTGCCGTCGTCGGAGGAGACGGTGGCGACGAGGATGAAGATGCCGTCGGCGGAGATTTCGCGGCGGTCGCGCAGGGCGGCGTCGTCGGGCTCGCCGATGTTGACGCCGTCGACGTAGATCACGCCGGCGTGGATGTCCTCGCCGAAGCGGGCGCCGTTCTGGTCGATCTCGAGCGGCAACCCGTTGCGGCCGCGGAAGATGTTCTCCGCCTCGACCCCGACCGCCTCGGCCAGCTCGGAATGCAGTCGCAGCCGCTTGTGGTCACCGTGGACCGGCATCACGTATTTGGGCTTGGTCAGGTTCAGCATCAGCTTGATCTCCTCCTGCCAGCCGTGGCCGGAGGCGTGGATCGGGGCGTCCTTGGCGGTGATCACGGTGGCACCGATCTCGTAGATGCGGTCGATCGTCTCGTTCACCGCGCGCTCGTTGCCGGGCACCGGCGTGGCCGAGAAGACGACCGTGTCGCCGGAGTGCAGTTGCACGTCGCGATGGTCGTTGTTGGCCATCCGCCGCAGTGCCGAGAGCGGCTCGCCCTGGCTCCCGGTCGAGATCACGATCACCTTCTCGTCGGGGAAGTCCTCGATCTCACGCGGCTGGATGAAGAGGCCGCTGGGCGCCGCCGCCATCCCCAGGTTGGAGGCGATGTTGAAGTTCTTGCGCATCGAGCGGCCGACCAGGGCGACCTTGCGGTCGAGCGCGACGGCGGCGTCGATCACCTGCTGGACGCGATGGATGTTGGAGGCGAAGGAGGTGACGATGATCCGCCCCTTGCAGCGCCCGAACGCCTGCAGCAGCGCCGGCCCGACGCTCGACTCCGACGGCGCCACGCCCGGGCGGTCGGCATTGGTCGAGTCGCCGCAGAGCAGCAGCAGGCCGTCGCGACCGATCTCGGCCAGGCGCGGGACGTCGGCCGGGCGGCCGTCGACCGGGGTCTGGTCGAACTTGTAGTCGCCGGTCATCAGCACCGAGCCGACCTCGGTCCCGATCAGGACGCCGCGCATGTCGGGGATCGAGTGGGCGAGGTGGACCAGCTCGAGCTCGAACGGCCCGTGTTTCACCTTCTCGCCCGCCGGCAGCTCCCGCAGTGGCGCTTTCTCGCCGAGCTTGTGCTCGTCGAGCTTCGAGCGCACCATCCCGATCGTCAGCAGGCCGCCGTAGATCACCGGCGGGATGCCGATCTCACGCAGCACGTAGGGCAGCGCGCCGACGTGGTCCTCGTGGCCGTGGGTGAGCACGATCGCCTCGATGTCGTCGGCGCGGTCGCGCAGGTAGGAGAAGTCGGGCAGGACCAGGTCGATCCCGTGCATCTCCGCGGTCGGGAACATCAGCCCCGTGTCGACGACGACGATCCTGCCGTCGTACTCGATCACGGTCATGTTCTTACCTATCTCGCCGAGGCCGCCCAAAGGCAGCACTCGGAGTTTCTTGCTTGGCACTAGTTACTCACTCTCTTCTGAGGTTTCTGGAAATTTGGGTTAGCCGGGGACCGGAAGGCCGATGCCTTCGAGGGCGGCTTTGATCACGGCCCGCTGCTCCGCGTCGGCAGCGACGAGCGGAAGCCGCAACCGCCCGGAGGCGAGGCCGAGCATCTCCAGCGCCGCCTTCACGGGGATCGGGTTCGTCGTCACGGAAAGGCTCTCGTAGACGGGCGTAAGTTGGGTGTCGATCTCGCGGGCGCGATCGAAGTCGCCGTCCAGGGTGGCGTCCCACATCTCGCGCATCTGCTCGCCGACGACGTGCGAGGCGACGGTGATGCCCCCGGCGCCGTCGAACTCAAGCACGCGCAGCAAGGTGTTGTCGTTGCCGGCGAGGATTGAGAGGCCCTCGATCGGGCCGAGCTCCTCGTCGTTGGCCTGCTTGACGGCGACGATGTTCTCGACCGCGGCCAGCTCCGCCAGCAGGTCGGGAGGCATGTTGATCACTACTCGCGAGGGGATGTTGTACATCACCATAGGCAGCTCCGGCACCGCTTCGGCGACCGCCTCGAAGTGCGCTCGCAGCCCGGCCCGGTTGGGCTTGTTGTAGTAGGGCGCGACGACCAGGGAGGCGTCAGCGCCCGCCTCGGCCGCGATCTTGGTCAGTTCACACGAGTGGCGGGTGTCGTTGGTGCCGGTGCCGCAGATCAGCAGCACCTCGTCGCCGACCTCGGCCCGGACCGCGCGCAGCAGCTCGATCTCCTCCTCGTCGGTCAGGGTCGGGCACTCGCCGGTGGTGCCGGCGACGACGAGGCCGTGGGAGCCGTGCTCGAGCAGGTGGGCGGCCAGCCGCCTTGCCGCATCGGCGTCGACGGCGCCCGAATCGGTGAACGGCGTGGCCATCGCCGTCAAAATCCCTTGTATCGGCGCCTTCATCGCTGCCAGGGTACCCAGTCCGGCGGTCTAGTCATCGAAAAGCAGCTTCTCGAGCCCGACCGTGAAGCGGTCGGGCAGCGCCGCGACTCGCCGCACCGCGAGCAGCACGCCGGGCATGAAGGAGCGGCGGTCGATCGAGTCGTGGCGCAGCGCCAGGGTCTGGCCCTCGCCGCCGAAGATCACTTCCTGGTGAGCGACCAGGCCAGGCAGCCGCACCGAGTGGATCGGCTGGTGGGCGTTGCCCCCGGCCGCGTCGATCAGCTCCTCGGTGCGCTTGGCGGTGCCGGAGGGCGCGTCGAGCTTGCGGTCGTGGTGCAGCTCGATGATCTCGCACTCGGGCATGTGCGGGGCGATCGTCTGCGCCACCTCCATCAGCAGCACGGCGCCGATCGCGAAGTTGGGGGCGACGAAGCAGTTGGCGTTCGACGCCTCGGCGGCGGTACGGGCGGCGTCGAGGTCGAAGCCGGTGGTGCCGACGACCGCGTGGACGCCCGCCTCGAGGCAGGCCTCGACGTTGTCGAGAGCCGTGTCGGGAACGGTGAAGTCGACGACGACGTCAACCCGGTCGAGGACCTCGCCGAGCTCGACCCCGAGCGCCGGGTCGACCCTCGCCGCCAGCTCCGTGTCAGAGGCACCCCCGACGGCCGCGCAGACGGCTTCGCCCATTTTGCCGGCGGCGCCGGCGACCCCGACCCGGATCACGCCGCGACCAGGCTCTCGCTGACCGGCGCCAGGGCGGCCTTGAAGAGGTCTTCATCGGTGCCGACGCAGGCGGCCGAGAGCCGCTCGGCCGCGTAGAGCTCGGCCGCCAGCTCGGTCAGCTCGTCCACCTCGACCGCGTCGACTTTGGCCAGCATCTCGTCGAGGCTTTCGATCGGCAGCCCGAACAGGGTGGCGCGCGAGATCCGCGTCATCCGTGCCGCGGTCGACTCCGAGGAGAGCACGAGGCGACCCTTGACGCTCTCCTTGGCCCGGGTCAGCTCCTCGGCCGAGACCGGCTCGGAGCGCAGCCGCGCCAGCTCGGCGCCGATGATCGCGCAGGCCTCCTCGACGTTGTCCTCGCGGGTGCCGACGTAGGTGGCGACCAGGCCCTGGTCGGTGAACTGCTCGCTGTAGGAGCCGACCGAGTAGGCGAGGCCGCGCTTCTCGCGCACCTCGCGGAAGAGGCGGGAGGAGGTCGAGCCGCCGAAGATCGCGTCGAGCACCGCCAGCGGGTAGCGGCGCTGGTCGTCGCGGCGCAGGCCGGGAGCGCCGAAGCAGATGTGGTACTGCTCGGTCTCCTTGGCGTAGAAGCAGAATCGGCCGGAGCCGTCGAGCTCCGTCACCAGCGTCGCCTCGTTGGCCTCCGCCGGCGGCTGGACCAGCCGCTCCGCGAGCGCGGCGATGCGCGCGTGGTCGAGGTGGCCGGCGGCGCCGACGACGATCTGGGGGCCGGTGTAGTGGGCGCTGCGATAGCCCTCGATCTGAGGAACCGGGACCGAGGCGATCACCTCGGCCTCGCCCAGCACCCGGCGCCCGAGCGGGTGCGCGCCGAAGACCGCCTCGGCGAGGACGTCGTGGACGCGGTCCTGCGGCTCGTCCTCGTACATCGCGATCTCCTCCAGCACGACCTGGCGCTCGGAGTCGACTTCGGGGTAGGTCGGAGCGAGCAGCATTTCCGCCAGCAGGTCGAAGACCTCCTCGGTGTGCTCGTCGAGGAAGCGCGCGTGCAGGTGCGTCGTCTCCTTGCCGGTCGCCGCGTTGATCGAGGCGCCGAGCCCGTCGAAGCGCTCGGAGATCTCGATCGCCGAGTAGCGCTCGGTGCCCTTGAAGAGCAGGTGCTCGAGGAAGTGCGAGACGCCGGCCTCGGCGGCGGTCTCGTTGCGCGAGCCGGTGCGCACCCAGAGCCCGAGCGCCACGGACCGGACCGAGGGAACCTCCTCGGTCACGACCCGGACGCCCGAGCCCAGCTCAGTTAGCTGGGGTGCGCTCAACTTGCTAGCGACGCTCGCGCTCGCGACGCCGGCCGCCCTCGCGACCACCGCGATCGCCGCCGTTGCGCCGGCCGCCGTCGCCGGACCCGACCGAGGCCAGTTCCTCCGGCGATTTGCCCTCGACCGAGGGGTCGCTGGTCAGGCGCAGCCCAATCCGGCCGCGCTCCTTGTCGACCTCGACCACGGTGACGTCGATCTCTTCGCCGGCTTTGAGGACGTCGTCGACCGAGTCGACCCGCTCGCCCGGCTTCACGTTGGAGATGTGAAGCAGGCCGTCGGTGCCCTTGACCAGCTCGACGAAGGCGCCGAAGGTCGTCGTCTTGACGACTTTGGCGGAGTCGTAGCGGTCGCCGATCTCGGCCTCCTTGGTCATCGAGTTGATGCGGGCGACGCAAGCGTCGACCAGTTCGCCGGTCGGCGCGTAGATCCGCACCGTGCCGTCGTCTTCGACGTCGATCTCCGCTTCGAACTCCTCGCAGAGGGCGCGGATCGTTTCGCCGCCTTTGCCGATCACGGCCCCGATCTTCTCCGGGTCGATCTTGATCGACTCGATCGCCGGCGCGTGCTGGGAGAGCTTCTCCCGCGGCCCGTCGATCGCCTCGGCCATCTTGCCGAGGATGAACTGGCGGCCCTTCAGCGCCTGCTCCAACGCGTCCTCGAGGATCTCGAAGGTGACGCCGGTGATCTTGATGTCCATCTGCAGGGCGGTGATCCCGTCCTTGGTGCCGGCGACCTTGAAGTCCATGTCGCCGAGGTGGTCCTCGACGCCGGCGATGTCGGTGAGGACGATGTAGTCATCGCCCTCCTTGATCAGGCCCATCGCCACACCGGCGACCGGGGCGCTGACCGGGACTCCCGCGGCCTGCAGCGCCATCGAGGAGGCGCAGACCGAGCCCATCGAGGAGGAGCCGTTGGACTCGAGCGTCTCGGAGACCGCGCGGATCACGTACGGGAACGACTCTTCGTCGGGGACCGTCGCCAGCAGCGCACGCTCGGCGAGGGCGCCGTGACCGATGTCACGCCGCTTCGGGCCGCGCATGAAGCCGGCCTCCCCGACCGAGAAGGGCGGGAAGTTGTAGTGGTGCCAGAAGCGTTTCGTGGTCTGCAGGCCGAGCGTGTCGATCCGCATGTCCATCCGGGTGGTTCCCAGAGCCACGTTGGAGAGGATCTGGGTCTCGCCGCGGGTGAACAGGGCCGAGCCGTGCACGCGCGGGGAGATGTCGACCTCGCACTCGATCGGCCGGATCTCGTCCTGGGCGCGGCCGTCGGGACGCTTCTTGTCGACCGCGATCGCCTTGCGGATGATGTCCTTCTCGATCGAGCCGAAGGCCGCCTTGGCTTCGGCCGCCCGCTTCTCGTCGATCTCCTCCTCGTCGGACGCGGAGGCGTACTTGCCGACCACCTCGTCCTTGACCTTGTCGATCGCCTCGTAGCGCTCGAGCTTGCCCTCGGTGGCGATCGCGTCGACCAGGGCCTGGCCGTACTCGGAGCGGATCTCGTCGAGCAGGGAGGCGTCGAGCTGCGGCTCCTCGTGCTCGATCTTCTCCTTGCCGGCCTTCTGCTGCAGCTCCTCCATCGCGGCGCAGAGCTTCTTGATCTCGCCGTGGGCGATGTCGAGGGCGTCGAGGATCTCCGCCTCGGTGACGCCGCCGGCGCCGGCCTCGACCATCAGGATCGCCTCGTCGGTGCCGGCGACGATCAGGTCCAGGTCCAGTTCCTCGTGCGTCTCCTCGTCGGGGTTGACGACGAAATCGCCGTCGAGCTTGCCGATCCGGACCGCGCCGACGTGGGCGGCGACCGGGACCGGGGAGATCGCCAGCGCCGCGGAGGCGCCGTTCATCGCGAGGATGTCGTAGGGGTTGACCTGGTCAACCGACATCGGGATCGCGACCAGCTGGGTCTCGTAGTGCCAGCCCTTCGGGAAGAGGGGACGGATCGGGCGGTCGATCATGCGCGCGGTCAGCGTCGCCTTCTCGCTCGATTTGCCCTCGCGACGGAAGAACGAGCCGGGGATTTTGCCCGCGGCGTACATCCGCTCCTCGATGTCGACGGTGAGGGGAAGGAAGTCCACGTCGCGCAGGCCACCGACGGTTGCGGTGCAGAGCACCATCGTGTCGCCGGCCCGAACCACGACCGCGCCACCCGCCTGCTTCGCGAGTTTGCCCGTCTCGAAGGAAATCTGGCTGTCGCCGACATCCACCGAGACACGGCTTACGTCAAACATGCTCATTTAGTTGTACCTCCGGCCACCCGGTTGGCGGCCAATTGCTTTTAGAACTCTCGTTCTCTTTCACCGGGGAGAGTACACAGGCGCGTCCCGATCAGCGGAAAACCGCTGGAGTCGAGGTGACTCCGGCGCGGATGCCGGACTCGAAGTCGCGCCGCACCCGGGCCGCGACCGCGGCGGAGCGGCGCGCGGCCTCGAAGCGCTCGAGATCGAGGCCCAGCCGCTCGGCCCGTTCCCAGAGATGGGGGTCGTCGACCCGGCCGCGGTCGGCGTAGAGCGAGTCGACCATCTCGAAGAAGCGGCCCTGGGCGCCGGCCGCCTCGGCGGCGGCGTGCAGGGCGGGCGAGCGCGGGTGCTTGCTGGCGACCGGAAAGTGGCGGAAGACGATGCCTTCTCCGATCTCCGCCCAAGCGGCGGCGCAGTGAGGGCAGCCAAGGTCGAGATAGACGACCGGCGCCCCCTCCCCGCCCCGCACGTGGTCGTCGGAGCCGACCGGCGGAACCGCCGCGCTGGTCAGATCAGTCATCACGCGTCTGCATTTGAGCACCCTATGGGTGCCTAAGTGCAGACGCGTGGTTAAGCCAGCGCGTCGAAGATGACGTTGGCACCGGGAATCTCGCCCGGGTTGGACGATTCGTAGCTCCAGGCGACGGTGCCCTCCTCGTCGACAAGGACGAGGGTGCGGTTGGCGATGCCGAACTTCTCGAGGTAGGAGCCGTACGCACGGGCGACCTCGCCCTTGGGGTGGAAGTCGGCCAGCAGAGTGGTGTCGACCCCCAGTTTCTCGCGAAAGGCGGCGTGCGCCCAGGAGTGGTCGACGCTGATCCCGAGCAACTCGACGCCCTTGGCGGCGATCTCCGGCTTCACCTCCTGGTAGATCGAGAGCTGGTCCGAGCAGACCGGGCTGAAGTCCTGCGGGTAGAAGACCAGCAGGACTTTGCGGCCGCGGAAGTCGGAGAGGGAGACCTTCTCGCCGTCCTGGTCGCGCAGGGTGAACTCGGGGGCCGGCTCTCCGGCCGCGATCATTTGCGCAGGCCGAGATCCGCGACCAGGGCGCGGTAGCGCTCGAGGTCGGTGCGCTCGAGATAGCGCAGCATGCGGCGGCGCTTGCCGACCAGCATCAGCAGCCCGCGCCGCGAGTGGTGGTCTTTGGAGTGCGTGCGCAGGTGCTCGGTGAGCTCGTTGATCCGCGCCGTGGCCAGGGCGATCTGGACCTCGGCGGAGCCGGTGTCGCCATCGGCGCGGCCGTATTTGCCGATCAGCTCGCTCTTTTTGTCTTTGGCCAGGCTCATGTGGGTCTCAACAAGCTTCAAAAAAAACGTGACCCCTCTGGGTCACGGCCGGTGGAAAGTAGCACAGACACGCTTGGCGTCCTCGACATCGCGGCGCATCTGAGCGATCAGGTCCTCGACCGCGGCGAAGCGTTTCTCGCCGCGCAGGCGCTCGACGAAGGCGACCCGCAGCTCGCGGCCGTAGAGATCTTCCTCGCGGTCGATCAGGTAGGCCTCGATCAGGACCCCGCGGCCGCTCTCGAAGGTCGGCCGGATGCCGACGTTGACCGCGGCCGGGACGCCGTCGGCGAAGGCTGCGTAGACGCCGTGGCCGGGGATCGCGAGGCGGTCGTCGGGGACGATGTTGGCGGTCGGGAAGCCGAGCTCACGGCCGCGCTGGTCGCCCTTGACCACGGTTCCCTCGACCATGAAGGGGGCGCCGAGGCAGTGGCGCGCGCCCTCCATGTCGCCGGCGGCTACCAAAGCTCTTATTCGGGTCGAGGAGACGGTCTCGCCGTCGACCTCGACCAGCGGCACGACCCGGGTCTCGAACTCCTCGCGGGCGGCGAGCATCGCCGGGTCGCCCTTCGCCTTCGCCCCGAAGCGGAAGTTCTCCCCGACTGAGACCCGCTCGGCACCGAGCTTCTCGACCAGCACGTGGTCGATGAAGTCCTCGGCCGAGCGCCCGGCGAACTCCTTGTCGAAGGGGATCACGACCAGCTCCTCGACCCCGAGCCCGTCGATCACGTCGCGCTTGACCGAGAACGGCATGATCAGCTTCGGCAGCGCCGCCGGGTGCAGCACCTCGAGCGGGTGCGGGTCGAAGGTGAGGACGGTGTCCGCCCCCTCGATCACCGCCTGGTGGCCGCGGTGGACGCCGTCGAAGGTGCCGATCGCGACGTGGCGGGGGCGCGGCCGCGCGTCCGGCAGCGAGGTGACCGCGATGCTCATCGCAGTGCCTCGCCGACGGCGGGCACCAGCTCCGCCACCGCTTCGAGGCCGAATTCCTCGCCGGCCGCCCGCACTTCGAACGGCCCGATCGCGGTCCGCCGCAGCTCCGCGCAGTAGGCGTCCTCGAGCGTCTCGAGCAGGGTGCGGATGTAGGTCCCGGCCGAGCATTCGATCTCGTAGCTGGCGAGGTCGCCCTCGCGGCCGAGCAGCTGCGCCCGGTAGACCTCGACGTCGCGCTCCGGCGTCGCCACCGTCTCGCCGCGGTGGGCCTTCTTGTAGAGGCGCTCGCCGCCGACCCGCACCGCCGAGGTCATCGGCACGCGCTGGCGCACGGTGCCGGTCGGCAGCGCCAGGGAGGCCGGCAGGCGGCCGGTCGCGGTCAGCTCACCGTCGGGGTCGCCGGTGCTGGAGCGCCAGCCGAGCCGGGCGCCGGCGACGTAGGTCTTGCGCAGCCCGACCAGGAAGCGCTGCAGCTTCGTCGCCCGGCCGAGCAGGATCAGCAGCAGCCCGGTGGCGAAGGGGTCGAGGGTGCCGGCGTGGCCGGCTTTGCAGCGACGTTCGCGGCGGATCGCTTCGACCATGTCGTGCGAGGTTATCCCGGCCGGCTTGTCCGCGAGCAGCACCACGCCCGCCTCCTCCGCGGCCGCCACGCTCAGTCGCCCAGCTGCGCGGCGACCTCGTCGCAGAGAAAGGCGGTCAGCTGCTCCAGCTCGAGGTCGGTCGAGAAGCCGGCGGCGCGCTTGTGCCCCCCTCCCCCGTTCTTGCGGGCGATCGCCGAGACGTCGACGTCGCCCTCGCTCGAGCGCAGGCTGACCTTGCGGGCGGCGCGGCCGCGGTTGCCGAGGTCGCGGATCACGGCGGCCACCTTGGTCCCGTCGATCGAACGCAGGTGGTCGATCACGCCCTCGGTCATCTCCTCGCCGGCGCCGGTCTGCTCGTAGTCGGCGCTGGTGATGTAGGTGACGACGAGGCGGCCCTCGCAGAGGATCTGGATGCCGTCGATCGCGCGCACGACCAGGCGCAGCTTCTCGATCGGCACGTGCTCGTAGAGGCGGCGGTAGGTGTCGTCGATGTTCACCCCCGCTTCGATCAACTCGGCGGCGACCCGGTGGGTGTGCGCGTTCGTGTTCTCGTACATGAATTTGCCGGTGTCGGTGATCAGCCCGACGTAGAGGGCCGCGGCCATCTCCGGGGTGATCCGGGCGCCGAGCAGGACCGCGAGGTCGTAGACGATCTCCGCGGTCGAGGAGGCTTCGACCTCGACCAGGTTGAAGTCGCCGAAGCGGGTGTTGTCATGGTGGTGGTCGATGTTGATCGTGTCGTTGCCGCCGTCGCTGAGGAAGTCGACCGGCATGCGGTCGATGTTGCCGCAGTCGAGGAAGACGATGGTGCGGTCGGCCATGTCGGCCGGCGGCTCGTGGAAGACCTCCTCGAGTGGCAGGAAGCGGTACTCGATCGGCAGCGGGAACTCCTTCGCCGGCAGGAACATCACCGAGTCCTTGCCGAGCTGGGTCAAGAGCTGGTGCATCCCGAGCAGCGAGCCGAGCGCGTCGCCGTCGGGGCCCTCGTGGGCGGTGAGCAGGAAGCGGTCACGGCCGCGCAGCTCGGCGCTGACGCGCTCGAGGTCGGAGGCGGCGAGCGGGGCGGCCTCGGTCATCGCTCGTCCTCCCCCTCGTGATCCGGCTCGTCCTCGAGCAGGCGCGAGACCCGCATCCCCTGCTCGATCGTGTCGTCGTAGTGGAAGGTCAGGGTCGGCGTCCGCTTCATCCGCGTCTCGGCGGCGATCCGGGTCTGGAGCACGCCGTGGGAGGAGCGCAGCCCCTCCAGCGTCGCCGCGCGCTCGTCCTCGTCGCCGAGCACGCTGACGTACACCTTGGCGGTGCGCAGGTCGGGGCTGGTCTCAACCGAGGTCACGGTGACGAAGCCGATGCGGGGGTCGCTCAAGTCGCTCGAGATCGCGGCGCCTACGACCTCGCGCAGCACCTCGTTGATGCGACGCATGCGAGCGCCGGGCATCCTACTCCAGCGTTTGCTCGACCTGTTTCGTTTGGAAGAACTCGAGCACGTCGCCCTCCTTGACGTCAGCGTAGCCGTCAAGCACGATGCCGCACTCCTGCCCTTCCTCGACCTCCTGCACGTTGTCTTTGAAACGTCGCAGGGATCCCAGCTCACCGGTCCAGATCACGGTGCCCTCGCGGATCAGGCGCACGCTGGCGGTGCGGACGGCCTTGCCGTCGGTGACGATGCAGCCGGCGATGCGGCCGACCTTGGAGGCTTTGAAGGTCTGTTTGACCTCGGCCTCTCCCACCGTCTCCTCGACCTCGACCGCCTCCAGCAGGCCCTCCATCGCGTTGCGCAGGTCTTCGGTGATTTTGTAGATGACCGAGTAGGTGCGGATGTCGACGCCCTCG
>CAVSIF010000006.1:0-389130 GCA_963728025.1 uncultured Actinomycetes bacterium | reverse complement strand
TCGCGCTCTCCGGCCCGTTTCGCGTCGAGCAGCGGCCGTACGTTGAAGCCGATGATGATCGCGTCGGAGGCCGAGGCCAGCATCACGTCGGACTCGTTGATGCCGCCGGTCTGCGAGTGGATGATGTTGATCCCGACGCGCTCCTGCGGGACCTTGGCGATCTCGTCCTGGAGCGCCTCCAGGGAGCCGGCGACGTCGGCCTTGAGGACGATGTTGAGCTCCTTGATCTCGCCCTCTTGGACGCGGGCGAAGACCTCGTCGAGGCTGACCTTGCGCGCTTGGCGGCGGGCCAGGGCCTCGGTCTTGAGCCGGTTGGCGCGTTCCTGGGCCTGCTGACGGGCCTGGCGGTCGTTCTCGACCACCTGCGCGAACTCGCCGGCGTCACTCACCCCGTCGAAGCCGAGCACCTCGACCGGCATCCCCGGCACCGCCGCCTCGACCCGCTCGCCGGTGAAGTCCTGCATCGCCCGCACCCGTCCCCACTGTGGGCCGGCGACCAGCGAGTCGCCGACCCTGAGCGTGCCGCGCTGGACCAGGACGGTGACCACCGGGCCGCGGCCGGGGTCGAGCTGAGACTCGATCACGGTGCCGGAGGCGGGTGCGTCGGGGTTGGCCCGAGCTCCTCCAGCTCGGTGACCAGGAGGATCATGTCGAGCAGGTTGTCGAGGCCCTCGTGGGTCTTCGCCGAGACCTCGGCGAAGACGGTGTCGCCGCCCCATTCCTCGGGCGTGATCCCCTCCTGGGCGAGCTCGTTGCGGACGCGTTCGAGGTTGGCGCCCTCTTTGTCGATCTTGTTGACCGCGATCAGCATCGGCACGTCGGCGGCGCGGGCGTGATCGATCGCCTCTTTGGTCTGCGGCATCACGCCGTCGTCGGCGGCGACGACGACGACGGCGACGTCGGTGACCTTGGCGCCGCGGGCGCGCATCGCGGTGAAGGCGGCGTGGCCCGGCGTGTCGAGGAAGGTGATCGTCTTCTCGCCTTTGTGGACCTGGTAGGCGCCGATGTGCTGGGTGATGCCGCCGGCCTCGCCCGCGGCGACCTCGGTCTCGCGGATCGCGTCGAGCAGTGAGGTCTTGCCGTGGTCGACGTGGCCCATGATCGTGACCACCGGGGGCCGCGCGGCGAGGTCCTCCTCGGCATCGGCGAACTGTGGCTCCTCCGGCTCCTCGTCGGCGGCGGTGACGATCTCGAGCTTGCGGTCGTACTCGTCGGCGATCGCCCTGATCGACTCGTCGGTCAGGGTCTGGGTCAGGGTCGCCATCTCGCCCATCATCATCAGTTTTTTGATCACCTCGGCCGGGGCCAGCCCGAGCGACTCGGCGACCTCGCGCACGGTGGCGCCGGAGTTGACCTTGGTCGCCTCGGGCTCAGCCGGCGTGGCGGGCTCATCGGCGGCTCCTCCAGCAGCGGGCGGCGGCGGCGGCCTCCGCGACGGCGTGGCGGGCGCTGCGGCGGCGGGCCGCCCATCTGGTCGCGGCGGGCGGCCTGCGAGTCGATCACGACCCGGCGTTTTTTCGGCGTCGCCCCGCCGCCGCCGCCGGCACCCTGCTGCTGGCCCGCCGGACGCACCGGCTTGGTCGAGGTTTGGCCCGCCGGCCTGCGGTTTCGGCGCCGCCTTCTCAGCCGGCGCCGGGCCGGCGGCCTGCTTGGCGGGGGCCGGTGCGGCGGCTTCTTGGGCGGCGGGCTTTGGTCGCCCCGGCGCCGCCGTTGCCCTTGGCGGCGGCGATCGCCTTCAGCGCGTCGGCCTCCTCGACGCTGGACGCAGCGGCCTTCGCCTCGACTCCGGCGGCCTTCAGCGCGTCGAGCAGCTCCTTCGAGCTGACGCCCTGCGCTTTCGCGATCTCGTGAACCCGCTTCTTAGCCACTAAGCCTGCTCCGCCTCCTCGGGAACCTCATCCTTTACGACCTCGGCCTGGCCGTCAGAAGACTCCATCCTCCGCCTCGGCCGGGGCCTCGTCGACAACTGCCTCCTCCGGGTCCTGCTCGACGAAGTTGGCGCTGGCCCGGGCGACGATCTCCTCGACCTGGCCCTCGTCGGCGTCCGGGTCGGCGAGGATCGCGACCTCCGCCTCGGAGATCTCGCCGAGGATCGCGACCTGGCTGGTCTCGAAGCGCGAGAGCGCCTGGTGCGTGCGGCAGGCCGCAGTAGGTCGAGCCCGGGATCGCGGCGTTGGGGCAGCGGCGGCCGTTGGAGAGGACCGCCATGCAGCGGCCGTCGAACGTCTCCTCGCCCTCGATCTCGATCTCCTGTTCTTCGGAGGCGAACTCGGTCTCCGACTTGATGTCGACCCGCCAGCCGGTGAGGCGGGCGGCGAGGCGGGCGTTCTGGCCGTCGCGGCCGATCGCCAGCGAGAGCTGGTCGTCGGGGACGATCACGGTCGCCTGGCGCTCCTCGTCGTCGACGATCACCTCGCGCACGCGCGCCGGCGAGAGCGCTTTGGCGACGAAACGGGCGGGCTCGTCGTTGTGGGGAATGATGTCGATCTTCTCGCCGCGCAGCTCGGAGACGACCATGCGCACGCGCGAGCCGCGCGGGCCGACGCAGGCGCCGACCGGGTCGACCCCGTCGGCATGGGAGATCGACGGCGATCTTCGAGCGGTAGCCGGGCTCACGGGCGACGCCGACGATCTCGACCAGCTTGTCGGCGATCTCCGGCACCTCGAGCTCGAACAGGCTCTTGATCAGCTCCGGGCTGCGGCGCGAGACGACGATCGCCGGCCCTTTGGTCGAGTCGGAGACGTCGGTGATCACCGCCTTGACCCGCATCCCGTGGTCGTAGCGCTCGTTGTAGACCTGCTCGGACTTGGGCAGCAGCGCCTCGACCCGCTCGCGCAGCTGGACCAGCGTGTAGCGCTTGTCGGACTGCTGGATGATCCCGGTGATCAGCTCGCCGACCCGGTCCTGGTACTCGTCGTACATCATCTGCCGCTCGGCCTCGCGGATCCGCTGCAGGATCACCTGCTTTGCGGTCTGGGCGGCGATCCGGCCGAAGTCTTCGGGGGTGACGTCGCGGGTCGTCGATCTGATCCTCGTAGGGGGCGATCATCTCCGGGTCGAGCTCGGGATCCTCCGGCTCGCGCATTTCGCCGGTCTCCGGGTCGACCTCCGGCTCCTCCTGCAGCTCGGCTGCCTCGGCCAGCAACTTCTCCTCCAGCTCGGGCGGCAGGATCAGTTCGAAGACGCGGAAGTCGCCGGTTTCGTGGTCGAGGTCGACGCGGGCGTATTTGGCCGCCCCGGGCGTCTTCTTGTAAGCCGAGAGGAGCGCGTCCTCGAGGGCGTCCATCAGCGTGTCGGCGGAGATTCCCTTCTCCTGCTCGAGCGCTTTGACTGCGTCGACGATCTCCTTGCTCACTGGATGGCTCCTCTGGTCTCGGAAGTGCTGGCGGCGGCGGTACTTGGGGCCCGGCGATGAGACCTCGAGCGTGTAGTCGACCAGCAGGTGGTTGAGGTGCCTGGTAACCCGCTCGCAGAGCGCCAGATCGACGCCCCCGGGGTGGTCGATGAAGATCCGCAGCGACTCGGTCCCCGGGCGCTCGAGCGCGACCAGGTCAAGCTCGGAGTCGAGCTCGGACAGCTGCTGCTGAATGTCCTCTTGGAGGTCGGTCATGCCTGGGTTTGGGCGCAAAAAAAGTGGGCCAAGCCCACTTCTCGACACGGAAACTCGTGCGAAAAGTCAAGTCAGTATAGCTCCGAGCGTCGCGCGGCCGAGCCGGATCGGCGCAGCTGTGCGACATGGTCCAGGATCGCGTCGGCAATCGTGTCCTTGGAGGCAAGCGGAACCACGGCCTCGTTTTCGCGGTCGATCAGGGTGACGGCGTTGCTCTCGCTCTCGAAGCCGATCTCGGGATCGGAGACGTCGTTAAGGACGATCAGGTCGGCGTTCTTGCGGGTCAGCTTGGCGCGAGCGCGGGCGAGCGCTTCGCCGCCGTGCTCGGCGGCGAAGCCGACCATGGTCTGGCCCTCCTCCCTCCCGGCGGCCAGCGCCGCGAGGATGTCCTCGGTCGGCTCGAGGTGGAGGTCGAGGGCGCCCTCGCGCTTGAGCTTGCCGGGCGCCGCCGCCGCGGGGCGGAAGTCGGCGGGAGCGGCGGCCATCAGCAGGACGTGGGCGGCGGCGAACTCGGCCCGGGCGGCCGCGGCCAGCTGCGCCGCGGTCTCGACGTCGACGCGGCGCACCCCGGCCGGCTCAGGCAGGGCGACGTTGGCGGCGATCAGGGTCACCTCCGCCCCGCGCCGCGCCGCCGCGGCGGCGAGGGCGATGCCCATGCGGCCGCTGGAGCGGTTGCCGATGAAGCGGACCGGGTCGATCGGCTCGCGCGTGCCGCCGGCCGTGACCAGCACCCGCAGCCCGTCCCAGGGCCGCCCACCGGCCGGCAGCGCCGCCTCGATCCGGGCCAGCAGGCGCTCGGGGTCGGGCAGGCGGCCGCGGCCGTACTCGCCGCGCGAGGCGAGCCTGCCCTCGTCCGGCTCGATCACCTCGACGCCGCGCTCGCGCAGCGTCGCCAGGTTGGCCTGCGTCGCCGCGTCCGCGTACATGCGGTCGTTCATCGCCGGGGCGAGGAGGCGCGGCGCCGTCGCAGGCGAGGAAGGAGGTCGTCAGCATCGAGTCGGCGACTCCGCCGGCGAGCTTGGCGACCGTGTTGGCCGAGGCCGGAGCGACGATGAACACGTCACAGTTGGCGGCCAGCTCGAGGTGGCCGATCGGGTCGTGGCCGGGCGCCTCGGCGTCGCCGGGGAAGGCGCCGCGCATCGGGTCGCGCTCGAACTCGGAGATCAGCACCGGCGCGCCGACGATGCCCTCGAACGAGGCGGCGCCGACGAAGCGGGTCGCCGCCTCCGTCATCAGCACGCGCACGCCGTGGCCGGCGAGCGTCGCGTGGCGAGCCAGCTCCAGCGCCTTGTAGGCGGCTATCCCACCGCTGACGCCAAGCAGGACTCTGGCCATTCGCTGCCTCCCCTCAGGGAGCTCCCGGCGCCTGGCGCTAGGAGCGGTACTCGTATTTGAGCTTGCCCTCGGCGAGCTCCTCGAGCGCCATCGAGAGGTAGTTCCTCTCGGCGTTGACCTCGACCATCGGCGGCGGGTACTCGCCGAAACCGCCCTCTCCCAGGTTGTGGAAGTAGCTGTTGATCTGGCGCGCCCGCTTCGCCGAGACGACGACGGCGGCGTAATGGGAGTCGGTGTGCTCGAGCAGCTTGTCTACGCGTGGTTTGATCATTGGCGGCGGAGTCTAGATGATCAGCCCGGCGGGGCCTTCGCGAGCTCCTCGCGCACGATCCCGACCAGCTCCCCGGCGGCGGTCTCGAGGTCGTCGTTGACGATCAGGTGGTCGAAGTCCCCCTGTGAGGCGCAGCTCGATTTCGGCCGTCTCCAGGCGCTTGTCGATCGCCTCGGCCGAGTCGGTCCCGCGCCCGGCCAGGCGCTTGCGCAGAACCTCCGGGCCGGGCGGGGCGATGAAGATCTGGATCGAGTCGGGCTTCGCCGCGCGCACCTGCTGGGCGCCCTGGACCTCGATCTCGAGCACGACCGAGTGCCCGGCGTCGAGCCGCCGCTCGACCTCTGAGCGCAGGGTGCCGTAGTGGTTGCCGCTGTAGGCAGCGAACTCGAGGAAGTCTTTCGCGTCGATCCGGCTCTGGAACTCCTGCGGGGAGAGGAAGTGGTACTCGCGGCCGTCCTCCTCCCCCTCGCGCGGCGAGCGCGTCGTCGCCGAGATCGAGAGCTCGAGGTCGGGACAGCGGGCCAGCAGCTCCCTGATCAGGGTCCCCTTGCCAACGCCCGACGGGCCAGTGATTACGAAGACTTTGGACATGACTACGCACGGCCGCGAAAACCAAGCAGGTCGGTGGACGCAGGGAGGGCGGCGCGGCGAGCGTACGCTAGTACGTGAGCAAGACGCCCGACCGAGGACGCCGAAATGCGCCGGTTTGCAGCGGCCGCGCTAGCGGCGAAGCAGACCTACGAGCTCGGTGCGCTGGCGCTCGGAGAGCCCGCCGATCGTCTTCGAGGGCGAGATCCGGCATTGGTTGAGTATCCGATTGGTCTTCACGCGGCCGTACTTGGGAACGGCGAGCAGCATGTCGAAGACCTTTGCGGTCAGCACGTACTCGGGCGGGTCGAGCAGGATCGTGTTGATGCTGGCCCGGTTCGCCTTCAGGTCCTTCTTCAGTTTGGCCCGGGCGGTACGGATGTCGTTCGCCCGTTTGAGCGCCTCCATGCGCTGATCGAGCGAGCGCTCCGGCGCGGCGGTCGAGATTTTGACTGGCGGTGGGGCCGGCATCTGCGCGGGCGAGTATAGCCGCGGGTCGAGCCTGTGCAAGCCGATCCGGGCCGATTGCGCCCAAATTCAGCTCAACCTCTACTCGAGGTCGAGTATTGGCACGGCCGTGGCTCGCCCCGCGGCGGTCGTCGCGAGTTCAGCGGCAACTCGCGAGCCCGCCCGCGGGTCGCGGAAACTCTCGGTGCCGACGGCGACCAGGCGGGCCCGGCGGCGAGAAATTCGCCCGCGTCGGCGCCGCTGCAGATCCCGCCCATGCCGATCGCGGGGATCTCGACCGCGGCGGCGACGGTCCGCAGTTGCTGCAGCGCGACCGGTCGCAGCGCCGGCCCGGAGAGGCCGCCGTGACCGGCGGCCAGGGCAGGCTCGCCAGTGGCGGGATCGATCGCGCTTCCCTTCAGCGTGTTGATCAGCGAGACCGCGTCGGCCCCGCCCTCTTCGGCGGCGACCGCGACCGAGGCCGGGTCGGCGACGTTCGGCGTCAGCTTCACGATCAGCGGCTTCGCGGTCAGCGGCCGCAGCGCTTCGAGCAGCGCCAGCGTCTCGCTCGGCTGCTCACCGACGATCAGGCCAGAGTGCACGTTGGGACAGGACACGTTCAGCTCGACACCGGCCACCTCGTCCCGCTCCCCCACTCCTTCGACCAGCCGCGTGAACTCCTGCCTGCTGGTACCCATCACGGAGACAATCAGCGGCACCGGCAACTCCGCCAGCTGCGGCAGATCCTCGCCCAGGAACCCGTCCAGCCCCTTGTTCGGCAGCCCGATCGAGTTCAGCATCCCGGCGGGCGTCTCCCAGATCCGCTGCGGCGCATTGCCGGTTCTCAGCTCTGGAGTGATCGTCTTGGAGACAAACGCTGAAAATGGGAACTCCTCCAGTAGCTCGTCACCGAAAACCCGCCTTGCGGCGATCGCGTCATACGTCCCAGACGCGTTGATGACCGGGTGCCCCAGCTGAATCCCGCAGAAGTCGACCGTGACGTCAGCCTGCGACCCGGCAATTCCGCCCCTGCCGGGGGGTGGCGCCGTAGGGGGGACCACCCCTGAGGAAGCTTTAGCTACCGGAAGGGGTGGTGGGTCCCCTGCGGCGACAGGACCCGCCGGCCCGGAAAGCACCGGGCCGTCGACGCACAACCTCATGTAGCCGCCCCCGGGTTTCGGGACGGCGCAGCCGAAACAAGCGCCGAAGCCGCAGGCCATTGGGGACTCCTCGGCCAGTTGATAGGGCACGCCCCGTTCCGAGCAGAGCTGGGCGACCGCCTCGAGCATCGCGGGGGGGCCGCAGGAGTAGACGACGGCTGATTCGGCATCGTCGCCGGCGAGCATGGTGGCGAGTAGGTCGGTGACATAGCCGCGGTGGCCGGCGTGGCCATCCTCTGAAGCCAGTCCGACCTCGGGACAAAGGTCTCCTCCGGAGCCACAGAAGAGTTCGAGACCGCCGGAGTGGGCTTCGTTACGGAAGCCGAGCAGGACGCGCAGAGGCACGCCCTTTTCGGACAGGTGGCGGCGCCAGATTGCAAGTGGCGCGATGCCGATGCCGCCGCCGACCAGGATCGCGCCGGCGGCGCCGGGGTTGGCGTCACCAGGCACGGCGAAGGCGTTGCCGAGCGGGCCGGTCACCCAGACTCCCCCCCCCGCTTCCAGCTCGCAGAGCCGGTTGGTGCCGGGGCCGACGCCCTCGATCAGGAAGTCGAGGCGCATGCCGTCGGCGGTCGGAGCGGCCTCGGCGACCGAGATTGCCCGCGGCAGGAAGGGACGCTGGCCCTCCTGCTCCCAGTGGGTCTCGGTGGCGAGCATGTAGAACTGGCCCGGCCGCGGCTCCGGCCCCTCGCGGTCGAGTAGGGAGAAGACGCGGTAGCCGCCCGATGCGCGGGAATCGCTGACCGCGCAGAGCCGGCGCCCGAAGGGAGCGCTCATCGCGGCTGCGGCGCGCGGGTGAGGCCGTGGATCTCCTGCAGGCTGCGCACCTCGGCGTCGTCTTCGACGCCGGCGGCGATCGCCCGCGCCGCCGCGGTCGCTCCGGTCATCGTCGTCACGCAGGGGATCCCGTGGCGGACCGCGGCGGTGCGGATCTCGTAGCCGTCGGCGCGGGCGCCGGAGCCGCTCGGGGTGTTGATCACGAGGTCGCAGCGACGCTTGCGGATCAGGTCGAGGACGTGCGGTGAGCCCTCCCCCAGCTTGTTGATCCGGGTCACCGGCACCCCCATCCGCTCGATCGCCTGGGCGGTGCCGCCGGTCGCGATCACCTCGAAGCCGAGGTCGTGGAAGCGGGCCGCGAGCTGGGTGGCCGCTGGCTTGTCGGTGTCGGTGACGGTGATGAAGACCGAACCCTCGCGCGGCAGCCGCACGCCGGCCGCGGCCTGGGCCTTACCGAAGGCGGTCGGGAAGTCGGCGGCGACGCCCATCACCTCGCCGGTGCTCTTCATCTCCGGTCCCAGCACCGAGTCGGCGCCGGCGAAGCGGGCGAAGGGGAGCACCGCCTCCTTGACGCTGACGTGCTCGGGCATGCCCTCGGGCAGCTCCTGGTCGGCGAGCCGCTCGCCCAGCATCAGGCGCGCCGCCAGCTTCGCCAGCGGCACCCCGATCGCCTTCGAGACGAAGGGGACCGTGCGCGAGGCGCGCGGGTTGGCCTCGATCACATAGAGCTCGCCGCCGGCGACGCCGTACTGGATGTTGATCAGCCCGATCACGCCCAGCTCGAGGGCGATCTTGCGGGTCGTCGCCCGGATCTCCCCCAGCATCTCCTCACCGAGGCTGAGCGGCGGGATCACACAGGCCGAGTCGCCGGAGTGGACGCCGGCCTCCTCGACGTGCTGCATGATCCCGGCGACGTAGACGTCCTCGCCATCGCCGAGCGCGTCGACGTCGACCTCGATCGCGTTCTCGAGGAAGCGATCGAGCAGCAGTGGGTGCTCCTGGTCGGCCTTGACGTGCTGGCTCAGATAGTTGGCCAGGTCCGCGGTCGAGTAGCAGATCTCCATCGCCCGGCCACCGAGCACGAAGGACGGGCGGACCAGCAGCGGGAAGCCGACCTCTTTCGCCACCGCCAGCGCTTCGTCTGCCGAGTGGGCGGTGCCGTAGGGCGGGTGCTTGATCCCGAGCCGGCGCAGCAGCGCCCCGAACTGGCCGCGGTCCTCAGCCAGGTCGATCGCGTCGACCGGGGTGCCGAGCAGCGGCACGCCGGCTTCTTCGAGCGTGCGGGCCAGCTTCAGCGGCGTCTGCCCGCCGAACTGGACGATCACGCCCTCGGGGCGCTCCTGCGCGCAGACGGCGAGCACGTCCTCGGCCGTGAGCGGCTCGAAGTAGAGGCGATCGGAGGTGTCGTAGTCGGTCGAGACCGTCTCCGGGTTGCAGTTGACCATGACCGCGTCGCGGCCGAGGTCGCGGGCGGTCATCGCCGCGTGCACGCAGCAGTAGTCGAACTCGATCCCTTGCCCGATCCGGTTCGGGCCGGCGCCGAGGATGACGACGGAGTCGCGCTCGCCGCGCCGGACCTCGGAGGCGGGCGGACTGCCATCGGCGCGCGGGCGCTCGTGGCCCGAGTAGTAGTAGGGCGTCGCCGCCTCGAACTCGGCGGCGCAGGTGTCAACCGCCTTGTAGGTGCGGACGAGGCCGTCGGTGCCGTCGCCCTCGCGGGCCAGCGCCTCGAGCTCACGCAGGAACCAGCGGTCGACCAGGCAGGCGGCGTGGACCGGCTCGACCCCGATCCCACGGCGGAAGGCCTCGAGCACCTGGTCGAAGCGCTCGGCGCAGGGCACCGCGATCGCGGCGAGCAGCTCCTCGTCGCCGGCCGGGAACTCGGGGGCGGCGTCGAGCTCGCGCGAGCGCAGCGCCTTGGCGAAGGACTCGCGGAAGGTGCGGCCGATCGCCATCGCCTCGCCGACGCTCTGCATGTAGGTGGAGAGGCGGCCCTCCGAGCCGGGGAACTTCTCGAAGGCGAAGCGCGGCATCTTCGTCACCACGTAGTCGATCGTCGGCTCGAAGGAGGCCGGCGTGGCGCGGGTGATGTCGTTGGGGATCTCCTCCAGGGCGTAGCCGACCGCCAGCTTCGCCGCCATCTTCGCGATCGGGAAGCCGGTCGCCTTCGAGGCCAGCGCCGAGGAGCGAGACACTCTCGGGTTCATCTCGATCACCGCGATCTCACCGTCTCGCGGGTTGACCGCGAACTGGACGTTGGAGCCGCCGGTCTCAACCCCGATCGCCCGGATCACCGCGATCGCCTGGTCGCGCAGCTCCTGGTAGAGCGGGTCGGTCAGGGTCTGGGCCGGGGCCACGGTGACCGAGTCACCGGTGTGCACGCCCATCGGGTCGACGTTCTCGATCGAGCAGATGATCACCACGTTGTCGTTGCGGTCGCGCATCACCTCGAGCTCGAACTCACCCCAGCCGATCACCGACTCCTCGACCAGGACCTGGTTGATCGGGCTCGCCGCCAGGCCCTCGCTGACCACCTGCCGCAGCTCCGTCTCGGTGCGGGCGATGCCGCCGCCCTGGCCGCCCATCGTGAAGGCCGGGCGGATGATCGCCGGCAGGGTGATGCGGCCGTCGGCGAGTCCCTCCTCGGCAGCGCCGAGCGCCTCGACGGTGATCGACCAGGGGATGCGCAGGCCGGCCGCGGTCATCGTCGTGCGGAACTCCTCGCGGTCCTCGGCGCGGCGGATCGCGGCGGCGTCGGCGCCGATCAGCTCGACCCCGCAGCGCTCGAGCGTTCCTTCCTCGTGCAAGCTCATCGCCAGGTTGAGCGCGGTCTGTCCACCCAGGGTCGGGAGCAGCGCGTCGGGCCGCTCCTTTTCGATGATCTTGGTCACCGGACCGGGCAGCAGCGGCTCGATGTAGGTGGCGGTGGCGAACTCGGGGTCGGTCATGATCGTCGCCGGGTTCGAGTTGACCAGGATCACCTCGTAGCCCTCCTCGAGCAGCACCTTGCAGGCCTGCACGCCGGAGTAGTCGAACTCGGCCGCCTGGCCGATCACGATCGGGCCGGAGCCGATCACGAGGATGCGGGAGATGTCGTCTCTACGCGGCAAGGGCGAGGAACCTCTCGAATAGGTGGCGGGCGTCGTGCGGGCCGGGGCCGGCCTCGGGGTGGTACTGGACGGTGGCGCCGGGCACGTCGCGGAGGACGAGGCCCTCGACCGTGCGGTCGTAGAGGTTGAGTTGGGAGAAGCTCGGCGGCGCCGAAGTTGGTCTCCCAGCGCACCGGCTCCTCGCCCTCAATCCGTTTGGCGCCGCCCGGGCCGAGGACCGCGAAGCCGTGGTTCTGCGAGGTGATGTCGATCCGTCCCGTCTCCAGGTCCTTGACCGGGTGATTGGCGCCGCGGTGGCCGAAGGGGAGCTTGAAGGTCTCCAGCCCAACCGCGCGGCAGAGCAGCTGGTGGCCAAGGCAGATCCCAAAGACGGGGCGCTTGCCGACGATCCCGCGCACGGTCTCGACCACGTAGCCGAGCGCCGCCGGGTCGCCGGGGCCGTTGGCGAGGAAGACGACGTCGGGATCCTCGGCGAGGACTTCCTCGCGGCTCGCCGTGCAGGGCAGCAGGGTGAGCCGGCAGTCGCGCTCGCGCAACTGGCGGACGATGCTGAGCTTGATCCCGGTATCGATCCCGACCACGTGCGGGCCATCGCCCGCGAAGCGGATCGGCTCGGGTGGGGTGACGGTGCGGGCGAGGTCGGCGCCGGCCATGGTCGGCTCGGCGGCCACCGCCTCGCGTGCCTCCGCCTCCGCGGTCTCGGCGGGGAAGATCCCGCCGCGCATCGAGCCGCGGTCGCGGATGTGGCGGACCAGGGCGCGGGTGTCGACGCCGCTGATGCCCGGCACGCCGCAGTCGCCGAGCCAGTCGAGCCAGCCGCCCTCGGCGCTGGCGACGTCCTCACGGTTCTTGGCGTCGCGCATGACGACGCCGCGGGCGTGGACGCGGTCGGACTCCATCGCCGCCGCGCTGACCCCGTAGTTGCCGATCAGCGGGTAGGTGAAGATGATGATCTGCCCCGCGTAGGAGGGATCGGTGACCGACTCCTGGTAGCCGGTCATCGCGGTGTTGAAGACGACCTCACCGGTGACCGCGGCGTCGTGGCCGCACGAAAGGCCATCGAGGCGGGTGCCGTCCTCGAGTAGTAGGAAAGCCTCGCTCACGCCCGGGGCGCCTTTCCGAACCAGAGGTTGGAGAAAGCGCCCCTCATGCCGCGACCCCGAGGCTGAAGCTGCGCAGGCGGAAGGCGACCTGGCCGGCGGCGATCGTCACCATCACGCGGCCGGTCAGGGTCCTGCCGGCGCACCAGGAGTTCTGCGAGCGACTCTCGTAGCCGTCCTCCCCCACCGTCCACTCGGCGCCGAGGTCACAGAGGGCGACGTTGGCCTCGGAGCCGGGCGCGAGGCTGGGCCGCTCGATCCCGAACGGGGCGGCGCCGCCGGCCATCCGCTCGACCAGGAGGGCGAGCGGGATCGTGCCCGGCAGGACCAGCTCGGTGTGCAGCGCCGCGAAGGCGGTCTCGAGGCCGGTCACGCCCATCGCAGCCTGCTCGAACGGCACGTCCTTTTCCTCCGCCTGGTGCGGCGCGTGGTCGGTGGCGACGCACTCGACCGAACCGTCGCGCAGCCCCTCGATCAGCGCCTGGCGGTCGCTCTCGCGGCGCAGCGGCGGGTTCATCTTGAAGCGGCGCGGGTCGAGGCTGCGCACCTCCTCGTCGGTGAGGCAGAGGTGGTGCGGGCTGGCCTCGGCGCTGATCTGGACCCCGGCCGCCTTGGCGGCGCGGACGATCTCGACCGACTCGGCGGCGGAGAGGTGCTGGACGTGGATGCGGGCGTTCTCGTAGGCGGCGAGGGCGGCGTCGCGGGCGATCATCGTCGACTCCGAGACCGAGGGCACGCCGGCGAGGCCGAGCGCCGCCGAGACCGGCCCCTCGTGCATCACCCCGTCAGCGGAGAGCTCCGGGTCCTCCTCGTGGAGGGCGATCGTGCCGCCGCAGAGGCGCTGGTACTGGAGCGCGCGCAGCATCACCCGGGCGCTGGTGATCGGCAGGCCGTCGTCGGAGAAGCCGATCGCGCCGGCCTCGCGCAGTTCGACCATCTCGGTCAGCTCCTCGCCCCGCATCGCGCGGGTGAGCGTGGCGAGGAAGCCGACCGGGACCGAGGCGCCGGCGCGGGCCTGCTCGCGCAGGGCGGAAACGTCGGCCGCGGTCGAGACCGGCGGCTCGGTGTTGGCCATCGCGAGGATCCCGCAGTAGCCGCCGGCGGCGGCCGAGCGGGTCCCCGTCTCGACGTCCTCTTTGTGCTCGTGGCCGGGCGTGCGCAGGTGGACGTGGGGGTCGAAGAAGGCGGGGAAGGCGTGCATGCCTTCCGCCTCGACCAGCTCGGCGCCCTCGGCCGCACCCTCCCCCGGCGCCGCCAGCTCGGCGATCTCGCCGTCGCGGATGACGACGTCGTGGACGCCCTCGATGCCGGCGACCGGGTCGAGCACGGTCGCCCGGCGCAGGACCGCGTTCGCCGCCTCGCCAGGGCGGACGTCGAGCGTCTCTGCGAGGCTCACGCCGGCTGCCCGATCGGAGTCGGCTGCGTCGTCCCGTCGCCCTCGGCGAGCGGCGCCGGCCGTTCGCTCCCGGCCAACAGCTCGTAGAGGATCGCCATCCGCACCACCAGGCCGGCCGCGACCTGCTCGGCGATCAGCGACTGCGGCGAGTCGATCGCCTCGCCGGAGAGCTCGACCCCGCGGTTGACCGGCCCGGGGTGCATCAGCAGCTGGCGCGGGTTGAGCTTGCGGGTGTCGATTTGGAAAGTGGCGGCGTACTCGCGCAGCGAGGGAACGAAGCTCTCGTTCATCCGCTCGCGCTGCATCCGCAGCGCGTAGACGACCTCGGCCTCGCCGAGCCGCTCCAGCGAGTGCGAGACCTCGCAGCCGAGCTCCCCGATCCCGCGCGGGATCAGCGTCGGCGGCCCGCAGACCGTGACCTCGGCGCCCATCCGCTGGAAGGCGATCAGGTTGGAGCGGGCGACGCGGCTGTGGAGGACGTCGCCGACGATCCAGATCCGCTTTCCCTCCAGCGTGCCAAGGCGCCGGCGCAGGGTGTAGACGTCGAGCAGGGCCTGGCTCGGGTGCTCGTGCTTGCCGTCGCCGGCGTTGACGACGGCGGCCGCGGTCCACTCGGCGACCATCTGGGCGGCGCCGGCGTAGGGGTGGCGGATCACGATCGCGGCCGGGTCGTAGGCGGAGAGGGTGGCGACGGTGTCCTTCAGCGACTCGCCCTTGTCGACCGAGGACCCGGCCGCCTTGACCGAGACGAGGTCGGCCGAGAGCCGCTTCGCGGCGAGCTCGAAGGAGCTCGAGGTGCGGGTGCTCGACTCGTAGAAGAGGGTGACGACGGTGCGGCCGCGCAGGGTCGGGACTTTCTTGATGTCGCGGCGGCCGACCTCGGCGAAGCTCTCAGCCCGGTCGAGGATCGACTCGATCTCCTCGCGCGAGAGTTGCTCGATCGCCAGCAGGTGCTTCACGCCGAGACCTCCACCGGGCTGGAGATCGTCACCCGGTCGGCGCCGTCTGACTCCTCGAGGCTGACGTTGACGCGCTCCTCGCGCGCCGTCGGCAGGTTCTTGCCGACGTAGTCGGGGCGGATCGGCAGCTCGCGGTGGCCGCGGTCGCAGAGCACCGCCAGCTGCACCCGGCGCGGCCGGCCGTAGTCGAAGAGCGCCTCGATCGCGGCGCGCACCGTGCGGCCGGTATAGAGCACGTCGTCGACGAGGACGACGGTGCGCTCGCTGAGGTCGAAGTCGATGTGGGAGGCGTGGACGACCGGCTGTGTGTCGGGCGCCTTGGCGCCGACGTCGTCGCGGTAGAAGGAGATGTCGAGGTCACCGATCGGCAGCTCGGCGTCGGTCAGCTCGGAGAGCAGGGTGTGGAGGCGACGGGCGAGCACCGCACCGCGAGTGTGGATCCCGACGATCGCCAAGCCGGAGGAATCGGGGTTCTTCTCAGCGATCTCGTGGGCGATCCGCTTCAGCGTCCGCCGCAGGTCATCGTGCTCCAGCACGACCTTCTCACTCACTCTTCGCTTCCTTCCTGGCCTCACGGGACCGGGTTAAAGGACGGTGGCAATGTAGCAGTGGCGGAGGCGGGTCCGGTATGGCGCTCGCCCTCACGAACTGCGGGGAGGTTCGGTTGAGGCCATACCGGACCCGCCTCTCTCCCTGGCTCCATTTGGGATCAGCTCGGGGTAGCCCTTCTCGGCGAAAGGGATCTCGATCACATCGAAGTCTTTGGGGGCGACGGTGGGTTCGTAGACGTCCTGAGCCTCTTCGAGCACCTGGCCGACGTGGTAGCGGGAGGAGATGTGGACGAGCGCGAGCAACTTCACGTGGGCCTCGCGGGCGACCGCGGCGGCCTGGCCGACGGTCGAGTGGCCGGTCTCGGCGGCGCGCTGGGCCTCCTCCTCGGCGAAGCTGGCGTCGTGGATCAGCAGCTCGGCGTCGGCTGCCGCCGCCACCGTAGCGGGCGAGGGCGCGGTGTCGCCGGTGATCGCCAGGCGCCGCCCCGGGCGATCCTCGCCCACCACCTGGGCGGGGCGCACCGGCCCGGAGGCGCCCTCCACCTCCTCCCCGCGCTGCAGCGCCGCGAAGGCCGGGCCTTCGGGGACCCCGAGCCGCTTCGCGACCTCGACGTCGAAGCGACCGGGGCGCTTCTCCTCGGCGAGGACGTAGCCGTTGGCGCGGGCGCTGTGGGCGGCTTCGAAGGGCTCGATCGCGTAGCCGTCGTGGGCGACCGAGTCGCCGGGGCCGAGCTCGACCAGGGTCAGCTCGAACCCGATCCGGCCGATGATCGGCTTCAGCACCGCGAACAGGTCGCGCAGGCCGCGCGGCCCGTACACCGTCAGCGGCACCTCGCGGTCGGTCAGGTCGTAGCTCTTCAGCAGGCCCGGCAGGCCAAGGATGTGGTCGGCGTGGAAGTGCGTGAGGTAGATCTCGTCGACCTGGACCAGGCCGAGCGAGCGTTGCAGCTGCCGCTGCGTCCCTTCGCCACAATCGAACATCAGCCGCTCCCCCCCACGCGCGACCAGCACGCTCGCCGTCGAGCGCCGCGCCGAGGGCACCGAGCCACCGGTGCCGAGGAAGATCACCTCGAGATCCATCGCCGGCGAGCCTAGTACTAAGCTGCCCACCGAGCGCCCGTAGCTCAGCTGGATAGAGCGCTTCCCTCCGGAGGAAGAGGTCGCAGGTTCGAATCCTGCCGGGCGCGTCGTAGCCGCTACGCGCTCTTGAAGCGTGCCTGCCACTCGTCGCGATCGAACTCGACCGGCTCGGTCTCGGCGAGGAAGCGTTCGAGGGTGGCGATGAAACGGCCCGGGGCCTCCAGCTGAGGCAGGTGGCCCACGCCCTCGAATATCTCCAGCCGGCTGCTGGGAAGCTCGCGGTGCGCCTCCTCGGCGTGGGCGACAGGGATGATCGGATCGCGCTCGCCCCAGAGGATCAGCAGCGGCAGCGCCTCGGCCAGGTAGAGGCGATCGAGTGCGGCGACCCGCTGGCCGTCGGTCCCGACCACCGCCCGCAGCGTCGCGAGGAAGGCCCTGCGTCGCTCGCGGTCGGCCAGCGACCCGTAGCCGCGTGCGACCTCGGCGACGTCGGCGGACGGGCGCACGCCGAGCATCCCGAGCCCGCGCCCGAGCACCGAGCCGACCTGCTGCCCGACCCCCGCGGTGGCCGAGATGAAGAGATCGGCCCCCGGCAGCGCCGCCGCGCGAAGGATCGGGCTGACGTCCGGCCCCAGCCCGCCGCTGGAAACCAGCACCAGGCGCTCGACCATCTCCGGGAACTGGTAGGTGAACTGCATGGCGACGCCGCCGCCGAGCGAGTGCCCGACCAGCGTCGCCCGCTCATGCCCAAGCGTCAGCAGCAGGTCCCGCAACCCGCTCGCGAGGTTGCCGAGTGAGTAGTCGCCGCCGCCGGGAGCCGATAGGCCGTGGCCGGGGAAATCGGGGGCGATCACCGCGTGGCGCAGGCCGAGCGGCTCGATCACCGAGCTCCAGTTCTCGGCCGTACCGGCGATGCCGTGGATCAGGACCAGCAGCGGGCCCGAGCCGGCCTCCGCATAGCTGACCGAACGACCGTGAACCTGCACCGTCTTCGTCTCGACAGTGGGTGGGTGCAGCGGCGTCGGCTTGGCGGCCACGGCTCGACACGCTACCCCGCCCCCAGGTCGGCTGAAACGGAGCTCGCGAATCGGCCGCCGGTTTCAATACTGTCGCGCCTGTGAACGAGGCTCAGCCAGACACCCGTCCGCCGCGTGGCGCCCTGATCGTGGTCGCGGTCGGGCTCTTCGCCTGTCTGCTGGCGGCGTTGCTGGCGACCGACAAGTCGAGCGGGGCGTCGACCGATCTGGAATGGGCGCAGAAGAAGCCGTTGCCGGACTCGGCGGCCGTGCCGGTCCCGGGCGGCAGAGGCGAGATGCGGCTGACCGAAGCCGGGATCCGGGCGACCGGGACCAACGTCAGCGGCTACTCGCTCTACCGGGTCTCGACGCTGCTGACGATCGACGCCAACTCGCCGATCGGCAGCGGCCGCATCCTCTGCTCCATCAAGGCGCCGCGCGACACCGAAGTCGCGCAGACGCCCGGCTCGCGGGCCTCCTATCCGCGCTCCAGCGACGACCTCTTCGCGCAGGACGTGCCGGAGGTGGTGCTGGCCGAGTTCAGCTCACGCGGAGCCGCGCTCGCCGTGCTCGAATTCGAAGACCTCTTCCGCGACGGGTTCTCGAGCGTGCGCGGGCTCAAGGTCGAGTGGCCGGAGTACAAGGTCGGCGAAGAGCGCTGGGAATGGTTCCTGCCTCCGGGCCAGCCGGCGGTGGACCTGGAGCTGCCCTTCGCCTCGGTCTGGAAAACGACTGCCGTGCCCTCGGCAAAAATCGCCTGCACGCTGGAGACCGGCGCCGGCGAAGCGACGGTTCGTACCGCGGGCGCCCTCTCAAAGCGCTCGAAGCCGATCGACGAAGACGCTTAGTCGCTGCCTCGCGGGGCGACCAGCAGCTCCGGCCCCTCGCTCCCTTTGCCCACCTTGTTCAGTTTGGGATTGGCCGGCGCGCCCGCCATCCGCCGCGCGTCGAGCGGCACGCACAGCGCTACCGCCTCCTCAGTGCTGAGGTCCGGGTTCAACCAGGCCGCCTCCGCCTCGGCACTGGGCAGGATCGTCGGCATCCGGTTGTGGACCGGGGCGACGACCTCGTTCGGCGTCGTGGTCACGATCGTGCAGCTGTAGAGCCAGCCGTCGTCGAAGCCGCGGTCCTCGTCGTCCTCCCACTCCTTGCGCGTACAGAGCCCGGCGAAGGAGAACGGCTCGCCGCCGTCGACGGTGAAGCGCCACGGCTGGCGCGGCTGCTTCGGATCCTCGGCCTTCATCCACTCGTAGAAGCCGTCGGCGACGATCAGGCAGCGGTGGCGGAACTTGCCGACCAGCGGCGAGTAGGCCCTGCTGCTGGTCAGGTTCTCGGCTTTCGCGTTGATCATCTTGTAGCCGACCTTGAGGTCCTTGGCCCAGCGCGGGACCAGGCCCCAGCGCATCAACCGCGCCTCGCGCTCGTCGGCGGCGGCCTCCTCGGGATCCGGCGAGGAGCGCACGGTGAGGATCTCCTGCGTCGGGGCGACGTTGAAGCGACCGAGGCCTTTCTCGATCTTCTTCGCCCGCTCCTTCGAGGGCGGCGGCGCCTCGCCCTCGGCGTTCCGCTCCAGCACCTTTTCCATTTCGACCTGGAAGCGGTCGGCGATCGTCTTCGTGTCTTTGGCCGTGACCGTGAATCGTCCGCACATCAGGGGCGCGCCTCCGGGTGGTTGCGGTACCACTCGAGGGTACGGGTCAGGCCGTCGGAGAGCCCGATCTCGGGCGCCCAGCCGGTCAGCTCGCGCAGCTTGCGCGAGTCGACGAACTGGCGGTCGATCTCGCCGGCGGGGTTACCGAGGCCGTGGAATTCGGGATCGAGGTCGGCGCCGGAGGCGGCGGCGAGCGCTTCCAGCACCTCGGCCACCGAGTAGGGGCGCTCGCCCCCCGCGTTGAAGGCCTCGCCCGCCGCCGGGCCGCCCGCCCCGACCGCGTGCTCGATCGCGAGGTAGGCGGCGACCGCGTCGTCGACGTAGAGGAAGTCGCGCTCGGGGCTGCCGTCGGAACGGATCTGCGGACGGCGGCCGTCGAGCAGGGCGACGACCGCTTCCGGAACCAGGCGGGAGAAGTTGAGGTCGCCGCCGCCGTAGATGTTGGCGAAGCGGGTGACCGCGACCGGGAGGCCGTAAGCGGGGCGGTAGCTGAGCGCGATCGCGTCGGCCGCCGCCTTGCTCGCCTCGTAGGGCGAGGCCGGGCGCAGCTGCATCGCCTCGCGATAGGGCAGCTCCTCGCGCGGGCCGTAGGCCTTGTCGGAGGAGGCGACGACCAACGCCGGCACCTCCGCCCGCCGGCAGGCCTCGAGCAAGTTCCAGGTGCCGAGCACGTTAGCCTCGAAGGTCGCCGTCGGGTCGGCCAGCGCCGGCCCGACCAGGGTCTGGGCGGCGAGGTGAAAGACGACGTCGAACTCGCCGGCCTCGATCGCGGCCCCGACCCGGGTCGCGTCGCGCAGGTCGGCCTCGACCAGCTCCACCTCCGGTGCAACCCCCTGCAGGACCAGCCCCGAGAGTGGCGGCGGCGCCAGGTCGAGCACGGTGACCGTGTCGCCGCGCTCGAGCAGCGCTCGCGCCAGGTGCGAGGCGACGAACCCGTGCCCGCCGGTGACCAGGGCGCGCTTCACCGCGCCTCCACCGCCGCCGCGTCCCAGACCCGCCAGGGCGCCTCGCCGCCGGCCCAGAGGTCGTTCAGCGTGACCGCGTCCTTGTAGGTGTCCATGCAGTCCCAGAAGCCCTCGTGGCGGTAGGCGTGCAGCTGGCCGTCGGCGGCGAGCCGCCGCAGCGGCTCGCGCTCGAGCACGCTCTCCGCGTCGAGGTAGGCGAGCGCCCCCGGCTCGAAGCAGAGAAAGCCGCCGTTGATCCAGTGCTCGCTGCGCGGCTTCTCGGCGAAGCCGGCGACCCGGTCCCCCGCCAGCTCCGCCACCCCCCACTGCAGGTGCGGCCGCACCACGGTCAGCGTCGCCAGGCCGCCCCGCACGCGGTGGAACCCGAGCAGCGCCTCGAGGTCGACGTCGGCGACCCCGTCCGCGTAGGTCACGCAGAACGGCTCACCGTCGAGCAGCTTGCTGAGCTTCGCGATCCGCCCGCCGGTCGGCGTGTCAGACCCGGTCTCGACGCACTCCACCTCCACCCCCACCGGCCATCGCTCCCCCGCCGCGAACTCGGCCACCGCCTCACCCATGTGCCCGGTGGCAAGCAGGAAGCGCCGGAACCCCTGCGCCGCGTAGATCTGGATCACATGCCAGAGAATCGGCCGCCCACCGATCTCGACCAGCGCCTTCGGCACCGACTCCGTCCGCTCCCGCAGCCGCGTCCCTCTCCCGCCACAGAGAATGACGACCGGAGGCCTATGAGCCATCCGGGTAGGGGTGGAACGTCTTGTACTTTTTCGTCGCCAAGCTAGAGGCGCCAGCCGCCCGACTCTCCACCGAAAAAGTTAAGTGGAACCCCTTACCCGGATGGCTCATCCACCCGCCACGGCCGGCAGAATCGTGACCTCGTCGCCGTCCTTGATCCCGGTGTCCAGCCCCTGCTGAAAGCGGATGTCCTCGCCGGAAACGTAGACGTTGACGAAGCGGCGCAGGTCGCCGTCCTGGGTGATCCGCTCGCGCAGGTCGCCGTGGGCGAGGAAGACGGCGTCGAGCACCTCGCCGACGGTCGACCCCTCGACCTCGACCTCGGCCTCCCCCCCGGTCGCGGCGCGCAGCTGGGTCGGGATCTTCACGGTGACTGACATCAGGCGGTTACCTCCTGGCGGAACTCGGTCTCGAAGCTCTCGAGATCGGGGTCGATCTCGTGCATCTGAAACGTATCGCGAGTCGCGTCGAGCGTCTTCAGACCCTCGCCGGTGATGTAGACGACGACCCGCTCGCCGCCGGCCAGCTCGCCGCGTTCGGCCAGCTTGCGCAGCACCCCGACGGTGACGCCGCCGGCGGTCTCGGTGAAGATCCCGGTGGTCTCGGCCAGCAGCTTGATCGCTTCGCGGATCTCCTGGTCGGTGACCGAGTCGATACCGCCGCCGGTGCGGCGCGCGTGCTCGACCGCGTAGGGGCCGTCGGCCGGATCGCCGATCGCGAGGCTCTTCGCGATCGTCTCCGGCTTCTGCGGCTTGCAGACGTCCCAGCCTTCGGCGAAGGCGGTCGCGACCGGGCTGCAGCCCTCGGCCTGAGCGCCGTTGAAGGTCGGCTGTGCTCCCTCGACCAGGCCGAGGTCGAGCCACTCCTGGAAGCCGCGCCCGAGCTTGGTGAAGAGGGAGCCGGAGGCGATCGGAGCGACCACCCGGTCGGGCAGCTCCCAGCCGAGCTGCTCGACCGTCTCGTAGGCGAGCGTCTTCGAGCCCTCGGCGTAGTAGGGCCGCAGGTTGACGTTGACGAAGGCCCAGGGGCGGGTCTCGGCCAGCTGCGTACAGAGGCGGTTGACGTCGTCGTAGTTGCCGCGAACGCCGACCAGGTTGGTCCCGTAGACGCCGGTCGCGAGCAGCTTCTGCTCCTCGAGGTTGGCGGGGACGAAGACGTAGGAGTCGAGGCCGGCGGCGGCGGCGTGGGCGGCGACCGCGTTGGCGAGGTTGCCGGTCGAGGCGCAGGCGACGGTCGAGAAGCCGAGCTCCTGGGCCTTGGCGACGGCGACGGCGACGACCCGGTCCTTGAACGAGTGGGTCGGGTTGGCGGCGTCGTTCTTGATCCAGATCTCGGCGCTGGTCCCGAGCCGCTCGGCCAGCCGGTCCGCCCGCAGCAGCGGGGTCAGTCCCGGCTCCAACGGGTCTCCGGGGCGGCCCTCGAAGGGGAGGAAGTCGGCGTAGCGCCAGATTCCCTGCGAGCCGGCCTGGATCTGCCGTTTCACCTCGGCCGGGTCGAGCGCGGAGAAGTCGTAGGCGACCTCCAACGGGCCGAAGCAGTTTTCACAGACATAGTGGGCGCCGAGCTCGTAGGCGCTGCCGCACTCCTTGCACTTCAGGCTCTCGATTGACATCCGATCCTCTTTCTCACGAAAAAAACCTCCGCCATGTGTGGGGCAGAGGTCCGATCGGACATCCCCCACATCTTCCAGGACCGATGTCGAAGATCGACATCGGCGACCTGCTGGAGTTGGCACCTGTCTCGAACCGAAGTTCGAGGTGGTTGCCGGGGCTTCGCTGGGCCAGTCCCTCCACCCCTCTAGATGTGGCGCTTATGTTGGGAGAAGCGTACCAGCCACGATCCGATCCGATCCGGGCGCGCGCTGGGGTTAACCTAGGCGGCGAGATGAGCACGCTGCGCGACGAGAAAACGAGCCTGGCCGATGCCGAACCTTCCGAAGCCACGGCTGCGGCGGCCTGGCCGGCGCGGCGCGCTCGTCGAGTCGCCGGCCCCGCCTGAGCCCCAGGCGCCCCGCGTCGAGCAGATCGAGGCCGCCGGCCTGCGCTGGGTCAACATCGAGCGCCCCGGTGCGCAGGAGCGCGCCTGGCTGGAGGAGCACTTCGACTTCCATGCGCTCGACCTCGAGGACGTGCTCTCGCGCAACCAGCGACCGAAGATCGACGTCTACGACGATTACCTCTTCATCGTTCTCCACTTCCCGATCTTCGACCGCGCCGCCGGCCGGCTCGGGACCGGCGAGCTCGACCTCTTCGTCGGCCCCGACTACGTGGTCACGATCCCGAACCAGCCGCTGCAGCCGGTCGAGTACCTGTTCGAGCGCTGCCGGGCGAAGGAGGAGCTGCGCGAGCAGCTGTTCTCGCGCGGCTCCGGCTACCTGCTCTACCGGCTCGTCGACGACAGCTTCGACTACTGCTTCCCGATGCTGCGCAAGATCGGCAACAAGCTCGATGCACTCGAGGACGAGATCTTCGACGGCCGCTCCGAGGAGGTCGTGCGCGACATCTCCAACGTCAAGCAGGAGATCATCAACTTCCGCAAGGTGATCCGGCCGCAGCGGCCGGTGCTGCGCGACCTCGAGAAAGTCAAACAGCGCTACCTCGCGACCGACCTCGACCTCGAGATCTATTTCGACGACATCGTCGACGCGCACGAGCGGATCTGGGACATGCTCGAGAATTACAAGGAGGTCGCCGAGGCGCTCGAGGAGACCAACGAGTCGGTGATCTCGCACCGGGTCAACGACATCCTCCGGGTGCTGACCTCGATCAGCGTGATCGTCCTGCCGCTGACCCTGATCGCGAGCATCTGGGGGATGAACTCGCACGTGCCCGGTGAGGGCGGGACGACCGCCTTCTGGATCGTCCTCGGCAGCATGCTCGCGCTCTTGCTCGGCATGGTCGCCTGGTTCCGGCGCCGCGGCTGGCTTTGAGCCAACGCGCTGTGACTTATTGCCGCATAGCGGGAACAATTCACAGCGCGCCCGCCGAATAGGATGAGTCGCCCGTGGCAAATTTCCGCATCTGGGCGCCCTGGCGCCTCGCCTACGTGAAGGACGCGTCCAAGGACAACGAGGAGGAGTGCATCTTCTGCGCCAAGCCGGCGGCGGGAGACGACGAGGCGAACCTGATCGTCCATCGCGGCGAGCGCTGCTTCGTGATCCTCAACCTCTTCCCGTACACGAACGGCCACCTGATGGTCGCGCCTTACGAGCACATCGGCGCCCTGCAGGAAATCCCGGCTGAGACGATCGCCGAGATGATGGCCCTGGCGCAGCGGGCGATGGGCCACCTGGAGGAGATCTACAGCCCGCACGGCTTCAACGTCGGCTTCAACCAGGGGCGGGTCGCCGGCGCCGGGGTCGAGCACCACATCCACATCCACGTGGTGCCGCGCTGGGCCGGAGACAACAACTTCATGCCGGTCATCGCCGACACGAAAGTGATGCCGCAGACGATCGAGCAGAGCTACGAGGCACTGAAGGGAGCGTTTTGAGCGAGCAGCCCGTCCTGGCCCCGCCAGGCATCTTCAAGGCGTACGACATCCGGGGCCTCTACGGCACCGAGATGGACGAGACCACCGCGCACGCGATCGGCCGCGCCTTTGCCCGCGTGCTGGCGCGGATGCGCGGCAAGCAGCCGGGCGAGCTGCGGGTCGGCCTCGGCCGCGACATGCGCCTGACCGCGCCGGCGATGGCGGCGGAGCTGCGCGACGGGCTGATCTTCGAGGGCGCGACCGTGCTCGACGCCGGCATGGTCGCGACCGAGATGCTCTACCACCTGGTCGGCTCGCGCCAGCTCGACGGCGGCGCGATGGTCACCGCCTCGCACAACCCGAAGGCCTACACCGGGGTGAAGCTGGTCCGCGAGGGAGCGCTGCCGTTCTCCGGCGACGCCGGGATCGGCGACGTCAAGGCCGAGATCGAGGCCGGGCTCGGCCACGCGCCCGGCGGCGGCTGCTTCGAGGAGGTCGACGTCTGGGACGAGTTCCGCGCCCACGCGATCTCGTTCATCAACCCGGCCAACGTTAAGCCGATGAAGGTGGTGGTCGACGGCGGCAACGGGATGGCCGGGCCGATGGTCGGCCCGATCCTGGCCCAGCTCCCGCTCGACCTCGAGGAGATGTACTTCGAGCCGAACGGCGAGTTCCCCGACCACGAGCCGAACCCGCTGCTGGAGGAGAACCGGCAGATGATCATGCAGCGGGTCACCGAGACCGGCGCCGACCTCGGGATCGCCTGGGACGGCGACGCCGACCGCTGCTTCTTCATCGACGGCAACGGCGAGTTCTGCGACGGCGACTTCATCTGTGCGCTGCTCGCGCGCTCGGTGCTGCGCAAGAACCCTGGGGCGACGGTCCTCTACGACCCGCGCTCGAGCCGCGCGGTCCCGGACCTGGTCGCCGCCGAGGGCGGGCGCTCCGACCTCTCGCGGGTCGGCCACGCCTTCTTCAAGGCGCGGATGCGCGAGGAGCGGGCGGCGTTTGGCGGCGAGGTCTCCGGCCACTACTACTTCCGCGACTTCTGGAACGCCGACTCGGGCACGATCCCGGCTCTGCTGGTGCTGGAGCTGGCCTCGCTCGAGGGCCGCAGCCTCGGCGAGCTGATCGAGGAGTTCCGCTCCAAGTACTTCATCTCCGGCGAGATCAACTCCGAGGTCGACGACCCGGCGGCGAAGATCAGGGAGATCGAAGCGCGCTACGCCGACGGCGAGATCACCCGCCTCGACGGCGTCTCGGTCGACTACCCGGACTGGCACTTCAACGTCCGCCCGTCGAACACCGAGCCGCTGCTGCGGCTCAACCTCGAGTCGCTGATCTCGCGCGAGGACATGGAACGGCGCCGCGACGAGGTCCTGGCGCTGATCCGGGCTTGAGCGAGCTGACGCCAGAGCTAGCCCTGGAGCAGGCGGCCCTCGCCGGGATCCACCGGCTGCAGATACCGACCCCGTTCGCGGTCGGGCGGGTCAACTGCTACCTGATCGAGGACGAGCCGCTGACCCTGATCGACACCGGGCCGAACTCGGGCAAGGCGCTCGACGAGCTCGGCACCCAGCTCGGCGCCCGCGGCCACTCGCTCGCCGACATCGAGCTGGTGATCGTCACCCACCAGCACATCGACCACCTCGGCCTGGTCGAGATCGTGGTCGAGCACTCCGGGGCCGAAGTGGCGGCGCTCGGGATCGCGGCGGAGCGGCTCGCCAACTTCGACGCGGACGCCGAGGCGGAGGACCGCTTCGCGGTCGAGCTGATGCTGCGCAACGGCATCCCCGAGGAAGTGACGGCGGCGCTGCGCAGCGTCTCGCGGAGCTTCCGCGGCTGGGGCTCACACGTCGCCGTCACCCGCCCGCTCGCCGACGGCGAGGCGATCGAGTTCGGCAAACGCACCCTGCGGGCGCTGCACCGTCCCGGCCACAGCCCCTCCGACACGGTCTTCTGGGACGAGCGGCGCCAGATCCTGATCGCCGCCGATCACCTGCTCCCCCACATCTCCTCCAACCCGCTGATCTCGCGCTCGCTCGACGGCTCCCCCGAGCGCCCGCAGGCGCTCGTCACCTACATCGAGTCGATGCGGAAGACGCGCGCGATGCCGGCCGAGATCGTCCTCCCCGGCCATGGCGACCCGGTCGTCGACCACGTCGCCCTGATCGACGAGCGGCTGGCCAAGCACGAGCGGCGTAAGGAGAAGATCTACAAGCTGATCGAGGAGCGGCCGCGCACCGGCTACGAGCTGGCGCAGGCGATCTGGGGCAACGTCGCGGTCACCCAGGCCTACCTCACCCTCTCCGAGGTGATCGGCCACACCGACCTGCTCGTCAACGAGGGCCGGGTGCGGGAAGTGGGCGACGGCGCCGTCGTCCGTTACGAAGTCAGCGCTTGAGCGGTGGCGGCAGCCGCACCTCGGCCGAGCTGAAGCCGGGGCATTCGTTGGCGCCGTAGGGGGAGATCGGCACCCGCTCTTCGAAGGCGGCGTAGTAGTGGGCGGCGGCGATCTTGCGCCGCTCCTCTTTCCAGAGCAGGCGGCTGCTCCGCGGCCGCGCTTCGGCGCCGAAGGCGTCGGTCACCGCGACGTCCGGCCCCGCGGCGGTGACCCGGTAGACCCTCAGCAGCCGCGGGCCTTCGGGGAAGTGACGATTGCCGTAGAGGCAGGCGAACTTCTCGCCGGCGGCGGGCGCGGCGGTGGCAGGCGGCATCGCCACCGTCCCGTAGAAGAACCCCCGCTTGCGGTTGTAGCCGATCGTCGCGAAGCCCTTGTAGGGAGACGGGTTGTCCTCGCAGGCGACGCCGTCGCGATCGGGGTCGAGGTCGCCGATGCGTTGCCTGGGGCTGCCGCCATGGTCGGCGAAGTGCTGCTGGGCCTCGGCCTGGCTGCGGAAGGAGGCGCAGCCGGGGACCGGCGTCACGGCGGCGGCGTCGGAAAGGGCCAGCGAGGCGAGGAGCGCCGCGGCGATCGCCGCGGGCAGCAGGCGGGTCTTGGACGAACGTACGAAAGCCACGAGCCGGCGATGCTAACGACCGCCCCTGGGAGAATCGCCGCGCCCATGGACCGGCCGGCCTCGATCTTCCTCCGCTTCCTCAAGTTCGGCGCGCTCGCCTGGGGCGGACCGGCGGCCCAGATCGCGATGGTCAAGCACGAGTGCGTCGACCAGGAGCGCTGGGTCTCGGAGGAGACCTTCAAGAAGACGCTGGCCGTCTACCAGGTGTTGCCCGGGCCGGAGGCGCACGAGCTCTGCGTCTACTTCGGCCGCGTCCGCGGTGGCAAGCTCGGCGGCTTCCTCGCCGGCCTCGGCTTCATGCTGCCCGGCTTCCTGCTCATGCTCGGCCTCTCGGTCCTCTACGTCGAGGCCGACCTGGCCGGGCAGCTCGACGCGCTCTTCTACGGCCTCAGCGCCGCGGTCGGGGCGATCGTCCTGCGCGCCGTGGTGCGGCTCAGCGGCACCTTCGTCACCGACGCCTGGCTGGCGGCGATCGCCGTCGCCGCCTTCGTCCTCACCGCCTTCTTCTCCGCCGCCTTCGTCCTCGTCCTGCTCGGCGCCGGCCTCGTCTACGAGCTGCGCAGCAATGCCCCGCGCTGGGTCGACCGGGCGCACTCCCTCTCCCCCCTGCCCCTCGCCCTCGCCGTCGTCGCCGGCGCGCTGACGCTCTCGCTGACCGCGGAGATCTTCCTCGAGGGGCTGAAGGCGGGCCTGCTCACCTTCGGCGGCGCCTTCACCGTGATCCCCTTCCTGCAGCAGGCGGCGGTCGCCGACCACCACTGGCTGACCGAAAGCCAGTTCGTCGACGGCCTCGCGATCGGCGGCGTGCTGCCGGCGCCGCTGATCATCTTCTCGACCTTCGTCGGCTACCTCGCCGGCGGGCTCGGCGGCGCCCTGGCGATGACCCTGGGGATCTTTCTCCCCGCCTTCCTCTTCCCGATCTTCTTCCACCGCGGCCTCGTCGCGGTCGCCGAGAACCCCCGCATCCGCCCCTTCCTGCTCGGCGTCGCCGCCGGCGTGATCGGCCTGATCGCCGCGGTCACGGTCGACATCGTCGAGACCGGCGTCGTCGACGCCTACACCGCCGTCCTCGCCGTCGCCGCCTTCCTCGCCCTCAACCGCTGGCACGGCAAGCTGACCGTCCTCTACGTCGTCCTCAGCTGCGGCTTGGCCGGCGTGCTGCTGCAGGCGACGGTCGTCTAGCCCCGGCAAGGCGGCTGAGCGAACGCGGGCAATACGCTGCACGGCGTGCGCGCACCGAAGCTGAGGCGGCCCGCGAAGAAGCGGATGCTGATCATCGTCAATCCCTATGCGACGACCGTCTCGGACCGGTTGCGCAACCTGGTCGTCTACGCGCTGCAGGGGCGTTACGAGGTCGAGGCGGTCTCGACCGAGGCGCAGAACCACGCGACCGAGATCGGGCGCGAGGTGCGCGACCATGGCTACGACATCGTCGTCGCCTTCGGCGGGGACGGGACGCTGAACGAGGTCGCCAACGGGCTGGCCGGGACCGACGTGCCGGTCTCGATGCTGCCGGGCGGCTCGACCAACGTGGTCTGCCGCACCCTGGGGATCCCCAACGACGTCGTCGACGCGACCGAGCACCTGCTCGCCCTCGCCGACGACTGGGCGCCGCGCAAGGTCGACCTCGGCAAGGTCGGCGACCGCCACTTCGTCTTCGCCTGCGGGGTCGGGATCGACGCCACCGTGGTCGAGCGGGTCGACGCCCACCCGCGGCTGAAGGCGGCCGCCGGCCCCTACTACTACAGCTGGGCCACGCTCTCGACCTTCTACCGCAAGTACCTCTACAACCCCGTCCGCGTGCGGGTCGACGTCGGTGGCGAGTCGGCCGAGGGCGTGACCGCGATCGTCCAGAACTCCGACCCCTTCACCTACTTCGCCAGCCGCCCGATCCGCGTCTGCGAGGGGATCGAGTTCGACGACGGCACGCTCTCGCTCGGGGTGCTGAAGCGGGCCACTCAGCGCGACATGCCGACCCTGATCCCGCGCCTCTTCAGCCCGACCAAGCCGGCCGCCCGCCACCGCCAGGTCGTCCACTTCGACGACGTCGCCGCGGCGACGGTGACCTCGGTCTCGGAGACCAGGGACGGCCTGCGCCGGCCGTTTCCGCTGCAGGTCGACGGCGACTACATCGGCGAGCGCACCGAGGTCGCCCTCCGCGCCGACCCGGGCGCGCTGACGATTATCGCCTGAGGCCCACTACAGCCGGACCAGGTTGCGCGCCTCGATCCCGCGGGTGACGCCGCGGAAGTCGACCACCCGGGCCGCCGCCGTGACGACCTCCCCGTAGTCCACCTCCGGGTGCGCGGTGACGATCGCGCACAGGTCGGCGTCGCCGAGGCCGTCCTCGAGGTCGACCGAGGCAAGGCCGAACTCGGAAAGCACCGGGACGTGCGGGTCGTGGTAGGCGACCTCGCCGCCGAGCTCGACCAGCCGGCGGATGATCTTCAGCGCCGGGGCCTCGCGGGTGTCCCCCACTCCGGCCTTGTAGCTGACCCCGAGGACGAGGATGCGAGAGCCGTTGACGGGCTTGCCGGCCTCGTTCAGGGCGCGCTCGATCCGCTCGACGCAGAAGCCCGGCTGGGTCTGGTTGATTTTCCCGGCGAGCTCGACGAACTCCGGGTAGAAGTCATGCTCGCGGGCCTTGAAGGCGAGGTAGAAGGGGTCGACCGGGAGGCAGTGCCCGCCCATCCCGGGGCCGGGCGCAAAACGCATGAACCCGAACGGCTTGGTCGAGGCGGCGTCGATCACCTCCCAGACGTCGATCTTGAGCCGGTCGCAAAGGCGGGCCAGCTCGTTGACCAGGGCGATGTTGACCGAGCGGAAGATGTTCTCGAGCAGCTTCGAGAGCTCCGCCGCCTCGGGGCTGGAGAGGACGACGACCTGCTCGCAGACCCGCGCGTAGAGGTCGCGGGCGCGCTCGGCGCAGTCCGGCGTCAGGCCGCCGACCAGCTTCGGCGTGGTGCGCACGGTGTAGTCGGTGCGGCCGGGGTCGATCCGCTCCGGCGAGAAGGCGAGGTGGAAATCGCGGCCGGCGGCGAGGCCGGACTCCTCGAGGATCGGCAGCAGGCGCTCGCGGGTGGTACCGGGGTAGGTGGTCGACTCGAGCACGACCAGCTGGCCCTCACGTAATACGCGTGAGAGAACGGTGGCGGAGTCGAGCAGGTAGGTGAGGTCGGGCGCACGCGAGCTGGTCAGCGGGGTCGGCACGCAGACGATCAAGGCCTCGCAGGCCGTGAGGTCGGCGGGGTCGGTCGTCGCCCGCAGCCGCTCGCCGAGTGCGGCGAGGGTCGCGTCGGCGACGTCCTCGACGTGGCTGTGCCCCGCGTTTACGCCCTCGACCTTGCGCCGGTCGGAGTCGAGGCCGACGACCTCCTGCCCCGCTTCGGCGAAGGCGACGGCAAGCGGCAGCCCGACGTAGCCGAGCCCGACGATGCCGATCTTGTTCGCGGCCATGCTGAGACAACGCGCTCTGGCACCTTGCCCTTTCGCCGCCCGACGGCAGCTAGGATCCCCGCCCGGTGAGCGGGGCCGCACTCAATCCCTCCGATTTGGCGCCCGGGCTGCTGCTCGGCCCCGGCGTCATGATCGGCGACGGCGTCCTGGTCGGCGGCCACGTGGTCATCCACGCCGGGGTCGAGATCGGCGATGGCGCCCGGATCGGCGACCACGCGCAGCTGCGCGACGGCGCCCGGATCGGGGCGGGATCGACGATCGGCAGCTACAGCTGCGTCGACCCCGGCGTCGTGGTCGGCGCCCGGGTCAGCGTGCAGACCCGCTGCTACATCACCGGCGGCACCGTGGTCGAGGACGACGTCTTCGTCGGGCCGGGCGTGACCCTGACCAACGACAACACGATGAACCGCCATGCCCCCGGGAAGGAGTTCGAAGGGCCGATCCTGCGCCGCGCCTGCCGGATCGGCGGCGGCGCGACGATCTGCCCCGGGGTCGAGATCGGCGAGGAGGCTTTCGTCGCCGCCGGAGCGGTCGTCGCCGCCGACGTTGCCCCCCATGCCGTCGTGATCGGCGTGCCGGCCCGCCAGGTGCGGGTGGTCCCCGATGAAGACCTACTGGAGCGCTGGCGCTGAAGTCCGGCTGGGCAGCGGCCGCGCCGGGTTGCCGGCCACGGTCGCGCTGGGCTCGACGTCGCGGGTGACAACCGCCCCCGCCCCGACCATCGCCCCGGCCCCGATCCGCACCCCGCCGAGGATCGTCGCCCCGGAGCCGATCGTCGCACCGCGCTCGACCACGGTCTCGAGCAGCTCCCAGTCGTCCTCGGTCTGCAGCTCGCCGTCGCCGCTCGTCGCCCGCGGGCGCTTGTCGTTGACAAACATCACCCCGTGGCCGATGAAGACCTCGTCCTCGATCGTCACCCCCTCGCAGACGAAGCTGTGGCTCTGGATCTTGCAGGCGGATCCGATCGCGGCACCGCGCTGAACCTCGACGAAGGTGCCGATCCGGGTCCGTGAGCCGATCCGGCAGCCGTAGAGGTTGGTGAAGGAGTGGATCGTCACCTCCTCGCCCAACTCGACCTCACTGAGCAGACGGTGCGGTGCCTCGTTGACGGGTGCGGTCGCGAGCGTGGGGTCCACGCCCGAATAAACGGGAGCCGCGCGGCGGACTTCCGCGACTGCCCGCGCAAGCTTTCGCGCAGCCGCGCCGTTTGTGGGCCATGGCGGTTCTTAGCGAGCCAATCGACCGTGTTCAGGTCCCGACTGAGCGATCCTGCGTGGTCGTAGGCCTCGGTGCGACCGATACGCAGGGCCGGATCGAGCTGGCGCTCAAGGACCATGGCCCGGAAACGCCCCTGCTGCTCGACGGCCTCGACGACGCGATCGCGCTCAAGCTCGACGCGGAGGCGATCGTGATCCTCGTCTGCGACGTCGACCGCCCGCACGAGATGGCGACCCTGCGGCGGCTGCGGCGCGAGCTGCGCGGCCCGGCGATCGTCGCCGTCTCCCCCACCGCGACCGCGACCGGGGTACGCCGCGCCCTCGATGCCGGCGCCGACGCCGTCGTCTTCGACTCCGAGCTGGAGCAGACCCTGGCGGTGGCGGTGAGCGCGGTCGAATCCGGCCAGTCGGTCGTCCCCCGCAACATGCGCGCCTCGGTCGAGCGCCCCGCCTTCTCGCACCGCGAGCGCCAGGTGCTCGCGTTTGTCTCACAGGGCCTCACCAACGCCCAGATCGCGGAGCGCCTCTTCCTCTCGGAAAGCACGATCAAGAGCCACCTCTCCTCGGCCTTCGCCAAGTTCGGGGTGCGCTCGCGTCGCGAGGCCGCCGCTCTCTTCATCGAGCTCGAACACGCAAACGCACCAGGAGGGATCACCGCATGAACGCCGCCGGGACCGCCGTACCGCTTTCACTGGCGGCCACCGAGGGCACGAGCGTGCCCTTCATCCGCCTCGACAGCGCCTTCCCGGAGCTGTTCGCGGAGTTGATCGAGACGATCGAGCGGATCGGCCGCGACTCCGCCTTCACGCTCGGGCCCGAACTGGAGCGCTTCGAGGCCGCCTTCGCCGAGTTCTGCGGAACCGAGCATGCGGCCGGCGTCTCCTCCGGCACCGCGGCGCTCGAGATCGCCCTGCGGGCGCTCGATATCGGCGCCGGCGACGAGGTGATCGTCCCCACCTACAGCTTCATCGCCACCGCCGAGGCGGTGAGCACGGTCGGCGCCACGCCGGTGATCGTCGACATCGATCCGGAGACGGCGCTGATCACGGCTGAGATCGTCGAAGCGGCACTGACCGAGCGCACCCGCTGCGTGATTCCTGTCCACCTCTTCGGCCGCCCAGTCGAGATGGGACCGCTGCTGGCGCTCTGCCGCGAGCGTGGGATCGCCGTCGTCGAGGACGCCTGCCAGGCGCACGGCGCCCTCTACAGGGGCCGTCCGGTCGGCTCGCTCGGCGACGCCGGCTGTTTCAGCTTCTACCCGACCAAGAACCTCGGTGGCTGGGGCGACGGCGGCGCGCTGGTGACCAGTGACGCCGACCTCGACCGCCGCGTGCGACTGCTGCGCTCGCACGGCGAGGCGGTCCGCCACAACCACGAGCTGGCGACCGGCACGCACCGCCTCGACACCCTGCAGGCGGCGATCCTCGAGGTCAAGCTGCGCCACCTGCCGGACTGGAACCAGCGCCGCCGCGACGCCGCCGAGGCGCTCCGCGCCGGCCTCGCCGGCACCGAGGTGATCTCCCCCGCCCCGGCCGCCGCTGACAGCGACCACGTCTACCACCTCTTCGTCGTCCGCAGCGCCACCCGCGACGCCCTGCGCGACCACCTCGACGCGCGCGGTGTGGCGAGCGCCGTCCACTACCCGACCCCGATCCACCTGCAGCCGGCCTACGCCGCGCTCGGCGTCGGCCCCGGCGACCTGCCGGTGGCGGAGCGGCTCGCGGGCGAAAACTGCTCGCTGCCGATCTTCCCGGCGATCAGCGACGAGCAGATCGCCGAGATCGTGGCGGCGGTGCAGAGCTTTGAAGTCGCAGCCGCTAGCTGAGGACCGCGCCCGCAGCCGCGGCGGAGGCGGCCTGCGGATCTGCATGGTCCACTACTCCGACTTCGTCGTCGACTCACGGATCCAGCGCCAGGCACGCGCCCTGGCCGAACGCGGCGACGAGGTCCACTGCGTCTGCCTCAACGACCACGAGGAGATCGCGGTCGGCGAAGGCCAGGTTGTCCTCCACCGCGCCGCCAAGGGGAAGCCGCGCGGCGGCAAGCGCGCCTACCTGGAGGGCAACGCGCGCTTCCTCGCCGGCGCGACCCGGCTCGTCACCACGCTCGACTGGCGTCACCGCTTCGACCTGATCGAGATCCACAACATGCCCGACGCGCTGGTCTTCACGGCGCTGCGGCCGAAGCTGCGCGGCACCCCGCTCGTGCTCAACTTCCACGACACCTTCCCGGAGCTGTTCGCGACCCTCTTTGACCGCCCGCCCAACCACCCGCTGGTGCGGCTGATCCGGGCCGAGGAGCGGGTCAGCGCCAAGCTCGCCGACTCCCACATCTTCGTCACCGGCGAGGCCCGCGACCTGCTCGCCGAGCGCGGGATCGCGGCGGCGCGCACGCAGGTGGTGATGAACACTCCGGACGAGCGCGTCTTCGGCGCCCGCCGCGACCCGATCGCGCCGCCCCAGGAGGGGCCGCTGCGGGTCGTCTACCACGGCGGCCTCGCCGAGCGCTTCGGGGTCGAGACCCTGGTTCGAGCGGTAGCGATGCTGCGCGCCGGCGGCGCCGAGATCGAACTCGACGTTTACGGCTCCGACGCCGAGGCGGCCCGCGCGCTGGCCGAGAAGGCAACGCGGATCGCCCCGGTCGGCGTCCGGATCGCCCCCCAGCCGACCCCGGTCGAAGAGATCCCGGAGCGGCTCGCGGCCGCGCACCTCGGGGTCGTGCCGACCCTGCGCGACGACTTCACTGAGCTGCTGCTGCCGGTCAAGCTGCTCGAGTACGTGCACATGGGCCTACCGGCGGTCGCCTCGCGGCTACCGGTGATCGAGCGTTACTTCGGCGACGACGTGCTGCTTGCCGAGCCCGGCGACCCGGCCTCGCTCGCCGCCGCGATCGAAGGCGTGCGGGCCGACCCGGTCCTGGCCCGGCAGCGCGCCGTGCGCGCCTCACTGCGGTTGGCCGAGATCGAGTGGCGCCGCCAGCGCGACGGTTACCTGGCGCTGATCGACGAGCTCGCCGGGCGCGGCGTTTCCGCCGGCTGATCCACTCGCGGCGCTTTCCTGATCGCGCCGAGCAGAACCCCGACCAGGCGCGGCTGCGAGAGCAGCACGCAACCGGCGTAGAGGGCGCAACCGAGCGCGCCGGCAAAGAGCGCCTCGGCGAGCCCGTCGGCGAACAGCGCCGCGACCAGGGCGGCGCCGCCGAAGCTGGCGACGGCGAAGGCGGTGAGCCGGCCACCGTCGGTGGCGAGGGTGCGAGCGAGCGTCCAGCGTCCTTCGCGCACCCCGACCAGGAAGAGGACGGCGGCGAAGACGGCGGGGGCGACGCAGGCGGCGCCGACCACGCCGTCGGAGCCAAAGAGCGCACCGCCGAGCGCGGTGGCACCGATGTGGAGGGCGAGCAGCGGCGGCGCCAGGGCGTTGACGAGGCGGCCGTGGCCGAGCGCCAGCAGCGCCGGCAGCAAGAGGTTGACCAGCAGCGCCGCGACCATCCAGGGCGCCAGCAGGGCGGCGAAGACGCGCAGCGTCTCAACGTCGGCGGGGTCGAAGCTATGCGGCAGCAGCTCGCCGATCAGCGGCGCTCCGGCGACGATCAGGGCCGCCATCGCCGGCGCCGCGATCAGCATCGAGTAGCGGAAGCCCGACGGCACGGTGTCGGCCAGCATCTCCCGCCACCCGCCCAGCGCCCCACGCCGCATGTCGGCGATCCGCGAGAGGCCGAGCGCGAAGGCGGTCCCGGCGACCAGGTAGCTGGCGAACAGGTAGGCGTAGGAGAGCACCGTCGCATCACCGACCGCGTAGCCGCTGGCGAAGGCGAGGGTGACCATGTAGAGGGCGTTGAAGACGAGGTAGATCGCGGTGCGGGCGAGGATCAGGCTCGACATCGAGACCAGCCGGGCCGGCCGAAACGAGGGCTTGGCGGTTGCCGGCGCCCCGGGCCGCGCCCCGCGCAAGCCGGCCAGCATCACCGCCAGCGTCCCCGCCGCCATCGCCAGCATCGACCAGCCCAGGGTCAGCTCCTCGGCCAGTGGCGAGACGACGACGTAGACGACGAGGCCGAGGGCGGCGCCGAAGATGTAGGCGGCGGCGATCGCGTTGAAGCGGTCGCGGACCGCGAGCAGCGTCGCCCCGCCCGCTGCCCAGAGCTGCAGCGCCGCCGCGAGGCCGAGCAGCGGCAGCGCGTCGGCGGTGACGGCACGGTCAGCGGCGCTGAGGCCGGGCGCCAGCAGCTGCGCAAACTGGTCGGCGAAGGGAATCGTGAGGATCAGGATCGGGACCGCAATCAGGCCGAGGCAGACGCCGTACTCGGCGGTCAGCAGGCGCGGCCGTTCGCCGATCAGCAGGTTGGCCGAGGTCATGCGGATGCTCTGGCTGAAGACACCGACGATCGTGTAGAGCGCGAAGGCGACGAAGAAGCCGTCGGTGCGGCCGTTGACTCCGAAGGAGTTGAGGTAGAGCAGCGCCTGCAGGCCCGAAGCGGCGGCCATCGAGAGCGTCGCCAGCGACATCGCGACGCCGGCGCTCGCGTGCTTCTCCTGCATCTTGTCAGTGGCCTGACCGCCCATCCCTTTACCAACGAGTGGCGGGGCTGATTTTTCCGCTTGACGGCTCGGTTTCAGAGTGCCGCGACGGCGGGGGTGGGCGACTCGACCGGAGCGTCGACCCACTGGCGCTGCCAGCGCTCGAGCAGGAAGAGGCAGAAGAGGCGCTGGTCGGCCTTGATGTCGCCTCCGCCCGAGACCCTCAGCAGCCGTTCCACCTCGTCGTCGCGGTAGAGGCCGCGGGCCTTGGTGGCGGGGTCGAGCAGGGTCTGCTCGAGCACGCCGCCCTGCTGCGCCTGCAGCCAGGCGCCGAGCGCGGAGCGGAAGAAGCCGCGCTTGGGCTTGTCGATGATCTCGTCGGCGACGAGGCCGCGCGAGACCCGCTTCAGCAGCTCCTTGCGGTTGCCGCGGCGGACCTTGCGCGAGTCCGGCAGGGCGAGGCAGAAGGCGACGACGTCGTGGTCGAGGAAGGGCACGCGGACCTCGAGCGAGGTCGCCATCGACATCTTGTCGAAGTAGAGCAGCATGTTGTCGACCAGGGCGAGGCGGCCGTCGAGGTAGAGCGTCTGGGCCAGGGCCGAGCGGCCGGAGAGGTCGCCGTGGTGGTGGACCGGGGCGCCGACGTCGGTCGTGGTGAGGAACTCGGGCGTGAACAGGGCGAGCCGCTGGCGCGGCTGTACGACCCGGCTCATCGCCAGCATCCGCTCGACCGGGTCCCCGGTCGAGAGCGCTCGCAGGCCGCGCGCCCGGGTCGACTCCGGCGCCCCGGCGCGGGCGGCGAGCGCGACCGCGGCCCGGGCCGGCGGCAGCCGCCGCAGCTGGTCGGCGGCGCGGGCGACCTGGTGCTTGCGGTAGCCGCCGAGGATCTCGTCGGCGCCCTGGCCGGAAAGCGCCACGGTGACGGTCTCGCGGGCGAGCCGGCTGAGCAGCAACATGCCGACGCAGGAGAGGTCGGCGATCGGCTCCTCGAGGTGGCGCAGGGCGTCGTCGAGCAGGTCGGGATGGTCGAGTGCCGAGGTTTCGAGCTCGTGGTGGTCGGTGCCGAGCCGGCCCGCGACCTGGCGCGCCTCGGCCAGCTCGTTGGCGGCGGCGTCCTCGACGAAGCCGACCGAGAAGGTCTGCACCGGGCGCTCCGAGGCCTCGGCCATCAGCGCCGCGATCAGGCTCGAGTCGAGGCCGCCGCTGAGCATCACCCCGAGCGGCACGTCGCTGACCATCCGCGCCCGGGTTGCCGTGCGCAGCAGCTCGAGCAGGCGCTCGCCGTCCTCCTCCCAGGAGCTGCCGACGCCCTCCGGAGCGTGGTCCCAGGGGTTCCAGTACTGGTGCCGCTCGACCACCCGCCCGCCCTCGTAGACGAGGCAGGTCGCGGGGTCGAGCTTGTGCACGCCCTCGAACAGGGTCAGCGGCCCCGGCACGTAGCCCCAGGCCATGAACAGCTCGGCGGCAGCCGGGTCGAGGCGCGGCCGCACCAGCCCGCCGGCGACCAGCGACTTGACCTCCGAGGCGAAGGCGATCCCGGCGTCGCTTTCGGCGACGTAGAGCGGCTTCACGCCCATCCGGTCGCGGGCGAGGACAAGGCGGCGGCGCGGCCGGTCCCAGAGCGCGATCGCGAACATCCCGCGCAGGCGCTCGACGAAGCGCGGCCCGAGCTCCTCGTAGAGATGGACGATCGTCTCGCCGTCGCCGCGGGTGGCGAAGCGGTGGCCGCGCCCCTCGAGCTCGGCGCGCAGCTCGCGGAAGTTGTAGATCTCGCCGTTGAAGACCGCCGTGATCTCACCGTCCTCACTGGCGACCGGCTGGGGACTGCCCGCCGGGTCGATCACGCTGAGCCGGCGCATCCCCAGTGCGACCCCCGGCTCGAGCAGGTGGCCGTCCTCGTCGGGCCCGCGGTGCTCGATCGCGGCCGTCATCGCCGCCAGCGCCTCCGGCTCGAGCGGGGCGCGGCGCGGGTCGGCGGCGGCGATTCCGGCGATTCCGCACATCGCCTACCCCTGACCCGCCAGGGCGGCGCGCATCCGCCCGCGCAGCTCGGCCCGGACGAAGCGCCGGAACTCGGGGTCCTCGACCCGGGGGACGCGGCGCAGCGCCGCCTCCAGATAGCCGCCGAGGAAGGCGAGGCCGGAGATCCCGCGCGGGCGCATCCGCAGCCCGACCTTGAGCGCGCGCAACCCCACCCAGGCGAAGCCGAAGTGGGCGATCCAGGCGCAGCGGCCGTGGCGGGCGCGGCCGCGCAGAGCGCCGCTCGCGGTCGCCACCGGGCGGTGGTGGCGGGCGACCAGGTCGGGGAAGGAGCGGGTGCGGTACGCACGCATGCGTGCGTAGGTCTCGTCGATCGTGTCCCAGCCGAGCCGCTCCTGGACGCCGCCGATCGCCTCCAGGCACTCGCGCGAGTAGAGCTTCAGCGCCCCGTGGACGTGATGGGGCGGGATCGCCAGCCGCACCCATTCCGCGCCGAGCGGCTCGATCAGGTCGCCGCAGGCGATCCCGAGCCGCTCGTCGGCGGCGAAGCGCGAGAGCAGGGCCTCGTAGTAGTCGGGCGGCAGCTCGACGTCGCCGTCGAGCTTGGCGACGTGGGTGAAGTCGTCGCGGCCGCGGGCGAGGCCGGCGTTGAAGGCGCGTGGCGCCGCCGCCAGGGCGAGCCGGTCGGCGCCCTCGGGCCGCGAGCGCGGAGCCGGCGAGACGACCCGCATGAAGGGAACCTCGGCGGCAAGCGCGCCGAGCAGCTCGGCGGTGCCGTCGTCGGAGTCGTCATCGACGATCACCCATTCGTCCGGCGGCCGCGTCTGCGCGGCCATCGCCGCGACCACGCGCTCGAGGTGCGCGGCCTCGTTGTAGACCGGGCTGATGACGAGCAGCCGCTGCTCAGATGATTCGTCCATCTCACCTGGGAAACGGTCACGGAACCACGCTGCTTGCAGACGGGGAGAAAGTTCCATGAAAGTACGGGTCAGCCCAGCCGTTGACTCCCCAGCGAACCTCGACGACTGGGACGAATGGACCTGATCAGAATCCTCAACGAGCTTTGGAGCCGCCGCCTCTGGGTGCTGGCCGCTGCCGTCATCGCGGCGCTGATCGGGCTCTCCACCAGCTACGAACTGCCCTCCTTCGAAAAGCGCGCCCAGGTGGTCGGCGCGGCCAGCTCGCAGGTCCTGATCGACGCCTCGACCTCGGCGATCGCCGACGTCGAACGCGACCCCGCCCCGCTCGCCAACCGCGCGGTCGTCCTCGCCCAGTACATGAGCAGCGCCGAGGCGCGGACCGCGATGGCCGCCGAGATGGACCTCTCACCGACCCAGATCGCCGCCGACGGGCCGTTCAGCTCACTGACCGACCGCTCGACCTACCAGGCGACGCCGGCGGGGCCGCGGGCGAACCAGCTGACCGAAGAGAACGCGATCTACCGGCTCGTCTTCGACGCCCAGCTCGACCTGCCGATCGTCTCGATCTACACCCAGGCCCCCGACGCGGAAAGCGCCACCGACCTGGCCAGCGCCGCGACCACGGTCCTGACCGGCTACGTGGACGAACTCGACCAGGGCATCCCGCTGAACCGGCGGATCACCGTCAGCACCCTCGGCGAGCCGGAGGGCGGCACGGTCAACGACGGCGCCAACCCGACCCTCGCCTTCCTCGCCTTCGTCGGCGTCCTCGTCGTGCTCTGCACGCTGATCGTGCTCGGCTCCGGCCTCGCCCGCCAGTGGCAGGAGGAGAAGACCTCCGAACGCGATGACCGCGACCGCGGCAGGGACGGGGTCCAGGAGCCGGCGGGAATCCCGCAGATGCCCGAGGAGGAGCTGCTCCACCACCCGCGGCCCGGCGAGCGTCGGGGGGTCCGCGTGGAGCCGCCCCGCCAGTACAACTAGGCGCCGATGGCCCCCGCCGGCCCCGACCTCTGGCCGCGGACCTCGCGGCTGCTGCCCTGGAGCATCGCCGCCTTCCTGGCGATGCTCTTTCTCTTCCCCTTCGACTCGACCACGATCACCGGAGCCAAGCCGGACCGGCCGCTGCTGATCGGGATCGCCGGGCTCTGGCTGCTCTCGCTGGCAGTGCTGCGCGGTAAGGCCCGGCCCCGGCTCAACGGCACGGTCCTGCACGCGGCACTGCTCTTCTTCGTCGTCACCGCGGTGCTCAGCGTGCTGCTCAACGCCGACACGCTGCGCCTCCACGGCGAGCTCGGCCTCGGGATGAAGAAGCTGCTGCTGCTGGTCTTCTTCGTCGCTGTCTTCGCGATCGTCGCCTCGGCCCTGCGGCCGGGCGAGGCGCGCAACTTCATCCCGCTTGTCGTCGGCCTCGGCTGCCTCGCCGCGCTCGGCTCGATCTGGGAGTACCGCAGCGGCTTCAACCCCTTCTACGAATGGGGCGGGAAGCTCTTCCCCGGTGGCCTCGACGTGCCCTCGATCGCGACCGAAAAAGACTCGACCGGGCGCATTCCCGTGCTCGGGCCGACGATCCACCCGCTGGCGGCGGCACAGCTGGTCGCGATGGTCGTCCCCTTCGCGATCGTCGGCGGCATGTACGCGGAAACCAAACGGCGGCGGATCTGGTACCTGATCGCGACGCTGATCCTGCTTGCCGGCGTCTTCGCGACCCAGCGCAAAACCGGGCCGATCGTGCTCGCCGCCGGGATCCTCACGCTCGTCGCCTACAAACCACGCGAGATGCTGCGGATGGCGCCCGCCGGTGTCTTCCTGCTGCTCGCGATCCCGCTGGTCGCCCCCTCGGCGCTCGGCTCGGTCCGCGACCAGCTGAAGCCGAGCGCGGCGACCTCGACTCTCTCCTCACGCGACCGGATCTCCGACTACGAGGCGATCGGGCCGGAGGTGCTCAACCACCCCGTGATCGGGCGCGGCTGGCAGACCTATGACCCGGAGCGCTACCGGGTGCTCGACAACCAGTACCTCTCGATCCTGATCGGCAACGGCTGGCTCGGGGTCGGCGCCTTCATCCTCGTCCTGATCGCCGCCTTCGCCGTCTGCACCCAGGCGATCCGCACCAGCGACCCGGCGCGGGCGCCGCCCGCCCTGGCCGTGGCCGGCTCGGTCGCGATGATGGCGGTTGCCAGCGCCACCTTCGACACGATCGCCTTCTCGGTCATCCCCTACACGCTCTGCCTCTTCCTCGGGCTCGCCGCAGCCTGCGCGCCGCCGCGGCCCGACGGCCTGGCGCGGGCTGCCGCCCGCCTCAAGCTGGGACCACTGCCGGCGCGCGAAGGAAGCAGCTGATGGTTGCCCCAACCGCGCACGAGACCACGCCCACCCTTGTGGACGCGGAGCGACGCCCGGCCCACGATGTCTGCGCCATCGTCGTCTCGCACGAAGGCAAGCACTGGCTGGAGCCGGCGCTGTCCAGCCTCTTCGCTCACGCCGGCCCGGTCGACCTCGACGTCGTCGTCGTCGACAACGGCGCGGACGGGTCGGCCGAGTACGTCGAAGAGCGCTTCGAGGGCGCCCGCGCGATCCACTGCGCCAACCGCGGCTTCGCGCACGCCAACAACCGAGCGGCGATCAACGCCGACGCTCGCTATGTCCTTTTCCTCAACCCGGACACCGAAGTGGTCGACGGCAGCCTCGCTGAGCTGGTCGCGCAGATGGACGCCAACCCGGAGCTCGGCCTCGCCGGCTGCCGCCAGCTCGACGCCGACGGGCGGCTCTGCCCGACCGCGCGCCGCTTCCCGAGCGTGCGCCGCGCTATCGGCGAGGCGCTCGGGCCGGAGCGGCTCAGCTTCGCTCGCTGCCTCGGCGAATCGGAGCTCGACCTCGCCGGCTACGCCGAGGAGCTGCCCTGCGACTGGACCGCCGGCTCCTTCATGCTGGCCCGCCGCGAGGCGCTGGCCAGCGCCGGCCTGCTCGACGAGCGCTTCTTCTTCTACTCCGAGGAGGTCGACCTCTGCCTGCGGATCAAGCGGGCCGGCTGGCAGATCCGCCACCTGCCGGCGATGACGATCGTCCACTACGGCGGCAGCACCGAAGCCAGCCCCCGCATGGAGGCCCAGATGGCCTTCGCCCGCAGCCAGTACGCCGCCAAGCACTTCGGCCCCCTGCGCCGCCGCGCCTTCGTCAGTGCGATCGGCCTCCGCCACGCGACCCGCTGGCTCGCCTTCTCGCGCAAGCGACCCGACCGCGCCGCCGCCCACAAGCAGGCCCTGCTGACCCTGATGGGGCGCACCGAACCACCCTTCGGAGCGCCGCCGCCCCTCGCCGTCGCGGCAGACTGACCCTGGGCATCCAGTCCTCGGGGGAGAGAGCCTTGCTCTCCCATGACTTAAGGGGCTGTGGGCCGACGCCTTGACAGGGTTAACGACGACGATCCCGCCAGGGAGCTGATCGAAGAGCTGCTTCGAACTGGCCTTGCCCTCACTGACCTTCTCGCCTCTCTGCTCGAGGGGATTCCTGAGGATGCCTTCCCGGGAGAGGACAGTGGAGCCGTGCTGATGGAAATGGTAGGTAGCTGTCTACCTGCGCTGGAAGCTGCGGGCGAGCGGGAATGTAAAGCCGCAACGGCTCTGATCGGCGCGATTGAGGACAGGGTCTTTGAGGACCTTCGCACGGCGGCCAAAATTGCCAAGGAACGACAGTGAGCCTGATCCGCGTACATCATTGTGTACTCTCGACCAATGGCGAGGAGCATCCCCGTGCGTGAGTTGCGAGAAAACCTCAGCAGCGTGCTCGACGAACTCAACGAGCATCGCGACCACGTGGTCGTCACGCGCAACGGGATCCCGGCCGCGACGTTGGTGCCGATCGGCGAGTACGAGGCCTTGGAGGAAACGGCCGAGATCCTCTCCGATCCAGACACCCTCGCTGCGATTGAGGAGGGTCTTGGAGAGATCGAGCGCGGCGAAACGGTCACGCTTGAGGAACTCCGCAAGGAGCTCGCCGAACGCCGCCCGACCTCGGACTGACCGTTGGCGCGGCTCGTCCTCGCTCGGCGTGCCCGTCGCGAGCTGCTCGAGTTGAGCTGGCCGCTGTCTGAAGCGGTCGACAATTCGCTCGGCCTGCTGAAACGCGAGCCGCTGGCAGGCCATGTGCTGCGTGGAAGGCTCCGTGGCCTGCTCGTATTGCGAATCGGCTCCTACCGGATCCTCTACCAGCTGCTCGATGGCGGGCAGACAATCCGTGTTGTCGCCATTCGCCACCGCTCCGCGGCCTTACCGCAGGGATCCTCGCTAGGCGGTAGCGGCGGTGGTCGTGGCGGGGCGGTCTAGCACCTCGGTGCGCCAGAGCTCCAGCATCATCAGAGCCCAGATCCGTTGCGAGTGTTCGCTGCCGGCGTCGTGCTCGGTGAGCAGGGTCTCGACCGCTTCGGGGCGGAAGCGCCGGCGGGAGAGGGAGGCGGGGTCGAGCAGGAGGTCGCGGGAGTAGTCGCGGAGGTCGCCGCGCAGCCACTCAGCCATCGGGACCGAGAAGCCCTGCTTGGGGCGGTCGAGGATCGTGTCTGGCAGCCAACTGCGAAGAGCGTCGCGGAGCACGACCTTCTTCTCCATCCCGCGCAGCTTCAGCGGCGCCGGGATCGAGGCGGCGAACTGCATCAGCTCGGGGTCGAGGAAGGGCGAGCGCGCCTCGAGCGAGTGCGCCATCGTCGCGATGTCGATCTTGGTCAGCAGGTCGCCGGGCAGGTAGGTGCGGACGTCGACCTCGAGCAGGACGTCGAGGCGATCCGTGCCTGACGCTTCGCGCCAGGGCTCGGCGATCGCCTCGGCGGCGATCTCAGCGCCGCCGAGGGCAGCCCGGTACTCGTCGCTGTAGAGCTGGGCGCGGTGGGTGGCGTCGAAGAGCGAGACGTAGCGCTCGTAGCGGGCGGGGCCGTCGAGGGCGAGCGAACCGCCGAGGCGGCGGGCACGGTTGCGGGCGCTCTGCTCCTCGCCGCCCTCCGGCAGCCGGCCGGCGAGGCCACCGCCGAGCCGGCGCAGCCGCGCCGGGATCCGCTCGAGGCGGGCGGCGAGGGCGTTCGCGGCGTAGCGGGTATAGCCGGCGAACGACTCGTCGCCGCCGTCGCCGTTGAGCGCGACGGTGACGTGGCGGCGGGTCATCTCGGCCAGGTAGAAGCTCGGGATCGCCGAGGAGTCGGCGAAGGGCTCGCCGTAGTGGCGGGCGATCGTCGGCGCGATCTCGATCGCATCGGGGCGCACGTGCAGCTCCTCGTGCTCGGTCCCGAACAGCTCGGCGACCTGGCGCGCGTGCTCGAGCTCGTCGAAGCGGCCGCCGCCGAACCCGATCGAGAAGGTCTTGACCGGCTCGCTCATCTCCCGCGCCATCGCCGCGACCACGGCCGAGGAGTCGATGCCGCCGGAGAGGAAGGCACCGAGCGGCACGTCGGCGACGAGGCGGCGCCGGGTCGCCCGCTGCAGCTGCTCGAGCAGCGGCTGGTGCAGCTCGCGCGCGTCGGTGACCGAGTGCTTGCGGGCGTAGTCGAGCTGCCAGTAGCGCTCGAGTGCGACCCGGCCGCCCTCGTAAACCATCGCCGTCGCCGGGGGCAGCTTGCGAACGGCGGTGAAGGCGCTCAGCGGCGACGGCACGTAGCCATAGGCGAGGTAGCAATCGAGCGCCGCCTCGTCGAGGTCGCGCGGAATCTCCTCGTCCTCGAGCAGCGCCCGCAGCTCCGAGGCGAAGCTCAGCGCACCGCCGCGCAGAGCGTAGAAGAGCGGCTTCTTGCCGACCCGGTCGCGGGCGACCAGCAGGCGCTGACGCGGCCCGTCCCAGAGCGCGAAGGCGAACATGCCGTCGAGCGAGCGCACGCAGTCGACCCCCTCCTCCTCGTAGAGGTGGACGATCGCCTCGGTGTCACCGTCGCTGCGGAAGCGGTGCCCGGCCGCCTCGAGCCGGCGGCGCAGCTCGCGGAAGTTGTAGATCTCGCCGTTGAGAACGACGGCGACCGTCCTGTCCTCGTTGTAGATCGGCTGGTCGCCGCCCTCGAGGTCGACGACGCGGAGGCGCTGGATCCCGAGCCCGGCCGGCCCCTCGGCGTGGATGCCGCGCGCGTCCGGGCCGCGGTGCTCGATCGCCGCGCACATCCGCTCGACCAGCGCCGGGTCGGCGGCGCGGCCGTCGCTGCGCACGGTTCCGGCGATCCCGCACATCTCAGGCCTCCCCGACGCGGCGCATCGCGAGGCGCTGGAAGCGCACGGTCCGCGCCCCGTCCGGCAGCACCCGCGCGGTCAGCTGCACGATGTCGTTCCAGACGACCGGGAAGAAGCTGCGCAGGGCGCTGGCGTAGACGGCGGCGCCGACCAGCCCGACCGCCGCCGCCAGCACCGGGACCGGCGCCCCGGCGTCGCGCAGCAGCCCGGCCAGCGGCACCGCCGCCGCGAGCAGGGCGAGGCTGCAGGCGATCGCCGGCAGCAGGTCGGTGACCAGGCGCTTGATCGGGATCTTCAGCAGCAGCCGGAACAGCACCCCGTAGACCGCGACCATCATCGCCACGTGCACGCCGACGACGCTGACGGCGAGCGCCGTCAGCCCGTAGGGAGCGGCGATCCACGAGGTCCCCACGTAGAGGGCGAGCAGGACCAGGTTGAAGTAGAGCAGCGCCCGCGGCTTGCCGGCGGCGAGCAGGATCTGCGGGTAGCCGGTGAGGATCGCGGCGATCATCCCCGCCACGGCGAGGATCTGCACCGCCTCCGCCGCCGGCGCCCAGCGCTGGCCGAAGACCCACGGGACCAGGTCCGGCGCGAGCACAATCAGCAGCGAGAGCAGCGGCAGCAGGATCGCGGCGTGGATCCGGGTGGCGCGCTCGTGGAAGCGCCGCAGCTCGTCGAGGTCGCTGGTCCGCGAGTAGATCGGGAAGGCGAGCCGCATCATGATCCCGCTGATCTTGTCCTGGTAGACGACGCCGAGCTGGAAGGCGCGCCAGTAAAGGCCGACCTGGGCGGCGCTGAGCCGGACCGCGGCGACCGCGATCGTCGCGTTGCTGACCGCGACGTAGGTGAGGCCGGCGGCCGAGGCGGGCAGGCCGAAGCCGGTCACGTCGCGCAGCGCCTCGCGGTGAAAGCGCGGCATCGGCGGCGGCACCGAGACCAGCAGCAGCACCGCGGTGGTCAGGGTCGCGACCAGGGCGCCGAGCACGATCGCCTCGGCGGCGAGCCCGGCCAGCGCCATCGTCACCGCCGAGACCGCACCGAGCGCCAGCGAGGCCATTTCGATCAGGCTGACCCGGCGGAAATCGAGGTGGCGCCAGAGCAGCGCGCGCGAGACCGCGCCGAGCCCGGCGAGCAGGAAGACCGGCGAGATCAGCCGCAGCAGCTCGGCCGAGGCGTGGCCGAAGAGCTGGCCGCCGACCGGGCCGGCGAGGACGAGGGTGGCGAGGCTGAGCGCGGCGCCGGTGACGAGGCTGGCCAGCATCGCCGCCTCGACGTGGGTGTGGTCGATCTCCTTGCGCTGCACCAGCGCGCTGCCGAGGCCCTCGAAGGTGAAGATCACCGCCAGCGGCACGAAGATCAGCGGCACCACCGCCTCGCCGAACTCCGAGGGGGCGACGAGGCGGGCCAGGATCACCGCCGAGACCAGCGTGGTCAGCTCGGAGGCGACGCGGGCGACCATCGTCCAGCGCACGCCGGAGACCGCGGCCTGCTTGAGGTCGTGGGAAGACAGTTCGGTGCGCTCGGTCCGGGGCTTGTTCATCGCAGGTTGGCCGGGGTCTTGGGCCCTCGGGAATCAACGCCCCGGCCGGGGGCTGGCTTGCGCTCCGCAAGCGGGATGGCGGCCCGTTCGTTCATCCCTTGCAATGGCCAGCACCGACGCGGTCTTCACCTTCGACGAGATCACCTGGGACGCGGCCCAGCGTCGCGGCATGTGCTTCCCCACCGACCGCGTCGCCCTCGCCCTCGCCGCGGACCAGCGGGTCGAGCGGCTGCTGATCTGCAACCAGCCGCGCAGCGCCCCGGTCAAGCTGGTCAAGGACACGCTGCGCCGCCCCGCCCCCTTCCCGGCCAGCGACCGCGTCCAGCTCTACGAGCCGCTGCGGTTGCGCCGCCGCGACCCGGTCTCGCTGCCCGGCCTCGAACGCGCCTACGCCCGCTACGGCCGGCGGCTGCGGCAGGCCACGGCACGGCGCGGGATGCGCCGCCCGGCGGTGGTCACCGCCCACCCCTTCGTCGCCGCCTTCGCCGGGCTCGAGTGGGCCGGTCCGGTCACCCTCCTCGCCAGCGACGACTGGGCCGCCCACCCGGCCTACGAACGCTGGCGCCCCGCCTACCTCGCCGCCTACGAGCGGATCGCGCGGCAGCGCCGGCGGGTCTGCGCGGTGACCGCGACGATCGTCGAGCGGATCGAGCCGCAGGGACCGGCCGCGGTCGTCCCCAACGGCGTCGACCCGGCGGAGTGGCTTGAGATCTCAGAGCCGCCGCCGTGGTTCGAGCAGCTGGCCGGCCCGCGCTTCCTCTACGTCGGCACCCTCGACTCGAGGCTCGACGTCGACGCTGTGCTCGCCGTCGCCCGCGCCTGGCCCGCGGGCTCCGTCGTGCTCGCCGGCCCGCTGGCCGACCCCGACCACCTGGTACGCCTGCACGAAGAGCCGAACGTCGCCCTCCCCGGGCCGATTCCGCGCGAGGAGGTCGCCGCGCTCGCCCACGCCGCCGACGCCTGCCTGGTCCCGCACCGGCGGCTGCCGCTGACCGAGGCGATGAGCCCGCTGAAGATCTACGAGTATCTCGCCGGCGGCGGGCCGGTCGCCGCCACCGACCTCCCCCCCCTGCGCGGTATCGAGGGCCCGCTGGAGCTGGTCCCGCCCGGCGGCGACTTCGTCACCGGTGTGCGGGCGGCACTGGCGCGGGGGCCGATGGACGAGGCGGAACGGCGGCGCTTCGTCGCCGACAACGCCTGGTCGCGGCGCACCGACGAGGTCCTGGCCCTCGCTCTCGGCGACTGAGCTAACGCCGTTCGTAGATCGTAAATGCGGCCGAGGGATAACTGCCGGAGACCGGCGCGCCGACGTCGCCGAAGCGGGCGACCGGGCGTGACTCGGTGCGAATCCACTCGCCCAGCAAGGGGTCGTAGTCGACCCCGAAGGCGCGGAAGCCGAAGGCGGAGAAGTCGCGGGAGCTGAGCACGGTCAGGTTGACGCGCTCGCGCTCGAGCCGCGCGATCGTGCGTCGCTCGTCGGCCGCGGAGTCGATCAGGCCGGGCAGGAACATCACCTCGTAGGTGGCCGGCGACCGGTCGGCCATGAAGTACATGCCGCCGTCGGAGGGCAGGGCGAAGATCGGCTCGCCGGGCGTGCTGCGCGCCTCGATCAGGTCGAGGGTCCGCTGCAGGGCCGGAGCCGCGGCGTCGTTGGAGACGAAGGAGCCGCGTGCGGTCCGCACCTCGGTGTTGTTGTCGCTGTAGAGGCCGGCCAGCGGGTAGATCACGAGGCCGGCGGCGGCAACCGCGAGCGCCGCCGTGGCGGCGCCCCGCGCCTGCGGCCAGCGGGCGCCGATCCGCTGGGTCAGGATCCCGGCGAGCAGGACCAGCGGCGCCGCGTAGTACGGCGCGTAGGAGCCCTCGCCGTTGAAGGCGTCGTAGGCACGCAGCCCGAGCAGCAGCGCCACCGCGACCAGGGCCGCGTCGTCGGGCCAGCTACGGCCGAGCGGCGGCGGGTCGCGGCGCCAGACCGCGACCGCGGTGACCAGCGCCGCGACGATCGCCAGTGCCGGCAGCCAGGTCATGCCCAGGGTCAGGTTCGTCGCCTCGCCCTCGACCGCTTCGCGGGCGCCGTCGAAGAGGCCGAGCGAACGCGAGGCCGCGTCGAGCAGGCCCAGCGCGAGCAGCACGGCGAGCGGCGGCACCGCCGCCCACAGCCGCTCAGCGCCGCTGCGGCGGCGCCAGACCAGGACCGCGGCGACCAGTCCCGCCAGCAGCCCGCCGTAGACGAGCAAGCGGCCCGCGGTCGAGGCGCCGCTCGCCAGCGTCAGCGGCGCCCAGTCCTCCTGCGAGCGGAAGCCCGCGACGCGGATGAAGTCGAGCGGCCAGAGGTTCTCCCAGAGCAGGCGGCTGGTGCCGGCCGCCGCCGCGAACGCGCCCAGCACCGCCAGCGGAATCGCCAGCGCCGGCAGCCCGATCCGCAGCCCGTCGGCCACCACCGCGCGGCGCGAGCGCTGGGCCAGGCCGGCGAGCAGCCAGACGACCGCGGCAGCGGCGGCGACGCCGAAGAACTCGGGCCTGGTCAGGCCGGCGGCGCCGATCGCGATCCCGGCCAGCCAGGGCCGCTCCCGGCAGAGCGCCAGCAGCGCCAGGAGCAGGCAGAGCAGCCCGACCGTGGCCGAGTTCGAGTGCGGCAGGACGAAGTTGAAGGCGGTGCCGGAGAACCCGATCGCCATCGTCATCGCCGCGCAGACCGCCGCCACGCTCGGGCGCAGCCACTGGCGTGCCAGCGCGTAGAAGCTGCCGACGATCGCGGCGCTCAGGGCCAGCCCGAAGGCGAAGGCGGTGGCCAGGCTGACCCCGAACAGCTGGAACGAGCCGGCCAGCGCGTAGAGGCCGAGCGGGCCGTAGAAGTAGCGGACGTCGCGGTAGGGCACGGCCCCGTCGGCGACCCGTTCGGCGGTGGTCAGCTCCGCGCCCGCGTCGAGCGCCGGGTTGCCCCACTTCTTCCAGGTGAGGACGACGAGCAGGAGGAAGCCCAGGGCCAGCCCGGCGAGGGCAAGCACGTCGGCGCGCTGCAGGCGACGCGTCCGCGCCGCAGCGGCCGGCACGGTGGTGACCAGACGCAGCGAGCGCTCAGGAGTAGCCGTCGATGCCATCCCAAGATCAACGCGCGAACCCCCGCCCCCCTCGCGCGGGCCGCTTCAGCGCTCGTCGGAGCCGGCGTCGCGAGCGGGGCCGTGGGGCCGCGCTTCGCTGTCGAAATCGTCGCCTAGATCGCTGGCGGCGGCGGGCACGAAATCGACCGCGACCCCGCCTTGGAGGTGATAGTCGAGGTCGCCGCGATCGCTGACCCGCACGAAGGGTGGTGGCGCGCTGCCGAGGTTGGCGTCGCTGGGATCGCAGACCCCGCCCCCGAACCAGACGTTGTAGCGGTAGGCGACGCCGTTGTAACAGGCGACCGCGCGTTCGGCGATGTTCCCGACCACCGTGACGTTTTCGTATTGCGGGCTGGCGGCGCCATCGTTGAGGTTGATCGCGGTGTTGGCGGAGTTGTGGCGGATCAGGACGTCGCGCCAGGGCCCGCCGCCGGAGAACTCGACCGCGCGGCCGCTGTTCGGCTGGCCGTCCGGATCGGTCGGGGTCGCGAACCAGTTGTTCTCGAGCGTGACGCCGGAGATCGTCCCGTTGAACGGCTGCAGGAAGATGTCGAAGATCGAGCAGTTCCAGAAGCTCGAGCTGCGCACGGTGAGGTTTTTGACCGCGCCGACGATCAGGCACTCGGTGTGGCAAGCCTCGAGGTCGTAGGACTGGACGTCATGGATGTCGACGCCCCAGATCAGGATGTCGGTCGGCATCACCCCGGGCCGGTTCATGCGGATGCCGTTGTTGCCGCCCCCGTAGCTGCCGCCGCAGGAGCTGGCGGGGCCGTAGTCGCCGCCGACGACGCTGACCTGCTGTCCGGAGTCGATCGTGAAGTTGCGCCCGTCCATCCCCCAGAAGGTGACGTCGCTGACGTCGGCGGGGCCGTCGTAGGGGACGTTCGTGTCGCGCGCCTGCATCGCCATGAAGGTGACGTGGGAGCCATAGGCCTCGATGTCGCCGACGTTGACGAAGGAGCCGGCGACGGGACGAAAGTAGACGTCCGTGGCCGCGGTCTTGTCCGAGTCGTGCTCGATCCGCTGGTCCGGATAGCTGCCGCCGCCGACGTCGACAACCTCGCCGGGGGCGGCGACTTCATAGGCGCGGTTGAAGGACTGGCAGGGGCTGGCCGCGAGGCAGTCGCCCACGTCAGAGCCGTTGGTCGCGACGAAGCGCGTCGCCGGGACCTCCGGCGCCACCGGCGGCGCGCTCGGGACCCGGACGGTCACCCCCGGGGCGACCGGGATCCGGCCACCGCCCGGCACCACGGTCAGGCCCGCATCGCTCAAGCTCCCCTTGAGGGTTAGCCTTCGCTCGACGCAGACGCCGCCGCCGCAAGCGAGCACCTGAACCCGCCCGGGCGCGGCGGAACGCTTCGCGCCGCCGATTCGCAGTCGTTTCGCGACGGCGGCGGCGCAGTGGCGCGCGCGCCGCCGCGGCGTCCCGGCGACCGGCACCTGGAGGCGGAAGCGACCGCCGCTGACCTGGGCCGCGTGGGAGAGGCGGCGCACCCGGCAGTCCTTGCCATAGCGAACCAGCACGGAGCCGGCCCCGTGCACGCGGCCGCTCGCGATCACCCTGGCGCCGCTGCCGTCGAGGCGCGCTTCTAGGCCCGCCAGGCGTGGCTTGGCGCCATCCTGGCCAGCGCTGCTGGCGAGCGCGATCAGTGCTCCCGCGGCCAGCGCGCAAAGCGCGACGAGCGCCGCGATCCAGATCTTGCCGAGCTTGGCGATGCGGTTGATTGTTCCAGGGTTGCCGACCTGAACGAACGGGAAAGTACTGTTTTCGGACAGAGGTACCCCCAGGCGCAAGCTGAGCCTGATTTCACCGGTTTACTGGGTGCATGCGTACAACCCTGCTCCGCCTCAGCCTGCCCTTGCTCATCGCCGTCGCGACCGTCGGTGTATTCCTCGGCAGCGGCTCCTCCGCCGCGGTCACCTGCCCCACCTCGGTCCCGGTCCACAGCGAGAACAACTGCAAAGGCGAAGGCAGCTCGGACTGGCGGACCAGCAACTACGACGACAACATCGCCGGCTTCCCGACCCAGACCAGCTTCAACCGCGGCCAGAGCGTGCCGCTGAAGATCGCCCGCAACACCCCGAGCCCCGGCGGGACCAAAGTCGACATCGAGGTCTTCCGGCTCGGCTACTACGGAGGCGCCGGCGGGCGGCTCGTCCACACCGCCAGCAACGTCTCGGTTCCCAACAACTTCAAATGCAAAGACCCGACGCCGGCCACCGAACTCACCGGCGAGTACAGCTGCGCCAACTGGGGCGTCACCTACACGGTCCCCTCCTCGGCCCTGCCGGCGACCGGCGTCTACGTCGCCAAGCTGACCACGGTCGGCGGCACGCCGCTGGAAAACACCGTCCCGTTCGTCGTCCGCGACGACAACCCGACGGTCGACTCGAAGATCCTCTTCGTCCTCCCCACCGCCAACTACGCGGCCTACAACACCTGGGGCGGCAAGTCGCTTTATTACGACCGGCTCGGCGGCCCGGCGACGGTCTCCGGCACCGGGCGCGCGGTCAAGGTCTCCTTCGATCGGCCGATGTTCGAAGGCAATGAGGAGCGCGACCGCTTCTTCGGGCCGAGCTCGAAACGCTCTACTGGCTCGAGAAACAGGGCTACGACGTCTCCTACAGCGACGACGTCGCCGTCCACCAGAGCCCCGCCTCGCTCAAAGACCACGACATCATCGTCGTCCCCGGCCACTCCGAGTACTGGTCGGAAGAGCAGTTCAAAGCCTTCGAGGACGCCCGCGACGCCGGCGTCAACCTCGCCTCGTTCAGTGCCAACACCTCCTACTGGAAGGTGCGCTACGAGAACGGCAACCGCACCCTGGTCTGTTACAAGACCGTGCAGGGCGACGGCTCCGGCGGCAGCGGCGCGATCTCGCCCAACGACTGGGGCCCCGACGGCCTCCAGGGCACCGCCGACGACGCACTCGGCCTCGACGGCAAAGCCGGCACCCCGGACGACAAACCGCAGAACGCGACCACCACCTTCCGCGACAACGGCGCCCCCCAGGGCGACCCGAACGCGCCGCCCGGCGGCCGGGTCGGCCCGGACAGCCCCGAGAACGCGCTCTGGGGCGTGATGTACTTCGGCGACAACGCGGCGCAGAGCTACCCGCTCAAGGTCCCGGCCGGCAACGCCAACGACGAATACTCATCCGACCGGATCTGGCGCAACACCGGGATCTCGGAGAACACGACGACGACGATCGGCAGCGAGATCGTCGGCTGGGAGTGGGACTCGGTCCCGACCCAGGCCCAGTACCTCGCCCACCAGCCGAGCGGGGTCAAGAAGCTGACCTCGACCAACGCCGACACGCTCGGCGGCAGCCAGAACAGCTGGCTGATCGACGAGGGCCGCCAGCGCACCAACTTCCCGCCCGCCGGCCTCGACGGCACGGTCCACGCGGTCAGGTACACCGCCCCCAGCGGCGCCCTCGTCTTCGCGTCGGGGACGATGCGCTGGGCCCGCGGCCTCGACACCGAGAGCGACCCGCGGATCGAACAGGCGACCTACAACATCCTCTCCGACATGGGCGCCCAACCGGCCACCCCCGACGGGATCACCCTCGACCCGGGCGGCTCCAACCAGGTTCCGAACGCCTCCTTCACGCTCAGCCCCAACCCGGTCGGGTTCAACACCACGGTCACTTTCAACGGCGCGGCCTCGAAAGACCCCGACGGCTCGATCGCCAAATACGAGTGGGACCTGGATGGCAACGGGACCTATGAGGTGAGTTCCTCGTCGAACTCGAGCACGACCCGCAAATACACCTCGGACGCGACGATCGACGTGCGCCTGCGGGTCACCGACAACAAAGGCGCCACCGACGTCTCGGTCCGCACCCTGACCGTGATCGGCAACCAGTTCCCGGTCGCCGACTTCACCGCGACGCCGAACCCGGTGATCCAGGGCCTCACGGTCGCCTTCAACGGCTCGGCCTCGAAAGACCCCGACGGCACGATCGTCAAATACGAATGGGATCGCGACGGCAACGGGAGCTACGAGACCAACACCGGCTCGACCCCATCCTCCTCCTTCGCATACCCCACTCCCGGCACCTTCCAGGTCGGCCTGCGGGTGACCGACAACGGCGGCAAAACCGCGACCAAAACGCTGCCCGTCTCGGTCAGCGTCGCCGGGGTCAGCAGTTACCCCGACGCGGTCAAAGACACGCCGGGCCTGCTCCACTACTGGCGCCTCGGTGACGGCAGCGGCTCGACCTTCGTCGACAGCGTCGGCGGCAAAGACGCCAAAGCCTTCGGCGCTCCAACGCTCGGCGTCAACGGCGCGATCGCCGCCGATCCCGATAAAGCCGCGCGCTTCGACGGCGTCGATGACGCCGCCCGGGCCGAAGTCGACCTCTCCGGGCGCAGCACGATCACGGTCGAGTTCTGGCTCTACCTCGACGCCTACACCAACGACGACGCGCTCACCATGGAGTTCACCGACAGCTTCCAACAGAACAAAGGCGGCTTCATCATCGACCCGAACGCGCCCCAGTCGGGCGGCATGTTCGGGATCGGGATCGGCACCCCCGAAACCCGTAACAACGCCTACTTCGCCCGGCCCAGCACCGGCCAGTGGCACCACTACGCGATCGTCCTCGACACGACCGCGCCCGGCGCGCAGCAGATCACCCCCTACGTCGACGGCAAAGCGGTCGCCTACACCAAGCCCGCCGACGGCTCCGGGTCCCTCACCGGCTCGGGCGCCTTTGCCAGCTCGATGCTCAACTTCATGTCGCGTGGCGGCAAAGAACTGTTCGGCCGCGGCGTGCTCGACGACGTGGCGATCTACGGCCGCGCACTCAGCGCCAACGAGATCTCCGAGCATCAGGCCAGCTTCGGCACCAACCGCCGGCCCGTCGCCTCCTTCACCGCGACCCCGGCGGCCGTGCTCACCGGCGTGCCGGTGTCGCTCAACGCCTCCGGCTCCAGCGACCCCGACGGCTCGATCGTCAAATACGAGTGGGACCTGGATGGCAACGGGAGCTATGAGACCAGCACCGGCTCGACCCCGACCAGCTCGAAATCGTTCACCAGCAACGGCGAGTACACGATCGGCCTCCGCGTCACCGACAACCTGACCGGCACCGACACCACCACCCGCACGGTCAAAGTCGGGCCGCAGCCGCCCACCGCGTCCTTCACCGCCACCCCCAACCCCGCGGTCCTCGGCGGCTCGGTCCACTACGACGCCTCCGGCTCCAGCGACCCCGACGGCTCGATCGTCAAATACGAGTGGGACCTCGACGGCAACGGGAGCTACGAGACCAGCACCGGCGCCACCGCTGCGGCCGACCGCGCCTACGAGGAAGCCGGCACCTACCTCGTCGGCCTGCGCGTAACCGACAACGGCGGGGCCACCGGCGCGGCGACCGTCCCGGTCACCGTCAACGGCGGCGGCGTCAGCAACTACGGCGACACCGTCCTCGACACCCCCGGCCTGGTCGGCTACTGGCGCCTTGGCGAGAGCGCCGGCCCGACCTTCGCCGACAGCAAAGGCAGCGCCACCGGCGCTGCCTCGGCCGGCGCCACCTTCGGCCAGCCCGGCGGGCCGGCCGGCGACTCGAACACCGCCGCGCGCTTCGACGGCGACGACTCCGGCAGCGTCCCGCTCAACCTCTCCGGGACCGCGAAAGCGACGGTCGAGTTCTGGCTCAAATGGGACGGCTACATCGACGACGACGCGCTGGCGATGGAGCTGACCCCGAACTTCAACCAGAACAGCGGCGGCTTCATCATCGACCCGAACGCGCCGCAGCTGGGTGGCAAATTCGGCGTTGGGATCGGCGAGGGCGCAAGCCGCAACAACGTCTTCTTCGACCGGCCCAGCGCCGGCCAGTGGCACCACTACGCCTTTGCCTTCGACACCAGTGCCGCCGGGACGCAGCAGATCACCCCCTACGTCGACGGCAAAGCGGTCAGCTATACGAAGACCGCGAGCGGGACCGGCGCCGGCAACTTCGCCAACTCGACCCTCTACCTGATGTCCCGTGCCGGGCTGGAACTGTTCGGCCGCGGCACCCTCGACGAGGTCGCCGTCTACAACCGCACGCTGAGCGCGAACGAGGTCTCCGCCCACTACGCGAGCAACGGCGCCAACCGCAAACCGGTCGCTGCACTGGCTGTCGCCCCCAACCCGGTCGCGGTCGGCGGCCACGCCACCCTCGACGCCTCCGCCTCGACCGACCCCGACGGCGCCATCGTCAAATACCACTGGGACCTCGACGGCAACGGCAGCTACGAGACCGACACCGGCTCCACCCCGACCGCCGCGGGGACCTATGGACAGGAAGGCAAAGTCACCGTCGGGGTGCGGATCTACGACAACAACCTCGCGATCGACACCGCGAGCAAAGTCCTCACCGTCGGCGGCGCCGACCCGCAGCCGCCGGTCGCCTCCTTCAGTGCGACCCCGAACCCGGCCGTTGCCGACCTGCCGGTCCAGTTCGACGGCGCCGCCTCGAGCGACTCCGATGGCGTGATCGTCAAATACGAGTGGGACCTCGATGGCAACGGCAGCTACGAGAAAGACAGCGGCGCGACTCCCAACGCCGCCCACACCTACAGCTTCGCGGCGACCGCGCAGGCCCGCCTGCGGGTGACCGACGACAGCGGCATGACCGACGTGGCGACGGTCCCGGTGACCGTTAACTCGAGCGGTGTCAGCAACTACGGCGACACCGTCCTCGACGCGCCTGGCCTGGTCGGTTACTGGCGCCTCGGCGAGGCCGTCGGTCCAAGCCTCGCCGACAGCAAAGGCAGCGCCACCGGCAGCGCCTCGGCGGGCACCGCCTTCGGTCTCCCCGGCGGCGTGCTCGGCGACCCCAACACCGCCCTCGGCTTCGACGGCGTCGACGATTCCGGCAGCGTCCCGCTCAACCTCTCCGGGACGAGCAAAGCGACGGTCGAGTTCTGGCTCAACTGGAGCGCCTACGACAACGAGGACGACCTGGCGCTGGAGCTGACCCCGAACTTCAACGGGAACAGCGGCGGCTTCATCGTCGACCCGAATGCCAGCCAGGGCAGCTTCGGGGTCGGGATCGGCGTCGCCGAGACGCGCAACAACGCATTCTTTGCCCGGCCCAGCGCCGGCCAGTGGCACCACTACGCGTTCGCCTTCGACGCGACCGCCCCGGCAACCCAGCAGGTCGTCCCCTACGTCGACGGCCAGCCGGTCAACTACACGAAGACCGCGAGCGGGACCGGCGCCGGCAACTTCGCCAACTCGACCCTCTACCTGATGTCGCGTGCCGGCCAGGGCCTGTTCGGCGCCGGCAGGCTCGACGAGCTGGCGGTCTACAGCCGCGTCCTCAGCCCTGCCGAGATCGCGGAACACCACGCCAGCCACGGCGTCAACCGTCGCCCGCACGCGGCTCTCTCGGCCTCCGAGAACCCGGTTGAGACCGGGGTCGAGGTCGAGTTCGACGCCGCCGCCTCCAACGACCCTGACGGCTCAGTCGCCGGCTACCAGTGGGACCTCGACGGCAACGGCAGCTTCGAGACCGACACCGGCACCACGGCGACCACCAAAGCTACCTACGCGCAGGAGGGCAAAGTCACGGTCACGGTCCGGGTACGCGACAACGAAGCGGCAACCGACACCGAGAGCCTCGCGCTTACGGTCGAGGACGAAGAGGAACCGCCTCCCCCGCCGCCGACCGTCAGCTACTCGAAAGCGGTTTCTGAAACGCCCGGCCTGATCCACTACTGGCGCCTGGGCGAGACCTCCGGCGCGACGCTGGCCGACAGCGTCGGCGGTGCCAACGCCACCCTCGGGGGCGGGCCCACGCTCGGCCTCGCCGGGGCGCTTGGCGGCAGCGCCGCCGGCTTCGACGGGCTCGACGACTCGGCCCAAGCCGCGGTCAACCTCTCCACGACCAGCCGACTCACGGTCGAGTTCTGGCTCAAATGGAACGCCTTCGCCGACGACGACGACCTGGCGATGGAGCTGACCGAAAATTTCAACGCCAACGACGGCGGCCTGCTGGTCGACCCGAATGCGGGCGGAGGCAGCTTCGGCGTCGCCATCGGTAACGGTGAAAGCCGCAACAACGCCTTCTTCGGTCGACCCACGGCGGGCCAGTGGCACCACTACGCGCTGGTGATCGACGCCGCTGCTGCCGGCGCGCAACAGATCACGCCCTATGTGGACGGCAAAGCGGTCAGCTACGAAAAGGGCGCCAGCGGCACCGGGGCCGGTGCTTTCGCCAACAGCAACCTCTACTTCATGTCACGCGCCGGGGCCAACCTGTTCGGTGCCGGCACGCTGGACGAGGTCGCTCTCTACGACCAGCCACTGAGCGCGGCGCAGGTCGCCGCCCACTTCGCCGCCAACGCGGACTGACGTAGCCGCTCAGCCGATCTCGTCGGCGCCGGCCTCGCGGCCGCTGCCCTGCGGCCGCGACTGCCCGTCGATGTCGGTCGCGAGATCGCTCTCGCTCGCCGGCACCAGGTCGCGAGCCGCACCGCCGGTCAGGTGGTAGTCCATGCCCGCGCCGTTAACCGCGCTGACGTATGGATAGGAACCGCTGAGGTTGACGTCACCGGTGCCGCAGGCCATCCCGCGCCAGAGGTTGTAGCGAAAGATCGGGCCGCGCAGCGAGCAGGAGCCATAGGTCGGTTGCCCGATGTTGCCGACCACGCGGAAGTTCGAGTAGGCCGGGTTGGCGCCGTTGTCGTCAAAGGAGAAGTACCCGTTGGCGCTGTTGTGGCGCACGGTCGTGTTGGCGAAGTCGCCGGAGCCACCGGAGAAGGCGAGGGTGCTCGAGCCGGAACCGCTGCCGCCCTCCCCGACCGGCGCCGCGAACCAGTTGTTCTCGATCAGGAGGTTGGAGACCGGGCCGCTGTTCGACTGCAGGAAGATGTCGTAGACGGAGTTGCCCCAGAAGCGCGAGTCGCGGACGGTGACGCCGTTGCCGGCGAAGATCGCCAGTCCCTCGATGTGACACTGGGTGAAGTTGTGGGAGACGACGTCGTGGATGCGGACGCCGTCGATGAGGATGTTCTCCGGGTTCGGCGCGCCGTTTTCGGCGAAGCGGCGGATGCTGTTGTTGGAGCCACCGTAGGCACCGCCGCAGGCGCTGGCCGGCCCGTAGTCGCCGCCGATCACGTTGACGTCGGAGGCCGACATGACCATGAAGTTGCGCGCGTCCATGTCGCGGAAGGTGATGTCGGAGACCGCGAACTGGTAAGGGTCGGTGACCCGTGCGTTGAGGTCGGTCGCGTTCATCCCCTGCAGGGTCACGTGCGAGCCGTGCACGGTAACCGTGCCGAGGGTGACGCTGGCACCGCCGTTTGGCCGGAAGACCACGTCTTCGGATGAGGTGTGGCCGGCGTCGCGCTGGATCGTCTGGCTGCCGTAGCTGCCGGCGGCGAGCTCGACGATGTCGCCGGGCGCGGCCACCTGGTAGGCGCGGTTGAGCGATTTGCAGGGAGCGGCGGCCGAGCAGCCGGCCGAGTCCGAGCCACTCGCTGAGAGGAAGAGATCGGCGTCACCACTCGGTACCGGCGGCGGCGTCGTGGGCGGCGGAGTCGTCGGCGGCGCTGGCGGCTCCAGAGCCTCGACGGTCCAGGTGCGGCTCGCCGGCGTGCTGTCGACGTTGCCGGCTTGATCCTCCGCCCTGACCTGGAAGGTGTGCTGGCCATCGCCGAGCGAGCCGTAGGAGCGCGGCGCCGTGCAGCCGCCCCAGCCGGAGCTGTCGAGTTTGCAGTCGAAGCTGGCCCCTGGCTCGGAGCTGAAGGAGAAGCTGGCGCTGGTGGCGCTGGTCGTCCCGCTCGGCCCGGAGGTGATCTGAGTCTGCGGCGCGCTCGTGTCCGGGGCGGGCGGTGGTGCCGAGCCCGTCACCTCGTCGGCGCCGGCGTCGGGTGCCGCGCCCACCGGTCGAACGTCGCCATCGATGTCGCGGGCCGGGGCGTTTCCGGGGTCACCGGCGTCGATCGCGGCGGCGTCCGCGGCCAGGTGAAAGTCGAGCGCAGCGGCGTTACGGAAGCCGGATGGCGCCACCTTGTCGCTGGCGCCGACTTTCGAGCCGGCGTACCAGACGTTGTGGTCGACCTCGACCCCAGCCGGCTTGCCTTCGACTTTGCCCGTGCTGCCGTTCCAGAATTTCACCGCCGGGCCGACGTTGCCGATGATTTTCACGTTCGAGTAGGGCACGCTGGGATCGGGGTTGATCTCTTTGTTCAGCGAGTTGTTGCGGATCGTCACGTTTTTCCAGCTGGTCCCGGCGTGGTCGGCGAGACGGATCGCGTAGTAGCCGCTGCGGCAGCAGTCGAAGAAGTTGTTCTCGATGAGGATGTTGCTCGGCGTCGCCGCGGCCCCGCCCGGCAGCTTCTGCAGGAAGATGTCGAATACCTCGCAGTTGCGGAAGGTGCTGTCGCGGATCGTCAGGCCGTCGACCGCCCAGACCTGCAGGCACTCGACGTGGGCATCGGAGCCGGGCGAGGTGGTGAAGTCGTGGAAATCGACCCCGTCGATCAGGATCTCTTCGGGCGAAGCCGAGGTCGACGGCCCGTTCGAGGCGATGCGGCTGTTCTCGTCGGCCGAGGGGCCGACGCTGCCGCCGATGAAGGAGATTTCGCGCGAGGACTGCGTCCCGTTCGAGTAGAGGTCGAAGTTCTTCAGGGTGCCGTTGCGGATCGTCACGTCAGCGGCGCTCGATTCGATCCAGAGCTTGCTGGTGAAGCGCAGGCCGCGCAGCTCGAGGTGGCGGGCGTGGACGTGGAGCTGCGGGGAGATCGTCACCGTGGCTCCCGCCGCGGGATGGAAGATCACGTCCTCAGCGGCGGTCTTGGACGAGTCGAGCGAGATGCTGGCGTCGGAATAGACGCCGGCCGCCATCTCCACCGTCTCGCCCGGTTTGGCCAGTTTGTAGGCCCGGTTCAGGGTTTTGCACGGTTTGCTCGTGCTGCAGGCATTGGCGTCCGCGCCGGACGGGCTGAGGTACAGATCGGCCGCGCTGGGCTCCGGCTCCGGTTCCGGCTCGGGCTGCGGTTCGGGCTCCGGCTCAGGTTCGGGCTCAGGTTCGGGCTGCGGTTCGGGCTCCGGTTCAGGTTCGGGCTCCGGTTCAGGTTCGGGCTGCGGTTCGGGCTCCGGCTCGGGGTTCGGCTGCGGCTCTGGCGTCTCTGGCGTGGGCGCCGGCACGGGCTCCGCTCCTGGACCGGGTGCGGGCGCGGATGGGGCAGGCGCCGGCGGGGCTGGGCTGTTCGGATTCAGCGGGTCGCTGCCCCGCCGCAGCTCGATCCTGTCGCCGACGCCGTCGCCATCGGTGTCGCGCTTGCGCGGGTCGGTATGGGAGCGCCTTACCTCGTAACGATCGGTGAGGCCGTCGCGGTCAGTGTCACGGACCCGGTCCATGCTGTGTGAATTGACCCGTTTGGCAACCGGCTTGCGGTCAATCAGCTTGGTTGCCGCGGTTGCCACCGCGACGCCGGCGATAGCGATCACCAGCAGCGACAGCAAAGGAACAACGGCTTTGTGACGCCTCCCATTGATAAGCATTTCTGCACTGTCGGTACCCGAGGGTCCCCGCCTGAAAACGAAACCTCCTGTTCGACAAATGGATTAGCCGGCCTGTCCAAGGCCAGCTCGCACAGCGTCAGTTATGTAAACCCAGACTCAGGAGACGGGTGTTAAGAACCAACGAGGCGGACTGGAGAGGTTGCGTTTCTAACCAGCAGCTGCGGCTCTCCACCACCATTTGCAGGGACTGTGTAGACATTGTCCCCGTATGAGTACGCGAGGGTCTGATCGTCGAGCCACTCGACCTGATCGTCGATCGAGCGGGTCTCGGCGACCTCGTGGTCGGCGAGCGTCGCAATGTCGAGCACCCGCAATTGCCAGTTTTCACCATCCCCCACCCTGCTCTTGAAGACGATCCGCGTGCCGTCCGGTGAGAGCGATGGGCACTCGACCCCGTCACGCAGTACTCGCATCGAGCCCGCGGCAACGTCGCCTTCGACCAGGTAATGCTCACCGCCGGTGCCGAGGGTGGCGTAGTAGCGGTTCGAGTCCCCGGGCACGAAGGTGACACCCCAGAAGTTGAAGTCGACCGCGTCGAACGGCTCGCCGTCTTTGGTCACCTCGAACTGCTCGAGCTGGCCCAGCCGCCTGCCGCTGTCCATCTCGACGATCGTGGTCCGGGTCGAGAAGGCGGTCGGCGACTGCAGGTAGGAGTCGCCGCTGACGAACACGGTCATCGCCCCGTAGCGGCCATCGGGCGAGACGCGCGCCCGCGAAGGGAACCCGGTCAGCGCCACCGTCTCCCGCGGGCGCAGCCGCGAGTCGAAGATCTGCGCCCGGTAGTCGACGCCGGAGGGAGCGACGCCGAGGCAGATCCCCCGCCCGCCGGCGTAGTAGACGCGCTCGCAGGCGAGATCGCCGGAGCGGCGCCGCACCTTGCCGCCGTCGATCTCGTAGACGCGCCCGTTGAGGCGGGGGTTGGCGGGGTCGACGGCTCGCACCATCAGGTGGGTGTCGGCGAGCGCCGCCCCAGACACGGGCCGCGCCTCGGTCGTCGTCTGGTCGGGGCCGAGGGCGGCAACGAGGACGTAGCCGCCACCGATCAGCAGGCAGCCCGCGACCAGGGCGGCGAGGATCTTGCCGCTGCGGCTACGCATGCGCGGCTCGCTGGGCGCGCAGCAGGAGCGGCGTCGCCACGACCAGGGCGACGAGCAGGGCAGCGGAGAAGACCAACACCGCGTCCTCGAGGCCGAGCGCGAACCAGAGGGCGCCGAAAGCGAGCGAGGAGACGAGCCGGCCGAGGCTGACCACGGTGATCAGTATCCCGATCCCGCTCGCCTGCAGCCGCTCCGGCAGCACCGCCCCGGCCAGCGCCGTCATCACCCCTTCGGTGGCAGCGAAGTAGGCGCCGAGCGCGACCAGGCAGAGGATCAGCAGCCCGTACCCGACCGAGGTCAGCAGCAGCACCCCGTAGACGACGAACAGCAGCGCGTGGCCGGCAAGCAGCACCGGCACCCGGCCGACCCGGTCGGCGAGCTGCCCGACCGGGATCGCCAGCGCCATGAAGGAGACGGCGGTGACCACGTAGAGCAGTGGGAAGACGGCCGGCTGGAAGTCGATCGTGCGCTGCAGGCCGACGTAGATCAGCGCGTCGGAGACACTGGCCAGCGAGAGCCCGGCGGCGGCCATCAGCAGCGGGCTGAAGCGGCGGTCCCGCAGCAGCCCGAGGGCGGCCCGAAACGAAGGCGGGGCGCCGTCGCGCGGCGCCCGCCGCGGCCTCGCTTCGACGTTGAGGATCAGCACCGCCAGCCCGAGCACGGCGAACAGGGTGCTGACCACGAAGACGGCGTCGAAGCGGGCCGGGGCGATCAGGAGGATGCCGAAGGCGACCAGCGGTCCCAGCATCGCCCCGACGCTGTCCATCGCCCGGTGCACGCCGAACGAGGTGGCGAGGTTCTCCTTGGCGCTGGAGAGCGAGATCAGCGCGTCGCGCGGGGCCGTGCGGATGCCCTTGCCGACCCGGTCGACGGCGACGATCGCGCCGATCCCGCCGGCCGTGTTGCCGGCCGCGACCAGCGCCACCTTGCCCAGCGCCGAGAGGCCGTAGCCAAGCCCGGCGACCTCCTTGTGGCGGCGCCAGCGGTCGGAGCCGAAGCCGCTGAGAACCTGGACCAGGGCGGCCGCCCCGCGGTAGGTGCCGTCGATCGCCCCCAGCACCAGCGGGCTGGCGCCGAGGGTGAAGACGAGGTAGAGCGGCAGCACCGTCGCGACCATCTCCGACGAGATGTCGGTGAGCAGGCTGACCGTGCCGAGCATGACCACGTTGCGCGGCACCCGCAGGCGCGCGGAGCGGCGCGCCCAGCGGCTCGGTTTCAGCAGTGCTTTGGAGGCTTCGACCTGATACATGGCTTCTCAGTCGAGCGCCATGCCAGTGGCCGGCACTCAGGGAGACAACGAGCCGACTAGTCCTTTTCTCGCACTTTCGCCACTCGGCTCTCCGTCCAGCTCGAGCCGCGCGGCGACCTCGCCGGCGACGGCTTCGGCGAAGCCCATGACCGAGTCGCCGTTCAAGAGATTGGGGTAGATCTGGGCGTTGGAGGCGAGCGCCAAGCCCTCCACCCCGGGCCAGATCGGCGCGATCCGGTCGCCGCCCTCGGGCCGGACCTGGTGCACCGGCTCGACCAGCTTCGCCCGCTGCACCGTCCACTCGACCACCTCGTCGCGGCTGAAGCCGGGCGCGAGGCGGCCCAGGTAATCGGTGAAGCGCCGGTAGACCGACTCGTCGTCCTCGCTCTGCTCGGGCGCGCTCGGGTCGCAGTACTTGGGCAGGTAGACGAGGTGGAGGCCGTCGGTGTGCTCGGTCCCCAGCACCTGCGTGGTCTCGACCGCGCTGGTCAGCGGCGTCGGCTCGGTGATGTTGATCGCGTAGTAGGGCAGCAGCGGGCGGCGCAGCTTGATGATCGGGCAGACGACGCCGAGCCAGCGCTCGGGATACGGCGCCAGCAGGCCCTGGTGTAGCTCCGGCAGCAGAAAGCGCAGGGCGGGCGGCTGCAGGGTCGGGATCGTGAGGTCGAACTCGAGCGTCTCCCCCTCCAGCTCGACCCCGGTGACGGAGCCGTCCGCGGCCGTCGCCAGGCCGCTGACCGGCGCGTCGGTGCGGGCCTCGACCCCGGCAGCGCGCGCTCGCGCGACCATCGCGTCAATCAGGCGCTGGTGGCCGCCGATGATGTGGCCCATTTCCTCGCCGCCGCGGCCCTTGCTCCCCCGCGCGCCTGACATCCGCCGGGTCCGCGCCCAGAGGTAGGTGGCGGGCAGGCCGGAGGGGTCGCCGTCGAAGCGCGTGTCGAGCAGCGGTTTCCAGATCCGCTCCCAGACCTGGTTGCCGCAGATCCTGCGCAGCCAGGTCTCGAGCGGGATCGTCTCCAGCTTCTCGTAGGAGCTGCGCAGCTGGCACTGGGCGACGAACCAGCCGAGCCGCAGCCGCGCGGTCGGGCCCAGCGGCGAGAAGCGCAGGAGGTCGCCGATGCCGTTGAAGTCGTGCATCTCGCCGTCGGCGAAGAAGCCGGCGCCGACTGGCGTGAAGCGCAGCTCCTCGCCGAGCCCGACCTCCTCCGCCATCGCGATCATCCGCTCGTCGGCGGGCGTGATCACGTGGTAGAAGCGGTCGACCTCGTGGCCACCGAAGTCGAAGGTCCCGGCGAGGCCGCCGAGGCTGGGCCCGCGCTCGATCACCGTCACCTTGGCGCCCGCTTCGGCGAGGCGGAGGGAGAGCGTGACGCCGAGGACGCCGCCGCCGACGACGCCGACGCGCGGGGCGCGCTCGTTCATCGGCTCTGGGTGACCGGCGCCGACCCGTTCGCCACGGGCGCGTCGGTCGCGGTCGCCGCGGCCGGCTCGGGCAGGGCCAGCGGCGCCGTCGCCTCGGCCAGCGGCGAGACCGGCGGCGGCTGGATCCGGCCGACGATCTGGGCGGCCATCACCCGGAAGTAGGCGAGCACGGTCGGCTTCAGCTGCATCTTCGACTCGCCTTTGCGGGTCGTCCAGTCGTTCACGGTCGGCACCTCGGCGACGCTGGCGCCGGCGTTGTAGAGCTTCAGCAGCAGCTCGACGTTGGCGGCGAAGCCGGGCTCACGGACCAGCAGGTAGCCGTAGGTGTCGGCCGCCTTGCGCAGGGTGCCGGCGCGGTAGACGCGGTAGAGCGAGGAGAGCGTGTGCATCTCGCGCAGCCCGCCGAGGTAGCGGAAGGTGTTGGAGACCGACTTGCTGGCCAGCAGGCGCCAGCCGGCGACGCCGACGATCTTGCCGCCGGGGGCGTAGACCGAGGCGAGGACGACGTCGGTGCCCTGCTCGAACAGCTCCAGCATCCGCGGCAGGTCGGAGAGGTCGGAGGTCGTGTCGGCCTCGAGGGTGACGATCGCGTCCTCGTCGGAGGACTCCTTCAGGGCCGAGCGGATGCCGGTGTTGATCGCGGTGCCGAGGCCGCGGTTGACGGTGTGCGTGACCACCGCCAGGTGCAGGTCCTGGGCGTGTTCGCGGATCACCTCGCCGGTGCCGTCGGTCGAGCCGTCGTCGACGATGATCACGCGGGCGCCGAGCCGGCGTGCGACCGGGGCCAGGTCGGCCAGCAGCTTGGGGATGTTTTCGGCCTCGTTGTAGGCCGGGATCACGAAGCGGATCACGCCAGCACCTCCAGGGGGCGGGGAGCGGGGATGTCGAGCAGCTCGACCGGACGGCGCACGGCGGCCGACTCGCGCACCGCGAGGGCGGCGGCGAGGGCCTTGACGCCGTCGTGAGCACTGACCGGCTCCGGCGTGTCGTCGAGCACGCAGCGGCAGAAGGCTTCGAGCTCGGCCCGCAGTGGCTCCGCCTTGGCCAGCGAGAAACGCACCGCCGCGCCCTCGCCGTCGCCGCGCAGCATCGAGAGGCCGTCCCAGTGCAGGGGCGCGCTCGGCGACTCGACGAACCAGACGTCCTGGGTGATGTAGCTGGCCCGCAGCAGCCCGTTCTCGCCGATCAGGACGATCTCGCGGGTCTTCTCCGGAGTCAGCCAGTTGACGTCGAGCAGTCCCAGCGCCTCGCCCTCCTCACCGCCGAAGCGGACGAGGCAGGTCAGGAGATCCTCCTGGGAGCTGTGTAGGAAGCGGCCGCCGTCGGCGTAGATCTCGTTGATCGAGAGGCCGAGCACGTGCTGCATCACGTCGAGGTCGTGGGTGGCGAGGTCGATCGCGACGCCGGTGTCCTGGATCCGCGTCGGCAGCGGCCCGACCCGGGTCGCGTGGGCGCGGTAGACGCGCCCAAGCCGGCCGTCGGCGACCAGCTCGCGCAGCTTCGCGACCGCCGGGTTGAAGCGCTCGACGTGCCCGACCATCAGCTTGCGGCCGGCCTCATAGGCGGCGCTGCGCATCCGCAGCGCGTCCGGCAGCGTCGTCGCGATCGGCTTCTCGACCAGCACGTGGAGGCCGGCGCCGAGCGCCTCGAGCGCGACCTCGGCGTGAAACTCGGAGGGACAGGCGATCGAGATCGCGTCGAGCTCCTCGGTCCCGTACTGGATCATCTCGCGCCAGTTCGCGTACTCGGCGATCCGCGAGTCCCCGAGCGCGCGCCGGCGCATCTCCGCGCTGGGGTCGGCGACCGCGACCAGCTGGGCGCACTCGATCTGGCTGAAGTTGCGGACGTGGAAGGCCCCCATCCGGCCGCAGCCGACGACGCCGATTCTCAGCTGATCAAGCAACGGAACGCTCCGGCACGCGGTCGAGGTGGGCGACGGTCAGCTCGGCGATCCGCTCGGCGGCGTTGCCATCACCGAAGATCGGCGGGTGCTCGGTCGGGCACGGCCGCGCCAGCGCCGCCCGGAACTTCTCCGCGTCGACGCCGACCAGCGTGTTCCAGCCGGTCGAGACGGTCTCGATCCACTCGGTCTCCTCGCGCAGGGTTATGCAGGGCACGCCCCAGACATAGGCCTCGCGCTGGACCCCGCCCGAATCGGTCGCGATCGCCTTCGCGTCGCGCTCGAGCACGAGCATCTCCGTGTAGGTAAGGGGATCGCGCGCCTCGACGTTGGCCGGCAGCCCCAGGCCCCAGGCCTCGAGGCCCTTGCGGGTCCGTGGGTGCAGCGGAAAGATCACCCGGCACTCGGCCGCCGCGAGGCAGTCGAGCAGGGCGGAGAGCCGCTGGCGCGAGTCGGTGTTGTAGTTGCGGTGGGCGGTGGCAAGCACGTACTCGCCCTCCTCCCTGGCCTCGGGCAGGCGCTCGCGGGTGGCGAGCAGGACGTCGGCGAGGACGTCGCCGGTGACGTGGGCGGCCCCGGGCACCCCCTCTTCGACGAGGACGTCGCGGGCGTGCTCGCAGGGAGCAAAGAGGAGGTCGGAGAGCCGGTCGGTCTCGATCCGGTTGCGCTCCTCCGGCATGTCCTGCCGGTAGCTGCGCAGGCCGGCCTCGACGTGCAGCAGCGGCACCCCGGCGGCGACCGCGGCGCGGGCGCCGGCGATCGTCGCGTTGGTGTCGCCGCGGACCAGCACCGCGTCGGGGCGCTCGCTCTCGATCACGCGGGCGATCCGGTCCTCGGCCAGCGCCACCCCCGCATCGTTGGGCAGCGAGCCGACCCCGAGGTTGTACTCGGGCAACGGCAAGCGCAGGTCGGCGATCTGCAGGTCGGACATCCCGGGGTCGTAGTGCTGACCCGTGTGCACGAGGATCTCCTCGACGCAGTTCGAGTAAGCGAGCGCGAGCGGAGCCGCCTGGACGATCTCAGGCCGCGAGCCGATGATGGAAACGATCCGGGGTGCCACGGGTAAGCAACGCACGAACCGGCCGGGTCTTTTCGCGGCGCCGAAAAGTTTGCCGGCTCACACCGGAACTCAGACTTTTTTCAGCCGGTCCCCTCCGCCGCCGTCGCAAGTGCCCCCCGCACACAGTCGTTGGTTTGACGAGGATGGAGGCACACGGACTAACTCGCGAGCGACCGCTCAGCCAGGTGGCAAGCGAACCGCGCTGGCTGGCGGCGCTGCGGCGACTCGCCGACCTCACCTTCGCGGTCACCCTGATCGTCCTCTTCTCGCCCGTCCTGATCGCGGTCGCGGTCGCTGTCCGGGTCGACAGCCACGGTCCCGCCCTCTTCCGCCAGCGCCGCGTCGGCTTCGGCGAGCGCGAGTTCACCCTCTACAAGTTCCGCAGCATGCGGGTCGACGCCGACCCGCGCGGCCACCAGGAGTACGTCACCGCCCTGATCAAGGGCGAAGACTCGAAGCTCCGCGAGCGAGTCCGGCCGCGAGAGCCTCTACAAGGTCGCGGTCGACAACCGCATCACCCCCTTCGGCCGCTGGATCAGGGGCTGGAGCCTCGACGAGCTGCCGCAGCTGTTCAACGTCCTGCTCGGCGACATGACCCTGGTCGGGCCGCGGCCGGCGATCCCCTACGAGGTCGCCGAGTACCCGAGCTGGTACCTGCAGCGCTTCACCGTGAAGCCGGGCCTGACCGGCCTCTGGCAGGTCAGCGGCCGCAGCGAGCGCAGCTACGAGGAAATGGTGCGGCTCGACATCGACTACACCGAGCGTCGCTCGCTCGGGCTCGACTTCCTGATTCTTCTCAAGACCCCGTGGACCGTACTTACCAGAAAGGGAGCAGCGTGAACCCAGCCGGAGCAATTGGAACGATGGTGGTCGGATACGGCTACTGGGGGCCCAACATCGTCCGCAACGTGGTCGAGCGGCCGGAGTTCCGGCTGATGGGACTCTGCGAGAAGGACGACGGGCGGGCGGAGGACTTCCGCCGCCGCCACCCGGGGGTCTGGGTCGAGAGCGATCTCGACGCCGCGCTCGCCGACCCGCGGATCGAAGCGGTCGCGATCGCCACGCCTCCCCACACCCACTACAGCCTGGTGCGCCGCGCCCTCGAGGCCGGCAAGCACGTGCTGGTCGAGAAGCCGCTGGCCCGCAGCTCCGAAGAGGCGGCGAAGCTGATCGCCCTCGCCGAGGAGCTCGGGCTGGTGATGATGCCCGGCCACACCTTCGTCTACAGCCCCTCGGTCAACAAGGTCCGCGAGATGATCCAGACCGACGAGCTCGGCGAGATCTACTTCGTCACCTCCTCGCGCATGAACCTCGGCCTCTACCAGCAGGACGGGGTCGTGCTCGACCTCGCCCCGCACGACCTCTCGATCCTCCTCCACTGGCTCGAGAGGCCGCTGGTCGAGGTCTCGGCGACCGGTCGCAGCGTCTACCAGGAGGGCGTGCACGAGACCGCTTTCCTCACCCTGCGCTTCGAGGGCGGCGCCCAGGCCAACGTCCAGCTCTCCTGGCTGGCGCCGCGCAAGATGCGGCAGATGGTCGTGGTCGGCAGCAAGCGGATGATCCAGTACGAGGACACCGCCGCCGACGACTCGGTGCGGGTCTACGACCGCGGCCTCGACTTCTCCGAGCCACCCGCCAACTTCGGCGAGTACCGCCTGACCTACCGCAGCGGCGACATGGTCGCGCCGCGGATCCAGGCGCTGGAGCCACTGAGCCAGGAGCTGCAGGACTTCGCCACCGCGATCCGCGAGGGCACCACGCCGGTTTCCAACTCACGGCTGGGGCTGGAGATCGTGCTCGGCCTCGAGGCCCTCGAGCAGTCGCTGGCCGACAACGGCCGGCCGGTCGCGGTGCGCAGCGTCGACGAGGTCCTGGCCGCCGCCGTCGCCTAGCGGGCGGCGGCGCGCTGCTCGCGCGGCGCCGCACCGAGAAACTCGAGCCTCGGCGAGGTAGACCAGGATCGCGTGGGTGACCAGGCGTTCCAGCGTCGTCCCCTGCCGGGCCGCCTCCCGCTCCAGCACCGTCTCGGTCTCCGGGTCGACGATCAGGTCGAATGCCATCTCCGGCTCGGCCGGGCCGCGGTCCGCGAGGAAGCGCGGAAACGGGGTCGGCTTACGACCTGTTTTCACTTTGCTCGCGTAGTGAAAGAGGGCGATCCGGACGCCCACAGGGATGGCCCCACCCAGCTGGGCTTTGATCCCTTCGCATGCGAATTTGCTCACCGCAACTTTCATCCTGCCACCTCGATCGCGTCTGCCTACTTAAAAAGAACTCCCGTGAAGATTGGGATTTTCACCACCCTGTCCGAATTCCTCCTAACTTCAGACCCTCGGAAATCCCGTGCAATGCAGGATAAATACCTGTGCATTTGCGCCAACTTAAGCCTGAGACTGAAAAATGGACAAATATTGGGCATTGACTTTTACGTCGATTGTCCATAAACCTCCCCGCTTAGCTTGTCCACATTGGGAGCACGGATTGCCAGGTGAGACTTCGCATTTTGGGATGTATTCCTTTTCCAAGAATCTCCCGGCATCGAAATTACCCGGTGTTCATGACCCCGAGGGACAGATGTGGAAAACCAGTGGTGTGTGCATGCGGTGAGCATGCAGGAGAAATGGATGACCAGTACGACCGATAGCCACCCCAAGGCAGCGCGCGGAAACAGCCAACTGACCCAACAGGCCGTGGCCCGCGCGAGAGCCGGTGATTCGGAGGGCCTGCACTACCTCTACGTTCGCTACGCGGACGATGTCCAGCGCTTTGTGACCAGCCTGGTTCGCGACCATCACGAGGCGGAAGACATCACCCAGAACGTCTTCGCCAAGTTGATGAAGGCGATCCGGAAATACGAGCAGCGTGAGGTCCCGTTCGACGCCTGGATCCTGCGGGTTGCCCGCAACGCGGCCCTCGACCATCTGCGGGCGAAGCGCGCGATCCCGACCGAGGAGGTGAGGATCGCCGACACCGGCCGCGCCCAGACCGGCCTCGATCGTGGCCGTGCCCTGCGCGAGGCGCTGGAAGCGCTGCCCGAGGATCAGCGCGAGGTGCTCGTCCTGCGCCACATCGTCGGGCTCTCGCCAGTCGAGATCGCGGGGACGCTCGACAAGACCGAGAGCTCCGTCCACGGCCTCCACCACCGGGGCAGGCGCACGCTCCGCGCCAACCTGGCGCAGCTCGACGCGGCGCCGGTCGTCGCCAGATCGCCGGCGGCCTAGGCGACTTGGCTCTCGTCCTCGCCGGACTCGAGGTCATCGAGGATGCGCTGGGTGATTCGCCCGGCGTCGATCTCCGCGGCCAGGTAGAAGGCCGCGTGCTCGGCCAGCTGCTGCACCGACACACCTTGTGATGTCGCCTCGGACTCGAACGAGTCCCAGAGCCCGGGGTCAAGCCGCAGCTCCAGCTCGACGTCCTCCTGCGTCTCACTTTCGCGCAGGAAGCCGGGGTAGGGCCAGGCCAGCCGGCCGCTGCCCTTGTCGCTGAGGTAGCAACGGATCGCGGCTTCCATTCGCGCCGCGGCCCGGTCCGATGCGGCCACACCACTGCCAAGCGCCTCGAATGCAGGCTGGCTCAACCCGAGCGCGAGCGAGCCCTTGACTGAGTCCTGGTCTCTAAACATGGGTTCCACCAATGTTCGGTCTCATCGCCGACTTCCCTACCCCTCAACGATGCTCCCATAAACGATTTAACCAGTATCTACCTATTATTAGTGCTCCAGCTTAGACACACCTGGGTTTCTAGATAAAGCCCGCTAGTTCCGATCTTTGCTGAGGTGGCTCAGTCGAGCAGCCCGGCTTCGCGGGCGCCGATCGCGGTCTGCAGCAGCGTCTCCACGGCATCGAAGCGCGGCTCCCAGCCGAGCTCGCGGCGTGCCTTGCCGGCGTCCATGAGGACGGGCGTGCGCAGCGCCGTCGCCCACTCGAGCTGGGGCGAGAGAAAGCTGAGCCGGCGGGCGATGCCGGCGCCGAGGCCGACCGCGGTTGCCGGGACCGGGAGGCTGCGCCAGCCGAGCGCCCGAGCGATGTCGGCGACCGCTATCTCACCCTCGCCGGCGAGGTTGTAGGCGCCCGGCTCCCCCACGCCCGCGATCGCCGCCGCCAGGGCGCGGGCGACGTCGTCGTGGTGGACGAGCTGGATCGGTAGGCCCGGGTCGGGCAGCACCGGCTTCATCAGCGGCAGCCGGGCGATGCCACGGCGCAGGCCCGGCAACGGGTCGCCGAGGCGAGTGCTCGCAACCGTCTTCGCGATCAGCATCGTCGCCCGCGGCCCGGCGACGATGCAGGGGCGGAAGACATAGGCATCCACCCCGCTCCCGTCCAGCACCCCGTCAAGCGTTGCCTCCAGCTCCGCCTTCTGGGCCGAGTAGTAGAAGCTCTCGCTGCCGCGAGCTGGAACCGCCTCGGTCAGCGGCTGCGGGTTCTCCGCGTGGAAGCCATAGGCAGCAACCGAGGAGGCGTAGACGATCCGCTTGACGCCGGCCGCCGCCGCCACCTCGAAGACGTTGCGGCTGCCCTCGAGGTTGACCCGGCGGCCCTCCGCGCGATCCCCGAAGATCGCGAAGGCAAGGTGCACAACCGCATCAACCCCATCGAACAGCGCCGCCAACGCCCCGCGATCGAGAATGTCCCCCCGCCGGTACTCAACCTTGCTCCACCCCTCCGAGGCGGGATCGAACCGGCTCCGCGCCATTCCTCGCACCGTCCCAATGGCCGGATCGCTCTCCAACTCCTCGAGCAGCGGCACTCCGATCTCGCCAGTTGGCCCGGTGACCGCGACAGTCAGGGCCTCTCCCGGTAGGGGTGAAGCGTCTTGTACTTTTTCGCCGCTTTCCATCTCGGTTAGCTTGAGACGATCTCGAAAAAGTTAAGCGGAACCCCTACCGGGAGAGGCCCCTAGGAAGGCGTCGGGGTTACGCGGTAAGCGTCGAACACCGACTCGACGTTGCGCAACCGGGAGACGCACTGCTTGAGTTGCTCGGTGTCCCCGACTTCGATCACGAACTTGTTCTTCACCATCGGGTGGTTGGTCGTGCAGGAGGCCCCGATGATGTTGATCCCGGCCTCGGAGAAGGTGCGCGAGAGGTCCTCGAGCAGGCGGGTGCGGTCATAAGCGTCGATCTGCAGCTCGACCCGGTAGGAGGACTCGTTTTCGCCCTCCCAGGCGACCTCGACGAAGCGCTCCGGGGCCTTTTTCAGCGCCTTCACGTTCTTGCAGTCAGCGCGGTGGATGGTGATCCCGCGGCCGAGTGAGACGTAGCCGGCGATCTCGTCGCCGGGCACCGGCCGGCAGCACTTGGCGAGCCGCACCGCGACGCTGTCGACACCCTTGACCCTGATCCCGTAGTTGGCGGCGTCCTTGGTGCGGCGGGCGCGGTCGGAGCGAGCGTCACTGAGGCCGGGCAGGCGCTCCTCGACCGCCTCACCCGCCTGCAGCCGTTGCATCAGCTTGTTGGCGATCGTCTTGGTCGAGACCTTGCCCTGGCCGAGGGCGATGTAGAAATCGGTGGCTTTGCGGAAGCCCATCTCGCGGAAGACGTCGGCGAGCAGGGCCGAGCCGGAGACCTTCTGCATCGGGATGCCGCGGGTGCGCAGCGCTTCCTCGAGGCCTTCGCGTCCCTTGCGCTCGGCGTCCTCGCGCCGTTCCTCTTTGAAGAAGGCACGGATCTTGTTGCGGGCGCGACTGGTCCGCACCAGCTTCAGCCAGTCGCGCGAGGGGCCACGGTTCTGCTTCGCGGTCAGCACCTCGACGATGTCGCCCGACTTCAGCTGGTAGTGCAGGGGCACGATGTTGCCGTTGACCTTGGCCCCGACCGTACGGTGCCCGACGTCGGTGTGGACGGCATAGGCGAAGTCGAGCGGGGTCGAGCCGGCCGAGAGGTTCTTCACCTCGCCCTTCGGGGTGAAGACGAAGACCTCGTCCTCGAACAGGTCGACCTTGAGCGACTCGAGGAACTCGGCCGGGTCCTGTTCGCCCTCGGCCTCGACCAGCTGCCGCAGCCAGGTCATCTTCTCCCGCTTCGGATCGGCGCCGCCACCCTCTTTGTAGGTGACGTGGGCGGCGATCCCGTACTCGGCCAGCTTGTGCATCTCCTCGGTCCGAATCTGGATCTCCAGCGGCTTTCCCTCCGGCCCGATCACGGTCGTGTGCAGGGCCTGGTACATGTTGGCCTTCGGCATCGCGACGAAGTCCTTGAAGCGGCCCGGCAGCGGCTTCCAGAGCGAGTGGATGACGCCGATCGCGCCGTAGCAGTCCTTGACCGAGCCGACGATCACCCGCATCGCGGTGAGGTCGAAGATCTCGTTGAACTCACGGCCCTTCTTCGCCATCTTCGTGTAGATCGAGTAGAAGTGCTTGGCGCGGCCGGAGATCTGGGCCTCGATCCCGACCTGCTCGAGCTCCTCGGAAAGGAACTCGCCGGCGTCGGAGACGTAGCTCTCGCGCTCGTCCCGCTGTTGGGCGACGAGCTGTTTGATCTCCGCGTACTTGCGCGGGTGCAGGGTCTGGAAGGAGAGATCCTCGAGCTCCCATTTGATCGCGTGGATCCCGAGCCGGTGGGCGAGCGGCGCGTAGATCTCCAGCGTCTCATGCGACTTCGCCTGCTGTTTCTGCTTCGGCAGGGCCCCAAGCGTGCGCATGTTGTGGAGGCGGTCGGCCAGCTTGATCAGGATCACCCTGACGTCGGTGGCCATCGCCACCATCATCTTGCGGTAGTTCTCGGCCTGGCGCTCGTCGCGGCTCTCGAAGCTCATCCCGGTCAGCTTGGTGACGCCGTCGACCAGCTGGGCGATCTCCTCGCCGAACCCCTCTTGGATCTCCTCGAGGCTGGCGCTGGTGTCCTCGACCGTGTCGTGCAGCAGCGCCGCGCAGAGGGTCTCGGTGTCGAGCCGCATCCCGGCGCAGACCTGGGCGACCCCGACCGGGTGGGTGATGAACTCGTCGCCGGAGTAGCGCAGCTGGTCGGCGTGGCGGTCGCAGGCGAAGTCGAAGGCGCGCTCGATCGCGGCCCGGTCAATCGCGGCCCGGTCGATCGTCGCCGTCGCCAGCGCGGTGCCGCCGGCGCCGTTGCCAGCTGCGCTCGGCGAGGAGTCGAACTCCTCGACCACGGCGAAGAGATCGGCGAGGAGCTCGCTGCGATCTACGGCTGGGTGGGCCTTGCGAGGTATTGGGCTGCCTCCGAGTGGTCTTTTCTGAAAGCCCGGAACGCGGCTGAGCGCTCCAGTTCCGTCCCCTCTGAGGATACGACTCCGACCGCGCCCGCGCCGCCGGACGGCTCTCCCGCAACCAGACCGAGCTCGGTGAGGACGCGCAGGCAGCGAGCGGCGACCTCCGGTGGGAGCGGGCGAGGCCCGGCGCCCGCGAGCGCGTTGCGCAGCGCCTCGCCGCTCGCCTCGCCGGCTTCGCGCAGGCGCCGGAAGACGGTGGCGACGGTCTCGCGTGACGCGTGCTGCTCGTCGTCGACGGCGAGCGCGAACTCGCGCTCTGACTCGGTCCAGGCCCGGTGGAGGAAGCCGGGGTCGGCCGCGCCCGCAAGGCCCTCTCCCCCGTTGCCCCGCGGCCGCGCCGCCCGCTCCCTCGCCGCGGCCGAGGGCGGTGGATCGACGAGCACCACGTGCTCGAAATGGGCTGCGATGCCCCAGTCGGGCGCGAGGGCGGCGTCACCATTAACCCTCCGCCCCAGGGTCGCGTAGTCGACCAGGGCGAAGCCGCTCTCGGCGCGCGCGAGAACCCCCTCCAGCGCCGCGCCGCCGCAGCGCCCACAGGCAACGCGCCCGACGCCGCCGTTGAAGCGGGAGAGGCCGGTCGCCCCCGTTGCCAGCCCGGCCCGGCGCGAGGCGTCGGCGCAAACGGCCAACACCCCAGCCCCACTCGAGACAAGCTCGGCGATCCGCACGGTGGCGGAGCCGGCGCCGTGGACGGCGGCGCGCTGCAAGCCGGCGGGGCGCTTTTCCAAACCATCGGTTGACAAAGGCGCCCCGTCCCGCTCGAGGCCCTGGCGCAGCTCAGCCTCGAAGCGCTGCCACCACTCGCCTTCCTCGCACGTGCACGTGTGCAACGGCGCCGCTTCCTCGGTCTCTGCCACCGCCGCCGCTGCCTCGAGCGGGTAAAGCTCGCGCAGGACGACGCGCGGCTCGACCGAGCCGTTCCAGTGGTTGACCTCGAGCCGCACGCTGGCGTCGACCGGCTCCTCATCCTCGACCCCGAGGGAGGAGCGGCCGAAGGCGACACCGAGCGCGCGGTGGGCGCCGCTGTGGAGGCTGAAGCGGGCGTGCTTGCCCCCGCCCATCGTGCGCACGTCGCTGACCCGGGCCGAGGGCACCATCAGCCGCACCCCGGGGTTGCCCATCCCGAAGGGCGCAAGCTGGCCCAGCTCCTCGGCCAGGTCGAGCCCGAGGCCGACCCCGCCGACCATCGCGTCGACCCGCTCGGTCCGGCGCAGGTCCTCGGCGCCGAGCACGGCGGCCGCGTGGGCCGCGAACGCCTCGCGAAAGGCCCCGAGGTTCTCGGCCCGCAGCGAGAGCCCAGCCGCCGCACGGTGCCCGCCGAAGCTCTCGAGCTGCTCCGCGCAGACCGCGAGCGCCGCGTGCAGGTCGAAGCCGGGGATGCTGCGGCCGCTGCCGCGCCCCCCGCCCGCGTCGTCGAGCGAGATCACGACCACCGGCCGGTGGTAGCGCTCGACCAGCCGCGAGGCGACGATCCCGACCACGCCCGGATGCCAGTCCGCGCCGGCGAGGACCAGGCCCGGTGCTTCGCGCAGATGCTCCGGCAGCTCGCGCCGCGCCGCCTCGGCGGCGACGTCGACCTCGCGCTCTCTGGCCCGGCGCTCGGCGTTTGCCCGCGAAAGCTCGATCGCGATCTCCTCCGCCCTTCCCTCATCCTCGGTCAGCAGCAGCTCCACCCCCGCGTCGGCCCGGTACAGCCGCCCGGCGGCGTTGATCCGGGGAGCCAGCCTGAATGCCAGATCGCCCTCATCGAGCCGCGTCGGCTCACATTTCGAAACCTCGATCAAGGCGCGCAGCCCTACTCGCCTGGCGCGCCGCATCTCCGCCAGTCCCTGCTTCACCAACGCCCGGTTCTCCCCCACCAGCGGGACTACGTCCGCCACCGTCGCCAGCGCCACAAGGTCGAGATCGGAATCGGGGTGAGAAGAGGGGACGGGTGACCCTCCGACGGAGGCTCCAGGAATCCGATCCGAACCCCCAGCCCCAATCTGCTGCGCAACGGTCTCCGGCGGAGGGTCACCCGTCCCCTCCTTCAACGCCAAAGCCAATTTCCAGGCCACAGCGGTGCCGCAAAGATGCTCGAACGGGTAGTTCGAGATCTCCGGGTGGAGGATCGGGCAGTCCGGCAGCTCCTCGCCGGCCTGGTGGTGATCGGTGACGATCGACTCGATCCCGAGGTCGCGGGCGAGCCTGACCTCGGCGACCGCGGTGATGCCGCAGTCGACCGTGATCAGCAGCTTCGTGCCGCGCTGGGCGAGCCGCTCGACGTTGGCGGCACTGAGCCCGTAACCGTCCCCGAGCCGGTCCGGGATCAGCCAGTCGCACTCGGCGCCGAGCCGGCGCAGGGTGGAAACCATGATCGTGGTCGCGCAGACGCCGTCGACGTCGAAGTCACCGTGCACGGTGATCCGCTCTCCCGCCGCGATCGCCGACCGCACTCGCTCGACCACCACCGCCATCGAGTCGAAGGCCGTCGCCGGGTGCGACTCGTCGGCGGCGAGGAAAGCCCGCGCCTGCTCCGGCGTGCGGTAACCGCGCCGGACCAGCGTCACCGCCACCGGCTCGCTCAGCGCCAGGCCGTCCGCGACCGCGCGCACGTCGGCGTAGGCGTAGGCGCGGCAGCGAACGCTTTCAGGGTCTCCGGCACGCAACCAGGCTAGAAAGCGGCTGGGACGGATTCCGGCGCCCGGCTCAGCCCAAAATGCGGGTCAAGCGGCGCACTTGGCCCAGTTCGGCGACTCGTCCTCGCGCGTCGTCGCGCACTCTTTCTTGACCACTTTCGCCTTGCCGGGCTGCGGCAGGTAGTACTGCAGGCCGCCGCCGGGATAAACCCGCCCGCAGGGATCGGGCGGATCGTGCTCGCACTGCTTCTCGGTCGGGCCTTCGACGTAGGTGATCACGGTGCCCTTTGGCACGATCGCCTTGATACGGGCGTCATAGGCCGCCTGGAAGCGACCCGGGAGCGCGAGCTTTTCGCGGATTTCCCCGACGCTGTCGAATTCCTTCGCTTCCTCGCAGGAGGTCCACCAGGGGCCCATCAGCCTCGGCTTGGCGGCGTCGGCGTAGCGGACCAGGCAGAGCCGCTTTTTGAGCGGGCCGTCGTGGACCGTCACCGACGCCGATCCGAACGCCTTGAGGACGGTTTCGATCGGCAGCGGCTGTCCAGCCGCCTTGTTGCCTGCTGCCCCGTCCCCTCCTCCGGCCGCATTCTTCCCCTTCGTGCCCGCTTTCTTCTCGCTCTTCTTCGCGTCCGTCGCGTCGGCCTCGGCGGGGGCCGACACGCTGGCCGCCGGTGGCCTCACCCGTTCGCGATCGGCGATCAGCTGGATCAGCATCGCTTCCGCCCGCAGTTCCGCCTTCGGCACGTCCTCCAGCGGGCCAACCGCGTAGGTGGCGCCGGCGCGCGGAACGTCGAAGATCGCCCGCCGCACCTCGTCGGCCGGGTCTTCGTTGGCAGGGGGCGGCACGACCTGGCCGACGTAGATCGTCTCGTCGGTCGTGGTCAGGTAGACGCCGGCCAGCCCGACGTCGTCGGCGCCGCGCAGCACGGCGACCGCCTGGACGTAGTCCTGTTCCTTGACGATCAGGATGCTGGCGGCGCCCGAGAAGATCAGCGTCGCGACGAACACGGCCAGCGCCAGCGGCCAGAACCGCTCGTCGGTCCGGCGGCCGACGACGATGCAGCCGATCAGCAAAAACCCGACGACCACGGTCAGCAGCAGCCCACCCCAGAAGTCGATGCCGGTGGTGAGCAGGAAGAAGACCGACCCCGCCGCGAGCAGGAAGAGAACGCCGAAGGTGGCCCGGTTGATCTCGCCTTTCTTGTCGGAGAAGAAGACGAGAACGATCGCGACGAGGGCGATACCGAGGTAGAGGGCGACTTCCTGCGCGCCCTGAACCAGGAGTTCGTTGCGGGAGAGCAGTCCGACCGCCTGCGTCGCCGGCAGGCCGACCTCGTCGAAGCGGAACCAGAAGAGCGCGGCGCCGACGACGATCACGAAGCCGGTGGCCGTGATCCCGGCGGCGAGGGCGCCGGCGGCCTTCACCACGTCGGCCGCGATCTCGCCCTTGCCCTCCGCCTTCTTCTCCTCTTTTTCGCCCTCCTCGGCGCGGGCCCCAACCCCCGTGCTCTCCTCCAGCCTGACCAGGGCCCTCGGGCTCTGGGACAACCAGTCGACGAGCCTTGCCGGCCAGGCACGGGGGTCCATGGCTCGGCACCCTAAGCGGCTATTAGGGGTTTTCCTAGCGATCAGCCGAATTTCAGCCGGTCACTCGGCACCGACCTGGCCGCTGCCGTCAGTCCAGCCGCTCTTCGCCGCGGACGCCGATCGCGTAGACGATCGCCAGGCCGATCGCGGTGCCGGGGACCGCGAGCAGGGCGGTTCCAAGATCGGTGTCGCCGAGGCTTTTGCCGCTTGCCGCCCAGACGATCCAGCCGAAGATGACCGACCCGAGCACGGCGCCGACGAAGGCGCCGACGATGCCCTGCCAGAAGCGGTCGGGCAGGAAGACCGTGAAGTGCCAGAGGGCGATCCCGACGGTGAACCAGACGATCAGTGCCATGCCTAACGCTTCCTCCCGTGCTTGCGGCGTTGCTGGCGGCGCGCCCGTCGCTCGGCGTTGCGCTGGCGGCGCTCAGCCGAGGCGCCGTCGCCGCCGCCATCGTCAACCTCACCGTTGCTGCCGTGGGGATCGGCGCCGTTGCCATCGCCCGTCCGCTCGGCCGTGGCGACCGCGCCGGCCTGCGGCCGTGCCTCGGGCGCCTCGACCTCGGCGGCGATCTCCGCTTCGCTCTCCTCGTCGCTGCTCAGCTGCGCCATCGTGACGTCATCGGCGAAGGCGGGAACGTAGCCCTCGACCTCGGCGATGCGCAGGCGCCGTCGCACGAAGCCGGGCTCGCGTTCCTTCCACGCGGCCAGGACCGGCGAGGCGATGAAGATCGACGAGTAGGTTCCGGAAGCGATCCCGACCAGCATCGCGAAGGCGAAGTCCTGCAGGGTCGCGCCGCCGAAGATCAGCAACGACATCACGCCCATCAGGGTGGTGAAGCTGGTCGCCAGCGAGCGGGTCAGGACCTCGCTCATCGAGCGGTTGACGATCTGGGAGAACGCCGCCCGCGGCATCCGCGGCACGTTCTCGCGGATCCGGTCGAAGACGATGATCGTGTCGTAGATCGAGTAACCAAGGATGGTGAGGAAGGCGGCGACGGTGCCGCTGTTCACCTCTTTCCCCGCCAGCGAGTAGACGCCCGCCGTGATCAGGATGTCGTGGAAGATCGCGATCAGCACCGGCACCGCGAACTTGGGATCGAACCGCAGCGCGACGTAGCCGCAGATCACCAGCAGCGAGAAGATCAGCGCTTTCAGGGCGCTGTCCGCCACCTGCTGTCCGAAGGTCGGCCCGATGCTGGTGCTGTCGAAGCCGTCTTCGGCGACCTGGTACTCATCCGCCAGCGCTCGCTCGGCCTCTTTCACCGTCTCCGGCTGCAGCTCGCGGGTCTGGATCTGGAAGACGTTGTCGCCGAGCACCGGGTCGGAGACCTGCTGGATCTCCTCGCCGTCGATCCCGGCCGCCTCGAGCGTGTCACGCACGCCTTCCTCGTCGGTCGGCTCGACCAGCGCCACCTTGATCCGCGTCCCCGACTCGAAATCGATGCCGAAGTTGAGCTGCTTGGTCGCCAGCGCCAGACCGCCGATCAGGAGGATCACGCCGGAGACCGAGAAGAACCAGCGGCTGAGGCCGATGAAGTCGAAATGCCAGCGCACGCCCTCGCCGCCGGCACCGAGCGCGCGCGGCGAGCGCAGCCAGCGCGAGCGGCTCATGCTGCCGAGCAGCGCCTGGGTGAAGACGACCGCGGTCAGCAGCGAGACGATCGTGCCGACCCCGAGGGTGAAGGCGAAGCCTTTGACCCCGGAGGTGGCGAGCACGAAGAGGATGAACGCGGTCAGCAGGGTGATCACGTTGGCGTCGATGATCGTGCTGATCCCGTGCCGGTAGCCGGCGCCGATCGCGGCCGACATCGAGCGGCCGGCGCGCACTTCCTCCTTTATTCGCTCGAAGATGACGATGTTCGAGTCAGCCGCTACGCCGATCGTCAGGACCAGGCCGGCGATCCCCGGCAGGGTCAGGGTGATCGGGATCAGGTTGATCAGGGCGAAGAAGATCACCCCGTAGGCGCCGAGCGCGATCGAGGCGATCAGGCCGAGGAAGCGGTAATAGGCGATCAGGAAGATCACCGCGAGGATCAGGCCGATCACCGCGGCTTTGAGCCCGGCGTCGAGCGCCTGCGACCCCAGGGTCGCCGAGACCTGGGTCTGGCTGATCAGCTTGAGGTTGATCGGGAGGGCACCGATCTGCAGCACGGTGGCCAGGTCCTGCGCCTCTTGGACGCTGGCGAAGCCGCCCGAGATCTGGGCCCCGGTGCGACCGTCGATCCCGTCGGGGTTCTCGGCGAAGTTGATGATCGGCCGCGTTTTGACTTCGTTGTCGAGGATCACCGCGAAACGCCCGGAGAGCGCTTCCGCCTGTTCGCCGCCGATCGGCCCGATCGCCCGTGCCTGGCCGCGCTGGGCGATCTGGCGGGTCACTTCCTGGAAGGCCTCGCGGCCGTCGTCGGTGAAGCCGAAGACGACGTTCGGCGCCCCCGTGGTTTCTTCGTATTCCTGCTTCGGGTCGGTGATGTCGGTCCCCGAGAGCGCCGGGTCGTCCTTCAGCGCATACCAGCCCGGCCGCGCCGTTTTGTCGACCTTCCCTTCCTGGTCAACCGGGTACTCGGAGACGACGATCGTCCCCGGCGGCACCTCGATCACGATCCCGTTGTCGCGGGGACGTTTTTCTCCGGTCGGGGTGATGAAGAGGGCTTCTTCTTCCTGCTCGGGGCCGGCGATCAGGTCGTGTTTCTTGTCTTTGGAGAAGAGGTAGTAGCGGGGCTGCGCGGCCGAGCAGTTCTCGCAGTCCTCGACCGGCTTCTGTTCGGAGGCGAGCAGCGCCGCGCCGTAGGCGTTCGGGTAGGCGCCGGAGAGCAACATCTGTTCGTTCTGGGTCGTTTTCGGGTCACGCCCGGCCTCTTCCCAGCGTTTTTCCGACGCTTCCAGCGGGCCTTCCGGCGGTTCCTGCCCGGGCCGGCCGCCGATCGCCAGCTCGGGGCCGATCAGGTTCGGTTCCCAGTCGTAGAAGTAGAGCTGCGCGGTCGATCCGACCTGGTCGATCGCCCGCTGGGCGTTGTCGACGTCGGGCAGGCTGATCGTGATCTGGTCGGCGCCGAGGCGGGAGACCTCTGGCTCGGAGACGCCGAACTGGTCGATCCGCTGGCGGATGATGTTGATCGAACGGTCGATGTCCTCGCCGGTGACCTCTTTCACCTGGCCGGTCGGCTGGCCCTGGTAGACGAGTTCGACCCCGCCCTTGAGGTCGAGCCCGAGCTTGGTCGAGGTGTTGGCGATGACCAGGGCCGAGGCACCTACCAAACCGATGACGAAGACCAGGACGAAGAGATAGCGCCGCCGCGAGCCCATCGCCTAGCCCTCCGGGGTGAGGACGAGCAGCAGCCCGCCGTCGTCGTCGTAGGCGGGGAAGACATCGGCCACGGCCTTGGCCGGCAGATCGCCCTCGGCGTTGACCGAGACCCGCTTGCCAAGCGAACGGACCCCCCACTCCAGCGAGGTCTCGATCGGGTCGGTGACGCCGTCGCCGTTGCTGTCGGCCGCCTCGTCACCGTCGCCGGCGTCGATCCATTCGAGACCGAGCACCTCGCGCACCGGGCGACCGATCACGTCCTCGTCGGTGAGACCGGTCAACTCGAAGCTGCCTTTGCCGGCGTCGATCACGCGTTCCTGCTTGTCACAGACGAAAAAGGCAGCATTAGGAGCCGGATAATAATCGTCGAGTAATTCGAAGACAAAGCCGAAGCCGCATTTCGAGCAGCCCTTGGGGCGCGAGCTGAACCCAGCAGTCCGCTCGCCGCTTACCTCCCGATGCCCGCAATTCGGGCAGATGAAAAACGGCATGACTGACAGGCTAGCGGCGCGCGCTCAGAAGAGGCTCGCTGCGCCTTCGGGGAGCGGCAGCCCGAGGTGGTCATAGGCGCGCGGCGTCAGCACCCGGCCGCGCGGAGTCCGCTTCAGCAAGCCCTGCTGGAGCAGGTAGGGCTCAAGCACGTCCTCGATCGTGTCCTGCTCCTCGCCGATCGCGATCGCCAGCGTCGAGAGGCCGACCGGGCCACCGCCGAACTTACTCGCGATCACGTCGAGCAGCGAGCGGTCGCTGCGGTCGAGGCCGCCGGCGTCGACCTCGAGCATCTCCAGGGCCGCCGCCGCCACCGCGGCGCCGATCGGGCCGGCGCCCTTGACCTGGGCGAAGTCCCGCACCCGCTTCAGCAGCCGGTTGGCGACCCGGGGGGTGCCGCGAGAGCGCGAGGCGATCGTGTAGGCGCCCTCGCCGTCGATCTCGACCCCGAGGATGCCGGCCGAGCGCTCGACGATCCGTGCCAGGTGCTCGGGGCTGTAGTGCTCGAGCCGGTGTGAGACGCCGAAGCGGTCGCGCAGTGGCGTGGTCAGCAGCCCGGCCCGCGTGGTCGCGCCGATCAGCGTGAACGGCGGCAGCGGCAGCGTCACCGTGCGCGCTCCCGCTCCCTGCCCGAGCACGACCGGCAGCTCGCCGTCCTCCATCGCCGGGTAGAGCGTCTCCTCGACCGCCCGCCCGAGCCGGTGGATCTCGTCGACGAAGAAGACGCTGCCCGGCTCCAGCGCGGTGAGGAAGGAGGCGACGTCGGCCTTGCGCTCCAGGGTCGGGCCGGCGGTCTGCACCATCGGCACCCCCATCTCGGCGGCGACGATGTGCGCGAGCGAGGTCTTGCCGAGGCCAGGTGGGCCGGCGAGCAGGACGTGGTCGAGCGGCTCACCGCGGCCGCGGGCGGCCTCGATGAAGATCGCCAGCTGCGCGGTCACCTGCTCCTGGTTGACGAAGTCAGCGAGGGTGGGTGGGCGCAGCGAGCGGTCGAGGTCCTCGTCGGGCGCGTCGGCGCGCGCGTCGTGGACCCGCACCTCGGCGTCGACCGGGATCGGCTCATCGTCGACCCCGGGCGTGCGGATGCGGTTGGCGCCGATGTCCGGCGAGTCGCTCACGCGCCGCTCCGGGCCGACGCCGCCTTGCGCAGGGCGGCGGCGATCAGGCCCTGCGGATCGTCGCCGTCGAGGCCGTCGAGCAGCTGCTCGGCCTCGAGCGGGGCGTAGCCGAGGTTGACGAGGCCGTCGCGGGCCAAGGAGCGGGCGTCGCCCTGCTCCGCGGCGGCAACCGCGACCTCTTCCTCGAGCGCGCCGGTGACCTTCTCGCGCAGCTCGACGATGATCCGCTCCGCAGTCCGTTTGCCGATCCCCGGCACCGCCTGGAAGCGTTTGGCGTCGCCGGCCGCGATCGCCCGCAGCAGATCGCGGGCGCTGCCGCCGGAGAGCGCCGCGATCGCGACTTTCGGGCCGACGCCGCTGACCGAGATCAGCTGGCGGAAGAGGTCGCGCTCCTCCTCGGAGGCGAAGCCGTAGAGGGCGAGCGAGTCCTCGCGCGCGATCAGCTCCGCGTGCAGGAAGGCCTCGCTGCCCGCGGCCGGCACCGCCTTCAGCGTCTCGGCCGAGACGGTCAGCCGGTAGCCGACCCCGGCGGCATCGACCACGACGTGGTCGGCGCGCCGCACCATCACCTCGCCCCGCACCGCGGCGATCATCCGGCCACCCGTTCCGGGGTCGCGAGCGCCCCCTGATCGGCGCTCTCCACCGCCTGCCGGTGGCCGCTGCTGCCGCCGTGGCAGATCGCCACCGCGAGGGCGTCGGCCGCGTGGTCGGGAGTCGGCGGCTCGGGCAGCCCGAGCAGGGTCCCGACCATCCGCTGCACCTGCCGCTTGCCGGCCCCGCCGGAGCCGCAGACCGCCATCTTGATCGCCTGCGGCGTGTAGGAGAAACAGTCGACGCCGCCCTGCGCGGCGGCCAGCATTGCGACGCCGCTGGCCTGGCCGACCGCCATCGCCGAGTGCACGTTTTTGCCGAAGTAGACCGCCTCGATCGCCATCGCCCGCGGCTCGTGCCAGGTGATCAGCTCGGCCAGCGCACGGTGGATCCGCTCCAGCCGCCGCTCCATCGGCTGCTCCGGCGTGGTCTCGACCACGCCGCCGTCGAGGGCCACCATATGGTTGCCCTCGACGCGCACGATTCCGAAGCCGAGGTTGGCGGCGCCGGGGTCGATTCCCATCACAACTTGCATAAGGAGGGGATTCTGGGGCGGGGTTCGGATGCCTTCCGAAGGGAGCGGTCTGGCCACCTCTCGGTCGAATTTGTCGCGTCCCCTAAAGGGGACAGCTCCCTCAGAAGGAGCCCGCCTATGGCGGGCAGGGATCAGATTGCATTTCGCGCGCTTCGCGGACATTCGCCCGAGAGGTGGCCAGACCGCTCCTACGACACGCAATCAAGGGACGGCCCAGGGTCCGGACGCCATCCAGCCGCCAGGAAGCGGCCCAGGGTTCGGAAGCTCAGCGACAAGAGAAGTCGAGCGGGCCGGCTGGCTTGCTGAGAGCTGACGAACCTTGGGTGGATTGTCGGAGTTCGTGGCGCTGGAGGGATGCCGGTACTCCTCCCCGGGAATGTCGCGAAGCGGCGGAAATGCAATCCGATATTTGCGCGCCATAGGCGCGCAGCAACATAGGGAGCCTCGCCCGCAGGGCGAGCGACTGAATTCACGGGCAGGAGTACCGGCATCCCTCCCCCTCCCACTCCCGCCCTCAGGCAGCCAGCTTCTCGAGCACGTCCTCGGGGATGTCGAAATTCGCGAAGACTTCGTCGACGTCGTCTTGATCGTCCAGCGCGTCAAGCAGCTTCAGCAGCCGCTCGGCGTCGTGGCCCTTGACCTCGACCGTGCTTTTCGGTTCGGTCGCGAGGCCGGCGGACTCGATCTCGACCCCGGATCCCTCCAGCGCCTCGCGCACCGCGGACAGGTCGCTGGGGTCGGAGAGGACGCGCAGCTGCTCGCCGTCCTCGCGCACGTCCTCGGCCCCGGCGTCAATCGCGCCGATCAGGTCGTCCTCGCCGTAGCGGCTGCCGTCGACCACGATCGCGCCCTTTTTCTCGAAGATCCAGGCGACTGAGCCGGGCTCGCCGAGGCTGCCTCCGTGTTTGGAGAAGGCGTGGCGGATCTCGGCCGCGGCGCGGTTGCGGTTATCGGTCAGGGCCTCGACCAGGATCGCCACACCGGCCGGCCCGTAACCCTCGAAGAGGACCCGTTCGATCGCGGCGCCGTCGCTGCCGGCCCCGGTCCCGGTGTCGATCGCCTTCTGGATTTTGTCCTTCGGCATCGAGGCTTCGCGCGCCTTCTGCACGGCGGTCGCCAAGGCCGGATTGCCCTCGGTGTCACCGCCGCCATCGCGGGCGGCGACGGATATCGCCCGCGCCAGCTTGCTGAAGAGCTTGCCGCGTTTGGCGTCGGCGGCGCCCTTCTTGTGTTTGATCGAAGACCACTTCGAATGACCGGACATGCCTGTCATTCTATGAAGTGAGGAGATGGCAACCAAGGTCCACAGCCATAATCCAGGCCGCGCGCTCGTCGCGGGGGTCGTCTTCCTGGCGATGCTGCTGGCCGCGTTTTCACTCTGGACCGCGGTTCCGCTGAGCTGGCTCTACATCGGCTCGAAGGTCTCCGAGACGCAGTTCCCGAGCGGCGGTCCCTACGCCGTCACCGGCATCGGGCTGATCCTCTCGATCCTCGTCGTCGCCTGGCTGATCAGCCGCCTCAACGAGCTCTACATCCGCATCACCGGCACCAACCGGGTCGTGGCGATCCGGCCCACCTGGTTGAAGAGCATGCGTGACACCGGCCCCGCCCCGAGTAACGTCACCGTGGTCGAGGCGGTCCTGATGGCCTCGGTGATGCTGGCCGCCCTGGCGCTGACGCTGTGGTTCTTCCTGCTCGCCGGCTCACCGCTGCCGAACCAGTAGACACGCGCTCAACCTGCCGGTGTCACGTTAACGCCGGCTAGATTTGGCGAAACCGTTGCATTGCGCAGACAACACGTTACGTCTGACCGCCTAAGCTGGCAAGATGGCTATCGCGATGGCAAGGGACACGTGGACCGACGAGCGCCTCGACGACCTGAATCACCGGGTGGACACCGGGTTCAGCGAGGTCAGCCGCGAATTTCAGGCCGTACGCCTGGAGATGCGGACCGAATTTGCCGCGATCAGATCTGAGATGAAGACTGAATTCGCGTCGGTGCGGTCCGAGATAGGGACCACGCGCTCAGAACTGAGCGGCCAGATCGCGCAACTCCACCGGACGATCCTGCTGCTCTTCGGGGGCATGATGGCGACCAACGTGATCGGCTTCCTCGGTGTCATCGTCACCCAGGGCTGAGCGACTTCAGACCACGAAGCGGCCGTCTTCCTGCATCACCACGCCGTCGACTTCGAGCTTGCCGCCGAGGCGCAGGTCGCAAACCAGGTCGGTGTGGACGGCGGACTCGTTTTCGCCGCCGGACTCGGGATAGCTGGTGCCGACGGCCATGTGCACGGTGCCGCCGATCTTCTCGTCGAGCAGGACCTCGCGGGTGCCGCGGTCGATCCCGTAGTTGGTCCCGATCCCAAGCTCGCCGAGGCGACGGGCGCCGGCGTCGGTGTCGAGCAGTTTCAGCAGGTACTCCTCGCCGCGGGTGGCGCTGGCGTCGACCACCAGGCCGGACTCGAAGCGCAGCTTCACGCCGGAGACCTCGCGGCCGCCGATCACCGCCGGCAGGTGGAAGCTGACTTCGCCCTCGACCGAGTCCTCGACCGGGCCGGTGAAGAACTCGCCGTCGGGCATGTTGTGGCGGCCGTCGCAGGGGATGAACTTGCGCCCGGCGATGCCAAGCTTGATGTCGGTGCCGGGGGCCGTCACCCGCACCTCCTCGTGCCCCTCGATCCACTCGGCCAGGCGAACCGTCTCCTCCGAGGCCTTCTGCCAGGCCCGCAGCGGGTCGCCGTCGCCGGCCAGGCAGGCGCCGTAGTAGAAGTCTTCGTAGTCGGCCAGGCTCATCTCCGCCTCGGAGGCATAGGCGCTGGTCGGGTAGAGCGTGTAGCACCAGCGGAAATCCCCCTCGGCGCTGCGTTTCATCGCCCGCGCCATCAGGTCGCCGGTGACCGACTGGCGCAGGGTCTGGCGCTCCGGCGGGACGCCGGAGAGCTCCCGCGTGTTGGTGCTGGCGCCGATCGCGATCCGCACGTCGGCGTGGTCGACCATCCACTCCGCGAAGGGTGAGATCCATTCCAGCTGCCGGTCGGAGGCGTGCTTGAAGTAGGCGGCGATCTGGCCGTCGAGGGCGACGTTGAGGACCGGGTTGGCACCGGCCTTCAGCACCTCCTCGTAGACCGCCAGCAGCAGGGGCGCGGCAGCGCTCTCGCCGTCGATCGAGACCACCTCCCCCTCCTTCACCGCGGTCGAGTAGCCGACCAGGATCTTCGCCAGGTTCCGCGTCCGCGGGTCGTTCATCTCGCCGTCTCCTTCCTGGCACGCTCGCGCGCGCTCGTCGTCATCGCCATGAAGATCGCATGGAAGCGCGGATCGTCGGTCAGCTCGGGGTGGAAGGCCGCGGCCAGAACCGTGCCCTCGCGCACCGCCACCGGGTGGCCCTCGTAGCTGGCCAGGACCTCCACCCCGTCGCCGCGGCGCTCGATCCACGGGGCGCGGATGAAGACCGCGCGCAGCGGCTCGTCGCCGATCCCGGCCACCTCGAGGTCGGCCTCGAAGCTCTGCAGCTGGCGGCCGAAGGCGTTGCGCCGCGCGCCGGCGTCGAGAAAGCCGAGGTGCTCTGAGTCGCAGACGATCATCCCGGCGCAGGTGCCGAGGATCGGCCGCCCGGCCCCGTGGTGCGCCCGCAACGCCGGCTCGAGGCCGGCCGACTCGATGCCCATCGAGATCGTCGTGCTCTCACCGCCGGGGATGACCAGGCCGTCGAGCCCCTCGAGGTCAGCCGGAACGCGGACCTCACGGGTCTCGGCACCGAGCTGGCGCAGGATGCGGGCGTGCGCCTCGAAATCGCCCTGGATCGCCAGAACGCCGACGCGCAGGGTCAGGCTCCGCGGTTCTGCAGGAGGGCGTCGGCGGCGGCGAGGTCGGCGATCTCCAGCCCGGGCATCGCCTCGCCCAGCCCGATCGAGGCCGCGGCCACCCGCTCGGGGTCTTCGAAGTGGGTGGTCGCCTCGACGATCGCGCGAGCGCGGCGCTCGGGGTCGGCGCTCTTGAAGATCCCCGAGCCGACGAAATTGCCCTCGGCGCCGAGCTGCATCATCAGCGCCGCGTCAGCCGGGGTGGCGATCCCACCGGCGCAGAACAGCGGCACCGGCAGGCGCCCGGCGGCAGCCACCTCCTGGACGACTTCGAGCGGGGCAGGCAGTTCTTTGGCAGCGGCGGCGAGCTCCTCGGGGCGGAGCTGCGCGAGGGCCTTGATGCCGGTGGTGATCTCGCGCATGTGGCGGACCGCCTCGACCACGTTGCCGGTCCCGGCCTCGCCCTTGGAGCGGATCATCGCCGCCCCCTCGCCGAGCCGTCGCAGCGCCTCGCCGAGATTGGTCGCGCCGCAGACGAAGGGCACCTCGAACGCGAGCTTGTCGATGTGGTTGCGCTCGTCGGCCGGGGTGAGCACCTCGGACTCGTCGATGTAGTCGACCTCGAGCGCCTGCAGCACCTGGGCCTCGGCGAAGTGGCCGATCCGGGCCTTCGCCATCACGGGAATGGTGACCGCCTGCTGGATCCCCTTGATCATCGCCGGGTCGGACATGCGGGCGACGCCACCGTCGCGGCGGATGTCGGCCGGCACGCGCTCCAGCGCCATCACCGCACAGGCACCAGCCTGCTCGGCGATCTTCGCCTCCTCGGGGGTGACCACATCCATGATCACCCCGCCCTTCAGCATCTCGGCCAAGCCGGTTTTAAGCCGGAAAGTCGCGCGTTCAGTCATTGCAGCCATATTACGTGTCGCCGAATGGCGGACGCGGGACGGGAGCCGGTGCTGCCTGCTCACTCGCAACTCGTCGATGGAGACGGCGCGGCTGTCGCCGCCTGGAACCCCCCTCCTCCCGCGCAAAACGTTCGCAGGCAGCACCGGCTCCCGTCTCAAGTTCAAACGGCCCGACACTCGCGTTCCAGCTTCTGAGGGACGCCGTCGCCGAGAGGAGGGGGTCGGTGTGCCCTGCGAACGTTTTGCGCGGGAGGAGCACAGCGCTATGAGGCATCAGCCGGAGCACTCCCCATCGACGAGTTGCGAGTGAGGAGGGCACGCCGACCCCCTCCCCACCGGAAACTCTCGATCCCTACTTCAGTTTGTAAGCGCGAATGCGGTCTTTGTGCGCCGCTTCGTCGCGGGCGTACAACCCGTAGGCCAAGGCCTGGACCAGCGCCATCAGGGCCGTGTTCGAGCGTGCGAACGAGGGGCTGTTGGAGGAGAAGTAGAGGGTCAGCTCGGCGTGCTCCCCGACCTCCGACATGGTCGCGTCGGAGATCGCCAGGGTGCGGGCGCCGCGGTGCAGGGCGAGCTTCATCGCCCGCAGCAGCAGCGGGTGGGCGCGGCCGGCGGAGAGGGTGATGACAAGCGTGTCCTCGTCGATGCGACCGAGTCGCTGCAGCGACTCGCCGCCGGTGCTGGCGACGATTTCCGCCCGGATGTCGAGCAGGCTGAGCGTGTGCCGCAGGTAACTGGCGAAGAAGGCCATCTGGTCGACTCCGACGATCACGATCCGCTGCGCCGTCGCCAGGGCAGCGACCGAGGCGTCGACCTGCTCGGGGGTCAGTTTGCGCGCGGTTTCCTCGAGGTTCGAGTAGTCGGCGCTGAGTGAGCCCTCGAGCTCGGAGTGGTCGAAGGAGAAGAGCGCGCCGCCGTTGCCGGCGCTGGGGGCGGCGATCGTCGCGCGGTACTCCTCGATCGCCGACTGCTGCAGCTCGGGGTAACCCTCGAAGCCGAGGGCCTGGGAGAAGCGCACCACCGTCGAGGACGAGGTGCTCGCTCTCCGGGCCAGCTCCTCGGCGGTGAGGAAGGCCGCCTCGTCGAGGTGGTCGACGATGTAGCGGGCAACGTCTTTCTGGGAGCGCGAGAACTCGTCGAAACGCTCCTGGATGTAGTCGGAAAGGCTTTTAAGTTGGGGGGACTTCGTCGCAGTCTTGGTCACGGCGGTCGATTTCGCCGGGCCGCCCACTTTCCCTTCTCGAAAAGCTCACAGTTCTGTGTAACTGGGCCGCGATCTGGTTGGATTGGCTTCAACATGACCCTTGAACAAGCCCTCCGCCTCACCAACCGCAACATGATCGCCTTCGACCTGCTGCTCGGCAGCGCCGCGATCGCCGCCCCCGCGGCGACCCTGAAGGTGCTCGGGCACGAGGAGCCCTCGCCGGATGCGAAGCACCTGTTCCGTCGCTGTGGCCCGATCTGGCTCACCTTCGCTGCCGCCCACGCGATCGCCGGCCGCCGCGGCCGCCCCGGTGACTGGCAGGCGCTGGCCTGGCTGCGCGGCACCGAGATCGCCACCGACGCCCTCTGGGCGCGGTCGCCGGCGGTAAGCCGGCCGGGGGCGAAGCTCGGCCTGCAGCTGGCCGGGGTCGCCAACCTGGCGATGGCCGCCGGCTTCGCCTGGATGTCGAGGCGCTGAGCGATGGGCCAGTTCGAGGGCCAGCCGAGTACGCGCTGGAGCCTCCGGGGGCTGAACGAAGAGGGCGACGAGGTCTGGCTGATCCGCGGGATCGCCCGCAAGCTCTACCGCTGCCCCGGCTGCCACGGCGACGTCGAGGTCGGCGACGAGCACACCGTCGTCCAATTCGTGCGCCGGATCGGCGGCACCGACCACCACCACTGGCACCGGCGCTGCGCCGAAGAGCTGCTGATCGGAGACCTTCACAACCTGAAGCGGGTGCCGGCGGCGGAGTCGAGCCAGTCGCGGCTCGAAGCGCGCGGGCGCCAGAAGTCTGGGCGGCGGCGCGGCTGACGTGAGTCGGGCGCGTGAGCTTCGCTCGATCTACGCGAGGATCGGGCGCACCTACTGGTCCTGGCGGCGCTCGTTGCTGCTGCTGGCGGCGATCGTCTTCCTGCCGCTGGGGCTGCTCGACTCGGTCTCGGCGACGCTCGACGTCGACTCGCTTGACCTCGACAGCGGGGTCAAGATCGCCGCCGTCGTTGCCACGGTCAGCGCCCTCGTCGCGACCAGCCTGATCGGCGAGGTCTTCTACAGCGGCGCCGTCGCGATCTCGCTCACCCACCCCGAGCACGAGCGACCGCCCTCGCTGCGCGAGATCGCCCGCCACGTCGACTACGGGCGACTGATCGCGGTCGACCTGCTCTACGTGCTCATCGTCGTGATCGGGCTGCTGCTCTTCTTCGTGCCGGGAGCGCTGGCCTTCGTCTGGCTCGGGCTGGCCGGCCCGGTGGTCGAGATCGAGAAGTGCAGCGTGGGTGGCGCCTTCCGCCGCAGCATCGAGCTGGTCCGGCACAAGTTCTGGATCGTCTTCCTCGTGCTGGTCCCGATCGAGCTGGTCGGCGACGTGGTCGGCGAGCTGCTCGCCGGCCTCGTCCACGACCTGCTCGGCCACTCCTTCCTCGCCACCTGGCTCGCCGACACCGCGGCCAACATCTTCCTGGCACCGCTCTTCGCCGTCGCCGCCGTCCTGCTCACCCTCGACCTGATCGCCGGCAAGGGCGAGCGGGCGCCGCGTCTAAATCGAAAGCCGGCGCCGGCGCCGGGGTGATCGGCGCATCCGACTTAGACCCCGCCCTGGTGTGGTCCAAGTCGGATGCGTCAGCGGGCGAGACGGCGCTCGAGGTTGGCGCGCACCGCCGGCCACTCGGAGTCGATCACGCTGTAGAAGGCGGAGTCGCGCAGGCCGACGTCGGGCACGGTCATGTGGTTGCGCAAAACGCCCTCGAACTGGGCCGGGATCGCCGCCATCGCCGCCCGCGAGCGCTCGTTGCGGGCGTCGGTCTTGAGTTCGACCCGGACGCATCCGAGCCGCTCGAAGGCATAGCCGAACAGCAACAGTTTGGCCTCGACGTTGATGCCGCTGCGCCAGGCGGAGGGGTTGAGCCAGGTCCAGCCGATCTCGAGCGCGCGGTCGGCCGGGCGCAGGTTGAGGTAGCGGGTGCTGCCGACGATCCCTTCGCCGCGCTGGTCGCGGATCACGTACACGCCCTCCCTCGCCTCGCGCTGGGCAGCGAGCGACAGCTCGAGCCACTGCTCGAAGCGCTCGCGCTTGGCGAGATCGGCCAGCCAGCCCCAGATCTCCGGCGCCTGCGCCGCCCGCCAGAGATCCTCGGCATGTTTCTCCTCGAGCGGCTCCAGCGCCGCCAGCGACCCTTCGAGCCGGATGGCCAGGTTCTCCACCCGGCCATCCTGACCGATCCGTCAGCCGGCTCCGTTCATGTTCATCAGCCCGACCGTGTGTCCCTCGGGATCGGAGAAGAGGCCGATCTGGCCGCTGGGGATGTCCATCGGCCCCATCACCCGGGTGCCGCCAAGCGACTCCGCCTTGGCCAGGCCGGCCTCGACGTCATCCACTTCCACGTAGAAGGTGACGTGACCGTCGTTGCCCTCCGGGGCCGATCCGATCCCGCCGGGGATCCCCTGAGCACCGGTCTCGATCCCGGTATACGGCATCGCCTCCATGTCGGTCAGCTTCCAGTCGAAAAGGCCGGAGTAGAAGCCCTTCATCGCCTCGCGATCCCTTGCCGCGACTTCAAACCACATCGTCGGGTTGCCCATCGTCGTTCCTTTCGTAGTCGCTTCGCTTCAGATCCGTGTTCGGCTACTCGCCGAATTTGTCCGGGCCGGGGTCCTCGCCAGCCGCACTGGCGGTAAGGCGGTCCAGGTAATGGCGCCAGCCATGGCCGTGTTTCTCGGCTGATTCGGCGCTGGGAAGGTCGTGGTGGATCAGCCGCAGCCGGGTGCCGTCTCCGTCCGCCGCGAGCAGGACTTCGACCCTGCTGGAGCCAGGTGGAGTGACGCTTTCCTCACCGTCCCAGCCCCAGGTGAAGACGACCCGGTGCGGCGGGTCGAGCTCGACGTACTCGCCAACCGCGACCGCCTCCTCGTTGGCCACGCAGCGGAATCCGCCGCCCGGCCGCGGGTCGAGCTCGGCCGAACGACCCATCCACTGGATCATCTTGTCGGGGTCGGTGAAGAACTCGAAGACAGTCTCAGGGCTTGCCGCGATTCGAACCTTTACCTCGACCGCGTCCACCGTCTCTGCTTTTGCCACGCTTGTCCCTCCTCTGCTGCTCCAGCTCGGCGGCCAACCTCAGCCGCTCGAGACGATCGGTCCAGAACTCGTCCATGAAGTCGCGCAGGCTGGCCAGCCCTTCGGGCCTCGCTCGGTAGTAGCGACTCGTCCCCTGGCGACGCTCGGTCAGCAGGCCGGCGCCGCGCAGGACGGTCAGATGCTGGGAGACGGCCGGCCGCGAGATCTCGAAACCGGCGGCGATCTCGCCGGCGCTGAGCTCGCGCTCGCGCACCATCGCCAGGATCTGGCGCCGGCGCGGCTCGGCGATCGCCCGCGCCACAAGGTCCATCTGCTCCTGCTCGGCCAGGTCCGTCGCCATGGCTTTATTTAAGCAGATAGTTACGTAAGGGCCATCTTACTCATGAGGACTGCGGGACGCTGCAGACGGTGAACCCGACCTGCCGCGCGAGGTCTTCGCGCAGGGCGTCCTCGGAGTCGCGGCGGTTGCGCGCTTCCTCCACCCCCGCGGGGTCGTCCTGCTTCGCCGCCGCGAGCGCCTGCTTGTCGGTCTCGAGGACCCGTTCCTGCGCCGCGACGTACTTGGCGTAGGGAGCGGCGAGCGCCGCCGGTGGCTCTAGCGCGCGCAGGCCGCGGACCCGCTGGCGGGCATTGCGGACCAATGCTTCCGCGTAGGGCACGTCCGCCGCGTACTCTCCTTCGAGATCGCGGATCGCGACGTAGCGGCGCTGGCTCGCCGCGCAGACATCGTCGGCGCGGCTGATCAGCTGCGAGCGGGACAGGGTCTGAGGCTGCGGTTTCTCCGCCTTCTGCTGCGGCGGTGCCTTTTCTTTCTGCGCCGCGGTCGTCGTCGTACCGCCGCCCTCGCCGCCCCCACCGCCTGCCAGAGCAATCACAGCGCCCGCGATCGCGAGGACAGCCGCGAGCAGGGCCGCGCCGAGCGCGAGGCGGCGAAGGCGATCGCCATCGGGCTGCTCCGGCCCCGGATCGAGGCGATTGGTGGCGGCGGTCGCCTGCGGCGTGGATGCCCTGGTCTCCGGCGACGGCGGCTGAGTCGCCTCGCGCGTCGCCGCGGCGCCGGTCGCCACCGTCCGCTCCGGGACCGCGACGGCGGTGCCGCCGACGGCCGCCAGCGCGGCGCGGCCGAGGTCGCCGGCCGAGGGGTAGCGGTCCTCGGGCTGCTTCGACATCGCCCTGACCACGACGTCGTCGAGCGCGATCGAGACCTCCGGCGCGTACAGCGACGGGGCCGGCGGCGGGTCGTGGAGGTGGGCGTAGAGCCGCGCCGCCTCACCCTCGCGCGGGAACGGTACCTCGCCGGTCAGCAGCTTGAACAGCAGGCAGCCGAGCGCGTAGACGTCGACCCGGGCGTCGACCGGCCCACCGGAGATCTGCTCCGGGGCGACGTAGTCGAGCGTGCCGACGAAGCGGCCGGTCTGGGTCAGCCCGGACTCGGTGGCGATGTTGCGGGCGACCCCGAAGTCGGTGATGTAGGCGTGTTCGTCATCCGCCCTCCCGCTCAGCAGGACGTTGGCCGGCTTGACGTCGCGGTGGATCAGGCCGGCGGCGTGGATCGCGTCGAGGCCGTTGCCGACCTGCGCGACCAGCGCCGCCGCCGCGACCGGCTCGAGCCGGCCCTCGCGCGCGATCCGCCGGCCCAGGTCCGAGCCGGCGACGTAGCGCATCGCGATGTAAGGGACGCCCTCGTGCTCGCCGGCGGCGTAAATCGGGACCACGTTGGGGTGCTCGATCGCGGCGGCGATCCGCGACTCCTCGGCGAAGCGCTTCGCGAAGACCTCTTCGGCGGCCGCCTCGGGGGCGATCAGCTTCAGCGCGACCCGCCGCTCGAGGCCCGGCTCGAGCGCGAGATAGAGGATGCCCATGCCGCCGCGGCCGAGCCGCTGCTCGATCCGGTAGCCGGCGAACTCGTCCCCCGCCGCCAGCTCGGCCCAGCCGTGAGACTCAACCATTGCTCAACCCTAGCCGCAGAAACCGGCGCCTAGACTGGGCCATGCCGATGCGCCGCCGCCTCTCGATCACGCTCCTCGCCGCCGTGCTCTGCCTGTTCGGCGTCGCGCTTGCCCAGGGCGAGCTGCGCCAGGCGGGCAACGTGCGAATCTCCTTCGACGGTGACTTCGCCCCGCAGTCGCTGCCCCGCGACCGGCTGGCGCCGATCTCGGTCCATGTGCTGGGAGCGATCTCGACCACCGACGGCACCCACCCGCCACCGGTGCGACGGATCGAGATCGGGCTGAACAGCAACGGCAAGCTGACCACCGCGGGCCTGCCGGCCTGCACCGGCCGGCTGCTGCAGTCGACCAGCACCGAGGTCGCGCTGCAGCGCTGCCGCCCATCGCTGGTCGGGCGGGGGCGCTTCACCGCCGCGGTCGAGTTCCCGTCGGTGGCGCCGTTTCCCGCCAGCGGCAGGATGCTCGCCTTCTACGGCAGGCAGCGGGGTGGGCCGACGCTCTTCCTCCACCTCTACATCACCGCGCCGGTGCAGACCACCTTCATCCTGCCGCTGCGAATCCGGCGCGGCGGCGAGGGCACGTTCGGGACGACGATGGCGGCGCGGATCCCGACCCTGGCCGGCGGCCTCGGCTCGGTCACCGAGATCGACCTGACGGTCGGCCGCACCTACACCTACAGGGGCCAGCGCCGCAGCTTTATCAGCGCCAGCTGCGCCGCCCCGAGTGGCTTCACCGTCGGCGTCTTCCCGCTCGCCCGCGGCAGCTTCTTCTTCGCCGACGGCAGGAAGATCGAGACCACGCTGGCCCGCAACTGCCGGGTCCGCTGAGGCTCAGAGGCCGAGGCCGCCGACCCCGCGCTCGTCCCAGCCGAGGTGGTGGGCGAGCTCGTGGCGCAGGGTGCGCTCGACCTGGCGCGCCAGCAGCTCGCGGTCGTGCCCGAAGTCGCGCTCGAGGGTGTCGCGATAGATCACGATCCGGTCCTCGAAGCCTTCGCGGGCGACCCCGTCGCCGAAATACTCGCCGTAGGCGTGGTGCTCGGTACCGAGGTCGGAGACAACCACGGCGATCTCCGCCAACACCCGTTGGAACTGCTCGGGCAGGGCGTCGATCGCGTCGGCGACCAGCGTTTCGAACTCGTCCATCCGCTCCGGTTCCGTCATCGCGCCAACGGTAGAGTCAGCCGACCCGAGAATCCACCCCAGGGGAGAGCAAGATGAAAGACGCAGAGTCCGGCAGCACCAAACTTCGCGCGCTGGGCGCCACCCTCGCCGTCTTCGCGGCCCTCGCCGGCGGCGTCGTCTGGTCCGGCTGCGGCGGCGATGACAGCACCACCGATGCCACCAACTCGGCAAAGGAAGAAGTCGAAGAGGGCGTCAAGCAGGCCGAAGAAGGGGTCCAGGAAGGCACCGAGGAAGCGAAGAAGGGCCTCGAAGAAGCGAAGAAACAGATCGAAGACGGCAAAGGCAGCGCCTCCGAGGGCCTCGACGAAGGCGTGAAGCAGGCGGAAAAGGGCATCGAAGAAGGCAAGGCCCAGGCCGAAAAGGGCATTGAAGAAGCGAAGGAAGAGGCGGAAAAGTACCTGCCGTAATTAGCTGAGCGGCGAAGTGCCGGATCGCGGCCAGAGATCAGCCGCGGTCCGGCTGGCGCGGATCGTCGCCTGGGTCGGCGGCGTCGCCCTCCTGGTCCTCGTCATCGACCTGCTCGGCGTCCCGGCTCGACCGACGCCGCCACCGCCTACTCGATCGGCCAGCAGCTGATCATCTCTGCCTGGGACGTCCTCTTCGCGGTGATCCTCGTCTCCTGGGTCTTCGGTTGGTCCGGCGGCAAAGCATTGGTCGAGTCCTCCTACGCCGACGCCAAGGTCAAAAGCAGGGAGCTGAAGGACAAGCGCAAGGAGCGCGGGGCACCGGCCGGCTAAGCCGGCTTGTGGCTCTCGACGAAGATCTCGAACTGCTTGTCGGTCGGCTCGCGGACCTTGCCGTTGCCGTGGAAGACGCGGACCAGCTCCATCCCGACCGAGGACATGATCTCGGTCAGCTCATCGACCGTGTAGAGGCGCTGGCGAAATTCGATCGGCTTCAGCTCGTCGAGCATCTCGCCGAAGCGGATCGGGATCATCGCCCCTTCCATGTAGTTGTCGCTCTTGTTCCAGCGGTGCTCGACCAGTTCGATCATCGAGGAGCCCGAGATCCACGACTTCTGCGGCAGGTGCTCGCGCGCGTAGAGGATGTTGGGCAGCTGCATCAGGTGTTTGCCGCCCGGCTTCAGCGAGCGCGAGATCACCTCGAAGGTGCGCAGGTTCTCCGCTTCGGTCTCGAGGTAGCCGATCGCGCCGTCGTTGAGGCTGAGCACGACGTCGAACTCGGCGTCGAACTCGAGCTCCCGCAGGTCGGCCTCGACGAACTCGACCTCGAGGCCGTCGCGCTCGGCGTCGCGGCGGGCGATCTCCAGCAGCTCCGGCGAGATGTCGGCGCCGACGGTCTCGAACCCCTGTCGCCTCAGCTCCAGCGAATGGCGCCCGGAGCCGCAGGCGAGATCGAGCACTCGCTCGCCGCCCTGCGGCTTCAGCATCCGCATCGCCCGCTCGACTTCCTTCCCGGTCCGGTCCGTCCAGGCCATGTCGGCCGTGTCGGCAAACGCCGTGCGGTACCAGTCCTGCGGAATCTCCTTCGCCAGAACGCTCATGCCACCTCCCGTGCAGCTCAGATACTCAAGGAATTACAGATCACTCAGTGATCCCATACTGGCTGAGAAGATAACGGATCGGCGCTCAGGGAAGAACCGGGCTTCCTTCCGGCGGTGCGTCTTCCGCTTCCGGCGACGCGGGCTCCATCGCTCCCTCGGAGCCGCTTTCGAGGTCCGTCGATCCAGGTTCGCCCCTTTCCCCCAAGACATCTTCCCCATCTTCGCCGACCTCGCCCTCTCCGGTTTCGTCTTCTTCCGCTTCATCGGTGACTTCGGTCAGCTCGTTCGATTCGGCCTCGAGATCCGCCAGCTCGTCGATTTCCGCCGCCAGCGCCTCGAGGTCTTCGCCAACGACTTCCTCGAGTTCCTCCGGGGTCTCGACCACGGCGAATTCGGCCTCTTCGCCGAGCGCCTCCTCGAAGCTCTCGAGGCGTTCGCTCGCGCTCGGCGAGGGGCTGAGGGCGACCATCTTGAAGGTCGCGTCGATGCCGCTGCCCTCGAGCCGACGGCGAATCTCGGCCCCCGCTTCGCTGCCGAGGCATTCTTCGCCGCCGACGCCGCCGGTGATGATCACGATCTGCCGCGCCGAGGCCGGGCCCTGGAAATCGTCCGAGGCGGTGAACTCGGTGATCGCTTCGATCACCGCGTAGGCGAGGGTCGAGCGGCCCTCGGCATGCTGCTCCCTCGCTTCCTCGACGACGTCGTCGGCATGACCGGTGCCAAAGTCGACCAACCGCGCGCTGCCTTCGTCGCAGCTGCGCCCAGTGCGCCGCAGGGCAAGGCCTTCCCCGTCGAGCGGCACGACGTACCTTTCGACCGCCTTCACCGCCGCGTCGAGTTTCGTGCCGCCGCCGAACGGCTCGCCCATTCCCTCCGAGGTATCGAGGATGATCGCCGTGTTGGCGTAGACCGTCTCGCTCGCGGTGATCTGGCTCGCCGTGTCGAAAACTTTCACCGACAGGACCCAGACCGCGCCGATCAACCCGACTACCGCGACGGCCCCCTGGAACCAGCGCTGCTCGTAGAACGGCGCTTTCTTTTGCGGCTCGTCGGCCATCTGGCCGCGAGTCTTTCCGAAAACACAGGGTTCCTCAAGTAATCACTCGCGAAAGCGTTCCCCGCGAGCGCTCTCAGCAGTGCTGGCCGAGCGCGTCGCGCACCGTCCGCACCCGGACTTTGCCTTCGTTCTGCAGGGCGCGCACGTGGTCGACGACATCGTCGAATTCGCCATCTTGAAACTCGGTCTCCTCGTCCGGAGTTCCGCCGATCAGGTCGTGGAAGGAGAGGATCAGCCAGCTTTTCTCGTCGACGGCTTGGTCGATGACGTTTTCGATGTCGGCGGCGTCGCTCTCGAGGCCGTTGATCGACCAGCCGCGCAGCGTGTAGAGATCGCGCGGCGGCACCGTTTCCGGACCGCGGGCCGTAACCCGACCCGCGCAGTAGTCACGACTGACGAATTTGCGCACGCGCTGGTTCGCTCCGCCCTTGGGGTAGGCGAAGCTGTCTCGGCTGAAGCCGTGTTCGTCGAGCCACTCTCGGAGGCCATCCATCTCCGCTTTCAGGGCCGATTCCGGTTCGAGGCTGTTGAGTCCGTTGGGCAGGTTGTGGCTGGCCAGCGTGAGCGAGTGGCCACCGACCTCCCAGTGGTGCTGGTCGCGCAGTTTGTAGAGCTGTTCGAGGGTCATGATGTTCGCGTTGCCGACCGTGTCGGCGATCACGTACGTCGTCGCCGGATAGCGATAAGTCGAGAGCTTTTTCAGCCCACGGGTATAGGTCGAGTCCCAGCCATCGTCGAAGGCAAAGCTGATCGTCGCCTTGTGCTCGGTCGGGACGGCGTAGATGCCGGCAACGTAGAAGAAGACCGGTTCCGTGCTGTCGTCGTTGTCGGTGACGATGATCTGAGCACGATCGATCTCCGACCAGTCGACTTTGCCGGTGACGGCAAACCTGCCGGTCGGCAGCGACTGGAACTCGAAGGTGCTGCCGAGGATGATCGGGTCGAGGTCTTCCTGCCAAATCTTCGCCTCGGCGTAGTCGGTTGAGATGTCACCGGACGAGAGACGCAGCTTCACCGCCGCGAGACGAGCGCCGAAGCTGACCTGAGCCTGAACCGAGACGTGTGCGTGAGTGAGATCAGTCGGTTCAAGCTGAGGTGAGGTCGCGACCGACTCGGCGCCGAGTCCGTTGGTTTTGATCAGAAAGGAGCGGTCGCCATTCACGGCGAACGGGCCGCCGGCGTCTTCGAAGCCACCGACATTGTTGCCGGTCCAGCCATGGCCGAAGGGGAACATCGCTATGGGCCGCTCTTCGAACTCGGTTTCCGGCTCTTCCTCTTCCGGAGTTTCTTTTTCCCCGCCTTTTTCTTCTTCCTTCGGCGGCGATTCCGGCCCGGCGGACGGTGACACCTGCTGGGCGACGGGCGCGGGCGGCTGGTCAGCGGGTAGCCCCTCGACCCGCTCGCAGCTGGCGGCGACCCTGTCGACCGCGTCTACCGTGGCGACATCGTTACCGCCACCGCAGTTCACCGTGTCGGTGGCCCCGTCCTTGGCCAGCAGCCGGTCGTTGCCCCCCTCGCCAAGCATCGTGTCGGGGCCCGGCCCCCCGGTCAGCTTGTCGGCACCGGGGCCGCCGGAGAGTTTGTCGCCGGCGGCCTTGCCGGAGAGCGTGTCGTTACCGCCAAGCCCGCGCAGGGTGTCGGTCTGAGCCGTGCCGACCAGCGTGTTGGGGCCGGAGGTACCGGTCTTCACCGCCGCCACGCTCAACGCCGCCGCGTAAAGCGCCGCAAGGCACAGCGCCACGAGGGCAAGGCCGAAATGTCGCACGCCGTTGCCAACCCCACTGCCACCACTGGTCACGAGTCCGAATCCTTTCGCCGCTAACTGGTCCTGGAAATCGTGCCACCTCGAACACGCCGGCGCACGTTTTGGAGCGGTCGCGAAAGACCGCTGCCAGGGGACTAACTCCGCCAGGCCGGTCGTCGCCAGATCCCGCCGAAAGGCAGCCGCAGGGCGACGCCGTTGGTCGAGGTGGTCGACTCGGTCGTCGAAGAGGGATCTTTGGGCGCTTCTTCGCTCTCGGGCTGAACCGGAACGGTCGGCATGGTTTCGTCTTTTTTTTCCTCGGGCGGAGTCAGTTCCTTGGCCCCTTCGTCCTCCCGAAGCCCTGCGTCCGCGCAAGCTTGCTCTGTTCGTTCCGCCCCGACCGGTTCCGCCTCCGTCCGCTCCGCCTCGGCCTCCGTCCGCTCGGCCTCGGCCTCCGTCCGCTCGGCCTCGGCCCCCTCGGACTCGGCTTCCGCCGCGTCGGCGCAGTCCTCCTCGACCTTGTCTTTCTTCCCCTTGTCCTTCTTGCCCGAATTGCGCTGCCGTTGCCCGTCCTCACCGCGCCGGTCCGCCGCGCCGTCCTTCGCCCCGGAGGAGGATCCGGAGCCCTGGCCCCCGCTCGAGTCGGCCTCGCCGGCCGACTCGCCTCCACCATCGGCCTCCCCGGAGGGGGAACCTGAAGAGGAGGCATCGTGCCTGGCCGCGGCCGCGACCTCGACCGCCTTGCGTACTTCGTGTTTGACGACCTCTTTCAGCTCCCGCTTCGTAGCCGGAGTCCTGACCTCCACGTCGGCGTAGGAGGCGAGCTCCCGCTTGAAGCTCATCAGGTTCCGTCGTTCCGCCCGCGAGGGGCTCAGCGCCACCAGCCGGAAGTCCGCGTCGACTTCACTGCCGTCGAGCGCGTCGCGGATTTCACTCGCCTCGCCACCGCATTCGTCCTCGCCGTTCATGAAGATGAGGATCCGCTCGGTCGTGTTCGGCGCCCTGAAGGCGCTCTCGTTGAAGTCGTCGATCGCGGCGCGTACCGCGTTGGCGATGTTGGACTTGCCTTCGGGCCGCTGCGCGGCCGCCTCCTCCCGCACCTCCTCGCCCTGGTCCGAACCGAAGCCGACGACCAGCTCACCGGCTTCGTCGCAGCCGCCGCCGGCCCGGCGCAGGGCGACGCCCTCGTTGCTGAGCGGCAGGACGAACTGGGCGACCGCGTCCTGCGACGCTTCCAGCTTGGTCTCGCCCGCGAATGCCGCCGCCGTCCCGGCCGAAGCGTCGAGAATGATCTCGGTGTGGCTGAGGGTCACGGTGGAGGCGGTGATTTCACTCGCCACCTGCCAGGGTCGGGGCGCCCCGACCAACGCCCAGATCGCGGTCAACAGGCCGATCACCGCCACCGCCCCCTGAAACCCGCGGCGTTCGTAGAAGGGTGATTTTGGCTCTGGCGGATTCACACCTGACCTGGGTTGAACGCCCAATCTAATTTAATTAAAGATTGTTGGGGTAAACCCTCAGGTTCGTGAGTCCTTGACGCTCGCCCACCACCGCTCACTCGAGGCGTAAGGTGGCCATGCGATGCCCCCGGAGACCCGATACGCGCACAGCGGCGAGATCGGGATCGCCTACCAGGTGATCGGCGAGGGTGAACTCGACCTGGTCGTCGCCTTCCCCTTCGTCTCCCATCTCGACCTACTTTGGGAGAACCCGGCGTTGGCTCACTTCGTTCGCCGCCTCGGCTCGTTCGCCCGGGTGATCCTCTTCGACCGGCGCGGGGTCGGGCTCTCAGATCCGGTCGAGGGAACCACGACCCTGGAGGAACGGATGGACGACGTGCGCGCGGTGATGGATGCCGCCAACTGCGAGCGCGCCGCCCTACTGGGGATGTCCGAGGGGGCGACGATGTGCATGCTGTTCGCCGCGACCTACCCGGAGCGAACCTCCGCCCTGGTGCTCTGGGGCGCGATGGCGAAGTCGACGGAGGCCGACGACTACCCGTGGGCGGCACCGAAGCAGGCCCTGCTCGAATCGAACGAGGAGCTGATCGCGCCCTACTGGGGACAGGGGGCGACGATCGACATCTTCTCCCCGAGCCTCGCCGGCGACCCTCGCGCGCGCGAGTTCCAGGCCCGCTTCGAGCGCCAGGCGGCGAGCCCGATGCGGGTCCGGCAGCTGTTCGAGATGTTCTTCGACATCGACGTGCGCGAGACGCTGCCGCTGATCCAGGTCCCAACCCTGGTCATGCACCGTCACGGCGACCGCGTGGTCAACTACCGCGCCGCCCACTGGCTCGCCCAGCAGATCGAGGGCAGTCGTTACCTCGAGCTTCCCCGGCGAGGACCACTTCCCCTGGATCGGTGACAGCAACGCGCCGCTGGAGGCGATCGAGGAGTTCCTCACCGGAGTCCGACCCGGCCCCGCTCCCGAACGGGCCCTGGCCACGGTGCTGTTCACCGACATCGTCGACTCGACCAGGCTCGCGACCGAGCTCGGCGACCGCCGCTGGCGAGACCTGCTCGAGGAGCATCAGAAGGTGGTGCGAGCATACCTCGAGCGCTTCGGAGGCCGCGAGGTGAAGACGACCGGGGACGGCTTCCTCGCCGTCTTCGACGGCCCGACCCGGGCGGTCGAGTGCGCCCGCGCGATCGCCGCCGACCTGCCCTCTCTCGGCATCGAGGTGCGGGCCGGTCTCCACACCGGCGAGGTCGAGCTGATCGGCGACGACGTCGGCGGGATCGCCGTCCACGTCGCCGCCCGCATCTCCGCCCTCGCCGACCCCGGCGCCGTCCTCACTTCCCGCACCGTCCGCGACCTCGCCGCCGGCTCCGGCATCGAGTTCACCCACCAGGGCGCCCACACCCTCAAGGGGGTCGCCGACCCCTGGGACGTCTACGCGGTCAGCTCGACCCCGCTCTCGCCCTGACCCGAGCGCTCAGACGACTGAACCGGCTAATTCGCGATCGATCTCAAGCAGATAGGGCGCGACCAGGCCCTCGTAGGCGACCTTGCGCTCCGCGGGGAGATCCTTCCAGCCGGTTACCGAACCCCGACAGATATCCGCTCCGCAAAGACAGCCTCCCGGGAAGTGCTCGATCGAGTAGTTGCGCATCGCGTAGTCGAAGGTGATCTCCTCGCCATCGGAAATTGACCTTCGGGCGACGAAGTTGCAGGCACCCGTCGCGTTGAGCTCCACACCACAGTTCGGGTTGCACGAGTGGTTGACCTTGGGGCCGAGACCGCCATGGCGGGCCCACTTGGTGCGGCTCACCTGGGTTGCGTGCGAGTCGTTGAAGGCAACCTCGCCTTCGAGCACTCCGATCATCACCGTCTCGCCGACCTGGAAGCCACGAGTCGCACGAACGCCGCCGCCCTTGCCGCCCTCGGGAGTACACAACTCATATCCGACAGGATCCAAAAGGCCGCCTCTCAATTGTTTGCGCGCAGCGAAAACTGCGCGCGACGACCCTAGCCCATTGGCTAACTGAGACCCGACGAGGGCATCCGACGGATGGCGCGGGAGGGACTCGAGCCCATGCTCTCGTTCTCGCCCTCACACGAAAGTGGAACGCCATTGCAGCAATATCGGCAACGGGGCATACTCCGGTCTTTATGTCGAGTGAACAAGGTTCGATGCCAGCGGCTGAGGTCGACCAGCTACTCCAGTCCCCCGAGAGTGCGGACCTCGAGTTCAAGGCTGAGTTGCATGACGAGGAGCAAGCTGCGCGGCTAATAGCCGCCATGGCCAACTCCGGCGGCGGCAAAATTGTCCTCGGGATCGCTGATGGAAAGCCCGTAGGTCTCAAGAGCCCGCCCAAGACCAAGCGAGTAGCGGAACAGGGGGCACAAGCGGTCGAGCCGAGCGTGCCGGTCGCGGTGGAAGAATTGCGGGTAGACGGATCGCCAATCGTGGTGGCTGAGGTGGGTCCAACCGGCGATGGCCATCTCTACGTTCCACCAGGCGGTGCGATCGTGAAACGAGCGGCCGACGGTCATACCCTTGCGGTTTCGCAGCAGGATCTTATTGGCGCATTCGCCCAAAGCGAACAAGCACCGACTCCTTCCGAGAGGCGACTCGCGGCGCAGCTAGCCAAGGTGAATGAAGAATTCCTGGCAGCACTGAAAAAAGGTTTCGAAGACACCAAGCGATTGAGCGGCTGGAGGGGCCAGTGGCGCGGGTGGGTCATTAGCGCGGGTCTCGGTGCGGTCATCAGCTTGGTATTGACGCTCATTGTTGGTCCGTAGGAACGTGAGAGGGTCCTACAGGTCATCTCTTCTTCACAACCCCGAGCACCGCTACTTCAAATCTGGCCCGATAGAGCGAATTACGTCCAAGGGAGTTCGGCTGAGTGCAGTTGGGGACCAATTTTCGGGACCAAGTTCTCTCCATCGCCCCCGGCTCGAAGTCCATCAGATCCTTGACCGAATCACTGAAGAGATGGGAATCTAAGGAGCGGCGGGGTTCCGTGACACCCAGCGAAAGGCGAGCGATGGCGATCACGAAGAGGGAGCAGGAGCAGATTGAGAAGGCGAACGCGAGCGGGAAGACGCCGGCCGTTTTCATCCACGGGCTCTGGCTGCTGCCGAGCAGCTGGGATCGCTGGGCGGCCGTCTTTGAGGAGGCCGGCTACGCAGGCCTCACCCCGGTCTGGCCCGACGACCCGCTGACGGTTGAGGAGGCGCGGGCCAACCCCGACGTCCTTGCCAAGAAGACGATCCGGCAGGTCGCCGACCACACCGCCGAGGTGATCGGCCAGCTGCAGAAAAAGCCGGCGGTGCTCGGCCACTCGACCGGCGGCCTGCTGGCCCAGATCATCGCCGGCCGCGGACTCTCGGCCGTCACGGTCGCGATCGATCCCGGTCCGTTCCGCGGCGTCCTGCCCCTGCCCTTCTCGACGCTGAAGGTGTCCGCGCCCGTCCTCTCGAACCCGCTCAACAGGGGCCGCGCCGTGACCCTGACGTTCGACCAGTTCAAGTACGGCTGGACCAATGCGCTGGGCGACGAGGAGGCGAAGGGCTCTACGAGACCTACCACGTGGCGGCGCCGGGAGTGGCGCTGATGCAGATGGCGAACGCCAACCTCAACCCCGCGACCGAGGCCAAGGTCGACACGAAGAACCCCGACCGCGGCCCGCTTCTGATCCTCGACGGGGAGAAGGACCACACCGTGCCTTGGGCGATCGCCAACGCCTCCTATAAGAGACAGAAGCGCAACACCGGTGTGACCGAGATCAAGTCGATCCCCAACCGCGGCCACTCCCTGACGATCGACAGCGGCTGGCGCGAGGTCTGCGACACCGCCCTCGAATTCGTCGAACGGTTCACGGGGGGCGACGCCGCCGCGGCAAGCCAGTAGGCGGTGTTCCGAGAAATGGGACGGGCCGTGGCGGCGGAGTGCGAAGCAGGGCAGGCGATTCAGGTGCGATTGTCCACTACGTTTCGTGGATGAGTCCTCCCGCGACCCTTCTCATGTGGGTTTCAGCTGCGCTCGCCGGAGCTGGCCGAGGACTTTGAGCATCTGATGGCAGGGGATCGCGACATCGTCCGCGGGTCGCTGGACACCGTGTCGGATTGGCGTCTTACGCGGCCGGCGGACGTGCCGGGACAGTCGATCGACCAAGCCGACTACGTGCTGATCGCGGAGATCCACATCGTGCGTCCCGTCCTTTGACCCGCTTTTCCGGGCTTTCCATGGGGCGGGAAGGACTCGAACCTTCGACCGACGGATTATGAGTCCGCTGCTCTAACCAGCTGAGCTACCGCCCCTGGAAGGGCGAGCGTAGCGCGAGGCGGGGGGCTTAGGCGCTGAAGAGCTGGGCGAGGGAGCGGCCGACGTCGGGGGGCTCCTCCTCGCCTTTGGCGGCCGCGGCGGCGCCCTCGGCGAGGGCCTTGGCGGCGTCGGCGATCTGGTGGCTGCGGCCGCCGCGGATCACGCCGGTCTTCTTCGCTTCGGCCAGGTCGGACTCCATCAGGCCGGCGAGCTCGGCGAGGCGGCGCAGGCCGACCACGCCGGCGGTGCCGCGCAGGGCGTGGGCTTCGGCCCGCATCGTCTCGAAGTCGGCCGACTCGGTCGCGAGGCCGGCGGCGATCACGTCGCAGCGGCGCCGCGCCTCCTCGGCGAAGCTCGCCAGCAGCTCCGCGCTCACGGCCTCTTCTTTTTTCGCCGGCTCTTTCTCTTTCTTTTTGCTGCTCATTCGGCTGCCGCCTTCTTTACCGCGGCAGCCAGCGCCTCGGGGCCGAAGGCGCCCTGCAGGATCGAGCTGACCCTCCCCTGCCGGTCGATCGCGAACAGCCACGGCTCGTTGGGCAGGTTGAAAGCGCGAACCTGCGGGCGCACCGCGGTGCCCGGCTCGTTGTCTTTCCAGATCTCCATATGGATGAAGGCCGCCTCGTCTCCGTCTTCCTGCTTCACCTGCTCGGCCACGTCAACAACGGGGCCGCAGACCCGACTTTCGCAGAACTGCGGGGTCGCAAACAAGAGCACGATCGGTTCCTTGTCGAGCACGTCGGCGTAGTCGACCTGGTTCTGGGTGTCGGGGGGGATGCGCGTGGTCAGCTGCGAGAGGTCGCCGCCGACGTCCTCCGGGGTCGGCGTGTGGATCCGCGGCGCCTTCTCCCCGGGCCGGGGGATGCCGCTGAATTCACCGACGCCGGCGCTCGGTAGCAGCGTGCCCTGGACTTCGTCGCCTTCCTTGATCAGGGCGGCGATCCGCCACTCGCCGTTGCTGGGGAAGTCGAGCTCGGTCGTGTAGACGACGCTGGCGGCGTCGGGGTCGTCGCTGGTCGTCTTCGCGCGGAAGGCGGGCTGCGTGACCAGGCTTTCGATCGCGGCCGGGAAGGGGCCGAGCGCCGGCTGGTCGAGTGCCTGCGCCTGCGCCTTGGCGACCGGGCCTTTGTTGCCCGTCTCGGTGCTGCCGCCCGCCTTCGGCTTCGGCGCCTTCGAGATGTAGAGGGCGACTTCGGCGTCGGGAACCTGAGTGCGGTCGCGTTCGAAGACCCCGAACGGGTAGCGGTTCTCGCCCTTGTAGAAGACCATCGCGGCCGGGGAGACGACCAGTTCGGATGGCGCGTCGGCCGCTTTCATCAGCTCGCGTAGGCTTCTGCCTTCGGGCTTCGGGAACTCGCTTTTCGGCGGCGCCGGGCGGCTCTCGGCGCTGGCCGCGCTGGAGGTCGAGTCGGTCGAGCCCGAATCGCCACCGCAGCCGGCCACCACCACGGCGGCGGCGAACAGGCAGGCGAGGGCCAGGGCAAAGCGAGGGGCGGCGCGCATCGGCGCCATGTTATTGAGACGGGGAATCGAACCGGTGCGCCGCGCGCCCTGCTCGGTGCGGCGATAGGGTGCCCGCGGCGTCGAAACAGGAGGAGAAGATGGCGGAGCGTGCTGCATTGGTGACCGGGGCCTCGAGCGGGATCGGCCTGGCGATCGCGCGGGCGCTGGGTGAAGAAGGCCACGCGCTGACGATCTCCGCCCGCCGCCCGGAGAAGCTCGAGGAGGCCGCCGCCGGCCTGCGCGACGACGGCCTCGAGGTCGAGAGCGTCGCCGCCAACATGACCGACGAGGACGACGTGCTCGCCGTCTTCGCCGCCCACCGCGACCGCTACGGCCGCCTCGACGTGCTGGTCAACAACGCCGGGGTCGGGATCGGGGCGCCGATGGAGGAAATCCAGACCAAACACCTCGACATGCAGCTCGCGGTCAACCTACGGGCGCTGATCCTCGGCACCCGCGAGGGGCTGCCGCTGCTGCGCGAGGCCGGCGCCGAGCACGGCAAGGCGCTGATCGTCAACACCGCCTCGATCGCCGGCAAAGCAGGCCAGGCCTGGCTCTCGATCTACGCCGCGACCAAGGCCGCGGTGATCAACTTCACCAACTCGACCCACCGCGAGGCGGGCGCCGCCGGGGTCCAGTGCACGGCGCTGGCCCCCGGCTTCGTCGAGACGCCGATGACCGAGTTCGTCCAGGGGCAGATCCCGCCTGAGCAGATGATCCGAACCACCGACCTCGCCGAGGCGGTCCGCTTCCTGCTCCGCACCTCACCCAACTGCCACGTCCCGGAGATTGTCTTCACGCGCCCGGGCGAGGGGCTCGACACGCCTTGAGGGTCCTCGTCGCCGCATTCGGCGACGCGGGGCACGCGTTTCCGGCGATCGCGCTGGGCCGGGCGCTGGCCGGGCGCGGCCACGAGGTCGTGGTCGAGACCTGGGAGGAGCGGCGGGCGGCGGTCGAGGGAGCGGGGCTCGGCTTCGCTGCCGCCGAGGAATACCGGATGTTCCCGCCGCCGGAGCCGGAATCCGAGGCCGGCCAGCACGCCGCCGAGGCGGCCCGGGCGCTGCTGCCGCTGCTCGAGCAGATGCGCCCTCACGTCGCCGTCAGCGACATCCTCACCCTGGCGCCGACGCTGGCGGCGGAGCGGGCCGGGGTACCGCTGGCGACGCTGATCCCCCACATCTACCCGGTGGTCGAGCCGGGCCTGCCGTTCTTCGCGATCGGGCTACGCCCGCCGCGCACGCCGCTCGGGCGGGCACTCTGGCGAGCCGGGCAGCGAGCGCTCGACGTTGGCCTCGAGCACGGCCGCCGCGACCTCAACCTGCAGCGGGAGCGGCTCGGTCTCGCGCCCCTCGACCGCTTCCACGGGGGCATCAGTCCCGACCTCGCCCTGGTCGCCACTTACCCGCAGCTCGAGTACCCGCGGCGCTGGCCGCCCGGGGTCGAGGTGACCGGGCCGATGAGCTTCGAGGTCCCGCATCCCGAGATCGAGCTGCCGCCGGGTGAGCGGCCGCTGGTCCTGGTCGCCCCCAGCACCGCCCACGACTCCGAAAACCACCTGGTCCGCACTGCCCTGGCGGCGCTCGCCGAAGAGCCGGTGCGGGTCGTGGCGACGACCAACCGGGTCGTCCCCCAGCGCCCGATCGAGGTCCCGGCCAACGCCGTCCTGGTCGACTGGCTCAGCTACAGCCAGCTGATGCCGGCCGCCTCACTGGTCGTCTCCCACGGCGGCCACGGCACCGTCGCCCGCGCGCTCGGCGCCGGCACGCCGGTGCTGATCTGCCCGATCACCGGCGACATGAGCGAGACCGCGATGCGGGTCACCTGGGCCAAGGCCGGCCTCTCGCTGCCCTGGCGGCTCTGCCGGCCCGGCCCGCTGCGCTGGGCCGCGCGGCGCGTCCTCGGCGACGGCTCATTCGCGGCACGGGCCGGCGAGATCGCCGCCTGGGGCCGAGAGAACGACGGTGCCGAGCGCGGCGCCGAGCTGGTCGAGGCACTGGCCCTGCGGCGCAGCGGTGGCGCCGCTAAGTGAAGAAGAAAGCTCCGGGGGTGGGACTCGAACCCACAACCCTTCGATTAACAGTCGAATGCTCTTCCATTGAGCTACCCCGGACCGTGCTAATCCAAATGAGCTACATCGGATTGCCGTCTAGGAGAATTTAGCGGCATCTCGGTTATTCCTGCCTCAACCTCCGCGTGGCAGTTCGCACAGAGGAGGACGCACTTGCGCGCCTCCGCCCGAGATCTAGCAAGGGATCGACAGTGTCCACCGTGGCCAAGGTGGAATCGCTTCGTCGCTGGGTCGAGGTGATGAAACTGGAGGGCCCGCTGACAGCGGGCATAGCCGCAGAGCACGCATTTCCCACCGGCCTCCTCCACCAGAATTTGCTTCACGCGCCGCCGCCTCCGAGCAGACGCTTCCACCCTGCATCTCATACAGCGGTATGAGCCACGACCCTCGAGCACGAATGCCGTCACGCCATGGCGCCCGCACGACATGTCGACCGTCCTGGCACCTCCCGGGACGACCCGCTTCCGGCACCGTTCCCGCTCGATGCCATAGCGAGCGATCCAGTAGCGAACGACCGTCACGCTACGTTCCAATCGCTCGGCGATCTCTTTCAGAGAGATCCCCTCCGCGATGAGCTCCTCCAGCCGCTGCTTTTCGATCGGCCCTTTCGGGGCGTGCGTAGCACTCGCCGCTGACTTCAACCCGTGCTTCTTCAGCCAGTAGCTGACCGTCGACGGGTGCTTGCCCGCCTGCTCCCCGATTGCGTCGAGGGACATGCCCACTGCCAGGCACTCCTCCAGCCATCCCCTGTCCATGCCGGAATTCTCTCAAGCGATGCAGACAGAAAGCTGCGCTGAGCGAGCGCGATCGGCGGCCCGCGCGCAGCTCAAGCCCCCTGCGTGTGGGCGATTCGTTCGACCAGCGCGGCGCGGTCGCGACTGAGCGCGGCGCGGCGCCCGTAGTCATCGCCGGCGGCGGCGATCTCGTCCTCGAGCCGGCGCTGCTCGAGCAGCAGGTAGTTAAGCTCCATCGACTCGGTCGAGGCCGGCTCGTCATGGGCCAGCATCACCAGCTCGGTGATCAGCCCGGCCAGCTCGGCCTCGTCGGGCAGGTTGGAGGCCGGGTCCTCGGGGTGCTTGCGCAGCCAGGCGGCGGCGCGCAGCCCGGTCGGCGAGAGGTGGGCGTCGGTGAGCCGCGCCAGGTACTCGCTGCCCTCGTCGGGGAGGGCGATGCACATCGCCAGCAGCGCCCGCTCGCGGCGCTCGCGCGAGGTCAGCTCGGCGACCCGTCGCGGCTGCGGCGGGCTCCGCCACGGCCCGGTGCCGCCGCCTGCTCGGGGCCGCCGCTGAGTGGGCGCGCCGCGACGACGCGTCCCATCACCATCGCCGGCTCGAGGTCGAGCCGCTCGGCGACCCGGCGCACCAGGTCGTCGCGGCTCGCGGTCTCCCCCATCGCCGCCAGCACCGGCGCCACCTCCTCGAGCGCCCGGTCGCGCTCGCTTGGCGACGAGGGGTCGGTACGGTCGAGCACCAGCCCGACCTGGAAGGCGTTGAGCTCGACCGCGGCCTCGACCAGCGCCCGGAAGCGCTCCGCCCCGCCCTCCGCGGCCACCATCTCGGCCGGGTCCTCACCGGCCGGCATCGCCGCCACCCGCAGCCGCATCCTGCGCCCGGCCGCGACCCGCTGCGCCCGCAGCATCGCCTCCTGCCCGGCCGAGTCGGCGTCGAGCGCCAGCACCACCTCCTCGACCATTCCCGAGAGCGTCGCCACCTGCTCGCCCGTGATCGCCGTCCCCATCACCGCGATCGCCTCCTCGACCCCGGCCTGGTGCAGCGCGAGGACGTCGGTGTAGCCCTCGACCACGACCGCCCGGGTCGCCTTCGCGATCGCCGCCTTGGCGCGGTCGACGCCGTAGAGCAACTGGCTCTTGTGGAAGAAGTCGGTCTCGGCCGTGTTCACGTACTTGGCGCCCTGGTCGGAGCGCATCGCGCGGCCACCGAACCCGAGCACGCGGCCGCGGCGGTCGCGGATCGGGAACATGATCCGGGAGCGGAAGCGGTCGTACTCGCCTCCCCCCCGGCCCCGCTGGGCCAGCCCGACCCCGCGCAGCTCCTCGATCCGGAACCCGGCCCGCTGCCCGAGCACGAGCAGCTTGTCCCAGGCGCTGGGCGCGTAGCCGACCCCGAAGTCGCGCAGCACCTCCTCCCGCAGCCCGCGCCCGGCCAGGTAATCGCGCGCTTTCGCCCCCTCCCGCGACTCCCAGAGGTAGTTCGAGTAGAAGCTCGCCGTCCGTTCCAGCAGCTGCTCGAGCCGGCGCCGCTGCTGGCGCCGCGCCTCCGCCCGCGGATCCTCCTGCTCGCGCTCCAGCTCGACCCCGTAGCGGTCGGCGAGCAGCTCCACCGCCTCGGTGAAGCCCAGTCCTTCCTTCTCTTCGACGAACTTGATCACGTCGCCGCCGACCCCACACCCGAAGCAGTGGTAGAGCTTCTCCTGCGCGTCGACCGAGAAGGACGGCGTGCGCTCCTCGTGGAACGGGCAGAGGCCGACCCAGCGGGCGCCCTGGCGGCGCAGGTCCGTGTGGGCGGAGATCACCTCGACGATGTCCGCGGTCTGCTTCAGCCGCTCGAGGCTCTCGGGCGAGATCAGCGCCATCAGAAGCGCGCCTCTGCGGGGATGGTCAGCTCGGTGAACTTGGCGATGCAGAAGCGATCGGTCATCCCCGCCACGTAGTCGGTGACCCGCTGCGCCTCGTCGCCCGGGCCCCACTCGGGCAGCTCGTCGGGATGGTCGAGGTAGTGGCCGAAGAGGCCGCGCACGGTGCGCTGCACCCGCTCGTGCTCGCGCCGCGCCTCGGGGCCGAGGTAGACGCGGTCGAACATGAACTTGCGCAGGCGCAGCATCGCGCCGCCGATCTCCTCGCTCTGGACGATGTCGCCGGCCGCGGCCGAGCGCTCGACGATGTCGCGGACCAGCGTGTCGATCCGCTGCGAGCCGGTCGGCCCGAGCAACTCGATCTCCGCCGTCGGCAGGTCGTCGGAACGCAGAATGCCGGCCCGCAGGGCATCGTCGATGTCGTGGTTGATGTAGGCGACGCGGTCGACCAGCTTCACGATCCGGCCCTCCAAGGTCGCCGGCTTGTCGCCGCCGGTGTGCTTGAGGATGCCGTCGCGCACCTGCTCGGTCAGGTTCAGCCCCTGGCCGTCGCGCTCGAGCACCTCGACCACACGCAGCGAGTGCTCGTTGTGCCTGAAGCCACGCCCGCAGCGCTCGCGCAGCGCCGCGTCGAGCGCTTCCTCACCGGCGTGCCCGAAGGGCGGATGGCCGAGGTCGTGCCCGAGCCCGATCGCCTCGGTCAGGTCCTCGTTCAGGCCCAGCGCCCGGGCCACCGTGCGGGCGATCCCGCAGGCCTCGAGCGTGTGCGTGAGCCGGGTCCGGTAGTGGTCGCCCTCGGGAGCGACGAAGACCTGGGTCTTGTGCTTGAGCCGGCGGAAGGACTTCGAGTGGACGATCCGGTCGCGGTCACGCTGGAACGGCGTCCGCAGCGGGCTGTCCGCCTCCCCGACCACCCGCCGCGCCGGATAGGACCGGGTCGCGTGCTCGGAGAGGAACTCCTGCTCCCAGGCGGAGACGCGATCGGCAAAGGCGGTGGCGACGGGCACCAGTCGATCATAAGGAGAGGGGAGGGACTCGTCGGAGCAACAGCAGGGAGGCTCCGCCCAGTCCCTCCCCTCTCCTTCTATGCGGCCGCTCTCAACTGCACGTGAGCGTGGTGCTCGAGCGTCTCGCCGATGGCGCGCTCAACCTGGCGCATGGCGAGCGGATCCGACGAGGGCGCCGCGGCCAACGGCTGGGCCAGCGCTTCGATCATGAAGCGGTGAGCCTCTTCGCAGAGTGGGAACGAGCCGGCTTCGCAGCCGCCGCAGACGACGCCGCCGGCGGCGCCGGAGAACCCGGCCAGGTGCTCGGCCTCGCCGCAGCGAGCGCAGGAGGCCAGCTCGGGGGCGAAGCCGGCGACCAGGGCCAGCTTGAGCCGGAAGGAGAGGGCTACCTCGAGGCCGGCCGCGCCCGGCTGGGTGGGATCGTCGAGCAGCGCCAGGTAGCGGCAGAGCAGGTTGTAGGCGGGCTGGTTCGGGTCGGTCGAGTCGAGCAGCCGCAGCACCGCGTCGCAGGCGCGGGCCCCGGCGGCGAGCGCCGGCCCGGAGGAGCGCAGCCGCGGGTAGCCGTCGACCGTGGTGACGCCGGTCACCGTCAGCAGGTCGCCGCGGCCTTCGTGGAGGACGAGGTCGAGCCGGAAGAACGGCTCCAGCCGCCCGCCGAAGCGCGACTTCGGTTTGCGCGCCCCCTTGGCGATCGCCCCGAAGCGCCCGCGCGTGTTCGAGTAGAGGTGGAGGATGCGATCCGCCTCGCCGTAGCGGATGCTGCGCAGGACGATCGCCTCCGCCTTGACGGTCTTTCCGGCCACGACAGCAAGGGTGGCCGACGGGGCGGACGCGACTGTGCACTTGACGCCCCTATAGGGGCGGTAACTGCTCAGCCTTTTCGTCGGCGCCGAGGCCGTTTCCGCAGCCGCACCTGACAGCTCGGGCAGAAGTAGGTGGAGCGCCCACCGACGACGATGCGGACGATCTCGCCGCCACAGGACGGGCACGGCCCCCCCTCGCGGGTGTGGACGAGGAACTCGTCCTGCATCGTCCCTTTCTCGCCGCGGCCGTCGCGGTAGTCGTCGATCGAGGATCCGCCGTTGTCGATCCCCGCTTCGAGCGCGACGACGACCGCGTCGCGCAGCGCCTCGAGGTGCTCGGGCTTCATCGATCCCGCCGGCGAGAGCGGGTGCAGGCGAGCGCGGTAGAGCGCCTCGTCGGCGTAGATGTTGCCGACGCCGGCGACGCCGGACTGGTCGAGCAGGAAGGACTTCAGCGGCGCCGTCCGTCCCGATGCCATCGCCCCCAGCGCCTCCGGCGTGAACTCGGCCGAGAGCGGCTCGACTCCCACCTTGCCGGCGAAGCGCGCCTCGAGGTCGACGTCGTCGATCAGGAACGCCTCGCCGAAGCGGCGCGGGTCGGTGAACCAGACCTCGCGGCCGTCGTCGAGCCCGAAGCGGGCGCGCAGGTGGCGGGCCGAGCTCGAGCGCTCGCCCTCGTACAGCCGCCTCCCCTCGGACGGGTCGAGCACGTCCTCGCCCTCGACCAGGACCAGGTTGCCGGTCATCCGCAGGTGCATGACCAGGGTCTGGCCACCCTCCAGCGCCAGCAGCATGTACTTGCCGCGCCTCCCCAGCCCCTCGATCGTGCGACCGCTGACCGCCTCGCTCAGCTCGGCCGGTGGGACCGGACGCGACCAGCGCTCGTCGAGCACCTCCAGCCGCTCGATCCGGTGCCCTTCCAGCTCCGGCTCGAGCTGACGGCAGACGGTCTCGACCTCAGGCAGCTCGGGCATCCCCGAGTTCTACTACTCGTGACTCGCCCGCGGGTGCGCCTGGAAGTAGACCTCCTTGAGGCGGTTGCCGGAGAGGTGCGTGTACATCTGGGTGGTCGAGATGTCGGCGTGGCCGAGCATCTCCTGCACGGCGCGCAGGTCGCAACCACCGGCGAGCAGGTGGGTGGCGAAGCTGTGGCGCAGCGTGTGCGGACTCATCTGGCCCGAGAGGCCAGCGTCGCGGGCGTGCTTCTGGACGATCTTGTAGAGGCCCTGGCGGGTCAGCGGGCCGCCGCGGAAGTTGACGAACAGCTTCGGCTCGTGGCGGTCACCGACCAGCTTCGGGCGGCCGCCGCGCAGGTAGGCGTCGATCGCCAGGATCGCCTGCCGGCCGAGCGGGACCAGCCTTTCCTTGGAGCCCTTGCCGCGCGCCCGCAGGATGCCCTCGTGGGTGTCGAGGTCGGCCAGCTCCAGCCCGATCGTCTCCGAGGCGCGCAGCCCGCAGGCGTACATCACCTCGAGCAGGGCCCGGTCGCGCAGCGCCGTCGGCTCGCTGCCGCGCGGCGCCGCCAGCAGCTTCTGGACCTCGGAGTAGTTGAGGACGTGGGGCAGCTTCTTGGCGCGGCGCGGCGCGCTCAGCGCCGCCGTCGGGTCGTCGCCGATCAGCTCGTCACGGCGCAGGTGCTTGTAGAAGGAGCGCAGGCAGGCGGCCTTGCGGTGGATCGTCGAGGCCGAGCAGGCGGGGCGCTCCCCCTCACCGGTCGCCAGCTCGGCGAGGAAGTCGGCGACGTCGGCCGGGCGCGCCGCCAGCGCGTCGCCGTCGTGGGCAGCCAGGTACTCGCCGTACTGGAAGAGGTCGGTGCGGTAGGCGTTGAGGGTGTTGCGCGAGAGGCCGCGCTCCAGCTCCAGGTAGGAGAGGAAGTCGAGGACGAGGCTCTGGAAGCGCGCGTCGGCGCCCGGCGCGGCGGGCACGGGGGGACTCGCGGGCTTGACCGCAATCGCCATGAGGGGCTGGTTCGGCCCGCCGCTCGGCGTACCTCCACGCGCAAGGGACTATGCGGCGGCAGCGCCCAGCGCGTTGCCCGCCGCGAGAGCAGCGCGGAAGAAGAGCGGGTCCTCGGCAGAGTCGCGACCCATCGTGCGGGTCGGGAGGCCGGTGGCCTCGTAGGCGGCGAGGTCGGCTGGGGCCGGGCGCAGGCGGTGCTTGCCGGGTGCCGCTTCCAAAGCGGCGGCGATGCCATCCTCGCCCTCGGGGACCGCGACCTCGACCGGGGCAAGCAGCAGTTCGAGCACCGTGTAGGTGTGGTGGCTGACGTCGCGGTGGCGCTCGCGGGGGTCGCTCGCGGAGAGGCGCGGGGAGAGCACGGTCGGGAGCTTCAGCGAGAGCGCCGCGTGGGCGCTGTCGAGAGCCGCCATGCCGCCGTGTCCGAACTCGGTGTCCGAGCCGATGATGCCGGGGCCGGGGCCGACCAGTGCCGCGTCCCAGCCGAGCCGGCCGGCGGCGTCGAGCGCGCCGACCGTGCTCAGCGCCTCGTGCTCGCCGCCGTAGGCCGGAGCGGCGGTGATGTGCCCGCAGAGCAGGCCGCACTCGCGCAGCTCGGCGAGGTTGCGCGAGAGCGAGCCGGGCAGGGCGCCGCCGCCGGTCTGCACGTAGCCGACCCGGATTCCCGGCGCCGCCCGCGCCGCCGCCCAAGCGGCCGGCGCCAGGTGTCCGTGCAGCGGCAGGACGAGCACCGGCCGGTGGTCGGAGGCAGCGCCCGACTCCGCGTCCGACGCCACCGCCTCGCTCGGCTCCGCCTCCACCGGCTCGACCGGGTGCTGCAGCGAGGTGTAATTGAGCTTGATCACGTGCTCGTCGCCGGCGCTACCCTCGAGGCCGCGGGTCAGGTTGACGTGGACGACGTCGAAGCCGCCCGACCCGAGCCCGAGGTCGAGCGCCGCCACGTTGACCACCACCTCGTCGCCCTCGCGCATCTCCCCGAGCAGGACGGTGTCGGCCCAGGCGGGGCGGCGCTCGCCGCCGACCTCGACCAGCAGCGGGTCGGCTGTGACGACGGTGCCGCGGCGCAGCGCCAGCCGGCTGCTCACGCCGCGTCCGAGCCGCCGCCGCCCCGGCCGCGACCGCGGCGACGATCCCCTCGCAGACCTCGACCATCTTCTCGAGACTGGCCGCCGGCACCTGCTCCTCAGCGGTGTGCACGGCGTCGGTCCCGTTGGCGAGGAGCACGCAGTCGAGGCCGTCGAGACGGAGGGCGTTGGCGTCGCTGCCGCCGCCGATCGCGACCCGCCGCGGCTCGACTTCGGCGGCGCGCAGGCCGGTCTCCGCCAGCCGCAACGCGGTCGAGGAGGCCGGCACCTCGTAGCCGCGGAACAGCTCTTCGAGCCGCACGTCGACGTCGCAGCCGTGCTCGCTCGCCCCCCAGGCGCAGGCGTCGGAGATCTCCCCGGCCAGCTCGGCGGCGCGGCCGGCGTCGAGGCTGCGCGTCTCCGCCTGCAGCCAGCAGTGCCCGGGGACGACGTTGCCCGAGCTACCGCCCTCGATCAGGCCGACGTTGGCGGTCGTCCCCTGGTCGAGCCGGCCCAGCCGCATCCGCCCGATCGCCGCCGCGGCGGCGGCGATCGCGCTGCTGCCGTCCTCGGGCCGGATCCCGGCGTGGGCCTCGACCCCGATGAAGTCGGCGACGATCTTCTGCTGGGTCGGAGTCGCGACGATCACCTCGCCGACAGGGCCGGCGTGGTCGAGCACGAACCCGACCGGCGAGCGCAGGGCCGCGGTCTCGAACGCTTTCGCCCCACGCAGCCCCTGCTCCTCGGCGACGGTCAGGACCAGCTCGATCCCGACCGGCGGCGGCTCGGCCGCGTGCCGCGCGACCAGCTCGATGAAGACCGCGACCGCCGCCTTGTTGTCGGCGCCGAGGATCGTCTCGCCGCGGCTGCGGAAGACGCCCTCGTCCTCGATCACCTCGACCCGGCCCTTGTGCGGCACGGTGTCGAGGTGGGCGCAGAACATCACCCACTCGTCGGTCGCCCCTGGCAGCCGCGCCAGCAGATTGCCGGCCCCGGCTTCCGCCGGCCCGGCGGCGTCGTCCTCGCTCACCTCCAGCCCCAGCGCCCGCAACTCAGCCGCGACAGTGTCCGCGACCTCGCGCTCCTCGCCGGTCGGTGAGCGAACCTCACAGAGGCGAACGAAGGTCTCCTCCAACCGCGTCACGCGGCAGAGGCTATAGCCCGGGGATCGGTGGTGGCGAGGTCCAGAGGTCGCCAGTCAAGGACGCAGGGCGCCTGATCGCAGCGCTATTTGGGCGACCGAGGACGCTGGATGGCGTCCTCTGGGGCCGCCAGCTCCAGCTCGCCGCCGTCGGCCGGCCTTTCGCCCGCGTGGCGCGCCGCCGCGCCAACGAACTCGCGGAATAGCGGCTCGGGGCGGTTGGGCCGCGAGTTGAACTCGGGGTGGTACTGGGAAGCGACGAAGAACGGGTGGTCGGGCAGCTCGATCATCTCGACCAGGCGCTCGTCCGGCGAGGTGCCGCCGCAGACCAGGCCCTCGTCTTCGAGCCGGCGGCGCAGCTGGTTGTTGACCTCGTAACGGTGGCGGTGGCGCTTGTAGATCACCGCCTCACCGAAGATCTCGCGCGCTTTCGTGCCCTCGTGCAGTTTCACCGGGTCGGCGCCGAGCCGCATCGTGCCGCCCATGTCGGAGACTTCCTTCTGCTCCGGCAGGAGGTCGACAACCGGGAACGGCGTCTCCGGGTCGAACTCGGCTGAGTTGGCACCGTCCATGCCGGCCACGGTGCGGGCGAACTCGACCACAGCGATCTGCATCCCGAGGCAGATCCCGAGGTAGGGGATCGAGCGTTCGCGGGCGATCCGCGCCGCCTGCACCTTGCCCTCGATGCCGCGCTCGCCGAAGCCGCCGGGAATCAGGATCCCGTCCATGCCCTCGAGCCGCTCGGGGTCGAAGTTCTCGGAATCGACCAGCTCGACCTTGACCCCGACCCCGTGGTGGAAGCCGCCGTGCTCGACCGCCTCGATCACCGACTTGTAGGCGTCTTCGAGTTGCACGTACTTGCCGACGATCGCGATCCTCACCTCGCCGCTGGCGGAGTCGGCGCGCCGCACCATCTCCTCCCACTCGGCCAGGTCCGGCGAGGGAGCCTCCATCCCGAAGTGGTCGAGGACAAGGTCGTCGACTCCCTCGGCGCGGAAGACCAGCGGCACCTTGTAGATGTTGTCGACGTCGTGGGCGGAGATGACGCCGTCGACCGGGAGGCTGGCGAAGAGGGCGATCTTGCTGCGGATCTCGCGGTCGAGGCGGCCTTCGGAGCGGCAGACCAGCGCGTGCGGCTGGATCCCGATCCGGCGCAGCTCGTTGACCGAGTGCTGGGTCGGCTTCGTCTTCAGCTCCCCCGCGTGGCCGACGTAGGGCACCAGGGTGAGGTGGACGAACATGCTCCGTTTCGGACCGAGGTCGGTGTAGAGCTGGCGAATCGACTCGAGGAACGGCAGCGACTCGATGTCGCCGACCGTGCCGCCGATCTCGGTGATCACGAAATCGACCGCCTGCGACTCGGCGACGATGAGGATTTTCTGCTTGATCTCGTTGGTGATGTGCGGGATCACCTGCACGGTGGCGCCGAGATAGTCGCCGCGGCGCTCGCGCCGGATCACCGAGTTGTAGACGGCGCCGGCGGTGACGTTGGAGGCGCGTGAGGTGTTCTCGTCGGTGAAGCGCTCGTAGTGACCGAGGTCGAGGTCGGCCTCCGCCCCGTCCTCGGTGACGAACACCTCGCCGTGCTGGAACGGGCTCATCGTCCCCGGGTCGACGTTGATGTAGGGGTCGAACTTCTGCATCTGGACCCGGTAGCCGCGCGAGGCGAGCAGGCGCCCGATCGAAGCGGCGGCGATCCCCTTGCCCAGCGCCGAGACCACTCCCCCGGTGACGAAAATGAACTTGGTGTCGCCTTTGTGGGAGGGATTCATGCTCTGCCGAGCGAGTCTAGCCAGCGCAGTGGCGGAACCGATTCGATCGTCGCCGAAATAGACCGCAACTCGCCGTAAATCGTCAGCGCCGCGAGCAGCGCCAGCGCCAGCAGCCGCCCGTCGCCGCCGAGCGTGGTCAGCAGCCCGACCCCGGCGATCGCCCCGATCAGGTTGGAGCCGGTGTCGCCCAGCATCGCCCGCTCGCGCAGGGTCAGCCAGGCGCCGACCAGGACCGGCCCGACGAAGATCCCCAGCAGTTCGAGCGGCGCCAGGGTCCAGGCCCCGACGCAGAGCGCCAGCCCGAGCAGCACCAGCCCCTTCTCGGCCCGGCCCGGCCGCAGGTCGAGCAGGTTGCCCAGATTAGTGGCGAGCAGCAGCAGCGCCACGTCGGCGAGGTAGCGCCAGTCCTCGAGCCCACGTCCGGAGACCACGTAGGCGGCCAGGGCCAGCGCTCCGATCGCCTTGATCGCCCCGGTCGAGAGCGTGCCGGCGCGCAGAGCCCGCCAGTGCCCGCGCCAGCCGCGCGGGGTCGAGGCCGACGCGCCCTGCCCGAGCGCGTCGTCGAGGAAGCCGAGGAAGGCGATCCCGAGCAGGTACGGGAGCCAGCGCCGCAGCTCCGGGTCGAGCAGGTCGAGGTCGGCGCGGTCGTCGAGGAAGGCGAGCGGCGCCAGCGCGACCAGGGCCGCCGTCGCCAGCACCGCCCCGAGCGGGAAGGCGAGCACGGCGCCGCGGTAGTTCTCCCGCACCAGGCCCGCCTCGCGCAGGCCGCGGGCGCCGGCGGGCACGAGCAGCAGCGAGAGCGCGAAGGCCAGCGGCAGCCCGACCCAGTACACGTCAGCTGCCCTGGGTCAGCAGGTCCGGCAGGAGTTGGTCGGCGCTGCCCTTGACCCCGAAGCTGCCCTTCGCGCCCAGCAGCGAGAAGACCAGCGCCAGCTGGCCGGCGGCCTGCTCGACGTTGTCGACGCTGGCCAGGTCGTTGCCCTGGAAAAAGGAGACCGAGGACGGTTCCGTGGTCGAGGTCTCGATCCCGACCACCGGGGTGCGGGTCGCGGTCATCCCCTGCAGCAGCCCGCTCTCGAGGGTGCCGGCGTTGCCGCGCTGGAGCGGGCCCATGTCCTGCGGCTGGTTGCGGACGACGATCACCCCGTCGAGGGCGCCGAAGCTGCCACTCGAGCGCGAGAACAGGTGCCCCTGGACGACCCCCGGCAGGGTGCCCCCGAGAACCAGCTGGCGGCCGACGCCGGCGCCGAGCGCACTCAGCGAGTCCGGGTTGGACCGGATGTCGGCGAAGCGGGTTTTCGCGAGGTCGCCCGAGAGCCCGGTGAGGTCAACCGGCTCGCGCACGACCCCGACCCCGACCAGCCGCGCCCCGGTCGGCCCCAGCGCCTCCTCGGCGGCGTCGAGGTCCTCGCCCGGCAGCCCGCCGAGGGCGACGATCGCGATCCGCTTGCCGTCGAGCTCGTCGCGGGTCAGCGCCGGGTAGACGCGCTCGGCGAACTCGTTGGCCTGGCCGAGCTGGGCGTTGAGCTCGTCACTGCGCGAGCGCGCGTCCTGGAGGTTGTTGACGAGGCTGCCCTCGAGGTCCTTGCGAGTATCGGTCAGCGCGTCGCCGCCGAACTCGGCGCCGACGAGGATGCCGATCGCGAGCGCGAGGAAAACCGCGATCAGCGAGGTGGCGTGGTAGCGGGCGCTGTAACCCATCGACCGCCGAAGGCTAGATGGTCGCCCCGGCGACCGCCGACGGGCCGCCTACAGCCCGAGCCAGATCCGGACCTTGAGCCAGAACAGCTCGAAGACGTCGCCGAGGGCCGGCGAGGTGATGACGAGGATCGTCAGCAGGATCGCGAAGGCGACGAGGATGAAGCTGACCGGGGCGAGGGTCGAGCTCGGGTTGTAGAGCCGGCTCACCCCCTTCGCGTCGACCAGCCGCTCGCCGATCCGCAGCCGGGTGAGGAAGGTCGAGGACATGCCGCCGCGCTTGCGATCGAGGAACTCGATCAGGTTGAAGTGGGCGCCGACGCTGACAATCAGGTCCGCGCCCTTCTCGAAGGCCATCAGCATCGCCACGTCCTCGCTGGTCCCCGCAGCGGGAACGACCTTGTGCGTCAGCCCCGCCTCGACCAGGCGCTCGCAGCCCGGGGCGCGGCCGTCGGGATAGGCGTGGACGATCAGCTCTGCCCCACAGGCGAGCGCCGCGTCGCTGGCCGAGTCCATGTCGCCGAGGATCACGTCCGGCTTCAGCCCCGCTTCCAGCACCCCGTCGGCGCCGCCGTCGACGGCGACGATCAGCGGCCGCATGTCGCGGATGTAGGCGCGCAGCGCCTTCAGGTCGCGGCGGTGGCGGTCGCCGCGGACGACGATCAGCACATGGCGGTCGCGGAAGGTGGCCTTGGTCGGCGGGAACTCGATGCTGCCGGTCAGCAGGTCGGTCTCCTGGCGCACGTGGGCGACCGTGTTCTCGGCGAACTCGGCCAGCGCCTCGTCGATGCGCTCGCGCTGCTCCTCCAGCTGCAGCTCCAGCTCGGGCGCGGCGAGCACCCGGCCGCGCAGCACCTCCTGGTCGCCGATCAGCACCGTGCCGCCGTCGATCCGCAGCCGGTCGCCGTCTTTGAGCAGCTCGAAGAGGCCGGCGCCGGGCGCGTCGACGAGACGGATGCCGGCGTGGGCGAGCATCAGCGGGCCGGCGTTCGGGTAGCGGCCGTCGCTCGACTGCGAGGCGTTGAGCACCGCGGCGACGCCGGCTTCGATCAGCTCCTCGGCGGCGATCCGGTCGATGTTGAGGTGATCGATGACCGCGACGTCGCCCGGGCGCAGGCGCTTGACCAGGTGCTTGGTCCGCTCCCCCAGCCGTGCGGTGCCCTCGACCGGCGCTTCGGGGCGCGCGCCGTTGCGCCGACCGAGCAGAGCAGGAAAGCGACGGCGACTGGCGGTGGCCACCTGTGCAGATTAGGCGACGCAGCGGGCGGGCAGCAAGTCACGCGTCTGCATTTAGGCACCCATACGGTGCCCTAGAGCAGACGCGTGAGGCTCAGGCCGCCGCAAGGAGCTCGCGGGCGTGGCGAGTTGCCGCCTCGTCGGAGCGCTCGCCGCCGAGCATGCGGCGGATCTCCTCGACCACGGCCTCGCCGTCGAGCTGCTCGACCGTGGCGATCGCCTGCTCGCCGGCAACGTCCTTCTCGAGCCGGAAGTGCGTGTCGGCAAGCGAGGCGACCTGCGGCAGGTGGGTGATGCAGATCACCTGGCGTCCCGCGCCCAGCGCCTTCAGCCGCTCGCCGACGACCCGCGCCGTGTTGCCGCCGACGCCCGCGTCGATCTCGTCGAAGACAAAGGTGCCGGCGGTCGCCGCCGCGCCCAGCCCGCTCAGCGCCAGCATCACCCGCGAGAGCTCGCCGCCGGAGGCGGCGTCGCGCAGCGGTGCCGGCTCGATGCCGGGGTTGGGCGCGACCCGCAGCTCGACCGTCTCGCGGCCATTGGCGCCGTAGCCGTCCGGGTCGAGATCGAGCCCGACCTCGAGCTTCGCGCCCGACATCGCCAGTCGCTCCAACTCTGCCGCGACCCGCTCCTGCAGCGGCCCCGCCGCCGCCGTGCGCCCGGCGCTGAGCCGCTCGCCCAGCTCGGCCCGCCGCGCCTCGGCCGCGGCCAGCGCCGCGGCGGCCTCGGCTCCGCGCACCTCGGCGCCCTCGAGGCGGGTGATCTCGGCCCGGCAGCGCTCGGCGTGCGCCAACACCGAATCGACGCTGCCACCGTGCTTGCGTTCGAGCCGGTCGATCGCCTCGAGGCGCTCCTCGATCGCCTGCAGCGCCCCCGGGTCGGCCTCGATGCCCTCCGCGTAGTCGCGCAGCTCCGCCCCGACGTCGCCGAGCTCGAGCGCCAGCGCCGCGACCCGCGCCGCGATCGCGTCGAGGCCGGAGTCGAGGCCGGCGGCCCCCTGCAGCAGTCCTTCCGCCTCCGCCAAGGCGGCCGCCGCGCCGCCGCCGTCCTCGTCAGCCCCGGCCAGCCCGGCATAAGCGCCGGCCGCCGCTTCGCGCAGCCCCTCGGCGTGGCGCAACCGCTCCCGCGCCGCGGCCATGCCCTCGCGCTCCTCGGGACCCGGCGCGACCTCCTCGATCTCAGCCAACTCGTAGCGGTAGAGATCGAGATCGCGCTCCCGCGACCCCTCGGCCTCGCGCAGCTCCGCCAGCTCCGCGCCCAGACGCCCGACCTCCCGGTGCGCCTCGCGATAGCGCCGCCGCGTCTCCAGCTGCTCGGCACCAGCGAACCCATCGAGGATCTCCATCTGGGCCGAGGAGATCGTCAGCTTGCGGTGCTCGTGCTGCCCGTAGAAGGCGAGCAGACGGCCCCCGAGCAGCTTCAGGTCGGCCGCGGTCGCGGCGCGGCCGGCGACGAAGGCGCTGGTGCGGCCGGCGGATGAGACGCGCCGTCCCAGCACCACCTCCTCCGCCCCGCCCGGCAGCCGCTCCGCCAGCTCCGCGAACTCCGGCTCGTCGAGCAGCCCCTGCGACAGGTCGAAGACGCCCTCGACCCAGGCCTCCTCCGCCCCGGGCCTGACGATCTGCGCTTTCGCCTTGCCCCCCATCAGCAGGTCGAGTGAGTGGGCGAGCACGGTCTTGCCGGCGCCGGTCTCCCCGGTGATCGCGTTCAGCCCCTCCCCCAGCCGCAGCTCGGCCCGCTCGATCAGCAGCAGGTTCTCGATCCGCAGCTCACGCAGCACGGGTTCTGTGTAGCAACGGGGGCGGACCGACTTGGCCCGAAAGCCCGCTCGTTGCGCGATCTCTAAACGGCTAAGTGACCGAACTTTTCGCGAATGCGCCCATAGAAGCTGGTCCCTGGCAGCTGCGCGAGGCAGCTGACCGCCTCGACGAAGCGAATCTCCAGGGCCGCTCCGGCCTCGAGGTCGGCGTGGTGGACGCCGTCGACGGCGACCTCGACCGGCTCACGGCCGGCGGCGTTGCCGACGTGGAGCACGTCGCCGGGAGCGACGACCAGCGCCCGCGCCGTCAGCGAGTGCGGCGAGATGTAGCTGACCGCGTAGCCCTTCACCCCCCAGGCCAGAATCGGGCCCTGGTTGGCGAGGTTGTACCCGGTCGAGCCGACCGGGGTGGCGGCGACGAGGCCGTCGCAGCGCACGTGCCCGACCTCCTCGCCGGCGATCCGGTAACTCAGCTCGGCGACCCGGTCGTGCGGGCGGCGGGCCAGGGTGATGTCGTTGAGGCCGGTCGCGCTCTGTCCCCCGATCGCGACCTCCAGCCCCGGCAGGTCGATCGTCTCGATCTCGCCGGCGAAGGCGCGCCGTAGACCCTCCGCGCAGCCGTCGCGATCGACCGCGGCGAGGAAGCCGACGGTGCCGAAATTGACGCCGAAGACGGGCACGCCGACACCGGCGTAGCTGCGCAGCGCGTAGAGCAGCGAGCCGTCGCCGCCAAGCACGACGCAGAGGTCGGGCTGGGGCTGCTCGCCCGCGACCGCGTCGATGCCATCGGCCACATCACCGTGCTTGGCCAGCTCGTCAGCTGTCGCGACGACCCGCCAACCGGCCTCGCGCGCGACCCGCGCGACGATCGCCACCGCCTCGGTGGTGGCGGGCGGGTGCGAGTGGGTGATCAGGACCGCCGTCTTCATTCGGTGTCCTCCGCGCCCTCCGCGGCGAGCAGCGCCGCCTCGAGGTCCTCGACCGGGGCGCCGTCGCCGCCGCACCAGACAAAGGTCTCGCGATTGCCCTTCGGGCCCGGCAGCCCGGAAGAGGCGAAGCCGCGCACCGGTAAACCGAGGTCGCCGGCCGCGAGGGCGACGGCGAGGATCGCCTCGTGGCGGTCGCCGTCGTCGCGGACGACGCCGCGGCCGACCCGCTCGCGGCCGAGCTCGAACTGCGGCTTCACCATCGCCAGCACCTCGCCGCCGGGAGCCAGGCAGCGCGCCACCGCCGGCAGCACCTTGGTCAGCGAGATGAAGGAGACGTCAACCGTTGCCAGGCCCGGCGCGAAGGGCAGGTCGGCGGGCTGCATCTCGCGCGCGTTGAGGCGCTCGATCACGGTCACCCGGGAATCCTCGCGCAAGCGCAGGTCAAGTTGGCCGTAGGCGACATCGGACGCAACCACCCGTGCGGCGCCGCGCTGCAGCAGGCAGTCGGTGAAACCCCCGGTCGAGGCGCCGACGTCGAGGCAGTCGCGGCCGGCGACCTCGATTCCGAGCGCCTCGAGCGCGTTCTCGAGCTTGGTGCCGCCGCGCGAGACGTAGCGCGGCCCCGCGTCGATGATCAGCGTCGCCTCCGGCTCGACCAGCTGGCTCGGCCGCAGGGCAACCGGCCCGTCCCGGCCGATCCGGACTTCGCCCGCGCGCACCGCCCCGGCCGCCGCGGTACGCGACGGGAACAGGCCCTGCTGCGCCAAAACCGCGTCTATCCGGGCCTTCTTCACCGGCGCAACGCTACAGCGAGCCTCACAATTGCCCGTTTATCGCTCACCAAAGTGGGTAAGCGGGCCTCATTGGGATGCCACAGGCGACCGGTCAAGCAATTCTGTGACCGGCCTCACACACAAATCGCACGTATGTTCGTACGCTGTTCAAGGATCGAAGAGGAGGTGCCGAAGTAAGCAGCACCAAGTCTTTTAGGTGAGTCTTGCGCCGTCATATGGCCCTGATGCTTCCCACATCGGCGCCCGCGGCACAAACAGGGCTCACCCACCTCCCACCGATCCACATATATAGAGATACATATCTCTCCTCCCTGTAGTAACCCCAGAAGCGCCCCTCCTCCCCGGAGGGGCGTTTTCTGTTGTGCGGGGCTTAGGCAAGCGAAATGCGGGCGCAGCGCCGGGTCCGCGCGGGCCGGCCGAGGACCCCTCTAAGAGCCCCGTGCCACAGTCGGTGCCACAGTCAGTCAAATCGACTGCGCTGCTGCGCCTTGCGATGCGCCCGCAATCCCGAGCGCGGTGCGATCGCCAGCCAATGGCATTCGGCCGGCGCCCCGTCCGATGGCTCGTTCCGGTAGATCAGGCGGAATCGAGGCTTGCCGGCGTATGAGGGAACGTCGAAGCGGACCCGCCGGCAGTCGGCCAGCTCGGGATGGAGCCCCCTCCCCATCGCTTCACCCAGGAAGGGATTGGCTTTGCACTCGACTAGCAGCTCGGCGATCCGCAGTCTCAGGGCCTCAATCTCAGCCGCCCGCTCAGGCTCGTCGCTCGGCGAAGCCGCCGTCAGCTCGGCCACGTCATCGAGGACGCCCTTGGCGAAGGTGACGGGCACCTCGCCGGACGGCTCGGCGCTCATCCCTTGGGAAGTTCGATGCCCAGCTTCGCCAACGCCTCGCCGCCGTCTTCCTTGTGGTCAGCGGCGCCACTGCGGATGCGCTCCGCTGCGATGGCGGCGGCTTCATCGTCGGCGCGGCGAGACTCGAAGGTCTCGGCCATCGCATCGATCTTCGAGTTCATCGATTCCATCTGCTCTTCGAGCCGACGAACCCGTCCCGATTTCATCCGCGAAATAAGAGGCACCCGAGCGAGGATAGCGGCGCGTGCTGACCCCAATCAGCAAATGACCGCAAGCGGCACCGGCTTCGCCTCGCAGATCGCCGTCTGTGCGTTCGCGAACTCCTAGTGCAAGGACGCACCCGGCGCAGGAGCCCGAACGCCCGCGGCAAAGAGGAGTTCGGTGAATCGCAGCATCGACATGCGGGATCGCCGTCCACATCTCCGCCTACTCGCGAGCACCGAACCAGCACCGGCATTGCGAGCGCCGGCATCGCCGTCATTGACGGCTGCTCCATTCCGTCCCGGCGAGCTCCCGACTACGTCCTGGGTCCCGCTTGATCGCGCGACTCGCGAATTGGTTCGCGACCGGGCGAGCAGCGCTGCGCTACCCACCGAGCTATGGGTGCGGATTGCGGTTGAGGCATCGCGCATCGCGAACGAGATTTCATTGCTCTCTGGCCGGACACGCCAGGAGGTGATCGCCCAACTCGACCAAGCAGCGTCGCGGACGACAGACGAATCGCAGCTCCTGGGCGCCTCGGAGCTTCGACGCTACGCCGCCGCTCTCCGCATGGGCCATCCAGCACCGGAGGCTGGCGAGGTGCTCACGCTCCGGCTGCCCGAAGAGATCAGCGGCGCGTGGAATACGGAGGCGAGTGCGGCTCGCCTCGACCTGCCCCGCTGGATTGCCTCCGCTCTAGAGATGGCTCCAGCCCAGTGCGTTACCTGGGAGGCCGCCGCAGCCGCGACATGCCGCTCACTCGGCGAGTGGTCCTACGCTTCCTGGTTACGCGCTTCGGCCAGCGTCAAGGCCTGAGCGAACTCGCGCAGATGTTTCAGCGACGCTTCGTGCCACAACTGGCGCAGGCGGACAGCACCAAGACTCTCGGCACGGCGGATCGCATCCCGCATCTCATGGGATGCATGCAGGCGAACAAGAACGTTGTCCCGCTTTCCGGCGTTGATCGCGTCGCACTCCTCTGGCGCATGGCGACAGCCGAGCGTGCCCCTTCTGGCGCGCCCTTTGGCATCCTCGCGATCGACTTTTCGAAGACGCTCGCCATCGAAGTAGCGCAGCTTGATTGCTGGGTTGAAAGGGTTGTCCCAGATTGGACTGGCGGGCGCGGTTCTATAGATCCGGTTGCCCAACATGCAACCCGCAGCACCACCGGCGATTGCGGCAACCGAAATCTCGCTGGCACGGTCGGCGATTACATGGAAGCCATGAGTCCGAAAGGCGTCGATTCCTTCTAGGTAGGTCGCGATCTCCTCCGGTGTTCGCTCGCCCGTGCGAATGTCGCTGACGGTGAGAACGACAATGCTGCCCGTCGGGAGAACGCGGCGGTAACGGTCGGCCAGGTAGGGCAGAAGTCCGCCGCTCATCGACTCGAAGTCGACGTAGACCCAGGCGGCAAGTGGCTGACGTGGCGCGATTCGGCGCATCTCGACGAGCGCACGAAGATTCACATCCAACCACGCATCGTCAAGCGACGTGACGCGGAAATAGGGCGCGAAGGTGTAGAGCGCACCCACCTGGACTTGTGCCGCCGCGCGAACAAGCGCTTCAAGGCGTGCTCCATCTTCGAGTGCTTCTGGTTCGAGCGGCAGCGGGACCGCGGCTGCCAGCGGGGTGTCGATGTCAGAGCCGAAGGAATCATCGTCCGGCCCGGAGAGGAAGGGCAGCCGCCACGTCTCGATGTCGATGACAAAGGGAAGGCGCCGCTCGATCGCCGCGCGCTTGAGGCGTCCATGTTTCGGCGGGGAATCGAAGCGAAGATTGATGACGACTCCATCGGTGTCGCCGTCGCAGCGCTCTATGAACTTGTGCTCGTTGTGCTCAAGCCGGGTCAGGAACAGAGGCCCCGAGTTTTTGGACAGTGACGCCATCGTCCCAAAAGTGAAGCGACTGGCTCGGATGCTTCGGCGGGATGGCCCAAACTAGGTTCTTAACGGACGCCGGGTTCAACCTCTTGGGACGGAAGGAGGTATGCGTTCATGCGCTCACGAACCTCGTCGTGGCTTCCGGGCAGCAGGTGCCCATAGACGTCGAAGGTCGTCTGGATCTTCGAGTGGCCCATGAACTGCTGGATCGCCTTGGGGTTCGCGCCTGCGTCGATCAGCAACGAGGCGAAGGTATGGCGGCACTCGTGGAGGGTGATCGGCCTCACCAACGTTGCTCCGGCGCCCTCCCCCTCCCGCTCTTCGGCGAAGCGCTCATTCGCGACCTTCCAGGCACGCTTTGCCCGGTGGTCGATAGTCGACGCATAGAACGCTTCCTCGGTCGTCCGTCCGAACAGGAGGTCTTCGCCAGAGTGGCCGGTCCTTTCCACGGAGCCTTCCAGGTAGCCGCGGAGGATCGCGAGCAACGGCACGGTCCGACGACCGGCCAGGGACTTCGGCTCAATCACGCCCTCCAGACCCGGAGCGCCTGAAGCTCACCCCGCCGTAGCCCGGCATAGAAGGCGGTTGCCCAGATCGGCCGGTCCTCGAGGCGAAGGGCGGCGAGCAGCTGTACCGCTTCCGCCGCGGACGCGATCCTCTTCGGTCGTTTGGTGCCCCAGCTCGGGAGGTCGATCCGCTCCGCCGGGTTGTAGGTCAGCTCGTCACGGTCGAGAACCCGCCGGTAGAACGCCTGGATCGGATTGAGCACGTTGCTCACAGTCCCGGCCGCCAGCCCCGACCCGAGTAGCTCGTCGGCGAAGTCCTGGAGGTCGCGACGGCGAATCTCAGTGACCTTCATGCCACCAACCGCCGAGCCCTCGATATAGACCCGGGAGACGCGCTCGTAAGACCGGATCGTGTTCGGCTTATAGCGCTTGCGGCCCTTCGGACGGACGGTTCCGCTTTCCATGCCGGCGACGAACTCGCGCAGGGCCTCGGCGAGAGTTCGAGCGTCACGGGGAGCTCCTCGGAGTTCGCCCCGTTCCACCGCACGCCTGGCATCGACCCGCCACCGCTTGGCCTCGGCCTCTCGGCGAAAGCTTTTGGTGATCCGCTTCTTCTCTCGCGCTACATAGACGGACGCCTCCCAGCCCGCGTTGCAGCGGCAGCGCCCGCCCGCCGTCGCCGGGCAGCCCTCTGAGTGCCGCCTACGGATGCCCTCAGCCACCCCAGGCTCCGATCAAGGGCAGGATTGCCGGGTCAGCGATGCGGTAGAGGGAGCTGGTCCCCAGCTTGCGCCGGGAGACAATCCGCGCGAAGCGGAGAACGGCGAGGTGCTTTGAGGCGTTCTGCTGGGAGCACCAACCTGCGCTGCCAGCTCGCCGACCGCCACCTCGCCGTGACGCCGAAGGTGGTCGAGGATCATCAGCCGCGTCGGATCGCCGAGCGCGCGGAAGCGCTCGGCGATCAGCTCGGCACTCACCGGATCCAGTAGGTCGCTCATTGCCGCCACCCTCAGTGCCCAGCTGCGGCGAGCTCGTGGACGCGAACGGCCGCCCGCGTCGGCGCGATCAGCTCGCCGACCTCGAACAACAGGCCGACGCCGATCAGGTCGGTGACGGCGCGGCCGTAGCGGTCGCCGGGCTCGAAGTCGGCCGAGCCGGCCGTGACCTCGGCGATCAGTTCGCGCAGCCGCAGGCTGGCGGGGTGCAGGGCGAGGACGTGGGTGAGGACGACGCCCTGGTCGTGGAGATCCTGGGCGGCGGTCGGGGCGCCGGCATCGGCGCCATCCCCCGTAGGGTTGTGAGTAGCCATGAGGAGGTACACGCTCCTTGTGGTCAGGCTCTCGGTCGGCGTTCCACCGCCGGCCGGGGGCCGCTTTGCGTTGTCCTCCTAGAGTACCACCAAGTGTTGTGGCACCCTCGACAGTTGAGCGAGGACTACTTGCCCTTGATGATCTGGTTGACGCGCGAGCGATGAAGGCCGACGGCCTCGCCGATCTCCGCCATAGAGAGGCCGGCGTCAGCAGCGCGCTGGAAGCTCTCCCGACGCTCCTTGGCCGCGTCGTCGAGCTGCGCCGTCTTGCGCTCGAACTTCGTCTGCGCCCGGCGGGCCTCGGCGCGAGCCTGCTTCTTCGCGTCTCCCATCGCCGCCAGCCTAGAGGCCGCCGGCGGATCACACCCTCTCCCCCAGCGCGTACTCCGCGTTCTCGGAGATCCACCGTTCCAGTTCGATCACCGGGACCAGGCGCTTGCGGCCACGGCGGATCAGCCGCAGCTCGGGCGCGACGTTGGCGTCGAAAAAGTCGGGACCGACGCCGATCGCCGCCGCCGCCTCCGATGGCGTCAGGGCGATTCGCGGGATCGACACGGCGACCTTCCTAGCCACGCCACCCACCTCGATCCGATTCACGCCAGAGACCTCTCACGCCCCCAAGACGGCCCGGCACGACGATTCGACCCCCCGGCCGACCACCCTGCCCCCTCTGCCCCCTGGACCTACACCAAACCCCCAGACCTCCTCCTCGTCCCTCTCCCCCGGCCCCACAGCCCGCAGCACCTTCGCTTCCCTCCCCTGGCCGCTCGCGGCAGCTGACCACGGACACTCACATCGTGTGGGTGCGTGGTCAGGTGCCGCGAGCGGCCACTTATGGCCCTGGGAAGCGAAGGTGCTGCGGACGAAAAGTCCGCACTTTTGTCCGTAGCCCGGAACGCCCGGGGAGACGGGCCTCGGCCCAGGCCACGGCAGAGGGAGCCCCGCCGACCTACCCCGCCCCCAGCGCCGACTCGCCGCCAGTCAAGGGCGCGACAGCGCCCGACCCCGAAGGGGTTGACGGGCGGCGAGGCGGTGCTTAGCTCGGGGAGGTCGGGGGGTGTCGCGCTGGGAGGGGACCCCCAGCGCTGAGGAATCGAATGGCCCAAACGTGGCGCAGCGGGATTCTCCGAACCGGGAGTGGGTCTCAACTCTTTTTGTAGTCCTTGATGCTCTTTTGGAACGCGCGGATTGCCTCAAGCTCAGACCGAAGTTCTTTGGGCTCGGGGGCGACCGTGTTTTTTCCTGGGCTCTTGTCGTGGCGCCGCAGCCACCCAGATGCCCGCCCATAGCTCTCTTGAAATTGCTTGTTCTGCTCCGGCGTTATTTGGGCGATCACCTTGCGCCCTTTCGGGTGCACCTCGGACTTGGCGAGGTCGAAGATCGGTTGGGCAACTTCGAGATGCAGCAGCCGCTCCCAAGCCTCCGAGAGCTTGCCAGCCCAATCGATGCAAGCAGTCTCATATTCATCCTGGGTCCAGTTCGACCGCTCGCGCTCAATCTCTGCAAGCCGAACCTCCAAGTCGCCCAACCGTCGGCCAACGTCCTTTGCCTTCCAGGGGTGCTCGTCAACACAGATCCCCGGCGTCTTATCGCCGCTGCGCTGAATTGATCGCTCGGTAAATTCCACGCTCTCACGTGAAGCGGCAGCGCTAAGCGAGACCACAAACTCGAGATCGTGAGTGAAGACGATCACCTGCCGCTCGCCACCAAGCTGCGCGAGACGCGAGGCAACCGCGTCACGGCGAATGTGATCCAGTGAGCTGACAGGATCATCGAGCACCAGGGCCGATTTGCTGGAATCGAAATGGGCCTCGGTGAAGTAACCGGCGAGACCAAGCGCGGTCTTCTCTCCCTCGCTGAGGACTTCATGCACGGGCTTTGAGACCTGGGCGCCGAGCAATGCAGGACGCTGGCGTACGCGACCCTTTTGCCCCCCGGTCTGCTTGAGCTGAATTCGTTCGAGCAGAAGTCGATCTGACTCGCGAATGAACCGATCCCGTACTTCGCTGGTCACATACTGCTCGCTGAGTTCCGTCGACTTTCGGGTGATTGCTTTGGTGTCGACCGCTTTCTTAGCGGTCGTGAGTTCGTCCCTTTCACCTAACCGCCTGATCTCCGCATCAATGTCTGCACGCCCCGCAGCGAGAAGCTGACGACCTTCAATGTCCTGCTTTTCGGCCACCACCGCGTCAAACCGCGTTTTGAACTCCGCGTCATCGATCGTCGCTGCTTCGGCACTGATCCGATTGGCTAACTCGTCGAGCACAACCCTCGGCGAGGCAGGCAAAGCGGGAATATTGGAGGGCGAGTCCTCTTTAAGTGCCGCGAGCAGAGCAACGCGCCGGGCCTCAGCGTCGTCCATCCAAGCCTTGACCTTGTCGGCAAGCGACGGGTCGCTGCCTTCGAGGGCCGAGTATTGGTCAAACAGCGCTGCGGGCTGAGAGCCAAGCTCTTCTAGAGAATCAGCCGTCGCTTTCAACGCAGCCTCAGCGACCTCCGCCTGCCTTGCAGTCTCGTCGCTGACGAAGGCATCGAAGCGACGCAGTCGATCAGCCCCCTCATTGGCCAACGGCTGTTGACACAGGAGGCAGTGAGCGTCGTCGGTGACCGGAAACTCCCGCCCCACATATGCGTTTTCCTCCGAGTATCGGCGGGCCGCCTGCCAAAGAAGGCGCCAACTATCCGTTCCGACGCCTGTGAGGGGCTCGGAGTCAAACGTGGAGGCCGAAGCGAGCCGGGCGGCCTCCTTCGCAGCCGCCCCTGAGTCCCGCTGAGACAGCGCCCCCGCCCAGGCTTCGTCATCGAGCTTGTCGGCAAGGCGGCCTATGTGAACGGCCAGCGAGGTGATCTTCGTCGCCGCCTCGGTGAGCCGCGCTCGCTCCTTCGCCGGGTCACTTAGGCGTAGACGAGCCTCCTCTTGGATCAACTCCCCGAGTTCAGCCGCAGCTCCTGGCCCTAAAGCAACCGAATCATCGACGGCCACGGAAGTCGTCGCGCCACTAAGGGTGGCGAGGAAGGCACCGGCTGGGCTCGTTTCGGGAGGGCTCGGTAACCCTTTGAACGCCGCCGCATTCTTGGTCAGCTGCTCCTCGAATCGAAGTTTGAGCCGATCACATAATGCGATTAGCTGATCGAGGAGCACGAGTGACGACGGGCGATAGCCAAGTTCGGAGTCGACTTCGAGGTAGACGTCGCCGCAGGCCTCGTCGTAGAAACTGATTTCGGTCAACTCGGAGGCTGACGGACTCGGCCAGGAAGAAGACCGCACTTCGCCGCCGACTAGATAGGAGATCTCCGCCTTCTGCGGCGCGTCCGGTTCTTTGCCAAATACGTTGACATGGACCGGCTCCGTGTGGAGGCTGTGAACGGCGGACTTAATCAACCGCGCGTAGCCCGACTTTCCGCTGCCGTTGTCGCCATAGACGACAGTCAATCCTGCGGGTGCGAAGCCGAGTTCCTGGGCGCCAATTAGCGCATTCACATTCTCGGTGTCGCGCACCATCTCCAGGGATACGGTCGGGGTCGCAGAGGTGGCAGTCGGGATATCTGCCTCAGCAAGGACTTCTCCGCTAGGCGCGCTGCCAGTCCGGATCGCTTCGGCCAGGGCCACCAGTCCGGAGTCGTCGTACTGGTTGCCAGCCGCGAGCTGGCAAAGGGCGGTTTGCTGCCAACCGGGTCGCCCCGCGGCCCAGCTGACTATGTCGGTCTGAATCGAGGTCATCTCACCGCCGACGGCGGCCGCAAAGAGTACCGCTCCCGTACCGAACCATGAGGAACCTGGTCAAGCGCGAGCCCGGCACCCACCGGCTATCTCCTACACCGGCCCGTGCCGCACGGGTGCCACAGTCAGGCGCTGGATCTGCCGGTCCCAGCCGGAGTCAGCCGGACAGCTTCCGCTCTTGAAAGCCAAATCTGGCCCTACGCCTGGCCGTCAGCCGCTCTCTCCTCCCTGTAGTAACCCCAGAAGCGCCCCTCCTCCCCGGAGGGGCGTTTTCTGTTGTGCGGGGCGCTAGTAAGCGAAACGCGACCACCGCATGTAGCGCCGCGCCGTGCGAAACAATGGCGCCATGACGCGGCGGAGGGGGTTGATCGCGACCGGGATCGCGACGGTGTTGTTGCTACTGGCTATGGCGCCGGCGGATCAGCGGATGCAGGACACCGGTGGGCCGGGGATCGTGCCGTTCGAGCTGAGCGGGGGTCAGGACCGGGCGGACGAGATCCTTGCCGAATGGGGTGAGAAGGGGCAGGACGCCGCGCGCGAGTCACTCTGGATCGACTTCGGCTTCCTGCTGGCCTACGGGGCCTTTCTCACGCTCGCGCTCGCCGCAGTTCGCGATCTCGCCCGCGAGCGGGGCTGGCGGCGGATCGCGACGATTGGCGCGGTGGTCGTCTACTTCGGCGCCCTCGGTGCCGCCTTCGACGCCTTCGAGAACATCTGCCTGCTGCTGACCATCGACGGTGCCGGCAGCGTATTTCCCTTCCTCGCGACGATCTTCGCCGCCTGCAAGTTCCTCCTGCTCGCCGCGGCGATTGTTTACCTGCTCGCCGGCCTGGCGATGCGGCTACGCAGCGGCAGGGCGACCGCGCCCGCGTCCTAGCTAGCTCAGGCTGCTGAGCCAAGGATCGCGTCGGCCCAGCACCTTACGGGTCGACCAACTCAACCGTCGCCTCACGATCAATCGGCGCTGCCCTGAGTGGCCCGCTGACGAGATGGTGCAGGTCGTGCTGTACTCGAAGTCCTCGCCCCGGCTGGCAATAACCGACTTAAGCCACTTCTCGACAGCCTGCTCGGCATGAAAACCGATGATCTCGTCCGTTATTCCGGGGCTTGGCGCCATTTCACGGACCGCCGCAGCATCCCCCTCAGCCTTGCGCCTGAGCGTCCGCGAAGCCTCTGCAAGGTCACGCCCCCGCAAGAACTCGGCCTTCCGTCAGCGCCTCATTGACCAGCGTGCCGGGAACGTTCTCCCATCGCTCGGCCTCTCACTGTCGGGCCTATTCTCTCCTCGGGCGCGGGAGCCGAAGAGAATCACCCGCGCACCGGGTGCGGCAGCGGCAAGGCGGCGGCCGGCCTCGGTTACCAGATCCTCGTTGGTCACGAGATCACCGTAGCCGATCGCCGCGACAGCTCAGGGCAGCTGCTCGGCCGGATCCATCGGGTGCAGCTCGCCCTTGGTCAGGGCCTCGGTGCGGAGGTGGGCGATCGCCTGGTACTCGGGCGAACCGATCATCTCGAGGAAGGCCTTGCGGGTCGGGTATTCGACCAGGGCGACGAGGTCCCAGGGCCCTCGCCGAGCAGGGCGGGAGCCGGGGCGCCGGCCCAGACGATGCGGCCGCCGGCCTGCTCGAGCAGTGGCGCCACGGCAGCGCCGTATTCCAGGTAGCGCTGCTCGCCGCCCTCGGGCTTGAAGGCGAGCAGGTTCAGCATCACCACCGGCTTGCCGTCGTCGCTGCGGGCCGCGAAGGCGGCGAACCCCTCCTCGCTCAACCGCTCCGGTGCCCCTGAAGCCTCCACCGCGGGCGAGTATACGGTCGCGCCGCCGTTCCTCCTATGGTCAGGGCATGGCAAAGACCGCGGTCATCACCGGCGCCTCGAGCGGGATCGGCGCCGCCACGGCGCGGCTGCTCGCCGGCGACGGCTTCGACCTCGTGCTCGGCGCGCGCCGGGCCGAGCGGGTACACGAGCTCGCGGCGGAGCTCGGCGCCACGGCGATGGCGCTCGACGTCACTGACCCCGACGCGGTCGCCGCGTTCATCGCCGCGGTCCCGCGCTGCGACGTGCTGGTCAACAACGCCGGCGGCGCGCTCGGCCTCGACCACGTCGCCGAGACCGACGAGCAGCAGTGGCTGCAGATGTACGAAGCCAACGTGCTCGGGACGATGCGGATGACGCGGGCGCTGCTGCCGGCACTGGTCGAGTCCGGCGACGGGCACGTGGTCGGCGTGACCAGCATCGCCGCCTTCGAGTCCTACCGCGGCGGCGCCGGCTACACCGGCGTCAAGCATGCGCAGCGCTCGCTGCTGCGCACCCTGCGGCTCGAGCTGCTCGGGCAGCCGGTGCGGGTGACCGAGATCGCGCCGGGAATGGTCGAGACCGAGTTCTCGCTGGTCCGCTTCGGCGGCGACGAGGAGGCGGCCGCCAGGGTCTACGAGGGGATGACGCCCCTCGCGGCCGAGGACGTCGCCGAGTGCATCCGCTGGGCGGTCACCCGGCCAGCGCACGTCAACGTCGACGAGATCGTCGTCCGCCCCCGCGACCAGGCCAACGCCACCGAGGTCCACCGCCGCCGCCGATGACCGTCCTGCCCGACCTCCTGCGCCCCGGCCTGCGCGTGGTCTTCTGCGGGACCGCCGCCGGCACCGCCTCGGCCCGGGCGCGGGCCTATTACGCGGGACCCGGCAACGGCTTCTGGCAGACGTTGCACGCGACCGGGCTGACGCCGGTGCAGCTGGCTCCCGCCGAATTCAGGCGCCTGCCCGAGTTCGGGATCGGCCTGACCGATATCTGCAAGGTGCTGCACGGCTCCGACGCAGAGGTCGGCACGGTCGAGTTCGACGTCGACGGCCTGCAGGCGCGGGTCGCCGCGGCGGAACCCATTCACCTCGCCTTCAACGGCAAGAACGCGGCCCGCGGCGCCCTCGGGCGCCCGGTCACGGTCGGGCCGCAGGAGGAGCAGATCGGCGGCGCCGCGGTCTGGGTCCTGCCCTCGACCTCCGGCGCGGCGCGCGGCTACTGGGAGATCGAGCCGTGGCGGGAGCTGGCGCAGGCCTGTGGCGCCCCCGGCGAGTTCCCCTAAGCCTCTTCCCGCGCTGGGTCGTCGCCGGGCCAGCGGCCGATCATGCCGGCGAAGCCGGTGCGGGCGCCGCGGTCGGTGAGGCCTTTGGCGAGGCGGAAGATCGCGCCCTCGATCGCGAGCGCGGCGGCGAGTTTCAGCAGCGGCGCGCCGCGGTCGTCCGGCTCCGGCGGGTCCTCGTCGTCGATCGCCGCCCAGACCCGCTCGAAGGCCTTCTGCGCGACGAGGCCGGCGACGAGGCCGGCGCCGATTCCGATCGGGGCGAAGAGGATCTTCACGGGGAGAAGGCTACCCCGCACCGCAAAACGAAAACGGCGGACCGGAACGCGAACGCTCCGATCCGCCTTAGGGAGAGAAATGAAGTCGAAACGACCTAATTTCTCCAGCGCGACCCTAGCTACTTCCTTATGCGGGAACAGAAGTTTCCGTTTGGAAGACGTTGATCGCGTCGAATGCCGTTAATTAATGCTCGCCACTTCTTTCAGCTCTCGAGCCAGGTCCGGATCCGTTTTGGCGCGAGCAGGCCGGAAAAGTCGCCGCTATCGCGCATCTCCTCGGCAACCCCGGCCATCGCTTCGAAGGCGGTCCAGGCGAGGCCGCTGCCGACGCTGACCCGCTGCGCGCCGGCCGCGACGATCTCCCCCATCTCGAGCCCGCGGAAGGCGAGCACGTTGACCGGTAGTCCGGTCGCCTCGCAGACCGCCCGGATCTGCTCGCCGTCCGCCAGCCCGGGCGCGTAGAGGACATCGGCGCCGGCGGCCTCGTACGCCTGCAGGCGGGCGATCGTGTCGTCGAGGTCGGGGTTGCCGCGGATGTGGTTCTCGGCCCGGGCGGTGAAGGTGAACGGGAAGTCGAGCCGGCGTGCCGCCTCCGCCGCGGCGGCGACCCGCTCGGTGGCGTGGCCGCGGTGGTAGATCCGGCCCTGCGGGTCGAAGTCCTCGATCGAGCCGCCGACCGCGCCGGCCGCCGCGGCCCGCTCGATCGCCCGCGCCGCGTCCTCCGGCTCCGGCCCGTAGCCGTTCTCGAGGTCGACCGAGAGCGGCAACTCGACCGCGCGGTCAACCGCGCCGACGTGCTCGGCCACCTCGTCGAGGGTCGCCCCGCCATCCGGCTTCCCCAACGAGAAGGCGAGGCCCGCGCTGCTGCTCGCCAGCGCCGCGAACCCGAGCGACTCGAGCAGGCAGGCCGAGCCGACGTCCCAGGGGTTCGGGATCAGGAACGGGTCGCCCCGATGCAGGTCGCGGAAGCGCTCTGCCTTCTGCCGCTGTCGTTCCTCCACCGGCCCAAGATATCCCCCGAGTCCAGGGCGGCCGCAGGACCCTCGTTCCGCTCAACGCGAAACCGACCGCACTAGGCGGCCGGTCGCGAGTGGCCCGATTCCCCCAACGGGCCGACACATATAGAGATGCATATCCCTCCTCCCTATGGTGATCCCCAGAAGCGAAGGCCCAAGAGCCAACGCAACGTCCACCATCACCGGAGAGACTGGGGCAGACTATTCGATTGCGACGATTGGATCAATCGTCAAAATTGATGAGGCAATTTGCGGCCCGCGCGACCGGCGAAAGCGCCCCGCCGGCTAGCTGTAGTTACTCACAACGTTGTTCATCCGGGCCTCCTTGAAGGCTGGGGGTGCGAGCCACCCAGATCAAGGAGGACACCGGATGAAGATCCACGCTAACGCCCGCACCTGCCCGAACAGCCGCAAGCTGCTGGTCAGGCGCATCGAAGAGGAGAGCTGGCCGCTGATGGTGGCGGCCGAGGCCGCCGGCATCAGCGAGCGCTCAGCCCGCAAGTGGCTGGCCCGCTGGCGGGCCGAGGGAGAGGCCGGGCTGTTGGATCGCAGCTCCGCGCCAAAGCGGGTGCCCTCGCGCCTGCCAGGCGACCGCCTGGAGGCGATCGAGGCGCTGCGGCGGCTGCGGATGACGGCGGCGGAGATCGCCGAGGCCCTCGGCATGGCGCTCTCGACAGTCTCGAGATGGCTGGCGCGGATCGGCCTCGGCAAAAGAAGTCGTTTGGAGCCACCCGAGCCGCCCAACCGCTACGAGCGAAAGCGCCCCGGAGAGCTGATCCACGTCGATGTCAAGAAGCTGGGGAGGATCAGCCACAAGGGGGCGGGGCACAGGATCACCGGCAACCGCAAGAGCCAGGCCAAGACAACGGGAGGCCGTGGGGTCACCGGCTGGGAGTTCGTCCACGTCTGCGTCGATGACGCCACCCGCCTCGCCTACGTCGAGGTCCTGCCCGACGAGAAGGGCGCCACAGCGGCCGGCTTCCTGCGCCGAGCCGTCGTCTGGCTCAAGGGGATGGGGATCGGGGTCGAGCGGGTGCTCTCAGACAACGGCTCTTGCTATCGCTCTGCCGTCCACGCCGAGGCCTGCGCGGAGCTCGGGATGCGCCACCTCTTCACCCGGCCCTACCGGCCTCGCACCAACGGCAAGGCGGAGCGCTTCATCCAGACGCTGACCAACCGCTGGGCCTACGGGGCCATCTACGGGTCTTCGGCCGAGCGCGCCGCGGCGCTGCCCAGCTGGATCGATCACTACAACTTCAGGAGACGACACGGCTCCCTTGGCCATCGACCGCCCGCAGCTCGGCTCGCCGAGCTGGAACAACGTGCTGAGTAACTACACCTAGCTCAGCGCCGGCTCGACGCTCGGCAGCGCCGTCAGCACCCGCTCCGCGACCGCCTCACCGGTGAGGCCGACCTCGGCCCGCAGCAGCGCCGGCTTGCCGTGGGTGATGTAGCGGTCGGGGAGGCCGACGCGCAGCACCCGCGCCCGCTCCCCCGGCCCCTCGGCGAAGGCGTCCTCGAGATGCTCCAGCACCGCTGAGCCGAAGCCGCCGGGCAGCACGTTCTCCTCGATCGTCACCACCAGGTCGTGCTCGCGGGCCAGCCGCTCGGCCAGCTCGGCGTCGAGCGGCTTCGCGAAGCGGGCATCGGCGACGGTCGCCCGCAGCCCGTGGTCGGCAAGGATCGCCGCCGCCTCCTGGGCGACGACAACCCCGTAGCCGTAGCCAAGCAGCGCCACCCGCTCGCCCTCGGCGAGGACCTCGCCTTTCCCGATCGGCAGCTGCTTCGGCTGCGCCGGCAGCTTCGCCCCCTCCGCCGCGCCGCGCGGGTAGCGCAGCGCCGCCGGCCCGTCGTGGGCGACCGCGGTGTGGAGCATGTGGACCAGCATCGCCTCGTCGCGCGGCGCCATCACCACCACGTTGGGGATCGGCAGGAAGTAGGAGACGTCGAAGGCGCCGTGGTGGGTCGGGCCGTCGTCGCCGACCAGCCCGGCGCGGTCCATCGCGAAGGTGACGTCGAGCTCCTGCAGGCAGACGTCGTGGATGATCTGGTCGTAGGCGCGCTGGAGGAAGGTCGAGTAGATCGCGCAGACCGGCTTCGCTCCCTGCAGGGCCAGCCCGGAGGCGAGCAGAACCGCGTTCTGCTCGGCGATGCCGACGTCGTAGTACTGCTCGGGCCGCTCGTCGGCGAGCTTCTGCAGGCCGGTCCCCCCCGCCATCGCCGCGGTGATCCCGATCACCCGCTCGTCACGCTCGGCCTCGGTGACGATCGCGTCGGCGAAGACCTGGGTGTACTGCGGCGGCGAGCCGGCGGCCGGCGGCTGCTCGAGCCGCTCGATCCCCTCCGGCGAGTCGGTTTCGGTGACGGGCACGGGCTTGGCCGCGGCCGGTTGCCCGTTGACGATCGAGTTCGGCTTCGCGGCGTGCCATTTCTCCATCGACTCCAGCCCGCCCTCTTCGGCCGGCGTGAAGCCCTTGCCCTTGACCGTGTGGATGTGGACGACGACCGGGCGTTCAGCGTCGAAGGCCTCTTGCAGCGCCTCGCGCACGGCGTGGACGTCGTGGCCGTCGATCACCCCCATGTAGGCGAGGTCGAGCTCCTCGAAGAAGAGGCCGGGCGCCCAGTAGGCCTTGATCGCCGCCTTGATCTCCGGGCCGAGCCGCTCGATCCGCCTTCCCAGCCCCAGCGGCAGCTTGGTCAGCCGGTCCTCGACCCCCTCGCGGGCGTGGAAGAGGCGCGGGTTGAGGCGGATCCGGTTGAAGTAACGCGAGAGCGCGCCGACGTTGGGCGAAATCGACATCCCGTTGTCGTTGAGGACGATCACGATCGGCGTCTGCAGCCCGCCCGCCGCGTGCATCGCCTCGTATGCGACGCCGCCGGTCAGGGCGCCGTCGCCGATCACCGCAGCGACCCGGCCGTCCTCGCCGATCCCCTTGCGCATCGCCTCCTTCAGCCCGACCGCGTAGCCGATCGAGGTCGAGGCGTGGCCGGCGCCCATGATGTCGTGCTCGGACTCGGCGATCGAGCAGAACGGGGCAAGGCCCTCGTACTGGCGGATCGTCGGCAGCTGGTCGCGCCGGCCGGTGAGGATCTTGTGCGGGTAGGACTGGTGGCCGACGTCCCAGAGCACCTTGTCGCGCGGCGAGTCGAGCAGGCTGTGCAGCGCCACGCTCAGCTCGCAGGTGCCGAGGTTGGCGCCGAAGTGACCACCGATCTCGCCGATCGTGTCGATGATGTAGGTGCGCATCTCCTGGGCGACCTGCGTCAGCTGCGCGTCGTCGAGCTGGTGCAGGTCGGCGGGGCCGTCGATCGCGGCCAGGAGCGCCTCGGTGTGGTCTGCTTCGCTGCCCTGGGTGGGGGGCTGTTCGCTCATTCGTTCCTCGTGAAGATGTAGTCGGCCACGCGTCTCAGGTCGTCCGTCTCCCCCGCCGCCTCGGCCAGCGCCGCGATCGCCTTGGCATGGGACTCCGCCGCCAGCTCGCGGGCGCGATCAAGCCCGAAGAGGCTGACGTAGGTGAGTTTGCCATGTCGCTCGTCGCTTCCATGTGGCTTGCCGAGCTGCTCGTCGCTCTCGGTCACGTCGAGGATGTCGTCGACGATCTGGAACAGAACCCCCAGCTCGCCGGCAAAACGGCGATAGGGCATTGTCTCAGGTTCGCCGAGACCCTCAAGTATGAGTACGACTCCGACGCTGGCGGCGATCAGGCGCCCGGTCTTGAGCGCGTGCAGGGCGCGCAGGCCGGTGGCGCTGTCCTCGGCCCCGACGACGTCGACGTACTGGCCGCCGACCATCCCGTCGACGCCGGTCGCGCCGGCCAGCTCCTGCAGCGCCGCCAGCACCCGGGCCGGGTCACCCGGCTGCTCGCAGAAGAGCCGCATCGCCTCGGCGAAGAGGCCGTCGCCGGCGAGGATCGCGACGTCCTCGCCATACCTGACGTGCGAGGTCGGCTGCCCGCGGCGCAGGTCGTCGTCGTCCATCGCCGGCAGGTCGTCGTGGATCAGCGAGTAGGTGTGGATCAGCTCGATCGCGCTGGCGACCGGGAGGAAGCGCCCCGGCTCGGCGCCGAGGGCGCGAGCGGTGGCCAGCGCCAGCACCGGCCGCACCCGCTTGCCACCGGCCAGCAGCGAGTAGCGCATCGCCTCCTCGAGGCCGGCGGTCGGCGCGGCGGCCGAGAAGCTGAGGTCGGCCAGCGCTCCCTCGACCAGGGAGCGCAGATCCTCCGGGTAGCTCACCCCTGGCTCGCCTCGCGGGCCTGGCGGTTTGCCTCCTCAACCGCCTCGGCGGCGAGGTCGGCCGCCTCGCTCGAGAGCTGGGCGGCGAGCTCGTCGCTCGTCTCCTCGCCTACCAGCTCGCCCGAGATCTGGCGCAGCCGCTCGGCGATCTCGCGCAGGCGGCTCATTGCGCCGGCTCTCGCTCGCGCACGATCGCGCCGAGGATGCCGTTGATGAACTTGGGCGCGTCGGCGCCGCAGTACTCCTTGGCCAGCTCGACCGCCTCGTCGATCGCCACCTCAACGGGCACTTGCCCGTGCTCGATCTCATACAGCGCCACCCGCATCACGTTGAGGTCGAGCGGAGCGATGCGGTCGACCGTCCAGCCCTTCGCGTATTCGGAGATCGTCTCGTCGAGGCCTTCGCGCTCCTCCTCGACGCCCTCGGCCAGCTCCTTGGTCAGCGGCCGTGCGTCGGCGATCAGCTCGGCCAGGGGACGGCCGGTGACGTCCCGCTGGTAGCTGGCGAAGACGGCGTCACGGCGTTGGTCGGAGCGTCGCATCGGCTCATTCTCCCGGTTTCGGCGGCCAACCCGATGGTCGGCAGCCGGGCGGCGAATCAGGCGCGCGAGAGGTACTCGCCGCTGCGCGTGTCGACCCGGATCGTCTCGCCCTCCTCGATGAAGAGCGGGACGCGGACGATGACGCCGGACTCGAGCGTCGCCGGCTTATCGCCACCGCCGGAGGCGGTGTCGCCTTTGAGGCCGGGGTCGGTCTGGGTCACCTTCATGTCGATCGCGCTCGGCACCTGGACGTCACTGGGCTGCTCGTCGACGAAGAGGACCTCGACCTCGGCGTTGGGCAGAACCCACTGCATCGAGTCGCCGAGCGACCCGGTGGGGATCTCGATCTGCTCGTAGTCGCGGCTGTCCATGAAGACCGCCGCGTCGCCGGAGTCGTAGAGATACTGCATCTTCTTCGATTCGGTGCGCACCGGGCGGAACTTCTCCCCGGCGCGGAAGGTTTTGTCGATCACCGAGCCGTCCTCGATCCGGCGCAGCTTGGTCCGCACGAAGGCACCGCCCTTGCCCGGCTTGACGTGCTGGAACTCGATGATCTTCCAGATCTTCCCGTCAATCTCGATATGGGTGCCGTTCTTGAACTGATTCGTACTAATGGTCATATGGGAGGCCGTTGGTCGGGTCGCTTAGGAGCCGCATCATGTCAAGAACGAATGAGGGGGCACCGCCACGGCACCCCGGACGACTAGACCGACCATGCGCGGAACGGGCAATCGACCAGTGGCAGGCTACATCCGGGTCTCGCGGATCGGCGGGCGCAGCGGAGATGGCTACATCTCGCCCGATGATCAGCGTAAGCAGGTCGAGCTTTACGCCCAAGAGCTGGACCTGACGATCCCGCCAGACGCCTGGGGAGACGACCGTGGCGGCGCCGCTACCCAACCTGCGCCGGAGCCAGTTCCCCAATCCGCGCCGGCTCCGGCAGCGCTGCCCCCACCTCCACACCGGCGTCGGCACCGACGCCGCCGGCGGTTGAGTTCGGCTTGTAGACGAACCCTTCATTTACTGTCTGCAATTCTCAGAGGGCAGCAGCCCTGTCTAGCTACATAGTTTTAAAGACCGCATTCCATGCCTGCTTCATGTGCAACCACGCGATGAGAGGCTCCATAAAGCAGTGAATCCCTTCAGACAATAAGACCCGGAGGGCAACCTCTCCGTATCGGAACTGCCCGACCTTAGCGCGTTCCGCCTGTCGTTTCCCCAGCATGGTCAGCGAGATCGTCCGACTAGCCCGACCCTTCAACGAGATGATCTACTCCTGCCTTGACGGAGTCCGGTTTCTAGAGTCCTTCGGCACCAAGGAGGATTCAGATGCCCCACCGCTACCCAGCAGGTTCAGATATCGCAACCACGCAAGGGTTACGACCGCCCGCGTGTCCCGGCCCCCGCCTTACAGCCACTGACCAGAAGTAGGAACCAATCGATACATGATCCACGCGAATGTCCCCGCTATCCAAGCCATGTGCCATCGCTTCCTCATGAGAAGCGATGGCACAACAGAACCCGAAAAGCGCAGCGCTCATCAACCAGTTTTTCATCGGACGCAGGATAGCTCAACCGGAGCAACTCGACAGCGGGTTGCAAATGGCTTCCGTGTTGTGCCCGACCGCGTACCCGCTGTCGTACATGTATATGGTCAGATGTTCGGTGATCGTGAATGTGGCGCCGAAAAGTCATTGTTCACCACCCGCGAGAGAGCGCTGATATGACGGCCCGCACCATATTTCTGATGATTGGGCCGATCCAATTGCAGTCGTTCAGAATCAGTGCGGCGACGGACGAAGAAAACGGACATTTCGGATGCGGCTTGCTCTCCTTCCACCATACATACTTACCGTTGTATTCAAATCGCCATCGATTCCCAGTTTGGAAACGCTTGCATCACAGGGGCCAGAGGCTCGGCGGACCCGAGATCGAGGGATTGGGCGCGGCATGGAAATCGGTCGATGAGGACCACGCCCGACCTACCGGCGATTGTGGCACTGTGAGCGCGGCCGCCAACCCCCTGCGGTGGCCGGGCGCAAGCGCCCTTGACTGCCGCGCTCACGGTGCTGTTTTGCGGGGTAGCTCGGGGGGGCAGACTGTTGTCGGCTGTTTACTGCTTACGCAGAGTCACACCTGTCACGCGGGCCGCGATAGATCTCAATCCCAGCCTTGCTGTAGCCAACGAGACTCACTAGACAAAAGTCCCCTCGAATAACCCGAGTGGCATAGCTCAGCCCTCGCACCCCTGCCGTTCTTCGCTGCTGTCGAGTCAAAGGCGTAAGCGACAGCTCCTGTTGCTTGCCAGACCCAAACTCAAGCCGAACCCGCGCTAAAGCAGGTGCAAATACCAGGCCGAGCACAGTGAACTGGTCTACACCTTGGTCAACGCTCACACTCACAACATTTGGAGAAATATGGGCACCAAGAACAGAACACTGCGTAAGAACATTGCTCTTCACAAAGCTGGTTTCTCCAGATGGTCGATGGTCTCGAAGACCAACGGTTAGACAGGGCCGCTGCGCTCCATTCCTTCCTCGATCTCGCCGAATTTCCGCGCCCCACTTGAAGCGCTGATCTGCGCCGGATTGAATGACGATATTGCGATGAGAAGCAGCGCTAGCACCGACGACCGCCGATATCGCATAGCACGTCGCCAATATTAGAAGCAATGATGCGCCTCGATGAAAGCTACTCATTAACAGATCAGTCTAACACTTAACAACATGGATCCTCAGTGGACCCGGCTTGCTGATCACTCGCAATCTATGCAATTCGTTTCATGCCGCCCCACGTGTCCACTGGCCCAGATATAGATAGCCATGGGGGGGAAATCAAAATATTGCCAGGGATTCGGCGTACCGTTGCAGTTATCTCCGCACCCTCCTCTTGATTTGCCCGCGAAGTGACCCACGGCCGTTATGTGCTTGCCCCATTTTGCTTTAGGACCACCGCCATACGCGGTGGGTCCCCACCACACACACCGTTCCACCCACGACTCTCGATCTCTGCCGGCTGGCCAAGGCTCGTTGTGCTCATCGGTTATGCAACCGATCCGGTCAGTCGGCGTTCCTTCGTGCCAGACTTCAGATGCAGTGCCCGCGTTCTTTATGAGATAGGTTCCATGCAGGCCAGAACGATAAGCCGTGCCTCGACCTGGTTTTTTAGTAAATGGATTTCCGCACTCTTCTTCCCAGCTGATGATCGTAACCACTTCCTCGTAGTAGCTACCACGATGGGAACACATAATCCAGGCAAATGACTTTTTCACCGGTTTAATGCCGGATGCCATGGCTTCGGTGTCGGTGTTATTTATGGGTTCAGGTGCCGAGACAACCAGATAGCTCATCCATCCTTCTTCCTCAAAATTTGACGGAGGAAGCAATTCTGGGGGTAACTCTACTCGAACGGTAGAGTAGCCGACTTCAAACGCCGGCCCGGCGCTGACCGGGTAGGAGAAACCGCCGACTTTGTGAGAAACGGTGAGCCGCACTGCGTTAGGACTAATCACTTGGAGGGAGGTTGGAACCGCTTTACCGGTCGCGTCGCGTGCTGATTCCGCCCTAATCATCATGACGGAAAGGCCGTCTTTGTATACAACCTGGGCCGTCTTGCTGTCCACTGACTCGAGTTTCTGACCCGCCTGTAGCGTCACGTTCCACTCAAAAGTCTCAGGCGCGTCGGCCCCACGAATGACTTGAAAATCGGTTAGGCCGTTGTAGGTAGGGCGAATGACAGTGTCATGACTAGCTGCCGTATTTGACGTCACCGATGCAACGCCATTCATAATCGCCGTTTGCCCCGTCGTAATAGCACTGGTCGGTTCGATATGCACTTCTCCGTCAGGGGTGGGGATGCTGACGCCATCGCCAGGATCGGTCGTGAAGTCGATGCTCACTGGGACGCCAACGCTTTTGACGCTTTCGCCATCTACTTCCAGCCCGGGATCGTTGCCATCTACTCTTTCCTCAAGCGAAATCACGTCGTCAGTGGGCGTGACAATCTCGCTTTCCTCGTCAGTGGCTTCCAACGCTTCCATCGTGTCCTCCGACTCCCCTGGCGACACCACGCCTTTCGGGCTCACGTTGACGGTCCACGCTTTTTTCGTCACAAGGCCAGCGCCATCGGTCACGATGAGTTCGGCCGGATGCGCCCCGCCTTTGTAGTTGGCCATGTTGATCGAGCCGATCAAGGCCCTTTCGCATCCGCCGTTGAGGCAGCTTTGCGTCACGCTTTGGACGGTCTGGCCGTCGATCTTGAGAATCATCGAAGTCACGCCGTAGCCGCCTGGGTCTTTCGCCGTAGCAGTGTAGGCATAGCTTTTCTGTTCGACCCAGCCCTCGGGGGCAGTAAAGAATGAGCTGTTGGCGGTGAGCTGCGGAGCGGTCGTGTCTTTGTTGCTCGAGACCGTCACCGACTTCGTCGTCGGCAGCCCGACTCCGTCGGTGCTGACCACGTCAATCTGATGCTGGCCCGTCGCGTAGTCGCTCGATTTGTAGACCCATTCTTTGCTGGACGTGCAGTTTTCTTCAGGACATGCCTGGTTGAAGGGGGTGGCGACTACTTGCCCATCCACTTTGACCTGGACTTTGACCACGCCGGACTGCGGATCGTAGACCGCGTGATCCCATCTGGCGATGCGTTTGTTCCCGGCGTCCGCGATGTAGAGCCTGTTGCCTGCTCCAATCGCGATGCCGCGTGGTTCTTTCAGCTGCCCGTCCCCCGAGCCGCTGGCACCAAACTGACGCACATAGCTGCCGGTCGGCTGGAAGACCTGAATTCGGTTGTTCAGGTCGTCGGCAACCAAGACATGGCCTGACGGAGCTACCGCGACGCCGATCGGGCCTTTGAACTGCCCATTGCCGGTGCCTTCTGAGCCGAAATGGTGGGAGTATTTTCCAGTAGCGATACTGAAGACGGTAACGCGGTTGAGCCCGTTATCGCTCACGAACATTCGGCCCGTGGCTGGATCAGCGGCAACTCCGACCGGACTAAGCAGGCCCGTTGCTGAGCCATTCGGATCTGCGGGAGAACCATAGGCTTGACCGAGGTACGCGCCGTCCGATTCGCGGAAGGCGAAGACCTTGTCGCTTCCGATGTCCGTGACCCAGAACGAGTTACCGCCCGTATGTGCCACGGCGTAGGGTTCAACGAAGCTGCCGTAAGCCACTTTGCGAACGAAAGCACCGCTCGGAGTGAATATCTGAACGTTTTTGTTAGCGAGGTCGCTGACGAGGATGTTCCCCGTCGTGCGTGAGTAGGAGATGCCCCGCGGGTCCGAGAACTGGCCGTTGCCACTGCCGGGCGTCCCGAACTGGCTGAGGAATTTCCCGGTCGAGTCGTATTTCTGAACGCACTTGCATTCGCGGTCGACCATATAGGCGTTCCCGCTGCCGTCGAGCGCGACTCCGAAGGGCCGCTGCGTTTTGCCTTCGCCGATGCCGGCGGTGCCAACGGGCGATAGCGCCGCTGCGGCATCGCTTTCGCCATCCATCGCGCTGTATTTGAGCGCGTATTGGGCGGCGCCAGTACCGACTTTAGCCTGTTCAGTGAGCGAGCCGGACAGCTCAAGCGATGGAGCCGAGTGATCCACCCATAGCACCGCCTGCGTGTCGCGGAGCGCTCGATTCCCGAGTACGTCCTCTGCGTCAATCGGGATGCGGATGATGCCCTGCGGCATTTCGCTGGGGTTGTAGAACGACGACATCAATTTAGCGGTCCAGTTGAGTGGGCAAGGACTGGAAACGGTTCCCACACATGAATTCAACACCCATTTCGGTCCTTTGTATGGGAGGTCGAAACCAATCTTCTTTACCCCGAGGCCACTGTCTTCTGCCGTGGCGGAGAGCGGGGCCGTCGCAGTCTGGTTAACCCATGAGGTTGCGACGCTGCCATTCGAGGTGCTCGGTCTGAGCACGTCTCCGACTTCGACGGCGGCGGCTCCCACAGCGGCGAGGCGGGATTGGGTCGTCGGTGGAACGTATTCGGTCGACGCCAGCCCAAAGACGCCAGCCTTCGCGGTTTCGTCCCGTTTTGCCGGCTCGCCATTTTCAAATTCCACGAGCATCCCGTTGCCGGGCGCGTTCATGTAGAAGGTCGGCGCGTTGCCTGCGTATGACCAGACCGCGTACCCCCCTGGTTTACCGGCCCATCCCTTGTCGCCCCAGATGCCGGCGAACATATACGGCGCAAAGGTGCCTCCGGGCTGGGTTACGAAGGCCATGTGCCAGAGCGTCAGCTTCTGGACAAAGCTGGAAGGAACACGGCCCTGCGCCTGTTCTTCTTTGAAGCGAGGCACGTAGTAGGTCCAGTCGGCCTGGCTTCCGTTGGAGTAGGCAAATTCGTGTCGGGCCCGGATGAAGAGGCCGTAAGGGTCTTTCGAAAGTTCCATGCCGGTCGCATTTGCGGTCCGGTTCGAATACCACGTATCCTGCCCGGTCTGTTCTTTGAAGTAGTACCAGTCATAGGCTTCGAAAAGTGGGTCTATGAGTGCAGGAAACTGCGTTGAGGCATCGGGATGCGCGGTTAAGACGAAAGAGTTCCCATCGACCTCCAGATCGACGGGCACGCTCGCTCCAGTGGCGTCAATCGCGGACGGAGCCGGAACCCTCAGGATCGTTCTACCGTCCTGCTCGACTTCGGCTCCCTCGCCCACCTGGCGTAGCGTCGCTCCAGCGGGCAAGCGGAGCTGGAAGGTCTGCTCGCGGGGAGCGTCGGCGCTTCTAAGCGTCGTCAGGGTCTCAACGCCGGCTGGGGTTGGCACCGCCGAGAAGTCCGTATCGGTGGCGATATTCGGATAGGTGGCGACGGTGTCGTTGATGACCGACGGCGCCCGCTCGCTCGGCGCTTCTGGAAGCTCGACTTCAATGCCGACGCCGGGCAGCCCTATCCCAGAGCCGATCTCTTGCGGCAGCTCTACCTCGACCAAAGGGGCCTTTGGCTCAAGCACATTCCCGCTTGCCTCTAGTGAAAGATCGACGGGTTCTTTGTGGCCGTTCTCATCTTCGGTGCGTAGGGGGAGGGTCGATTCCAGCAGGACCGGTTCCCCAAGAGAGGCGCCCTGCGACTCGGCGTCGCCACCGCCGTTGACCTCTACGGGAGCTTCAGAGTTGGCGTTGGGGACGATTGCGGCGTTGTCGCCGAGATACCGTTCGACCTCAAAGCCGTGAACGGGACCCACCGCGTCTTCGAGGATCGGGTCGAAGACCGCCTCGGTGAGTTCGACCGCCTCCTCGCGACCGAGGTCTTGGTGAGGCAGTTCTTCCGCCGCCTCTGAGTTGGTTAGTTGCCCGAACTCGGGAGCGGGCGCATCGAGCGCCTGACTGAGCAGTTCGTTGGAGAGGCCCGGCGACTCCAGCCTCCTCGGCGAAGGCCACCGCCGGAATGATGGCGGCGAGAAACACCAACAGTGAAAGGGAGATGCGAAGAATCTCGGACCCCTCACTTCGAGTGAATTTCCCACCTGGCTTACGACCGCGCATGTCAAATCTCCCCTGCTCGTTATGCACACCCCTGCGAGCGACCCTCAGACGCTCCGTCTATTAGAGCGGGGTAATCTAAATACCCGAGCCGTCCTTGTCTAGTAAGAAATTTGAAGAAATTCAAGAATCCGGCGGCGAGTGTTGCAACGGTAGAACGATCCTTCGTAATGCTCGGCTTCAGACTGCGGCAGATATGCCGTTACTTCCGCTGATCAGAAGAAATGTAGTTTGGGTTAACGGCTCTCGCGCGCCCGAGCTTCTTTAGGGATGGAGAGTTCCACGCGGCCGCGTGGTCTTCAGTCCGGACTTGGCGCCGGACCCTCTCAATCCGCCGCTGAGCGCGGGCCCGTTCGGCACGCGCTGCGACACAGCGCGGTGGGGAAGCGCCGAGGGGGTTGTTCTCATCGGGATTCCGCGACGGAAGCGGTAGGTATGAAGGGCATGGGCGCCCTCGTGCCAGGCGAAGCTCCTAGAGAGCGGAGCCGGGCGGTGCTGATCTCACGTCCGGCCAGCCGATCACGTTGGTAGGGCATGGATCGTGAAGACCGCGAGTTCGAGGTCGAGGGAGACAGCTGCGCCGCTTGGCTCTACCCGGCGGTCGGCGCTGTCGGCGCGACCCCGATTGTGGTCATGGCCCATGGGCTCTCGGGGACGCGGCGCGACGGCCTTGGGCCGTTCGCGGAGCGGTTCGCGGCGGCGGGCTTCGCGGCGCTGGCCTTCGACCACCGTGGCTTCGGCGACAGCGGCGGGGAGCCTGACCTGTTCGAGCCACGGCGCCAGCTCGAGGATTGGCGGGCGGCGATCGCGTTCGCCCGCTCCCTGCCCAGCGTCGACCCCGAGCGCGTCGCCACCTTCGGCTCCTCGATGGGCGGCGGCAACGCGCTCGCGGCCGCCGCGGCCGACCGGCGTGTGGCGGCGGCGATCAGCCAGGTCCCCTTTCTCGACCTCTGGCGCCAGGCGCACCGCTCCGCGCCGCGGGTGACGGCGCGAATGCTGCGCGCGGCGGTCCAGGGCAAGCACCTGCCGGCGGTCGGGCAACCCGACGAGGCGGCGTTCATCAACGCGCCCGACGCCGAGGCCGGCTGGCGCGATGTCGTCGCCGAGGGCGAGGACTCACGCTGGCGCAACCGCGCCTCGGCGCGCTGGCTGCTCGGCGCGCCGTTCCGCCCCGCTCGCCTCGCCGCCGGGCTCCACTGCCCCTGGCTGCTCTGCGTCGGCGAGGCCGACCGGGTCGCCAGGCCCGCGGCAGCGATCGCCGCCGCCCGGCGCGCGCCGCTGGCAGAGCTGCGCACCTACCCGGGCGTCGATCACTTCGACATCTACGACGGCCCTGAGTTCGAGGCTGTCGTCGCCGACGAGACCGCCTTTCTGCGCCGGCACCTCCTCGGGGATGGCTAAGCCGAGGCAGCGAGGCGGAGGGCGGCCTGCCCGGGATCGATGAAGACCTCGCCGCGGATGAGCTTGCCGTCAGCGACCTCCCAGATCCAGGCGATCGGCATGTCGCGGATGCCGAGCTTCCCGGCTGCGGGCGTAGACGCGGCCGCGGACCAGCAGAGCGCCGCCGCGGCGCTCGATCAGTTTCGGTGAGATCCGCAGGTCTTCCCAGACCTGGTCGACGTCGCGCAGGTAGTCGTGGAGGCCGGCCGGGCCGACGTACGGTGCGTCGCGGCCAAGGGCCTCGGCCGTCCCGACCGGGAAGAACGCGAGGCTCTCATCGCAGACGGCCTCGATCTCCCCGGCGTCGCGGCGGTTGAAGGCCTCGAAGAGCCGCTCGACCAGCTCCCGGTCCGCGGCCGAGGCCGGCTCGGACTCGCGCGGTTCCGGCGCGACGGCGATGATCGCGGCGTCGTCGTCGAGCCGGCCGGCGGTGAACTCGTGCAGCGCGCCCTCCAGCTTCTGGGCGGCGATCGCCGGGCTGGAGACCCCCGACAGCTCCTCGTGGAGGCGCCGCTCGCCGAACCTCTCGTCCTCCCCGGCGGCCTCGATGATCCCGTCGGTGACGACGACGAGCTGCTGGCCGGGCTTCACCTCGGTGTGCTGAATGCTCCAGGCGACGTCGCGGAAGGCACCCAGCACCGGGTCCGAGGCGGTCACCTCGGCGACCGAGTCGCCGTCGATCAGCAGCGGCGCCGGATGGCCGGCGACCGCGAGGCGTACCGGCCGGGTCGGGTCTTCCTCGATCGCCAATGCCGCGACGCTGCAGAGGGTGGCGCCGTGACGGGCGAGCAGCTCGCGGTTGAGGGTCTCGAGCGCGACCACCGGGTCGCCGGTCAGCGCTGCCGCGGTGCGCAGGGTGTAGCGGGCGTGGGCGGTGACGGAGGCTGCCTGGGCGCCGCGGCCGGTGACGTCCCCGATCACGACCATCCAGCCGCCGGCGATCCGGAAGGCGTCGTAGAAGTCGCCGCCGATCTCGTTCTCGGCCCCGGCCGGCCGGTACATCGCCGCCACCGCCCAGCCGGGGATATGCGGCAGCGGCGGCGGCAGCAGGCCGCGCTGCAGGGTCTCGGCGATCTCCGCCCGTTCGCGCTCGCTGCGCTCAAGGTCGGAGAAGAGACCGGCGTTGTCGAGGGCCAGCGCGACGCGGCCGGCGAGGATCCCGAGGAACCGCGCATCGTCGGGGCGGAAGCGGCGACCCGAGCCGCGCACGCCGATCGAGAGCAGGCCGGTCGGGCGGCCCCGCGCCCGCAGCTCGATCGCGACCGCCGAGCGCACGTCGAGGCGGGTCAGCAGCTCGAAGTCGGCCTCGTCCGCGGAAACTTCCCGCAGCACCTTTTCGGGGACGCGCGCGAAGAACCGCGGCTCCTGCCTGCCGGCCGTGGCGGCGTTGGCCATTTCCTTCTGCAGCACCGGGGTCCGCGCGGCCAGGCCGGCTTCCATCTCCTCCGCCTCGGGGCCGGCGACGCGAACCGCGGCGCGCCGGATCGCGTCACCTTCGATCAGGTCGATCGCGCAGAAGTCGGCGAACTCGGGGACGAGGATCGCGGTGATCGCGTCGAGCGTCTGCTCCAGCGAGCGGCCGCCGTCGGCAACGCGGGCGACGTCGTCGAGAAGCTGGAAGCGCCGGCCGGCCTGCTGCGCGCGAGCGCGGAAGACGATGAGCAGGACGAGCAGCGCCACGCTGGCTGCCGCCGCCACCCCGATCGCGATCTCGGTGATCTCCCTCGCACCCACTACTGAAAAGAGCGTACCGGCCGAACTGGCATCGCATAGAACTTGAATCGCAACTTGCCGCTGACGCCGTCGATCGCGAGCGTGCGCGCCTGCGGGATCTGAGCGAAGGCGCCCTTGCCGCCGATCCCGTTGCGGCTGCGCAGCATCAGCCCGTCTTCCGCGGTGCCGGGGATCAGTCGGTAGCTGCGCTCGCCGTTGACGATCGCGTGCCGGGTGCGAGCGTGGGAGAGGAAGGTCAGCACGCGCTCGAGGCCGCCGACTTCGACCCCCTCCACCTCGGCCCAGACGACCTCGTGCGGCCCGGGCGCCGGCACCGTCACAGGCTCGCCGGGGTCCGCCTCGGCCGTGCCCCGCGGCCGCGAGGGCCCGCACCGGTCCGGGGTCCGCGCCAGCACCTGCCAGCGTTCGCTCGCGTGCACGATCTGGAAGTTGCAGAGCGCGGTCCGCGCCTGCAGCGGCGGGTCCCAGCCGGGGAAGCGGCCGTCGATGCCACGGGTCGGGAACTCCGGGTAGACGACGCCGACGTTCTCGCGCAGCAGCCGTTCCGGGCCGCCGGGCGCGGTCAGCGCTTCCGCGTTGATCTGGTCGAGCTTGGCGGTGTAGGCGGAGTAGTTCTGGAACACCGGCAGCGGCTCCCAGTCGAGGCCGTAGGCCCAGGCGACGCCGATCTCCCAGGGTTCGATCGCCACCGTGTGGCCGCGCAGCGCCGCCAGCGCCTCCGGTTCGAGCTGGTAGATCGCCTGCATCGATTCGCGTCCGGCGGCGACCAGCTGCTCGCGCCGGGCGGGGCTGGCAAGGGTGCGGAACTGGTCGACCGCGTGGCGGACGTTGACCACCGGGTTGAGGTGGTTGGTCTGGCCGGTCGGGCGCACCGGCCAGCCGATCGCGACGATCAGCGCCAGCCCGCCGACCATCCAGTACCAGCGCCGCCGCGCCCAGGGGATCGCGATCCAGATCATCGCCGCGGTCGAGAAGAAGAGGCTGAGATGGCCGGCGTCGGTGCGGACCACTCCCTCCTTGAAGACCGTGAACGCGGCCAGCCCGATCAAGGCGATCCCGCACCATCGCGCCCGCGCGTCGCGGTAGGAGGCCCGGGTGCTGGCGGCAACGAGGGCGAGCGCAACCGTGGCGGCGGCGATCGTCGCCACCGTCACCTGCCAGGCCGGCACGTCGGTCGTCGTCACCATCGAGGCGCTGAACCCGGAGATGATCTCGAGCGTGTTGCGGAGAAAGTCAGGGACCTCGCCGAGGCTCTGCCCGGTCAGCAGCCAGAGCGCCAGCACCTCGAGCGCGAGCAGGCCGAGGTAGGCGCCGACCTGCCACCAGCGCGCCCGCAGGCCGATCAACGCGATCAGGAAGAAGACCGCGATCACCGGTCCGGCCGAGAACTTGATCAGCACCTCGACCGCGGCGTAGGTCGCGCCCGCGAAGACGAGCAGGTTGATCGCGCGCTCGCGCCGCTCCGCTTCCAGCGCCAGCACCGAGAGCAAGAGGGCGAGCACGATCGCCTCCTCGACCAGCGGCAGCACGGTGATGATCAGGTAGGCGATCAGGGCGGCGGGCAGAGCCGGGATCAGCCGGCGCAGCCCCCAGACCAGAGCGATGCAGAAAGAGACGTAGAGGCTGGCGAGGTAGACGAAGGCGAAGGCGCCGAGATCGGTGAACCAGATCCCGCGGCCGTTGAGGAAGCCGAGTGGCCCGTAGGTGAAGACGATGTCGTCCCCCCACTGCAGGCCTTCCTCGATCGCGATCGCGAGGCCGCCGTTCCAGCTCGCGTCGAGCCCGACCGAGGGCGGGGTCATGCCCAGGCCCCACCCGAGCAGCGCCACCAGGGCGCCGAGCAGCCAGGTCGGGACGCGGTCGAACCAGTCCATCGCCTGCTCCGCCCGGCGGCGGAGCGGATCAAGCCGCCGCAGAGCCGGAGTCCTTGTCGGCCGCGGTGCTGGTGGTCAGGTCGGCGGCAGCGCCGCCGCTGAGGACCCGGCGGACGAGGCCGGGAGCGAGGATCCGCGCGATCGCGGCGAGCGCGTAGGGCCGCGGCACGTAGCGCTCCGCCTTACCACCGGGGCCGACCTCGTAGATCGCCTCGGCGACCTTCTCCGGCTTCGAGACCACCCACCGGGTCAGCGCCCTCGCGCGCAGCTCGGTGGCCGGGAAGCCCTCGGTGGCGATGAAGCCGGGCAGGACCATGCCGACGTGGACGCCGTGGGGCTTCTCCTCGGCGTAGAGCGAGTCGTTCCACCCGATCAGGGCGAACTTGCTGGCCGAGTAGGCGCCGGTGCGGGCGCGCGAGACCCGGCCGGCGGTGCTTGCGACGTTGACGATCGCGCTCGGGGCGGAGGCGCGCAGCAGTGGCAGCAGCGCCTCGGTGAGGCGGACCACCGCTTCGAAGTTGAGGGCGATGTGGCGGCGCACGTTGGCGTGGCCGCTCTCGGCGAAGCTGCCGCGCCAGGCGGCGCCGGCGTTGTTGACCAGCAGGTCGAGGCCCTCGTGGTTGGCTTCGAGGTGGGCGCGGACGTGCTCGGGGGCGCTCTCGTCGGTGAGATCGACCGCGATGTGGCTCGCCTTGCAGGGCAGCGAGTCGGCGAGGTCGCGCAGCAGCTGCTCGCGACGGGCAACCAGGACCAGCTCCATCCCCGGCTCGCGCGCAAGGCGGATCGCGGTCGCCCGGCCGATCCCCGTCGACGCCCCGGTTACGAGAGCCACGCTCATCAGCGCAACGGTATTCGACCCGGCCAGACGTGTCTGAGCTGCCGGGGTCCTATACACCCCTCAGCTCAGACACCCCCCGGGAAATTGCAAGGATGGGCGGCGATGCCGGGACTGCCGAGGAGCCACGCGCCGCGCTTCACCGCGACCCGCCGCGAGGGCGAGCGAGTGACGCCGCTGGAGCTTTTCTTCGACCTCGTCTTCGTGCTCGCGCTGACCCAGTGCACGGCGCTGATCGCCGACCACCCGACCTGGGAGGGCATCGCCCAGGGCCTGCTGGTCCTCGGCGTGCTCTGGTGGGCCTGGGTCGGCTACGCCTGGCTGACCAGCGTGATCGACCCCGAGGAGGGCGCGGTGCGGTTGGTCTTCTTCGTCGCGATGGCGGCGCTGCTGATCGCCGCCCTCTCGGTGCCCGAGGCGTTCGACAGCCTCGGGCTGACCTTCGCGCTCGCCTACGGGGTCTTCCGGGTCGCGCACATCGCCCTCTTCATGCTCGCCAGCCCCGACGACGACGCCCTGCGCCACTCGGTGATCGCGCTCGCGGCCAGCACCGCGGTCGGGGTCGGCCTGCTCGCCACCGCCTCGCTGTTCGACGGCTGGGCGCAGGGGGCGCTCTGGGCGCTGGCGATCTTCCTCGACATGGCCGGGCCCTACTTCTTCGGCGCCGAGGGCTGGAAACTCGTCCCCGGCCACTTCGCCGAGCGCCACGGGCTGATCGTGATCATCGCCCTCGGCGAGTCGATCGTCGCGCTCGGGATCGGCGCCGCCGGTGAGCTCAGCCTCGGGATCGGCACCGTCGCGGTGCTCGGGGTGGCGCTAGCCGCCGCCTTCTGGTGGGTCTACTTCGACGTCGTCGCGCTGATCTCGGCCCGTCGCCTCAGCGAGGCCGAGCCGGGCCGGACCCAGAACGAGCTCGCCCGCGACTCCTACTCCTACCTCCACCTCGCCCTCGTCGCCGGGATCGTCCTCGTCGCCTTCGCGCTCAAGGTCGCGATCGGGCACGATTACGAACACCTCGACGCCGAGCCCGCCTTCGCCCTCTTCGGCGGCACCGCGATCTACCTGCTCGGCCTGGTCGGCTTCCGCTATCGCCACGTGCGGACGATCAACCAGCGGCGGCTCGGCCTCGCGATAGTGCTGCTGATCCTGGCCCCGGTCGCGACCGCGATTCCGGCCTGGCTCAGCGTCCTGATCGTCGTCGTCGCGCTCTGGGCGCTGATCGCCGTCGAGAACCGCAGCTACGACGAGCGGCGCGATCAGCTGCGCCATGAAGCGGCAGTCGGGCATACTGCTGAACCTTGACCGAGACACCTCGACTGCTCGACGAACTTCTGCGCGCCGGCGCGCCCTCCGGATACGAGGGCCCGGCGGCGGCCGTCTGGCGTGAGGCGGCCGCCTTCGCCGAGCTGAGCAGCGACGGGATCGGCTCCTCGATCGCCCGGGTCGGCACCGCCGAGCCGCTGCTCGCGGTGGTCGGCCACATCGACGAGATCGGCCTGGTCATCACCCACATCGACGAGAAGGGCTTCCTCTGGTTCGCCCCGGTCGGCGGCTGGGATCCGCAGATCCTGGTCGGCCAGCGGGTCGAGGTGCGCGGCAAGGACGGGCCGGTGCTGGGCGTGGTCGGGCGCAAGCCGATCCACCTGCTCGAGCCGGACCAGCGCAAGAAGGTGGTCGAGCTGAAGGGCCTGCACATCGACGTCGGCGCCGCCGACCGCGACGAGGCGGCGGCGCTGATCCGGGTCGGCGACCCGGTCGTGATCGCCGCCGAGCCGCAGCCGCTGCTCGGCGACCGGCTCGTCTCGCGGGCGATGGACAACCGGCTCGGCGCCTACGTCGCGCTGGAGAGCCTGCGCCGCGCCGACGCGGGCGGCGCGCTCGAGGGCTCCTTCGCCGCGGTCGCCGCCGTGCAGGAGGAGATCGGCCTGTTCGGCGCCCGCACCGCCGCCTTCGCGGTCCGGCCCGACATCGCGATCGCGGTCGACGTCACCCATGCCACCGACGCGCCCGGGGTCGACGAGAAGGAGATCGGCAGCCACCCGCTCGGCTCCGGCCCGGCGATCGGACGCGGCTCCACCCTCTCCCCCAAGGTCTTCGAGCTGCTGGTCGAGACCGCCGAGGCGGAGGGGATCGAGCACTCGGTCAGCGCCAGCGGCCGCGGCACCAGCACCGACGCCGACGTGCTGCAGATCTCCCGCTCGGGCATCCCCACCGGCCTCGTCTCGATCCCGCTCCGCTACATGCACTCGCCGGTCGAGATGGTCGACCTGCGCGACGTCGAGGCGACGGTCGAACTGCTCGCGGCGTTCGCGGCGCGGCTGACGGCCGACGTCGATCTCAGCCGCTAGCCGCGGCTCAGCTGTCCACGTAGACGAGGTTGCGGCCGCCGGCCTTAGCGGCGTACAACGCCGCGTCGGCGCGGGCGACGAGGTCGTCGGTGTCGACCCGCTCCGGCTCGGAGACGGCGACGCCGATGCTGACCGTGACCAACACCCCGACCGGGCGGCGGTCGTGGACCGCGTCGCGCAGCCGCTCGGCGATCTCAATCGCGTCCTCGCGGCCGGCCCCGGGGAGGATCACGAGGATCTCCTCGCCGCCGACCCGGTAAATCGTGTCGCCGGCCTGCAGCGTCGCCCGCATCGTGTAGGCGACGTCCTGGAGGACGGCGTCGCCGGCGGCGTGGCCGAGCTGGTCGTTGACCCGCTTGAAGTGGTCGAGGTCGCAGAGCAGCAGCGCGTGCGAGAGGCCCTCCTCGGGGTTGCAGGGCTGGCCGCTCAGCTCAGCCAGCCGCTGCTCGAGCGCGTTGCGGTTGAAGAGGCCGGTCAGCGGGTCGAGGGTGGAGCGGCGGCGGTGGGCGCGGTCGGACTCGACCAGGGCGCCGGAGAGGATCACGGTGCTGAGGATCAGCGCCGCGGCGGCGATCAGGGTTTGGCGATGCTCGAGCGCCGCGCCGGGATCGGGCAGGACAGCGCAGGCGGCGAGCGTGAGAAGGATGTAGGCGGTGCCGATCGCCATCCCGCGCGGCTCGAAGCGGAAGCCAAGGGTGACGGCGGGCAGCGCGAACCAGACCAGAACCGGGCTGGTGGCGCCGCCGGTGATCAGCACGGCGGCGGCGAGCAGCGCCGGCAGAGCGGCCCAGGCCCCGGCGACCCAGATCGCCGGGTGGCTGCTGTTGCGCATGAAGCGGTCGGCGACGGCAAAGCCGGCGGCGCCGGCGGCCAGCAGCAGAACCCACCACCAGCCAACCTCCGAGGCGCCGCCGAGCGCGATCGCGACCGCGAGGATGCAGAAGCAGGCGGTGCGGTAGCGCCGCACCCGCGACTCCATGTCGAGCAGCCGCTCACGGCGCGCCTCCTCGTGGATCGAGACCAGGGTCTCGGCGGCGGCGCGGTCCTGCCGAGGGTGATCGGCGCGCGAGATCAAGGGCTGGGCGGTGGAGGCCACCCCCGCCCATCGGCGCGCCCGGCCCGGGGCTTGAGTACTGAACTATCAGTCGACGAGCTGTAGCTCTTTCGGCAAGCCGCTGAGATTGCGCTGCCCGTCCTCCGTGACCACGACCAGGTCCTCGATCCGCACCCCGAGCTCACCGGGCAGATACACCCCCGGCTCGACCGTGACCACTTCGCCCGGCTCGAGCACGTCGTCGGAGCGCTGCGAGAGCCGCGGCCCCTCGTGCACCTCGAGCCCGACCCCGTGGCCGAGCGCGTGGCCGAAGTGCTCGCCGTGGCCGGCCGCCTCGATCACTTTGCGCCCGACCGTGTCGACCGCTTCGCCCTGCGCCCCGGGCGCGATCGCCGCCAGCGCCGCCGCCTGCGCCGCGCGCACCACCTCGTAGACGGCGCGCGCCCGCTCGCCCGGCTCACCGGCGGCGTAGGTGCGGGTGCCGTCGGAGCAGTAGCCGTCGAGCCTGGCGCCCATGTCGAAGACGACCAGCTCGCCGCGGCCGATCTCGCGCTCGCCCGGCTCGGCGTGCGGCAGGGCGCCGTTAGCGCCGGCGGCGACGATCGCCGGGAACGAGGGCTCGGCGCCGAGCTCGCGGATCCGCGCTTCGGCGGCGCCGGCGACCTCGCGCTCGCGACGCCCGAGGAGCCCCGCTTCCAGGCTCCAGCGCCAGACCTCGTCGGCCAGCTCCGAGGCGGCGGCGATCGCCGCCAGCTCCTCGGCGTCCTTGACCCGGCGCAGGCGCTCGACCGTGCCACCGGCGCCGACCGTCTCGACCCCCTCGGCGAGCTTCTCGCGCAGTTTCTCGTGGGTGCGGACCGCCATCTTGTCGTCTTCGAAGCCGACCCTGCCGGTCAGGTGCGCGGCGAGGCCGCCCAGCCAGTCGTCGGCGAGGGTGATCGCCTCCCAGCCGCTGACTTCGCTCGCGGCCCGCTCGGTGTAGCGGAAGTCGGTGAAGAAGAGGCGCTGGCCGGGGCCGCAGACGCAAGCTCCATTTGACCCGGTGAAGCCGGTCAGGTAGCGGACGTTGGTCAGGTCGGTTACCAGCATCCGCTCGAGCTCACGCTCGGCGAGCAGCTGCTCGAGGCGGTCGCCGCGGGCCGCCATCAGGCGCTGGCGCCGAGCTCGCGGGCGAGCAGCTCGAGCGCCTCGCGGTACCCGTCCGGGCCCTTGCCGGAGACCTTCGCCAGAACCAGCCCGTCGAAGACCGAGTCCCGGCGCCAGTCGTCGCGGCTCTCGACGTCGGAGAGGTGGACCTCGACCGCGGGCAGGCGGGCGACGTCGAGCGCGTCGGCGATCGCGCGGCTGTAGTGAGACCAGGCGCCAGCGTTGACCAGGGCCGAGTCGGCGACGTCGGGCAGGCGGTGCAGGTACTCGACGAACTCGCCCTCGTGGTTGGTCTGGAAGAAGATCGGTTCGAGGCCGAGCTCCCGCGCCCAGCCGGAGATCCGCTGCTCGAGCTCACTCAGCGAGAGGCCGCCGTAGACCGAGGCGTCGCGGCGCTCGAGGATGTCGAAGTTGACCCCGTGCAGGACGGCGACGCGGTTGCGGGTGGTGGTCATGGCAGCAGCTCCCTCACGGCTGCCTCGACCTTATCCGGGGCGACCAGCTGGCCGCTGCGGGGCTGGCCCGGCTCCGAGAGCAGGACGAAGCCGACCCCGGCGGCGGTGCGCTTCTTGTCGCGCTGCAGGGCCTCAAGAATCGTCCCAACGTTGACGGCGGGATCGAGCGAGATCGGCAGCTCGTGCTGAGCGAGGATGCGCTCGGTCTCCTCACGCAGCTCGGTCGCACCGGAAAGACGCAGCGCCGCAAGCAGTCCGAGGGCGATTGCCTCGCCGTGGCGATAGCGCTTGTACTCGGTGGCGGCCTCGATCGCGTGGCCGACCGTGTGGCCGAGGTTGAGGACGTGACGCAAACCGCCGTCGCGCTCGTCGGCGGCGACCACCTCGCACTTGTAGCGGGCGCAGGCAAAGACGACGTCGTCGAGGCTCGCCGGGTCGAGGCGCTCGATCGTGCGCACCCGCTCCCAGAGCGCGCCGCCGGCCAGCAGGCCGGTCTTCAGCGCCTCGACGAAGCCGGCGGCCAGCTCGGCCTCGGGCAGGCTGGCCAGGGTCGCCGTGTCGGCGAGCACGGCCGCCGGCAGGTGGTATGCGCCGGCGTAGTTCTTGCCCTCCGGCAGGTCCACCCCGGTCTTGCCGCCGTAGGCGGAGTCGACCTGCGCGACCAGCGTGGTCGGCACCTGCACCACCGCCACCCCACGCTGGTAGAGGTGGGCGCAGAAGCCGCCGAGGTCGCCGACCACGCCGCCCCCAAGCGCCGCGAGGTGGTCTTCGCGGGTCATCCCCGCGGCGGCCAGGTCGCGCAGCACCCGCTCGGCCTCGGCCATCGTCTTCGCCTCCTCCCCCGGCTCGACCGCGGCCGTGCCGGCGAGCGGCGCGAGGCGCTCGGCATAGAGCGCCGCCACCGTCCGGTCGGAGACGCAGAAGCGCCGTCCCGCGAGCGGCCACCAGTTCGCCCCCAGCAGTCCGCGTCCGACCAGGACCGGGTAGTCGCCCGAGGCACTCGCCGCCCAGAGCAGCTTCGTCCCGGCCGGCAGGTCGAGCAGCGCCCGCAGTGTCGACATCGCCCGGTAGATCATTTCCCGCTCGCCGGCCGGGACGATCGCGTCGGCCAGCTCTTCGTAGAGCGGTTCGCGCACCGCCAGCAGCCGTTCGACGTCCTCGGCGTTGGTCGCCAACGGGCGGTCGCTGCCGGCGATCCGGCGCCAGGCCTCGCGCGCGTCGACCTGGAGCCAGACGACGACGTGGCGGCCGAGCGCGGCGCGGATCCGCTCGCTGAGCACGCTGCCGCCGCCGAGCGCGATCGCGCCGCCGTCGGCCCGCTCGAGCAGCGCCCCGACCACCTCGGCCTCGCGCGCCCGGAACGCCTCCTCCCCGTGCCGCTCGAACGCCTCGGCGATCGGCATCCCCAGCTCCCGCTCCATCAGCTCGTCGATCTCGACCGTCTCGAGGCCGGCCTCGCGCGCGGCGGCGAGCGCGGTGCTCTTGCCCGCGCCCATGAAGCCGATGAAGACCAGCGCCGGCCTCACCGGCTCAGCCCCGGAAGTCGATCCGCTGCTTGTAGGCAGCGATCGCGGCGAGCACGTCGTCGATGTGGTCGCCGCCGAACTTCTCGCGGTAGCAGCGGGCCAGGGTCAGCGCCACCATCGCCTCGGCGACCACGGCGGCGGCGGGGACGACGGTCGAGTCGGTGCGCTCGCGCAGCGCCTGGGCCGGCTGCTTGGTCTCGGTGTCGACCGAGCGCAGCGGCTTGGTCAGGGTCGAGATCGGCTTGATCGCGGCCCGCACCGAGAGCGGCTGGCCGTTGGTCATCCCGCCCTCGAGGCCGCCAGCGTGGTTGGTTTCGCGGAAGTAGCCGTCCTTCTCAGACCAGAAGATCTCGTCGTGGGCCTCGGAGCCGGGGCGGCTGGCGACATCCCAGGCCTCGCCGATCGAGACGCCCTTGACCGACTGGATCGAGGCGACCGCTCCGGCCAAGCGGCCGTCGAGCCGGTCTTCCCAGGAAATGTGGGAGCCGAGGCCCGGCACCAGGCCGAAGACGCGCACCTCGAAGGTGCCGCCGAGGCTCTCGTTCGCCTTGCGCAGCCGGTTGATCTCCGCGACCATCGCTTCGCTTGCCTCGGGGTCGAGGCAGCGGACCGGGTCGTCGTCGACGGCGGCGAAGTCGGCCGGGGTGAGGTCGTCGCGCGCGGCGGCCTTGACCGTGGCGATCTGGGTGACGTGGCTGTGGATCTCGACCCCGAGCGCGGCGAGGAAGCCGCGGGCGATCGTGCCGGCGGCGACGCGGGCGGCGGTCTCGCGAGCGCTGGCCCGCTCGAGCACGTTGCGGATGTCGGTGTGGCCGTATTTCTGCGCCCCGACCAGATCGGCGTGGCCGGGCCGCGGCAGGTGCACCTCGTCCGGCTCGAATCCCGCGACCGGCCAGGGGTTCATCCGCTCCTCCCAGTTGGCGTAGTCGCGGTTGGCGACGAGGAGCGCGATCGGGCCGCCGAGGGTGCGGCCGTGGCGCACCCCGGAGCGGACCTCGACCGTGTCGGTCTCGATCTTCATCCGGCCGCCGCGACCGTGGCCGAGCTGGCGCCGCGCCATGTCACGGTCGAGCGCCTCGCGCTCGAGCCGCAGCCCGGCCGGCACGCCCTCGACGATCGCCACGAGCCCCGGCCCGTGCGACTCCCCAGCGGTGGTGAAACGGAACGTCGTCATTAGCCGCCAAGGCTATACGCGCCCTTCGTTCAGTTGACCACACCCCAGTGTGGTCAAGTGAACGAGCGACGCGATCAGGCGCGGGCGGCGGTGCGCATCACATCGAGCGGTGGCTCGCGCTCGGTCCAGATCCGCAGCGAGAGCGCGCCCTGCTGGACGAGGATCTCGATCCCGTCGACCGTGGTCGCGCCGGCCGCCTCGGCGGCGCGCAGGAGCGGGCTCGGCTCGGCCCCGTAGACCATGTCGACGACCACCTGCTCGGGCCCGAACCCGGCTTGCTCGAGCGGCAGGTGCTCGAACGGGTCCTCGCTGCGCAGCCCGACCGCGGTGGTGTTGACGATGATCCCGTAGCTCGTTTGGTCGGGCGCCTCGACCGGCCCGCCGCCGAGCTCCACGAACCGACCCAGCTCGGTGGAGACCGCGTCGGCCCGGGCCGCGGTGCGGTTCCAGATGTCGACCCCGTTGACCTCGACCTCGGCCCCTTCGGCGCTCAGCGCCCAGACGGCCGCCCGCGCCGCCCCTCCGGCGCCCAGCACCAGCGCGCGCCGGGCGCGCGGCGAGTCGGGCAGCGTCGCGATCAGCCCCGGGGCGTCGGTGTTGTGGGCCTGGATCTGGCCCTCGGCGAAGACCAGCGTGTTGGCCGCGCCGATCTCCTTCGCCATCTCGCTGGAGACGTCGGCCACCGCCAGCGCCGCTTCCTTGTGGGGCACGGTCACGTTGGCGCCGGCGAACCCTTCCGCCGCCATCGCCCGCAGTTTCTGCTCGAAGACCTCGGGGGCGACCTCGATCGCCTCGTAGCTCCACTCCTCCCCCAGCCCCAGCGCCGCCAGCGCCGCGTTCTGCATCGCCGGCGAGCGCGAGTGGGCGACCGGGTGGCCGAGTACCGCCAGCCGGGGCATCGCTAGCAGCCGTCCGGCTCTTTGCCGCCGGCCGCCTCGCGCGCGGCGTTGTAGCGGGCGACGTCGGCTTCGAATTCCTCGAAGGTCTCCGAGAAGGCGAGCTCGCCGCAGGTGCCCGGTGCGTTCACGTAGTAGAGGTAGTCGCTCTTCGCCGGGCGCGCGGCCGCCTCGATCGCGTCGAGGCCGGGGCTGTTGATCGGCCCCGGTGGCAGGCCGGAGGTGGTGCGCGTGTTGTAAGGCGAGTCGACCGCCAGCTCCGATTCGGTCAGCGGCTCGGTGTAGTTGCCGGTGGCGAAGCGGATCGTCGCGTCGATCCCGAGCGGGATCCCGTCGCGCAGCCGGTTGTAGACGACGGCGGCGACCTGGCGGCGCTGGCTCGCGACCCCGGCCTCGTCCTCGATCAGCGAGGCGATGATCAGCACGTCGTAGGTGGTGAGGTTTTTCGAGCGCGCGTAGCTCATCTCGACGCCCTTGATCTGCCGCTTGAAGTCCTGCAGCTGGAGCTGGACCAGGTCGGCGGCGGGCGCTCCCGGCTTCAGTTCGAAGGTGTTGGGAAAGAGGAAGCCCTCGAGGTTCTTCGCATCGGCCCCGCCGTATTTGGCCGGGTTGAGGTAGGGCGAGCGGATCGTCTCCGCGGTGTAGTCGCCCTTGAGGCCGAGTTCCTCGACCAGCTGCGCCGCCTGCGCGCGGCTGTAGCCCTCCGGGATCGTGACGGTGGTGGTGCGCTTGACCGGCGGCTGGGAGAGGGCGTCGATCGCGGCGCCGTAGGACATCCCCTCTGCCAGCGTGTAGCGACCGGCGTAGAGCTCGGAGCGCTTGCCGGCGAGGGTGACGCGGACCTGGAACAGGGTCGAGTTGTCGATCACGCCCTTGCCGGCGAGCAGGTCGCCGACCTCGCTGGCGCTGGCGCCTTTCGGGATCTGCACCGCAACCCTGCCCGAGCCATCGCCGTGGAAGGGCTGGAAGAGGGTGAAGAGGAACCAGAGGACGAAGAGCGCCGCAAGCGCCGCGAAGATCCGAAACGGGCGCCGCGCAAGCCCCCCCAGCACCCCACCCCGCCGCGGCGCCCCCGGGCCAGCGCCGTTGCTCAACTCCGGCCGATGGGCCGGTTTCCGCTCTATATCAGCGGGATTCGGCCCATCGGCCGGAGGTTCGGCGGCCTCGTCGTCCCAGAACTCCTGCTCGGGCGTGCGCGGCGGCGACTCTGCCCCAGCCGGCGGCTCGTGCGGAGGGCCTGGGGAGGGCTCGACTGAGCCTCCCCGCTGTTGCGAAGGCGAGCCCTCCCCAGGCCCTCCGCCTACAACCCCCTCCTTCCTTGCCTGCTTTGCCTCACGCTTCTGCCGCTTCTCCTCGCGCTCGCGGCGCCGCTGCTCGCGCTCACGGGCGGCGGGGTCATCGGGGTCGGCCAGGGGGTCTTCCCCGAGCCAGTCGTCACTCATCGCCCGGCTCCGTTCCCGGGGCGGCGTCCCCGGCCGGCGTCGCTCCGGCCAGGTAGGCCTCCAGCAGGTGCGCGGCCGCGAGCGAGTCCGGCGCGGCGCTGGCTCCCGCTCGCCGGCTCATCTCCGCCATCCGCGTGGTCAGCCGCTCGTCGTAGGTCTCGACCGGGACCGAGAGCATCGCCTCCAGTTCGGCGCAGAAGCCGCGGGCAAGTTCCGCCTGGCTGCCTTCCGCGCCGCTCAGGTGCAGGGGCAGGCCGACCACGACCCGCTCGACCCCGTGCTCGGCGACGATCTCGGCGACCAGCTTCGGCTCCGGCGGCTCGATCACCGGCAGCGGCCGCGCCAGGGTGCCGGTCGGGTCGGAGATCGCGCAGCCGATGCGGGCGGTGCCGTGGTCGAGGGCGAGCACGCGCACGGCTCAGCCGAGCTCCCGCTCGATCGCGGCGCGAGCGGCGGCCAGTGCCTGCTCGAGCTTGGCCGGGTCCTTGCCGCCGGCCTGGGCCATGTCGTCGCGGCCGCCACCGCCGCCGCCGACGATCGGGGCGATCTCCTTGATCAGCGCCCCCGCCGAGAGCCCGGTCGCGACCACGTCCGGGGAGAAGAGGGCGACCAGTCCCACCTTCCCCCCGGCCGCTCCACCGAGCACGATCGCGCTGTTGCCGCCCAGCTTCGACTGGACCCGATTCGCGACCTCAAGCAGTTGCTTCGGGTTCGCCGACCCCAGCTTCTTCGCCTCGAAGATAACCAGGCTGCCGTCGGGGCCCGGAAGGACGCCGTCGACCACGGCGTCAACCGCCAGCTCGGCCTCCTCGCCGATCCGCTCCCGCGCCGCCTGCTCCTCCCCCGCGCCCGCCTCCTTCAGCTTCTCCGCCGCGCGGCGGGCGCCGCCGACGGGGTCCCGCGGGTTGCCGAGCAGCTCGCCCGCCTCGCGCAGCTGCTGCTCGCGCTCGCGGAAGAAGTCAATGGCGGCAGGGCCCGTGATCGCCTCGACCCGGCGCACGTTGGCGGCGCTGGAGCCCTCGGCGACGATCTTGAAGATCCCGACCTCGCCGGTGCTGGCGACGTGGGTGCCGCCGCAGAGCTCGCGCGAGACGCCGTCGACCTCGACCACCCGCACCCACTCGCCGTATTTCTCGCCGAACAGGGCCATCGCGCCGAGCTTTTCGGCCTCCTCCCGGCCCATGTTGAGCCAGCGCACCGGCCGGCTCGCCTTGACCCACTCGTTGACCCGGTCCTCGATCTCGCGCAGCTCCCCGGGGCTGAGTGCCTGCCCGTGGGTGAAGTCGAAGCGCAGCTTGTCGGGACGGACCGCGGAGCCGGCCTGGCGCACGTGGGTGCCGAGCCGCTCGCGCAGCGCCGCGTGCAGCAGGTGCGTGGCGGTGTGGTTGCGCATCGTCGCGTGGCGCGCCTCGTGGTCAACCTCGGCCTCGACCGCGACACCGGCCTCGATCTCCGCGCCCGCCGACTCGATCTCGAGCGCCTGGTCCTCGCCGAGCCGGTAGACGTCGAGCACCCGCGCCTCGGTGCCGTTCCAGCGCAGCACGCCGGAGTCGGCGACCTGGCCGCCGCCCTCGGCGTAGAAGGGACTCTCCTCGAGCTTGACCAGGGTGCCGCCGCCCCCACCCGCGACCGCGGCGAGGCCGGTGCTGGCGCGCAGCGTCTCGTAGCCGACGAACCGGGTCGGCGGCGCCTCCGCCGCGAAGGCGGCGACGCGCTCGTGGCTGTTCTCGGAGCCGTGCGCGGTGGCGGCGCCGGTGCGGGCGCGCTGGCGCTGCTCCTCCATCAGCTCCTCGAAGCCCGAGTCGTCGACCGAGAGGCCCTGTTCGGCGAGCAGCTCCTTGGTCAGGTCGTAGGGGAAGCCGTAGGTGTCGTGCAGCTTGAAGGCGTCGGCGGCGTCGATCCAGGAGGTCCCGGACTCCCGCGCCTCGGCGACCAGCCGCTCGAGCAGCTCGGTGCCGCGCTCGAGGGTGCGCCCGAAGCTCTCCTCCTCGTCGCCGACCCAGCGCGCGATCGTCTCCCGCTCCGCCTCCAGCTCCGGGTAGGTCGTCCCCATCAGCTCGATCGTGCGCTCGGCGAAGCGCCCCAGCCAGGGCGCCTCGAGGCCCAGGGTCCGCCCCTGCTGGATCGCCCGCCGCATCACCCGGCGCAGGATGTAGCCGCGGTCCTCGTTCGAGGGAACGACGCCGTCGGCGATCAGGAAGGCGGCGCCGCGCGAGTGGTCGGCGACGATCCGCATCGCTCGCGTCACCGCGGCGCCCTCGTCGTAGCGGCGGCCGGAGAGCTCCTCGGCGAGGTCGAGCAGCGGCCGCACGTGGTCGGTCTCGAAGACAGAGGGCACGTCCTGCAGCACCGCGGCCATCCGGTCGAGGCCCATGCCAGTGTCGATGTTCTTCATCGGCAACTCGGTCAGCGAGCCGTCGGCGCCGAGGTCGTAGCTCATGAAGACGTGGTTCCAGAACTCGAGGAAGCGGTCGCTGTCGTCACCGGGCCGCTCGCCCTCAGCCCCGAACTCGAGGCCGCGGTCGAGGTAGAGCTCCGAGCAGGGGCCGCAGGGGCCGGTCGGGCCGGCCTGCCAGAAGTTGTCCTTCCGGCCGAGCCGGACGATCCGCTCCTCCGGGACGCCGACTCCGCGCCAGATCTCGATCGCCTCCTCGTCGGGGCCGAGCCCGAGCTCGTCGTCACCGCCGAAGACCGTGACCCAGATCCGCTCCGGGTCCATCCCGAACCCCTCGGTCGAGAGTTGCCAGCCCCAGGGGATCGACTCGGCCTTGAAGTAGTCGCCGAAGCTCCAGTTGCCGAGCATCTCGAAGAAGGTCATGTGGCGCGCGGTCTTGCCGACCTCCTCGATGTCGGTGGTGCGGAAGCACTTCTGGACGTCGGCGAGGCGCGGCGCCGGCGGCTCCTCGCGGCCGAGGAAGTAGGGCTTGAAGGGCTGCATCCCGGCGGTGGTGAGCAGCACCGAGGGGTCGTGGACCGGCGGCACCAGCGAGGCCGAGGGGACGATCTTGTGCCCCCGCTCCGCGAAGAATGAGAGGTAGGTGTCGCGGATCTCCTGGGCCTTCATGTGAGGAAGCCTAAATATTTGCCGTCGTCAACGGTTCTGGGCCGGGCGGCGCTCAGGCCGTGGCGGCGATCGTGCCGTGGCCGACGATGGTCTCGCCGTCGAGTAGAACCGCGGTCTGGCCCGGTGCGGCGCCGGCGAACTCCTCCCCCAGCTCGACCGTCAGCGCCGCGTGGCGGCCGGCGGCGACGCCGACCGAGGCCGGCAGGGCGCGCGAGTGGTAGCGCAGGCGAACCGCGTCGACCCGCGCGCCGTCGCGGTGCAGGACCGCGTCGCGAACCTCGACCCGGCGCGTCTCCAGCTCGGCCCGGGTGCCGACCGTGACCGTGTTGGCGGCGGCGTCGGTGGCGATCACGTAGAGCGGCTCCGGCGCGGAGACGCCGATCCCGCGCCGCTGGCCGACGGTGAAGTTGTGGTGGCCGCGGTGGCGGCCGACGCTGCGGCCGCTGGCGTCGAGGACGGCCCCCTCGCGATCGCGCAGGCCGCCGTGGCGGCGCAGGAAGCCGCGCTTGCCCTGGCCGGCGAGGAAGCAGAGGTCCTGGCTCTCGGCCTTGCGGGCGACCGGCAGCCCGTGCCGCTCGGCGATCGCCCGCACCTCCGGCTTGGTCAGCTCGGTCAGCGGGAAGCGCGAGCCGGCCCAGCAGCGCGGTCGGCAGCGCCGCCAGCATGTAGCTCTGGTCCTTGGCCGGGTCGGCGCGCCGCCGCCAGCAGCGGCCCGTCCGCGTCCTCGACGATGCGGGCGTAGTGCCCGGTGACGAGGCGGTCGGCGCCGACCCGCTCGGCGAGGTCGACCATCGCCGCGAGCCGCACCTCGCCGTTGCAGAGCACGCAGGGGTTGGGAGTCTGCCCGGCCGTGTAGCCGTCGACGAAGCGGCCGACGACGCGCCGGCGGAATTCCTCCTCGAGGTCGAGCGTGAAGTGCGGGATGCCGAGCGAGTGCGCGAGGCCGCGCGCCCCGAGCACCGCCTCCGGCGAGCAGCAGGCCTTGGCGCCGTCGGTCTCCGGGTCGGCCCAGAGCTTGACCGTGACCCCGACCACCTCGGCCCCCCGCTCGCGCTCCAGCAGGGCAGCGACGGCGCTGTCGACGCCGCCTGACATCGCGACCGCGACGCGCTCGGCCGGAGGGAGCGCGAGGCGCGCGGCGGAGGCCGCGGCGCTCGCGAGCGCTCGGTGCAGGGCGTCGGCCGCAAGAACGGCCGCATGACGCTTGGCAGGCGTAAGACCGCCGATTGCGGCATCGACCGTCGTCGACGTCGATCGCCGCCGCCTCGAGCACCGGCTCGCCGTCGACCATCTCGGCGACGGCGGCGGTGGCTGCCTTCGTGGCGCCACACCCCTCGGTCGTCGAAGCTCACCCGGGTGATCCGCTCGTCCTCGACCAGGAAGGAGATCCGCGAGAGATCGCCACAGGCCGCCCCGCCGGCGGCACCCGTGAAGGCACCGTCGACCGGCGCCCCGCGCCGGCTCTCGTCGCCGAGGTAATGCTCGAAAAGCTCTCGCTCCATCCCTACAGGGTAGGAGGCCCGCCCGCCCCGCGCAGCAACTCGCGCAGATACCTGGCCGACCGAGGACGCCGCATCGCGCCGGTCCGCCGCCGCCAGACGCCGCCTCACTCGACCGAGCCAGGCTCATAAAGAGAGGCTCCAGTCCGCCGTTGCCGCCTCTGGCTTTGATCCCTTCAAGTGAAGGTGGGTGCCTGCTCCCTGCCCCAAGAGGCCTGAAGACTTTCGGCTCCCGCGCCGTTTGTGTTGGGTCAAACGGTGAGACGGCTCTCGTACGGGCTCGAGCCTCGGCTCAACCGTACCACCGTGGCGCCGTCCTCAAACGTCGTCGACGTCGAGGTTGGAGAGATGCAGCTCCGGCCTCGCTCCAGCGATCGGCCGGGACGCGCAGGGCGATGTCGCCGTGGCCGAAGCGGTCGAGCGGCCAGTCGGCGGTCAGCACCGCCGTGATGTCCGCCTCGACCAGCGCCTGGTGCCAGGCCCGCGCCGTGCGCAGGTCGCCGAAGTCGCGCACCACCTCCCAGCTGTCGAAGCTGGGATCGTCGATGAAGACGGGCGTCTGGCCAGGGCCGGGGGCTGGGCGCCACCTGCGTGGAAGCCAGTCCCGGAGGCCCATCTCAGTGCCCGGCGAGTTTTCGTTGATGGACCGCGATGCCGAGGTCGCGCAGCTGGATCTCCTCGACCGGGGCCGGCGCGCCGGTCAGCAGGTCGAAGCCGGAAGCGGTCTTCGGGAAGGCGATCACGTCGCGGATCGTCTCGGCGCCGCTGAGGCGCTGGACGATGCGGTCGACCCCGTAGGCGATGCCGCCGTGCGGCGGCGCCCCGTAGCGCAGCGCCTCGAGCAGGAAGCCGAAGCGGGCCTGGGCGGTCTCGGCGTCGATCCCGAGCGCGGCGAAGACCGCCTCCTGGATCTCGGCGTCGTGGATACGGATCGAGCCGCCGCCGAGCTCCTGACCGTTCCAGACCACGTCGTAGGCGACCGCGCGGGCCGCCCCCGGGTTGTCCGGGTCGAACTCCCCGGCGGGAGCCGTGAACGGGTGGTGCAGCGAGTCCCAGCGCTTCTCGTCGGCGTTCCACTCCATCAGCGGCCAGTCGACGATCCAGACCAGGCGGTGCTCGTCCTCGTCGATCAGCCCGAACTTCTCGGCGAGATCGATCCGCATCTGGCCGAGCACCGCATCGGTGACCGGGCGCTTGTCGGCGACCAGCAGCAGTAGGTCGCCCTCCTCGGCGCCGAGCCGCTGGTTGAGGTCGGCCAGCTCCGCCTCGCTGAGGAACTTCGCGGTCGGCGAGCGCCAGCCCTCGCCCTCGCGGAAGGCCCAAACCAAGCCCTTCGCGCCGAGCTCCTGGGCGCGCGAGATCAGGCCGTCGAGCTCGGAGCGCGGCAGTTCGCGCCGCCCGGCGTTGATCCCGCGGATCGCGCCGCCCCCGTCCAGCACCGAGCGGAAGACCTTGAACTCGGTCTCGCGCAAGGCGTCGGAGAGGTCGACCAGCTCCAGCCCGAAGCGCAGGTCCGGCCGGTCGGTCCCGAACCGGCCCATCGCCTCGTCGTAACACATGCGCTGCATCGGCAGCTCGATCCGCGGGCCGCCGGCACGCTCGAAGACGTGCGCCAGCAGCCGTTCGTTGACCTCGATGATGTCCTCGCCGTCGACGAACGACATCTCGATGTCGAGCTGGGTGAACTCGGCCTGGCGGTCGGCCCGCGTCGCCTCGTCGCGGAAGCAGCGCGCGACCTGGTAGTAGCGCTCGAACCCGGCGACCATCAGCAGCTGCTTGAACAGCTGCGGCGACTGCGGCAGCGCGTAGAAGGAGCCCTGCTGCTGGCGACTGGGGACGAGGAAGTCACGGGCGCCCTCGGGGGTCGAGCGGGTCAGCACCGGCGTCTCGACGTCGAGGAACCCCTCGGCGTCGAGGAACTCGCGCATCGCCGCGGTCACCCGGTGGCGCAGGGCCAGCGCCTCGCGCATCTGCTCGCGGCGCAGGTCGAGGTAGCGGTAGCGCAGGCGCGCGTCCTCGCCGACCTCGCCGGAGAAGCCCTCGATCTGGAACGGCGGCGTCTCCGCGTCGGCGAGCAGTTCGGCGCTCTCGACCCGCAGCTCGACCTCGCCGGTCGGCAGCTCCGGGTTGACGGTCTCCGGCGAGCGCCGCACCACGGTCCCGCCCGCCGTCAGCACGTCCTCGGCCCGCAGCTTGTGGGCAAGCTCGAACGACGCGCCCGAGGTGTCGGGGTTGAAGACGAGCTGGACGATGCCGCTGCGGTCGCGCAGGTCGATGAAGATCAGGCCGCCGTGGTCGCGGCGACGGTGGACCCAGCCGGCGACCCGGGCGTCGGAGTCGACCCGCTCAGCCAGCACCTCCCCGCACCAGGTGTCGCGGTACCCGTTGGCCCGCAGCGGCGCCTCGCTCACGATTCTCCTCCCGTCATCTCGTCGACAAGGTTGCCGGGGTCGGCCGCACGCTGCTCGCCGCTCTCCATGTCGCGCAGCTGGGCGGAGCCGTCGGCCTCGAGGATGACGACGCGGCGGGCGCCGATCCGGTTCGGCGTGCTTGAGCTGCCCCTTGAGGCCGCGCCCGGCAAGGTCGATCTCGGCCGAGAGGCCAGCGTGGCGCAGCTCGATCGCGAGCGCCATCGCGCGCTGCCGCTGGCCCTCGTCGGCGATCGCGACGAAGGCGTCACGCCCCGGCTCCTCCACCTCCTCCCCGAGCGCCAGCAGGATCCGCTCGATCCCGGCCGCCCAGCCGACCGCCGGCGTCGCCGGCCCACCGAGCTGCTCGATCAGGCCGTCGTAGCGGCCGCCGCCGCCGACCTCCGACTGCGCCCCGAGCTGGTCGCAGACGAAGGAGAAGATCGTGCGCGTGTAGTAGTCGAGGCCGCGGACCAGGGTCGGGTCGACCGCGTAGGCGATCCCGGCCGCGTCGAGCAGCGCCCGCACCTCCGCGAAGTGCTCGGCGTCCTCGCCCTCCAGCGCGCCGACGATCGTCGGCGCGCTCGCCATCACCGCCCGCGTCCCCTCGTCGTCGGCAGTCGAAGGCGCGCAGCGGGTTGACGTCGATCCGCTCGCGCACGTCCCTCGACAGCTCCCGCTCGTGCGCGTGCAGGTGGGCCTTCAGCTGCTCGAGGTAAGCGCGGCGCGCGTCAAGCGAGCCGAGGCTGCCGAGCCGCAGCTCGACCCCGGGCACGCCGAGCTCGCCGAGCAGGTCGGAGAGCAGCATGATCGCCTCGGCGTCGGCAAGCGGCGAGTCGGTGCCGATGCACTCCGCCCCGAGCTGGTGGAACTGCCGGTAGCGCCCCGCCTGCGGGCGCTCGTGACGGAAGAACGGGCCGAGGTAGGAGAGCTTCACCGGCTGCGCCAGCTTGTGCATCCCGTGCTCGACGTAGGCGCGGCAGATCGGCGCCGTCCCCTCCGGCCGCAGGGTGAGGCTGCGCCCGCCCTTGTCCTCGAAGCTGAACATCTCCTTGCGGACGATGTCGGTCGACTTGCCGACCCCGCGTTCGAACAGTTCGGTGTCCTCGAAGGCCGGCGTCGCGATCGGCTCGTAGCCGGCGCGGGCGAAGATCGCCGCCGCGGCGCGCTCGACCCGCGCCCGCCCGCGCGCCGCCTCGGGCAGCACGTCGAAGGTCCCGCGCGGTGCCTGGTACTTGCTGGCCATGGTCGCGGCGACCTTACTTACCGCCGCGGGAAGCCGCCTACCGGGCCAGCGAGACGAGGAACGGGTTGGAGGCGCGCTCGGCCCCCAGCGTCGTGATCCCCATGTGGCCGGGGTTAACGACGGTCTCGTCGGAGTGGGTGTCGAGCAGGCCGCGGATCGACTCCATCAGCGTCGGCCCGTCGCCGCCGGGCAGGTCGACGCGCCCGACCGACCCCTGAAAGAGCACGTCGCCGGAGAAGATCGCGTCCTCGCCGCGCACCGAGTAGGTGACGTGGCCGGGGCTGTGCCCGGGCGTGAAGATGACGTCGAGCTGCAGCCCGGCCAGCTCCAGGGTCTCGCCACCGGCGACCGTCTCGTCGGCGTCGTAGCTCTCGAAGGGCCCGAAGCCCTCCCAGGGGACGAAGGCCATGATGTCGGCGAGCACCGGCACCTCTATCCGCGGGCAGTAGACCGGCGCCCCGGTCGCCGCCGCCACCGGCGCCACCGCGCCGATGTGGTCGAAGTGGCAGTGGGTGATCAGGATCGCCTCGACCTCGCCCATCTCCGCGGCGGCGGCGAGGATCCGCTCCGACTCCTCGCCCGGATCGACGATGAGGACGCGGTCGGACCCCTGGCGGCGCAGCAGGAAGCAGTTCTCGGCGACCGCGCCGACCGTGAGCATCTCGACGTCGAGCGCCATCTCCCCCCTAGTCGCTCTGAGCGCGGATCCGCGCCCGCTCGCGCCGCCGCCACATCGTCATGTCGATGAAGTAACCGGCGGGGATGTAGAAGGCGAGCATGAAGGCGCCGAGGGCCAGCGCCGCGCCGAGCGGGCGCTGGAAGATCAGCAGCAGCAGGACGAAGAAGATGGCGGCGGCGACGAGGCCGCGAATGATCGAGCTGCGCCAGGTCGGCGGCAGGTCGCCCCGGGCAGCCGGCTTGCGCTTGGCACCGGCGCGGGCTTTTGCCTCGGCGCGGGTCCGCGGCCGGGAACGGGACTTGGTCTCGATGCGGCCACCCTGGGTGCCGCGACGTTTGCGGTTGCGCTTCCTCTTGGTCTGGGCCATGCCCTGAATTTAGTCGGTCGGGGCGGTGAGGCGCCGCTCGATCAGGTGCCGTGCGGGGTCGAAGCCGCGGATCGGCACGTCGGCCGGATAGCCAGCCACGGCGGCGGCCGGAGCCAGCCCGACCAGCTCCGCCTCGAGCGGGCGCGCGCCGAGCGGCGCCGCCAGCTCGCGCACCCGCTCGACCACCGCGCCGAGCGGGACCGTGAGCGGGTCGTGGACGTTGGTCGAGACCTGGCCGCGGCCGCCCGAGAGCACGAGGCCGATCGCCCGCACGCCCGGCAGACCGCCGCCCGACTCGCGCAGCCCGGCCGCCACCGCGCGGGCGAGCTCGAGGTCGCCGCTGTCGAGCTCGACGTTGAAGGCGGCGAGCGGCGGGCGAGCGGTGACCAGGGTGGCGCCGCCGCGCCGATGCGGCAGGTCCGGGCCGAAATCCGAACGCAGCTCCCCCGCCTCCATCCGCAGCCAGAGCTCGGCCAGGCCGCCGTTACGGAAGTAGGCGCGCTCGGCCCGGCTCGGGTCGCGGGCCAGCTCGCCGTAGAGGAAGACCGGAATGCCGAGGCCGCCGATCTGGGTCGCGACCGCGACCGCCTCGGCCCGGGCCGCCTCGCGGTCGCCGCGGTCAAGCCAGACCAGCGGGCAGACGTCGAGCGCCCCGACCGCCGGGTGCGCGCCGCGGTAGGTCGCCATCTCGATCGTCTCCAGCGCCTCCTCGGCGCCGCCGAGGAGCGCCTCGGTCAGCGGTCCCGGCTCGCCGGCGAGGGTGAAGACGGTGCGGTCGTGATCGGCGTCGGTGTGGTGGTCGAGCAGGGCGACGCCGCGCCCGAAGGCCCGCTCCAGCCGCGCGAGGCGCTCGCGGCCATCCCCCGCGGAGACGTTGGGGACGGCGAGCAGAGTTGGCATCGGCCGACCGGCTCAGGCCAGCAGGTCGCCGCCGCGGACGAGCGTCTCGCCGTCGACTTCGACCGTCGGTTCGAGCACGACGCAGTCGAGGTGGACCGGCACCTGGACGGTGCCGCCGATCGCGGCCGAGGCGCCGAAGGCGACGTGGCAGGTGCCGAGAATCTTCTCGTCCTCGAGGATGTTGCCGGTCAGCAGCGCCTCTTCGTTGGTGCCGATCCCGAGCTCGGCGACGTTGGTGCCGTCCGGCCCGTGGGCGGTCAGCAGCTCCAGCAGCCGGTCGCCATCGGCGCCCGTGGTCCCGACCAGGTGCCCCTCGCGAACGGTCAGCGAGACCGGCGTGTCGAGCAGCCCGACCCCGGCGATCGAGCCGTCGACGACCAGCGTGCCCTCCGCCGTCCCCTCGACCGGCGCGATGAAGGTCTCGCCGCAGGGCAGGTTGCCGAAGGCACCGCGATTGCCGAGTTCGCCCGCGTCGACGATCGAGAGCCGGTTCTCGAGGCCGATCCGCAGGTCGCTGCCGTGGCGGCAGGTGATCCGCGCCTCCGAGCCGCCGTTGAGGACGCCGCTGAGCGCCCAGCCGCGCCGCCGCACCTCGGTCAGGTCGCTGACCATCAGCCGCGAGAGCATCTCCTCGGTGACGCCCGGCAGGCTGGCGATCCGCACTCCCTGTTCGCTCGCCCGGCGGCGGGCATCGGTATGGGAGATCGACTGGATCGTCGGCGCCAGCACCACGTCGGCCTCGGCCATCGCCGCGGCGACCACGTCCGGCGGCTCGGCGGCGGCCGATTCGCGCTCCGACATCACCGCCAGCGTCGCGCTCGCCCCGTCGCCCTGCGCCTCGATCCGCATCAGCGCACCGATCTCTTCCGTGGCCGGGTTACAGACGACCAGCACCTCCTCGCCGGGAGAGATGCTCATGCACTCCCGGACCACCGTCCGCACCGCCCTGTCCAGCTCCTCCGTGCTCACGCCCGCAACCCTAGCTCCCGCCGCAACCCCGGCGTGCCGTTTCCCCTGCAACGTCGGGAGCAACCGCCCCATCGCTACCATCCGTCCCCCGCCGGAGTAGCTCAGCTGGTTAGAGCAGCGGAATCATAATCCGCGTGTCGGGGGTTCGAGTCCCTCCTCCGGCATCGCCTAGCAAGCCAAATTCAGCCTGCGCTTCCCCCGTTTGTGTCCCGGATATGTCCCCTTGCGGAGGATGACGGTCTCCACCCATCCACCCGAGGGACAATCAGCCGCCCCGGCCGGCGATACAGTCGCGCTAGCCAAGGGGCAATCCGATGCTTACTGACCTGAGAATCCGTAACTTCAAGGCGTGGGAGGACACCGGCCGCGTTCGCCTTGCACCAATCACCGTCTTTTTCGGGACGAATAGCTCAGGCAAGTCAAGCCTGGGACAGCTTCTCCTCCTGCTGAAACAGACGGCCGAGTCGGCGGATCGCGCCCAGGTACTGCGCACCAGTGATCGCGACGCGTTAGTAGATGTCGGCGATTTTCGCGACTTCATCCATCACCACGACGAGTCTCGCGAGTTGGAATTTGAACTCGGCTGGAACCAAGAGCGCCCAGTCGAGATCGAGGACGTGAAAGACCCCGGTGTCTCCTTTGCGAGTCCTCACCTCGCCTTCTCAGCCAAAATCTTCGAGCCAGAGAAAGCGCGGGAGCGAATGCGCGTTCGTGAGTTCTCATATGCTCTCGATCCCGGTCCGCTTGGAGGCGGCTTCTCAGCCGGTATGTCTCCAGACCCGAAGCGACCTACCCGCTACCGCCTTGATGTCCAGGGACTGAAGCCACTACACAATCGAGGCCGGGCTTGGGCACTACCGGCGCCCACTCGCTTTTATGGATTTCCCGACGAGGCAGTCGCGTACTTCCAAAACACCGAGTTTCTTCCTGATCTCAGTCTCGCGCTTGAGCGGGCACTTGCTTCGCTGAGCTATCTGGGTCCACTTCGTGTTAATCCGGAGCGGACCTATAACTGGCTGGGGGGCGCGCCGGCAGACGTAGGCCCGGCAGGTGAGCAGGCAGTGCAGGCGATGCTTGCAGCCAGTGGAAGGCGGCTCAACCTCAGACATAGACAGCGCTTGCGTTCCTTTCAGACGCTCATCGCTGAGCGTCTGCACGCGTTGGGCCTGATCAGCGAATTTGAAGTCGTGCCGATCGCACGAAACCGGCCCGAGCACGAGGTTCGGGTCAAGGTCACTGGTGCTTCTGACACGGTTCTCTTGACTGATGTCGGCTTCGGTGTCTCCCAGGTTCTGCCCGTACTTGCCCAGAGCTTCTATGCCCCTCGAAACTCCACGATCATCATGGAGCAGCCTGAGCTGCATCTACACCCGAGCGTCCAGAAGGAGCTTGCAGACTTTTTCATAGCTGCCGCAGGGGCTAGAGAAGAAAGCACCAGCGGCAAGTCCGTCGAGCGGCGCACGCAGTTCCTGATTGAGAGCCACTCGGAGCACTTTCTGCGTCGTCTTCAGCGCCGTATCGCCGAAAACAAAGTCAAGCCCAGTCAGGTGGCGCTGTACTTCTGCCGAATGAAGCGCGGCCGCTCGACTATTGACGAGCTGGACGTTGATCTCTTTGGGCACATCCACAACTGGCCCGAGGACTTCTTTGGCGATCCGATGGAGGACATCTCGGCACAGGCAGAGGCACGGCTACAGCGCGAGATAAGCGGCGAGAGCGCTCGTCCCTAAGCGGTGGCTTCCAACGCAGTTGTCATAGACACCAACGTCGGCATTGCGGCGAATGGCAAGGCTGAGGTCAGCGCTGAATGTGAACTGGCCTGCGTGAAATGTCTCCGCGAGGTCACGGACAAGGGGCATCTAATACTCGACGCGCACGGGCAGATCTTCAAGGAGTATCGACGGCACCTGAGACTTTCAGGGGAACCAGGCGTGGGAGATGCCTTCATTCGCTGGGTTAATGACCATCAGCATGATGTGAATGTGTGCACCCTTGTCAACCTCACGATTACCTCCAGCGGCGAAATCATGGAGTTTCCTGAGTCTCAGGGACTGAGTAGCTTCGACCCCTCCGATAAGAAGTTCGTGGCGGTAGCTGCGACCCATCCCGATCAACCCCCTATTCGCGTAGCAGTGGACAGGGGCTGGGTGCGTCATCGTGAGGCACTCGCTCAAGAGGGTGTCGAGATTGATTTTTTGTGCCCATGCGACATTGGACATGATGCCGGCGAGTAGCTGCCGATCACCGAACCGTATGACGAGCCACCCATTGGCCTAGGTCCCGCCGAGTGAATCGCAGGCCGCGACCTACTCGGACGTGGGGTAGATGGCGCGAGCGAACCAGCTCGTAGAGAGTGCTTCGGGGAACGTGAAGCAACTGGGCCGCTTCGTCGGCGTTGAGAAGCGGCTCTTCGAGCAAATCCGAGAACTCGCTAACGCGGGACTGATCTTCGACCTGCTTCCTCAACGCCCGATCCCCAAATCGGCACCCCGCTCCCTCGCCCGGAGCCGATCTCGTCCAATCTCCCGCCGTAGACGCTCAAGGCGCTCCCTGCTCCGGCGCTGCTCCCGCTCCCTCGCCCTGTTCTGCGGCTTCGGCCCAAGCGCACTGTCTCTGTCCACCACGCCGTTTCTCTGGCGGTAGCCCTCGATCTCGCGCACCCCGCGATCCCAAGCAGCTCGCTTGGTCGGATCGCTCGGCCTTTCCCCCAGCTCGGCCCTGATGTAGGCGGGCGGGGAGAGTCGAGCGGCAGCTACAGCCAAGCGCTCGCGGTCGGCGAGCAGGGCCTCGATCACGGCGGCCTCGGCGCGTCCCGCCGATGCGACCTCGGGCAGACCACGGAACTCGGCTCGCAGTCGCTCGGCCTCGCTCCGGGCGGCCTGCTCGCGAAGATCGAGGAAGCGCTCGCTCTGCCGTCGCTCGGCCCGATCCCCTCGCCGCTCCCGCCGCGCTGGCCCCGGCATCCCTTCGCGCTCGGCCCGCAACTGCTGCAACCGCTCGGCGTTCTCGCGGACCTGTTCGCCATGCCGGCGGTGCGCCTCCTGGTTGGCCCGCTCGGCACCGACCTCGGATCGCAGCTCGTCAAGGCGGGCGACGAGCTCGGTAGGCGAAAGCTCGCCGAATCGCGAGCGCAGCGCCTCGTCGTGTGCCGCCGCTTGCGATCCATCGCGCTCTGCCGCTTCGGCGATGTGCTGAAGGCCGCCGCGCAGGTACGGCGAGCGCGGCGCGACCTCTTCGCGAGAGAGCTGTGCCTCCGGGGTCGCGTAGATGTAGGTCTCCCCCCGGCTGCGCGAAGCGGCGACGTAGAACTCTTGGCGCGTCATCGCCGGGTCGGCCATGACGAAGGCCGAGTCGAGAGTCGCCCCCTGGGCCTGGTAGGTCGTCGCGGCGTAGGCGTGCTCGATGGCGGGCGCTCCATCCCTCGGGTTGACCCGCCCCAAGAAGACGGAATCGACATACACCTGCCCACAGGTGTCGATTCCGTCCAACACCAGACGCTGGGATTCGACATCGACCTCCGCCACCCGCCAACGTTGGCGGTTGTAGACCTCGGCACGGTGGTCGTTGACGCGGGTGATGACCTGATCGCCGACCGCGAAGCGAGCGCCGCCGACCGCGATCTCCTCGGCGCCGAGCCTACCCTCGCCCCGCATTCGCTCGCGGGCCAATGCGTTCAGCTCGCGGACCTCGGCGTTGCGCTTCGCGATCATCAGGGCGTCCTCGCCCCCGCCGAAGCGCTGCCACCAGTCGGCGACCATCGCCTCCCGCCGCGTGGCGGGGTCGTCGGAGACCGTGACCCGCTCCGCGCCCTGGTAGATCGCAAGCGCCTCACCCCCAGCGCCCTCGCGGATCAGCTTCGCGCCTTCGCGCTCAAGCTCATGCCGGTGGCGGATCACTTCATCGAGGATGATCGGCTCCGACCTCGACGCGATCGCCGCGAAGAGGCCGCCCGCCTCGATCTCGCCGAGCTGGGCGGGGTCGCCGATCAAGACGAGCTTCGCCTCGGTCGCCTGGGCGTGCACGATCAGCCGCGCCAGCGCCGCCGAGTCCACCATCCCGGCCTCATCGATCAACAGCACGGAGCCTCGGCTGAGCGCAGGCAAGCCGGCCGCGACGGCGCGGTCGAACTCGCCGAGCAGGCGTGCGATGCTCGTCGCTTCCAAGCCCTCTGAACGCAGAACGTTGGCCGCCCGCCACGTCGGCGCGGCGGTGCGCAGCTCAATTCCGGCGGCCGCCCAACCCTGCGCGGCAGCGGTGACCGCATAGGTCTTGCCGGTGCCCGCCTCGCCCACCACCACGACCAAGCCTTCGCCGCCGGCGAGCAGCCGCTCAACCATCGCCCGCTGGGCGGGCTTCATGCTCGGGCGCTTGGCGAGCACGCGGGAGACGACGATCTCATCGACCCTCGCCCGGCTCTCGCTCCTCGCCATCCCCTCGGCCGTACCGAGCGCCTGACCCTCAAGCTCCCAGATCGCGCGGGTCGTGTAGCGGTCCCCTTTCGGAGCCTCGGCGATGCGGATCACGTCGGGGGTAGCGAGGTAGGCGTCGGCCAACTCGACAATCTCGGCGCCGCTGCCCCCGGCGGGCAGGGACTCCGCGACCGCCTGGATCACGGCGCGGCGGTCGAAGTGCGAGGCGTGCTCAGTCAGGCGCCGCTCGACCTCGGCGACTGCGACCCGTCCCTCGGGCGCCTGGCGGTCGTGGCCGAAGGCACGGCGGATCGCCTCGCGGCTAAGGCCGACCTCCTGCGCCTTCGCCCGCCAGAGGTCGCGCAGGCCCTGCTCGCTCAGGTCGCGCTCCTTCGCTGAGCGGGTGGTCAGCGTGGCGACCTGGAGCGCGCGGGCCGAAGCATCCTCGCCCACCGCCTCGAGAATCTCGGCGCGCCGGGTCGAGAAGGCACGAAGATGATCGGGGTCGAAGCCCTCGATCTCCGCTATCCCGTTGCGGGCCTCCTGCCAGCGGACCCCGAGCCGGCGGGCCAGCTCGTCGCGAAGGTGCGCCTCGTAGATGTAGCCAGCGGTCTTGGCGTGCTCGTAGATCGCCGGGTGGTAGAGCCTCGTCCAGCGGCCGTCCGGCCCCTTGGTCGCGTTGGCAATCAGGACGTGGGTATGGAGCTGTGGGTCGCCGGCGCGGGAGGAGCGGTGGGGGTAGGCGGCGGCGAGGAAGCCGTTTCCGTGGACGAACTCATGCCCCCCGGCGCCCCGGCGGGTCCAGCAGGCCGCCTCCTGCATGTAGTCGAGGGCGGCCTCGACGGCGGCGGCGTGAGCGGCCTTGACCTCGGCGCCGGCCGGCGGGCCGCCGAGTGCCCAGGTCAGCGAGACCGACTTCGGCGCAGAGAAGGTGAGATCGAAGCCGGGGACCGGGCCGCCATCAGCGACATGGCGAAGGCCCAGCGGCTCTCCGGTCGCCGGGTTGTCGCCGGTCAGCATCGCGGTCAGCTGATCAGGGCCGACCTCTCCGTCGAGACCGAGATCGCCGGCAGCGTCGCCGAGCCACTGGCCCTCGGCCTCGCCCTCACCGGAGTAGTAGTCCTCGGCCCCTTCGGCGACCTTGTCGAGGTAGTAGCGCTCCTGGCCGCGCCCGAGCTTTCCGATGGAGAGCATCAGCGCGGCGCTCCGTAGTCGAGCAGGCGGCCCATGCCTTCTTCGTCCACGGAGAGGGCCTGATGCATCGGGGCGGGTGGATTCACACCGCTGAAATGCCATTTGGGGCGCATGTGCCCCGTTACGTCAGATCAGCGGCGCGAATGCCCTGCCTAATTTTGACGCGCCGTGCCGTGGGCCGGTCACCAGCCCGGTGATAGTGCGTGAGGGGGTCGCTGTTGGCGGTGCTGCTGGGGGTCGATCTCCTGCTGGGGCTGCTCGGCTAGCAGCTCTTGGCGAGCTTCAGCTAGGCGATGGCCTCGGGTGAGTTGATACTTCGTGTGGCCTATGTCCTGACTGACGTCGTCGCTTTGTGGCTTGAGGGCATCAATTGGCTCATCAAGGACTCCACCGCTCGGCATTGCGCACGATGAAGCTCCCACCGGGGCGGTCCTCGTATCTCGGCACCCAATCGATCCCGTCCAGCAGGTCACCCGGAGGCACTTCCAGCACGCGGGCGACCTTGATCAGGGTGTCGATGCGGGGCAGCCGCCGGCCGTTCTCCAGATGGCCGATCTCGGTGCGGTGCAGATCGGCGAGGAAGGCAAGCTCTTCCTGTGAGAGGCCGGCCCTGCGGCGGGTGATGAACAGGGTCTCGCCGAAGCGCCGCGCCAGGTCAAAGGTCGCCGTCACTCAGCGCTCCGGGTGCCGCCCTGCTCGCCCGGGCGGGTGAGCGAATGCTGCCGCTCCGCCGCCACATAGAACCTGCCATCGCCGACCTCGACCGGAGACCAGGAGAGGCCGTCGAGCAGGTCGCGGGGATCGACTCCGATGCTCCCCGCGAGCTTGATGATCGTGTCGAGCCTAGGAAGGCGCGCTCCTCGCTGGATGGCCCCAAGGTGAGTCAGGTGCAGATCAGCGCGCGCTCCCAACTCCGCCTGTGAGAGGCCCGCCCGCTGACGCGCGCGGCGGACGTTGCGACCGAAGCGCTCCGCTAGTGGGCGGCTGTCCTCGCGGCGAGCCATCAGGCGAGGGGCAGGCGCGCGAAGCGGAGCGCGGCTCGGGTTGGAACGACCATCTCGTCCACATAGCGGACGAGTCCCGCACCGACCAGCTCATTGACCGCCCGACGCGCCGCGTCCTCGGGGTTGGCGCAGTCGATATCGGCGTGGAGGAGCAGGGTCAGCTCGTCAAGCGCGAGCTGCGTCGGGTGTTCGTGGAGAAGGGTCACCAGGACGGCGGCCTGGTTCTGTTCGTCCTTGGTGGCGGGGGAATCGGAGTCGTGCCACGCGCTACCCGTAGGGTTCTGATCAGCCATGAGGAGGGTTCCTCTCCTTGTGGTCAGGCCCTCGGCTGGTGTTTGCGCACCGCCGGGGGCTGCTTATTTAGATGGCGAGGAGACTAGCAGGGTTGTCTAGTAGCCTAGACAGTAGGTGCTTATTTCCCGTGAAGGATCTGATCGACTCGACTTCTGTGGAGGTCGGCCGCCTCGCCGATCTCCGCGAGTGACAGGCCCGCCTTTCGGGCGCGCTCGAAGGTCTTTCGCCGAGCGGCACGAGCCTGCTCAAGCTCCCCTTGGTTCCGCTCGACCTCGGACTGAGCGTGGCGCACCTCTGCGAGGGCTTTCTCCTTGGCGTCCTTCGGCATCAAGCCGCAGACTATTCGCCGAGAGCGGGGATACGTTTCGGCGGTGACCGATCCGTTCATTCGCCCGCTCGCCGACGAGGCTCGACTTCTGATCGAGTTCGAGGGCCGGCCGCTGGAGCGCTACGCAATCATGCTCCAGCTACAGATCGAGGGTCGCTGGCAGACGATTCGCCTGCTCGACAATGCCCACGGTGACCACGATATGCACCGCTACACTGGAACCGAGAAGCAGCCTGCGGAGCGGTTTGCCGAAGGCCCGGTGAACGAGGTCGCGCCCCAGGCCATCAATTACTTGATCAAGCACTGGAAAGCGATAGCGGAATCATGGAGAAGCTAGAGCCAAGCAAGTTCACCCGCGCGGGCGAAATTGCCAACGAGCGGCTGGTCGAAGCCGTGCTCGATCCTGATCGCTACCCCGAGGGGACTACCTTCATCGCCGCCGACCAGGAGGGCTTCGACTCCGCCCTCGCCGAAGCACTGGCCGAGCATCGTCCCCTGGCAATCGTTTATCCCGATGGCCGAGAGATCGTCGCCGCTCCCCGAGGAGGCGCCCTCGCCTTCTTCGAGCATCTGCTGACCCGCCGCCGCGAGTCCAAGCACAGCGCTCCCTCGGTGCCGTTCCCTGCCGACTATCAGGTTGAGATCAGAGACCAGCAAGCGCTCGCCGCCGCCTGAGCCTCAAACCTGGCAGCGAAAGGGCACAGAGTCCACCTGCTCGCCAGCGGCTGTACAAACCGGCCGAACTCAAGCCTGTGCGGTAACGATGATGCCTGCTACACCAACCACCAGGGTCAGGCCGACGACTAACCACTGGACCCGCGCGTTGGACATCGCCAGCAGAATCTCGCCCTGCACCCGAAGACCCTCCGCCACATCTTGACCTCGGCGAGCAATACGGGAACCCGACTCCTGAACTAGCTCCTGCAGGAAGCCACGGAGAGAGCGCTCTGGTGCTCCCTCTCTAGGGCGATGACGACCTGGAATGAGCTTGTATTCCGTCCCAGTGCGCCGCGACCATGGGTTGAGTGCACGCTCGTTCTGGGAGGCATCGCCAAGACTCCGAAGATCAAAGCTCATAGGCATCACTTCCGAGCGAAGCCTCCGAAGCTTTTTCCCCGCTGACCACCAGCGGGTGGGAGCCGCTAGCTCATCACGGATCCCCGCGAACTGGCTCTCATGAGCTTCCAGAGCGATAAGAAGCGTCCACAGCGACAGGTGATCGACTAAATGCCGATCCGCAAGCGCCGCTAGCCCGGATACCCCCTCTCCCATATGTTGGCCCTCCAACATCTTGAAGGCGTCGCCTTCAATCCCAATCAAGCTAGGCACCACCTCGCTTCGGTTACCGATTCGGTGGTCGAACGGCCGGACCAAGCGCAGGGCATCGAGCTGGTCTGGCTGCCATTCATCCATACAGTTGCCGAGTCCTAAGACCTCACGCCACCGTTTATCGAAAGGCGAGACCGCATTGAGGGGTGACTTTCGGGTGAGTAGCAGATCCCAAGCCGGTGGCCGAGACGCCTTTAGGTCCGAGAACAGCCCTGGGGCTACGTCGGCAACCCACTCACGCGCCACAGAGCGGATCTTGTAACGCGCTGCTTCGACCTCGTCCTGCTTCCGATGCTCCGGACCACGGACTTCCTGCCCTCCGGGCCGATCCTTAAGAGGAGTCACTCGCGTCTCGTAGGAGCTACGCATGATTCTGTCGAGGCTTTCTTGCTCCTCCCCCGCTAGAACGAACTGCATACTTAGAACGGTGATGCCAGGGGCAACGTGCGCCAATTCAGCATGCATCGAAGTGAAGGCCCTAGGCAATTTCACCCGCTGACGCATAAAAGGAAATCGGGTGACGTGCCGGAAATCGCCGAGATTCGAGTGGCCACCCGTCCAGGTTCGAGCTCGCTCGACCCATCCCGACCTCCGCCCTGCATGCAGGAAAATTGAACTACTCCCTGCCTCAAAAAGCTCAACTGCCTTCACCAAGGAGCTAGCGTGCGAGGGAGCGTAAAGCTCAGTTAGCCACATGCACGGCCAGTAGACGCGCTCGCCCTCTGGAAGTGCAACCTGCTCGTTTTCTTCGGCATCCATCTCGCGATGAATCCGCTCGGCCTCGCGGATGTCGCGCCGCCTCGTTATCCGCCTCTTGACCCTCCAATGCGCGTCAGACCAAGCCTCACCCCAGTTCGACATGGCTCTCGCATGGAGGCGCATCAAGACGGCCAATGAAACGCTCCCGTGGCGTCAGCCACGAGAAGCCGCCGCTGGTTGGCGCACCTCATCTTCGCGGGCCACCTTGACGTGAACGTTCAGCCACGGCTCAGGAGGACCATCACCTCCGGTGAGTTCCATTCTGCGATACCCCGCATAGACGATGAGACCTTCTTCCCTCATCTCCTCAAGGAACTCCCTCAGTCTGACCGCAGCGTCAAAATGCCCCTTTGGGCCAATGTCGTCATAGATTTCGCTCCAGTCGAAAGCTTCTTGGAGAAAGGTCCCGACCAGTTCTAGTTGCGGACTACTCAGACCAGAGGGAGTCTCATGGGTATGGGACAGCGAGTTTGAGAGGACGCGAATGAGCTGGTCTCCGTCGTCCATCCGTTCAAGCCGGATCGGCTCTTTCGGATTCACGACCTTGAGACGCGGCCGGATCGGCTCCTTGGGTCGCTGTTCAACCCGCTTCTCATGCTCACTTTTGATCCGAAGCAGCTCTGAGCGTGGAAAGAGATCGGGGCGGGCATCTACAAGGGTGTGGCAGTTGGAACAGAGCAAGATCAGGTTCTCGTATCCATCGAGGTTGACCCGTGAGCCTTCGCACCCACGAGGCCCGTCGATCGACAAGGCGACGATGTGGGCCTCCTCGCCGATGACTGCGGGGCTACCCGGAGCGACCTCCTCTGGCGCAATAAGCGGCGTCCTACACCTGGCGCACTGATTACCTGATCGCGCCCAAAGAATCTTCCGCGTTTGGACCGAGATCGCCACTACGCCGCCAGCCGTTCGTCGGGGACAGCGGACAGGGATGATGCGCGCAAAGCGCTAGACAACTTCTCGGCAGCATCAACCCGTGGAACGTGATGGACGTAGATCATCGTCGTCGCGATGTCGGCGTGGCCCATGTACGCCTTTACATCCGTCAGCGGAAAGACCTGGACGGCGAGGGTGCCGAAGCTGTGGCGGAGATCGTGGAACCGGATGTGCTTGAGGTCCGCTGCTTTGAGCGCAGCGTAGAAGCGGCGGCGCAGGGCACTGTCCTCGATGTGCTCGCCCGCTGGGTTGACGAAGACGAGATCATCGTCAGCCGTGCGAACCGGTCGGCGGCTGAGCTGGTCGAGAGCGACTGCGACCTGATCGATCATCGGGACGCTGCGGACCCGGCCGGACTTCGGCACGTCCTCCGCTCGCATCACGTAGGAGCGCCGGACATGGATCAGGCGCTTGTCGAAATCGAGGTCGCGCCAACGCAGGCTGCGCAACTCGCCGAGGCGCAAGCCGGCGTAGGCGGCGGTGAGGAAGATCGCGGCATCCTGCTCGTCTTGTTCGCGCAGCCTTGCTCGCCAATCGGCCCCGGTCGGATGCTTCGGCGGCCTCCGGTGCCGACCCTCGCGCGCCGCTCGCGCCAGCGCCTCAACCTCCGTCGCGGACAGGACGTTGAAGTCGCCCGAGCGCGTGACCGGCTGGCGCTCGGCCCAGGCCGCCGCGTTAGCGGCAAGCCCGTAGACGCGCTGGGCGCGTTTCAGGATGCTGTGCATCACCCCGAGGTACTTGTTGATCGTCCTCGCCGACAAAGCTTCTCCGTCCGCGATGCCGCCAGCCGCAACGAGACCTGATCGCCACGCGTCGATCCGCTGAGTCGTAATCGACTCCAACGTCGCCGATCCGAACTCCGGCAGCAGCCTCCGCTCCACGATCCAGCGGTAGTCGTTGATGGTCGAGGCGCGGCGCTTGCGGTCGTGCTCGACGTAGCCCAGCCAGTCCCGTGCCGCCTCGCTGAACGTGACCGTGCTGGAGCGACGGGGGCGGCTGGTCAGATGGCTTCGCCTGGCATCGACGAGGATCGCGTCAAGCTCGCGCTGGGCGCCCTGCTTCGTCAGGTAACCCTCCTGGGGCCTGCCCCGCCTCGTCCAGACCCGGCCAAGGACTACCTGATGCTGGCCCTCGGCATCTCGCCACTTCGCCATCCACCGATCACCCGACTTGCGGGCCTTGCGGAAGATGTGGCCGCTGACGGGGGTTTCGCGAAAGTGGATCGAGGACGACGCCATGCGCCGAGGGTAGCGCCCCCTGTCGGACTGAAAACGTGTCCCGAAATGTGTCCCCGACTAGGCAAAAACAGGCCGAACTCGACTGCACTAACGGGACGTAATTTCGCTCAAACAAGCGAAATCCTTAACAATCGACGCCGATCATAATCCGCGTGTCGGGGGTTCGAGTCCCTCCTCCGGCATCGCGACTCACGGTTCGATCATCTGGCGGGCGAGGATCCACTGGCGCTCGGCGATCTCCTCGATCGTGAGCTTGCCGTGGGGGTCGTACCAGCCGGAGACGCGGTCGCACATCGCGGCGATCGCGAAGCCGGCCATCATCGCCTGAGCGCGATCCGTCGCCGGCCAGGCGATCCAGACGAGGGCGCAGAACAGGTCCGCGTAATCGCGCTGCAACCCGGTCAGCCGGTGGTAGACAGGGGCCGGGAGGCTGTCCTTTTTCGCCGGCCCGTTGAGAACGGCGTCGCTGGCGTCGGCCTGGCGCCGGTGCCGGAGCTGGAAGCGAACGTGCCGGGTAATGACCTGCTCCAGCCAGTCCTCGACCGGGAAGCTCGGTCAGCGTCGCCACCTGGCCCCAGAAGAAGCGGCCGAGGATGTCTTCCATCGCCGCGGCCAGCACGTCTTCTTTGGAGGAATAGTGGTTGTAGATCGCGGGTGCCTTGATCCCGACCTCGGTCGCGAGGTCGCGCATCGTGCAGGCTTCGATGCCGCGCTCGCCGAACATCGTGACCGCGGTATCGAGGATGCGCCGCTTCGTCCCGGCGCTCCGGTCCCCCAACTCGGGGTCGTCGCGGCCGGGGAACGGGAGCCCCGAGTCGAGGATGCGCTGTCGCGCCCCTCGCGCCATCTCGTGCAAACTCGTCAAGGCTGGGACGGACACCCAGTACTGCCATTTTCGACACCCCACGGATCGAGACCGCTCCCGACTTTACGGCCGTTCATTAACTTTTGTCGCGGTCGAGCGCCGCGATCAGCTCGGCGAGGCGCTGTGGCTCCTGGGCCATCAGGGCGTGGCCGCAGCCCGGGAAGGCCTCCATCCGCGCGCCGGGGAAGTGGGCGGCGAGGGCCGCGGCGTTGGCTGGCGGGATCACTTCGTCGAGATCCCCATGGGCGACGACGACGGGGAAATCGCCGTCGCCGGCGGCCGCGGGCGGCCCGTCCCGGTGCCAGGCGTCCATCGCCGCCTCCTGGGCGAGCAGCGTCCGCGGCGACAGGGCGGCGCGCGCCGCGGCGACGACCTCGCCGAACTGGCGGTCGATCTCGGTGGCCAGCGGCGGCGGGAAGAGCAGCGAGATCAGGCGGGTGGCCTGCTCGCGGTCGCTGCCCGAGTGGTCGGTGAGGCGGGCCCAGACATCCGGATCGGCCGGGACCGAGTCGGGCCCGCCCGGATCGGTCGAGAGCAGGGCCAGCGCCGTGACGCGCGCGGGCGCCCGCGCCACCAGCCGCTGCGCGACGAAGCCGCCCATCGACCAACCGACTAGCGCGACGCGCTCGACCCCCAGGGCGTCGAGCAACACCTCGAGGTCCGCCGCCATCCCGTCGATCGTCAGCCCGCCCTCCCCCAGCTCCGAGCCGCCGACGCCCCGGTTGTCGGGGCAGATCACTTCGAACGAGCGGCCCAGCGCCTGAAGGAATCCCGGATCCCAGTCCTCGCCGGTCGCGGCGTAGCCGTTGACCAGCAACAGCGGCTTCCCGGCACCGACCGTGCGCCAGGACAACTGGCGTCCCTTCGCTTCGCTCACTCCATCCGCAACCCGCCCCACAAGCGCGAACCTACTACCCACGCCGGGGCCCAACGCATCCTCCGCTGGCCGTTCAGTGCAACCAGCGCATCGAGAAGAACTCCTCGCCGACCGCGAGGCGGGCCAGTGCGACCCCTCCGATCAACGCCCCGAAGACCGCGAGGACGGCGACGAGGAGGCTCATGCCCTCGCCCCCGGGCAGGGGCGAGTGGTAAGGAGCCGGCTCTGAGGTGGCCGTCGTCGTGGCTGCCCGCTCGAAGAGCCCCGAAGCGCCGCCGCTTGGCGTGGCGATGCTCACCGGCGAGAACCGGCGAACCCAGTCTGGGGCGGCAAACGGATTTTCTCCTCCCTGATCGGGCAGGGCCCCAGGAGCGAGGATCGCCAGGACTTTCATCGCGGGCCCCAGGGCGACCGCGGGCCAGACATAGGCCAGCAACCGCCCCAAAGGAGCCACCTCCGCCGCGCCCACCGCGGGCGCGGCCGGCCGCGTGGAAGCGCTCACGCCCGCGCCCTGGCGAGGCAGCGCAGCGGCGAACCCGCGGTCACCCCGGCCCCTCCGCGGCAGCGGCTCCGTCGAGGCGTCGGGGCCGGAGGCGCCTGGGCTGGAGCCGACCGTCGCACTCTCGCCACCGCTGCCCTTGGCCCCGCTGTTCGAGGGCGCGCGCACCGCCGCCTCGGAGCGTGAGCCATTCCCCGTCGCGGCCGGCGCGGGCTGGCCCGAGTGCGAAGCGGGAGAGGGCACAGCGGGCACCTTGGTCGGAGGCGCCTTCGTCGGAGCCGGAGGCACCGGGGGCGTGGACGGAACCGCCTCCGGCGGTGGCGGGATTGCCGGCTTCGGCGGCGGCGAGGGGACCGGAAGCGAGGGCGCCGGGGCTGGAAGCGAGGGCGCCGGCGCCGGAGGCGGAGGAACAGGGCCGGCGGCGGCAGAGGAAGCGCCAAGGACCGACAAACACAGGCCCACCCAGACGGCGAGGCAGATCCGCCGGCCTGGCTTTCCTCGGGTCAACTGCTTGGACTCCCTCAAGACCATGATCTCGGCATCTCAGGGCCTCCATCTCAGGGCATTGAGTATGTGCTCCTACCCTTTTTTTGGCCGTTCAATCGAGTGGTCGTGGCTCCGCTTCGAGTATCAGAGTCACGGGGCCGTCGTTGACCAGGGCCACGCCCATGCAAGCCCCGAAGACGCCCTTCTTGGCGCCGAGCCGCTCACAGAAGCGGTCGTAGAGCGGCTCGGCGACCTCGGGCCGGGCCGCCTGGACGTAACTGGGCCGGTTGCCCTTGCGGGTGTCGCCGTAGAGGGTGAACTGGCTGACGCAGAGGATCTCGCGGTCGCCGAGCGGCTCGTTCGTCCGCCCCTCATCGTCGTCGAAGACGCGCAGGGCGCGGACCTTGTCCGCGAGCCGGTCGGCCTGCTCCTCCCCGTCCCCGACGCCGACCCCGAGCAGGACCAGCAGCCCCGGCCCGATCTGGGCCACCCGCTCGCCCTCGACGTCGACCGCGGCCTGGCTCACCCGCTGCACGAGCGCTCTCACCGCCGCGCCCCGGCCCGAGCCTGGTTCTTACGCTGGATCTTGCGGCAGACCTGCTTGCCCCTGACCCTTACCTTGCGCCAGCCTTTGCGGCAAGCCTTTCTCACCGGCTGCGGAGCGGCCTCACCGGCCGGAGCAGTGGCGGGGAGCGGCAGCACGACCGGGGTGCCGGCACCGGCTTCGGCACCCCCGCCCTCGAAGAGGTCTTCCTGCAGGGCCGCATCGATTCCGAAGATGTCGGCGGCGTCGACGACCTTGACCAGGTCGGCCTCAGCGGAGGTCGCTTTGCCGTTGTAGTACTGCGAGAGGAACCCGGACAAGGCGCCGGGCCGGAACTCGACCTTGTAGTTGACGGCTTCGAGCCCTTCGATCCTGTATTTGCCGTCGCTCGCGGTCGCGACACAGGCGCGGATGTCGGTCACACCGACGCTTTCGGCGCAGACCTCGACTCCGTCCAGCGGCCGGCCGCCGTTGGCGGCCGTCACCGTGCCGGAAAGCGACCCCAGCCCAAATGCCATCGCCGGGGTCGCGAGCAGGGCACACAGCGTCAGGCCGAGCGTCAGGGCCACCAGATGCCGGTTCGTCCTTCGCCTGGTCAGATCAGCTCTCACGGTCCTGCCCATATAACGCGTGGGCGCTCAGCCGCTTGCGGCGCCGGCCTCCAGCGCCTCGACCAGCGAGGAGGCGTCGTAGGCGCCGTAGTGGCGGGTGCCGTTGACGAAGAAGGTGGGGGTGCCGGTGGCGCCACTCTGCTCGGCTGAGCGCAGGTCGCGCTCGACCCGCGGCCGGTGGACGCCCGCCTCGACCTCGCTCGCCATCCGCTCGGCGTCGAGCCCGAGCTCCCGGCCGACCTCGAGCATCGTCTCGCGCGAGAGCTTCGGCTGCGCTTCGAAGAGGGCGTCGTGGTACTCCCAGAACCTGCCCTGGGCGGCGGCTGCCTCGCTCGCCTCAGCCGCCAGCGGCGCCAGCGGGTGGCGCTCGGGGATCGGCAGGTGACGGAAGCCGAAGACGAGACAATCGCCGAGTCGCGCCTGCACGCGTCGCAGGACCGCCTGGGCGCCGAGGCAGAAGGGACACTGGAAGTCGCCGAACATGACCAGCTCCAAGGGCCGGCCCAGCTCGCCACGGATGTGGTCGAGCGCTTCGAGCGGCGGGGTCAGGCTGGCCTCCACTGACAGGATGCTAAGCCCAGATGGACCAGATCGAGTCGCTCCTGATCCTGATGCTGGCCGCGGCCCTGCTGGTCCGGCTCGCTGAGTACGGCAACGTGCCGGCCCCGATCGTGCTCGTGCTCGGCGGCCTCGCGATCGCCTTCGTGCCGGGCCTGCCGACGATCGAGCTCGACCCCGACGCGATCTTCCTGCTCTTCCTGCCGCCGCTCGTCTTCGCCGCCGCCTGGCGCACCTCGCCGCGCGAGCTGCGCACCGTGCTGCGGCCGCTCGCCGTGCTCTCGGTCGGCCTCGTCTTCCTCACGGCGGCCGCGGTCGCGGTGGTCGCCCACGCGCTCGTCCCGGACATGGGCTGGGCCGAAGCGGCCGTGCTCGGCGCGATCCTCGCCCCGACCGACGCGGTCGCCCCGATCGCCGTCTTCCGCCGCATCGGCGGCCCCGAGCGGGCGCGGCTGCTGATCGAAAGCGAGTCGATGATCAACGACGGCACGGCGCTCGTCCTCTACCGGATCGCGATCGGCGTCGCGACCGGCGGCGCCTTCGCGCTCGGCGACGCGGTGCTCGAGTTCCTCCTCGTCGCGATCGGCGGCATCGCGATCGGCCTCCTCGTCGGCGCCCTCTCGATCGCCGCGATCCGCCGCCAGACCGACGCCAGTCTCGTCATCGTGCTCACCGTGCTGACCGCCTACGGCGCCTACATCGGGGCCGAGGCGGCCCACGTCTCCGGCATCCTCGCCGCCGTCGTCGCCGGCCTCTACGGCGGCTACCAGGCGCCGCGGGCGCTCGACGCCGCGACCAGGATCAACGCCGTCGCCTTCTGGGACGTCTTCATCTTCGGCCTCGAGATGGCCCTCTTCGTCCTGCTCGGGCTGCAGCTGCCGGAGATCGTCGACTCGCTCGAGACCACCTCCTCCGGCGTCGGCGAGCTGCTCGGCCCGATCGCCGCGATCGTCGCCGTCTCGGTCGCGGTCCGGCTCGCCACCGTGTTCGCGATGCGCGGCGACGCCGGCGAAACGCTGGGCGAACGCTTCGCGATCGGGTGGAGCGGGATGCGCGGCGCGGTCTCGCTCGCCGCGGCGCTGGCGGTGCCGTTCAGCGTCTCCGGCCGGCCCCAGATCGTCTTCATCACCTTCGCTCTGGTCCTCGTCACCCTGGTCGGACAGGGCCTCTCGCTGCCGTACCTGATCCGCCGCCTGCACCTCGAGGAGCCGCGCCGCTGGAGCGAGGAAGAGGCGGTGGCGCGGATGGAGGCGGCGCAGGCGGCGCTGGACCGGATCGACGAGATCGAAGAGGAGGAGCGAGCCACCGACTCACAGCTACAGCGCCTGCGCGACCTCTACCGTGCCCGCTTCCGCATGTGCCAGATGGTGCTCGGCGGCGAGGATCCCGAGGCGATCGCCCGCGAGCAGCGGCTCGCCGACTACGCCGGCCTGCGCCGCGAGCTGATCGGGGTCGAGCGCGAGATCCTGCTCGAGCTGCGCGCCGCCGAACGCCTTCGCAACGCGACGATGCGCCAGATCGAGCGCGACCTCGACCTCGAGGAGGCGCGGATCCGCGCCTGAAGAGGGGTCGGGGGAGCACCCTCCGTCGCAGATCTGGAGGCTCCTCCGGGTCCTCCCCCGACCCCTGCTCAGACCTCGAAGAAGGCGCGAGCTTTTGCCGCGACCAGGTCCGGCATCTCATCGGCGATGAAGTGGCCGCAGCCCTCGACCAGCTCGACCCGCATCTGGTCGGCGTGGCGCTCATAGCCGGCCAGCATCCGCGGCCGCAGGACGAAGTCGTCGACGCCGAAGACGAGCAGGGTTGGAACCCGCAGCCGCTGCTTGGCGTAACGGCCGCGGGCGATCGGCAGCGCCTCGCGCCAGTTGAAGACGCGGTAGACCTGCACGGCGGCGCGGGCGCGGGCCGGCTCGGCGAGGTTGTCGGCGAAGGCGCGCAGCGTCTCCTCGCCCCAGGCCTCTTTCACCTCCGAGCCGCCGACCAGGACCCGTGGCACGAAATCGCCGCGGCGGTGCAGGCCGTAGCCGATTCCCGGCGCCAGGATCACCCCCTGGTACCAGAAGCGCCAGGCGTGGCCGATGGTCGCCCGCATGCCGATCCAGGGCGGCACGATGTTGAGCGCGAGGAAGCGCTCGAAACGCTGCGGCGCCCGCAGCCCGAGCAGAAAGCCGATCCAGCCGCCCCAGTCGTGGCCGACCAGCTTCACCCGCTCCAGCCCGAGCGCGTCGAGGACGGCGAGCACGTCGGTCGCCATGTTCTCCTTCTCATAGCCAGTCCGCGGCGCGTCCGACCAGCCGAACCCGCGCAGGTCTAGGGCCAGCACCCGGTGGCGGTCGGCCAGCGCCGGCATCAGGTGCCGCCACTCGTACCAGTGCTGTGGCCAGCCGTGCAGGCAGAGCACAACGTCATCGCCCGCGCCCGCTTCGGCGACGTGGAAGTCGAGGCCGCGGGCGTGCACCGAGCGGTGGCTGACGCCCTCGACCTCCGGGATGGCGCTCAACTCAAGGCCCGGCTACTCGCGCCGCGCTCAGGCGCGGCTGGTGACGCCGCCCTCGCGGAACTCGACCACGACTTCCTCCATCGTCGCCGCGTTGCAAGGGACGCCTTCGGGCCAGGGTTTGACCGGCTGCTCGGAGAGCGTCTTCAGGCCGTTGCCGCTGATCACGATCACAACCATGTCGTCGGGGCCGATCTCGCCGCGCTGGGCCAGCTTCATCGTCGCCGCAACCGTGGTCCCGCCGGCCGGCTCGGTCAGCAACCCCTCGGTGCTGGCCAGCAGATCCACCGCTTCGAGGATCTCGCCGTCGGGCACCGCCGCCGCCGAGCCACCGCGGCTGCGCACCGCGTCGACCACGAGCGGCCCGTCGCCGGGCGCGCCGATCGCCAGCGAGTGCGCCAGCGTCTCCGGCTGCTGCGGCACGATCTGCTTGGCCCGCTCGACGATCGTCTTCGCGATCGGCGAGCAGCCGGTCGGTTGGCCGATATGGAGCTTGGTCGCCGCGGTCTCGGCGAGACCGAGGGTCTCGAACTCGAGCAGCCCCTTGTGGACGCGCGAGGAGAGCGTCCCGCCGGCGGCCGGCATCACCACGTGGTCGGGCGCCTGCCAGCCGAGGCCCTCGACCAGCTCGTAGGCGAGCGTCTTCGCTCCCTCCGCGTAGAACGGCCGCAGGCTGATGTTGGCGAACGGGATCCCGGTGTTTTCGGTCAGCTCGCGGCAGGCGCGGTTCGCCTCGTCGTAGTTGCCGTCGACCTGGCAGACCTGGGCGCCGAGGGCGCGGACGCCCCGTGCCTTGGCCCGCTCGAGGTTGGCCGGGTAGAAGACGTAGGGCTTGAGGCCGGCGGCAGCGCCGAGCGAAGCGGTCGCGGTGCCGACGTTGCCGGTCGAGACGCAGCCGATCTCGGTCGCGCCGAGCTCGACCGCGCGGGCGACGGCCATCCCGACCACCCGGTCCTTGTAGGAGAGCGAGGGGCGGTTGGTCGAGTCGTCCTTGACGTAGAGGTTGCGCAGGCCAAGCTCGGCCCCGAGCCGCTCGGCGCGGATCAGCGGGGTCTGGCCGGCGAACTGGGCGACCCGGTCGGCGGCCCGCCGGCTGAGGATCGGCAGCAGCTCCTCGAAGCGCCAGATGTTCCACGGACGCTCCGCCAGGCCGCGCGCCGCGATCGACTCCTTGGCGCGCTCGTAGTCGTAGTCGATGTCCAGCCCCGTGTCGCAGTCAGGACAGCGAAAGGCCGTGTCGAGCAGCTCGGTGCGGTAGTCGCAGGCCGGGCAGACAAGTTCGGTGGCGCAGGAGCTGGTTCGGGGCCCGCCGGGGTCTGCCGAGTCACTCATCGAATCCTCCTTGCCATCGCACGGGTATAACACATAGGTCGCTAGCGCTCAACGGCTCCTGCGCAAATATGCCGATCTCGGCGAGCCATCCTCGACTGCAAGGTAGCGGAACACTCCGCTGCACTGATGCAGGGAATTACTTTGTCTGTAGAGTCCCTGTCGTCAGCAGCAAAGAATCGCCAACTCGATGACCCCCCAGGAGCGCTTCGCCGCCAATCTCCGCCAGGCCCGTGTCAAGGCTGGCATCTCCCAGGAAGAGCTGGGCTATCGCTGCGATCTCCACCGGACCGAGATCTCGCTGCTCGAGCGGGCCGGCCGGGAGCCGCGCCTGGGCACGATCGTGAAGCTGGCGGGCGCGCTCGAGACGACGCCCGGTGCCCTTGCCGAGGGCATCACCTGGCAACCGTCGAAGCACCGCTTCGAGGTCAAGCGCCCGCCCCGCGCCGCTGACTGAGAGTTACCGCGCCGGCCGTCGGACCGGCTGAATCGATGAAGTGAGGCGGGGCCGCGCCGAGAATATGTGCCGGCGTCACCAGGAGCCGTCAAACGGCCCTGACTCTGACTGGTCCTCCTTTGCCACCCCAAGGCGGTTTCCCAGTTCTTAGGAAGCCCCGCCCACTTCACCGGTTTGATCGCCCGGCGGGTCAATTCATAACACACTGGAATGTAACAATCAAGCCCCTTTGTTTAAAAGAGACGCTTCGCTTCGGGGTTTCAGCCCGCCGGCGCCGCGGTCTCCGGAACGACCGGGATTTCCGCCGCGGCGGGCCAGGGCGCGGGCAGCGCCGCGGGCTCGAACCGACCGCAGGCGAGCAGCAGCTCCTCCGCCGTGTGCGGGGCGAACGGGGACAGCACCTGGGCGAGCAGGATCAGCGCCGCGACCTGCGCCTCGGCGTCGGCGCGGCCGAGCTGGTCGCGGCGCTGGATCACCCGCTTCTCGAAGTCCTGGATCCGCTCGAAGAGGCGGGTGATGTTGCGCACCGCCTTGTGCATCTGCAGCTCGGCGACGTCCTCGCCGATCCGCTCCAGCCCGTTCTCGCACCATTTGCGCAGCCGGTCGCGCATGTGCTCGGTGTCGGCGGCCGCCTCCCCGTCGTGCGCGATCCCCTCGAGCGCCGCGAAGCGGTCGTGCGAGTAGGTCCAGAGGTTGCGCAGGAAGCGGTTGGCGAAGCGCACCGCGCCGTCGCTCCAGTTCAGCGTCTTCGCCGGCCCGGCGGCGTAGAGGACGGCGAGCCGCACGGTGTCGGCGCCGTACTGCTCGACCAGCTCGTCGGGGTTGACCACGTTGCCGAGGTGCTTGCTCATCTTGCGGCCGTCGGCGATCACCATCTCGTGGAAGAGACAGCCGGCGAACGGCTCGCCGTCCGCCATGAAGGAGAAGGGGCCGATGTCGCGCAGCGCCTTGGTCACGATCCGCTGGTCGAAGACGAAACCGCCGCTGTCGCCGCCGGCGACCAGGCGCTCGGCCGGCAGCCACTGCCGCAGGTCGGGATGGGTGAACATCTGCTCGTCGCGGTCCACGGGCGGCACGGCGGCCGGGACCCAGAGCCAGAGCGCGTCGAAGTGGCAGTCGAGGGTGTCGGTCTCGCGCTTGGCCGCGCCCCCGCAGGAGGGGCAGGCGATGTCGACGAAGTCGGGGCGCTCGGCCAGCGGGTTGCCGTCCCCGGTCGGCCTGATGTCGCGCGGCAGCACCACCGGCAGGTCCGACTCGGGCACCGGCGACGGCGCCGCAGGCGTCGCAGTGGACGACCGGGATCGGCGTGCCCCAGGAGCGCTGGCGCGAGATCGAGAAGTCGTTGGCGCGGTAGCGCTTCGCCTCGCGGGTGCCCGGCGGCACCGCGGGCGCGCTCGCGCCACCACCATCCCCCCCGCCCTCCGGCTCCTCCCAGGTGGGAACGCGCTCGGCCCGCGCCGCGATCTCGCGGTCGGCCTCGTCGACGGCGGGGATGCCGAGCGCCGCCGTCGGGCCGAAGCGGGCGTCGACGAGGGGTGAGATCAGCACCGGCAGCGGCTCGCCGGACGGGCCGGTGACGGCGGAGTCGCTGTCGAAGAGCGGCACCGAGCCGGCGTCGCGGGCGCTGCGCTCCCAGCCGCCGGAGCGCATCTGCTCGAGCTGCTCGCGCACCCGCGCGTCGCCGATCCAGGCATCGACCTCCGGGTGGCGCGGCGAGAGCAGCACGAAGCTGGCCAGCCCGGCCGCGTCGCGGTGGGGCGTGAAGACGGTCAGCGCGCCGGCCTCACCGGCGAGATCGAGCTCGACCCCGTCGCTGCGGCCGAGGATGTAGCGCTGGGTGGAGAGCGCCAGGTCGTCCCACTTGCCGCTCTCCTCCAGCCGCTCGGTGTTGCGGTCGTTCTCCTCCAGGTAGGGCGTGATCCGCAGGAACCAGGTCGGGCGCCGGATCAGCCGCACCTCGTTGTGGCAGCGCCAGCAACGGCCGTCCTCGACCTGGATCGTGGCGAGCGTCGTCTGGCAGGTGTCGCACCAGTCGACGGTGGCGTCGTCGCGGTAGATCAGGCCGGCCTCGAGCAGGGTCAGGAAGAGCCACTGCGACCAGCGGTACTGCCCCTCGTCGGAGCTGTAGAAGACGCGGTCGTAGTCGAAGGAGAAGCCGAGCCGTTTCATCTGGCCGAGCATCCGCTCGCCGCACTCGGCGACCCAGTCGGCGGGCGGCTCCTGCCGCTCGATCGCCGCCAGCTCGGCCGGCAGCCCGAAGGCGTCGAAGCCGAAGCCGAGCAGGACCGCGTCGCCGCGGGCGCGGCGGAAGCGCGCGTAAGCGTCGCCGATCGAGTAGTCGCGGACGTGGCCCATGTGCAGGTTGCCGGAGGTGAACGGGCTCGAGGGCTTGACGTAGACCCGGGCCTGGCCGGCCACCGGGCGCGGCGCCTCGTAGTCGCCCCGTCTCTCCCAGGCGGCCTGGCGGGCAGCCTCGATCCGGCCCGCGTCGTAGCTCGGCTTTGGCTTTGCGGTCATCGGCGCACAAGGCTACCTAGCCGCCTTTTCGCGGAATTAGCGCAGCGCGGATTTCACCGGGAAACTCGCACGGTTTACGCGGGTACGGCGCGATACCGATTGTCCGGAACCGACCATACGCTCGGCGGGTCCATGCATTAGCGGGCCCGGCGGTGCTGCCACACCCCGGCGCCTGGCCGAGACCTGAAGAGGGGGTCCCAACATGGGAAAGAGCAGGGGAATGCTGCGGCTCGTTCCGGACCGCTGCTACGCGGACGCGGTCGCGCAGGCGCTCGACGCCGCGGATCGCTCCAGCGAACCGGTGCAAGCCGGGATCGAAGCCGCGATCGCGATGGCCGAGCACGACCCGGCCCGGGCGCGCGAGGTGCTGTGGCAACTGCAGTCGGACTGGAAGACGCTGAACGCGGTGGAAGAGCGCCTTGGCTACGAGCCGACCCAGGCGGCGCTGCGCATCGGCGCGGCGATCCAGGTCGCTCGCTCGCTGCTGGCGTCGCCCGCCCCGCAGCTGCGCCGGCTGCTGCCGGAAGTGATGGAGTGGCTGAGCCGCGTGCAGCTCAGCGCCGTGGACTAGCCGCTAGGCGAACGTCCAGAGCTTGTTGCCGAGGAAGTTGAACGGCATCGCGATCGCGACCGCGATCGCCTGCGCGGTCAGGTCGCCGACGTCGCCGCTCGCGATCAGCGCCTCGAGCACGAGCAGGTTGAGCGCGAGCGCGCCGAGGCTGACGACGAAGAAGCGCGGCGCCTGAAAGCCGGCGGAGCCGGCGCCGGCGCCGAAGGTCCAGTGGCGGTTCCAGAGGAAGTTGTTGCTGATGGCGACGCAGAAGGCACCGACCGCAGCGAGCGCGTAGTGCAGGCCGAGAACGCCGACCAGGGCGGCGAAGACCGCGAGGTTGATCAGGTAGCCGGAGCCGCCGACGATGCCGAACTTGAGCAGCTGCCACCAGCTGGCGGGACGCCGGGCGGCAGCGCCAACCCGGTAGGCAAATTCCGAGGCGCTCATCGCGGCAAGGTTAACCAGTCGCAACGACGGCGAGGCAGCGCCCCCGCCATCCGTAGTGTTCGACCCGATGAAGCGAAGCAAGGGATCGATGGCCGCGGCCGCAGCCGTGGCTCTGAGCCTGGCGCCGGTCCTCGGCGGCTGCTCCGACTCGAAGCAGGCCGAGGCCGAGGAAGCCGTGCCCGGCAAGCCGAGCGTCGAGATCGTCTCGCCGCGCAACGGGGCGCGCCAGACCAGCCATGCCGTGGTCGTCAAGGTGCTTGTCCACAACTTCCGCCTGGCGCCGCGCCAGTTCGGCCGCGACCCGCAGCTCGGCCAGGGCCACATCCGCTTCAGCCTCAAGCGGGTCCCCGACTGCGTCGACCCGGTCAAACTCCTGCACGCGATCAACAGCCCGATCGGCAACGGCCGCCTCGTCGGCGCCTCCTTCGACTACCCCCGCTACGCGGGGCCGAACGGCGTCCTCGCCGAGCGCATCGGCACCGCCGGCAGCTACTCCCCGGCGACGCGGCCGGAGATCTTCTACAGCGACCTCCGCCCCGGCTTCTACCGGCTGATCGTCAACCTCGCCCAGAACAGCGGCGCCACCACCGCCGCCCACGACGTCACCAACTTCCAGATCCTCCCCCGCCCCGGCCACGGCCCGAAACCGTGCGAGAAGGGCAAAGTGCCGAGCGCCAAGGCAGCCGCCCGGCTCGGCGGCTAACCACCGGAGGCCAATACTTCACTTTGTATAGTGGTGCCGATGCGCACTTACCGCCGTCTCATGGGCTTCCTGCGCCCCTATCGGCCGCAGCTCTGGGGCTCGCTGGTCTTCGCCTGGGCGGCGATGGGGATGACGGTTCTGATTCCGTGGCTGATCGGGCGCGCGATCAACGCGATCGAGAGCGGCGAAAAGGCCGACCTGCTGCCGCTGGCGCTGGCGATCTTCGGCGCCGCGATCCTGCGCCTCGGGCTGACCGTGGTCCGCCGCGTCGTCGCCGGCAAGGTCTCGCTCGCGGTCGAGTTCGATCTGCGGCAGAAGTTCTACGCTCACCTGCAGCGGCTTGAGCTCGGCTTCTTCGACGGCCAGCAGACCGGCCAGCTGATGTCGCGAGCCACCGTCGACCTGCAGTCGATCCGCTTCTTCCTCGGCTACGGGTTGATCTTCATCACCCAGAACCTGCTCACCGTCGTCCTCGCCAGCGCGGTGATGATCGCGATCAACCCTCTGCTGGCGCTGATCGCGCTCGCCCCCGCACCGCTGATCGTCTACACCGCCTCCCGCTACAACCGGGTCTCGCGGCCGGCCCTGCAGGAGGTGCAGCAGCGGCTCGCCGAGCTGACCGCGGAGGCGGAGGAGAACGTCTCCGGGATCCGCATCGTCAAGGCCTTCGCCCGCGAGGAGTACCAGCTGCACCGCTTCCGCCGCGCCGTCTCCCGGGTCTTCGACCAGAGCATCTACTCGACCAAGCTGCAGGCGTTCTTCTCGCCGCTGATCGGTCTGTTGCCCCAGCTCGGCATCGCCCTGGTGCTGCTGATCGGCGGCCGCGAGGTGATCGCCGGCGACCTCAGCCTCGGTGACTTCACCGCCTTCTACACCTACCTGGTGATGCTGGCCGGGCCGATGCGGATGCTCGGCGTGACGATGGGGATGGCGCAGCGAGCGATCGCCTCCGGCAACCGTCTCTTCGAAATCCTCGACCGCGAGCCACGGATCGAGAGCCCCCCGGAGGCGCCGCCGCTGCCGGCCGGCGACGGACGGGTCGAGCTGCGCGACGTCAGCCTGCACTACGAGGGTCGTGGCGACGGCGCTTCGGACCCTGACCCCACCCGGGTGGGGTCAGGGTCGGTTGCGGCACTGACCGACGTGGACCTCGAGGTCGAGGCCGGGCGCACCGTCGCCCTGGTCGGCCCCTCCGGCTCGGGCAAGACCAGCCTGGTGGCGCTGATCGCCCGCCTCTACGACCCCAGCGCGGGAACCGTCTTGGTCGACGGCGTCGACGTGCGCACGGTGGATGTCACCTCGCTGCGCTCGGAAATCGCCTTCGTCGCCGACGACAGCTTCCTCTTCACCGCCAGCATCGCCGAGAACATCGCCTACGCCAGCCCGGCGGCGACGATCGAGGAGATCGAAGCAGCCGCCCGCCGCGCCCAGGCCGACGACTTCATCCGCGACCTGCCCGACGGCTACGAGACCAGGGTCGGCGAGCGCGGCCTCACCCTCTCCGGCGGCCAGCGCCAGCGGGTCGCGATCGCCCGCGCCCTGCTCGCCGACCCGCGCATCCTGATCCTCGACGACGCCACCTCCTCGGTCGACGCGACCACCGAGGCGGCGATCAAGTCCGGCCTGCGCGAGGCGATGGAGGGCCGCACCACCTTCATCATCGCCCACCGCCTCTCGACCGTCGCCCTGGCCGACGAGATCGTCGTCATCGACGGTGGCCACGTCGTCGACCGCGGCACTCACGAGGAGCTGATGGAGGGCTGCGGCTTCTACCGCGAGATCGCCGAGCACGGCCTCGCCGACTCGGTCTTCCTCCAGCGCGACCTCGAAGAGCGCGAGGAGATGGCGCGGCTGTGAGCGACGTGCGCAACATCGGCCGGCTCTTCGCGGCGCTCTGGCGGCTCGTCCGCGGCGAGGACCAGCGCGGCCGCAAGGTGCGCTGGCTGATCACGCAGCTGCGCCCCTACCGCGGCCGCGTCGCGCTGATGTTCGTCGGCCTGCTGCTGGCGACCGGCGCCGGCCTCGCTCCCCCCTACCTCGCCGGCCGCGCGATCGACTCCGGGATCCTCGCCGGGGACGTCGCCGCGCTCGACCTGATCGTCGTCGCCTTCGTCGTCGTCGCGGTGCTCTACGCCGCCGCCACCTACCTGCAGACGTACATGGTCGGCTGGGTCGGGACCCGGGTGCTGCAGGACCTGCGCGAGCGCGTCTTCACCCACCTGCAGTCGATGTCGATCGGGTTCTTCACCCGGCGCCAGCCCGGGGTGCTGATCTCGCGCATGACCAACGACATCGAGGCGCTCAACCAGCTCGTCACCAGCGGCGTGGTGACGATGTTCTCCAGCACCCTGACCCTGCTCGGCGTGGTCGTGATCATGCTCGTGCTCGACGTCCAGCTGGCCCTGATCACCTTCCTCATCTTCCCCCTGCTGCTGGTCGCCAGCGTCGTCTTCCGGATCGTCTCCCAGGGCGCCTACCAGGCGACCCGCGAGCGGATCGCCGCGATCACCGCCTACCTGCAGGAGTCGCTCAGCGGCGTCCGCGTCGTCCGCAGCTTCGGGCAGGAGCCGCGCCACCTCGAGGCGATGACCGACCTCAACGAGCGCAACCGGGCGGTCAACATGAAAACCGTCTACCTCAACGCCTCCTACTTCCCCGCGGTCGAACTGCTGGCGGCGGTGGCGACCGCCGCGATCCTGCTCTACGGCGGCTCGCAGGCGATCGACGGAGCGATCCAGATCGGCGTCATCGTCGCCTTCGTCGGCTACCTGACCACCTTCTTCGAACCGATCCAGCAGCTCTCCCAGCTCTACACGACCTACCAGCAGGGGATGGCGGCGCTGGACAAGATCTTCGACCTGCTCGACACCGAGCCGGACATGGTCGACGCCCCCGCGGCGATCGACCCCGGGCCGCTGCGCGGCGAGATCGAGCTCGACGGCGTCTGGTTCTCCTACGGCGAGGAGGGCGAGCCGGGCGAGGACACGTGGGCGCTGCGCGGCGTCGACCTGCACGTGCCGCCGGGCCAGACGCTGGCGCTGGTCGGCGCGACCGGGGCCGGCAAGTCGACCTTCGCCAAGCTGGTCGCCCGCTTCTACGACCCGCAGCGCGGCCGGGTCCTGGTCGACGGCCACGACCTCCGCGGGGTCCAGCAGCGGGCGCTGCGGCGCCAGCTCGGGATCGTCCCCCAGGAGGGCTTCCTCTTTTCCGGCAGCGTCCGCGAGAACGTCGCCTTCGGGCGGCCGGAGGCAAGCGAGGAGGAGATCGAGGCGGCGCTCGCCGCGGTCGGCGCGACCGAGTTCGTCGCCGCCCTGCCGGACGGCCTCGAGACCGAGATCGGCGAGCGCGGGGTCCAGCTCTCCGCCGGCCAGCGCCAGCTCGTCGCCTTCGCCCGCGCCCTGCTCGCCGAGCCGCGCATCCTGATCCTTGACGAGGCCACCTCCAACGTCGACGTCCGCACCGAGAAAACGATCGAGAAGGGCCTCGAGCGCCTGCTCCAGGGCCGCACCGCGATCGTCATCGCCCACCGCCTCTCGACGATCCGCCGCGCCGGCAAGATCGTCGTCCTCGAAGGGGGGCAGATCGCCGAGCAGGGCACCCACGACGAACTGATCGCCGGAGGTGGGCCTTACTCGCGGTTGTACGGGGCGTGGGTGGAGTCCTCTGCTGCTTGACCTGGAGGGTGGGGATCGGCTGGGTGACCCTCTCTCAGAGACCGTTGCGCAGCTGGGCGCGCGCTGCCAATTCGGTTTCCTCGGAGCGCTGTTGTGGAGGGGGGTCTATGCCCCTCCCGCAGAAGCTCAAGGAATCCAACTCGAACTGGCGGAGCGGGACCGGCTGCGGAACGGCTTCTGAGGGAGGGGCATAGACCCCCTCCTACCGCAACCCCTATCCGGGTCCGACGCCGCCTGAGCCGCCACCCGTTTCGGGCGCGGCTTCCGGAGCTGCTTCTTCAGTGCCACCCGCACCGCCGGCCCCACCGGTTTCAGGCGCGACTTCTTCGGGCGCCGCTTCTTCTTCGGGCACCGCTTCTTCTTCGACCTCTTCCGGCGCGACTTCGACCCCGCCTTCTTCGGCCGACGGGATGACGCCGCTGCCGGGGCCGGAGGGGGTCGGCGCGACGGGTTCCTGGCCGCACTCTTCGAAGCCGTATTCCTCGGCCGAGCTCTGGAACTCTTCCAGGACCGGCCCGGCCGCGGTCGTCGCTTCCCCGAGCGCGGCGCTGTCTTCGCGTTCCGCTGCCAGTTTGGCCATGCTCTCGACTTCGGAGAGCGCGTTCGCGGCGGTGATGAACTCCGCGTAGCCGGCGTCTTCCGCCGGCTCGCCGAGGTTTTTGATGCTCTCGACCATGCCGATGTAGAGGTTGGCGACCTGCGTCGTCTGCTCGGAGGTTTCCGCTTCGGAGCCGGCGGCCGCGCCGATCGCCGCGTTGACCTCGGCGCAGATCGCGTCGCCCTGGGAGATCAGCTCCGCCTGGCTCAGCGCCACCGGCGCTTCCGTCGTCGCGGTCGATTCGGTCGTCTCGTCGTCGCCCCCGCCGCAGCCGGCGAGCGCCAGCGCGGTGACCGGCACGGCGAGTATCGAGGCGTTAACAAGTCTCATTCAGGGGCGACGCTAGCAAAGCAATTCGACGCGTTTGCAGGGCTTATAGCTGCGGCCCAGGGACTCGAACCCCGACTGCCTCTTCCAGAGAGAGGTGTGCTGCCATTACACCAGGCCGCAGAGCTTCAGCAAGGATAACGATGAAGGGGGGAGAGTTTTGCCCGCCCGGGACTTAGGACGGGTATGCCCAATCCAGTCCATGTAGACATAAATGTAGACTCCCGCCTATGGCAAGCGTCGAGACCACCACGATCCGGGTGCGGCGCAGCACCAAGGACCGTCTTGCCCGTGAGGCGGAAATGGCAGGGGCGAGCATGACCGAGGTGCTGGAAGCCGCCGTCGACGTGTTGGAGGAGCAACGGCTGTTGGACGGCATGGCATGCTCCCACGCAAAGCACGCCGACGCGATGAAAGCCGAGATGGCGATCTGGGACGCGACGCTTGCCGACGGGCTTCCCGACGAGGACTGGTCGGAAGCCCTGTCCGACGAGGATTGATGTCCCTCGACATCCCATTCCGGGGTGAGATCTACTGGGCCGAACTGGACCCCGTCGTCGGCCGGGAGCAAGCCGGCCGACGCCCGCTCCTCGTTCTTTCGGTTGAGCAGTTCAACCGCACGGACTGGGAGATCGTGATCGGCGTCCCACTGACGACGACCGATTGGGCCAACCCCGCCCACATCCGAATCGAACCCGACGAAAGTGGACTGCCGCGGATCAGCTACGCGATGCCGGAAATGGTTCGCTCGGTCTCGGTCCAGCGGCTCGAACGGCAGGTGGGTCGGGCCCCCGTGGAGGCTGTGGACCTAGCCGCGAGGCGCGTTGCCGTTTTCACCGGGCTCGGCCGCACCCGCCGCTAGCCCAGCGGAGCTTTCGGCTAAGAGATCGCCGCGAGGTCCGAGTCCGGGTCCGCGAGCGCCTCGCGGGCCGCGGAGACGTCGACCCCGTCGGCGAGCATCCGCCGCGCCTCCGCCAGGTCCTCGGGGCGCTCGACGCTGAGCGCGCCGGCGACGCGGCCGTCCTTCAGGTACCAGAGCGAGAACTCACCGGCCTCCCGGTCGCCGCGCCAGATCTCCTCGTCCCACTCGTAGGCCGGGCCGACGTACTCGAGGCTGGCCCAGTCGGCGAGGTCGCTGAAGAAGTAGGGGACGACGTCGTAGTCGCGGTCCTCGCCGAGCATGTTGCGGGCGGCGTGGATGCCCTGCTGCATCGCCACGTCCCAGTGCTCGACGTGGATGCGGCGGCCGTGGACGACGCTCTCGTAGGAGCAGCAGTCACCGGCCGCGTAGATGCCCGCGGCCGAGGTCGCGAGCTTCGCGTCGCAGACGATGCCGCCGTCGCCAACCTCGAGCCCGGCCCGCTGGGCCAGCATCGCGTCGGGACGGACGCCGGCGCCGACCACGACCGCGTCGCACTCGATGCTGAGGCCGCTCTTGGTGACGACCGCGTTCACGCGCCCGTCGCCCTCAAACGCCTCCAGCTCCTCGCCGCCATGGAACTCGACCCCGTGCGCTTCCAGCTGCCCCTGGAACCAGCGCCCGGCATCCTCGCCGAAGGTTCGCGAGAGCGCGACGTCCTCGATCGCCACGATCGAGCACTTCGTGCCCTTCGCGGTCAGCGAGGCGGCGACCTCGGTGCCGATGTAGCTACCGCCGATCAGCACCACATGCTCGGCCGCCTCGGCCTCGGAGCGGATCGCGTCCGAGTTGCCGTAGGCACGCAGGTAGTGGATGCCCTCGTTCTCGGCGCCCTCGAGGCGGAGGATGTTGACCATCGCCCCGGTGGCGAGCAGCGCCTGACCGAAGGAGACCTCCTCCCCACCCTGGACCTTCGCCGTGCGGCTCTCGGTGTCGAGCGACATCACGTTGCGGCCGGTCAGCAGCTCGACCCCGTTCTGCTCATACCAATCGGGCGGGTTGACGTAGGCGTCGGCGCGCTCCGCCTCGCCGCGCATGTACTCCTTCGAGAGCGGCGGCCGTTCGTAGGGCGGCTCCGGCTCGCGCCCGACCAGCAGCACCGAGCCCTCGGCGCCGCGCTTGCGCAGCTCCGCCGCGCAGGAGGCGGCGGCGAGTCCACCGCCGATAAGTAAGAAATCGACTTCGCGATCAGCCACCGTCGCTGCCGTTGCCTTCCGGTCCGAAGAGCGCCTTCAGATCGTCCTCCATACCCGGATCCAGCACGGCCAAAATCTCGTCGCCTTCCTCCAGCACCGTATCGGCGCTGGGCACGAAGCCCTTGCCGGCCCGCAGGACCGAGATCAGCAGGCTGCCATCGGGCATCCGCAGGTCGCCGACCCGCCTTCCGGTCACACTCGAGTCCTTGCCGAGCAACATCTCGATGATCTCCAGCTGCTCCTCCTGCAGGTCGAGCAGGTGGACCAGGCCGTACTCGGGCACCTCGTGCTCGAGCAGGCGCAGAATCAGGTCGGTCGCCGAGACCGACGGTTTGATCCCCAGCAGATCGAAGTGCTGGCGGTTGCGAGGGTTGTTGACGCGGGCGATGATCTGCTTGACCAGGTACTTCTGCTTCGCGACCTGACAGATCAGCATGTTGTCCTCGTCGTCGCCGGTCACCGCGATCACCATCTCGGCCCGCTGGATCCCGGCCCGCTCGAGGACCCAGAGCTCGGAGGCGTCGCCGTAGGAGACGTTGTGCTCGAGCTCCTGCTCGACCGTCAGGTAGCGGCGCCGGTCGTTCTCGATCAGCGTCACCTCGTGGTCTTTCTCGAGCAGCTCGCGGGCCAGGTTCCAGCCCACCTTGCCCGCTCCGACGACGATGATGTACATCCGCTCCGGCTCCCCCTACGCGGCCTCTGCCGCTCCGTCGGACGGGCCACCACTGGTGGCACCCTTGCGGACAGCGTCCTCGAGCATGCTGATCGCGACGCTGGTCGGGCAGACGGTGTGCAGGCCCTGACGCTGGTACCACTCGGCCCGCAGCGGGTCGAGCACGCGGGCGATCACGGTCGGCACCTCGTAGCGTTTCTGCGCGATCTGGGCGATCACGATGTTGGTGTTGTCGCCGTCGGTGGAGGCGATGAAGGCGTCGGCTTTCTCGATCCCGGCGGCGAGCAGCGCCTCGGTCTCGAGGCCGGCGCCGACCGTGAACTGGCCGCCGAGGTCCTCCCAGCTCTTCTCGAGGCCGACCTCGAGCCGGGCGTGCGACTCCGGGTCCTCGTCGAGGCAGGAGACTTCGTGGCCCTCGCGCAGCATCGCCCGCGCCACCGAGGAGCCGACCCGCCCGCAACCGACGATCAGGATGAACATGCCCTCGATACTAGATCGGAAGCGCGACTAGGGCGTTTCCGGGGGGGCGGTGAGAAGAACGCGACAGGGGGCCTTCTTCAGCACGTACTCGGTCGCGGCGCCGATCTCGGCCGGCTTCGCCGCCCCGATCCCGCCCAGCATCGCGCCGCCGCGGATCTTGGTCGGCGGCTCGCCGCCGATCACGATCGCTTCCGCCCCGCTGCGCCGCGCCGCCGCGAGGATCCCGGCGCCGACCTTGCGGGCGCGCAGCAGCTCGGTGCTGACCGCGACGCCGTCGTACTCCTCGCCGACCTCGCGGGCGCGCTCCAGCGCCCGCTCCGCCTCGGCTTCCAGCGCCGGCGCGAGAGGCCCGTCGAGCGGCTCGCTCAGCGGGACTTCGATCACGTAGATCAGCTCGAGCCGGGCCTCCTCCGCTCCGTCCTTGGCCCGCTCCCGCTCGGCCGCGGCGAGGCGCCCGGCGGTGGCGACGATGTCGTCGTCGAGCTTCGTGCCGAAGACCGGCACGAGGATGTTGCGAAACGCGATCTCCGGCACCTGCTTGGTCAGCGCCTGCTCGGAGACCGAGACTCGCCTGGTCAGGGTCGTGCCCTCGAACACCTTGCGGTAGACGACGTAGAAGAGCAGGCCGAAGGCCATCCAGCCGAGGCCGACCCAGCGCGCGGTGTCGTGGTAGGCGAGCACGCTGACGAAGGCGAGGCCGCTGAGCAGCGCCGCGACCAGCGCCGGCAGCGGCAGCTCCGCGCCACGCCAGGGGATAGCCAGTGGGATCCGGAACGGCCGCGGCCGCTCCGGGTCGGTGACCCGGAGGCGGATGATCGAGAGGTGGGCGATCGTGATCGCCAGCGTCGCCCCGAAGGCGTAGATGCCGGCCAGCAGCTTGACGTCGGTCGGCAGGACGAGGCCGATCGCGATCGCGCCGCAGATCGCGATCGCCACGTAGGGGGTCGCCCAGCGCCGCTCCAGCTTGCCGAGCCAGCTGGGGATCTGGCGGTTGATCGCCAGCGTGTAGATGTGGCGGGAGACACCGAGCATCGAGGTGTTGGCGGCCCAGAAGAGGACCGGGGCGGCGACCAGCGCGACCATCCAGCGCATCGAGTCGGCGACCCAGCCGGGGCTGAAAGCGGAGACGACGCCGAGCACCGGCTCCTCGACGAACTGGTTGCCGAGCGCGGTTTCCGGCCCGTTCGGTCCGGCGAGCACCGGCACCGCCATCAGCGCGATCGCCGCCATCCCGGCGTAGACGAGCGGCACCGCGATCGCCCCCAGCGAGGCGATCCGCTTCAGGTCGCGGCGGCTGACGTCGATGTCCGGCGCCAGGTCGGAGGCGGCCTCGATCCCGGCGTAGGCGAGCATCGCGACCACCGACGCGTAGACGATGTCGGTGAAGCTCGGGTCGGTGAAGAGGTCGAGCTCGGCGGTCAGCCGCTCCGGGTGCATGACGACAAGGGCGCCGACAGCGATCACCGCCAGCTGCAGGGCGAGGTCGGCCAGCGCCAGGACCGCCAGCGTGCGCTGCCGGCCGCGACCGCTGACGCCGCGCACGTTGAGCGCGCAGACGGCGACGATCACCGCGGTGGCGAGGCCGATCTCCCAGCCGCGTTCGCCGAACCCGTCCCAGACCGGGGTCAGGTAGTGCGGGACCGAGACCGCCGCCAGGGCGATCACGATCAGGTAGTCGATCAGGATCGCCCAGCCGGCGATGAAGGCGACCAGCTCGTTGAAGGCGTGGCGGGCGAAGGTCGAGGAGCCGCCACGCTCGCGGAACATCGCCCCGCCCTCGACGTAGCTGAGCGTGGTCAGGCCGAAGAGCAGGCCGGCGGCGAGGAAGATCAGCGGGGTGAGGCCGAGGCCGCGGTCGGCGACGACGCCAAGCGCGAAGTAGATCGAGAAGCCGACCGCCGAGTAGGCGGCGGCAAACAGCCAGGGCACGCCGACGCCGCGCTTCAGCAGCCGCGCCGACTGTCCTTCCCGGGGCCGCCCCGGGGGCTGCGGGGCGCTCATCGCTCCATCCGCGAGGAGATCCAGAGCCGCCCCACGCCGACGCCGATGAACGCGACTCCCATCAGGAAGCCGACCGAGGCCGGGCCGCCGCCGTTGGCCAGCGTCACCACCAGGACCAGGAGGCCGATCGCGACGAAGGCCAGCGAGAACCCCCGCACCGCCCGCTGGTAGCTCACCTGGTCACCTCGACGGGAGCGGGACCGGGGCCGGCGACCGGGCTGCCGGGCGGGTCGGAGACGACGATCACCCGGCAGGGGCGCTCGGAGAGGACCGTCTGCAGGGTCTTGTCGTAGAGCGGCGCGCCGCCGCGGTAGCGCAGGCCGACGACCAGCGCCGCCGCCTCGATCAGCTCCGCCTCCTCGGAGAGCGAGTAGCCGGCCTGGCCGGGCCGGACCCGGGCGACGTGGCCGGTCACCCGCTGGCCGCCGATCAGCCGCGCCTCCTCGATCTTGCTCTGCGCCTCGGCTTCCTGCGCGCGCATCTCCGCGTCCAGCGGCAGGTGGGTGGGGACGGTCAGCATCGAGTGGATGTGGATGCCGCGGCGGCGTTTGGAGGCGAGCTTGACCGCGGTCGCGACCATCTCCGGCGAGAACGACCCGTCGTCCTCGAAGCCGACCAGGACGCTCTGGTACTCGACCTCTTCGACCCCGAGCGGCTCCGGCACCACGACCTTGACCGTTTCGGTCAGCGGCAGGCGCTGGCTGCGCCGGTAGAGGACGTAGACGAGGATCCCGAAGGCCATCCAGCCGAGGCCGACGAAGAGCGTGCGCGGGTTGAGTGCCATCACCACGATCCAGGCCGAGAAGGTGCCGAGGCCGCCGAGCACGGCGCTGAGCGGCAACTCGAAGCCGAAGGCGCGCAGGTTGAGCGGCGGCTTCCAGGGGCGCTCGGCGTCGCCGCGCACGCGCCGCAGCTGGATCACCGCGACGTGGGCGATCGTGAACGAGAGCATCGCGCCGAACGAGTACATCGTCGCCAGGAAGTCGGTCTGCCCCGGGAGCAGGGTGATGATCGCGATCGCGGCGAAGATCAGGATCGCGATGTAGGGGGTGCGGTACTTCGGGTGGACCTGGCGCAGCCCCTCCGGCAGCTGCCGGTGCTGGCCCATCGAGTAGGTGAGGCGGGAGACCCCGATCAGGCCGGCGTTGGTGGCGATCAGGAGGATCACCGCGGCGAGGACACCGACGTAGTAGCGGAGGATTTCGGTCGGCAGGTGGGCCAGGCCGAGGTTCTCGACGATGCCGAGGATCGGGTCGTCGGCGAAGGTCGTCCCCAGCTCGGTGGTGAAGTTTCCGGCCGCGTCCTGGGTGACCGGCATCGCCGAGAGCGCGACGATCGGTATCAGCAGGTAGAGGGCGAGCACCGCCATCACCGTGAGGCCGACGCTGCGCGGAATCGTCCGCGCCGCGTCGCGCGCCTCCTCGGCCATGTTGGAGATCGTCTCGATCCCGGTGTAGGCGATCATCCCGACCGCGATCCCGAGCGCGAAGTCGCTCCAGGTCGGGGCGACGCCGAGCTGGATGTTGTCGACGAGGATCTCGGGGCTGAGGACCAGGACCAGCCCGATCCCGACCAGGATCACCTGGGTGGCGAGGTCGGCGACGGCGAGGACGAGGTTCAGCTTCGCCGACTCCTCGGTGCCGCGGATGTTGATCAGGGCGAGGCCGACGATCAGCACCGCGCCGCCGATGATGTCGCCGGGGCTGTCGCCGAGCCAGGGCCAGAACACGGCCAGGTAGTGGGGCACGAAGAAGGCCGAGATCGCGACCGTGATCGTGTAGTTGAGCATCTGCCCCCAGGCGGCGACGAAGCTGACCAGCTCGTTGAAGGCGTGGCGGGCGAAGCTCGAGGAGCCGCCGGCCTCCGGGAACATCACCGTTGCCTCGGCGTAGGTGGCGGCGGTGGCGGCGAAGATCAGGCCCGAGATCACGAAGGCGACCGGGGTCAGCCCGAGCGCGAAGGCGGCGGTGACCCCGAGCGCGTAATAGATCGAGGAGCCGACGTTGCCGTAGGCGGCGGAGAACAGCGCCCCGACGCCGTGCACACGGCTCAGCGATTCGTCTCTGGGAATGCGCTGGGCCATCTAGAAGCTGCCGGAACGGATCACTCGGCCGAATATACGGACGTGGCCGGTGCCCTTCGCAGGTGGGATCGGGTCAGCTCGGCGGGCGCTCCGCAGCCACAGAGCGCGAGCGCCAGCGTGAACTCATCCCGGAGCAGCCCGAGGACCCGCGCGACACCCTCCGCCCCGCCCGCGGCGAGGCCCCAGAGAGCGGGGCGGCCGACCAGGACCGCGTCGGCGCCGAGCGCCAGCGCGATCGCGACGTCGACCCCGCGGCGGATGCCGCCGTCGACCAGGACCGGGACCCGGCCCGCGACCGCGTCGACCACCTCCGGGAGCGCGTCGCCGCTGGCGAGCGCGCGGTCGAGCTGACGCCCGCCGTGGTTGGAGACGATGACCCCGGCCGCGCCATGCTCGACCGCGAGCGCCGCGTCCTCAGCCGTGAGCAGGCCCTTGACCAGGACCGGCAGGGAGCACTCCGCGGCCAGCGCCGCGAGGTCGGCCCAGCCCAGGGCCGGCTCCATCAGGGCGAAGGTCTCCGCGATCGTGACCGCGCGGTCGACCCCCAGCGCCGCCGCGACGCTGGGCACGCCGAGCCCGGCGGGGATCTCGAAGCCGGTGCGCCGGTCGCGCTCGCGGTTGCCGGCCGGGGGCGCGTCGACGGTGAGCACGATCGCCTCGAAACCGGACTCCACCGCCTCCTCGACCATCGCCCTGGTCACCGCCTGGTCGCGAAAGCAGTAGAGCTGGAACCAGCGCCGCCCGGGAGCAGCCGCGGCGGCCAGCTCGCTCGGCCGCGTCGTCGCCAGGGTCGAGAGGCAGAACGCGGTGCCGGCCGCGGCCGCCGCTCGCGCCATCCCCACCTCGCCCTCCGGGTCGACCAGCCGCTGGTAGGCGACCGGCGCGACCAGCAGCGGCAGCGAGAGCGGGCCGCCGAGCAGCTCGACCGCGGTCGAGGCCTCGCCGGCGCCGGTCAGCACCCGCGGCCGCAACCGCCAGCGCCCCCAGGCCTCGACGTTCTCCCGCAACGTCACCTCGTCGCCGGCCCCACCCGCGAAGTACCCCAGCGCCCCCGCGTCGAGCTTCTCCGCGGCGACCCGCTCGAAGTCGGCGACATTGACCAGATCCTCGATCACGGCGAGCGACCCTAGCGCCAGTCTCGCTAGCGTGACGGCGGTGAGCTCGCGCAGGGGGCCGACGCGGGGACAGATCAGGCGACGCCGCGCGCTCGCCCTGGGCTCTCGCCGGCCTGCTGCTATTCGCGTTTCTGGCGCCGCAGAGCGCGCTAAACGACTGCGGCTAGCGCGACGGGGCGCTTTTCCTAACCAGGGGTTGGGAAAAGCGCCCTATCGATCGGCGGGCGCTGCCGGGCCCCAGCTTTCGCGGCCGTCGGCGTGGGAGATCGGGATCTGCGGGCCGGCCATCGCCGGCGTGTCGAGGGTGACGTCGGCCACCGCCTTGACCCGCGAGAGGACCTCGCGCACGGCGCTCTTGTCGCCCTGCGCCCCCCACTCGTGCAGATCGGCGGTGAGGCCGCTCGCCTCAATCCCGGCGGCCTCGGCCAGGTACAGCGCCCGCGGCATGTGGAAGCCCTGCGTGACCACGACCGCGTCGCGCACGCCGAAGATGCCGCGCGCCCGCACCATCGTCGCCCAGGTGTCGAACCCGGCGTGGTCCTCGAAGACGTCGCGCGGCCGCACCCCGTCGGCAACCAGCGCTTTGCGCATCGTCCCCGGCTCGTCATACGCCCAAGCGCCATGGTCCCCGGAAACGAGGATCTTCTCCACCCTCCCCGCGTGCCACAAGGCCGCCGCCTGCCGCACCCGGTCCGCCAACATCGCACTCATCTCCCCGTCCGGCTCCACCAACGCCCCCGGCACGATCGCCACCTGCGCACGCGGAACCTCGCCCAGGGAATCGGTCGACCACCCACCAGCGCTCAGCACATAGGCATTGGAGAGCCCGACGAGCAGCACCACAACCCCGGCCCCGCCAAGCAGCGCTTTGGACAGCCGCAGCCACTGCCGCAACGGATAAGTCAGCTTCCGCATTGCCGAAACGCTACAGCGCAACGGTGGGGGGAGAGTTGGCTACCCTCGGGTGGCCATGCGCGCGCACTATGACCCCGAAGTCGACATCGCCCTGATCGTGTTCGAGCGCGGCTCTGTAGCAAGCGAAGAGCACCCCTGGGGCCTTATCGACCGCGATCCCGATGATGGCCACCTGATGGGCTTCGAGATCTGGGAGGCGAGCAACCACCTCCCTCTCGAGCTGATCGCAGCCCTACCCTCCCCGGCGAACGCCAGCGACGCCGCATAGCTCGCCCCCACTAGGCGGACAAGCCCTGCGGATCATCCCGCTCGCCCACCCGAGCGCGCTCACGAGGAGGGGCGGTGTGCCCCTCCCACGAAGGCTCCAGGGCTACGAACCCGAACCCCAGCGGCGGCTCAGCTGCGCAACGGCCTTCGGGGGAGGGGCACAGCGCCCCTCCCCCGCACCGTCTTAGAAGTGAACGATCGGGATGATCAGGATGGCGACGATATTCGCCACCTTGATCATCGGGTTGATCGCCGGCCCGGCCGTGTCCTTGTAGGGATCGCCGACCGTGTCGCCGGTCACCGAGGCTTCGTGGGCCGGCGAGCCCTTGCCGCCGTGCTCACCGTCCTCGATCAGCTTCTTCGCGTTGTCCCAGGCACCGCCACCGGCGGTCATGCTGATCGCCGCGAAGAGGCCGACCACGATCACGCCGATCAGCAGGCCACCGAGCGCGTCGACGCTGAGCAGGCCGACGATCACCGGCACCACGATCGGGATCAGCGACGGCAGGATCATCTCCTTCTGGGCCGCCGCGGTGACGATCGCCACCGTTTTCCCGTACTCGGGTTTTTCGGTCCCATCCATGATTCCCGGGTGTTCGCGGAACTGCTCTCGCACCTGTTCGACGACCTCGCCGCCGGCGCGGCCAACCGCCTCGATCGCGAAGGCCGAGAACAGGTAGACCATCATGCCGCCGATGATCAGCCCGATCAGGACGTCGGGGCTGGTCAGGTTGAACAGGCCCGCGAGGTCGAACCCGGCCGGGGCTTCGAGTTCGAGCTCGTGTTTGAAGGCCGCGAACAGGACCAGCGCGGCAAGCGCGGCGGAACCGATCGCGTAACCCTTGGTGACCGCCTTGGTCGTGTTGCCGACCGCGTCGAGCGGGTCGGTGACGTTGCGGACGTCCTCCGGCAGCTCCGCCATCTCGGCGATGCCGCCGGCGTTGTCGGTGATCGGCCCGAAGGCGTCGAGGGCGACGATCAGGCCACAGAGCGAGAGCTGCGCCATCACGGCGATGCCGATGCCGTAGATGCCGGCGAGCTCGTTGGCGCCGAGGATCGCCAGCGCCAGCACCAGCGCCGGGGCGGCGGTGGACTGGAAGCCCTGGGCGAGCCCCTGGATGATGTTGGTCGCGTGCCCCGTCTCGGAGGCCTTGGCGATCGTCCTCACCGGCCGGAAGCGGGTCGAGGTGTAGTAATCGGTGATCACGAACAGCAACGCGGTGACGGCGATTCCGATCACGGCGCAGAGCCAGAGGTCGGTGACGCTGACCACGTCAGCCGCCGCGTCGGCGAAGCCGAACTGCAGCGCGTCGCTCATCAGCCAGTCGGTGATCGGGTAGAAGGCCGCGATCGAGATCAGGCCGGAGACGACCATCCCGATGTACAGCGCGCCCTCGACTTTGTCGGATTTGGTCCGCACGGAGAGCGCCCCGACGATCGAGGCGATGATCGCGACGCCGCCGATCACCAGCGGGTAGATCGCCACCTCGCGGGCGAAGTCGGCGTTGAATTCGAGCACGCCGAGCAGCATCACGGCGACCGAGGTGACCGCGTAGGTCTCGAACAGGTCGGCGGCCATGCCGGCGCAGTCGCCGACGTTGTCACCGACGTTGTCGGCGATCACGGCCGGGTTGCGGGGATCGTCCTCGGGGATCCCCGCCTCGACCTTGCCGACCAGGTCGGCGCCGACGTCGGCGGCCTTGGTGAAGATGCCGCCGCCGAGGCGGGCGAAGACCGAGATCAGCGAGCCACCGAAGCCGAGGCCGATCAGCGCGTCGACGGCCTCCTTGTCGGTGCTGCCGGTGAGGACGAGGAAGCCGTAGTAGCCGGCGACGCCGAGCAGCGCCAGGCCGACCACCAGCAGACCCGTGACCGAGCCGCCCTTGAAGGCGACGTCGAGCGCCGGGGGCACCCCGCCGCGCGCCGCCTCGGCGACGCGCGAGTTGGCCCGCACCGAGACGTTCATCCCGATGAAGCCGGTGGCGCCGGAGAGGACGCCGCCGATCATGAAGCCGAGGGCGGTCTTCCAGTCCTGGAGCAGCCAGAGCACGATCACCAGCGGCACCGCAACGGCAGCGATGATCGTGTACTGGCGGTTCAGGTAGGCCTGGGCGCCCTCCTGCACCGCGCCCGAGATTTCCCGCATGCGGTCGTTGCCCGCCGGCTTGGCGAGCAGTCGCTGGGTGACGATAAGTCCGTAGATAACGGCGGCGCCCGCGCAGACGAGCGCGACAACTACCCCGTAATCGGTCAAGAAGTCGGTCAAGTTTCGTTCCTCCGGTGGATTTAGCGGCGCGGGAGTCTATAGACGGAGGCGGCGACGCCGCCTGTAGACCCGGTTCAGGCGGTTTTTGCGGTCTCGCCGGCGCCCGCGTAGGTGCGCTTGGTCTCGGCCACCGCGTCGCGGTAGATCCGCTCGACCGAGGCGCCGTCGGCGAGCGCCTCGCGGGCGCGCTGGGCGCCGTTACGATCGGGCAGCCGCAGGTCGATCCCCAGCTGCGTGCGGGCCGGCTCGGCCCAGGCGACGATCGAGTCGAGCATTGCCCGCGCCTCGACCTCGGCTTCGCGCCGGAAGTCGATCAGCTTGCCGTCGAGGCCGTAGCGGATCGCGCGCCAGAGGTTCTCCTCGATCTCGCGGTCGGCGAGCGGCGCCCCCGCCCCTTCGTAGCCGTGCTCGTCGTAATCGAGCGCGGCCTGGGCGATGCAGGCGGCGATCAGCCCGGCCAGCGCGAAGGACTCGTCGCCGCGGGTCTGGGCGTCGCAGATCCGCACCTCGACCGTGCCGAAGCTGTGGTGCGGCCGCACGCTCCACCAGAGCTGGGTCGCCTCGACCACCGAGCCGACCCGCTCCAGGGTGCGCACGAAATCGGCGTATGTCGCCCAGTCGCGGAACGGCGAAGGGACCCCGCAGCGCGGAAAGGTGCGGGTGAAGATCTCGCTGCGAACGCTGTGCAGGCCGCTGTCCTGGCGGTCGAGGAAGGGCGAGTTGGCCGAGGCCGCGAGCAGCAGCGGCAGCAGCTCGCGCAGCCAGTCGCAGACGGCGATCGCGCGGTCGGCGCCGCGCACGCCCATGTGCAGGTGCAGGCTCCAGGTGTTGTTGCGCTGGGCGACCCAGCCGAGTTCCTCGCGCAGCCGGTTGTAGTGCGGGGTGTCGATGATCCGCTGGTCGAGGTAGCTCGCCCAGGGATGCGTGCCGGTCGCGGCCAGCCCCAGGCCCATGCCCTCGACCAGGCCGAACAGCCGCCGGCGCCGCTCCTGCTGGCGGGCCATCGCTTCGGCGAAGGTCTCCGCGCGGCCGGAGCGGATCTCGACCTCGGAGGCGATCAGCTCCCCCGCCGCCGACTCGGCCAGCACCTCGTCCTCCTGGCAGGCGGCGTAGACGTCCTCGAAGCGATGCGCCAGCTCCAGCGTCGCCGGGTCGACGATCGCGAACTCCTCCTCGAGCCCGATCGTGAAGTCAGTCGAGGACTCGAACCGCTCGCGGACGAGGTCGAGATCGAGGGACAACGGTCTAGGCCAGGTAGAAGTAGAGCGCGTAGAGCAGGTCGACCGCGGGGCTGGAGGTGTGGACCGTGACCTCGGGCGGCACCTGCAGCAGCTGCTCGGAGTAGTTGAAGATGATCTTGACCCCGGCTTTGACCAGGCGGTCGGCGACGTCTTGGGCGGCGTCGGCGGGGACGGCGAGGACGCCGACCACGATCTCCTCCGCGGCGACGACCTCCTGCAGCTCGCCGAGGTCGCGCACCCGCAGCTCGCCGATCCCGGTGCCGATCACCTCGGGGTTGCTGTCGAAGACCGCCTTCACCTGGAAGCCGTGGTCGGCGAAGATCGCCGAGCTGGCGATCGCCTGGCCGAGGTTGCCGGCTCCGAACAGGGCGATGCTGTGCTGGCCCGAGGTGCGGAGGATCTTGCGGATCTCGGCGACCAGGGACTCGACGTTGTAGCCGACCCCACGCTTGCCGAACTTGCCGAAGCCGGAGAGATCGCGGCGGATCTGGGTCGGGTTGATGTGGGTGTACTCGGAGAGTTCCTGCGAGGAGATCGTGTCGCGGCCCATCTTGCGCGCCTGGGTCAGGACCTGCAGGTAGCGCGAGAGGCGCGCGGCGACCCCGAGCGAGAGGCGCTCGCCTTCGACCGGGAAGCCCTCGGCTTCGATCTCTTCGATCAGCTCGACCACGCCCCCACAGTATCGAGCCTGGCCCGAACGGCCTCCTCGTCGAGGACCAGCTCAGAGGCGACGATCCCGTCGATCTCGACCACCGGGATCCTCTCCAGGTGGCGGCGCAGCAGCAGCTCATCGCTCTCGATGTCGATCTCGTGCAGGTTGAAGCGGTAGCCCCGCCCGTGCAGGGCGACGAGCCGCGCGATCGCCTCCTCGCAGAGGTGGCACTCGGGCCGCATGTAGACGACGACGTCGGTCACGTCGCCGACGCGGTCGGCCGCGCGCCGGTCGCGAAGGCGTCGTAGCCGAGGTAGTCGGGATAGGCGATCCGCGGCGCGAAGCGGGCGGCGGAGCCGATCATCGCCGCGTTGTCGGTGCAGAGCTTGCCGGGGACCAGCTTCAGGCGCACCCGCTGTTCCGCGCAGAGCTCCGCCACGGCGGCGCGCAGGGGCCCGTTGGCGGCGACGCCCCCGCCGAGCGCGACCGCGTCCCAGTCGCCCTTCTTCAGCGCCCGCTTCAGTTTCGCGATCAGCTGCCCGACCACGGCGGCCTGGAAGGAGGCGGCGAGATCGGCGCGGTGCTCCGCGACGCCCTGCTCGCCGAGCTCGCGGCAGCGGTAGACGAGCGCCGTCTTGAGACCACTGAAGCTGAAGTTGAGGCTGGGGTCGCGGGCCATCGCGACCGGCATCTCGAAGGCCCCGGGGTCGCCCTCCTCGGCCAGCTTCTGCAGCGCCGGCCCGCCCGGGTAGCCGAGCCCGAGCAGCCGCGCCGACTTGTCGAAGGCCTCGCCGGCGGCGTCGTCGAGGGTCTGGCCCAGCACCTCATGCCCCTCGTGGTCGCGCACCCCGGCCAGCAGCGTGTGCCCGCCGCTGGCGACGAGACAGAGGAAGGGCGGCTCGAGCGGCTCCGGCTCGAGGAAGTTGGCGGCGACGTGGCCCTGCAGGTGGTCGACCGGGATCAGCGGCAGCCGCCGCGCCGCCGCGATCGCCTTGGCGCTGCTGACCCCGACCAGGAGAGCGCCGATCAGGCCCGGCCCGGCGGTGACCGCGACCGCCTCGATCCGCTCGAGGCCGACCCCCGCCTCGGCCAGCGCCGCCGCGACCACCGGCGCGGTCAGTTCGAGGTGGTGGCGTGAGGCGACCTCGGGGACGACGCCGCCGAAGTCGGCATGCGCCGCCGCCTGTGAGGAGATCACGTTCGAGCGGATCCGCGCGCCGTCGAGCACGGCCGCGCAGGTGTCGTCGCAGGAGGTCTCGATCGCGAGAATCAAGCCGGCCTCAGTCGAGCCACATGATCAGCGCGTCCTCGCCATTGTCGTGGTAATAGCGAGGGCGCACCCCGGCGGAGCGGAAGCCGAACTTCTCGTACATCGCGATCGCCTGGCGGTTGGAGACCCGGACCTCGAGCGTGAACGGCAGCTCCCCCCGCGCCTCGTCGACGAGCCGGCGGAGCAGGCGCCCGGCAATGCCGAGGCGGCGCTGCTCGGGGGCGACGGCGATGTTCATCAGGTGCCAGACCTGGTCGTAGCGGGAGCAGATCACGTAGCCGAGCAGCTCGTCGCCGGCCTGGGCGGCGAGGCAGATCCCGGAGGGCTTCGAGAGCTCAAGCACGAACATCGCCAGCGACCAGGGGGTCGGGAAGGAGCGGCGCTCGATCGCGATCACCCCCGGCAGGTCGCTGTAGGCGAGCCGGCGCACCCTGACCTCTTGGGTCAGGTCACTCTGCTCTCTGGAAAGAATCTCGCTCACGCCACCGCTCCGCGTCGGGGGGTCTGAGGTAGATCGGGGCGAGCTGCCCCCCGCCGCCCGACGCCGCCGCGATGGCGCAGATGTGCCGCGCGGCGACCCGGTGAACGGGATCGGCATCGTCCGCGATGCGGACGCCGTGCCGGGCCAACTCTTGCCGAAAGCGTACCGCCCCCGAACCGGCGGCCAGCGGCGGCGCCGGCAATGCGGCGACCCGCTCCTCGAGCTGCTCGGGCCGGCAGACCAGCGGCTCCCAGAGCCGCTCGCCGTCGGCGCCGTAGAGCGCCGCGAAGACCTCGCCACGGCGGGCGTCGAGAACGGCGAGGCGCGCGGTGTGACTTATTCCCGCTGAGCGGGAATAAGTCACACCGCGATCAGGTGACTCCCCGATCCCCGCCGCGAGCGCGTCGAGCGTGCAGACCCCCGTCAGCGGCAGGCCGAGGCCGGCGCCGAGCCCGCGTGCCGTGGCGATCGCGATGCGCAGGCCGGTGAACGAGCCGGGCCCGAGGCCGACCGCGAGCAGGTCGACGCCATCCCAGCCGCCGGCCGCGGCGGCGCAGCCCTCGACCTCCGCGAGCAGCGCGGTCGCGTGCCGTGGCCCCTCCGCAGAGGGGCCGAGCAGCGACTCACCGAGGATCTCGCCGTCGCGCCAGGCGCAGGCGGCGGTGTCCGGAGTCGCGGTATCGAAGCCGACGACGACCAGCGCGGCGTCGCTTCTAGACCTTGACCCGGAAGACGAAGGACCCGACCTGTTTGCCCTCGACGAACCAGGTCACGCGGTGCTTGCCCGGGATGGTCGAGGTGATCTTGTTGACGTAGAGCGTCCCCTGGGTCGCCTCCTGTTTCTGGGCGCAGAGGTTTTTGCCGCTCGGGAATTTGACGCAGACGCTGTAGCTGACGTCGGCTTTGAGGCTTTTGAAGAAGGCGCCCTTTTTGCTGCCCTTGGGGCAGAGGTGGGACGGTTTGGCGTTCTTGGAGACGCCGCAGCCGACGTAATGCTTGTACGCCGCCGCCGAGGCGGTCGCGGGCACCAGGCTGATCAGCAGCCCCGAAACCAGCATTGCCGCGACGAGCGCCTTCAGTCCCTTCATTGCGTCCTTCCCTTTCTGGTCAAGTTCCGAGCCGATGCTACAAGGCTGGTTCGCTGTTCTTCCGAACACGCCTGCAACGCGGAGGGTGCGGGTTCACCACTCGATTTCGGCGACGCGGCTCTCCGCGCCGGCGTGCTCGAGGCGGATCTCGAGGGCGGGACGGCCGAGCCGCTCGATCCCGACCGCCGGCCACTCGACGAAGGCGACGCCGTCGGGGCCGAGGTAGTCGTCGAGCAGTTCCGGTTCCTCCCCCTCGAGGCTCTCGAGCCGGTAGAGGTCGAGGTGGGAGACCGGGAGCCGGCCGCCGAGATAGCGCTGGCCGATCGTGAAGGTGGGCGAGGTGACCGGCTCCTCGACCCCGAGCGCACGGCAGGCGCCGCGGATCAGGGTCGTCTTGCCGGCGCCGAGGTCGCCGCTGACGACGACCACGTCGCCGGGCCGCAGGCGCGCGGCGACGCGCGCCCCGAGCGCTTCCGTCTCCGCCGCCGAGCGGCTCTCGACTCGCTCCACCCCAGGCCCCTCAGCCGAACATGTCGAGCTGGTCGGCCGGCGGCGGTGGGGCCTCGGGGCCGGCCGCGGAGGCGGCTTCGGCCGCGGCGACTTCCTCGGCGCTCGGCGTCGGCTCCGGACTCGGTCCGGCGAGCAGACCGGGGATCGTCGCGAAGTCGCCGCGCAACGTCTCCTTTACCGAGGGCGTGCGCAGGGCGGCGGCCGGGTGAAAGAGCGGCAGCAGGAAGACGGTGCGGCCGCCGAGCGCGTGCAGCTGCGGCGTGCCGCGCACCTTGGTGATCCCGACCGGGCTGCCGCTGAGCAGCTTGGTCGCGAAGTTGCCGAGCGTGCAGACGACCTTCGGCTCGATCAGCTTCACCTGCTCCCAGAGGTACGGCTCGCAGGCGGCGATCTCGTCCGGATGCGGGTCGCGGTTGCCGGGCGGCCGCGACTTCAGCACGTTGGCGATGAAGACGTCCTCGCGCGAGAGCCCGATCTCTTCCAGCAGCTGGTTGAGCAGCTGGCCGGCGCGGCCTACGAACGGCAGCCCCTGGCGGTCCTCTTCGGCGCCGGGCGCCTCGCCGACGAACATCAGCTCGGCGTCCGCGTTGCCGGCCCCGAAGACGGCCTTGGTGCGGGTCTCGTGCAGGGGGCACTTGGTGCAGTTCGAGACCTCTTTGTAGAGCGCCACCAGCTGCTCGCGGCGCTGCTCGGCGCCGGCGCTCATTTCGCCCCCTTCCTGCCGCTGGGCCGGACCGACTCTCCCGCCGCCTGCCGCTTGCGCGACTCGGTGATCCGGTCCTGGCGCGCCGCTTCGCGCTCGCGCCGCCGCGATTCGTCGGAGCGGACGCCGGCGCCGCGCGGCTGCCGCCCCGGCGGCGAGACGTTCGAGAGCAGCCGTTGCGCGCGGGCCGAACCGCACTGCGGACAGGCCACCGCGACGCCCCCCGCGGCCACCAGCTCCTCGAAGCGAGCCCCGCACTCCTCGCACTCGAACTCGTAGATCGGCATCAACCTGTCCATCGTAGTTCGGCCGGCCTACCCATCGTCCTTCGATTAGTCTGCGCCGATGAGAGCAAGGAGGATGGCGGCTGTCCTTGCCTGCGCGCTCGTCGCCTCGCTGGGCGCGACCGAGAGCGCCGGCGCGCTTGTCAACTCCTCACCGCCCAGCGCATCGATGCGCCTGGAGGGCAGCAATGGCTACCCGATCGATCTCCAGGTGTCGGATGGCTTTTCGACGATCGCGGTGAGCGAGCCAGGCGAACGGGGAATCAACGGCGCGACCAGCGAATACGTCGTGTTCGGTGGCCGGGCAGGCGTGGACGAAGCCGAGGCTGACTTCGGCCGCTTCGGCAAGGTCGCGGTCCGCTTCGTGCCCTCGGGCAAGGTGAAACGGTGGCCCATGCCAGAGGCCTGTGAGGGCAAGCCGAAATTCATCCGCTACGGCGCATTCGTGGGGACGATCAGGTTCAGAGGCGAGACCGGATACACCGAGGTCGACGTCCACCGTGCCCGGGGAACCGTGCGAGCGACGCCTCGGCAGGTCTGCCATCCCCGAAATGACCGACCCGCCGAAAAGTCGCAGCGGCGGACCCAGGATCGGCAGCTCCTCGTCACGACTTTCACGGCGTTTCACATATCCGCAGGGGTTGGAGTCAGCGCAGTCCGCTCGGAGGCAGATCCAACCGCCGCCCTCCTCGTCGCCAACAGCAGCGAGTCCGTGGGCAGGGTCTGGATCAGCCGCCTTGCCTTCGTCGAGGCGTCGAAGGATGTCTTCTCCTTTGATCCATCACTTAACACCGCTACGCTCGCTCCGCCGCGCCCGTTCTCCGGCAGCGCCACGTTCCAGCAAATCGACGACTACACGACGCGCTGGGAGGGGTCGCTGACGGTCTCCTTCCCAGGCCGACCCGACGTCTCCCTCACTGGCCGCGGCTTCGCCGCCACCCTGGACTCGGCCAAGCGGGATCCCAGCACCTCCACCGCCTTCGGCACCAGCTTCAATCTCCTCCGATGACGCGGCGCCGCTGGACAAGCGAGTCCCTACTCGCTCAGGGCAGCGGCTCCCACTCCCAGCCCTTCGCCGACGCCAGGCTCTCCTGGTCGAGGTAGCCGCGGAACTCGGCGAGCTCGGCGGGCTCGACGCTGTAGACGTGGTCGGGCTCGGGGAAGTAGCGGCTGCGGACCTCCTTGCCGTAGCGCTCGACCGCGGCGACCATCTCGTCGTGGACGCTGGCGTAGCGCTTGACGAATTTCGCCATGTGGCCGGTGGTGATCCCGAGCAGGTCGTGGAAGACGAGCACCTGGCCCGAGGTCGAGGGGCCGGCGCCGATCCCGATCGAGGGGATCTCCAGCTTCTTCACGATCGCTTCGGTGATCGCGGCGGGGACGGCCTCGAAGACGATCGCGAAGCAGCCGACCGACTGCAGGGCGAGCGCGTCCTCGCAGAGCTTGATCGCGTCCTTCGCGGTCTTGCCCTGGGCCTTGTAGCCGCCGAGCGCGGTCGCGGTCTGCGGGGTGAGGCCGACGTGGCCCATCACCGGGATGCCGGAGCGGACGATCGCGCGGGCGCGCTCGACCGAGATCCCGCCGGCCTCGAGCTTGACCGTCTGGCAGCCGGTCTCCTTGACCAGCCGCTGCGCGTTCTGGATCGCCAGCTCGTTGCTCGACTCGTAGCTGCCCATCGGCATGTCGCCGACCATCAGCGGCGTCCTCAGGCCGCGGCGCACGGCCTTGCCGAGCATGATCATCTCGTCCATCGAGACCTGCTCGGTGCCGGGGTAGCCGAGCACCACGTTGGCGGCCGAGTCGCCGACCAGGACGATGTCGACGCCGGCCTCCTCGGCCACGGTCGCCGAGGGGTAGTCGTAGGCGGTGACCATCACGATCGGCTCGCCGTTGGCCTTCAGCTCGGCCAGGTCGGGGAGGCTGACCGGGCGGCGGCCCGGCTCGGGCGGAGCGGTGTGGGAGCGGCCCCCGGCGCTCATGAGAGCAGCACCTCGGGGTGGCTGTCGACGGCGACCGGCTCGTTGGCGTCGTCGACGTGGACGACGACCGGCGAGTAGCGCTCGAGGTCGCTCTCGTCGTAGGCGCCGAAGGAGGCGACGATGATCTTGTGGCCGGGCGCGGTGAGGTGGGCGGCGGCGCCGTTCACCTGCATCGTCCGCGAGCCGGGCTCGCCGTCGATCACGTAGGTGACGAAGCGGGCACCGTTGTCGATGTCCCAGACGTGGACCTGCTCGTTGGTGATCAGGTCGGCCTGGGCCATCAGCTCGGTGTCGATCGTGATGCTGCCGATGTAGTCGACGTCGCAGTCGGTCACCGTGGCCCGGTGAATCTTCGACTTCAGCATCTGCCTCTGCATGGGTTCCCTTGCCTTTCTAAATTCGTTGCGGGGACGGGGCTTTGCCTGCGGGGTGGATCAAGACGTTGTCGATCAGGCGGGCGCCGCCGACGCGGGCGGCGACCGCGACCAGCACCGGCCGGCCGTTGAGCTCGGCGACCGGCTCCAGCAGCTCGGCGTCGCGCGCCTCGAGGTACTCCGGCTCGATGCCTGCCTCGGCCAGCTCGCGCCGGGCGGCGTCGAGGCCGGCCTGCAGGGAACCGCCGCGGGCGCCCTGCTCGGCGGCGGCCAGGGCGCGTGAGAGCGCGACCGCGCGGCCCCGCGCCTCCTCGTCGAGGTAGGCGTTGCGAGAGCTCATCGCGAGGCCGTCGGCCTCGCGCACGGTCGGCAGCACCTCGATCCGCACCGGGAAGTCGAGATCGCGGACCATGCGTCGGATAACGGTCGCCTGCTGCGCGTCCTTCTGGCCGAAGTAGGCGATGTCGGGGCCAACCGTGTTGAGGAGCTTGGCGACAACGGTGGTGACGCCGCGGAAATGACCGGCGCCGCGACGGGCCGGGTCGCCGTCGAGCACCTCGGTCAGGCTGCCGCCGACCTCAACCGTGGTGGCGAAGCCATCGGGGTAGACCTCGGCGACGGAGGGCGCGTAGACGAGGTCAGCGCCGGCTTCGGAGGCGAGGCGCAGATCGCGCTCCTCGTCGCGCGGGTAGCGGTCGAGATCCTCGCCGGGCCCGAACTGGGTCGGGTTGACGAAGAGGCTCATCACAACCAGGTCGCACTCAGCGCGGGCGGCGCGCAGCAAGGAGAGGTGGCCGTCGTGGAGGTAGCCCATCGTCGGCACCAGGCCGATCCTGCGGTCGGCGCGACGCGCAGCGTCGAGCTCGGCGCGCAGCGCGGCCTTGGCGCGCAGCAAGCGGGCGCCTTCGGTCCGGGGGGAGTTGGCGGTGCCGAAGTTCAGGTTCATCAGGTCCATGCCCTTCTGGGTCACGGCCGGAGGCCAAATTGTAGCCCTTCCATACGAACCTGAAACGAAATCGCAAAGGAAGCGGTCGCGAGGCGCGATTCGCGGGCTCGCGAAAGTCGCGCGTTTAGGTGTAATCGATCTCGCGGATCGGCTTCGCCGGAACCCCGGCGGCGATCGTCCGCGGCGGCAGGTCACGATTGACGACCGAGTTGGAGCCGACCACGCAGCGCTCGCCGATCGTCACGCCACTCGTAATCGCGCAGTTGACGCCGAACCAGCAGTTGGGGCCGACCTCGACCGGGCCCTTGGAGCTGAAGCCCTGGTGGGTGATCGGAACGTCCGGGTCGTCGAAGCGGTGGTCGGCGTCGCCGACGAAGCAGCCGTTGGCGAGCATCGTGTGGTCGCCGATCGTGACCCGCTCGTGCGCCGCGACCATCGTGTTGCGGTTGAGGAAGCAGCCGGCGCCGATCTCGATCCGGGCGTCCGGGGCCAGGGTCAACCAGCAGCCGGGCTCGAGCAGCGTCCCTTCGCCGATCGTCAGCCGCCCCTCGTCGAGCGCCTCGAGGACCTCGCCCTCGACCGGGTGGCGGATAAAGAAGCCGCCGCGGGCCGCGTGGCGGTCGATCCGCCAGCGCCGCAGGAGGCGGCGATTGCGCTCATACCAGCGCCGCTTCGCCCACCAGATCCGCCAGCCCCGCTGCTGCTCCATCGGGGCAGCGTAGACTGCGCGCGGTGGCTGAGCTGCGCGGCGGGATAGACCTCGGCGGGACGAAGATTCAGACGGCAATCGTCGACGCCCAGGGCGAGGTCAAGGGCGAGGCGCGGCGGCCGACGCCGACCAGCGGCGGGCCGCAGGACGTCGCCGACGAGATGACCGTGGCCCTGCGCGAGGCGGCCGCGCAAGCCGGGGTTAAGACCTCCTCGCTGGAAGGAGTCGGGGTCGGCTCCCCGGGCGACGCCGACGAGCAAACCGGCGTCGTCTCCTCGGCCAAGAACCTGCCCGGCTGGGAGGGCAGCTTCGCGCTGGCGGAGGCGCTGCAAAAGGCGCTTGGAACCGAGGTCAGGGTCGGCAACGACGTCCAGGTCGCGACCGAAGCCGAGTTCCACCTCGGCGCCGGGCGCGAGTTCCAGAGCCTGATCGGGGTCTTCTGGGGCACCGGCGTCGGCGGCGGCCTCGTCCTCGACGGCAAGCCGTGGCTGGGCCGCGGGGCCGCTGGTGAGATCGGCCACGTGGTCGTCAAGCGCGGCGGCGCCCAGTGCCCCTGCGGACGCAGAGGCTGCATGGAGGCATACGCCGGCCGCTCGGCGATGGAAGCCGAGGCGCGGCGCCAGCACCAGGAGGGACATAAGACCGACCTGTTCAAGCTGATGGAGAAGCACGGCAAACCGCGCCTGACCAGCGGCATCTGGGAGCGGGCGCTGGACCACGGCGACCACCTCGCCGAAAAGCTGATCGAGCGCGCGATCGAGGCGCTCGGGACCGGCGTCGCCTCGGCGGTCAACCTGCTCGACCCGGAAGCGGTGATCCTCGGCGGCGGGCTCGGGGTGCGCTTCGGCGAGCGCCTGCTCGGGCCGCTGACCGAGGAGATGGGCAAGCACCTCTTCGTCGACGAGCGCCCACCTGCGGTCCGCGTCGCCTCACTCGGCGACCTCGGCGGCGCGATCGGCGCCTCCCTGCTTTTCGCCCGCTGAGGCTGGCCTCAGGCCCTTCCCATGCCGGCGCGCTGCTGCCGGGCGACAGCGTCGACCAGGACAGCGAGCAGGAGGACGCCGCCGGTGACCATGAACTTGACCGCGGAGGAGAGCGCCAGCAGGTCCATCCCGTTGGAGATCGAGCCGATTACGAGCGCGCCCATCAGCGCCGTCCAGACCGAGCCGCGGCCGCCGAAAAGACTGGTCCCGGCGATCACCGGGCCGGCGATCGCGAGCAGCAGCAGTTCGTTGCCGCCCGAGTTCTGGTTGACCGCGAGCAGGCGCGAGGCGGCCATGATGCCGCCGATCGCCGCCATCGTGCCGGCGATCCCAAAGACCACGACGCGGATCCGGTTGACCGGGATGCCGGCCCGCCGTGCGGCCTCGGCGTTGCCGCCGACCGCGAAGACGTGACGCCCGAACGAGGTCCGCCTGACCACGTACTCCATCCCGACCACGAAGGCGAGCAGGATCATCAGCGCCAGCGGCACCCCGCGGTCGGAGTTGAGGACCGCGACGGCGACGACCGTGACCACCGCGACCAGCCCGAAGCGGAAGCTGAGCGTCGCGATCCCCTCCTCGGTGAGGCCGGCGGCGACGCGGCGGCGGTGGCCGACGAAGATCACGGCGCCGTAGGCCGCGATCACCAGCGCGGCGAAGACCCAGCCGACCACGTCGGAGTAGAAGATGTTGGCGAGGCCGGTGATCTTCGGGTCGGTGAGGTTGATCGACCCGGTCGAGCCGAGCACCTGTAAGAGCGCTCCCTGCCAGGCCAGTAAGCCGGCCAGGGTGACGACGAAGGAGGGGACCACGAAGCGGCTGAACAGGCTGCCCTGGAGTAGGCCGATCGCCAGCCCGACGAGGATCGCGGCGGCGATCGCCAGGTAGGCGCTCCAGCCGTGTTTGACGTTGAGCACGGCCATCACCGCGGCGGCGAGGCCGCTGACCGCGCCGACCGAGAGGTCGATCTCGCCCAGCAGCAGGACGTAGACGACGCCGACCGAGATCAGCCCGATCGCGGTGATCTGCAGCATCAGGTTGGTCAGGTTCTGGGCCGAGAGGAAGCGGTCGTTCTCGAACTGGAAGATCGCCCAGATCACCGCCAGCCCGATCACCACCCGCAGCGAGGCGAGGTCGCCCTGGACGACGCGGCGGGCGGTCTCGCGCCAGCGCGACTCCTCGCGTTCGGGCTCGGCGGTGGCGACGGCGCCGTCGCTCATCGCCCCTCCTCCCCGTTCTCGCCGTTGCGCTTCTCGCCCTCCGCGCCGACCCCGGTGATCGCCGAGACGACGTGCTCCTCCGTCGTCTGTTCGGCGCTGAACTCGCCGGCGGCGCGGCCGAGGCGGAGAACGAAGATGCGGTCGGCGACCTCGAACACGTCGACCAGGTTGTGGCTGATGATGACGACGCCGAGGTCGCGCTCGCGCAGGCGCCGGATCAGGCTCAGCACCTGCGCCGTCTGCGCCACCCCGAGCGCCGCGGTCGGCTCGTCGAGCAGGACCACCCGCGGCTCGCCGAGCAGCGAGCGGGCGACCGCGACCTGCTGGCGCTGGCCACCGGAGAGGGTGCCGACCTCACTGCGCAGGCTCGGAATCGTCACCGCCAGGTTCGAGAGCAGCTCGCCGGTCCGGTGCTCCATCCCCGCCTCGTCGAGCTGGCGCGAGACCTGGCCGGCGCCGGGCGAGACCTCCTCGCGGCCGAGGAAGAGGTTGGCGACGACATCGAGGTTGTCGCAGAGCGCGAGATCCTGGTAGACGGTGGCGATCCCCAGTTCGGTCGCGTCCTGGGGCTTGGAGATCGAGACTTCGTTGCCCTCGAAGCGGATCGTGCCTCCGTCCGCACCGTGGATGCCGGCGATCGTCTTCACCAGCGTCGACTTGCCGGCGCCGTTGTCGCCGACCAGGCCGACCACCTCGCCGGCGTGGACGGCGAAGTCGACCCGGTCCAGAGCCTGGACCGGGCCGAACTTCTTGCTGACTCCCTCCAGCTCGAGGAGCGGAGCGCCGTCGTTCATCTCAGCCCGAGATTCCCGCTTCTTTGCACGCGTCCGCGTAGGCGCTCGTGCAGAGTTCGCCGGCGCTGACGAACCCGTCCGCGATCACCGTGCTTTTGACGTTGTCTTTGGTCACGGCGATCGGTTTCAGCAGCACCGCCGGCACGTCGACTTTGCCGTTGTTGACTTCTTCGGTGACTTTGTCCTGCGGGACGTCTTCGCCTTCGGCGAGGGCGATCGCGATTTCGGCACTGACCTTGGCCTCCGGCGGGATTTCCTTGTAGACGGTCATGTACTGCTGGCCGGCGAGGATCCGCTGCAGGCCGGCGACGGTGGCGTCCTGGCCGGTGACGGGCCGTTCGGCCGGGTTGATGCCGGCGCCTTTCAGCGCCGCGATCGCGCCGCCGCCGGTGTCGTCGTTGGCGGCATAGACGCCGGCGAAGCCGTCGTTGCCGAGCGCGGTGATCGCCTGCTGCGCCTCGCGCTGGGCGTTTTCGGCCGACCATTCGGGCGTGTCGTACTCTTTCGCGATTTTCACCCCGGCCGCTTCGAAGCCGGTCTTGGCGCCCTCCTTGAAGAGGGCGGCGTTGGGGTCGGCCGGGTCGCCGTTGATCATGATCACCGGCCCGCTCGCTTTGCCGTCTTCTTTCAGTTTTTTCGCCAGCGTTTCGGCCTGGAGTTCACCGACTTCTTTGTTGTCGAAGGAGACGTAGGCGTCGATTTCGCCGTTTTCGATCAGGCGGTCGTAGCTGACCACCGGCACGTTCTGCGCTTTCGATTTTTCCGCGATCGTCGCCGCCGATTTCGAGTCCATCGGGTCGACGACCATGACTTCCGCCCCCTGGGTCAGCGCCGCTTCGGCCTGGCTCTGCTGTTTTTCAGCGTCGCCGCCGGCGTTGCTGTAGAGGACTTCGCAGTCGGAGCAGAGTTCGTCGATCGCCGCTTCGAAGTCGGGGCGATCATTCGTTTCGTAGCGGGGCGTCTCGTTTTCGGGCAACAGGAGGGCGATCTTGGTGCCGCCGTTGTCGTCACCGCCGCCGCATCCGGCAATCACGAGGGCAACGGCAATCAGCGCCGCCGCGATAACCGCGACCCGCTTCGAGACTCCAGAACTGGACATGGTTCTCCTCCGGTCTCCTGCCTGTTCCGCCCCTGCCAATACCCAGCAGCAGGGGTTTTAAGCAGCGGACGGGGCGCTCAGGCGGCGATCGGCTCGCGGCGCTTGCCGCGCTTCGGCTTCGCCGGCTCGACCAACCCGGTGAGGAAGCGGCCGGTGTAGGCGCCCTTGACCGCAGCGACCTCCTCCGGGGTGCCGGTGGCGACGATCTCGCCGCCCTCTTCGCCGCCCTCGGGGCCGAGATCGATCAGCCGGTCGGCGGTCTTGATCACGTCGAGGTTGTGCTCGATCACGACCACGCTGTTGCCGGCGTCGACAAGACGGCCGAGCACCTCGAGCAGGCGTTGCACGTCGGCGAAGTGGAGGCCGGTGGTCGGCTCGTCGAGGATGTAGAGGGTGTCGCCGGTGGCGACCTTGGAGAGCTCGGTCGCGAGCTTGATCCGCTGCGCCTCGCCACCGGAGAGGGTCGTCGCCGGCTGGCCGAGCCGGATGTAGTCGAGGCCGACGTCATGCAGCGTGCGCAGGCGGCGGGCGATCTTCGGGATGTTCTCGAAGAAGACGACCGCCTCCTCGACCGACATCTCGAGCACGTCGGCGATGCTCTTGCCCTTGAAGCGGACCTCGAGCGTCTCGCGGTTGTAGCGCTTGCCGTGGCACTGCTCGCAGGGGACGTAGACGTCGGGCAGGAAGTGCATCTCGATCTTGATCTGGCCGTCGCCTTTGCAGACCTCGCAGCGCCCGCCCTTGACGTTGAAGCTGAAGCGGCCCGGTTTGTAGCCGCGCGCCCGCGCCTCCTGGGTCTGGGTGAAGAGCTGGCGGATGTGGTCGAAGACGCCGGTGTAGGTGGCCGTGTTGGAGCGCGGCGTGCGGCCGATCGGCGACTGGTCGATGTTGATGATCTTGTCGATCTGGCTGAGCCCGTCGATCCCGTCGTGGGCGCCGGGGCGCAGCTTCGCCTGGTGCAGCCGGTTGGCGACCGCGTGGTGCAGGGTCTCGTTGACCAGGGTCGACTTGCCCGAGCCGGAAACCCCGGTGACGCAGCAGAAGACGCCGAGCGGGATCGCCACGTCGACTTCCTTCAGGTTGTGTTCGCGGGCACCGCGCACGCGCAGCGCGCCGGCGGGCTGGCGGCGCTGCTCGGGCACCTCGATCCGGCGCTTGCCGGAGAGGTACTGGCCGGTCAGCGAGGCGGCGTTCTTCGCCACTTGCGCCGGCGGCCCGGCGGCGATCACGTGGCCGCCGTGTTCGCCGGCACCGGGGCCGAGGTCGACCAGGTGGTCGGCGGCCATCATCGTCCCCTCGTCGTGCTCGACCACGATCACCGTGTTGCCGAGGTCGCGGAGCCGGTCGAGGGTCGCGATCAGCTTCTCGTTGTCGCGCTGGTGAAGACCGATCGAGGGCTCGTCGAGCACGTACATCACCCCGACCAGGTGCGAGCCGATCTGGGTCGCGAGCCGGATCCGCTGCGCCTCGCCGCCGGAGAGCGAGCGGGCCGAGCGGGACAGCGAGAGGTAGCCGATGCCGACGTTCTCGAGGAAGGCGAGCCGTTCGGTGATCTCGCGCACGATCAGGCGGGCGATCGCCCGCTCGGTCTCGGTCAGCTCCAGGGCATTGATCCACTCGGCCGCGGCGCGCGCCGAGAGGGCGCTGTACTCGGCGATGCTGAGGCCGCCGATCTTGACCGCCAAGGTCTCCGGCCGCAGCCGCGCGCCCTTGCACTGCGGGCAGGGCTGCTCGGCCATGTAGCTCTCGATCCGCTCGCGGCTCGCCTCCGAATCGGTCTCCTCGTAGCGCCGCTGCAGGTTGTTGACGATGCCCTCGAAACGGACCTTGTAGGAGCGGCGGCGACCGAAGCGGTTGGTGTAGCTGACCTGATGGCGCTCCTCACCGGTCCCGTAGAGGAAGATCTCCTTCTCGCTCTTCTTGAGCTTCGACCAGGGCTTGTCGGCGTCGACCCCGTACTCCTCGGCGACCGCCGCGATCAGCCGCTTCCAGTAGGCGGAGATACCGCGGTTCCAGGGCTGCAGGGCACCCTCGGCCAGTGAGAGGGTCGGATCGGGGACGACCAGCTCCGGGTCGATCACGCGCTGGAAGCCGAGCCCGTGGCAGCGCTCGCAGGCCCCGTGCGGCGAGTTGAAGGAGAAGATCCGCGGCTCCAGCTCGGGGATCGAGGTGCCGCAGTTGAGGCAGGCGAACTGCTCAGAGAAGAGCAGCGTCTCGCCGGCCTGCTCGCCGTCGACGATCTCGACTTCGATCAGCCCGGCGGCGAGGCCGCCGGCGGCCTCGACCGACTCCGAGAGACGGCGCCTCAGGTCCGGTTTCATCACCAGCCGGTCGACCACGACCGAGATGTCGTGTTTGAACTTTTTGTCGAGGGCGATCTCCTCGTCGAGCCGCCGCAGCTCGCCGTTCACCTCGACCCGCGAGTAGCCCTCGAGCCGCATCTGCTCGAACAATTTCCCGTACTCGCCTTTGCGCCCGCGCACGACCGGCGCCATCACCATGAATTTGGTCCCCTCGGCGAGGGTCATCAGCCGGTCGACGATCTGCTCCTGGGTCTGGCCGGTGATCTCCTCGCCGCACTCGGGGCAGTGTGGGACGCCGATCCGCGCCCAGAGCAGCCTCAGGTAGTCATAAATCTCGGTTACGGTCCCCACGGTCGAGCGCGGGTTGCGCGAGGTCGTCTTCTGGTCGATCGAGATCGCCGGCGAGAGTCCCTCGATCGAGTCGACGTCGGGCTTCTCCATCAGCCCGAGGAACTGGCGCGCGTAGGCCGAGAGCGACTCGACGTAGCGCCGCTGCCCCTCGGCGTAGATCGTGTCGAAGGCAAGGCTCGACTTGCCGGACCCGGACAGTCCGGTGATCACGATCAGCGCGTCCCGCGGCAGCTCGAGGTCGATGTCCTTGAGGTTGTGCTCGCGAGCGCCGGAGATGACGATTCGGTCAGAAGCGGCCACTCGTGACGAGTCTAGCGAGGCGAACAGATGTTCCCCCAGGCTATCCGCACGTTGCGGAAGTCCGAGACCAGTGACGCCGGAACTCAGGCTGTCGTGACGGCCTGGCCGAGTCGCGACTAGCCGTTCTTGACGATCGATGCCATTGGCAGCGCCGCGCTGGACGCGTTGCTGAGACGCATGGATTCCTCCCCTTTCTCCTACACGATCCCTGCCGTCAGGGCGACTTTCCTTCTACTCATTTAAACCGGTTAAACAGCGGTCAAGTTTCGTGCGATCGATAACTGGAAGCCTTCGAATGATTAACGGGTACCAAAATCGAAATCGGAACGAGCCAAATGACAGACCTTGACAGCTGGAGCATCCACCCAAGGCGTTTCTTCCGGGCGATTAGCCATCCTCGGCGTGTCGAAATCCTTGCAGGCCTTGCGGCCCCGGGCGCCATCCTGTCACCTTCAGACTTCGCCGAAAAGAAAGGCCAGCCACTCGGCAAGATCGCCTATCACTTCCGTGAGCTGAGCAAACTCGGTCTGATCGAAATCGCCAAAGAAGTGCGGGTTCGAGGCAGCGTCCAGCATTTTTACCGCGCGAAAAGACACGCTCTCTTTGCCAATACACCCGCCTGGGAAGGGTTGCCGGGGCTGGTTCGAAGTTCAGCGGCGGCCCGCGCTTGGACGGGGTACATGAATGCAGCGAGAAAGGCGATCGAAGCCGGGGCATTCGACGAGCGCGCCAACGCCCACTTCTCCTGGGAGACGATCCATGCCGACCAGGAGGCTTGGAGCGAAACGCAGGATGCCCTGGAGCGCCTCCTGAAGGAGATGTTCGAGATCAAAGAAAGAGCGGCCGAGCGGATTGAAGCCGGAGCAGAGAGCTTCGAGGTCACCTATGGGCTAGGGGGGTTCGAAGCCCGTCCTAATGGAGGAGGTGGCAGCGAGGACGCCTAGCTAGGTCTCGAAGCCGCAGCCAGCGCACGTCATCCGCCCCGCTCGATCAGGTCTTCGAGGATGGCGCCGAAGTGGTTGTTCAGCAGCGAGACGTGGCCCTCGTCGGGCAGGAAACGGAACTCGGCGCCGGGGACGTTTTCCACGAGCCATTCCGCATGGGCGACCGGAACGATGCGGTCCTGCCCTCCCAGCCAGATCTTCACCGGGGCTTCAACTTGAGCCAGATCGAAGCCCCAATCGCCGAAGAACCCGAAGTCGTCGTCGATCCAGCCATCGACGCCGTGGCTCACCACCAACGGGTACATCTTCACAGCCCAATCGAGATACTCGCCGGTAAAGCAGGCCCGGTCGACCGGTGCGTAGACCTCTTTGAACTCGGGGTCGTCGAAGATGTCCTCGCCACTTGCCACGTCGCGCATCGCTTCGACCCGCCCCTCGAGGCATGCCCTCAAAGCGGACTCTCCTTCTTCCATCGCCCTCAACTCAGCCCCGTTGACCGGCTCGAGTCCCTCCCACCAGCTGGTCCCCATCAGGGGTCGCGGCGCGAGCGTGGCGCTGACGGCAGCTGCCCGAACCCGGCCAGGAAGGAACGCCGCGTCCGCGAATGCGGGGCCGCCACCTCCGGAGTGGCCGTGGACGTAGAACGTCTCGGCACCCAGTCGATCCGCAACCAGAGCGGTATCGGCCGGATTGTCCGCATAGGTGCGGCCGGGCAGCCGAGCGGAACCGGAGTAGCCCGGCCGGGCTATGCACACGATGCGCAGATCGCGTTCTGCGCACTCCCTCACCATGCCCGGCTCGAGATGCGGCGTACCGGGTGTGCCGGTGTGGAAGACGACGAGATCGCTGTCCTCCGGGCCCGCGACATGGAAGACGATGCGGCGCCCGTCGGGCGCCCGCGTCTCTCTCCTCTCTTCCTCCACGCCGGAAACCTAGCCGGGCCGCCGGGCGACCGTCACTCTTCCCGCTGCTGGTCAGCCCAGCGCGGTTGCGAGGCGGCGGCGGTATTCGCGGGCGGCGGGGTCGGCCGGGTCGAGCTCGCTGAGGATGCCGACGACGGCACGGCGGAGATCCTCGCGGGCGCCGTCCTCAGCGCCGCCGAACTCCTGCAGCAACGCGTCGAGCGCCGCCTCGCTGTCGCCGCGGTCGAGCGCGGCGAAGGCGTCATCGCCGAGGCTGGCCTGGCGCAGCCGCACGCGGGCGGCAATGCCGGCCGCGGTGAAGTCGTTTTCGTGGGCCGCGACCGCTTCCAGCGCCTCAGCCTCCGCCCCGCGCCCGAGCCGCGCCCTGCCCAGCGCGACGGCGATGTCGGCCCGGCGCGGCTCCAGTTCGGAGGCCTCGCGCAGCGAGAGCTCGTCGCCTTTCGCCAGCAGCTCGTCGGCCTTGGATGGCACCAGTGCGTCGAAGAACGCTTCGACTTTGGCCGGCGGCAGGGCGCCGACGAACTCGTCCGCGACCTTGCCGTCGCGGAATGCCTTCACCGCCGGGATCCCCTGGACGTCGTGGCGCGCCGCCAGCCCCTGGTTGGCGTCGACGTCGACCTTGGCCAGCAGCACGCGGCCGCCGCGCTTCGTCTCCGCCGCTTCCAGGGCCGGAGTCAGCGCCCGGCAGGGCCCGCACCACTCGGCCCAGAAGTCGACCACGACCGGGGTCTGTCGTGAGAAGCTCGACCACGTCGCGGTCGAAGGTCGCTTCGGTCACGTCCAGTGCCATCGCCTGCAGACTAGGGAGTGGTTGAACTCGGCAGCTCGGAGGCGTACGGTCGGTGGTGGGCGGGGAATCAGTTCCCACCGAAGGAGAGAAGCCATGTCGAACGTCGACACCGCCCGGGCCGCCTACGAGGCCTTCGGGCGTGGAGACCTGGAGGCCCTGAGAGAGGACTTCGCCGAGGACGCCGTCTGGGTCACCTCGGACGAGCTGCCGCTCGGCGGCGAAGTCCGGGGCCGCGACCAGATCCTCAGCAATTTCGCCCAGATCCCCAACTACTGGAAGCTCGTTCAGCGTCGAACCGGAGGAGTTCCTCGACTGCGGCGAGTGGGTCGTCGTGCGCGGCACCCAGCGCGCCGCCACCGAGGGCGGCGAGTTCGAGTCGCCCTTCGTCCACCTGCTCAAGTACGACGAGAGCGGGAAGACGGTGCGCGGCGAGTTCTACGCCGACAGCGCCAAGGCAGCGAAGCTGCTGGCCTGAGCGGGGACCGCGGGTGAGGCTAGGCGCCCGCGGTCATTCCATCGAGGTCGCGGCGCAGCTCCTTCAGCTCGTCGCGGATCCGGCCCGCCTCCTCGAAACGGAGGTCGTCGGCGGCGGCCAGCATTTCCTCCTCAAGGGCGACAATCGTCCGCTCCAGCTCCTCCGGGCTCTCGTAATCGCCACTGCTCTTGCGCCGCCGTTTGGCCGGCGCCCGGTCCTCCATCGCGAGAAACTCGGCCATCTCGGAGATCCCTTTGCGCACCGTCGCCGGGGTGATCCCGTGCTCCTCGTTGTAGGCGAGCTGGATCGCCCGGCGGCGGTCGGTCTCGCGCATCGCTGCCTGCATCGCGTCGGTCTCCCTGTCGGCGTACATCAGCACCCGCCCGTTGACGTTGCGGGCGGCGCGCCCGATCGTCTGCACGAGGCTGGTCTCGCCGCGCAGGAAGCCCTCCTTGTCGGCGTCGAGGATCGCGACCAGCGAGACCTCGGGCAGATCGAGCCCCTCGCGCAGCAGGTTGACCCCGACGAGGACGTCGTACTCGCCGAGCCGCAGGTCGCGGACGATCTGGATCCGTTCCAGGGTGTCGATCTCCGAGTGCAGGTAGCGGACCTTGATCCCGTACTCGAGCAAGTAGGCGGTCAGGTCCTCGGCCATCTTCTTGGTCAGCGTGGTGACCAGGGTGCGGTCGCCCGCGGCGGCGACCTTGCGCACCTCGTTCATCAGGTCGTCGATCTGGTTTTTCGTCTCGCGCAGCTCGATCGCCGGATCGATGATCCCGGTCGGGCGCACGATCTGCTCGACAGTTCGGGTCGATTCCGCCCGCTCGAACGGGCCCGGCGTCGCCGAGACCATCACCAGTTGTTTGACCCTCTGCAGGAACTCGTCGAACTTGAGCGGCCGGTTGTCGATCGCCGAGGGCAGGCGGAAGCCGTAGTCGATCAGGGTCGACTTCCGCGATCTATCTCCCTCGTACATGCCGCCGATCTGCGGCACCGTCTGGTGCGACTCGTCGACAAAGACGACGAAGTCGTCGGGGAAGTAGTCGATCAGGGTGTGCGGTGGGCTGCCCGGCGGGCGGCCGTCGAGGATGCGCGAGTAGTTCTCGATCCCAGAGGTGAAGCCAACCTCCTTCAGCATCTCGAGGTCGTAGGCGGTGCGCTGGCGCAGCCGGTGCGCCTCGAGCTGCTTGCCTTCCTCCTCCAGCTCGGCGGTGCGCGACGCGAGTTCGGCGCGGATCTCCTCGACCGCCCGCTCCAGGGTCTCGTCCCTGGTCACGTAGTGGGAGGCCGGCCAGACCGAGACGTGGTCGATGGTGTCGAGCACCTCGCCGGTCAGCGGGTCGAAGTGCTGGACCCCCTCGATCTCGTCGCCGAAGAGGGAGATCCGGTAGGCCGACTCAGCGTAGGAGGGCATGATCTCGAGCACCTCGCCGCGGACGCGGAAGGAGCCACGCCCCAGCACCTGGTCGTTGCGCTGGTACTGCATCTTGATCAGCTTGCGCAGCACCTCGTCGCGGTCGAGCGTCGCCCCGACCTTGAACAGCTGCATTTTTTCGTTGTAGACCTGGGGTGAGCCGATCCCGTAGATGCAGGAGACCGAGGCGACGATGATCACGTCGCGACGGGCAAACAGCGCCGCCGTCGCCGCGTGGCGGAGGCGGTCGATCTCGTCGTTGATCGAGGAGTCCTTCTCGATGTAGAGGTCCTGGGCCGGGACGTATGCCTCGGGCTGGTAGTAGTCGTAGTAGGAGACGAAGTACTCGACCACGTTGTCGGGGAAGAACTCGCGGAACTCGTTGCAGAGCTGCGCGGCCAGCGTCTTGTTGTGGGCGATCACCAGCGAGGGACGCTGCACCTCGGCGATCGTCGCCGCCATCGTGAAGGTCTTGCCGGTCCCGGTCGCGCCGAGCAGGGTCTGGAAACGCTCGCCCGCGCCGAGGCCCTCGGCCAAGCCCGCGATCGCCTTTGGCTGGTCGGCGGTCGGCGTGTAGGCGGGGTTGAGCTTGAACTCGGGCACGGCGGTTGACGATAGCGATGGGGCGCCTTTGCAAACCCATGGTTGGGAAAAGCGCCCCGCGCGGCCGGCTGCAAGACTGCGGCGCCGATGAACCGCTCGCGCGCCGCCCTCGCCACCTTCTTCTCCTTCATGGGGACGATGCATTTCGTGATCCCGCGCTCCTTCGAGGCGATCGTGCCGCCGGCGATCGCCGATCGCAAGCGCGAGGCGGTCGCGGTCAGCGGCCTCGCCGAGATCGCCGGCGGCCTCGCCGTCCTCCACCCCGCCACCCGCCGCTACAGCCGCTGGTGGCTGCTGGCGCTGCTGCTCGCCGTCTTCCCCGCCAACGTGCACATGGCGGTCAGCCCGGAGCAGATCCGCGGCCTCGACCTGGACAAGGTCCCCCGCTGGGCCCTCTGGGCGCGGCTGCCGCTGCAGCCGCTGGCGATGATCTGGGTCTGGCGCGCGACGCGCCGCTGAGCGACGCGCCTCGGCGCCGACGCCCCTGCCCTACGGCAGCAGTTCTTCGAGGAAGTCGCCGGCCGGGCCGAGGATCCCCTGCACGCCACCGAGGATCGAGCGGGCGTTGTCGATCAGTTCGATCGCTTGGTCGAGCGGGATCCCCTTGACCGTCGAGCGCAGCGGGTCGGCGATCAGCGGGCTCAGCGCACCGGCCTCTTCGGCGTCGTCGATCGCCCGCAGGAGGCCGGCACGGATCGCCCGCGCCAGCTCCTCTTCGCCGATCCCGTAGCGCTCGCTGAAGCGCTCGCGCCCCTCCTCGGTCGCCAGCGCCTGGGCCAGCTCCTCGCGTGAGACGCCGAGCCGGCAGGCCGCCCCGTCGAGGGCCGAGTTGGAGAACTGGTTGGCGATTTCGCCGAGGCTTTCGGGGTTGCTCCAGGGCCGCTGCTGGCAGGGGTCACGCACCTGCTCCGGCGTGTAGGAGGAGCCGCCGGCCGCGAGATAAGCGCCGACCAGGGCAACGGAGGCGACGACCGCCGTCCCGACCAGCAGCTGCGCCCGCAGCGCCGGGCTCACAGGTCCACCCTCCGCGCCAGGCCGATCGGGATCAGCGCCAGCAGCGCCAGCAGGGCGCCGAGCAGGAACGAGGGGCTGAAGGCGTGGGTGGCGCCGCGGTCGAGCTGGTCCTGCAGTTCTTCGCGCAGCCCGACCACTTCGGCGCGCTCGCCGGGGTCGCTCGGCAGCGGCTCGAAGACAGGGCCGATCGTCGGCACTTTGCCCTCCTCCCCGTCGAGCTGGTCGCCGACCCGCTGGGCGATCTCGATCTTCAGCAGCGGGCTGACCCGGGAGTCGAGGATGACCGCGGTGCCGGCGTCGATCGCGTCCTCGCGCTGCTCGGCGATGTCGGCGGTGAAGATCGGGGTCAGCGCCAGCAGCCCGATCACGACGCCGGCGTGGCGGGCCGAGATCGTCCAGCCGCCGTGGATCGCCTGCGGGGCGCGGCCGGCGAGGGCGGTTTCGGTCAGGGCCGAGAGAACCAGCGCCAGCCCGACCCCGACCAGGATCTGCGGCGGCAGGGTCAGCGCCACCTCCGCCTGCGGCAGGAAGGCGAGGCCGGCGAGGCCGCCGGCGATGAAGATCGCCCCGGCCGCCGCCCGCGCCTTGGCGCTGGGCACGAACGGGTCGAGGCGGCTGCCGAGGAAGGCGGCCAGCGGCATCGCGCTGACCACGATCGCCGCCCCGATCGGGGTCAGGCGCCAGCCCTCGATCAACAGCAGCACGAGCAGGAAGAGCGCCGCGGCGATCGCCGCCGAGACCATCGCCAGCGCCAGGTTGGCGAGCAGGTGGGGGCGGCCGGTCGGGCGCAGCTCGGTCCGCAGGATCCCGGTCGCCGCCTCGTGTTTGGCGACGGCGAGGATCGGCGCCGCGGCGGCAAGCGCGATCGGCACCTGGATCAGGAAGATCGACTGCCAGGAGACCAGCTCGGTGAGCAGGCCGCCGAGCGCCGGGCCGAGCGCTGCCCCGGTCGCCCCGGCGCTGGCCCAAACCGCGGTCGCCCGCCGCTCCGAGCCGGTCGTCGCGGGGAGCAGCTCCAGCGCCGCGGTGACCGCGGCGGCGCCGCCGAGCGCCTGCACGCAGCGGGCCAGGATCAGGGTCGAGAGCTGATCGGCGATCCCGCAGGCGAGCCCGGCCCCGGCGAAGACGGCGAGCCCGATCGCCGCCGTCCGCCCCGGCCCGGCCCGGCGCGCGACCAGCGCCGCCGGCACCGCGGCGAGCGCCATCACCAGGTTGAACGAGATCAGCACCCAGGTGACGCCGGCGACGCTGGTGTCGAGCTCGCGGTAGATCTCCGGCAACGCGAGGACGACGATCGAGGAGTCGGCGAGGACGAGGCCGACCGCGAGGGCGAGGGCGGCGACGCGCGGTCGCGGCGCTTCAGGGTTCACGGTAGCCCAGCTCCTCGTCGTACTCGGCGCGGTACTCCTCGCGCTTCTCGAGCACCTCTTCGACGTAGGCCCGGGTTTCCGGGAAGGGGATCGCCTCGACCGCGAGATCGCTGCCGCCCCACTCTTCGGCGTGCGATGGCCCGGCGTTGTAGGCGGCGAGCGCCGCGGCCTCGTCCGCGTCGAAGCGATCGAGCAGTTCGCGCAGGAGGAAGGTCCCGTAGCGGATGTTGATTTCCGGGTCGGAGAGGTCGGCGAGCCGGAACGAGGTGCCGCCGCTGAGCCGCTCGATTTCGTTCGCCGCTTCCGGGGTGATCTGCATCAGCCCGCGAGCGCCGGCGCTCGAGGTCGCGTCGCTGAACTTCGACTCCGAGTAGATCACGGCGGCGATCAGCGAAGCGTCCACCCCCTTTTCCTCGGACTGCTGGCGAATGATGTCCTCGTGGCGCAGCGGCAGGGTCAGCTCCTTGATCGCGTCGTCGAACTGGCCGCTGGCGACCATCACGCCGGCGAAGACGCCGATCGCCACCGCCACCCCGCCGGTCAGCAGCCGCCGTCGCCGCCGTGCCCCGCGACTCATTCCCGCAGCTTCCCGATCAGGCCGGACAGCGCCCGCTCGAGGTCCTCGACCGAGCCGTCGTTGGCGACGACGTGCGCCGCCCGGGCCGCCTTCTCCTCCTGGGCGAGCTGGCGCGCCTCGCGCTCGTCGACCAGGGCGTGACCGCGGGCGGCGGCGCGCTCGCGGCGCACCTCGTCGGCGGTGACGACCGCGACCGTGGTGTCGAAGGCGCCCTCCATCCCCGACTCGAACAGCAGCGGCACCTCGATCACGGCGACCTCGGTCGCCGCCGGCAGCCCGGCGAGCCAGGCGCCGATCCGCTCCCCGACCAGGGGGTGGATCTGCTGCTCGAGCCAGGTCAGCTGGTCGGGATCGGCGAAAACGATCTCGCCGATCCGGCCGCGGTCAACCTGCCCCCGTGGCGCGACTTGCGGCCCCCAGCGCTCGGTCAGGCGCCCGACCAACGGCTCGGAATCGAGCAGCTCGTGAACGACGGCGTCGCTGGAGAGGGTCGCCGCGCCGAGCCGCGCGAAGGCAGCCAGTGCCTCGGACTTCCCGGCCGCGATGCCGCCGGTGAGGCCGATCGTCAGCGGCATCCGGGACGCCGCCGCTCAGCTCTGCTCGGACTCGCCCGTCTGCGCGTCTTCGCCCGACGCCTCGTCGACGTCGTCGGGAGAGTCCGGCCGCTCCTCGACCGATTCCCCCTCATGAGCCTCGCCGGGATCCTCGTCCTCCGCGGCGCCGTTCTCGGCCTCCGCGACGGACTCCTCTGACGGCGTCTCCTCAGCTATGGGCTCCTCGGCCGGGGCCTCCTCGGCGACAGGAGTCTCCTCCGCCGCGGCCTCATCCTGAGCCTCCTCAGCTACAGGCTCCTCCGCTGCAGGGGCTTCGTCCTGCGGCTCCTCAACGTCTGGGGCTTCCGCAGTCTCAGGCGCATCTCCCGCGGGTGGCGTGGAGGATGGCTCTTCGCCCGCAGCCTGCGAGGACGAGGAGTCGTCCTCCGCGACAGGACCCGCGGGCTGCTCGTCCTGTCCCTCGGCGTCCCCCGCTGCGGCCAGCTGCTCGCCAAGCCCTTGCATCGGCATGTTCTGCCCCTCGACCCGCTTGATGCTGAGCGAGAGGCGGCGCCGCTCTTCGTCGATCTCGAGGATCTTCACGTTCAGGGTCGAGCCCGGCTCGACCACTTCGCTCGGGTTCTCGACGTGGTGGTCGGCAAGCTCGGAGATGTGGACCAGGCCCTCGACCCCGGGCAGGATTTCGACGAAGGCGCCGAAGGCGACGACCTTGGTCACCTGCCCCTCGAGGACGTCACCGGAGCGGTGGGTGTTGATCACCCGCTGCCACGGGTCCTCCTGCGTCTGCTTGAGGCCGAGCGAGATGCGCTGGCGGTCGCGGTCGATGTCGAGCACTTTGATCCGCACCGTGTCACCGATCGCGACGACTTCGGAGGGATGGTTGACGTGGCTCCAGGAAAGCTCGGAAATGTGGATCAGGCCGTCGATCCCGTCGAGGTCGACGAAGGCGCCGAAGTCGACGATGTTGGAGATCTTGCCTTCGACGACCTGGCCCGGCTCGAGCCGGCCGAGGATCTGCTCGCGGACCTCCTTGCGCTCCTCCTCGAGCACCGCGCGCCGCGAGAGGACGACGTTGTTGCGGCTGCGGTTGAGCTCGATCACTTTGCATTCGAGCGTTTGGCCCATGAACTCGTCGAGGTTGTGGACGCGGCGGATGTCGACCAGCGAGGCGGGCAGGAAGCCGCGCACCCCGAGGTCGAGGATGAGGCCGCCCTTGACGACCTCGATCACGCTGCCTTCGACCGGTTCGCCCGAGTCGGCGGCGACCTCGATGCGGCGCCAGGCCTTCTCGAAGCGGGCGCGCTTCTTGGAGAGGATGAGGCGGCCCTCGGCGTCCTCCTTGGTGAGGACCAGCGCGTCGACCTCCTCGCCGATCTCGACCTCCTCGGCCGGGTCGACCGACTTGCGGATCGAGAGCTCGTTGGAGGGGATGACCCCCTCGGCCTTGTAGCCGATGTCGACCAGGACCTCGTCCTTGTCGATGCGGACGACCTTGCCGTTGACGACGTCGCCCTCGTCGAAGGAGACCATCGTCGCCGCGTAGTTGGGGACGATTTTGCCGTCGATCTCCAGCAGCAGGCCGTTGGAGCCGTCGACGGGAGTTGCGCTCGGGGTCGGGGTCATGGTCTCGGTTGCGGACACGGCCGCCCATCATGCCAGAAAAAGAACGGCTGCCGGGTGTCGACTGTGCCTGGATAGATACTCTGCGCTGGATGCCGGTCCGAGCCACCAAGCGCGGCGACGAGCGTACGCCGCTCGACGGCAGCCACGACGTGCTGATCTGCGGCGCCAGCTTCGCCGGCCTGGCGATCGCGCGTGAGCTGCGCGGCAGCGGCGCCGACGTGATGATCGTCGACCGCTACGAGATCGGCGAGCGCCAGACCTCCGCCTGCGGGATCCCGACCGAGTGGTTGCGACGGCTGGGGCTGATGGACAGCGAGCGCCAGCGCTTCGACACCCTGGTCATGCACACCCCCCACGGCGACGCCCGCTACCGGCTCCCCTGGTCCTTCTCCACCTTCGACTACCGCGAGCTCTGCCAGCTGCTCTGGCGCGACTGCGACGCCCGTTTCGAGACCGCGAAGGTGAACGGCCGCGCCGCGCCGGCCGACGCTGGCGGCGAGATCGCGGTCGAGACCGACCGCGGCACGATCTCCGCCCCGCTCGTCGTCGACGCGCTCGGCTGGCGCCGGATGCTGGCCTCAGGCGACGGCTACCAGCCACCCGACGCGCCGCTCTCGCGCGGGCTCGAGGTGCACCCGGCCGGCGAGTCCGACGACCTCGAGATCTGGATCGACCGTCGCTACGTCCCGGCCGGCTACGGCTGGTCCTTCCCCGCCCGCGACGAGCTGCGGATCGGGATCGGCTCCTTCGACCCACGCTTCCACGTCAAGGACACCACGGTGCAGCTGACCGAGGACCTCGGCAAACAGCCGAACGAGTATCAGGGGAACTGGATCCCGCACAAGCTGCGCGGGGCGACCGAAGGCGGCGTCTTCTTCGCCGGCGACTCGGCCGGCCACTGCCTGCCGCTCAGCGCCGAGGGGATCAGGACGGCGCTCTACTTCGGGATCGCGCTGGGACGCGAGCTGCGCGCGGTCGTCGAGGGGCGCCAGAGCCGCGAGCAGGCCGCCGCCGCCTACGCCGAGTTCAACGACTCGCACGATTGGAAGTTCAAGTGGATGCTGCGGGTGCAGAAGCTGATCCCGAAGATCCCGCCGCGCCTGCTCGGCCCGGCGATCCGGCTGATGGGAACGAAGCGCTTCGTCGACTGGTCCTTCGCGCACTACCTGCGGATCGCCCCGCCGGACTTCGTCGGCTCAGCGGACTATCAGCACCGTCCCGACCAGGAGCAGGGCGACGCCGAGCAGGCGCTCGGGCGTGAGCGCGACCTGGTCGAGGCCGAACAGGCCTAAGCGGTCGATCGCGACCGAGGCGGTCAGCTGGCCGGCCACGGTCAGTGCCGCGACCCCGCCCGCCCCGATCACCGAGACGGCAAGCAGCGCGTTGGTCACGTAGAGCGCGCCGAGCAGGCCACCGACGAGGTAGTACCAGCTGACGTCGAAGGTCGAGCCGAGGCCGCCGGCCTTGCCGCTGAGCACGACGATCGCGGTGAGGGCGATCGTCCCGACCATGAACGAGACCAGCGCCGCTGCCAGGCCCCCGGTCGCGCGGCCAAGCTCGGCATTGATCGGCGCCTGCATCGCGATCAGGCCGCCGGCCACCGCGGTCAGGATCACCGCCACGCCCTTATCCACGGCGGCGGCCCCCGGGGAGCGTGATCTTGTGGCTGGCAGCGTGTTGCATCGGTAGGAGCGGAGGCGGTTGAACCGGCCTGCTCTCATATCAGTACCGCAGGAAAGACCGACCAAGCGATAGAAAGCGATGCCTCCACCGCCCGCCGAACCGCTCACCTCACGGCTCTTCCTCGGCCCGGCCCTGCGGGCGCAGCCGGACCGGCGCCTGGTCAAGCTGGTCCGCGAGGGTTACGAGGGCGCGTTCGAGGAGATCGTGCGGCGCTACCGCCACCCGCTCGACCGCTTCGCCGCGGCGATCGTCGGCAACCGCTCCGAGGACGTCACCCAGGACGCCTTCTCGAAGGCGCTGCTGGCGCTGCGCGGGTCCGAACAGGAGATCGAGCTGCGGCCCTGGCTCTACCGGATCGTCCGCAACACGGCGCTCAACGACCTGCGCGACTCGCCGCCCACGGCCGAGCCGCTGAGCGAGGCGGTGCCAGGTGCCGAGAGCGCCGCCGCGGGGGCGGAGCGCCGCGAGGAGATCCGGGAGCTGATCGAGCGGCTGCGGGCGCTGCCGGAGCCGCAGCGCGCCGCGATCGTGATGCGCGAGCTGGAAGGGCTGAGCCACGAGGAGATCGCGGCGGCGCTCGGGGTCAGCGGCGGCGCGGCGCGGCAGGCGATCTACCGGGCGCGGCTGGCGCTGCGCGACGGCCTCGGGCTGCTGATCCCGCTGCCGCTGCTGCGCCTCCTCTTCGATCACGGGGCCGAAGCCGCGACCGCCGGCGGGGCCGCGGCCGCGGCAGGCGCCGCCGCGATCGGCGGCGGTGGCGCGACGCTCGGCGGCCTCGGCGCCGGCGGGGCGCTCAAAGCGGGCCTGGCGACGGCCCTGGTCGCCGGCTCTGTCGGCGCCGGGGTCGCGGTGCAGCAGAGCCGCGACGGCGGCGAGCGGCCCGATCCGGGGGCGGCCGCGGTGGCGCAACCGGACCGGGCCACGGCCGGCGGCAGCTCCTCCGGCTCCTCCGGGAGCTCCGGCCCGTCCGGCCCGTCCGGAGACTCCGGCCCGGGCGGCAGCTCGGGTAGGTCGCCGTCATCTGGAGATGGCAGCAGCGGGCCTGGCGAGCGCCGAGAGGAGCGCGCCGATATCCGCGAGGAGCGCGACGACGATCGCCGAGACGCTCGCGAGGAGCGCAACGACGAACGCGGAGACGAACGCGAGGAGAGGCGGGACGCGGCAGAAGAGCGGGGCGACAGCTCCGGCGCCGGATCGGCCACGCCCGCGACGCCACCCCCGCCCGAGCTCGAGGACGACGACGGTGACGAGGAGGACGCCCTCGAGCTCGACGATGACTCCGACAACAGCGGCTCCGGCAGCGCCGATGATTAGCCCCGTCCCTCACGCCTGGACGTTCGGTCGAGGCGCGGTGTTCCCCTCGGGCCTCTGGGTACCCACTTTCGTGGACACCCGCAAACGATCCCGAGGAGGCCACGATGAACGGATACAGACGCCGACGGCGGCTCGATCAGCGGCATCGTCACCAGCCGCACCTGGATCGACGACGGCGACGAGAGCTGTGATCGTCGCGGGCACCGCCAGGCCCGCAAGGCCCTGCACGGGGACCTCTGCCGCCGCCACCTGAGTGGAGATGGGCACGACGAGCACGACTGGCCGGAGCCGAGCGGCGAGGAGTCCGACCTGGTCGCGGGCGCCGTGGTCGAGGACGCGATCCTCGTGCTCAAGGACGGCCGCGCCTTCTACGCCAAGGTCGAGCTCGAGGACTGAGGGCTACTTCGCGGTGAGCCAGTCGGGGCCGACGCCGATGTCGACCTCGAGCGGCGGGTCGAGCGGGTAGGCGGCACACATCTCCCGCTCGACCAGCTCGGTCGCGGCCTCGATCTCGCCGGGCGGCCCCTCGAAGAGCAGCTCGTCGTGGATCTGGAGGACGAGCCGGGTCTTCCCCCCGGCCTCGCGCAGCGCCCGCTGGCAGCGCACCATCGCGACCTTGATGATGTCGGCGGCGGTGCCCTGGATCACCGTGTTGACCGCGAGCCGCTCGCCGAGCCGGCGCGTGTTCGGGTTGCCGGAGCGCAGCTCGGGGATCTGGCGGCGGCGGCCCATCAGGGTCGTCACGTAGCCCTCCTCCTGCGCCCGCTCGACCACCTGCTCGCGGAAGGCCCGCACCGCCGGGAAGCGCTCGAGGTAGCGGGCGACGAATTCCTCGCCCTCCTTGCGCCGGATGTTGAGACGGTCCGCCAGCCCGAAGCCGGTCAGCCCGTAGACGATCCCGAAGTTGACCATCTTCGCCTTCGAACGCTGGCCGACGTCGACTTCGTCGCGGCCGATCTCGAAGACCTCCGCCGCGGTCGCGGCGTGCACGTCTTCGCCGGCGTGGAAGACGTCTTTGAGGACCTGCTCGTCGGCTACGTGGGCGAGCACCCGCAGCTCGACCTGGCTGTAGTCGGCGGAGAGCAGCTGGGCGCCCTCTTCGGCGACGAAGCAGGCCCGCACCGGGCGGCCGATCTCGGTCCGGATCGGGATGTTCTGCAGGTTCGGGCTGGTGCTGGAGAGGCGGCCGGTGGTCGTCGCGGTCTGGTTGAAGGTGGTGTGGACGCGGCCGGTCCCGGGGTCGATCAGGTCGGGCAGCGAGTCGAGGTAGGTGTTCTTCAGCTTGGTCAGCTCGCGCCAGGACTCGATCTTCTCGACGATCGGGTGCTCGTCGCGGATCTGGGCGAGCACCCGGGCGTCGGTCGAGAACCCGGTTTTGCCGCGTCGCTTGCGGGTCAGCTCGAGCTTCTCGAAGAGGATGCGCCCGACCTGCTGGGGCGAGCCGATCGTGAACTCCTCCTCGGCCAGCTCGAAGATCTCCCTCTCCAGCGTGGCGATGCGCTCGCCGAAGCCGGCCCCGACCTCGGCCAGGCGCTCGGCGTCGAGCTTCAGGCCCTCGCGCTCCATCGCCGCCAGCACATGGACCAGCGGCAGCTCGACCTCGCGCAGCAGTTGCTCGAGGCCGAACTCCTCGATCCGCGGCCGCTGCGCCTCGGCGAGGGCGGCGACCAGACGCGCTTCCTCGGCTGGGTCGAGGCCGGCCTCGACCTCCTCCCCCAGCGCCAGCTGCCCGTCGCCCTCGTCGGGCGCCGGAGCGGCGCCCGCGGCGAGGCCGATCCCGGCATCGGCAGCGAGCTCGGTCAGGTCGTAGGTGCGGCGCTGCGGCTCGAGCAGGTAGGCGGCGACCATCGTGTCGTAGGCGAGCAGCAGCTCGACGCCCTCGCGGGCGGCGGCGGCGAGCAACCCATGGCGGCCGCCGCCGAGCGACTTCGCGTCGTGGGCGAGAAACGGCTTGCCGGCCAGCGCCACGGCCAGCTCGTCGTGGCTGGCCGAGCCGGCGAGAATGCGCTCGCCCTCGGCCGCCGCCCAGCGCTCGCCGTCGAGCGCCAGCGCCGCCGGGCCGTCGCCGAGGTCCTGCGGCGTCCCCTCCTCGACCGCGACCTCGAGCTCCTGCTCGACGCTGCGGCCGGGCACCGCCTCGCCCTCCGGCAGCGCTTCTTCGAGTCGCTCCATCACTGCCCGCAGCTCGAACTCGCGCATGAAGTCGCGCAGGGCGCCGCGGTCGGCTCGCGCCCATCGCCGCGGCGAAGTCGACCCCGGTCTCGATCTCGTACTGCAGCGTCGCCAGCTGCTTCGACATGCGGGCGTCGTCGGCGTGCTCGACCAGGTTCTGCTTGCGTTTGGCGCCGGAGACCTTGTCGACGTTGGCGAGCACGTCCTCCAGCGAGCCGAACTCCTGCAGCAGCTGGGTCGCGGTCTTCTCGCCGATCCCCGGCACGCCGGGGATGTTGTCGGAGGTGTCGCCGCGCAGGCCCATCATGTCGGTGATCAGCTCCGGAGGGACGCCGTAGCGCTCCTCGACCACGGCCCGGTCGTAGATCTTGGTCTCGGTGATCCCGCGCGAGGTGCTCATCACCCGCACCCCCTCGTCGACCAGCTGGTAGGCGTCGCGGTCGCCGGTCACCACCATCACCTCGATCCCCTGCTCACGCGCTTGACGGGTCAGCGAGGCGATCACGTCGTCGGCCTCGAACCCTTCGACCTTGACGTTGGTGTAGCCGAAGGCCTCGACCAGCGGCATCAGGTGCGGCCACTGCTCGCGCAGCAGGTCGGGGCGCGGTTTGCGCTGCGCCTTGTAGAGGTCGTAGGTGACCTCGCGGCCCGACATCCCCGCGTCCCAGGCGACGATCACCCCCTGCGGGTGGTGCTCGTCGATGATTTTGACCAGCATCGAGGCGAGCCCGTAGATCGCGTTGGTCGGGCGCCCGTCGCTGGTCCCGATCGACTCCGGCAGCGCGAAGAACGCCCGGTAGGCGAGCGAGTTGCCGTCGATCAGGAAGAGCTCGGGTGCGTCGGCGCTCACGCGCCCCACTCTATGAACGCGGCAGGGTGAGCGTCTGCTTCGCTTCGTCGAGCTGCCCGTCGACGGAGCGGAAGCGAGTCACGAGGGTGACCTTGAGCCGGCGCTGTGTGAGGAACTCACGCGCCGCGGCCGAGAGCCGGCAGCGAACCGTAAGCACGGTCGGCCGCTTGATCTCGGCGCGCCGGAAGCAGACGGTGAGCGGGCCATCGGCGGTGGTGATCGTCCCCCGCTGGGTCAGGACCCCCGGCGCGTCGAACGCGAGGCGCGTCCGCAGCGCGCCGCCTTTGCCGAGGCGGGCTGGTGCCTTCGGCGTCATGGCCGGTGGCGGGGGCAACGGAATCGTCACCTCGCGGCGCGGCGCGGGCCCCTGAGCCGGGTCAGAGTCGGGCACCGGTTGGGTCGGCGTGTCTGGCGGGTCCGGCAGTTTGGGCAACCACGCGGCGAGCTCGCCGGGCCGCAAGCTGATGAAGAAGCGGGCGTCGGCCACACCCTCCTCGAATTCCGCCGTCGAGTATTCCCGCCGCGGCTCGGCTTCGAGCGCCTGCCAGGGTGCGAGCAGCTCCTCGATCGCCTCCGCTCGCGTGTCCAGATCGAGGCCCGGCAGCGCTTCCTCGAGGTCGCGCAGCGCGTCGACGTAGAGCGCCTCGCAGCTCGTGTCGGCGATGCAGTTGTTGAACAGCAACCCGCCGGCCGGCTCGTCGAAGGCGAGCGGCACGACCCAGGTCTGGTCGGTCCCCCAGGGCATCATCCGGAAGACCCCGGAGCTGAGGCTGTGCAGGTAGTAGTTGTTGGGCCGGAAGTCGTCTTCCCGGCCGGCGTAGCCGTCCCAGTGGCCGGCGTAGCGCTCGACCGCCCACATCCGCGTCATCTCCTCGAGGTCGGCGACGGCGGCCATCCCCTCAGACCAGTCGCCCTCGGTGTCGTTGGCGGCGGCGATCAGCGCTTCCAGGTCGGCGATGTCTTCGTCGTCGCCGCGGTCGACCTCGAATTTCGTCTGCTCACCGGGGGCGACGTCGAGGCCCGGCGCGTCAGCCTCGTAGAGGTGCTGGGTTGACTCGAACCAAGTCGGCAGTGAGATTTTGTCGAGCGTCTCGATGTTGAGGTAGACGCCGTAGGGCTGATCGTTGATCCGGACGAAGGCGTAGCCGGTGCGCGAAGCGGGGACACCGATCGAGCGGAAGAGGTCGTAGGTCAGCGTCTCGTGCACCATCGAAGCGTCCTGAACCATGTTGTTGAGGGTCAGCCGCTCCAGCCCGAGCACCGTCTGGTCGTCGACGTACTCGTCGAACTTGACTTTGAAGGCGGCCTTTTCGGTCAGTGGCCGGAACGAGCCGAGGCCGCCCTTGAGGCGGAAGCCCACTTCGATCGGGCCGAAGGTCTGGCCTTCGGCGGCGAGTGTGAAGGTCGCCGGCACGTACTCGTCCGGTTCCAGTTCCAGCGCCGCTTCATCCTCCGGAGCCAACTCGAAGTCGATCTCGACCACCTTGGTCGGGTCGTACAGCCAGTCCGCTTCGTCGGCCGACGCCGGAGCCGCCGCAAGCACGAGCGCGAGCAGGCAGAGCAGGACGGCGCTGCCCAGAAAATTCGAGATACGACCCCTCACGACGGCCACGATAGAACTAACGACGCGGTGTGCCTGAAGTTTCTCCTGGCCCTGAGGACAACGCGTCCAGCAGGTCCGCCGCCACCCGCTCCGGCTGTTCGCGTATCTGGTCGCCCGTAAAGCGCCGCACCTCGTATTCATCGCCCCGCAGCTCCAGCTCGCGTGCGTGGTCGTCCTCGAAGGCGACGCTGCCGCGGTGGTAGCGGAAGTCGTCCGTTTCGACCACGACCCGTTGGTCGCGCCAGAGGAAGTCGACCTCGAAGCGCCCGACCCTGACGTTGACCTCGGGTCGAGGGATGCCATGGCGGCGACAGAAGTTCGAGGAAGTCGCTCTCGAGGTCGCTCCGCGTGCCCTTCGTCTCCGCCCCCTCAATGCGATATCCCGCCAGCTCCGCCTGCCGCGTAGCGCGCCGCACCAGATAGGGCGGAACGGTCCACCGCAGATCGTCGATCGTCCGCGGCACCGTCGTCACCGGGATGAGATTGCGAACCGTGACGAGCGGGCCTGGGCGTTTTTCCAAACCATCGGTTGGGAAAAGCGTCCCGTCGGCCGCCGCGAGCGAGCCACAGCGGTGCAATCTGATCCCCGCTCGCCGACACCTGCCTCCACGCGAGGGCGTGGAAACATCAATTAGCCCTCTGATCGGCCGCAGCAGCCCCCACAAGGCCGCAGCTGCTCCGTGACTCAACACCGCCCCGTCCCCGCAAGCGAGCACAGCTGCCATCCAATGGCTTTCGCGGTTGAGGCAGGGATGACCAACCGAATAAATGCCTCGATGCACTCGGAAAAGGCGGCCGGTGCGAACTCGCTTCGAGACTGCCGCGCTGCTCAAACCGGCTGCGGCGAGTTGCTTCGAGGTGACGACACCGTGCTGTTCCGCTGCTACCCGACCTATCTCGAGATCGAACGGAGCGCGTTTCCTAACCATAAGTTTGGAAAGACGCCCCGCCCCTCAGTTCTCCCCCCCAACCGCGCTAAGTCTTCGACTTTGGGAGAGCGAGACGGCCTATCTGCTCAGCAGCGGAAACGGCCTTCGCCTTCGTGCCAGCAGGCAGGGACGAGCGTTGCGCGGGTACGAGGCGCTGCCAGTGGCACCCCGGAGCGACCGGGGAGGTCGACCGTCAGGTTCCCGCTCAAACGGTCCGCGCCCACGGCGGTCCGGTGAAATGTGGCGGATCCGGAGAAGGGGGCCGATGGAGCGAGCGTCGCGGTGCGCAGCAGCGGGTCGTAGCGGAAGGCACCGGCGCCACTCCACAACGTCGTGCCGCGGGAGATCTCGATCCGCCCGCGCTTTTCGTGCACCTCGACTTCGAGCCGCGTGCGCGCGCTGGGGCGGTTCTTGTTGACCTGGAGGCTGAAACGGTTATGGCCCTTGCCGCCATACAGGCGCAGTCGAGCACCGGGAACACCGGGGCCGCCGGTTTCCCCGCTGCCAGTGCCGCCACAGCCGAAATCAGCGACGAAGCGGCTGAACTCGGGGAGCTCGGTCGCGCTCGCCTCGCTGTATCCCTCCTCGCCGTGGAACTCAAAAGTGCCTCGGTAGACGTTCGGTTCGTGGGTGATGGGATCGCCGCCGCAGCGCGACTTCAGCGTCCGCTTAACGCCCGACGATGAGATCGAGAGCGAGATCTGACCGAGCGCGCCGAGGTCCGCGTCAAGCCGAGTCGGCGTGACCACGGCGGGCGCGACGTAGAGCACGCTGCTGCGTTTGTCGCTGACGATCAGCCCGACGTCGCCGCGCCCGTCGGCCCGTTCGGAGGCGGCGAAACCGAGGATCGAGTAGCCGTTGCTCGCCTCGAGCCTGAAGATCGCCGAACCCTTCAGGTCGGAGTCGAGGGCGAGAGCCGCGGCGGGGACCGAGAGCGCGACGGCGACGAGCGCGGCCAGCAGCGCTCCGGTCCAGCCGGACAGACCCCTGCCCCGCTCTCCCTTCCTCCCCCACATCGCCCGACCCTACAGCGACCCGAATCTGATTCGATAGCCCCGATGGCCGTCAGCGCTCAGTACAGCGTCACGATCCGGGTCGAGCTCGACGCGCGGCAGGAGCCGCTGGGCAAATTGACCGCGGCGATCGCCGAGGCCGGCGGGCAGCTGCAGGGCGTCGACCTGGTCCCGGGGGCCGGCCCAGAGGGCAAGCGGGTGCGCGAGTTCACGATCGACGCCACCGACCGCGACCACTGGGAGCGGATCCTGCGCGCGATCGGCTCGACCCGCGGCGCCCGCGTCCTCGACTACGTCGACCGCACGATGCAGATGCACCGCGGCGGCAAGATCGACATGCACAACAAGTACCCGGTGAAAACGCGCGACGACCTCTCGATGGCCTACACGCCCGGGGTCGCGCGGGTCTGCATGGACATCCACGACGACCGCGCCAAGGCCTTCGAGTACACGATCAAGAAGAACACGGTCGCGGTCGTCTCCGACGGCAGCGCCGTGCTCGGGCTCGGCAACATCGGCCCCGAGGCGGCGATGCCGGTGATGGAGGGCAAGTGCATGCTGTTCAAAGAGTTCGCCGGGGTCGACGCCTTCCCGATCTGCCTCGACACCCAGGACGCGGAGGAGATCATCAAGGCGGTCGAACTGATGGCTCCGACCTTCGGCGGGGTCAACCTCGAGGACATCTCCGCCCCGCGCTGTTTCGAGATCGAGGAGCGGCTGAAGGAGTCGCTCGACATCCCCGTCTTCCACGACGACCAGCACGGCACCGCGGTCGTCACCATGGCCGCCCTCTTCAACGCGCTGAAGATCGTCGGCAAGCCGATCGAGCAGCTGCGGGTGCTGGTGGTTGGGCTCGGCGCCGCCGGGGTAGCGGTGACGAAGATGATGCTCGCCTCCGGGGTCACCCAGATCATCGGCTGCGACCGCAAGGGCGCGCTCTCGACCGCGCGTGCGGACTACGAGTCGGGCGAGATGAACGAGGCGAAGCGCTGGTACGCGGAGAACACCAATCCGGACCAGGTCGGCGGTCAGCCCGACGACGCGATCGAGGGCACCGACATCTTCATCGGCCTCTCCGGCCCGGGGATCATCCAAGCCGAGTCGCTGGCGAAGATGAGCGACGACGCGATCGTCTTCGCGATGGCCAACCCGACCCCCGAGGTGATGCCGGAGGAGGCCGCGCCGTACGTGCGGATCATGGCCACCGGCCGCTCCGACTACCCGAACCAGATCAACAACGTGCTCGCCTTCCCCGGCATCTTCCGCGGCGCCCTCGACGCCGGCGCTCCCAGCATCACCGAGGAGATGAAGCTCGCCGCCGCGCACGGGATCGCCGCCGCGGTCTCGGAGGCCGACCTCGCGGAGGACTACATCATCCCCAGCGTCTTCAACCGCGACGTCGCGCCGAAGGTGGCGGAAGCGGTGGTCGAGGAGGCGCGGCGCGACGGGATTGCCCGCCTCAACGAGGAGACCGGGACCTTCGCCACCGTGGACGGCAGCCAATGAGGGGCCGGGCGCCAACGCGATGAAGGTGCTCGTCACCGGAGCCAGCGGCCTGATCGGCGCGGCCCTGTGTGACGCCCTGCTGGCCCGCGACGACGACGTCGCCGGCCTCACCCGCGACCCTGGCAAGGCGCGGCGGGCACAACCCGGGATCGAGTGGCACGCCTGGGAGCCAACCCTGGAACGACCCGCCGCCGCGGCCTTCGACGGGGCCGAAGGCGTCGTCAACCTGGTCGGCGAGAAGATCAACCAGCGCTGGACCGACGCGGCGAAGCGGAAGATCATGGAGAGCCGCCGCACCGCGACCCACAACCTGGTCGGGGCGATCGCCGGCCTTGACCGCAAGCCGCGCGTCCTGGTCAGCCAGTCGGCGGTCGGCTACTACGGCGACGGCGGCGACGCCGTCCTCGACGAGTCCGCCCCGCCCGGCGCCGGCTTCGACTCCGAGGTCGTCCAGGAGTGGGAGAAGGCGGCGCGCGAGAGCGAGGGCGCCGGCGTGCGGCTGGTGATCCTGCGCAGCGGCCAGATCCTCAACCCGCAGGGCGGCATGCTCGGCGAGCTGCTGACCCCGTTCAAGCTCGGGGTCGGCGGCCCGCTCGCCGGCGGCGAGCAGTACGTCGCCTGGATCCACCGCGACGACGAGATCGGGCTGATCCTCTGGGCGCTCGACAACGAGGGCGTCTCCGGTGTGCTCAACGCGACCGCGCCGCACCCGGCGACCAATCGCGAGTTCTCGAAGGCGCTGGGACGCGCGCTGGGCCGCCCCGCTGTGATGCCCGTCCCCGGCCTCGTGCTCGACCTCAAATTCGGCCACGAGTTCGGCCGGGTGCTGCGCGGCGGGCAGCGGGTGGTGCCGAAACGGGCGCAGGAGCTGGGATACGAGTTCGAGCACCCGGAGCTGGACGAGGCGCTGCGGGATCTGCTCTAACGCTGCGAGGGGGATGGGGAGACCCCTCGCCCGACGCTTCGCTTGAGTGTCGTTCGAGGGGTCTCCCCATCCCCCTTCACGGACCGTCGAGGGCTTCGCGCACCGACTCACGAGAGACGGAACTCGAATCCTCGATTGCTTGGAGTAGGCGGGTCATTGCGGATGCACCCGAGCTTGCGTTGACATAGGCGATCCCGGCAGATTCGACGATCGGGCGCGAGAACCGCGCCGCGGGGCCGGCCTGCTCAACGTATGCGACCGAGGCCGAGTCCTCCGTCGCCCGCCGCGCGTTCGCTCCGACCTGTGCCAGGTCGAGACTGCCGCCGCGCTCGACCGGGTTGAGGCAGACAACGCGCACCCGCACCTCCCCCGCATGCTTCACCTTCGCATCTGGGCACAGCGGAGCGGCGACGTACACGCTGACGGTCGCATCCTCCGCCACCCCGCCGCCCGCTCCACAGCCAGCTCCAACCAGGAGAGAGGCGCATATCGCAGTGGTCAGCACTGCCTTGCGCAAGGCCGAAGAGGGTCCGGTGCCCCCTGTCAAAACACTCAAGAGCGGCCTCCCGGCCGCTCGTTTTGACAGGGGGTGCCGGACCCTCCCATGTCTAGCCAAAGAACACCTCAGCCTCCGCGTAAAGCGCTTCCGGCACCGTCTTCAGCTCCGCCGTCGCCTCGCTCAGCTCGACCAGCTGGATTTCCGTTCCCCGCAGCGCCGTCATCGTGCCCCAGCGCCCGGCGTTGGCGGCGTCGATCGCGTGCAGCCCGAAGCGGGTCGCCAGCACCCGGTCGAAGGCGGTCGGCGTGCCCCCACGCTGGACATGGCCGAGCACCGTCGCCCGCGCCTCTTTGCCGGTGCGCCGCTCGATCTCCCCCTCGAGCCAGTGGCCGATCCCGCCGAGCCGGACGTGGCCGAAAGCATCGAGCTGCTCCTCCTCGGCGCTCGGCACGCCGCCGACCGGCTGCGCCCCCTCGGCGACGACGACGATCGGCGCGAAGCGACTGGCGAAGCGCCGCCCGACCAGCTCGCAGACCTGCTCGACGTCGAACTCACGCTCCGGGATCAGGATCACGTTGGCGCCGCCGGCGAGGCCGGCGTGGAAGGCGATCCAGCCGGCGTGGCGGCCCATCACCTCGACGATCAGCACCCGGTGGTGGCTGTCGGCGGTGGTGTGGAGGCGGTCGATCGCCTCCATCGCGATGTTGACCGCGGTGTCGAAGCCGAAGGTGTAATCGGTGGCGCCGAGGTCGTTGTCGATCGTCTTCGGCACCCCGACCACCGCGATGCCGTGCTCGCCGTGGAGGCGGTTTGCCGCCCCCAGCGTGTCCTCGCCGCCGATCGCGATCAGGCCGTCGACGCCCGTGGCGGCCAGGTTCGCGGCGATCCGCTCGGGCCCACCCTCTTCCTTGAACGGGTTGGTCCGCGAGGCGCCGAGGATGGTGCCGCCGCGCGGCAGGATCCCCCGTACCTCCGGCACCCCGAGCGGCCGGCTGTCGCCCTCGAGCGGCCCGCGCCAGCCGTCGCGGTAACCGACGAACTCATGCCCGTAGGTGCCGACGCCCTTGCGCACGATCGCCCGGATCACCGCGTTGAGACCAGGGCAATCGCCGCCGCCGGTGAGCACGCCTATCCGCATCGGCCCAGCTTAGAAGCTGGCCCCGACCGCGCGGTCGGAGTAAGTTCGGAGGGGAACGACCGAGGAGGAGAGATGAGCGACGCACCCGATCTTCAGGCAGTCACCCAGGTCCAGCAGCAGACCTGGTCGAAGGGCGACTTCGCGATGGTCGCCAACCTGGTCTACAACGTCAGCGAGAATCTCGCCGAGGCGGTCGAGATCGTCCCCGACGAGCGAGTGCTCGACGTCGCCTGCGGCAGCGGCAACGGCGCGATCGCCGCCGCGCGGCGCAGCTGGGGCGGCACCGTCGGCGCCGACTACGTCCCCTCGCTGCTCGCGCGCGCCCGCGAGCGCGCCGCCGCCGAGCGCCTGGAGATCGAGTTCGTCGAGGCCGACGCCCAGGACCTGCCCTTCGAGGACGGTCGCTTCGACGTCGCGATCTCGATCTTCGGGGCGATGTTCGCCCCCGACCAGGGAAAAGCCGCGTCCGAGCTGCTGCGCGTGGTCAGGCCGGGCGGGCGGGTCGGGATGGCCAACTGGACCCCCGACGGCAGCGCCGGGCGGATGTTCCAGACGATCGCCAAGCACGCCCCACCGCCGGGCGGGATCGACTCGCCGCTGCTCTGGGGCACCGAGGAGCATCTGCGCGAGCTGTTCGGCGACGACGTCTCCGAACTGCGGATGGAGCGCCGCGTCTCGCGCCAGGGGTTCCGCTCCCCCGATCACTGGATCGAGTTCTTCCGTGCCTACTTCGGCCCGACCCAGGCCGCCTACGAACGGGTCGGCCCGGAGGGTGAGCGGGCGCTTACCGAAGACCTGCGCCGGTTCCTCGAGGCCGAGAACACCGGGGGCGAGCGCGCGCTGGTACTGGAGGCCGAGTACCTCCAGGTGATCGCGACGCGTACCGGCTAGGACTGAGGCTTGACGACGCGCAGGCCGGCGCCGATCAGCAGCACCGTGAAGAAGACCAGGCCGGCGATCGGGCCGCCCTGCCCGAAGGCGTAGGAGAGGACCATCGCGGCGAGCGCCAGGAAAAGGGTGACGACCATGCCCATGAGTCGGGGAGCCTAGCGGGCGAGGGCGACGCGCGTCTCGCTGAGAAAGGCGGCAACGGCGTCCGCCGCGGCAGCGGGCGAATCGCCCTCGCCGGCGGCACGTACAAGGCGGCTGCCGATGATCACGCCGTCCGCGATCCGCCCCACCTCGGCCGCCTGCTCGGGCGTGCCGATCCCGAACCCGACCGCGACCGGAACCTCCGCATCCGCCTTGGTCGCCGCGACCAGCTCGGCCAGCGCCGCCGGCACCTGCGCCCGCTCGCCGGTCGTCCCGACCGTCGAGACCACGTACACGAACCCCTGAGCAACCTCACAGATCCGCGCCCGCCGATCGGGCGGCGTCGTCGGCGCGACCAGCGGCACCAGCGCCAGCCCGGCAGCGCCGAACTGCTCCCGCACCTCCTCCGCCTCGCCCAGCGGCAGATCCGGCACGATCGCCCCCGCGGCGCCTGCGGCGACGGCCAACCGAGCGAACTCAGAGGCCCCGCCGTGCGCGAGCACCATGTTCGAGTAAGCCATCAGCACCACCGGCACCCGATCAGAAACCGAGCGACACACCTCCAACGCAGTGGACAGAGTCGCCCCCGCCTCAAGAGCCTTGGTAGCGGCAGCGTGGATCGTCGGCCCATCGGCAAGCGGATCGGAGAACGGAACCCCAAGCTCAATCAGATCCGCCCCGGAATCCACATACGCTCGAGCAACGGCGATCGACGCCTCCCGGCTCGGATAGCCGGCCATCATGTACGGCATCAAGGCAGCACGGCCTTCGTCCTTCGCAGCTTCAAAGGCAGCCGCGATCTGATCTGCAGGCGCGCTGTCGTGGGGAGCCGGGGGGTGACTCTGGCGAGCCTCCCCTCTGTTGCTCGACAGAGTCACCCCCCGGCTCCCTGCTCCACGACCTCAGCCAAATCCTTATCTCCACGCCCGGAGAGACAGAGGACGTCGAATCCCTCGTCGCCGCCCGGATTCTCCAGCAGCCAGGCAATCGCATGCGAGGACTCGAGCGCCGGAATGATCCCCTCGAGCCGCGACAGCTCACCGAACGCCGCCAGTGCCTGCCGATCGGAAATCGAGACGTAGCTGGCACGACCCGTGTCGCGCAGGTGCGCGTGCTCCGGCCCCACCCCCGGATAGTCGAGCCCGGCCGAGACCGAGTGGGCCTCGAGGATCTGCCCCTCCTCGTCGGCGATCACGGCCGAGAGCGAGCCGTGCAGGACGCCGGTCGTGCCGGCCCCGAGCGAGGCGCCGTGGCGGCCGCTCTCCAACCCCTCGCCGGCCGCCTCGACCCCTACCAGCGCCACCGCGGCGTCGGCGAGGAAGGGGGCGAAGATGCCGATCGCGTTGGATCCGCCACCGACGCAGGCGATCACCCGGGCCGGCAGCGCCCCCTCGGCCGCGAGCGCCTGCGCCCGTGCCTCCTCGCCGATCACCCGCTGCAGGTCGCGAACCAGGGCGGGGTAGGGCGCCGGGCCGACCGCGGAGCCGATCACGTAGTGGGTCGTCTCGACGTTGGCGACCCAGTCGCGGATCGCGGCGCTGACCGCCTCCTTGAGCGTGCGGGCGCCGGCCTCGACCGGCGCCACCTCGGCGCCCAGCAGCTTCATCCGCTCGACGTTGGGCGCCTGGCGGCGGATGTCCTCCGAGCCCATGTAGACGACGCACTCGAGGCCGAGCAGGGCGCAGGCGCAGGCGGTGGCGACGCCGTGCTGGCCGGCGCCGGTCTCGGCGATGATCCGCCGCTTGCCCATCCGCTGCGCCAGCAGCGCCTGGCCGACCGCGTTGTTGATCTTGTGGGCGCCGGTGTGGGCGAGGTCCTCGCGCTTCAGGTAGACCGTCGAGCCGACCCGCTCGGAGAGCCGCTCGGCCAGGTAGAGCGGCGTCGGTCGCCCGATGAAGTCGCGCCGCAGCCGCTCGAGCCGCGCCGTGAACGCCGTGTCCCCACGTGCCTCCTCCCAGGCCGCGGTCAGCTCGTCGAGCGCGGCGATCAGGGTCTCGGGAACGTAGCGGCCGCCGTAAGGGCCGAACCTCTCTTCGACGGTGCTCATCGACCGGGGATTCCAGCAGGCTGGGCGGCCTCGAAGAAGGCCGCCATCGCCGCGTGGTCCTTGCGGCCCGGCTCCAGCTCGACCCCGCTGGCGACATCGACCGCGTAAGGCTGGGCGATCGCGATCGCGGCGGCGACGTTGCCGGGCCGCAGGCCGCCGGCGAGGATGTCCGGCACGTCGGAGCGGTGGCCGCGGAGCAGCTCCCAGTCGAAGCTCTCCCCGGTGCCGCCCCACTGGCCCTTGCCGCGGCGGTCGAAAAGGTGGAAGTCGGTCCGGTAGGCCTCGGCGGCGTGGACGTCGGCGGCGCTGGCGACGTGAATCGCCTTGATCACCTTGAGGCCCGTGCGCCGCGCCACCTCGGCACAGAACTGCGCGCCCTCGGCCCCGTTCAGCTGCACCATCGTCAGCCCGGCGTCCTCAACCGCCCGATCCACTTCCTCCAAAGTCGGGTTGACGAAGACGCCGACGACCTCGCACTTGCGCCGGTAGGCCGCCCCGATCCGCGCCGCCTCCCCCGGCTCGATGCAGCGCGGACTGCCATCGAAATGGATCAGTCCAATCGCCCAAGCCCCAAGCCGCACAGCCTCCGCCGCGTCATCGAGATTCGTAATGCCACAGAACTTGACCCGCACCTCACCAGCGTACGTGAAGGGAGGGGTGGGACCCCCTCCGAACGGCTTGTACTTTTTCGCGGCCGCTCAAACTCGGACGGGCGCAACCGATCTCGAAAAAGTTGAGAGAGGTGGGGGTCCCACCCCTCCCTACCTATTCGCTCCGCTATTCGGAATCGGGCCGCTCGCCCAGCTTGACGGTCGCCGTCTTGGTCTCGCCGTCGCGCAGGTAGGTCAGCTCGAGCTCTTCGTCCGGCTCGGTTTCGTTGATCACTTCGATCAGGTTGTCCATGCTGGCGATCTTCTCGCCGTTCATCCTTGTGACGATGTCGCCGCCAAGGCGGATTTGGGCGCCCTCGATCGTCGCCGAGGTCTTGCCGCCCTCGATCCCGGCCTTTTCCGCCGGCCCGTCCTCGACCACGGTCTGGATCAGCACGCCTTCCTCGACCGGGAGGTTGACCGCCTGGGCGAGGTCGGGCGTGATCGAGATGCCGCTGAGGCCGATGAAGGCGTGGTCGACTTCGCCCGTGGTCTTGAGCTGCTCGAGCTCCGCCCTCACGGTGTCGATCGGGATCGCGAAGCCGATGCCGACGTTGCCGCTGCTGCCGCCGCCGGTCGCGATTTGGGAGTTGATCCCGATCACCTCGCCGGCCGCGTTGATCAGCGGGCCGCCGGAGTTGCCGGGGTTGATCGCGGCGTCGGTCTGGATCACGTTGGTGATCGAGTAGCCGTCGGGGGCTTCGATCTGGCGCTGCAGGGCGGAGACGATCCCGCTCGTCACCGTGCGGTCGAGGCCGAACGGGTTGCCGATCGCGACCACGGGGTCGCCGACTTCCATCCCGGAGGAGCTACCCAGGGTGAGCGGGTGCAGCGCGTCAGCCGGCGCGTCGACGTCAAGCAGAGCGAGGTCCATCGAAGGATCGGCGCCGACCAGCTCCGCCTCGTAGGCGGTCTCGGAGTCGCCGAGTTTGACCTGGATCTGGTTCGCCCCTTCGACCACGTGGTTGTTGGTCAGCATGTGGCCCTCGTCGTCGATCACGAAACCGGAGCCGGTGGCGGTGCCGCCTTCGGGTTCCGGTTCGCCAAAGGGCGAGAGGCTCTGCGGTTCGCGTGCGGCGACGTCGGCTTCGATGAAGCCGACCCCGTCACCGTCTTCGCGGTAGATCCGGTTGACGGCATTGCCGCCACCATCGCCCTCTCCCTCGCCACGATCGGCGATCGGCGCCGCGAGCGGCGCGCTGACGGTCGTCGTGCCGCCCTCGGACTGGATCCAACCGGCCGCGATAGCGATCCAGCCGAAGGCGGCGACGACAGCTCCACCCAGGAGGGCGGAGATCAAGGGAGAGTGCAAGACCTTCTTGGTCACACGCACATGATGCCGCTCGGCACTGAGCCGGCTCTAAATGCTCTTGAAAAGTTTTCTAAATTCGGCGGGCCGGGCGCAAGCGCTAGTAGAGATGCTCGCGAGTGCCTTCGTCAGCCCCGGTCAGCTCCCGCGTCTTCGCCTCGGGATCGTCGGCGGCCATCAGGGCGCTGCCGATCAGGACCGCGTCGACGCCGACCCGCTCCAGCTCCCGCAGCTCGGCCGGGCCGGAGATGCCGCTCTCGGCGACCACCGTCTTGCCGGCCGGGACGTCGGGCATCAACTCGAAGGTCCTCGCCAGGTCGATCGCGCCGTCGTCGAGGTCGCGGTTGTTGATCCCGATCACCTCGGCCTCGGCCGCCAGCGCCCGCTCCAGCTCCTCGCCGTCGTGGACCTCGACCAGGCAGTCGAGGTCGAGCGCGCGCGCCTCGTCGTAGAGAGCGCGCAGCTCCTCGTCGCCGAGCGCGCGGACGATCAGCAGCACCGCGTCGGCCCCGTTCACCGCCGCCTCGTAGAGCTGGTAGGGATCGACGATGAAGTCCTTGCGGATGATCGGCAGGCCGCAGGCGCCGCGAGCCGCGCGCAGGTCCTCGAGCGAGCCGCCGAAATGCCGCTCGTCGGTCAGCACCGAGAGCGCCGCCGCGCCGCCGCGCTCGTAGGCGCCCACCTGCTCGGCCACCGTCGCCGTCGCCGAGATCTCCCCGGCGCTGGGCGAGCGCCGCTTGAACTCGGCGATCAGCGAGAGGCCGGGGCGGGTCAGCGCCTCGTTGAACGGGCGATCCTCGCCCCGGCTGGAGAGCCGCGACTCGAGGTCGGCCTGCGGAAGTTCGCGGCGACGTGCCTCGACTCCCTGTCTGGCCCCGGCGATGAGCTGCTCGATCATGCCCACTGGACTGACAGAGCCTAGTCGTCGCTGCCGGCCGTCGCCGTGATCAGGCGCTCGAGCACGTTCGCTGCCGCGCCCGAGTCGATCGAATCGGCCGCCTTGGCGACGCCCTCGCTGAGGTCGGCGGCGAGGCCGCCGGCGTAGATCGCGGCCGCGGCGTTGAGCAGGGTGAGGTCGCGGCGCGGGCCCGGCTCGCCGGCCAGCACAGCGCGCGCCGCCGCGGCGTTCTCCTCCGGGGTCCCTCCCGCCACTTCCTCCAGCTCGGCCGGGGCCAGGCCGAACTGGCCGGCGTCGACGAACCACTCGGAGGTGCCGCCGTCGGCGACCTCGATCACCCGCGTGCGGGCCGCGATCGAGATCTCGTCGAGCCCGTCCTCGGCGGAGACGACCAGCGCCCGGGCGCTGCCGAGCCCGACCAGCGCCTCGGCGATCGTCTCTTGGTAATGGCGGTCGGCGACCCCGAGCAGCTGGCGATTGGCGCCGGCCGGGTTGGTCAGCGGCCCGAGGAAGTTGAAGATCGTGCGCACGCCGAGCGCTTTGCGGGCCGGCATCACGTGCGCCATCGCGGCGTGGTGGCGGGGCGCGAACATGAACCCGAACCCGACCTCGTCGATGCAGCGGCCGACCTCCTCGGGGTCAAGCTCGATGTTGACTCCGAGTGCCTCGAGCAGGTCGGCGGAGCCACAGCGACTGGTGCTGGAGCGGTTGCCGTGCTTGGCGACCGCGCAGCCCGCGCCGGCGGCGACCAGGGCCGCGGTGGTGGAGACGTTGAAGGTCGAGGGGCCGCCGCCGGTGCCGGCGGTGTCGACCAGGTCGGCACGGGCGCTGGAGACGGGCGTCGCCAGCGAGCGCATCGTCCGCGCCAGCCCGACCAGCTCCGGCACGGTCTCACCCTTGGCCCGCAGCGCGATCAGGAAGGCACCGGTCTGGACCGCGTCGGTGCGGCCCTCCATGATCTCCCTCAGCACCGCCGAGGCGTGGTCGGCGGTGAGGTGGTCGCCGGCGCAGACCGCGTCGATCGCCCGGCTGACAACGTCGTTCGGCATCAGTGACGGGCCAGCCTAACCGTCACCGAGGAAGTTCTTCAACAGCTGCTTTCCCTGTGGGGTCAGCACCGACTCGGGATGGAACTGGACGCCCTCCGCCGGCAACTCGCGATGGCGGGCGCCCATCACCACGTCGCCGAGCGAGGCGCTCAGCTCGAGCTCGTCGGGCAGATCGGGATCGGCGATCAGCGAGTGGTAGCGGCCGGCGAGGAGCGGGGTCGGCAGGCCGGCGAAGATCGTCTTCCCGTCGTGGGCGACCTCGCCCTCCTTGCCGTGGACCGGCTCGCCCTGGATGACCCGCCCGCCGAACGCCTCGACCATCGCCTGGTGGCCGAGGCAGACGCCGAGCACCGGCGTGCCCGCCTCGGCGAAGGCGCGGATCGCCGCCCCCGAGATCCCGGCCTCGGCCGGCGTGCAGGGGCCAGGTGAGACGACCAGCCGGTCCGGCGCCCGCTCCAGCAGCTCCCCGACCGCGGCCTTGTCGTTGCGGATCACCTCGACCTCCGCCCCCAGCTCGCCCAGATACTGGACCAGGTTGTAGGTGAAGGAGTCGTAGTTATCGATCACGAGTACCCGCACGTCAGCTCCAGTCCGGCTGTTCGCAGGCGACCTCGACCGCGCGGAAGACGGCCTTCGCCTTGTTCACCGACTCGTTGTACTCGTAGCCCGGCTTCGCGTCGGCGACGGTGCCGCCGCCCGCCTGCACGTGCAGCTGGCCGTCCTTGACGACGACCGTGCGGATGTGGATCGCGGTGTCGAGGTCGCCGTCCCAGGAGAGATAGCCGACCGCGCCGCCGTAGGAGCAGCGCTTGACCGACTCGAGCTCGTCGATGATCTGCATCGCCCTCACCTTCGGCGCGCCGGAGAGCGTTCCGGCGGGGAGCGCCGAGCGCAGCACGTCGAGCGCGCTCACCCCCTCGCGCAGGGTCCCGGAGACCTGGCTGACGATGTGCAGCACGTGCGAGTAGGTCTCGACCGTCATCAGCTCGTCGACGCTGACCGAGCCGTACTCGCAGACGCGGCCGAGGTCGTTGCGGCCGAGGTCGACCAGCATCACGTGCTCGGCCCGCTCCTTCGGGTCGTTGATCAGCCGCTCGGCCAGCCGCCGGTCCTCCTCCTCGCTGCGCCCGCGCGGCGAGGTACCGGCGATCGGCCGCGTCTCCACCCGCCTGCCGCTGACCTTGACCAGTGGCTCCGGCGAGGCGCCGGCGATCTGGAAGTCGCCGAACTCGAGGAAGTACATGTAGGGGGAGGGATTGACCGCGCGCAGGCCGCGGTAGATCGAGAAGGCCTCGACCGGGGCCGGCGCCGAGAAGCGCTGCGAGGGCACGACCTGGAAGGCGTCGCCGGCGTGCACGTACTCGACGATCCGCTCGACCGCCGCTTCGAACTGCTCCCGCTCCATGTTGGAGACGAAGCGCGGCGGCTCGCTGGCCGCGGCGCTGTTCGGGACGGGAACGGCGCCGCGCAGCCGCTCCCGCATCGCCGCGATTGTCGCGGCGGCGCGCTCATAGGCCGCGTCGATCCCCCCGTCCTCATCGACGAAGGCGCAGGCGAGGATGGTCAGCTCGTGGCGCAGGTGGTCGAAGACGACCATCGCGTCGGTGACCATCAGCGCCAGGTCGGGCAGGCCGAGCGGGTCCGGGTTCGGCTCGCCGAGCGGCTCGACGGTCCGCACCAGGTCGTAGCCGAAGAAGCCGACCGCGCCGCCGGCGAACGGCGGCAGGCCCTCGACCGGGGCAGGGCGGAACTCGGCCAGCCGCGCCGCGACCGCCGCGTAGGGGTCCGGCGCCGGCTCGCTGCGGCTCGACGCCGCGCCGGCGGCGGCCTCCTCGCCGCTCCACTCGGACAGGGTGCCGTCGCTCCAGCGCAGCAGCGCGCGCGGGCGCAGGCCGACGAACGAGTAGCGGCCGACCTGGCCCTGCTCGGCCGACTCGAGCAGGAAGCAGGGTGCCCCCTCCGGCTCGCCGGCGCGCAGCTTGAGAAAGGCCGAGACCGGCGTCTCGCAGTCGTCGACGAAGCGCGCCCGTACCGCGACCACGTTGCCCTCGCGGGCCAGCTCGCGCGCCCGCTCCAGGCTCGGCTCGAGCTTCAGCTCGAAATCACTGGCTACGGTCATTCAGCACTTCCATCACCGCCGCCTGGGAGACGCCACGGGAGACCAGCAGCACACTGAGGTGGTACAGCAGGTCCGCCGCCTCTTCGGCGACCCGTTTGTCCGACTCTTCGCGCGCCGCCCGGATCACCTCCTCGGCCTCCTCCTCGACCTTGGCCCCGATCAGTGCGTGGTCGTCGAGCAGCTTCACCGTGTAGCTGCCGTCGGGCCGCTCGACCGCGCGGCTGCGCAGCGTCCGCTCCAGCGCCGGCAGCGCTTCGTGGGTGACCGGGGCCGGCTCGCCGGGGGCCGGCGGCGCGTCCTTGCGGCTCGAGGCCGAGCCGAGCACCTCGCGGTAGAAGCAGCTGCGCTCACCGGTATGGCAGGCGGGGCCGGCCGGGTCGACCAGCGCCACCAGCGAGTCGCCGTCGCAGTCGTAGCGGAGTTGGCGCAGGTGCATGAAGCTGCCCGAGCTTTCCCCTTTTTTCCAGAGTTCGTCGCGGGAGCGGCTGTGGAAGTGCAGGTCACCGGTCTCCAGCGTCATTTCCAGGGATTCCGCGCTGACGTAGGCCAGCATCAGAATCTCGCCGGTGGTCCAGTCCTGGACCACGCATGGCGCCAAGCCGCGCTGATCGAATTCGATTTCCCCAAACATCGGCCCATCGTAGCCCGCGTCGCGGGCTACTCGATCCCGAGCCGGTCGAGCATGTCCTCGTCGCGGCGCCAGTGGCGGCGCACCCGGACGCTGAGGTCGAGGTGGACGCGGGCGCCCAGCTCACCCTCGAGCGAGCGCCTGGCGGCGCTGCCGATCTCCTCGATCTTGGCGCCCTTCTTGCCGATCAGGATCCCCTTCTGCGACTCGGTCTCGGCCCAGATCTCGGCCCTGACCGTGACCAGGCCGTCCTCCCGTGAGGTCATCTCGCGGACCACGACCTCGACCGAGTGCGGGATCTCCTGCCGGGTCCGGTTCAGCACCTGCTCGCGAATCAGCTCGGCCAGCAGCAGCTCGCTCGACTGGTCGCTGCTCTCCTCCGGCGGGTACATGTAGGGGCCCTCGGGGATCAGCTCGCCGAGCCGGGCGACCAGCGCCTCCAGCCCCTCGCCGGTGCGGGCGCTGATCGGGAAGACCTCGTCGACGCCGCGCAGCTCGGCCGCCGCGGCAAGCACCGGGACCAGCTCGTTCGGCCCCAGCCGGTCGGCCTTGTTGACCGCGCAGATCACCGGCAGCTCCGCCCCCGCGCCGAGCAGGGTGCGGACGATGAAGCGGTCTCCCGCGCCGACCCCCTCCTCGCCGTTGACGACGACGAGGGCGATGTCGGAGTCGGCCAGCTCGCGCTGGACCCGTTGCTGCATCCGCTCGGTGAGGACGTCGCGCGGGCGCTGGACCCCGGGCAGGTCGACCAGGATCAGCTGCCTCTCCGCCTCAAGGTCGGTGGCGACGCCGCGGATCGCTCGCCGCGTCGTCTGCGGCCGCACCGAGGCGATCGCGACGTGGGCGCCGACGATCGCGTTGACCAGGGTCGACTTGCCCGCGTTGGGCCGCCCCGCCAGGCCGATGAAGCCGGACCGGCTCATCGCAGCGTCGCGAGGACGCGGGCCTGCAGGGCGAGCATCTCGCCGTCGTCGCTCTCGTGGTCGTGGCCACAAAGGTGGAGCACGCCGTGGACGGCGGCCTCGGTCAGGTCGGCGCAGTGAGCGGGGGAGATCGCGACGTCGCCCAACTCGCGCGGCCCCGCGATCTCCCCGGCGCCGTCGATCGGGAAGGCGAGGACGTCGGTCGGCTCGTCCTTGCCGCGGTGGTCGCGGTTGAGCGCGCGGATGCGCTCGCCGTCGACCAGCTCGAGCGCGAGGTGGCCGTCGCCGACGCCGGCGGCGGCGAGTGCGGCCGCGACCGCCTCGCGCAGCTCGGCTGGGACGTCGGCGAGGTCCAGGGTCAAGAGCTCGGAGTCGGCCCGTGTTCGGACCGCGCCGCGCCCTCGCGGTTGCCGTGGGCGTCGTAGGCGGCGACGATGCGCTGGACCAGTTTGTGGCGGACCACGTCCTCGCCGCCGAACTCGACGAAGGAGATGTCCTGGACCTGGTCGAGGATGTCGCGGACCGCGATCAGGCCCGAGCGTTGGTCGGTGGGCAGGTCGATCTGAGTCACGTCCCCGGTCACCACCATGCGCGAGTTGAAGCCGAGCCTGGTGAGGAACATCTTCATCTGCTCGGGGCTGGTGTTCTGCGCCTCATCGAGGATCACGAACGAGTCATTCAGGGTGTTATGCGTAAGCAGGAAGTCATCGGTCACGTAGAGCGAGTCCGCCGCGGCAACCTGAATGCAGACGGTCTCCGCCTCGCCGGCCGGCTCGATCGCGTCCACGAAACGCATCGGGCGACCCCCGCCATCGCGCCGATAGCGCTCCCGCTTCCGAGCAAGGCGAAACGGCTCGAGGCCCTCGGGAAGGCGGATGTCCACGATGAACGCATCCGATCGGTGGTGGACCGGCCGCCCACCCACCAAGCCTGGAGGCCGGCCCGTCGCCTCACGCCGCCGTGAATAGGCGACGCCTCCCAACGACCGAACGAGGAAAGAGACATCCTCACGGAGGCGCTCGGAGCAGGTCGCATACTGGATCCGACAGGATCGACCGCGTTGCGTCACCGGCCCACCGTCGCTGTCGAGGAGGCCCTGGAGAACCGCGTGGCGCACCGACGACTCGTTGTGCAGATAGGGCCCGGGACGAACTTGGTGTTGGATCTCGTACCGGCAAGGCCCAGTTCACGCAGGGCGACGGTGACGGGATTAGCAACGATGACACCGCCGCGACCGCCGTTGCGATGGCGGAGCACGTAGTCCGGGCCACGCTTGTGGCGCAGTTCGATCCCGTCGAGCGATGCCTCCAGAGCCGCCACCAGCTCGTTGTCAGCACTAGAAAAGCTTGGCGTCGTGGTGGTCGTCAGGCAGCCGTCTCCGAGCAGTAGGCCCAGGGCGTAAGGATCCAGCGGCACTTCGCCGGGAGGGAACTCAGCCGGAGCGCTGAGAAGAGGCAGCTCAAATCGTCGCTGATGCGCGGTGCGAAGATGGCCGATCATCTCGCGCGTCTCGAGCACGCGGCCGGGCTTGCAACGACGACGATCGGCGGCCGTGAAGACGTGCCATAGGTGCTCACCACAGCAGAGAGTCGAGGCACCGTCCTGGGCGCTGACTCGAAAGACCTCTTTTCGAACCTGCGGAAAGACGCCCAGGACCGGCGTCGGCTTGCCGTTGGATCCGACCACGAGATCGCCGACCCTCAGGCTTCCGATCGGCTGGAAACCTGCTGGCGTGAGCACCGGGCTTGAGACCGGCTGCGCCCGGCCGCGCATGAAGGCAAGCGGCGCGACCTCGATCACGTCGCGCTCGAAGTAGCCGTTGACGCGGTCGGGGTCGATCATGTCGTAGAGCGCGTCGAAGAGCGGCCGCAGGTAGGGATCGACCTTGGCCTGGATGTCGCCGGGCAGGAAGCCGAGCCGCTCGCCGGCCTCGACCGCGGGGCGGGTGAGAATGATCCGCTGCACTTTGCGTTCGGTCAGCGCCGCCGCTGCCATCGCCACCGCGAGGAAGGTCTTGCCGGTCCCGGCCGGGCCGATCCCGAAGGTGATCGTGTGGCGGCGGATCGAGTCGACGTAGCGCTTCTGGTTCATCGTCTTCGGCGCCACCTTGGTGCTGCGATGGCGCCAGACGACGTCCTCGAGGATCTCGGCCGGGCTCTCGTCGGCATCCAGCGCCCCGGTCACCGCCTCGATCGTCCCCGCCGCGACCTCGTGCCCCTGCTCGATCAGCTCGACCATCTCGTCGACCACCACCGCCGCCTGGGCGACGTCGTCGGGCTCACCCTCGAGGGTGAGGACGTTGCCGCGCAGGTGCAGATCGGCGTCGAGCCGTCCCCGCAGCGCCCGCAGGACCGTGTCCTCCGAGCCAGCCAGCTCGGCGGCGACGCTGTTGTCGAGGGTCAGCTGCCTACGCGCCAAGCCGCTCACGCACCGCCGCGCTGACCCGCTTGCCGTCGGCCCGGCCGCCCAGCTTGGGCATCAGCGCCGACATCACCTGGCCCATCTGCTTCTGCTCGCTGGCCCCGGTCTCGGCGACCGCGGCGTCGACCAGCTCGGCCAGCTCCTGGTCGGAGAGCTGCCGCGGCAGGTAGCCCTCGATCAGGCCCGCCTCGAAGCGCTCGGCCGCGGCCTGCTCGGCGCGGCCGGCCTCCGCGTAGGCCTCGGCCGCCTCGACCCGCTTCTTGCGCTCGCGCTGCAGGACGGCGACCTCGTCGCCCTCACCCAGCTTCGCGTCCTGCTGCAGCACGTCGACGATCAACCGCAGCGCCCCCGCCCGCTCGCGGTCCCGCGCCTTCATCGCCGCTCGCACGTCGTCCTGCACCTGCTCGAGAACGCTCATCGCGCTAAGGGTAGACGGCGGCGTCGGGGGCCACCGCGAGGCCCTTGGAGACAAGGTCGCGGATGTCGGTGCTGACGAGGGTCCAGTCGTGGCGGCGGGCGGTCGCGACGTAGGCCGCGTCGTAGGCGGAAAGGCGATGCTCGGATGCGATCTCGAGCGCGCCGTCGACCAGATCGACGTCAACCGTGGTGATGCTGCCATCGCAACGCAGCTGAATCGTGCGGCACAGCTCGCGCGCCAGGTCCAACCGTCGCCAACGCGAACCGACGACGTTCGCGACCTCGTAGAGGGTCAGGTCGAGCGCGGAAACGGCGAGCTTCGTGTCGAGAACAAGGCCTCGGGCGGCGTCGAAGTACCGCTCGTCGGCATCCTTGGCCGCGACCCACACGCTGGAATCCAGCAGCAGCATTCAGCGCGATTCGCGGTCTTCGCGGATCAGCTTCGCCGCTTCTCCGCCCATATGGACAGGTGGCCCGAGCAGGTCTTCAAGCTGCCTGCGCTGGCTCTCCCCCCGTTCCCTCAACTCGCGCTCGGCGAGCCGTCGGAGAAAGCCGCTGCGGGTCTCGCGGTTTGCCCGAGCCTGGGCATCGAGCCGCGCAAGCAGATCATCGGGAATGGAGATCATCACCTTTGCCACGGGGTGAGTATAGACGGTATTGCCAGCGGCGAGAGTGGGCATGGGTGGATGTTCTCCGGCCAGGCCGCACGCGTGGTGCTCGGAATCTGGCGTTTCGGTAAATATTTGCGCGCGGAAGCGCTACGCGGCGGGGATCTCGACCCGCTCGACCGCGCTCAGCGGCATCTGCAGGAAGCGGGTCCCGAGCTGGCGGAAGGAGTCGGTATCGCCGCTGCAGAGGAAGCGGTAGTCGCCCTCGCCATCAGGCTGACGAGCGAGGCCGGCCCGCTCGAGGGTGCGCTGGACCGCGGCGGCGACGGCGTGGCCGCCGCTGACCAGGCGCACGTTACGGCCGAGGATGCGCTGCAGCATCGGCGCCACCAGGGGGTAGTGGGTGCAACCGAGGATCAGGGTGTCGACCTCGGCCCGCTTCAGCGGCGCGCAGTAGCGGCGCGCCATCGCCATCGTGTCCTCGTCGAAGGCGAGGCCGTTCTGGATGAAGGGGGCGAGGTCGGGCGCGGACACCTCGGTCACCTCGAGCGCCCGTCCCTCCGCTTCCAGGGCGCTCCGATAAGCGCCGCTCTCGACCGTGTTCGGGGTCGCCAGCACCCCGACCCTGCCGCTCTCGGTGATCGCCGCGGCGATCTCGGCCTGCGGCTCGACCACCGGCACGACCGCCACCCCGCGCCGTCCGGCCAGCTCACGCACCAGGTCGGCGCCGATCGCCGTCGCCGTGTTGCAGGGAATGACCAGGAGCTTGGCCCCGCGGTCGAGCAGCAGCTCGGCGATGCGCGCGATCCGCTCCCGCAACTGTCCCGGGTCGCGGCTGCCGTAGGGGAACATCGCCGTGTCGCCGAGATAGAGGAAGTCCTCCTCGGGCAGCGAGACCAGGCACTCGTGCAGGACGGTGAGCCCGCCGACGCCGGAGTCGAACATCGCCACCGGCAGCGAGGCGTCGAGCTGAGGGGCGGTCTCGGTCAGCGGCCCGAACTGCGTCCGCTACAGGAACGGCTTGTAGGACATGAAGAAGATCGTCACGACCACGATCAGCCCCGCCATGCCGCCGACTTTGCTGAGCCGCTCGGAGACCGCATCGAACTCGGCGCCCAGCGTGTCCCCCGCCTTGAGATCGCGTTCCGCGAGCTCCTTCGCCTTGCGCGTTTGCGGCTGGAAGAACGCGTGTTGCAGCCCGAAGAGCACGATGATCGCGAGGAACCCGACACCGATGAAGGCATCACTCGTCTCCCATGGCCCGTCGGACAGCAGGTACAGCCCCGCCAGCAAGAGGACGATCATCCCCGGGTTGACCAGATAGCGGTCGCACCTTTCCACTCCGGCAAGAATCGTCGGAGTCGCCCGCGGGTGCTGCGACGCCACCGAGAAGAACAGCGCATAGCCAAACGTCGGCCCGAATGCCAGCACGACCGCCAAGATGTGCAGGAAGACGGCGATCTTGTAGCCGGGATCGACTATCGAAGCGAGTGGCATCGCGGAAACCCTACCCCTCAACCGCGACGGAGCAGCAGCGCCGCCCAGTCGCCGTCCTGGCGCCGCTCAACCTCGGCCAGGCCGCTAGCCCCAAACGCCTCAGCTGTCGCATCCACCTCACCCGGAAGCAGTCCCGAGCAGACGATCGTTCGGGGAGTCGGGGGGAGGGTCGGCGGAGCCTCCCCGCTGTTGCTCCGACGACCCTCCCCCCGACTCCCCCCCGACTCCTCGATCTGCCTCGCGAGCTGGTCGGCTACCGCCCTCAGGATCGGAGCCGTCATGTTGGCTACAACGGTGGGGGCGAGGGCCGGGAGACGTTCGCGCAGGTTCATTCGCTCCAGCTGAAGCTCGACCCCGTTAGCAACAGCGTTGGCAGCAGCCGCCTCAAGAGCGGGTACCTCGTGGTCGTAGCCGGCGACCGGTCCCCAGCCGAGCTTCGCAGCCGCAATCGCGAGGACGCCGGAGCCGGTGCCGAGATCGGTGAATGGACCGACCGCCTCGCCCGATGCCTCCAGCTCCAGCAGATACTCCAAGCACAAGCGCGTGGTCGGGTGGGCGCCGGTGCCGAAGGCCTGGCCGGGGTCGACGACGACGTCGACCGCGCCCTCCCGAGGCTCCTCCCAGGAGGGGCGCAGCCAGAGCCGGTCGCCGACCAGCAGCGGCTTGTGAAAGTCGCGCCAGCGGTCGGCCCAGTCGTCGGGGATCTCGGTGGCGCTGACCTCGACCGTGCCCTCCCCCACGGCGGCGTCGATCTCGCCCAGCTCCGGCAGCTCCCCCTCGCCGCCGTAGATCGCGTACTCGACGTAGCCGGGACCGCGCTCCTCCTCGACCCCGTTCGGCGCCAGCACGGTCAGCTCGGCGAGCACCAGGTCCGCCTGCTCCGGCGGGCAGCGCACCGCGAGCCGGATCACCCGAAGGCGCGACGGACGCGGCTGAACAGGCCCTCGGCGCGGTGCGGCTCGAGGTTCTCCTGCTCGAGCGAGTCGTCGAGCCGCTCGGCCAGCTCGCGCTGCTCCTCGCCGAGGTTGGTCGGCACGATCACCTCGAGCACGACCCGCTGGTCGCCGCGGCGGCGGCTGCCCAGCCGCGGCAGGCCGGCGCCGCGCAGGACCTCTTCGTGGGCGGGCTGGGTGCCGGCGGCGACCTCGATCTCCCGCTCGCCCTCCAGCGTCGGCACGGTGACGGTGGTGCCGAGCATCGCCTCGGTGGCGGGGATCGAGACGACGCTGATCAGGTCGGTGCCGTCGCGCTGGAAGCGCTCGTCGGTCGCGACCGTGACCTCGACGTAGAGGTCGCCGGCCGGGGTGCCTGGGTCGCCGGCGTGGCCGGCGCCGGTCACCCGCAGCCGCTGGCCGCTCTCGATCCCGGCCGGGATCTCGACCGCGTGCGTGCGGTGGCCGCGCACCCGCCCACCGCCGCCGCACTCGGCGCAGGGCGTCTCGGGGATCTTGCCCGCGCCGCCGCAGGCGTCGCAGGCAACCCCCCGCACCATCTGCCCGAGCGGGGTCCGCACCACCTGGCGCAGCTGGCCGGCGCCGCCGCAGCGCTCGCAGGTCGTGATCGGCGTGCCGGGCTCGGCGCCGTTGCCGTGGCAGTGCTCGCAGGCGCCGACGGCCTCGAAGGAGATCTCCCGTCGCACGCCGGTTGCCACCTCCGCCAGCTCGATCTCGGCCGCGACGAGGATGTCGGCGCCAGGCGCCCGCCCGGCGCCGCTGAAGCCGAATGCCTCGCTGCCGAAGAAGGCCTGGAAGATGTCGTCGATCGAGCCGAAGGAGCTGCGCGGGTCGAAGCCGCCGGAGCGCAGCCCGTCGTGCCCATGGGCGTCGTAGATGCGGCGCCGCTCGGCGTCGGAGAGCACCTCGTATGCCTCCGCCGCCTCCTTGAACTTCTCCTCGGCCTCGGGGTCGTGGTCGTTGACGTCAGGGTGCAGTTCGCGGGCAAGGCGGCGGAACGCCTTCTTGACCTCGGTCTCGCCCGCCTCCCGGCCGATGCCGAGCACCTCGTAGTAGTCGCGCGGCATCCAGTCGCTCAGTCGTCGTAGACGGTCTCGAAGTAGCGCGAGAGCTCACGGGCGGCGCCACGGACCGAGGCGATCGCGGTCGCGTAGTCCATCCGCAGCGGGCCGACCACGCCGACCGAGCCGAGGTTGCGGTGGCCGAGGCCGTAGTTGGCGCCGACCACGCTGACCGAGCGCAGCTCCGGCTGCGGGTTCTCCTCGCCGATCCAGAGGAAGACCGAGCGCTGCGCGAGCGAGGAGCGCAGCATCTGCAGCACCCCGGCGCGGCGCTCGAGCGCGGTCATCAGCTCGTCGGCTCGCGGCAGGTCGGGGAGGTGGGCTTCGGAGAGCAGCCGGGAGGCGCCCTCCAGGTAGAGGTCGGCGCCGCCCTCCGGCCCCAGCTCGGCGAAGGCGGAACCGAGGGTGGCGAGGAACTGGGCCTCGACCCGGTCGAGCTCCGGGTCGGCGACGCGGCCGGCGATCAGCCGCGAGCCGACCCCAAGGCCGGACAGCGACTCGTTCAGGTAGCTCGAAGCCCAGGCGACGAGGCCGGGGTCGACCGGCTGGTCGAACTCGAACACCCGCCTGACCACGTCACCGGTCGAGGCGATCACGATCACCACCACCTTGCTCGGCTGCAGGCGCAGGACCTCGACCCGGTGGATCGTCGCCGTCAGGCTCGGCGGCGGCGCGGTCGCCATCGCGACCAGGTCGGTGACCTGGGCCAGCGCCGCGGTCGTCTCACGCATCGCCTCGTCGACCTCGCGCCGCAACCGTGACAGCTCCAGCTCGACCTCGGCTCCGGTCGCCGCCCCCGACTCGATCAGCCGGTCGACATAGAGCCGGTAGCCGGCATCGGTGGGAATCCGGCCGGCCGAGGTGTGCGGATGGGTCAGCAGCCCGGCCGCCTCGAGCGCGGCGAGCTCGGCGCGCACGGTCGACGGCCCGCACCCGACCTCCCCCATCCGCGCCAGCTCCTTCGAGGCGACCGGCTTGGCCGAGGCCAAGTAGGCATCGACCGCCAGCCGCAGGATCAGCTCCTGTCGCTCGCTCAGCACACTTCGAAGTCTAGGAGGAGGGCCGGGTGACCCCTCCCAAAACACTCAAGCGAGGCTCCCGCCGAGCGTTTTGGGAGGGGTCACCCGGCCCTCCTACAGCTGGACTTCGGCCTCAGCGTTCTTGATGATCTCGGTCTCGCCCTGGGCCGCGACGGTGTCGACGACGACCGTTCCGCCGTCGGCGGACTTGACCGTTCCCGAGACGGCGATCTCCTGCTCGGGCATGCCCATCCCGCGCATCTGCACCGAGAGGCGCTTCAACGCCCGCGGGTCGCCGTCGGCGATCGCGGTGCTGGCACGGGCGACGAGGCCCATCGAGTAGAGGCCGTGGAGGATGTTGCGCGGCAGGCCGACGGCTTTCGCCAGCTCGTCGTCGATATGGATCGGGTTGAAGTCGCCGGAGGCGCCCGCGTAGCGGTGCGGCAGGTACTTGTCCGGCGTCACCCGCAGCTCCGGGATCTGGTCGCCCGCGTTCAGCTCGCCCATCTCAAACTCCCCTCACGATCAGCGTCCAGGTTCCGCGCACGACCTGGGCGCCGTCCTGGTTGACCGAGTTGGTCTCGAATACGTAGAAGCCCTTGCCGTCCTTCTCCTCGATCGAGAGGCACCTGGCGCTCGTCGTGATCTCGTCGCCGGAGACCGCCGGCTCGCCCCACTCGAAGGCCTGGCCGCCGTGCACCATCGCCGCGAAGTTCAGCTCCACCTCGGGGTCGAGAATCGCCGGGCCGACCGCCGGGCTGCTGTAGACGACAGCGAACATCGGTGGCGCGGCAACGTCGCGGAAGCCGGCCGCCCGCGCCGCCTCGACGTCGAAGTGGACTTGGTTGTCGAGGCCCAGCGCGGTCGCGTACTCCTTGATCTTCTCGCGGCCGACCTGGTAGGTGGTCGCGGGCCATTCCTTACCTACGGCGTCAGTCTTGATTGGCATGGCCGGGCACTCTAACTGGCCGCGCAGCCAGGCGCCGGGCCGCTACTCGTCGATCTCGAGCACCGCGAGGAAGGCCTCCTGCGGCACTTCCACCCGACCGACCGCCTTCATCCGCTTCTTGCCCGCTTTTTGCTTCTTCAGGAGCTTGTTCTTGCGGGTGACGTCGCCGCCGTAGAGCTTCGCGGTGACGTCCTTGCGCAGCGCCTTGACCGTCTCGCGGGCGAGGATGTTGGAGCCGATCGCCGCCTGGACCGGGACGTCGAAGAGCTGCCGCGGGATCGTCTTGCGCAGGCGCCCGACCAGGCGCTTGCCCTGCTCGTAGGAGAATTCGCGGTGGACGATGATCGAGAGTGCGTCGACCTTGTCGCCGGCGAGCAGGATGTCGACCTTGACCAGGTCGGAGGGGCGGTTGCCGATCGGCTCGTAGTCGAGCGAGGCGTAGCCGCGGGTCGAGGACTTCAAGAGGTCGAAGAAGTCGAGGACGATCTCACCGAGCGGCATGTCGTAGCGGATCTGGACCCGCTGCGGGCTAAGGAAGTGCATGTCGACGTGGGTGCCGCGGCGTTGCTGGCAGAGGCCTCCATCACCGCCCCGACCTGCTCCTTCGGGCAGATGATCGTGGCCCGGATATATGGCTCTTCAATCGTCTCGATCGTGGCCGGGTCGGGCAGCTCGGTCGGGCTGCGGACCTCGATCTCCTCGCCGTTGGTGAGGTGGACCTCGTAGCGCACGTTCGGGGTCGTCGCCAGCAGGTCGAGCCCGTACTCGCGCTCCAGCCGCTCGCGCACGATCTCCATGTGCAGGAGGCCGAGGAAGCCGCAGCGGAAGCCGAACCCGAGCGCCTCCGAGGTCTCCGGCTCCCAGGACAGCGCCGCGTCGTTCAGCGACAGCTTCTCGAGCGCGTCGCGGAGGTCTTCGAAGCGGTCGGTGTCGATCGGGAAGAGGCCGCAGAAGACCATCGGCCGCACCTCGCGATAGCCCTCCAGCGGCCCGGCGGCGGGGCGTGCCTGGGTGGTCAGCGTGTCGCCGACGCGCAGCTTCGTGACGTCCTTGATCCCGGTGATCAGGTAGCCGACGTCGCCCGCCTCCATCCCGGCCACGGCGGTCATCGCCGGGCGGAAGAAGCCGATGTCGTCGATCTCGGCTTCGGTCCCGTTCTGCATCGCGAGGATCGGCTCGCTCTTGCGGAAGGAGCCGTCGACCATCCGCACGTAGGCGATCACGCCGCGGTACTGGTCGAACTCGGAGTCGAAGATCAGCGCCCGGGTCGGGGCGGCCGGCTCGCCCCTCGGAGCCGGGATGCGCGCCACGATCGCCTCCAGCACCTCGACCACGCCCTCTCCCGTCTTGGCCGAGATCCGCAGCGCTTCCTCCGGGTCGCCGCCGAGCAGGTCGGCAATCTCAGCCGCGACCCGGTCCGGCTCGGCCCCGGGCAGGTCGACCTTGTTGATCACCGGGATCAGCTCCAGCCCGTTCTCGATCGCCAGGTAGGTGTTGGCGACGGTCTGCGCCTCGACCCCTTGCGCGGCATCGACGACCAGCAACGCTCCCTCGCAGGCGGCGAGGCTGCGCGAGACCTCGTAGGAGAAGTCGACGTGGCCGGGGGTGTCGATCAGGTGCAGGTGGAAGGTCTCGCCGCTCTGGGCCTTGTACTCGACCCGCACCGCCTGCGCCTTGATCGTGATCCCGCGCTCGCGCTCGAGGTCCATCGAGTCGAGCATCTGCGCCTGCATTTTCTTCGGGTCGACCGCCCCGGTCAGCTCGAGAATGCGGTCGGCCAGAGTCGACTTGCCGTGGTCGATGTGGGCGATGATCGAGAAGTTGCGGATCTGGTCCATGGGGCGGGGCGCAGTATGGCGGGAGCGCCGGGCCGGCGGGGCCTGTCGGCGGCCGGCAGCAGCGCTCTCATCCACACGCCGATGGGTCCAGCCTTCCCGTCAGCTGAAAAACGACCGTCGGCGGCTTCTCGAGCAGGGGCTTGGCTGCGCGGCCTTCGGTCCACCTCGCTTGCGGTGGGTATGGGGTCTTGCCTGGCTCCACTCGATCTCTGCTGGCCACCACGTAGTCGTAGTCGCCCTCGTTCAGCGCTTCACGCCAGGCGCGGCAGGTGGCGAGGGCCTCGAAGCCGCCGTGCGGCTGCTCCGCGCCGATGAACTCGACGTGGTTGGAGAGGTCGGTGCCGAAGAGGGGGTACTGGCGGGTGCTGGTAGTCGCGATGCGGGAGTCGGTGATGTCGCGGGACCAGGCGAAAGCGGCATTGAGGCCCGGAGTCGTGAACGAGGGGTCCGCGTAGCGGTTCTCCAGGTAGTGGCGCTGGACGGGATAGCCGAGGACGACGGCGACAAGCACTGCGAAGGCCAGCCCGGCCACCGCAACCGGCCTCAACCCCACCCGCTGCGAGGTGCTGTCGCCTCTTGTGGCGCTATGCGACCCAAATGACGACCGCACTTCTCCCATCCGGGCGAGACGGCCGCGCAGGAGCGGCGCCGTTGGCAGCAGGGCGAGGCCGAGGACGAGCGCGGGCGCCAGGTAGCGCAGGCCGGACTCGAAGCCGCGGGGCATGCCGTCGGGGCCGGAGGCCGAGGTCGGGGCGACGAGCCAGGCGAGGGCGGCGGCGAGGGCGACCAGCCCGGCGAGCACAAGAACCCGCTCTCCCCCGGCCGATGGGCCGATTTCCACTGATATAGGGCGAGTTTCGGCCCGTCGGCGAGGGAGCAAGCAGAGAATGAGGCCAGCGAACGCGGCGAGGAGCAACAGCGGCCAAAGGAACCAGAGGCCGTCGTGGAGGCCCGGGAGGAACCAGTCGGACCAGACGGCGCCGTCGGTCAGGTAGCCGAACACGCTGTGCGCTTCGCGGCCGCCGAGGGCTTGGTCCGGTGCCGGCAGGGAGATCGGGCCGAGGCTGTCGATCCAGGGCAGCGGGTTGCCGCTGTGCGCGAGGTTGCGCAGGTACCAGTAGCCGCCTCCGGCCAGTGCGGCGAGGCCGGCGGCGGCCAGCGCCCGCCACCGCGTGCCGCGCGGCGCGGCCAGCGCCAGGCCGACAACCAGGACCCCGGCCGGCAGGAGGAAGTTGAGCTTGGTCCCTGCGGCCAAACCGGCGGCCAAGCCCACGACGAGCCAGAAGCCAAAGCCGGCTGCACCGCTCCCCCCGCCCAGCCCGTCCTTCCGAACCAGCGACCTCTCGCGTGTGAAGCGAGCGCTCTCCCCCGCACGGTCGCCGACCGGCCCCTCCCCCGCCCGAGCCTCTTCGCTCGACGCGTTCAGTGCGATCGCTACAGCCGCCAGCAGGAAGAAGATCCCGACGATGTCGTTGCGCGCCTCGCCGGCCTGGTCGGACAGGGCTGGGACGCTTAGTGCCACGGCTCCCAGGCCCAGTGACCACGGGGCGACCCGATACGGCCGCCCGATGCACCAGCACGCCACCAGGCATCCAACAAACCAGCCGAGATTCAGCAGCGGCGAGAGGATGTCTCTGCCAAACGCCAGCATCCCCACCGCGTGGAAGATTTCGCCATTGGCCGGGTAGAACCAGGCGAGGAACTGGGGGGCGATGAAGTGCAGGCTCCAGGTGTCTCCGCTCTGGAAAAACCCCGCTGCGAACGGCCCGTGGTACCAAGTCGAATCGAACCCCGTCATTCCCGCTGACAGATGCGGCTTCGCCTCCATCGCGAAACGGATAACGGCGAGCGCCGCAACCAGCATCGCGATCAAAGCCGGGGCCAAGTCCTTCCACTCGCGCCCGTCCCGCCGGAGGGAGGGCGTCCCCACCCCACCCAGCAGGTATGGGTGGGCACGCCCTCCCTCCGGCGGTCGCGGCGCAAACCTCCAGAGAGCACCGACCACCGCCACGAGCAAGAGGTACGGCACCGGCTCAAGCAGGTCGAACGTGCCGAGCAGCTCGGCGGCCCAGATCAAGAGAGCCAAGGTGAGGACCGCCGTCGCAAGGTGCGCCGGGGCACCCTCGAATCGCGGCAGCAGCCTCGCGCGCAGGCGTGCCGCCCCAACCCCGGCGAAGCCGATGAGCAGGGCAATCTCCCCCACCCCAAGTAGGTAACGACCGAGGTCGAGCATCTAGCGGCGGCGAACGAGGCGGAGGATCTGGTCGAGCTCAGCGACGCGGAGCAGGCGCGCGGCGGCGACGTAGACGAGGCCGCCGACGGCGAGGCCAGTGCCGAGCGAGACGATCTGCCCGATCAGGCCACGCCCCAGGGCCGCGTCAAGCAGGTCCCAGATGGCGTAGCTGACGGCGGCGAGGGCGATGGCGGCGATCGTGATCCGGACACCGGTGTCGAGCAGGCGGCCGAGCTCGACCGCCGAGGAGCCGGCGCAGGATCACAGCCTGGGCGACGACGCTGGCCGTGGTCGCGATCGCGGTCGAGGCGACGATGCCGCCCACCCCAAGGTGGTACAGGGCCAGCGCCCCGAGCGCGGTCACCGCGAGGTTGCCGGCCGCGATCCAGGTCGGGATCCAGGGCCGTTGCAGGCCAAAGAAGGTGCGGGTGAGGAGGAGGAAGAGGCCGTTGGTCGGCAGCGAGAAGGCGAACCAGAAGAGCGCCGTCGCGACCACCGTGGTTTCCGCCGCGTCGAAGGCGCCGCGCTGGTAGACGAGCCGGATCATCGGCTCGGAGAGGACGAGGATCGCCGCCGCCGCCGGCACCAGCACGAAGAGGATCTGGCGCATCCCGTTCGCCATCGTCGCTCGCAGGTCGTCGTAGGCGCGGCGGTTGGCGAAGCGGGCCAGGGTCGGGAACAGGACCGTGGCGATCGCGACCGAGAAGATCCCCTGCGGCAGCTGGTAGATCCGGAAGGCCTTGTCGATCGCCGCCGGCGCCTGGTCGCTGACCAGGCTGCCGAAGAAGCTGTTGATCACCAGGTTGAAGTTGATCAGGCCGAGGCTGATCGTCACCGGCAGCATCAGCAGCAGCACGCGGCGCACGTCCGGGTTGCGCCACTCGAAGCTCCAGCTGAACTTGAAGGGCGTGTTGCGGAGGTCGAAGGCGGGGATCAGCAGCTGCACCACGGTCCCGGCGAGAACGCCGATCGCGTAGGCGTAGATCCGGTCCTGGCCGCTGAGCATCGGCTCGACCACGATCAGCACGGCGATGATCGTCAGGTTCCAGAACAGGGGGGCGATCGCGAAGGCGCCGAAGCGGTCGTAGCTGTTGAGGATGCCGACGACGATCCCGCTGATCCCGAGCAGGATCAGGATCGGGAAGAGGACCTGGGAGAGGGTGACGGTGAGGTCGAGGATCTCGCCCTCGAAGCCGGGGGCGAAGAGCGGCATGATCAACGGCGCCGCCAAGACGAAGAGGGCGGTGATCACGCCCAGGACCATGGTCACGAGCAGGAGCAGGGTCGAGGCGAGCCGGAAGGCCTCGCGATAGTTCTTTTTCTCGAGCTGCTCGGTGAAGATCGGCACGAAGGCCGGCTGCAGGGCGGCGTCGGCGAAGAGGGCGCGAATCAGGTTGGGAACCTGGAAGGCGATCGTGAAGGCCGACATCGGGCCGCTGATCCCGTAGTAGCCGGCGGCGACGACCTCGCGCGCCAGTCCCGCGACCCGCGAGGCGGCAGTGGCGATCGAGAAAAACGCGGTCGAACGAGCGATCCGGCCGGGGCTGCGCCCAGGCTCGGTATAGTCCGGCGCCTCACTCATGGCCAACATTGCCTCACAGAAGAAGCGGATCCTACGCAGCGAGCGCGAGCGCACCGAGAACCGGCTGCTGACCAGCACGGTCAAGACTCATTTCCGGCGCCTCGAAAGCGCGGCTGAGGGTGGCGACGCGGACACGATCGCCAGCGAGCAGCGCGATCTCGTCTCGAAGATCGACAAGGCCGTCCAGAAGGGCGCCCTGCACCTGAATACCGGTAGCCGCAAGAAGGCTAAAGCGGCGCGTATCGCCGCTGCCGCCTCGAAGTAGCTACGCCGGTATCCCGGCGGCTCGCCTCAGGGCGAGCGTCAGCGCCAACTCGTCGCCGTAGTCCGCCCCGCCCCTGCACCAGAGCTCGAGATCGGCGAGTGCCTCGGTCGCCGTGCGCAGGCTGGCGAGGTCGGTGTCACGCAGGCGGCCGACCAGCAACTTGGCGGCATAGGGGTGCATCTTCAGGGAGGACTCGACCTGCTTCGGCGGCACCCCCTCCTCGAGCTGGGCGGCCGCGGCGCAGGCGCTGCGCAGGCGTGAGGCGAGGCCGTAGATCAGCCCGGTGACGTTCTCGCCCTGGCCGATCAGCCGCTCGCCAATCCGCAGCGCAGCCGCGGCGTCGCGTTCGAGCAGCGCGTCGGAAAGGGACCAGACCGCGGCCTCGGAGGTGTCGGCGATCATCGCCTCGAGGTCGGCGAGGCCAACCGCGCCGCCGGCCCCAGCCCATAGGGCCAGCCGCTCCAGCTCCTGTCGCAGGCGCACCGGGTTGGCGCCCATGCGGTCGACCAGCAGGCGCGCGGCGGCGGGCTCGAGCCGGAAGCCGAGCTGTTGGGCGTCGGCGACAAGGACGCGGGGCAGCTCGCGCGGCTTCGGTGCCTCGAACTCGTGGATCTCGCCGTCCGCGGCCTTGACCGCCTTCGTCAGCTTCGCCGGCGCCTTGGCGCGGGAGATCAGGACGACAGTCAGGTCGGGAGGCAGCGCGGCGAGCGCGGCGACGACCGCGTCGAGCTGGCGGTCGCGCCAGCGCTCGACCCCGTCGGCGAGCAGGTAGCGCCGCGACTCGATCAGCGACATCGCCGGGATCGCCGCCAGCAGCGCCTCGTGGTCGGGCATTCCCTTGCCCTCGCCGGGCTCGAACACCTCCAGCGCCTCGGCCCCGGCTTCGCGCTCGGCCCGCGCCCGCAGCCGCGTCCGGGTGGCGTCGATCTTCGCCCCGTCGGTGCCGGCGATCAGGTACAGCGCTCGCATCTCCTCGGCCACCGGCCGAGTCTAGACGCCGCCCCGGCTCACTCCTCCGGGCTAGCGGCTGGAGCGGCCGTGACCGTGACCCCGGCCGCGGGAGCTGGAGGAGTCGTACTCATCGTCGTCGTACTCGTAATCCTCGGCCTCGCTGCCGTCGTCGGGGTCGCCCGCTTCCTCAGCCGGCGGCGCGGCCGGCGCCGGCACGACGAGGTCGGGGGAGTCGACGTCCCCGCCCTTCCCCGGCTTGCCACCCTTCGAGCCACCGCGAGGCTTGTACTTGCCGGGGGGCTTGCCACGGTCGTCGGAGTCCTGCCCGGCGTTGTCGTCATCAGACTCGGCCTCGTCGTCGTCCCTCCCGTGGTCCTTCTCACTCTTCTTGGCCCCGCCGACGACTGCCGGCGGCGGGCCAGAGGGCGAGGCCGCCGGCGGCGTGGTCGGGGTCGGAGTCGGGGCGAGCTCCGGCGCCGGCTCCGAGGCCGCCGCGGGGGGGCTTGCCGGCGAGCCGGGGTCGGGTGAGGCGGGGGAGGTGCCAACTCCGGACGGTGGAGTCGCGGTCGGCTCAGGAGCCGGGGGCGGCTGCGGCGATGCCGTAGTGAGCTGACGGGGCCCGGAAAGCTGGGACGGAGCGGGCCCGGGCACCGCGGAGCCGCGCTCTGGGACCGTCTGGTCCCGCGGCCCCTCAACCGGGCCGGCCGCAGCCAGCAGGGGCGGCTCGGATGCCACCCGTGCCTCGCCGACCTCGTTCGGCTCCGGCACGCCGGGGATCGGCGCCGCCGGGAGCACCGACCAGTCCTGATGCACGGCAAACGCAACCAGGCCCAGAGCCATCGCCGTGGTGATCCCGAGCAGCGCGAAGGTGGTGCTGCGCATCCGCTCCAAGAGGCCGTTCCCGGCGAAGCTCGGCTTCAGCGATCGCAACAGGGCCTGTCCTCTCCGCAAGAGCATCTGGGGCGAGCATCGGCGCCGGCAGTGGGGCGCGATAGGTCAGAGCGCCGAAGTTCCCACTATCGATTGGGTCATTCGTTGAGGTTTTCAATCCATTGCCTGGGCCCGCACCGATCGCCCCCGGACCTCGATCGTGATCTCGCCGTCGCGGTCGGTTCTGAGCGCCGGAACGGCGAGCGCGGCGAGTGTCGACAGCGTGCTCGCGGTCGGGTGGCCGTGGGGATTGTCCTCGCCCACAGAGATCACCGCCAGCCCTGGCCTGGCCCGCTCCAGCAGGCTTGCCAGCCCCGCGTCGGCGCTGCCGTGGTGGGCAACCTTGAGCACGTCAACCGGGCCGGGATCGAGCGGGACCGCCTCCGCCTCGGCGTCGGCGGCGAGCAGCATCGAGAAGTGGCGCCAGCGGACGCGCAGGACCAGCGACAGCTGGTTCGGGTCAGCACCCGGCGCCGGCTCCGCCAGCAGCTCGGGCGGCGGCCAGAGGACCTCGAGACGCAGGCCGCCGGAACGCAGCGCCTGCCCCGCGACGAGCCGCAGTGGCACGACCCCGGCCGCCCGGGCCGCCTCGATCCGGTCGCGGCCCAGGCGCGCATAGGCCAGCCGTCCGACCGGGAGGCGGCCGAGCAGCTCGTCGATGCCACCGGCGTGATCGGACTGGTCGTGGGTCACCACGGCGGCGGCAAGCTGCTCCACTCCGGCTTCCCGCAGCTCGTCCTCGAGCCCGCCCCCGGCGGCCCGCCGTCAACCAGGACAGCCGCGGCCGCGGCCGGCTGCAGCAGGATCGCGTCGCCCTGGCCGACGTCGAGGATCGTGACGCGCAGCCCGGGCCGTGACCTGCTCTTCGCGGAATCGCTCGCGGGATGCAGCGTGACCGCCGCCACCAGGGCAGCCACGGCGAGCCCGACAAGGACGGGGCGCTTTTGCAAACCAGGGGTTGACAAAAGCGCCCCGCGACGCCGGCGAGCGAGCCGCCGGACGAGCGCGACGATCGCGATACCGGCCGCCAGCGCCGCGTAGGCGCCGACGAGGCCGGTCCCGTCGAGGCGGACGTGGAGCTCGGCCCACTCCGGCGCGGCACACCAGGCCGCCACCTGGGCGATGTACGCGAGCAGCAGGGCGTTGGGCGCGTTGAGCAGCTCGATCGGGAAACCGGGGATCTGGGCCGCCGCGGCGCTCGCCATCCCCAGCCACATCGCCGGCGCCACCGCGGGCAGCGCCAGCAGGTTGGCCGCCAGGGTCACGGTCGAGAGCGCTTCGAAATGGAACGCGATCAGCGGCGCCGTTGCCACACCCGCGGCAATCGTCATCGCGGCGCCGTCGGCGAGCGCGCGGCGCAGGCCGCCGTCGCCGCAGCGCGCGACGATCGCCGCCCGCAATGGCGCCGCCAGCACGAAGATCCCGGCGACGGCGGCGAAGCTGAGCTGCCAGCCGACCTCAGCGGCGATCGCCGGATCGATCGCCAGGGTGACGACCAAGGCCAGCGAGAGCGCGTAGAGGCGCGAGGCGCGGCGCCCCGACAGCGTCGCCAGCAGGCCCGCCGCGCCCATCACGCCGGCCCGCTGGATCGAGGGGCCGGCCCCGGCGAGCGGCACGTAGACGGCGATCAGACCGAGCACCCAGAGCAGGCGCTCGCGCAGCGGGATCCCGAGGGCTGCCAGCAGCGGCAGCGCCAGCAGGGCGAGCAGGGTCACGTTCTGGCCACTGACGGCGAGCAGGTGACTGAGGCCGGCGCGGCGGAAGTCTTCCTCGGTCCGCGCGTCGATGCCCTCGTCGGCGCCGAGCACGAAGCCGCGTGCCAGCTCCGCCTCGCGGGCCGGCATCCCGCGCGCCAGGCCGGCCTCCGCCCGCGCCCGGATCTCGGCGCTGCGCGGCAGCGCGATCGCGACCAGGACGGCGATCCCGACCACGACCGGCAGCGATGGCCAGGGCGAGCGCACCGCGCGGCTTAGGGCTGCAGCCGGGAGCGCAAAGACTCCATCGTCGCCGGCCCGATCCCGGAGACCCGGTCGAGTTGCTCGACCGAGGCGAGCCCGCCGTGTTCGTCGCGGAACTCGACGATGTCCTGGGCCGTGACCGGGCCGATGCCCTCGATCGTGTCGAGCTGTTCGACCGTGGCGGTGCCGAGGCTGATCGGCCCCTCTTCGCCGCCGCCGATCAGCGGCGCGCCGGCCGGCCCGCGTTCGGGCACCACCACCTGCTGGCCATCGGCGAGCCGGGCGGCGAGGTTGACGGCTTCCAGCTCCGCCTTCAGCCCGGCCCCACCGGCCCGCCGCACCGCGTCATCGACCCGGCTCCCGGCCGGCAGCCGGTAGACGCCGGGACGTTCGACCGCGCCGGCCACATGGACGACGACGTCGCCGGCCTGGCCGCTGACGCTGATGCTCCCCCCGGGCCGTCTCCTCAGCGCTGAACGAGTAGGGCTGCTCGGCCCCCTCGCCGGCCCGGATCGCTCGCGCGCCGACCAGCAACAGCGCCACGGCGATCGCACCGTAAACGATGATCTGGGTGCGGCTCAGCTCGGGCACGCATCCAGCCTGCCCGGAGACGACGCGCGCGTGGCGCGCGGAAACGAACGGCTTAGCTAAATGACTTCGTCGTCATCGTCATACCCGGCGACCTCGGCCAGCTGGTCGCTGTAAAGCTCGGCGGCGGCGACGGGCGGCGACTGGATCGAGACGCAGGAGAGCTCGGCCTCGCCGTCGTTGGCGATCGAGTGATCGGTGGCCGGTGGGACGAGGATCAGATCGCCCTCGCCGACCTGCTGGGTGTCGCCGGCGACGGACATCGCGCCGCTGCCGCGGACGACCACGTAGGCCTGCTCGGACTCCTCGTGCGAGCGCAGCGACTGCTTCGCCCCGGCGGGCACGGTGAGCCAGGTCACCGAGAGATTGCGCGCACCGAGTTCGCCCGCGTCCATGAGCACGTGAGCCTGCAGGCGGTGCCACTCCTCAACCGGTGCGTCCTCCAGACGCCTAACGAGCATCGGCGCGCTTTCTACCAGAGCCGGCGGCAGCGTGAGACGCCGAGCGCCTCAGCGGACCACCAGGTTGACCAGCTTGCCGGGGACGACGACCTCCTTGACGACGTCCTTGCCATCGAGGTGCTTGCCGACCTTCTCGCTCGCCCGGGCCAGCTCCAGCAGCTCGTCCTTGGAGGCCTCGGCCGGGGCCTCGATACGATCGCGCAGCTTGCCGTTGACCTGGACGATCAGGGTCACGGTGTCGCTGCTGAGCAGCTCCGGGTCGGCCTCGGGCCAGGGCCGTTCCCAGACCCGCTCACCGGTGAGGCGCTCGAACACCTCGCTGCCGAGGTGCGGCGCGAAGGGGAAGAGCAGCGAGGCCGCGGTCGCCGTCGCGAAGCGCAGCGCCGCCTCGCCGTCGGCGTCGCCGTAGAGCCCGTCCTTGAGCCGGTAGGAGTCGTTGACCAGCTCCATCACCGCCGAGATCACGGTGTTGAACTGGAAGCCGCGGGAAAAGTCCCGGGTCGCCTTGTCGATCGCCCAGTGGGACTTGGCCAGCAGATTCCGCGCCTCGCCCTCAACATCTGCCCGCGGCTCCGCTGCCCCAGTCCTCTCCTCGACCTCCTCGCAGAGCCGCCAGAGCCGCGAGAGGAAGCGGTTGACGCCCTCGACTCCCTCGTCGGTCCAGTCGCCGCCGCGCTCGGGCGGGCCCATGAAGCAGACATAGGTGCGGGCGGTGTCGGCGCCGTAGCGCTCGACGTACTCGGCCGGGCTGACCGTGTTGCCGCGCGACTTCGACATCTTCGCCCCGTCGCGGGTGATCATCCCCTGGGCGAAGAGGTTGGCGAACGGCTCCTGCACGTCGAGCAGATCCATGTCGGCCAGCGCCTTGGCGAAGAAGCGCGCGTACATCAGGTGCAGGATCGCGTGCTCGACCCCGCCGATGTACTGGTCGACCGGGAGCCAGTGGTCGGCGGCGGCGCGGTCCCAGGGGGCCGCGTCATTCCGCGGGTCGAGGTAGCGGATGAAGTACCAAGAGGAGTCGACGAAGGTGTCCATCGTGTCGGTCTCGCGCCGGGCCGGGCCGCCACAGCGCGGGCACGCGGTCGCGACCCACTCCGCGGCGGCGGCCAGCGGGCTCTTGCCCTGCGGCGCGTAGTCCTCGATCTCGGGCAGCTCGACCGGGAGCTGGTCGCTGGGGACGGGCACGATCGCCGCTGCGCCCTCCTCTCCGCACTGCTCGCAGTAGACGACCGGGATCGGCGCCCCCCAGTAGCGCTGGCGCGAGACCAGCCAGTCGCGCAGGCGGTAGTTGACCGCCGGTTCGCCGCGCCCCTCCGACCCGAGCCAGGCGACGATCTCCTCGTAGGCCTCGCGGTTGTGCTTGCCATCGAAGCGGCCGGAGTTGACCATCGCGCCGTCGCCCGGGTACGGCAGCCCCTCGTCGTCGCGGGCGACCTCCGGGTCTTCGCCCTCGATCACCCGCTCGACGGGCAACCCGAACTTCTGGGCGAATTCGTAGTCGCGCGCGTCGTGCCCAGGGACCGCCATGATCGCCCCGGTCCCGTACTCCATCAGCACGTAGTCGGCGACGAAGATCGGGATCGACTCGCCGTTGACCGGGTTGACGACGCTGCGGCCGAGCGGCACCCCGGTCTTCTCGCGGTCCTCGGCGCCGCGCTCCTCGGCCGACTCGCGACCGACCCGGTTGACGTACTCGCGCACCGCCTCCTCGGCCGGCGTCCCCTCGACCAGCCCCAGCAGCTCCGGGTGCTCCGGCGCCAGGACGAAGAAGGTGGCGCCGAAGAGGGTGTCGGGACGGGTGGTGAAGACCGGGAAGTCGAGCTCGGCTTCCTCACAGCGGAAGACCACCTCGGCGCCCTCGGAGCGGCCGATCCAGTTGCGCTGCATCGTGATCACGTGCTCGGGCCAGGACTCGAGCAGGTCGAAGTCGGCGAGCAACCGATCGGCGTAGTCGGTGATGCGGAAGAACCACTGCTCGAGGCTGCGCTGCACGACCTCGGTCCCGCAGCGCTCGCAGCGGCCGTCGACGACCTGCTCGTTGGCGAGCACGGTCGCGTCCTTTGGGCACCACTGCACCGGCGCCTCGGTGCGGTAGGCGAGGCCCTGCTCGAACAGCCTCAGGAAGATCCACTGGGTCCAGCGGTAGTACTCGGGGGTGTGGGTGCCGAGCTCCCGCGCCCAGTCGATCGAGATCCCCCACTCGCGGAACTGGCGGCGGAAGGAGGCGATCGAGCGCTCGGTCGCCGCGCGCGGCGACTCGCCGGTCTTGATCGCGTTGTTCTCGGCCGGCAGGCCGAAGGCGTCGTAGCCCATTGGGTGGATCACCTGGAAGCCGTGGCGGCGGCGGAAGTGGGCGATCGCGTCACCGACCGCGTAGCACTTGAGGTGGCCGACGTGGGGCTCGCCGGAGGGGTAGGGCAGCATCTCGAGCACGTAGGACTTCGGCTTCGAGTCGTCGAAGCCGGGCTGGCCCGGGTTCGGCACCCCCCAGGTCGCCTCCTCGGCCCAGACCCGCTGCCACTTGCCCTCGATCGCCTTTGGGTCGTAACCGGCCATGAGCAGCGATCTTATGAGGACGGCTGGGCGCGGCGGCGCGTCAGTCGCAAGCCGGACCAGGTCTCGTCGATCGCGCAGACCTTGCTGTCGACCAGGCCGGCGGGTAATGCGACCTCGCGCATCGTGTCCTCGGTGAGGTCGGTCGCGACGCCCGAGGATCGCTTCGGCCAGGCCATCCACAGGGTGCCCTCGCCGACCGCCCGCGCCACCGCCTCGAAGCGCCGCTCCAGCTCGCGCCGCGAGGTCGTGAACCAGAGCGTGATCTCACGGCCGCCGCGGTTGCCGCGGCGCAGAACGACGCCCTCCGGCAACGGCTCCAGCAGCGCCTCGGCGCCGGCGGGGGCGTCGATCAGGACGACGACCATGCCTGCCTTGATGCCGAGCTTTCGCGCCAGCGGCCTCCCCGAATAGCCCGCCGGCTGCCCCATGCCCTCAGCCTAGGGGACCCAGAACGAGTCCCGCACGCCGCTCGAGAGCTGCTCGAGGATCTGCGGCCAGACGTAGACCTCGATCGCCGCGGTCGCCAGCAGCACCGGCACCGCGAGGGCGACGGTGAGGAAGGTGGCCGCGAGCAGCTGGTTCCACTCGCCGCGCCGCGAGGCGATCAGCCAGGCCGCCAGCGGCAGGAAGAGGGCGGTCAGCTCGGGGAGCGCGTGCGGCAGCACGCTGAGAATCAGTTCGAGCCGGGAGATGTCCAGCTGGTAGGAGATCGTCGAGGCCTGGAAGCCGAGGTAGAGCGCCTGCGTCCCCAGCGAGAAGAGGGTGACGGCGCAGACGAAGAGGATCGCCAGCTCGCCCGCCTTGACGTGAATCCAGCGCGAGAAGCCGCGGCGCTGGGCAGCGGCGATCGGCATCGAGGCGCCGGCGATGAAGCCGGCGACGCAGGCGGTCGCGTGCAGGGCGAGGACGAGCGAGTTGCGCCAGAGGATCGGCAGCAGGTCATCCGGCTCCGAGGCGTCGGTGAAGCCGGCGATGTGGACCGGGGTCAGGTCCGGCGTCAGCAGCCCGGCGACGCACCAGGTCGCCAGCAATAGCGCCGCCGCGACCGCCAGGCTCAGCGCCGCCCAGCCGCCCAGCACCGGCCAGGGCCGCTCGCTCCACAGCTCGAGCGTCTCCCGCGTGTCTCGCATCCCGTGCGAGAACACGTGCTGGTTGGCGGTGCTCACCCGACAGTCATCGGCAACCGCGCCGATCCCATTAGGAAAGAACCCCTGTGTCTTTGACAGTTGGGACTGCCTGAAAGAGTCTCTAGTACTCAATGGACTACTGGAGACTGAAAACCTGGCTGCCGCAGGCGCGGACGCGCAAACGCGTGGTCAGGAACCTGGCGACGCTGCGTGCCCAGCTCGACGAGGAAGTGCCGCCGAAGAACGTCAACTCGGACCTGCTGCTGGCGACCTGGAACATCCGTGACCTCGGCAAGACGAACCGACGCGGATTCGGCGAGCGCGAGCGCCGAGACCTACTTCTACATCGCCGAGACCCTCTCCCGTTTCGACTTCGTAGCCGTGCAGGAGGTGAACGAACTCGACGAGTGGAAAAAAGTGATGGACATCCTCGGGCCGGACTGGGACTGGATCGCGACCGACGTCACCGACCCCAGCATCGGCGGCAACGGCGAGCGGCTGACCTTTCTTTGGGACCGGCGCAAGGTGCATTTTCGGCACATCGCCGGCGAGCTCGTCCTGCCCGCGAAGCTGACGATCACCAAACACGTGAAGCCGAAGGACGGCGCCAAAGACGTGGTCAAAGTCGACGGCAAGCAGGTCGGGCAGCAGTTCCGCCGCACCCCGTTCGCGGCGCTCTTCCAGGCCGCCTGGTTCAAGTTTGAAATCTGCACCGTCCACATCTACTACGGGTCCGAAAGGGGCACCGCGCTGGAGGAACGGGTCGAAGAGATCAAGCGCGTGGCCGAGTTCTTTGGCGAGCGGGCCGAGGCGGCGTTCAAAGACCACCGCTCGCTGATCCTGCTCGGCGACTTCAACGTCGTCGGCCGCGATCACGCGACGATGGAGGCGTTGCTCGACGCCGGCTTCGAGGTCCCCGAGGCGCTGAGGGGCGCCCCGCCGACCAACGCCGGCAAGGACAAGTACTACGACCAGATCGCCTTCCGGGCCCGTCCAGGGGATCTCGCCTATCTGGAGACCCAAGGGACCGACGCCGACCCCCGTGCCGGCTCGGTCGACATCTTCAAACAGCTCTACACCGCGGCCCAGTTCGGCCAGTTCAAGAAGGCGGTCGAAGCCAGCCCCAATGCCGCCAGGAAAAAGGACCTCGAGAAGTACTTCCTCGAGTGGCGCACCTACCAGTTCTCCGACCACGCTCCGCTCTGGGTGCGGCTGAAAGTGGACGACTCCGCCAAGTACTTGGAGAGCCTGCGCTAGAGAGTGGAGCTGAGGGGGCTCGAACCCCTGACCTTCGCGCTGCCAGCGCGACGCTCTTCCAGCTGAGCTACAGCCCCGAGGAGGCCAACGAGTTTACCGTCCCGAGGAAGGAGTTAGGCGGCGCGCTGCTCGTCCTGGCCCTCGTCCACGTCGAGGATCAGGTTGTCGGGCGCCGTGTGGCGGACCCTGAAGTCGAGCGAGGAGAGCTGCTCGAGCTCACGCAGCAGCTCGACCGGCTGGTCCAGCCGCATGTTGAGGGTCGCCCGGCCCTCGGAGAAGCGCTCGACCGAGATCTCGGAGGCGCCGACCTGGCCGACCGCGTCCTCGAACCCGACCAGCTGGGAGAAATCGCCCAGCGGCCCGATCTCGAGCTTGACCTCGCCCTCGAAGACGCCGTTGAAGTCCTCGACCTGGCCGTTGCCGGAAGCGGCAGGCGCGGCCTCGGCCGCCGGCACTTCGGTCGCGGTCAGGTTCTGCACGCGCTTGCTCACCTCGACCGCCTCGCGCAGGGCTTTCATCCGGATCCGGGTCGCCTGGCCGCGGGCCTGGGCCTGGATCTCCTCGAGCCGCGACGAAACCGTGTCGAGCGAGGCGATGCTGCGGTCGTGGCGTTCGTTGGCTTCGCGCAAGCGCTCGCTGAGGCCGCGGATCTCGCGCTCGCGCTCGATCACCATCGCAGCCAGCGAGGCCAGCTCGCGCTCCATCTCCGCGATCACGCCAGCCTGACGGTCGCACGCGGTGGCCTTCGGCGCCAGGGCGCCGATCTGCCCGTCGCGCGCCGAGATCGCCGCGTCCACTTCGGGACGGCGGTAGCCGAGGAATGCGCGCTTGAAGTGACCCATTGCGCGGCACCGTACGAGGGGCCTCGGACGGCATTCCCGCCCCAGATCCGGTGCCGAGTTTTGAGCTGCTCAGGCGCTGGCGGCGGAGGGGGCGTCGAGCTCGAGCCGCAACTGCGGGGCGTCGCGCCAGAGGTCCTCGAGCTGGTAGCGCTCGCGCGCCTCGGTGGTGAAGACGTGGAGGACGCAGTCGAGGTAGTCGAGGACGACCCAGCCGTCGGCCCCGGCCCCGTCGACGCCGCCCGGCAGCTGCCCCGTCTCGCGCTTCACCTGCACTCTCACCTCATCGACGATCGCCCGGGCTTGGCGCTCGTTGCGCGCCGTGCAGATCGCCAGGAAGTCGGTGTAGGAGACCAGCCCGCGCATGTCGAGGACAACGATCTCCTCCGCCTTTTTGGAGTCGGCGAGGCCGGCCAGCTGCCGTGCCAGGGACTCCGACCGCGGTGCCTTCACGCGTAGACCCCCCGTTCCTCGATCAGCCGCGCGACCGGCTCCGGGACCAGATAACGCAGCGGCCGGCCCGCCGCGGCGCGCTCGCGCACGGCCGAGGAGGAGACGCCGAACTGCGGCATCTCCAACATCGTCGCCCGGCCCTCGGCACCGAGGTTGCGCATCGTCGTCCCCACCTCCGCGTCGGAGACGCCGGAGCGCCGCGCCACCGCCAGCCGCGCCAGCTCGACCACGCGCTCGGGGTTGCGCCAGCTCTCCAGGCCGACGGCGGCGTCCGCTCCCATCACGAACACCATCTCCGTGTTGCCCCGTTCCTTTGCAAGCAGCTCCAAGGTCTCATACGTGTAGGACGGCCCCTCGCGCTCGACCTCGAGCGTCGAGACCGAGAAACGGGAGTCGTCGGCGGCGGCGAGCCGGGTCATCGTCAGCCGCAGCTCGCGGCCGGGGTCCTCGGCGATCCGCTTGTGCGGCGCCTCCCCGGTCGGCACCAGGACCACCTCGTCGAGGCCGAGCTGCCAGAGCGCCTCCTGGGCCAGCGCCAGGTGCCCCAGGTGGGGCGGGTTGAAGGCCGATCCGAGAACGCCGATGCCGGCGCCGCCACCGTCACTCACGAATCTGGCCGTCGCCGCGAGCCACGTACTTGAAGGTCGTCAGCTCGCGCAGCCCGATCGGCCCGCGGGCGTGCAGCTTCTGGGTCGAGTTGCCGATCTCGGCGCCCATCCCGTACTCGAAGCCATCGGTGAAGCGGGTCGAGGCGTTGACGTAGACGGCGGCGGCGTCGACCCCGGCGGCAAACTCGTCGGCCGCCTCCTCCGAGCCGGTCACGATCGCCTCCGAGTGACCGGTGCCGTGGGCGTTGACGTGGGCGACCGCCTCGGCGACCGAGTCGACCACCGCGACCGCCAGCTTCAGGTCGAGGAACTCGTCGTCCCAGTCGGCCTCGCTCGCCTCGCCGACCTCGATCTCGCCGGCGCAGGACCGCACTCGCTCGTCGCCGACCAGCTCGACCCCGGCAACGGCCAGGTCGGCGAGCACCGCCGGGACGAACCGCTCCGCGATCGCGGCGTCGACCAGCAGCGTCTCGGCCGCGTTGCAGACGCCGGGCCGCTGCACCTTGGCGTTGACGGCGATCCGGCGCGCCATCTCGAGGTCGGCCTCGGCGTGCACGTAGACGTGGCAGTTGCCGGCCGCCGCGTACATCACCGGCACCGTCGCGACGCCCTTGATCGCCGCCTTCAGCCCCTCCCCGCCGCGCGGGATCAGGAGGTCGATGAGGCCGTCCTGGGTCGCCAGCTCGGCCAGCTCCTCGTGACCCCCGCCGGCAAGCAGCAGCACCGCGTCCTCGGGCAGGCCGGCCTCGGCCAGGGCCTCGCGGACGACCGCGGCGAGGGCGCCGTTGGAGCGCTCGGCGTAGCTGGAGCCGCGCAGGACGATCGCGTTGCCGCTCTTGATCGTCAGCGCCGCGCAGTCGATCGTCACGTTCGGCCGCGCCTCGTAGACGACGGCGATCACCCCCAGCGGCACCCGCAGCTTGCGCAGGTCGAGGCCGCTGGCCAGAGTTTTCCGTTCGAGCTGCTCGCCGACCGGGTCATCGAGGGCGGCGATGATGCGGGCGCCCTCCGCCATCGCGGCGACCCGCTCCGGGGTCAGCGTGAGGCGGTCGCGCAGCGCCTCGGTGAGGCCGGCCGCGCCCTCATCGGCGAGGTCGGTGGCGTTGGCCTCGAGGATCGCCTCGGTCCGCTCCTCGAGCAGGCGCGCGGTCGCCTCGAGGGCGGCGTTCTTGGCCTCGGTGGAGGCGCTCGCCAGGCCACGCGCGGCGGCGCGCGCAGCGGCGCAGGTCTCGCTGACGGTGGTCGCGGTGACGGCCATCGGACAAGGGTAGCTGGGGACCGGCCCTAGACCAGGACGAAGCGATCGCGGTGGATCACCTCGCCGGCCGCGTGCGGCAGCAGCGCCCGGATCTCGTCGCTCTTCATCCCCTTGACCCGGGCCAGCTCCGCGGCGGAGTAGTCGGAGATGCCTTTGCCGATCGCCCTTCCGTCGACCACCACGTCGACCGCGTCGCCGGCGTCGAAGTCGCCCTCGGCGGCGAGGACGCCGACCGCGAGCAGGCTCGACCCGCGCTCACACAGGACCCGGGCGGCGCCGTCGTCGACGACGATCCGGCCCCGGGCCGGCTTCGCGTATTTGAGCCAGAGCTTGAAGCTGGATGCCTTCCCCCGCCGAGCCGTGAAGCGGGTTCCGACCGCTTCGCCGGCGGCGGCCGCGGCGAGCGTGCCGGCGCTGGTGCCGTTGCAGATCACCGCCTGGATCCCGGACTCGCTCGCCATCTCCGCCGCCGCCACCTTGCTGCGCATGCCGCCGGAGCCGAAGGCGGAGGTACGGTCGCCGATCCGCAGCGGCTCGAGCTGGGCGAAGTCGGTCACCTCGGCGATCGGCTCGGCGGCCGGCTCGAGGCCCGGATCGGCAGAGTAGAGCCCCTCGACGTTGGTGAGCAGGACAAGCAGGCGAGCGTCGAGCAGGATCGCCACCTGCGCCGCGAGGAAGTCATTGTCGCCGAAGGTGATCTCGTCGGTGGCGGTGGTGTCGTTCTCGTTGATCACCGGCACCACCCCCCACGCGACCAGTCGCCGCAGGGTCTGGCGCGCGTTCAGGTAGTTGGTGCGAGCGGCGATGTCGGCCGCGGTCAGCAGCACCTGCGCCGCCCTGGTGCCGCCCCTGGCAAGGCGGCTCTCGTAGGCGCGGAAGAGATCGCCCTGGCCGACCGCCGACGCCCCCTGCAGTTCGTCCATCGCCCGCGGCCGCACCGGCAGGCCCAGCAGCCGCATCCCGCGGGCGATCGCGCCCGAGGTGACCATCACCACCCGCTCCCCACCCTGCTCCAGCGCGCTGACCTGCGCGCAGACCGAGTCGAGCACGTCCGCCCGCAGCTCGCCGTCGTCGGCGGCGACGATCGAGGAACCGAGCTTGACGACCAGGGTCATGGCCGGGCAAGTGTATGAGCGCGCCGCGGCTAGGAGGGACCGGTGAAATCCGCGTGCGTGGATTGCACCGGTCCCTCCTATGCTGGGGCAGATGATTGCGGCGGTTGGTTGGGGAGCGCTGGCGGCAAGCTCGCTCGTGCTCGGCGCGGCGCTCGCCTTCGCACGGCGGTGGTCGCGGCGACAGGTCGGCCTGGTGCTGGCCTTCGGCGCCGGGGCGCTGATCAGCGCGGTCAGCTTCGAGCTGGCCGAGGAGGGGATCGCGCTGGGGGGCGCTGGCGTGACCGGCATCGGCCTCGGAGTCGGCGCGCTCACCTACTTCGTGCTCGACGGCGTGATCGCCAGCCGTCACGCGGCGGGCAGGGGCCGGCGCGGGCGCGCGGGCGGCTCCGACGGCGGCACCGCGCTGGCGCTCGGCGCCTTCCTCGACGGGATCCCGGAGCAGCTGGTGCTCGGCACCAGCCTCGCCGCCAGCGGCGAGATCGGCGTCGCCCTCCTGGTCGCGATCTTCGTCTCCAACCTGCCCGAGGCGCTCGGCTCGGCCGAGCAGATGCACGAGACCGGGATCTCCCGCGCCGCGATCCTGCGGCTCTGGGGCCTCGTCGCCGCGATCTGCGTCCTCGCGACCGCGGTCGGCTACCTCGCCGCGGAGGCGGTCAGCGGCGAGGCGCGGGCCGCGATCGACGGCTTCGCCGCCGGGGCGCTGCTGGTGATGCTGATCGACTCGATGATCCCCGACGCCCGCGCCGAGGCCGGCCGAACGGCGGGCCTGGTCACCGTGCTCGGCTTCGCCCTGGCGGCGGGGCTGTCCAACCTCGCATAGCGGAACTCAGGCGAGAGCTGCCTGGAGCAGGAGCATGAGCATGAACACCGCGACACCCAGCAGCGTCCAGGTGCGCTCGATCCTCCTGACCAGATCCGGATGCAGTTCACCCTCGCGCCGCTCGCGCCAGACCACGACCTCCCTGCCGGCAAACACACCCAGCACGATCCCGGCCATGAAAAATTCAATCGGCGCCCACAAATCGACCAAGGAGAAGAAGTCGGCGAGGTAGACGAGGCCGGCGAGAAGCATCATCGACCCGTAAAGGTCGCGAGGGCGCCGAACTCTCCCCCCGATCCGCCGAACTTTGCCCGAGGGCGCGTAGTCGGGGCCCTGCCAACCGGGGGCGTAGACGCCGTTGCTGACAGAACGTTTCATAGCGAAGATGCTACTGAAGGCGCGGACAGAAGCCTCGGCGGCTAAATGTGCAGCTCGAACTCGTGCTCGCCGATGCGGACGTCGTCGCCGGGCTCGAAGCCGGCCTTGGCCAGGGCGGCGATCACGCCGATCTCGCCGAGTCGCTGCTCGAGATAGGCGAGCGATTCTTCGTTTTTGAGGTCGTGGCGCTCGAACAACAGCTCGACGCCGCGACCGAGGACGCGGAAGCCGCCATCGTCCTCGCGCTCGACCCAGTAGCCGCCCTCGCCGACCGGCCGGTAGACCCGGTGCTCGGCCTCGAACTCAGCCGCCGGCTCCGCGCCCACCTCGGGGCGTGCCGGCGCGGCTTCGGGCAGCTCGGCGAGGATCCGCCGGCGCAGGACGTCAAGGCCCTCTCCGGTCGCCGAGGAGACCGCCAGCACCCCAAGCGCCTCCCCACCCAGCCGCTGCTCCCAGTCCTCCACAGCGGCTTCGACCATCGCCTCCTCGAGCAGATCTCGCTTGCTCAACGCGATCAGCTCCGGCAGAGCCTCAAGCCCCGCGCCGTGCGCGGCCAGCTCGGCCCGCACGGTCGCGTAGTTCTGCTCCGGCGTGCCTTCGAGCGGCGCCAGGTCGACGAGGTGGACGAGCATCGAGCAGCGCTCGACGTGGGCGAGGAACTCGTGTCCGAGCCCGGCGCCCTCCGCCGCGCCCTCGATCAGCCCGGGGATGTCGGCGACGACCGCCTGCCGATCCTCGCCTTCGATCGTCCCGAGGACCGGCGAGATCGTCGTGAACGGGTAGTCCGCCACCTTCGGCGTCGCCCGCGTCAGCCGGCCCAGTAAGGACGACTTACCGGCGTTCGGCAAACCGACCAGGCCGACGTCGGCGAGCAGCTTCAGCCGCAGCTCGATCCAGTCCGATTCCCCCCCGGTCCCCTTCTCGGCGAACCGCGGCGCCTGCCGGGTCGAGGTCGCGAAGCGCTTGTTCCCGTGCCCGCCACGCCCCCCGTGCGCGACCACGGCCCGCTGACCGACCTCGACGAGGTCGACCGCGGCGCCATCCACAGTCGTCGCCTGCGTCCCGGCCGGCACCGGTATCTCCAGATCCTCTCCCCGCCCCCCCTGCCGGTTCGACCCTTCCCCATGCCGCCCCCGCTCAGCCCGAAAGTGCTTCGACCCTTTGAGGGCGCCAAGATCCCGCTTCGACGCATCGCAAACAAGCACGACATCCCCCCCGTGCCCCCCATCTCCACCATCAGGACCACCCCGCGGCACGTGCGCCTCCCGCCTGAAGCTCACAGAGCCGTTCCCGCCGGCTCCCCCCTCTACCCAGATCTTCGCCTTGTCGTACATCGCCAGGAGGGTAGATGGAGTGCTGTCGTCTTTTGTGGCGCTATGCGACCCAAAAGGCGACAGCACCCCGGAGACGAGGTCCTGAATCCCGGGTCGGAGGGGCCGGGTGCCCCTCGACCGAACCTCCATGCTGTTCGTGAGGGCGAGGGGCACCCGGCCCCTCCCCCACGCTCAAGGTCCTCAGTCGTCGGCGAGGACGCGAATCGTCCGCCCCTTGCGGGCGGTGAAGAAGTCAACCCGGCCGGCCTGCGTCGCGAAGATCGTGTGATCGCGGCCGATCCCGGTGCCCTCGCCGGGCCAGAACCGGGTCCCGCGCTGGCGCACGATGATCTCGCCACCGCTGACCTCCTGGCCCGCGAAAACCTTGACCCCGAGCATCTTCGGGTTCGATTCGCGCCCGTTGCGGCTGGACCCCAGCCCTTTCTTATGAGCCATCGGAGTCCTCCTCTTTCTTCGCGGCAGCTTTTTTCGCCGCCGTTTTACCGGCTTTGATCGAGGTCACCTCGAGCTTGGTCAGCTCCGAGCGGTGGCCGGCCTTGCGCCGGTAGCCCTTCTTCGCCTTGTATTTGAAGACCTTGATCTTCGGGCCGCGCAGGTGCTCGGCGACCTTCGCCTCGACTTTGACTTTCTCCAGCGCCTTCGGCTCGGCGATCACCGCGTCGTCGCGGAACATCACCGCGCGCAGGGCGACCTTGTCACCCTCCTTGGCGTCGAGGCGGTCGACCAGCAGCGAGGTACCCTGCTCGACCTTGTACTGCTTGCCACCGCTTTCCACTACCGCGTACATGCTCAGTCGTCTTCCTTGCTGCCTTGTTTAGCGCGCGAACGCCCCCGACCGCCCCGGCGGCCACGACTGCGTTTGCGCGAAGGAGCGCTGGATTCTAGCTCGGAGCCGTTTTCCTCGCCGCCTCCGGACCCGTTCGGGGACTCGCCGCCGAGCAGCGAGGCGATCGCCGCCGAGCGCTCGACCTCCTCGATCCGCACCAGCTTGCGCTCGCCGACGTAACGACCACCGCCGGTGACGCTGACGATGTAGGAGTCGATCCGGGCAACCGCGTCGTCGGCGTTGTACATGTGCGGCTCGTCGATCTTGACCAGCACCTCCTCGCCGACCTTGAACGGCAACGCCCGCTCCTCGATCTCCTTGCGTGTGCCGTGCTCGACCAACTCGAAGGTGTCGATCGCGAGCGCGTCGCCGCCCTCGAAGTGGAAGCGCTTGCCGGTCTCGCCCTCGAGCTCCGGCAGGCCGCTGTCGGGATCGGTCAGCTCGTGCGCGACCTTCGGGTTGACCCGGATCAGGAAGGCCTCGTCGTCGCTGTGCTCGGCGGCGATTTCGCGCATCTTGCGCAGCCCCTCGAGGGCCACCGTCTCAGCCGAGAGGACGACGCCCTCGCCGGCGCAGGTCGGGCAGGGCGCGGTGAGGATCTCGCGCACCCCGTCGGTCACGTTCTGGCGGGTCATCTCGACCAGGCCCAGCGGCGAGACCTCGACCACGTAGCTCTTCGACTTGTCCGCGTCGAGCGCTTTGCGCATCGTCTTCAGCACCTTGTCGCGGTTGCTGGCCCGGGCCATGTCGATGAAGTCGATGACGATGATCCCGCCGATGTCGCGCAGCCGTAGCTGTCGCACCGCCTCATCCGCGGCCTCGGTGTTGACTTTCGTGATCGTCTCCTCGAGGCCTCCTTTACCACGGCCGGTGAAGCTGCCGCTGTTGACGTCGATCACGGTCAGCGCCTCGGCGTAGTCGATGATCAGGTAGCCGCCGGAGGGGAGGTCGACACGACGGTTCAGGGTCGACTCGATCTCCTCGTCGATCTTCCACTTCTCGAACAGCGACTGCTTCTCGCCCTTGTAGAGCTCGACCCCGTCGACCAGCTCCGGCGCGGTGCGCTGGAAGAAGTTGGTGACGCGCTCGAACTGCTTCTCGGAGTCGATGATCGCCTTCTCGAACTCGCTGAGGAAGACGTCGCGCAGGACCCGGACCGAGAGGTCCGCCTCCTGGAAGACCATCGCCGGCGCCTTCGTGCTCTCGGTCCGTTTCGCCAGCACCTCGTTGAGCTTTTTGAGATAGCCGATCTCGCGTACGAAGTCGGATTTTTTCGCCCCGTGGGCGGCGGTGCGGACGATCAGCCCACCCGGCCCCTTGTAGGTGCGGTCGACCATCTTGCGCAGCCGGTCGCGCTCGGAGTCGGAGAGCCGGCGGCTGACGCCGACGCCGCTGCCCTGGGGCGCGTAGACCAGGTAGCGGCCGGCGATCGAGACGTTCATCGAGAGCCGCGCGCCCTTCGTCTTCAGCGGGTCCTTGACGACCTGGACGAGGATCTCCTGTCCGGGCTTGATCAGCTCGTTGATCCGCCGGCCGGAGCCGCGCCCACGCTTCGGTGCTTGCTCACCGCCGGGCAGGACGATCTCGTCGACGTGCAGGAAGCCGTTTCGCTCGAGGCCGATGTCGACGAAGGCGGCCTCCATGCCGGGCAGGACGTTGTCGACCTTGCCCTTGTAGATGTTGCCGACGATTGATCGCCGGCCGCGACGCTCGATGTAGAGCTCCGCGACGTCGCGTTTGCCGCCTTTCTGCTTTGACTCGAGGACGGCCACGCGGGTCTCTCCGCGCTCGGCGGAGACCAGAATGGTTTTCTTCATTTGTTGTTCAGCTCAGTTCGGGTTAGGTACGCATGCCGGGGGGCCATTCACTTCAAGGCCTCACCAGGCGAACCTTCCCTTCTGGCTCAGACGCGACTGGATCGCGATGCTCTGAAGCACTCCAATCGCCAGGAAAGTGGCGATCACCGACGAGCCTCCATAGCTCATCAGCGGTAACGGGATGCCCGTGATCGGCATGATGCCGAGGTTCATCCCGACGTTGACGAAGACCTGGAACAGCAGCGAGACGGCGATGCCGCCCGCGACCAGGACCCCGTAGGAGTTCTTCGAGAGGGTGACGATCTTCAGCGCCCGCCAGAAGAGCAGGGCGTAAAGGGATAGGACGAACGCGGCGCCCATGAACCCGTAGCGCTCACCGATCACCGCGAAGATGAAGTCGGTGTGCCGCTCGGGAACGAAGTCGAGCCGCGTCTGGGTGGCACGGTCGCCGCGGCCGGTCTCCTGACCGGAGCCGATGGCGACCACTGACTGGTTCTGCTGATACCCCGCGCCGCTTGAGTGCGCGCTCGGGTCGAGGAAAGAGGTAAGCCTTTCTTCCTGATAGCTCTTCATCACAGGCACCCCGACAGAGGGCGCCGCGACCAGTGCGAGCGCGATCAAGACAGCGAGGGTCGAACCGATGATGGCAAAGTGGGTCCAGGGGACACCCCCGAAGTACATCACGCCGAGGGTGGCGACCGCGAACACCAGGGAAGTGCCGAGGTCCGGCTGCAGGAAGACGAGGGCCGCCGGAGCGAGGCCGAGGCAGAGGTAGCGCACCGTGCGCTGCCGGGCTGAGCCGCGCCGGGCGCCGTCGATCACGAACCCGGCAAGCGCCAGCACGAGCAGGAGCTTGCCCAGCTCCGACGGCTGGAAGCTGAAGAAGGGGAATTCGATCGCGCGCCGCGAGCCGCGGGCGGTGAAGCCGAAGACGAAGACGAGCGAGATGCTGGCGCAGAGGAAGGTGTAGATCCCGACCCGCAGCTCGCGAAAGCGCGAGTAGTCGATCCGGGTCATCGCCAGCATCCCGATCAGGCCGAGCACGCAGTAGATCGCCTGGCGGTCGACGAAGTAGCGGGGGCTGCCGGGGACGTCGCTCTGCGTCGCCTCGCTGAGCGTGAAGACGCTGAAGGCGGCGAGGGCGACGGCGGCGAAGGCCAGCGGCCAGTCCAGGTGGGCGAGGCCGAGCCGTTCGGCGACGCTGACGCGGACCGCGAACGGCTCGGGACGGGCCTGGCGGGAGCGGGTCGCGTACATCAGCCGGGGCTGCCCCCGTTTTCGGCTTCGATTTCCTTCGCCTGTTTGTGGAAGTGCGCTTCGAGGATGCGCAGCGCCGCCGGTGCCGCCGCTTCGGCCCCGAACCCGCCTTCCTCGACGGTGACGATCGTGACCACCTCCGGGTCGGGATAGGGCGCGAGGACCGCGTACCAGGACTGGTCGCCGTGGCCGGGGCGTTCCGCCGTCCCGGTCTTGCCGGCGACGTCGATCGGGAAGCCGCCGAAGACACCGTAGGAGGTGCCGCCGCTGACCTGGGCCGCCTGGTGCAGGCCCTCGAGGATCGCCGCTCGGTAGGCGGGGTCGATCTTGACCTTGCGCCGCGCCGGCGGGTCGAATTCCCGCAACACCCGCCCCGCGGCGTCCTCGACTTCGAGGCCGACGTGCGGGGTGACGATCCTGCCGGCGTTGCCAATCGCCGCGTAGGCGATCGCCAGCTGCAGCGGGTTGGTCAGCAGATCGCCCTGGCCGATCGCCAGCTGGATGTTGTCGCCGGCCGACCAGGGCCGTTCGGTATTGCCTTCCTCAAAGAGGCCGTCGCGCCATTTTTTGCTCGGGACCAGGCTTTCGCCCCCTCCCAGCTCGAAGCCGGTCTCCTTGCCGATCCCCAGTTTGCCCGCCCAGTTCTGCAGCTGGTTGGTCTCCCACATCTCCAGCCCGAGCAGGTAGAAGTACACGTCGGACGACATCTGTAGGGCGGAGGTCATGTCGACCGTGCCCAGCGCCACGCCTCCCGCGTTCTGGAACTCCTGGCCACCGACCGTGATCGAGCCGGCGTCCGCGACCGGCTCGGTCAGGGTGATGTACCCGCCTTCGAGGGCCGCCAGGGCGGTGATCGCCTTGAAGGTCGACCCAACCGGGTAGGTGCTTTCGGTGGCGCGGTTGGTCAGCGGGGCGGCTACGTCGTCGCGGTAGAGCTGGTTGACCTGGGCCTGGGTCATCGGTTCGGTGAAGACGGTCGGGTCGAAGGTCGGGGACGAGCCCATGCCGAGGATTTCGCCGTTCTCGACGTTCATCGTCACGAAAGCGCCGGGCAGGCCGTAGGAGGCGAGGGCGCTTTCGCCGGCCGCCTGCACGTCGGCGTCGATCGTCAGCTTCAGGTTGTCGCCCGGGGTCGGAGGCTCGGAGACCAGCTGGCCGCCGGGGGTCGGCTGGCCGAGCGCGTTGACCTGGATCTTGGTCAGCCCGGGATCGCCGCGGAGAAAGCGGTCGTAGGCGCTCTCGACGCCGCCTTTGCCGATCTCATCGCCCGGTTCCAGCTCCCTGTACTCCGGCTCCTTCAGCTCTTCTTCGTTGATCTCACCGACGCTGCCGACCACGTGGGCGGCCTGGGTGCCGTTCGGGTAGGCGCGGACGAAGACACGCTGGACGGCGATGGCGGGGAATTCGCGCTGGTTCTCTTCGAGGTAGTAGACGAGGTCGTAGCCGACGTCCTTGCGCAGAGTCACCGGCGCCCCCGCCGCGACTTCTTCGGATTCCTTGATCGTCCGCCGCACCTTGCGCAGCGAGATCCCGGCGAGCCCACCGATCCGGGCCAGCTCGCGGCGTTCCTCGACCGGGTCTTCCGGCAGTTTCTGGGTATTGAGCTGGAGCGCGAGGCTGGTCCGGTTGTCGACCAGGACCTCACCCTCGCGGTCGAGGATGTCGCCACGCGGGGCGATCACTTTGAACTCGCGGGTGCGGTTGTTCTTCGCCTCGGCCAGGTAGGCGTCACCGGAGAGGACCTGCAGGTCCCAGAGCCGGAAGAAGAGGATCCCGAAGAGGGCGACGGCGAAGCCGCCGAGGACGACGATGCGCAGGGCGAGGCGCGGGCTGGAGCCGGGACGGTCGTTGGAACGCACGTACATATGCCTAGGCTCCCAACACCGTCGGCCGGCGGCTAGAGCGCAGCGGCTGCGTATCGACCAGGGCCGGGCGCAGCAGCCGGCGCAGGCCGAGGTAGAGCGGCCAGCCGAGGAAAAAGGCGAAGACGCCCTTGAGCAGGATGTCGCGAGCGGCGAGGCTGCTGACCGCGGCGTCGGCGCCGAGCATCAGCTCGACCGCGCCGAACCCGAGCTCGGCGAAGATCGTCAGCGCCATGCAGAGCAGCGGTGGCGCCAGCGGGCTGTGCAGCTCGACCCGCTCGCGGAAGAGGCCGGCGAGGTAGCCGGTGCTGAGCAGGACCAGAGAGCCGCCGCCGAGCGGCTGCACCAGCAGGCAGTTGAGCAGGAACCCGACTGAGAAGCCGCTGACGACGCCGGTCATCGTGCCGCCGAGCAGGCCGAGCGAGACGACCAGGGCGGGCAGCAGGTCGGGGCTGACGTGGAAGATCGTCACCCGCGAGAAGAAGGAGAGCTGCAGGATCACGCCGAGCAGGACGATCGCGACCAGGCGGGCGAGGATCTTCGGGGTGAGGATCACCCGCGTGAGCCCCCGGTCAGGACCTGGACCAGGTCGAGGTCGCGGAGGTCGGCGAAGGGGCGCACGTGCACCTGCTGGCTCGCCTCCTGCTGTTCGATCGGGGCCCGGGTCACTTCGCCGATCGGCAGGTTGGGCGGGAAGCGCGACTCGATCTCGTCGCTGCGCCACCCCGCCGTGACCACCGCCTGCCCGCGGTTGACGTGTTTGGTCGAGTCGATGAAGTCGAGGATCAGGTCGCCGGGGTCGCCGACGTTGGGCCGGATCACGCCCTGGACGCCGATCGGGACGACCTTGGCGGAGACGGCGCTGGAGTGGTCGGCGAGCAGGGTGACCTGGGCCGAGCCGCCGGTCACCGCGGAGACCGTGCCGACCAGGCCGTCGCCGTTGACCACGGGGTCGTTGACCTCGACGCCATCGCCGCTGCCGGCGTCGATCGTCACATCGGCGAACCAGACAGTCGGCGAGCGCGCGATCACCCGCCCCGTGACCGGGTCGTAGCCGGAGGGGATCGCGCCGCCGCGGTCGAGGTCGAGCAGCTTGCTCAGCTGCGTGTTTTCGGCCAGGGCCGCCTGTTTTCCGACCGCCTCCTCGCGGGCGGTCCTGAGTTCGTCCTGCAGGCGGTCGTTGCGGCCGCGCGCGTCGAAGGTCTCGTCGAACCAGTTGACCAGGTCGCGGGCCGGCTTCAGCGCCCCGTCGGCGACCGACTGGACCGGGCTGAAGATCGTGCTGACGCCGCGCTGGACGCCGTTCGAGCCGGACCCGTAGGTCGCCGTGAGCAGCACGAAGGAGCCGACGATCAACAGCGCCAGCACCGCCCTACGGCGGCGTACTTGCTTTCGGTACACGTGGGAGACCTAGATTCTTTGCTTTTTTCCGGCACGGTGGATCGCCTCGAACTCCTCGAGCGAGATGCCCGAGCCGACCGCCACGCAAGTCAACGGCGACTCTGCCAGTTGACAGGGCATCTGGCACTCGTCGCGGAGGCGTTGCTCCAGTCCTTGCAGGAGAGCGCCGCCGCCGGCGAGGGTGATGCCGCGGTCCATGATGTCACCCGCCAGCTCCGGGGGCGTGCGATCGAGCGTCTCCTTGACGGCGTCGACGATGTGGGCGACGGTCTCGTCGAGCGCCTCCCGCACCTCCTCGGAGCCGAGCTCGATCGTTTTCGGCAGGCCGGAGACGAGGTCACGGCCGCGGATCTCGGTCCGCACCTCCTCCGCCAGCTGCGAGGCGGAGCCCGCCTCGACCTTCACTTCCTCCGCCGTCTGCGTCCCGATCGCGAGTTTGTAGGCGTGTTTGCAGTGGGCGACGATCGCCTCGTCGAGCTCGTCGCCGCCGATCCGGATCGACTGCGAGACGACGATCCCGCCGAGCGAGATCACCGCCACCTCGGTGGTGCCGCCGCCGACGTCGACGATCAGGGACCCGGTCGGCTCGGCGACCGGCAGCCCCGCCCCGATCGCCGCCGCCATCGGCTCCTCGATCAGGTACGCCTCACGGGCGCCGGCTGAGAGGCAGGCCTCCTCGACCGCGCGCTTCTCGACCCCGGTGACGCCCGAGGGCACGCAGACGACGACGCGCGGGTGGGCGAAGCGGTTCGAGTGCACCGCCTCGATGAAGTGGCGCAGCATCTGCTCGGTGACGTCGAAATCGGCGATCACCCCGTCCTTGAGCGGCCGGATCGCGGTGATCGTGCCCGGCGTGCGGCCCAGCATCCGCTTCGCTTCGGCCCCGACCGCGTGGACCTGGCCGTTGCGCGAGTCGATCGCGACCACCGAGGGCTCGGAGAGCACGATCCCTCGCCCCCGGACGTAGACGAGGGTATTCGCGGTCCCGAGATCGACGGCCATGTCGCGACCGCCGAGCCGTTTCAGATAGCTGAATACGCCCATATGGTGATTTCCAGCGGAAATCATCCCAAACGGGCCAAATCGGCCCGAGCAGTTCCGGCTCAGGCGCGGCTGAAGAGGCCCGGCGCCAGCTCGAACAGCAGCCCGACCGGCAGCCCGACCACGTTGGAAACGCTGCCCTCGACCCGCTCGACCAGGGTCGAGCCGAGCGTCTGGATCGCGTAACCGCCGGAGCGGCTTTCCCACTCGCCGAACCGCACGTAGCGCTCCTTCTCAGGGTCGGAGAGCTGCTTGAAGAAGACCGAGGTCCGTTCCAGCCCGCTGCGCTCCTCCCCGTCCTCGCGCACGACCAGCCCGCTCATCACAACGTGCTCCCGCCCCGCCATCCGGTCGAGGTACTCCCGAGCCTCACTCGCGTCAGCGGGCTTCCCGAGCGCCTTGCCATCGAGGATGACGTCGGTGTCGCAGGCGATGACGAGCGCGTCGCCAGCCTCGACCGCGCGCGCCTTCAGGCGAGCGTTCTCGACCACCTCGAAGCTCGGGATTCCCGCCACTTAGCTCGTCGACGCCCGGCACGACGACCTCGAACTCGAGGCCCAGCTTGGCGAGGATCTCCCGCCGCTGGGGAGAGCCCGAGGCTAGGACAGCTCGGGGAACCAGATCCCGATCTCGCGCGCGGCCGACTCGTCCGAGTCGGACCCGTGCACCATGTTGAAGGTGACCTCGAGGGCGAAGTCGCCGCGGATCGAGCCGGGCGCCGCCTCGACCGGGTTGGTGGCACCGATCAGCTGGCGCGCCGCCGGCACCGCCTCGGCGCCCTCGAGCACCATCGCCACCAGCGGGCCGCCGGTGATGAAGGAGACCAGCTCGCCGAAGAACGGCTTCTCGCTGTGCTCGGCGTAGTGCTCGTTGGCGATCGCCTCGTCGGCCTGCATCTTCTTCAGGGCGGCGATCCGCAGCCCCTTGCGCTCGAAGCGGGCGATCACCTCGCCGGTCAGGGCGCGCTCGAAGGCGTCAGGCTTGACGAGGATCAGGGTCCGGCTCACGGCGGGGGCTCCTTTGCTCTGGGGTTGGGTCAGATGCCTCCTCGGAGGCACCGCGGGCCGGTTCCTTGCGTTCGGCGTTCGCGGAAGCTTGTCGCGGCGCCGCGGCCGGCGCTTTTTTGCGGCGGGCGGGCTGCCGTTGCGGCGCCCCCTCCCCCTCGGTCGGGCGGGCCTGGCGCCGGCGCGGGCGCTCTCCGCCGCCACCACCGCCGCCCAGCGTCGTCTCGCAGAAGGGGCAGAGGCCCCAGCGCGGGTCGACCGGTTTGCTGCAGGTCGGGCAGGGGTCCTTGAGGCGGCGCTGGCAGTTCGGGCAGCGCAGGTAGTTCTTCTCGACCGAGTACTCACAGTTCGGGCAGGTCTGCTCTTTCAGCTGCCGCACCCGCAGCTCCGCCGCTTTGATCTCCAGCTCGCGCTCGTGCGCGTCCTCGAGGAACTCGGGTGGGCGCACGATCGCGTAGACGGCGGTGCCGATGAAGGGGAAGAAGGAGGCGACGGTCGCGCAGGCGACCAGGAACGGGTCGGAGATGCGGCGGCGCGCGTCGAGGTAGGTGTAGACGATCAGCGCCAGCCAGAGCACGACCAGCATCAAGATGAAAAGGGTCGCGACCAGGTTGAGGCCGTCGTTAGTAATGCCGAAGATCGCTAGTGACATGGTGGGCGCCCTCCGAAAGGGACGGGCAGTCTACTTCGCCGCGCTGGCGGTGAACCCTGTCGCCGCCGGCGGAACGGGCAAGGGCGTCAAAGGAAGAGGCGCCCGAACAGGTAGCCGACCCCGAAGAAGACGAGGATCACGATCGCCACCACGGCGGCGACCAGGCCCATCATCGAGAGCAGTTCGGAACGGGCGCCGCGGTCGTTCATCACGCAATCCTCGCATAGCGGGGGAAGGGCCGGTGCCCCTCCCCCAGAGGCCGTTGCGCAGCTGAATCCGCTCGCAAAGTGCGAAGCGTGGGTCCGGGAGCCTCTGTGGGAGGGGCACCGGCCCTTCTAACGGAGCACTGCGCGGGCAGGAGCGATCGCGTAGTGGGAGCCAGTGATGAGGACGACGCCTTCGGGGTCCTCGGTGGCGAGCGTGCGTGCCCGCCCCAGCGCTGCCCCAAAGGACGCCTCGGCCTCCGCCTCCACTCCAGCCCCCACACAGATCCGAGCCAGCTCCCCCGCCTCAACCGACGGCCGATGGGCCGATTCCCGCTGATATAGAGCGGGTTTCGGCCCGTCGGCGGGGAGTTGGGTGCAGACCGCTCGCTCAAGGGCCGGGGCGAGGGCGCGGATCATCGCCTCGGCGTCCTTGTCGGCGAGGATCGCGAGGACGGCGATGACGCGGCGCTCGCCGGTCACGGCCGGCAGCGCCCTGGCCAGGGCGGCGGCGCCGTCCGGGTTGTGGGCGGCGTCGACGAAGACCGGCGGCCGCTCGGCGATCCGCTCGAGGCGGCCGGGGACCGTGACGCTCGCGGCCACCTCCGCCACCCGCTCCTGGTCGAGGTCGCCGAGGAAAGCCTCCGCCGCGGTCATCGCCAGGGCGAAGTTGTGGCGCTGGAACTCGCCGGGGGCGAGCAGCCGCAGCTCCGCTCCGGGGTCGTCCGGGGCGCGGAGCAGGCGGGCGCCGCGCTCGGCGGCGGTGCGCTCGGCCAGCGCCTCGACCTCGGGCGAGACCCGTCCCAGGACCAGCGTGGTGTGGTCCCGCAGGACCGCCAGCTTCTCCGCCGCGATCTCGGCCTCGGTCCCCCCCAGCCACTCGGTGTGGTCGAGCCCGATCGAGGTCAGGACCGTGACCCGCGAGGGGATCGTGTTGGTCGCGTCGAGCCGGCCGCCGAGGCCAGCCTCGATCACCGCCGCCTCGACCCGGGCGTCGGCTAGCGCGACGAAGGTGGCGGCGGTCGCGGCCTCGAACTGGGTCACGGCGTCGCCGTCCTCCAGTTTGCGATTAACGCCCTCGGCCGCGCTCGCGACCCGCTCGACCGCCGCCGCCCATGCCTCCTGCCCGACCTCCTCACCGCCGATCAGCGTGCGCTCGGTCCAGCGCGCAGCGTGGGGCGAGAGGCAGGCACCGCTGCGCAGGCCGTGCGCCTCGAGCAGGGCGGCGGTCATCCGCGCCACCGAGGACTTGCCGTTGGTGCCGACGACGTGGATCGAGGCGAAGCGGTGCTGCGGCAGGCCGAGCGCCGTGGTCAGCAGGCGCATCCGCTCGAGGCCGAGCCGCCAGCCGAACGGCTCCAGCGACTCGAGGTAAGCGTCCGCGTCGAAGGGCGTCAAGCCAGCTCGGCGAGTTCCGCGCGGTAGCGCTCGAGCTTGCCGCGCTCCTCCTCGACCACCGCGGCCGGCGCCTTGGCGACGAACCCCTCGTTGCCGAGTTTGCGCTCGGCCCGCTCGACCTCGGAGCGCAGCTCCGCGCGCCGCTTCTCCAGCCGCCCCGCGACCGCGTCGGCGTCGAGCTGCTCGGAGGACAGCACCCGCACCGGGCCGATCGAGGCGACCGGCTCGGCCCCGACCCCGTCGAACTCGAAGCGGGAGAGGCGGGCGACGAACTCCGGCGGCTCGACCCCGTCGATCACCGCGACCAGCACGGCCGCGGCCGGCACGTCGGCCAGGTCGCGCCAGGCCCGCAGCCGCTGGGTCAGCCCGATCCCGCCCTCGACGTCGGCCTCGGCGGCCGCGTCGAAGAGCGACTCGTCCGGCTCGGGGAAGGGATGGACGACGAGGTGGCCGCGCTGGGCCGGATGGAAGGACCAGATCTCCTCGGTCACGAACGGCATCGTCGGGTGCAGCAACGCCAGCACCCGTTCGAGCGCGTAGAGCAGCGTCGCCGAGACCTCCTCCTCACCCTCGTAGAGCCGCGGCTTCGCGATCTCCAGGTACCAGTCGCAGAGGTCGCGCCAGAAGAACGAGTAGGACTCCTGGACCGCGTGGGCGAAGTCGAAGGCCTCGAGCTTGGCGGTAACCGAGGCGATCGTGCGCTCCAGCCGCGAGAGGATCCAGCGGTCCTCGACCCGCAGCGGCCGCGGCGCCGGCTCGACCTCGGCGGTGTTGAGCAGGATCAGCCGGCTCGCGTTCCAGAGCTTGTTGGCGAGGTCGCGGCCCTGCTCGACCTTGGCGTCGGAGAAGCGCACGTCCTGGGTCGAGGACATCGCCAGCAGGCCGAAGCGCAGGGCGTCGGCGCCGTGCACGTCGATTTCCTCCAGCGGGTCGATCCCGGTGCCGAGGCTCTTCGACATCCGCCGCCCGTCGCGGGCCTGGATCACCGAGTGGACGTAGACGTCGCGAAAGGGGATCGCGCCGGGAAACTCGATCCCCATCATCACCATCCGCGCGACCCAGAGGAAGAGGATCTCGCGCGCCGTGGTGAGAAAGCTGGTCGGGTAGAAGGCGCCCAGCTCCGGCGTCTCCTCGGGCCAGCCGAGCGTCGCGAACGGCCAGAGGGCGGAGCTGAACCAGGTGTCGAGCACGTCCTCCTCCTGGCGCAGCTCGCCGCCGCAGGCGCCGCAGCGCTCCGGCGGCTGCTCGGCGACGATCGTTTCCTCGCAGGGGTCGCAGTACCAGACCGGGATCCGGTGTCCCCACCAGAGCTGGCGCGAGATGCACCAGGGCCGGATTTCACGCATCCAGTCGAGGTAGACGCGCTTCCACTGCGCCGGCGCGATCCGCACCTCGTCGCGCTCGACCGCCGCGATCGCCGGACGGGCCAGCTCGTCCATGCGGCAGAACCACTGCAGCGAGATCAGCGGCTCGACCCGCTCGCCGGAGCGGTGGGAGAAGGGGACCGAGTGGAGGTAGGGCTGCTCGGCGCGCAGCAGGCCCTGCTCGCGCAGCGCCGCGACCACCGCCGCGCCCGCCTCGGCTGCGGTCATCCCGGCGAACTCGCCGGCCGCCTCGGTGAGGCGGCCGTCGGGGCCGATCACGACGATCTCCTCGAGGCCGTGCCTGCGGCCAATCTCGAAGTCGTTGGGATCGTGGCCGGGGGTGATCTTCAGCGCCCCGGTCCCGAACTCGGGGTCGACGTGCTCGTCGGCGATGATCGGCAGCCGGCGCCCGACCAGCGGCAACACGCAGAACTGGCCGACCAGGTCGGCGTAGCGCTCGTCGTTGGGGCTGACGGCGACCGCGGTGTCGGCGAGCATCGTTTCCGGCCGCACCGTCGCCACCGTCAACACCCGCTCGGTGCCCTCGACCGGGTAGTCAATCGAGTAGAGCGTGTCCTCGACCTCTCTGTTCTCGACCTCGAGGTCGGAGATCGCCGAGTGCGAGCCGGGATCCCAGTTGACCATGTAGTTGTCGCGGTAGACGTAGCCCTTGTCATAGAGCTGCTTGAAGACGCGGTAGACGGCGCGGACGTAGCCCTGGTCGAGGGTGAAGCGCTCGCGCTCGTAGTCGAGGGAGGCGCCGAGCCGCTTGTACTGCTCGACGATCCGCGAGCCGTACTCCTCTTTCCACTCCCAGACCCGCTCGACGAACTGCTCGCGGCCGAGCTCGTGGCGGCTCCTGCCTTCCGCCCGCAGCTCCTTCTCGACCACCGCCTGCGTGGCGATGCCGGCGTGGTCGGTGCCGAGGACCCAGAGCGTGTTTTTGCCGCGCATCCGGTTCATCCGCACCAGCGCGTCCTGCATCGCGCCGTTCAGCGCGTGGCCCATATGCAGGGCCCCGGTCACGTTCGGCGGCGGGATCGCGACCGAGAAGTTCTCCGCCGGCGTGCCCTCCGCCTCGGGGTGGAAATAGCCACCCTCGATCCATTCCGCGAAGACCCGCGCCTCGATCTCGGCCGGGTCGTAGCGGGTGGTGCTCTCGAGCGTCTCTCGCCGTGCGGGATCCACGCCGCGAGTCTAGATAGACCAATGCAGGGAGGGATGTCGGGACCCCTCTGCGGGAATTCAGTCGCCCGCCCTGCGGGCGAGGCTCCCTATGTTGCTGCGCGCCTATGGCGCGCGGGAATCGGATTGCATTTCCGCCGCTTCGCGACATTCCCTCCGAGGGGTCCCGACATCCCTCCAACGTCACGAACTCCAGCAAAGCCCCAGTTCACGAAAGCTTGCACTAAAGCCGCCCGAGCGACCAAGCGTTCCTAGCTACGAAAGCTTCCGAACCCTGAGCCGTCCCGGGCCGCGTGTCGTCGGAGGGGTCTGGCCGCCCTCCGGGCGAATGTCCGCGAAGCGCGCGAAATGCAATCTGTCTTCCGCGCGCCATAGGCGCGCTCCATCTCAGGGAGCTGCCCCCTTCAGGGGGCGCGACAAATTCGCCCGGAGGGTGGCCAGACCCCTCCCTCGCAACGCCTGGTCCCGCGCCGAATCGCGGCTTATGCCGTTTCTTCGCTGAGGCCGTCGTCCTCGGCGGCGCCGATGTCCTGGTGCGCAGCCTCGGTAACCAACGTCGGGCGACGACCTTGGGAGATCGTCTCCTTGGTCACCACGCACTTGGTCACGTCGCGCCGCGAGGGCAGTTCGAACTGGACGTCGAGCAGCGTCTCCTCGAGGATCGAGCGCAGGCCGCGGGCGCCGGTCTCGCGCTCCAGGGCCTTGTTGGCGATCGCCTCGAGGCTGTCCTCGGAGAAGACCAGCTCGATGTCGTCGAACTCGAAGAAGCGCTGGAACTGGCGGGTGAGCGCGTGCTTGGGCTCGGTCAGGATCGTGGTCAGATCGTCGCGGCTGAGCTGGTGGATCGCGGTGATCACCGGTAGCCGGCCGATGAACTCGGGGATCAGGCCGTACTCGATCAGGTCCTCGGGCAGCACCTGCTCGAACCATTCGCCGGCGTCCTTCTTCTCACGCGAGGAGATCGCGGCGCCGAAGCCGACCCCGCGGTCGCCGACCCGCCGCTCGATCACCTTGTCGAGCTCGGCGAAGGAGCCGCCGCAGATGAAGAGCACGTTGGTGGTGTCGATCGTGAGGAACTCCTGGTGCGGGTGCTTGCGGCCGCCCTGCGGGGGGACCGAAGCTGTGGTCCCCTCGAGGATCTTCAGCAGCGCCTGCTGCACGCCTTCGCCGGAGACGTCGCGGGTGATCGACGGGTTGTCGGCTTTACGCGCGATCTTGTCGATCTCGTCGATGTAGATGATCCCGGTCTCCGCCTTCTTGACGTCGTAGTCGGCGGCCTGGATCAGCTTCAGGAGGATGTTCTCGACGTCCTCGCCGACGTAGCCGGCCTCGGTCAGCGCGGTCGCGTCGGCGATCGCGAAGGGGACGTTGAGGATGCGGGCGAGGGTCTGGGCGAGCAGCGTCTTGCCGCACCCGGTCGGCCCCAGCATCATGATGTTCGACTTCTGCAACTCGACGTCGGTCTCTTCGGACTGCGCGATCTGGACCCGCTTGTAGTGGTTGTAGACGGCGACCGAGAGGGCGCGCTTGGCGGCCTCCTGGCCGACCACGTACTCCTGCAGGACATCGTGGATTTCGCGCGGTTTCGGCAGGTTCTCGAGCTCGAAGGCGGGCGGCGCGGTCAGCTCCTCGTCGATGATCTCGTTGCAGAGGTCGATGCACTCGTCGCAGATGTAGACGCCCGGGCCGGCGATCAACTTTTTGACCTGGCGCTGCGACTTGCCGCAGAAGCTGCAGAGAAGCTGCTCGTTCGAGTCTGTGGGACGTGCCAGCGGAATCCCCTCCTAACGGGACGTTTTGACTCCGGCAGCCACCACAGCTTAGACGGGGGCACAAGCCGGTACGAGGGTCGTTTACTGCGTGCGTACGGAGGTCCCTGCACGTGACGCCAGGCTTGCGCCGCCCCGCTACGGTGGGGCAATGCCCGTGCTGACCCGCGTCGAGCCGATCAAGGCGTCCGAGTACGAGGCGCTGCTGCCGCTGATCGCCGCCTACCAGCGCTTCTACGAGGTAGAGCAGATCGACGAGGAGCGCAACCGCGGCTTCTTCCGCCGCTTCCTCGCGCCGAGCGAGGACGGGATGCTGCTCGGCGCCTGGCGCGGCGAGGAGCTGGCCGGCTACGCCTGCCTCTACTGGCACTTCTCCTCGACCGAAGCGGTCGAGGCGGTGCTGATGAACGACCTCTATGTCGACGAAGCCGTTCGTGGCGAGGGCGTCGGCCGCGCCCTGATCGACGCCAGCGCCGCCGTCGCCCGCGAACGCGGTGTGACCAGCCTCGAGTGGAGGACCGCACCGAGCAACGTCACCGCCCAGCGCCTCTACGACAGCACCGACGCCGTCCGCTCGGAGTGGATCGAGTACGACCTCGAGGCCTGAGGCGCGTCTTGAGGTGACAATCGCCGAGTTCGAGCCGACCAGCCTCGACGACCCCCAGGTGCTGGCGCTTTTCGCCGACTTCATCCGCGAGACGGATGGGCCGCTGGGCATCGACCTCGAGGCGGAGATCGCGGCCGGGCCGCCTCGAGACCTGATGCCACCAGGCGGCGTGCTGCTGCTGGTCCGCGTCGACGGAGCGCCGGTCGGCCTCGGCGGCGTTCGCCACCTCGACACCGGGGTTGCCGAGGTCAAGACCATGTACCTCTCCCCCGCCTTCCGCGGCCGCGGCCTCTCCCGGCAACTGCTCACCGAGCTGGAGCTGATCGCCCGCGAGCACGGCTGCGAGGCGGTCCGCCTCGACACCTCCGACTACCTGACCGAGGCGATCGGCCTCTACCGCTCCGCCGGCTACCGCGAGATCCCCGCCTACAACGCCAATCCCAAGGCCAACGTCTGGTTCCGCAAAGCCCTCGATCGCTCCAAACTCGATCACTAAGTGGGGCTATAGCAACAGTTAGTGATCGAGGAACGAAGTGGAGGTGGCAGCCGGTGCCGACCGCGTTGCCGGTTTCGCCAACGGCGCCAACCCGCTGGCCCTCCAGAACCGGCTCGCCGCGCCGGACCACTGCCGGGCGCGGCATGTGCGCCTAAAGTTCTTCGAGGGCCGCGACCGATCTGAGCGCGAGTCCGGGGAGGTCGATGGCCAAGCGGGGCGGTCACGACACGGTTCCCGCGTAGCGGCGCTACGCGGGATACCGGGGAGGGGCCGCAGCCGCGCCGGCCATTCGGCCTCATCCGGGCCGCGATCAGATCGGGAGCGGCCCGCTCAGTGGTGCTCGATCACGCGGTCGACGATGTTGTACTCCTTCGCCTCCTCCGCGCTCATGAAGTAGTCCCGCTCGGTGTCTTTGGTCACCTTGTCGAAGGGCTGGCCGGTGTGGCCGGCGATGATCTCGTCGAGGCGGCGGCGGACGTCGATGATCTCTTTGGCGTGGATCTCGATGTCGGTCGCCTGGCCCTGGAACCCGGCCGAGACCTGGTGGATCAGGATCTTCGAGTTTGGCAGCGCCATCCGCTTGCCGGCGGCGCCGCCGCTGAGCAGCAGCGCCCCCATGCTCATCGCGACGCCGACGCAGATCGTCTGCACGTCGGGCTTGATGAACTGCATCGTGTCGTAGATCGCGAGGCCGGCGTAGACGGAGCCGCCGGGCGAGTTGATGTAGAGGCTGACGTCCTTGTCCGGATCCTCGGACTCCAGATGCAGGAGCTGGGCGACGATCAGGTTGGCGATGTCCTCGGTGACCGGCGTCCCGAGAAAGACGATCCGCTCACCGAGCAACCGCGAGTAAATATCGAACGCCCGCTCCCCACGCGACGTCTGCTCAACCACCATCGGCACCAATGGACTCATGAGTCGGACTCTATAGAGCAGAGGGGCTGGGGTGTCCCTCGCCAGACACTCAACATCGAGCGAAGCGAGATGTGTCTGGAGAGGGACACCCCAGCCCCTCCCCGCCCTCAGTCCCCGGACTCAGGAGTCCAGAGGCCGCCGGCCTCTTTGCGCTCTTTCTCCGGCGTCCAGATCTGCTCGCGGGCCTCGGCCTGCTCGAGCGGGATCGGCTGCGCCGACTCCGCCACCAGCTCGATCGCCTTGCGCGCCCGCAGGTCCTCGACGACCATCCCCTCGCGGCCCTCCTTGCGCAGCCGCTCGAGCAGCTTCGCGGCGCTGGTCCGTTCGTGCTCGGCGCTGTGCTCGAGCGCCTCTTCGAGCTCCGCGTCGGAGACCTCGATCTCCTCAGCCTCGGCGATCGCGGTGACCACCGCCTCGCGCTTCAGCTCGCGCTCCGCGTCGGGCTTCGATTCCTCGATCAGCTCCTCGCGGGTTTTACCCTGCATCTGCAGGAAGGTGTTGGGGTCCATCCCGCGCTGGGCGAGCTGGCGTTCCATCCGCTCGAGGCGTTCGGTCGCCCGCGCCGTCACCAGGTCCGCCGGAACGTCGACCGTGGCGCCGTCGACCGCGGCGTCGACCGCGGCGATCCGGAAGTCTTCCTCGGCCCGGCTGCTCAGCGCCTCGCCGACTTTCTCGCGGATGTCGGCGCGCAGCTCCTCGAGCGTGTCGAACTCGGAGGCGTCGGAGGCGAAGTCGTCGTCGAGGTCGGGCAGGACTTTCTCCCGCACCTCCTTCACCTCGACCACGAAGACCGCATCTTTGCCGCTCAGGTGCTCGGCCTGGTATTCGTCGGGGAAGGTCACCTTGACCTCGCGCTGCTCGCCCGGCTTGGCCCCGACCAGCTGCTCCTCGAAGCCCTCGATCAATTGCCCGGTGCCGAGCGCCGAGCAGGTAGTCCTCGGCCTTGCCGCCCTCGAAAGCGGTGCCGTCGATCAGCCCCTCGAAGTCGATCAGCAGCGAGTCGCCGGCGGCCGCCGCGCGCTCGACCGGCTCGAGCCGGGCAAAGCCCTCGCGGACGCGCTCGACCTCGCGCTCGACGACGTCGTCGGGAACCTCCTCCTCTTTGCGGCCGACCTCGAGGCCCTTGTACTCGCCGAGCTTCGCCTCCGGCCGCACCCCGACCTCGAACTTGAAGGTGAGCGGCTCGCCCTCGTCCTCGGGGGTCGAGACCATCTCGATGCTGGGGTCGCCGATCGTGCTGATGCGGGCGCCGAGCAACGCCCGTTCGTACCACTCCGGCAGCGCCTCGCGGATCGCCTCCTGCAGGACCGGGCCGAAGCCGAGCCGCTGCACGACCAGCGAGGGCGGCGCCTTGCCCTGGCGGAAACCGGGCAGCCGCATCTCCTTGGCCATCGCCCGGGCGGCACGCGAGACGGCGCGATCGACGTCCTCGGCGGGAACCTCGGCCTCGACGCTGACGCGCGAGTTGGGCAGCTCTTTGACGGAGGTCTGCATCGGGGGCGACTGACCCTAGCGAGAGATGAACGTGCGCAGCGCCGCGGCGAAATCGATCGCGAAGGAGAGGCCACGGCCGACCGGGCCGGTCACCAGCCAGGCCCGCAGGCGGTCCAGCGCGTCATTCATTCGCGTATTCCAGCAGGGAGCTGTCGACCAGCCACTCGACCGGGGCGTGGTCGTCGGTGTAGACCTCGCCGCCGGGCAGGCGCGGCGCCAGGCCGGCCGCCGCCTCGCGGGCGAGCGGCCGCAGCTCCGGCGCCAGCGTCGCGACGTTGCGCCGCAGGCGCGCCGCCGAGAGGCCCTCCCCGCCCCCGACCAGCAGCGTGTTGGTCAGCTCGATCGGGTAGCGCAGCACCCGCGGGAAGGCCTCCGCCAGCGTCCGCCCGAGCACCCGCTCGAGCTCATCGCTGCCCTCCGGGTGGCCGACGTTGACGATCACGATCCCGCCCGGCGCCAGCCGCGCGGCGGCGAGCTCGAAGAACTCGCGGGTGGTCAGGTAGAAGGGGATGTAGGGCTGGCGGTAGGCGTCGACCATGATCGCGTCGTAGCCGCCCGCGGAGCGCTCCAGCCACGGCCGCGCGTCCTCGGCGAAGGCCTCCATGCGCGGGTTGCGGAGGCCGAAGAAGCGGCGCCCCAGGTCGGTCAGCTCGCCGTCGATCTCGACCGCGTCGACCGCGGTGGCGGGGAAAAAGTGGCCGAAGGCGCGGGCGACGGTGCCGCCCGCGTTGCCGAGGATCGCGATCCGCCGCGGCGCCCGCGCCCGCGCCGCCGCCGGCAGCACCAGGTGCCCGTCCCAGTAGTCCCCGGTCAGGTAGGTGCCGGGGCGCCAGAGCGAGTGCACGGCCTGGCCCTCGTTCAGCTCGAGGGCGCGGCTGCCGTCGTCGCGTTCGACCACGCGCGCGTACTGGTGGGCCGTCTCCGCCTCGTAGAGGACGCGGCCGGTGTCGGCCGCCTTGATCGTCCCGACCGGGATCGCCATCCCGAGGGCCAGGGCCGCCGGGACGAGGACGTAGCGCCAGCCGACCCCGGCGCAGGCGACCAGCGCCAGGGCAAAGGCATAGACGAAGAAGGTGCGCTGGGTGCCGAGCAGCGGGATCAGCAGCAGCGCCGAGAGCATCGTCCCGCAGAGCGAGCCGGCGGTCGAGATCGCGTAGAGGCGGCCGACGACCTCGCCGGAGCGGTGGACGTCGTCGACCGCCAGCCGCACCGCCCAGGGCGACGCCGCCCCGAGCAGGGTGACCGGGACCGCGACCAGGATCAGCACCCCGAACAGCGAGCCGGCGAAGCCACCGACCGAGACCGTGTCGAAGGCATCGACCGAGAAGCCGAGGAAGGGCCGGGCGGCGAAGGGGATGACGGCGATCAGCAGCGAGGCGCCGAGCACCAGCAGGCAGAGGCCGCGCAGGTGCGGGTGGCGGTCGGCGTAACGGCCGCCGAGCCAGTAGCCGATCGAGAGCGCGACCAGGACGACCCCGATCGTGTTCGCCCAGACGATCGTCGAGGCGCCGAAATATGGCGCCAGGAGACGCGCCGCGGCGATCTCGACGCCGAGGCTGGAGGCGCCGACGACGAAGACCAGCGCCGGCAGCAGCAGGCGCTCAGTCGCGGTCAAGCTCAGGGTCTCTCCCGGCCGCGATCAGCTGTTGCTCGAGGCGCTCGCCGTGGCCCGCGGCGACCGCGCGCTGCGCCCGCTCCTCGTCGAGCTCGACCCCGCGATCGTGCGCCAGGTCAAGCAGACGCTGCTTCTCGATCCCCTCGCGCGCCGCCTCGAAGAAGACCCAGGCGAGCAGGCCGAGGCCGAGGAACGTCCCCTCCACCATCATGATCACGCCGGCGGTGCTCTGGTCGGCCAGCGGCGTGATCCCCCAGTAGGCCTCGCCCTGCCGGTAGATCGGGTAGAGCACCGTGCCCGACCACATCAGGACGTTGCCGAGGATCGCCCCGGCGAAGCGGACCGCGATCACGTAGCCGACTTTCCAGGGCGCGGTGAACCACTGCGGGGTCGGCAGCGGCCCGAAGGCCGGCATCCACATCAGGCAGCCGAAGAAGATGAACATCGAGTGCTCGACCACGTGCATCAGCGCCGTGCCGTAGGCGGCTTCGTAGAGAGCCGGGATGTGCCAGACGTAGAAGTTGAGCGCCCAGAGCGGGAAGGCGACCAGCGGGTGGGCGAGGATCTTCAGCCGGTCGAAGATCGGGATCGCCAGGATCGGCTGCAGCAGCGGCCCGGTCAGGCCCAGGACCAGCAGCAGGGTGGCGATGTCGCCGAGCAGCAGGTGCTCGATCATGTGCGCGATCACCAGCTCCTCGGAGATGTGGCCGATCGGCGAGAACAGCGCGACCACGATCGAGAGCACGCCGGCGGCGAAGCAGAGCTGTCGCCAGAGCGGCACCGGCCGGCCCTTGGCGGCGAGGGTCGAGGCCCGCTTCGCGTAGAGGCCCGCGACGAGCAGCAACGGCAGCAGCTCGAGCGGGGCGAAGGCGCTGCCGACGTGGGCGAACGGCGCGTTCATGGGGTCAGCGTAGCGGCGTCGATCACCCGTTCGCCCCCGGCCGCATTGCTAGCTTGGCGCCCGGTATGGGCGCCGCAGATAACCGCTTTCCGACGATCGGCAGCTACGGCTTTCTCTCCGATTGCCACACCGCCGCCCTGGTCTCCTACGACGGCTCGGTCGAGTGGCTCTGCCTCCCCCGCTTCGACTCGCCGAGCGCCTTCGCGGCGCTGCTCGACCGCGGCGCCGGCCACTTCTGGGTGCGGCCGCGCGGGGTCGGCGTCCCGATCGGCCGCCGCTACAAGCCGGGCACGCTGGTGATCGAGACGACCTGGGTCACCGAGACCGGCTGGGCGGTCGTCCACGACGCGCTGACGATCGCCGAGTGGGTTCCCTCCGATGGGCGCGGCAGCCGTCCCGCCACCAAACACGAGTCCGACCGCTCGCTGCTGCGGACGGTCACCTGCATCGACGGCGAGGTCGACCTCGAGATGGAGTGCCTGCCGAGCTTCGGCTACGGCCTCGACGGGGCGAGCTGGAGCGGCGGCGAACTGGGCGAGGCGATCGCCGCCGCCGTGGACGGCACCGAGCTGCGGTTGACCAGCGACATGGAGCTGGAGATCGAGGGCGCCAGCGTGCGCGGCAGCCTGCACCTGCGCGAGGACGAGAGCGGCTTCTGCGCGGTCAGCTGGGGCGAGGGCGGGGTCGGCGGGCCTCGCAGCGCGCCCGAGGCGCTTGAGCGGCTCGACTCGACCGAGGAGTTCTGGCGCGACTGGCTGCGCGATGGTGACTTCCCCGACCATCCCTGGCGGATCCACCTGCAGCGCTCGGCGCTCGTCCTCAAGGGCCTCACCTACACCCCGACCGGGGCGATGCTGGCGGCGCCGACCACCTCGCTGCCGGAGACCCCAGGGGGCGAACGCAACTGGGACTACCGCTTCAGCTGGATCCGCGACTCGACCTTCAGCCTCTGGGCGCTGCACACGCTCGGCTTCGACCAGGAGGCGCGCGACTTCATGCGCTTCATCGTCGACGTCTGCCGCAGCGACCGCGACCTCCAGATCATGTACGGGATCGGCCATGAGAAGGAGCTGACCGAGAGCACCCTCGACCACCTCTCGGGCTACGGCGGGGCACGTCCGGTGCGGATCGGCAACGGCGCCTTCGACCAGCGCCAGAACGACGTCTGGGGCGCCCTGCTCGACTCGATCTACCTGCACCGCAAAGCGCTGCGGCAGACCGGGACGCAGGCCGACCGCGAACTGATCCGCTACCAGGTGGAGGCGGCGATCGCCGCCTGGCCGCATCCCGACCAGGGGATCTGGGAGTCGCGCGGCGAGCCCCAGCACTACGTCTCCTCGAAGCTGATGATCTGGGTCGCGGTCGACCGCGGCGTCCGCCTCGCGCGCGGCAACGGCTTCGACGAGATCGCCGATGAGTGGCAGGCGAAGGCGGACGAGTTCCGCGCCGAGATCCTCACCCGTGGCGTCCGCGACGGCGTCTTCCGCCAGCACTACGAGACCGACGCGCTCGACGCCTCGCTGCTGCTGATCCCGCTGTTTCGCTTCCTTCCGCCCGACGACCCGCGGGTGCGCGCCACCGTCGACGCGGTCGCCGACGAGCTGACCGAACACGGCCTCGTGCTCCGCTACAAGGTCGAGGAGACCGACGACGGCCTCAGCGGCGAGGAGGGCACCTTCCTGATCTGCTCCTTCTGGCTGGTCTCGGCGCTCTCGGAGACCGGCGAGCGGCGACGAGCGCGCGAGCTCTGCGAGCGCCTGCTCGAGGCGGCCGGCTCGCTCGACCTCTTCGCCGAGGAGCTGGAGGCGAAATCGGGCCGCCACCTCGGCAACTTCCCCCAGGCCTTCACCCACCTGGCGCTGATCAACGCGGTCTCACACGTGATCGCCGACGAGCGGCGCGAAGACGGCGGCGTCACCGCCGTCTTCAGCGAAATGGGCGGCGTCCGCGAGGACGCCTGAGCGCGCAGGCTCCTGAGCGCACCACGCCGCACGGAATATTCTGAAGACATAAGCTCTACAGACAGAACGTTTCGTTTGCTCTATATTGCACCTCCCAAGATGACGAGCCTCAACCGTTCAGACGACAACGACCTGCTGGTCGCCCTCCGGCACCCGCTGCGCCGCGACATCCTGCGGGCGATGGCCGATGAGAAGGCGATCAGCCCGCGTGAGGTCTCCGCGGCGCTGCAGCAACCGCTCAGCAACGTCAGCTACCACGTGCGGGTGCTCGCCGAGTGCGGCGCGGTCACGCTGGTTGACACGAAACCGGTGCGGGGCTCGATGCAGCACTTCTACTGCCCCTCGATCGAGGCGCCCTGGGCGCTCGAGGTGCTCGGTATCAACGGAAAAGAAATCGACCCGCCGGGGGAGAGTTCGACCGGGCCGGAGACTTAGGCGGGGGAGCGCCATGGACGAGACCGAGCACAGCTGGACGCCCGCGGGCGAAGACACGGCCACCGAGTCGGCCGTGCTGCAGCAGGCACTCGACCTTCACCCGGTGCTGTTGACCGCCGCCGAGCTGATCCGGGAAGTCGGCGGCGAGTCACCGAACTTCGCCCGTCGCGACGCGATCGAGCGCGCGGTTCGCGACCTGATCGGGGTCGGCCTCCTGCACCACCACGGTGAGCTGTTGATGCCGACACGGGCAGCGCTGCGATTCAGCGAGTTGCTGGACCGCTGATCGTCAGCCGGCGGAAACCGGTGCGCAGGCGCCGCTCCAGCTCAGCCGCCGCCTCCTCCCCCTCGGGGTCTGTCTCGGGCGGGCCGGTGACCAGGATCACGTCGCCGGCGTCATAGCTTCGCAGCTGGTCTTCGACCGCCTGCACGAGGTCTTCGTCGCCAACCCTGGCCTCGGCAACAACCCCCGCTTTGGCCAGCGAGGCGACAGTGATCACCAGCCGCCGCTGCGCTTCGCGGCGCGCGCCCTCGACGTCGGAGGCCCAGCGGTCGAGAAAGCCGATCCGCGCCGGCGCGAGGACGAGGACCTCAGCCTGCCCGTCCGCGGCTTCGGCCCCGCGCCGCGCCGCGCCGGCAATCTCGCCGATCGTCTCCGGCTGCTCGACCGGGCGGCTGAGGACGACCAGGAGCCGGCTCGGGGCGGCTGGTGCGCCGATTGTCTCGCGCGGCCGCTGACGCGCCGCGACGACGACGATCGCCACCGCCGCCAAGGCGCCGACCGCGAGTCCGAGGCCCGGGCTGACGTAGAACCCGGCGACGATCGGGACGGCGATCGCAGCGACTATCAGGGGCAGCTTCCAGGGCGCCACCGGCACAGACTGTCAGGCCCGACCGCCTCCGGCGCAGCTTTCCTCAGGCACCCTTGCTGACGGATGCCGGCGCAATCTGATCCTGCATCTCTCCGATCTTCACGTGCATCCCACCTCCCCTCGTGAGTCCTCCCCGGAGCCGCTTTCCCATGCGGTGATCCGTGCAGACCGGAGTAATACTTCAAATGTTTCTAGCAATCAACCCCGACACACCAAGATTTAAGAAATAAACGAAAATTGCGGGACTGCTGTGGAAATCCTGAGTTTCGATCTTTACAGTCTTGTAATCGGCCGCCACCGTTAAAACGAGTGAAGGAAAGCCCCTTGCCGAGAACCAAGAAGAAAGACGGCGTCGAACAGATCGTCGCCAAAGCGTTCGCACATCCCCTCCGCGTACAGATCCTGATCATTTTGAACGAGCGGGTCGCGAGCCCCAACCTCCTCTCCCAGGAGCTGGGACAGAGCCTCAATCTGGTCGCCTACCACGTCCGGGTTCTGGAGAAATACGACTGCATCGAGTTGGTCGACACGAAGCAGCGGCGCGGCGCGACCGAGCACTTCTACCGTGCCACCCGCCGGCAGTTCCTCAGCGACAGCGAGTGGTCCCGGATGCCCGCCGCGCTGCGCCCGGGACTCTCGGGCGCGATGCTGAAAGCCGTCTTCGACGACATCGAGGAGGCCGTCAGCAAAGGCACCTTCGACGAGCTCGAGGACCGACACCTCAGCCGCGTGCCGATGGTCGTCGACCAGAAAGCTTGGGGGGACGTGGTCAACCTCCTGCTCGGCACCCTCGACCGGCTGCTGGAGATCCAAGCCGAGGCATCAGAGCGGCTTGCCAACAGCGACGAGCCGGGCATGCTGTCGAAGGTCGAGATGCTGCATTTCAAGTCGCCCGACCCGGCGCCCGAGAGCGAGCCCGCAGCCGAGCCCGCGGCGGAGTCGGAGCCGGCCGCAAGCGAGTGACCGTGCGGCCCCGGCGCCGCTCGCATCGAGCGGCGCCGGTGGCCTCCAGCACCCCGCTATCGTGTGACCACGACGGCTGAACCTGGCCGCCGGGCGCTGCACGGCTTCCATTGCCCTCTGGGCGGCGCTGGTGTTTGCGACACCGCGCCCGAGATCGATGGCAGCAAAAAGAGACCAGACCCCACCCCCCCAGCACGACCTCCATCCCGGGCCGGACGACGGCTTGGCGAGCGAGCGCGAGCTCTGGGCGCGCTTCGCGGAGACGCGCGATCAAGCGACCCGCGAGGAGCTGGTGCGTCGCTACCTTCCCTTCGCCAAGAACCTGGCCCTGCGCTACCGCGGCGCCAGCGAGTCCTTCGACGACCTGCTCCAGGTCGCCAGCCTCGGCCTGGTCAACGCGATCGACCGCTTCGAACCAGGTCGGGGCACTCCCTTCACCGCCTTCGCCTCGCCGACCATCCTCGGCGAGCTGAAGCGCCACTTCCGGGACCGGGTCTGGACCGTGCGGGTGCCGCGCGGGCTGCACGACCGCATGGCCGAGGTCGACAAGGCGATCTCGGCCCTCACCGTCGAGCTGCAGCGCTCGCCGTCGGTCGGCGAGATCGCCGCCAAGCTCGACACCGGCCCAAGCGAGGTGCTCGAGGTGCTGGAGGCGAACCACAACCGCCGCCCACTCTCGCTCGACCGCCCGGTCGGCGGCGACGAGGAAGAATCGCCGGCCTCGGAGTGGGTCGGCGACGAAGACGAGGGCTTCGAGCTGGTCGAGGACAAGCTGGCGCTGGAAGAGGCGCTCCCTCACCTCGACGAGCGTGAGCGACTGGTCCTGCAGCTGCGCTTCGTCGAGGACATGACGCAGTCCCAGATCGCCGAGCGGATCGGCCACTCACAGATGCACGTGTCGCGGATCCTGCGCCGGACCCTGGAGCGGATCCGTGCCGAGGTCGCCGAAACGGACGGGGACGAGCGGAGCTAAGCGGCCAGCGAGGAGATGCCGACGACGAGGAACTCGCCCTCGCCGCCCGCTTCGACCCGCAGGTCGTCGGCCAGCGACTCGAGCGAGCCGCCCAGCTCGGGCAGGTCGAGGCTGGCGCGCAGGCGCTCGGCGCCGCCATCCTCCATCGGGCCGACCCGCAGCTCGACTCCCTCGGAGCGGTCGGCAATGCTGAGCGAGACGTGGCCATCCTTGAAGCCCTGGGGGGCGCCGGCGGAGATCGCGTCGCTGAGCAGCATCGCGTCGGCGAGGCGATCGACGGTGATCTCGCGGCGGGCGGCAAGAGCGCCGAGGGCGCGACTGAGGATCGGCGCGACCAGCTCGGGGGGGCCGACCCGCATCGCGGTTGCCTCGGTTTCGACCGGCGCCGCGGCGGCGGCCTGCTCGCGCTCGTCGCTCTCGTCGCGCACGGCGAGGGGCAGGAACATCCGGATCTCGGTGCCGCGGTCGACCCCGCCCTTGATCTCGAAGCTTCCCGAGAGAGCGGCGATCAGGGTCAGACCGATGCGCAGGCTGGGCCGATTGTTGTTCTCAGGACGCGGCCGGATCCCCGTGCCGAAGTCGCGCACGACGACCGTCAGGCCGTCCATCTCCGGGGTCGCCTCAACCGCAAGCAGGCCCGCCTCGTCGCCGGGGTAGGCGTGGACGACCACGTTCATGCAGGCCTCGGTGACAACGGTCTTCAGGTCCGCGAGCTGGGCTTCCCCCATCCCGAGCTGCTCGGCGAGGCCGGCTAGGGCGTGTCGGACGACCGCCACGTTCTCGGCTCGGGCGGGTAGGGACATCTGCAGCCCCGATCGATCGTCGGTCGTCGTATTCACGATTGCGTTAGTGCATGGACCACGGAGGGTCGGTGGCGAGCATAACCGCGATGCCACTTCCGAAATTCCTACCCCCGCGCAGGCTGGGCAAAACTCTGCTCGACGCATTGTGCGGCTGCGGTAGCATCGGCGCGTGATTCCGGCGCCCTTCGAAGCATCCGCCGCGCAGCTAGAAGACGGGATCCGCGTGATCGCGGTCCGCGGCGAGCTCGACCTCAGCACCGCCCCCGAACTGGAGGGGCCGCTTGACGATGCAATCTCGACTGGGAACGCCTTGGTACTGGTCGACCTCAGCGAGTGCGAGTTCATCGACTCGACCGGGATCGCCCTGATCGTCCGGGCCTGGCAGCGGCTCGACCGTACCGCCGAGGGCGAAGGCGACGGCCGCGTCGTGATCTGCAGCTACAACGATCAGGTCCGCCGCGTGCTCGAGGTCACCGGCCTCGAACGCTCGATCCCGATCCTCAGCACCCGCGACGAGGCACTCACCGCCCTGCGCGACTGAGCGGGGCGCCGCGGTCAAGAGTTAGCCGCGTCCAGATCCTCGAGGTCGGCGATATCGCGGGTCCGGCCCGCAGCGCGCTTCATCGCCTTCAGGTCGTCGACCGCACAAACGGCAACCGGGACGCCGAGCACTTCAGCTTGCACGGCCCTACCGCGCAGCTTGGCGAAAGACGGCACTCCGTCTAGCCCCTGAACCACGTCCAGCCGGCCCAGCTCGGTCTCGATCGCAACCTGCTCCCCACTCGCGAGCTGGCCCGCGATCGAGAATTTGCTGCTGAGAAACGACTCCCCCGCCTGAACGTGCCCACACGCATCGACCGCCACCTCCGCCAGCCGGGCAAGGTTCTCCGGGTCCGGATCGACCACGATGTCGACATCCTTCGTGCCGCGAACGACTCCCCAGGCCCCAACCGCCATACCGCCGATCAGGACGAAATCGACCTCCGCCGTCGAGAGCCGGCGCAGCAGCTCGGCGAAGTCAGGCGGACTCAACTTGCCGGGCGGCTCCCGCAAACCGCATCATCATCTGACTGAGAGCGATCGTCTCGGCGAGGTTTTCGCTCATCGGACGCCTTGCGTCTTCGCGCAGACGGCGAATGCGAATTGCCTCTGCGGTCGCCTCTGGCGTAGCCGGCTTCGATTCAGGTGCCATCGGCCAGATGGTATGCCGTGCGTAGGCACCTGGGGGCCGGGGTATTGAATCTGGATGCCCGCACCGCGGCGGCCGAAACTCCCGCGCGAGCTGTTTGAGACGCGCAGCCATGCCTGGCACTCGCTCGGGCTCGGCGAGGAGCTGGCGCCGCGGATGTCGAAGCGGGCGCTGGGCGGGCTACTGGCCGCGTTGGTGGTCCTGGCCGCGACCCTGGTCGTCTACTACAACCGCCAGAGCCTCTTCCCCGGCTACGGGCAGTGGGTGCGGTTCGCGACGGTCGCGATCCTGATCGTGGTCGGCTCGGCCGCCACCCACTGGCTGGTGCGCGGCCTCTCCCCGCGGCTCTACCGGCGGCTCGACCCGGCCACGGCCGGGACGCTCGGCTTCCTCGTCCGGCTCTTCGCGATCGCCCTGGTCGTCGTCCTCGCCCTGCGGATCGCCGGGGTCAACGCCGCCGCGCTCGCGGTCGGCGGCGCCTTCACCGCGATCGTGCTCGGCCTCGCCGCCCAGCAGACGCTGAGCGGCCTCTTCGCCGGCATCGTCCTGCAGAGCACCCGGCCCTTCCGGGTCGGCGAACGGGTGCGGCTGGTCGGCGGCGCGCTCGCCGGCTCGATCGAGGGCACGGTCAGCTCGCTCGGCCTCTTCTACGCGACCCTGGCTCAGGGCGCCGACCGCCTGCTCGTCCCCAACAGCGTCCTGATCACGCTCGTCGTCGTGCCCCTGCGCGAGCCGGACAAAGTCGACGTCCGCGTCCGCTTCGGCTCGGGGGCAAGCCCGCGACAGGTCGAGGAGCGGCTGCTGGAGGCGATCAGCGTGCCGACCCGCTACCGGCCCAGCGTCTCGCTCGAGGAAGTCGACGAGGACGGCGTCGTCTTCCGGGTCGCGGCGACGCCGCTGCGGGCGGAGGACGGCTCGACCCTGGCCGAGGAGGTGCTCGCCGCCCTGCGCCGGCCCAGCGAGCGGCTCAGGTGAGCAGCAGGATCAGCAGGTTGGCGAGGATCGCACCGGAGGTGCCGAAAAGCGAGAGGAGGCGGAAGAACCTGGCGAAGCCGCCGCGGTAGCTGACGCTCTCGAACAGGGTGAGGCCGACCACGTGCGCCATGTTGACCAGGGCGGTAAAGATCGCGATCCCGATCGCGACCGCCTTCCAGCCGACCTCGGGGCCGCCGCCGGAGCCGACCGCGGCGGCGAGCACGATGACGATGATCGTGCCGACGATGCCGATCGTCATCCCGGCGAAGTCGCCGCGCGAGAGCCCGGGCAGGTAGGCCGACCCGACTTCCTTCTCTTCGTGTGGCTTCATGCCGGCACCGGCCCGCTCGACGTCGAGCACGTGCGTCCCGTCCGCGGCCGGATCGATCACGACCATGCGCAGCGGCGGCTCCAGTGTCTCCTGGGCCTTCTCGAACAGCCCGTCTTCGAACCAGCGGGCCTGCCCGTCGGCGTGCTCGAAGATCAGCACTTCGTCGGCCGGCGCTTCCAGCAGGGCGTCCTTCGCGGCCTGGACGGGGTCAGGGTCGCCGACGTAGCCAGAGGCGTCGACGCCGGCCCGCCGCAGGGTCTCCAGCGAGGTGCGCAGCCGCTTCTCGGCCTCGGCCTTCGGCTCGTCGATGTCGCCGAGCGTGTGGCGGAAGACATTGGCCTCGACCGCCGGCACGACCACGCGCACGTCGACCCCGCCGCCGTTCGCCTGGCGCCGGATCTCCTCCGCCGGCTCCGCCCCGACCAGGGTGTCGGTGACGATCGCCAGCAGCCGGTCGGGGGCGGTCGCGCTCACTCCGGGCCGTCCCCCGGGGTCTCCTCGTCCGGTTCGCCGTACTCGGCCTCGGTCGGCTCCTCAGGCGCGGGCACGTCATCCTCGGGGAACCCGCGCGAGTTGCCGTGGGAGGCGTTTTCTTCAAGTTCCTTCTCGGCCAGCTCGAAGCCCTCGGACTCGCCCTCCCCCGCCTCGGCCAGCGGCTCCTGAGCCGGGTCGTCGCTCTCCGGCGTGTGCCGGCCACCGATCCGCGCCGCTTCCGCGGCGGCCTGCTGCTCCTCCTCGGCGACGCGGGGGTCGTCCTCGTCCATGGCGCCCGATTACCCCAGCGGCCAGGCACGGAAACACTGGGGCGGTGTCCAGCTAGCTCGCGCCGGCTACGGCCCGCTGGAGCTGTTTCTTCGACATCTTCGAGCGGCCTTCGATGTCGAGCTTCTTGGCGTCGTTGTAGAGCTGGTCGCGGGTGCGGCCGCCGGGGCCTTTGCCCGACCGTTTGCCGCCGCGGCTGCTTGCCGAGCGGCCGCGGGTCGAGCTGGGCGAGGCGGATTCAGATTCGCCGGAGCGCGCCCGTTCCCTGTTGACGGCGCGGGCGGCGATCTCCTCGGCTCGCTTCTCCGAACGACCCGCTTCTTTCTCGCTCTTCCTGATGTGTTTGTACTGGCGATCCCGTTTGCTGCCTTTTTTGACTCCGCGCGGTGGCATCGATCCCCCCTCGCTCAGTGGTGGGCGGCGGTGCGTTCGCGCTGACCCTCGTGGACTCCCTCGGCGAACTCCTCGAGCAGCTTCGCGTTGAAGGCCGGGAGGTCGTCCGGCTTGCGGCTCGTCACCAGGCCTTCGTCGACGTGGACCTCCTCGTCGACCCACTCGGCGCCGGCGTTGCGCAGGTCGGTCCGCAGACTCGGGAACGAGGTCAGGGTGCGACCGCGCACGACATCGGCCTCGATCAGGATCCAGGGCGCGTGGCAGATCGCCGCCACCGGCTTGCCCGCCTCGAAGAAGTGCCGGACGAACTCGACCGCCTCCGGCCTGATCCGCAGCTGGTCGGGGTTGGCGACGCCACCGGGCAGGACGAGGGCGTCGAAATGGCTGGGGTCGGCGTCGCCGACGGTGCGGTCGACTTCGAACCGCTGGGCCTTGTCGAGGTGGTCGAAGGCCTGGATCTCACCGGCTTCGGGCGCCAGCAGCTCCGCTTCGGCACCGGCCCCGCGCACCGCTTCCAGCGGCTCGGTCAGCTCGATCTGCTCGACCCCCTCGTTGGCGACGAGAAAGGCGACGCGTTTGTCCTTCAGTTCGAACACTGCGATCTCCTCCTCTTCGTGAAGTAATTGCCCGCCGACCCGAGCGCCTCTCCGCTTGCGCGGTTGGTCCTTTCACCCGAGCGGGAACCGGGGCGAGGCCCGGTGAAAGCCGCTGGGATTTCGGGGCGGCGGGCGGTCCTTGTCCACTCTGGGGGTACCCAGGGCGCAGGCGCGACAAACTGCCCGCAAGCCTCCCTCAGGAGATCAGCTCGAGGACACGGCGCTCGAGCCGCGAGCGAGTGCGCGGACTGATCTCGCCATCCCGCCGAGCGGCTCGATCGTCACCCCGTCGCGGTAGCGGTCGAAAACGCGCGGGTCGATGTAGGAGCGGCGGCAGACCGCCGGCGTGTTGCCGAGCGCCGCGGCGACGCTCTCCACCGCGGCCGCGATCGTGCGCCGGCCGGCCGCCTCCGAGCGCGGCGCCGGCTCACCGGCGAGTGCGGCGGCCGCGAGCACGGTGCCGCTCCAGGTGCGGAAGTCCTTGGCCGAGAACTCCTCGCCGATCCGCTCCTGGATGTAGGCGTTGAGGTCCTCGGAACGGACGTCGCGCCAGGCCCCGTTCTCGCGGTAGGCAAGCAGGTCCTCGGGCCCGCCGCGACGGCGGCGCATCGCTTCGATCGCCGTGCGGGCGCCGCGGTCGCGGACCGACTGCACTCGCCGCTGGCCGCTCTTGGCCGGGAAGTCGAAAGACCATCTCCCCGTCGCTGATCGCGACGTGCTCGCGGCGGATCGTCGCCAGGCCGAAGCTCTCGTTCTCCTCGGCGTACTGCTCGCCGCCGACCCGGAAGAAGCCGAGGTCGAGCAGCCGCACCGCGCAGGCCAGGGCGCGCTCCCTCGGCATCCCGTCGCGCCCCAGGTCGCGGCCGACGGCGCGGCGCAGGCGCGGCAGCGAGCGGGCGAACTCGCGCATCGACTCGTACTTGCGCGCCGCCCGGCGCTGCTCCCAGCGGTCGTGGTAGCGGTACTGCTTGCGCCCCCGCTTCGTCGAGCCCGGTCGCCTGGATGTGGCCGAGCGGGTCGGGGCAGATCCAGACCTCTTCCCAGGCGGGCGGGATCGCCAGCTCGCGGACCCGGCGCAGCGTCTCCTCGTCCTCGATCCGCCGCCCCTCGGCGTCCTCGTAGGAGAAGCCGCGGCTGCGGCGACGGCGGTGGATGCCAGCGCGCGAGCAGTCGGAGCGGCGCAGGCGCCGTGCCCGAGTGGGCGACTTCGGCTCGTCGCGCTTCGTCCTCTGGTCGTCGCGACGGCCCATGCCCGGTCCCATCTACCCACGCCAGCCAAACTCGATCACTTGCTGTTGCTCCAACCCCAGAAAGTGATCGAGTTCGCCGTCAGTCGCCTCCGAACGCTGCCGTGGCGGCGTCGAGGCGGTGGGCCTCGAGCCGCTGCCGCTGCGTCTGTGCCCGCGCCGCGAGCGCCTCGAAGTCAAAGTCGTCGAGCCCGTCGCCGAAGCTGCGACCGAGCGCCCGCCAGAGCATCTCCTTGCCGGCCACGCCAGTCGCCAGCGCCTCCAGCTCGACCACCGGGCTGAGCGGCGAGTAGCCGTGCAGCTGCCCGTTCAACTTCAGCCGCCCGAGCTTCTCGGCCACCCAGGCGCCGGCCGGCTTCAGCCGGCTCTCCCCCACCCCGAGCCGGCCCATCAGGCGCCGCAGCGTCTCCTGGTCGGCTTCGATCTCGGCGCAGATCTCGGCCAGCGCCTCGCCCAGCTCCGACCCCTCGTTGCTCGCCCGCGCCCGCCGGCAAAGCTCCACCCCGACCACCGAGCCGGCCAGGTGGTCGTTGAGGTAGATCGCGAGGAAGCGGTTGCCCACGAGTTGCTGGTGCCCGCTGCGGGGTCTCGACAAACCGCAAGCGAACCGAGCGATTTCACCTTCCAAAGATCACAGTCTAAATTTTTGGGTAAACAAAACTGTTTTTGGCCTGATAGGAAATGCCTGACTAACCTGCTGCGAGGGATCACTGATGCCGGGGAAGCAACTCACCATGAGCCTGATGCTGGTGCTCAGTCTCGGCACCGTCTCCGGCGCATCAGCATCGACGGGACATAACGGGACATAGTCGAACTGACGGCAAGAACCCTGACGCCAGGGAGTTTTGCGGCATGCCCGCTCTGCACAGCGCGGAACAGCCGGTTCCAAAAAGGGAGCCTGGATCGAACTCCCGAGAGGCCCCTTCTTTGCCTTAGTCCGGCTCTCGGCAGGTACCCCGGCCCAGTTAACGGAGGATGTCGGGAGGGGTCTTCAGATCGATCGACTCGGCCGGCAAGATATATCAATAAGTTGTAATATCTTACATGGAAGTTAGGGCCGAAGCGGGTCACGATGCCCGCGTGGGCGCCCTTGGCAAGAACGCTCGTGCCGCCCGCAAGCGACTCGATCTGACGCAGGAAGAGGTCGCGCGGCGCAGCGGCCTCGAGCCGGCCGAGATCAGCAGGATCGAGTCCGGCAAACGCGACCCCCGGGTCTCGACGCTGGAAAAACTGGCCAAGGCCCTCGAGGTCGACCCCGGCCAGCTGCTCAAATAGCCTCGATGCGCACGTCCGCCGCCGCCTTGTCCTCGCGCAGGCCCTTGTAGGAACCGTGGCGGACCATGCCATCGGCGGTCATCTCGCGGAACTCGATCTCGGCGACCAGGGACGGCTCGGCGAAGTGAGCGTTGCGAGGCCCGCGGCGGCCGACGAACGGGTTGCCCTGGCGCTCCAGCGGGCGCAGCCGGGCCAGTAGTTCCTTCAGGTCGCTGGCGGAGAAGCCGGTCCCGACTTTGCCGGCGTAGTGGAGCCTGCCCTCCTCGTCGAAGTGGCCGAGCAGGATTGAGCCGAGGCTGTTGCGGCGGCGCCCCTCCCCCTCGATCCAACCGCCGACAATGAACTCCCGCCGGCCGAGGTTCTTCACCTTCAGCCAGGTACTGCCGCGCTTGCCCGGGACGTAGGGGCTGTCGAGGCGCTTCAGGACCAGCCCCTCGAGACCCTGCTCGGCGGTCGCCGCGAGCAGCTCGCGCGCGTGGCCGACCGAGTAACCGGGGGCCTGCCAGCTCTCCCCGTCGAGCTCCAGCATGTCGAGCAGCTGGCGGCGCCGCTCGTAGGGCTGGTCGGTCAAGTCGTGGCCGTCGAGGTAGAGCAGGTCGAAGATGACGTAGGTGACGGGGTGGGTTTTCATCCGCCGCCGCACGACGCTCTCCGTGGTCTGGTGGATGCGCTGCTGGAGCCGCTCGAAGCTGGGCCGGCCCCCCTCGTCGAAGGCGACCAGCTCGCCGTCGAGGACGGCGTCGAGGGTGCCGAGCTGGCGGGCAAGGCGGCGCACCTCGGGGTACTGGGCGGTGACGTCGAGCAGGTTGCGGCTCTGCAGCCGCAGGCGGCCGGGCCGGCAGTAGGCGATCGCCCGCACCCCGTCCCACTTCAGCTCCGCCGCCCAGCCCTCGTCCTTGGCCGGCAACTCGGCCAGCTTCGCCAGCATCGGCGCCACCGACTCCGGGAACGGGTCGCGCTGCTCCGCCGGCGGGTCTATGCGGTGGATCATCCAGTCCTTCTCGCTCTTGCCGGCGCGGAAGAGCGCGTAGCGCCCGCTCAGGCGCTCGCCTGCGAGCTTGAACATGACTTTCTCCGGCTCCCACTTCTCCAGCTCGTAGGTGCCGCGGTCCCAGATCCGCATCGTCCCGGCCCCGTACTGGCCGGCGGGGATCTCGCCCTCGAAGTCGAGGTACTCGAGCGGGTGGTCCTCGGTGTGGACCGCCTTGCGGTTCTCCTCGGAGTCGGTCGGGATCCCGTTCGGGATCGCCCAGGAGGCGGCGACCCCGTCGTGCTCGAGCCGCAGGTCCCAGTGCAGGCGGCGGGCGCTGTGCTCCTGGACGACGAAGCGCGGCGCGCCCTGGTGCCGGCGCCGCCCCGCCGCCGGCTCCGGCGTCGCCCCGAAGTCGCGCTTGCGCTCGTAGTCGCCGAGCCGCTCGTCTCTATCGCTTCGCTTCGCCATCGGTCGACAGCGAGATTACGACCGCCGGCCGCCCACGCGGGGCGCCTTTCCAAACCATGGGTTGGCAAAAGCGCCCCGCTGGGTAGCGGAAGCGAGGTGATGCCCAGGGAGCAGCCCACGCCTCGGGACCAGACCGAGGGGCCAGATCGCTACGCGCACCGCTTCGGCCAGTCGCCGCCGCTCTCGCTCGGCGTCGAGGAGGAGCTGCTGCTGGTCGACGAGCGCCAGCGGCTGGCGGCCGTGAGCGAGCAGGTGCTCGCCACTGTGGGCGGGCCCACTGCCGGGCGCCTCTCCTCCGAGATCTTCGCCGGCCAGATCGAGCTTAAGACCGGGGTCTGCCACGGGGCCGACGATGCACTGGACCAGCTGCGGGAGGCGCGGCGCGCGATCACGGACGCCGGCTTCCATCTGCTCGGTGCCGGCCTGCACCCGGCGGACCGCTCGCCCGGCGCCGAGCTCGTCGACAAGCCCCGCTACGAGGTCGTGCGCAAGGACTTCGGCGACCTGCTGCGGACGCCGCCCTGCGGGCTGCACGTCCACGTCGGCCTCCCCGACCCCGAAACCGCCGTGCGCCTCGCCAACGCCTTCCGCCTCTACCTGCCGGTGCTGCAGGCGTTGAGCGCCAACTCGCCATTCCGCGAGGGGGTGGACTCCGGACACGCGAGCGCCCGCACCCAGGCTGTGCGCAGCTACCCGCGCTTCCTCGTGCCGCGGCAGTTCCACGACTACGAGGACTTCTGCCGCGTCGCCGACCAGCTGATCGCCGCCGCCGGCGTCACCGACTACACCTACATCTGGTGGGACGTGCGGCCGCATCCGCGGCTGGGGACGGTCGAGGTGCGGGCGATCGACGTGCAGACCGACGCCGCCGGCTCGGTCGCCTTCGCCGCCCTGATCCAGGCGATCGCGGCGAAGGAGCTGGAGCAGCCGACCGCACCCGGCCTCTACCGCGAGGCGCTCGAGGAGTCCTACTTCCAGGCCGCCAGCCACGGTCTCGGGGCCGAGATCCTCTACGACTCGGAGACGCCCGAACCGGCGCCCGAGGTGGGCCGGCGCATGCTCGACTCGGTGCGGCCGTTCGCCCGGGAGCTCGGCAGCGAAGCGGCACTGGAGGAGATCGAGCGGATCCTGCGCGAGGGCAACGGCGCCGACCACCAGCGCCGGGCCCACGCCCGATCCGGGATGGAGGGGTTGCTCGACTACCTGGCCGCGCGTACTTGCTGAGCCTTGCCCCGGACCCGCCGGAACTCTTCGGTGGTGGAGCGAATCCGGTCGCGTGGGAGGTCCGCGGACCTGAAGACCTTGAACGTCAGCGGCGTTTGCACGCGATCGAGCAGCATGCAGCGCGGACAGTTCTCAACCCCGATGTGGCTGGCGCTGTAGCTGCTCCCACACCTTTCACAGGTGAACATTGATATCTCTCCTCGTAACCCTGGTTGCTGGTAGCCGTATTGGACGACGGCGACTGACCGGCTTTTACCCACTGGCCACAACGGACAAACCAGCAAGCTCATCTATGCCTTCTCGTCGCACGTTTTCCCTGCAATTGGCATTTGCCGGCGCCGTGTTGCTGCTCTGCGTGCTCGCCGCAGGCGCGGTCGGCGGCCCAACACCAGCCGCGAGCAGCGCCGGGGGAGCGACGGCGAGCATCGCGCGACCACCGATCGTCAACCGCCCGATCCCGTTCGGGCCGAAACGCAAGCGCGAGATGGCCGCCTACTCGAAGCGCCACTACGGGCAGGCCCGGTGGCGGCTGCGCGGGCCGCGGGTGATCGTCGAGCACATGGCCCAGACCGGCAGCGCCGCCGCCGTCTTCAACACCTTCGCGCCCGACGTCCCGGACGTCGAGCTGGGTGAGCTGCCGAACGTCTGCGCGCACTTCGTGGTCGGCTCCTCGGGGCGGATCCTCAGGCTGGTCAACCTGCGCACCCGCTGCCGCCACACGGTCGGGCTGAACTGGACCGCGATCGGGATCGAGCACGTCGGCTACGGCGACGGCGACGTGCTCGGCAACCGGCGCCAGCTGCGCGCCTCGCTCTGGCTGACCCAGTGGCTGCGCTGCCGGTTCGGGATCCGCCTGGGCGATGTGATCGGCCACAACGAGAGCCTCGGCTCGCCCTACCACCACGAGCTGGTGCCGAGCCTGCGGCGCCAGACCCATGGCGACTGGAGGCACGGCTCGATGCGTGCGTACCGCCAGAAGCTGGCGCGAATGCGGCCCTGCTGATCCGGCGGGCCGCCGGATAGACTCGCCCGATGGACTTTCGTCTCGAGCTGATCAACGTCCCGGTCTCCGACGTCGACCGGGCCAAAGCCTTCTACGAGCAGGCCGGCTTCAACGCCGACCACGATCACACGGTCGGCGACGAGCTCCGCTTCGTGCAGCTGACCCCGCCGGGCTCGAACTGCTCGATCTCGATCGGCACCGGCCTCACCGAGATGGCGCCGGGCTCACTCGAAGGGCTGCAGGTGGTGGTCGAGGACGTCGAGGCCGCCCACGCCGAGCTGAGCGAGCGGGGCATCGAGGTCAGCGAGATCCAGGACTTCCCCTGGGGCTCGTTCGTGTTCTTCAGCGACCCGGACGGCAACGGCTGGGCCGTGCAGCAGATCGAGCCGCGAGGGGGCAGATGATGAGCGAGGCGATCGAGCACGGGTTCAAGGAGGGCGACAAGGTCTGGGTCCAGGACGGTGACGGCAACCGTCACCCGGGCGTGTTCGTCGGCGACAACGAGGCCGCCGGCTGGTTCGGCGGCGGTCCCAGTGCCTACGTGGTGCATCCCGAGGCGCATAACGCCGAGGTCGTCTCGCTTTTCCGCATCACTCCGCGCGACTAGTAAAGCGGCGGCTGGCCGCCGCTGAATCTGTCGATCTTCAACTTCACGAGCTCTTACGTGGTCGGTACCGGTAGCCGACTCCTCGCACCGTCTCGACCGGGTCGACCTCGGCGGCCTCGCGCAGCTTGCGTCGCAGATAGCTGACGTAGAGCTTCACCTCGTCCCGTTCCCGCAGCCCCCTGCCCCAGACCAGCTCGAGGATCTGGCCGTGGCCGAGAACCCGCCCGGGATTGGAGACGAAGGTCGTCAGCATCTTGAACTCGGTGGGAGTGAGAGACACCTCCACACCCAGCACCTCGACCCGGTGGCGGACGCGATCGATGTGGATGTACTCGTCGCTTAGAAGGGTGGACTGGCCCTGCGAACGGGGCCGGCGCAACAGCGCTTCCACCCTGGCCAGCATCTCCTGCCAGCTGACCGGCCTGGTCACACAGTCGTCGGCGCCCCCGCGAAGCGCTTGAATGCGCTCGGACCCGCCGCGATCTTGACTGGTCACCATGACCACGGGGACGTCACTGAGCTCGCGGATCTTCTCCAGCACCTCGAGCCCTTCCCATCGCGCAGCTCGAAGTCGAGGACGACGGCCGCCGGTTGCTCGCCGTAGAACGCTTTCAGCCCGGTGCCGCCGTCGGGGGTGAGAACGACGTCGATTTCAGCGCCGAGGAGCACGTCTTTGAGGGACTCGCGCTCGCGCGGATCACCGCCGATTGCCAGGACCTTGTGACCCCCTGCAAGGTCCACTTTTCCGGGAGTTGACACAGTGGACTGTGAACTTCACTTTACTCAACAGTACTTGTCAACCCTACGTGCAGGTATCTCAATCCAAAGTCAAACCGCGAGCCCGGCGGATCCCGGTCAGGCTTTGCCTTCGAACTCGTACTCGCGCAGGAAACCCTCGAAGAGACGGCGGTGACCCTGCTCGTCACGGAGGATGGCGATCACCATGTCCTGAGTAACGGGGTCGACCTGATCGGTCTCCTCGACGATCCGGGTGTAGTGCTCGATCGCCCCGGTCTCGGCTTTGATCACGCCGCGGATCACGTGCACGGTGTCGGTCTGGTGCTCGGGCGGCTGCAGGTAGCTCTGCTCCGCCGCGAACTCTTCAGAGCCGGGGACGACGCCGTAGAGCTCCTTGATCCGGTCGGCGAACTGGCGCGCGTGGCCAAGCTCCTCTTCGATGTCCTCGGCCAGCGACTCCTTGATCTCCTGGGCGCGGACGCCGTCGAGGTTGACCGAAGCAGAGAGGTAGCTCATCACCGTCTCGATCTCCATCCAGTAGGCCTTGGTCAGCAGCCCGACTATGTGGTCGCGGGTCGCCGAGCTGTCCCCGTCGAGAATTCCTTTGTCGAAGCTCTTCGACTCCATCGCCTGGTCACTCCCTTTCTCGTTTGGACTTGGACATGCTCAGCCGATACCCCGGCGCCGGGCGCGAAAACCCCGGCGCCCGCGCCGCGGCTAGGCTGCCGCCCCATGGAACCGAGCCGGCGACTGGCGATCGTCACCTGCATGGACTGCCGCATCGACCTCGAGGCGGCGATTGGGCTGCGGCCGGGCGAGGCCCACGTGCTGCGCAACGCCGGCGGGATCGTCACCGATGACGTGATCCGCTCGCTGGCGCTCTCTCAGCGCAAGCTCGGCACCCGCGAGGTGATGCTGATCCACCACACCGACTGCGGCCTGGAAAAGATCAGCGACGGGGAGTTCCGGGCGGAGCTGGAGGAGGCGGCCGGCGAGGCGCCGAACTTCCCGATCGGCGCCTTCGCCGACGTCGAGGACTCGGTCCGCGAGTCGGTCCGGCGCGTCCGCGAGTCCCCCTTCGTCCCCCACCGCGACGCGGTGCGCGGCTACGTCTACGACGTCAACGCGCACCAGCTGCGCAAGATCCCCGACTAGCCGCCCATCGCGCGGGCGATCACCACCCGCTGGATCTCGTTCGTGCCCTCGTAGATCTGGGTGATCTTGGCGTCGCGCATCATCCGCTCGACCGGGTACTCGTTGACGTAGCCGTAGCCGCCGAGCACCTGGATCGCCTCGACCGTGACCCGCATCGCGTTATCGGAGGCAAACAGCTTCGCCATCGAGGTCCACTTGCCGAGGTCGGCCGGGCGCTCGGGCTTGTCCGCCATCGAGCAGGCTTTGTAGAGCAGCTCGCGGGCGGCGGCGGTGCCGGTCTCCATGTCGGCGAGCTTGAACTGGATCCCCTGCAGGTTGTTGATCGGCTTGCCGAAGGCGATCCGCTCCTTCGCGTAGGAGTTGGCGTAGTCGGTCGCCCCCTGGGCGATCCCGACCGCCTGCGCGGCGGCGCCGAGCCGGGTCCGCTCGAGCGTGCCGAGCGCGACGCTGAGGCCCTTGCCCTCCGCCCCGATCAGGTTCTCGTGCGGGACGCGGACGTCGGTGAAGGTCGGCGAGCCGGTCGGTGAGCCCTTGATCCCGAGCTTGTGCTCGAGCTTGCCGGGGTCGAAGCCCTCGCGCTCTTTCTCGACCACGAAGGCGCTGATCCGCTTGTTCTCGCGGTCGGTGACGGCGAAGACGACGTAGAAGTCGGCGACGGAGGCGTTCGTGATCCAGTTCTTCTGGCCGTTGATCACCCACTCCTCGCCATCGCGGACGGCGCTGGTGCGCATCGAGGCCGGGTCGCTGCCCGCCTCCGGCTCGGAGAGGGCGAAGGCCGGCGACCACTCGCCGCTGGCGCAGTTCGGCAGGAAGCGCTCTTTCAGCTCGTCGGAGCCGAAGAGCTGGATCGGCAGCGTCCCCAGCTCCTGGATCATCAGGATCAGGGCCGAGGAGGCGCAGGCCTTGGCGATCTCCTCGACCGCCATCTGCAGGACCAGGGTGCCGGTGCCGGTGCCGCCGTAACGCTCGGCGAAGGGCAGGCCGAGGATGTCATGCGCGGCGAGCAGCTCACGCACGTCCCAGGGGTATTCGCCCTTGCGGTCGATCTCGCCGGCGCGCGGGGCGATCTTCTCCTGGGCCAGCTGGCGCACCATGTCACGGAGGTCACGGGACTCTTGGGGGATCTCATAGGTCTCAGTCATCGGCGGGGCAGTCTATGGCTGGATCGCGCCGTTCGATGCATTGACCCCCCTATAGCGTGGTCAATGCATCGAACGGCGCGATTTAGACTGCCGGCCTGTGCCTGAGATCGCTCCTTACGGCTCCTGGCGCTCGCCGCTCGACGCGGCGAGCGTGGCGCGGGCCGGGCGGCGGCTGGCGACGCCGGCGCTGGCCGGCGACGGGGCGGTCTGGTGGGCGGAAGGGCGGCCAGACGAGGGTGGCCGGGTGGTGTTGATGCGGCGGCCGCCGGGCGGCGCGCCCGAAGACGTCACCCCGGAGGGGATGAACGCGCGCACCCGCGTCCACGAGTACGGCGGCGGCGCCTGGACGCTGGCCGCCGACGATCTCGTCGTCTTCGCCAACTTCGCCGACCAGCGGCTCTATCGGCAGCGGCTCGGCGAGCAGCCGGTGTCGATCACGCCGGAGCCGGAGGCGCCGGCCGGCCTGCGCTACGCCGACCTGCGGCTGACCCCGGACGGGGGCACCGTCCTCTGCGTGCGCGAGATCCACGGCGAGGGCGAAGCCGAGAACCAGATCGTCGCCCTGCCGCTCGACGGCTCGGCTGAGCCGACCGTGCTAGCCGCCGGCCGCGACTTCTACTCCTTCCCCCGCCCCAGCCCCGACGGCACCAGGCTCGCCTGGACCTGCTGGGACCACCCGAACATGCCCTGGGACGGGACCGAGCTCTGGGTCGCCCCGCTCGACGATCCGACCGCCGCGACGCTGGTCGCGGGCGGGCCGGAGGAGTCGGTCTTCCAGCCCGAGTGGGACGCCACGGGCCGGCTGCACTTCTGCACCGACCGCGACGGCTGGTGGAACCTCTACCGCGACGAGGGCGAGGAGGTGGTGCCGCTGACTGACGAGGAAGCGGAGCTGGCGCACCCGCAGTGGCTGTTCGGCGGCGCCACCTACGCCTTCCTCGACGACGGCGCGATCGCCTGCGTGCGCTGCGAGCGCGGCGAGGAACGCCTCACCCTGCTCGAGCCGGGGACGGAGCGGCCGCGTGACCTCGACCTCCCCTACACCTCGTTCGGGTTCCCGGCGCTCGCCAGCCGGGGGACGAGCGTCGCCTTCGCCGCCGCCAGCCCGGCGCGGGAGACCGCGGTCGTCGTCGTCGACCTGCGCGGCGGCGGCGAGCCGGAGGAGGTGCGCAGCGCCAGCGACGAGGCGATCGCCGGCGGCTACGTCTCGCTCCCCCGCCCGATCGAGTTCCCGACCACGGGTGGCGAGACCGCACACGGCTTCTACTACCCGCCGACCAACCCCGAGTTCGAGGCGCCCGACGGCGAACTGGCGCCGCTGATCGTGCAGAGCCACGGTGGGCCGACCTCGCACACGACCCCGGCGCTCGACCGCGAGTTCCTCTTCTGGACCAGCCGCGGGATCGGGGTCGTCGACGTCAACTACCGCGGCTCGACCGGGTACGGCCGGCCCTACCGGGAGCGCCTCCGCGGCGAGTGGGGCGTCGTCGACACCGAGGACTGCATCGCCGCCACCCGCCACCTCGCCGACAGCGCCGAGGCCGACCGCGAGCGGCTGGCGATCCGCGGCGGCAGTGCCGGCGGCTACGCGACCCTCTGCGCGCTCATCTTCCACGACGAGCTCACGACCGGGGCCAGCTACTACGGCGTCGCCGACGCCGAGACCCTCGCCACCGACACCCACAAGTTCGAGTCGCGTTACCTCGACAGCCTGATCGGGCCCTATCCGGAGCGCGCCGACCTCTACCGCGAGCGCTCGCCGATCAACTTCGTCGAGCGATTGCGCTCACCGCTGATCCTCTTCCAGGGCCTCGAGGACGAGGTCGTGCCGCCGAGCCAGGCGGAGACGATGGTCGCGGCGCTGAAGCGCAACGGGGTTCCCCACGCCTACCTCGCCTTCGCCGGCGAGGGCCACGGCTTCCGCCGCGCCGAGACCGAGATCCGCTGCCTCGAAGCCGAGCTTTACTTCTACGGCCGCATTCTCGGCTTCGAGCCGGCCGACGAGCTCGAGCCGATCGAGATCGACGGTTCGGCCCCGGCCTGACGGGTACCGGGGGGCCATGGACGCCCCCGGGGAGAGGGACCAGGTCAGGCGCGACTACGCGCCCGAGGGAGCCGGCGCGGATACCGGCTGGATGGCGACGCTGAAGCGCACGGTCAGCGAGTTCATGGAGGACAACCTCACCGACTGGGCCGCGGCGCTGACCTATTACGCCCTGCTCTCGCTCTTCCCGGCGCTGATCGCGATGGTCTCGCTGATCGGCATCTTCGGCGACCCGAAAACGACGACCCAGAGCCTGACCGAAATCGTCACCGAAATCGGGCCGCAGTCGGCGGCCGACACCTTCTCCGGGCCGATCGAATCGATCGTCTCGAACCAGAGCGCCGCTGGCTTCGCCTTCGTGCTCGGCCTGGCGCTGGCGCTGTGGTCTGCCTCCGGCTACATCGGGGCCTTCATCCGTGCCTCCAACGTGATCTTCGAGACGCCCGAGGGCAGGCCCTTCTGGAAGCTGCGGCCGTTGCAGCTGCTGGTCACGCTGATCATGGTTCTCGCCCTCGCCCTACTGGCCCTCGGCCTGGTCCTTACCGGCCCCGTCGTCGACGCGATCGCCGGACCGATCGGCCTCGGCGACACCGCGGTCAGCGTCTGGAACGTCGCCAAGTGGCCGGTGATGGCGGCGGTCTTCGTGCTGATGATCGACCTCCTCTACTACGCCTCGCCGAACGTCAAGCAGCGCGGTTTCAAATGGGTGACCCCGGGCGCCATCCTCGCCCTCCTCGTCTGGGCGATCGCCTCCGCCCTCTTCGCTTTCTACGTCTCCAACTTCGGCTCCTACGACAAGACCTACGGCACGCTCGGCGGCCTTGTCGCCCTGCTGGTCTGGTTCTGGATCTCCAACCTCGCGATCCTCTTCGGCCACCAGCTCAACGCCGAGCGCGAGCGCAGCCTCGAGATCGAAGAGGGCCGGCCGCGGGCCGAGCGGGAGATCCAGCTCGAGCCGCGCGACGAGCCCAAGGACCAGCGCACGACCTAGCGCCGCTGCACCGCCGGAACCTCTTCGGTCGCCACCGCTTTCGCCAGCGACTCGATCTGGCCGGCGAGGAATTTCGCCATCCGTTCCTCCTCGCGGCGGATCCCGCGGGCCAGTTTCGCGGTCTCCTTGTCGCCGACTTTTTCGGCGAAGGCCTCGATCGCCAGGTAGGTCGAGATCTCCTCGTGCTCGTTGAAGTACTCGGTCTTGGCGTTCTTCAGCATTTTCTCCTGCTCGCCGGAACCGCGGAGCATGTGCAGCGGCCCCTTCGCCGCCGCGGTCGCCTTCGCGACCACGGTCTGGATCGCGTGCCCGCCGCCGCCCAGCTTCTTGATCCGCCGCTCGAGCTGTTTGGCGTGGCTCTTGGTCTCGGTCAGGTGTTTCTTGAGGCGTTTCTTGTAGGGCGCCTTGGTGGTCATCGCGATGTGCGCCTGCAACGCGGTCTCCAGCTCCTTCTCCTTGCCGTGGGCCTCGTTCAGGTACTGGACCAACTTCGCGTCCCGCTCGTTCAGGTCAGCCATGGCTCTTCTACTTCCTTCCAGTGGGGAAGCAGGTCGGCTACCCGAAACCCCGACGAGATAAAGATCGACTCAGCTGACCACGCAGCCGACGCCGCCTTCGCTTTCACCATTGGCGGGGAAGGCGTGGGCGAGCGCCTGGGCGATCAGCTCGGCGCGGGCGGCGTAGCCGGGTGAGGTGAAGTGGATGCCGTCTTCGATGAACCACTCGTCTTTGACGTCGGCGGCCCAGTCATAGACGCGCATGTTGGGGTACCTGAGGCAGCCCTCGAGCAGCGTCTTGTCCCACTTCTCCATGTTCTCTTCGGAGTACGGGTCGCCGGCTTCGACCAGTGAGCGCACGTTCACCCACATCACCGGTTCGTCGCCGATCGTGTCCATCATGATTTCGATCCGTTCGATCTCGTCGACCGCGGAGCCGACGAACACGTTGGCCGCCTCGTTCGTCCCCAGGGCCAGCACCCAGCAGCCCTTGAAGCCTTCGAGCTTCCACGCTTCCGCCACTTCCTGGGCGTTCGGTTCGCCCTCGAACTGCTCTTCGATCGAGCGGGCGCCGGAGATCTCCAGGTGCTGTTCGACCGCGCCGACTCCCGCGTAGCGGGCTTCGATCCGCTGGCTTTCCAGTGGCAGGTATTCGGACGAGGTGAGGCCCTCGGAGGTCGAGTCGCCGATGTGGACGACCGCCTTGCAGGAGGAGCGGGTCGAGGCGGCGGCCTGGGCCGGGGTCAGTGGCGCCGGCCTGGTCGCGCCGGCGGCGCGCGCTTCTTCGGCGCGGCTCTCCGAGCCTTCGGCCGGGGCGGAGTTGACCCCCGCCATGCCGGCGGTGGCGGCGAGGAGGACGAGAGCGGCGGCGCCGACCGCGGCCCAGCCCTGGCGCGAGAGGCTCGCCGGCCGCCACTCGCCCGCGCGCAGCCGCTGCCAGAAGCGGCCGAGGGCGCCGTGGCGGATCGGCTCCTCGAGGTAGCGCCAGGAGAGCGCCGAGATCGCGAAGATCGCCACCAGCTGCAGCGCCGCCCGCCCCAGTTCGCGCCCGTTGGCGACGCCGCCAGGGGTGGTCAAGACGATGATCGGGAAGTGCCAGAGGTAGATGCCGTAGGAGCGCACCCCGACCCAGACCAGCGGCTTCCAGCCGAGGATCGGGCCGAGCCGGCAGGCGGGATGGGCGAGCGACGCCAGCACCATCACCGTCGCGATCGAGAGCAGGATGAAACCGCCGCGGTAGAGGAACGATGAGTACTGGTCGGTCTGCCAGATCATCAGCGCGATCGCGAGCAGGCCGGCGACGCCGAGGACGTCGAGCGTGTTGCGGGCGCCGGCCCCGATCCGCGGACTGAGTTTGCGGCTCGGCCAGACCATTGCCAGGGCGGCGCCGAAGAGCAGCTCCATGGCGCGGGTGTCGGTGCCGTAGTAGACCCGCGAGGGGTCGAGGCTCGGCCTGTAGAGGACAGCCATCAGGATCGCCGAGACCAGGGCCAGGCCGAGCGTCGCGATCGCCAGCCGCGGCCGCACCCCGGAGGGCAGCGGCGCCTCGCGCACCAGCTTCACCCCGACCAGGAGGATGAAGGGCCAGAGGATGTAGAACTGCTCCTCGATCGCCAGCGACCAGAGGTGGTTGAGCGGCCCGGGCGGCTCGAAGCGGGCGAAGTAGGAGACGTCGCCGAGGATCAGCTGCCAGTTGCCGACGTAGAAGGCGTTGGCGACGACCGCGTCGCGGAACTGCCGCGGCTGGGCGGGACCGAAGATCGTCACCCAGGCGACGACGATGACGAGCATCACGAACAGTGCCGGCAGCAGACGGCGGGCGCGGGCGAGCCAGAACTTGCCGAGCCGGATGTGGCCGCGGCGGGCCAGCTGCGAGAGCAGGATGTCGGTGATCAGGTAGCCGCTGAGGGTGAAGAAGATCCCGACCCCGAGCAGGCCGCCGGGCGCCCACTCGAAGCCGAGGTGGAAGGCGATGACGGCGAGCACGGCGATCGCGCGCAGGCCGTCCAGGCCCGGCATGTAGCGCTGGTTGCGCTTGATCGGTTCGGGCATCGGTCGGGCGCAATGCTACGGCGCCGTTCCGCTGTGAATTAGTGTCGGTATGCGGGACTAAGTCGCACCGCACCGCTGGGAGCGCTGGTACGTTGGCCGCCACGTATGCAGGCCGGTCACAGCGCCCTGATTCGAAGGCTGGCCCTCTTCTCGCTCGCCGGGCAGCTGGTCTGGGTGGTGACGATCGCGATCGCCGGCGCGGTCGAGCCCGGCTACAGCGAGGCGCGGGACGCGATCAGCTTCCTCGGCGCCGAAACCGCCGCCCAGCCCTGGGTCTTCGAGAGCGCGGTGGCGATCTGGGGCCTCGCCTTCATCGCGGTCGCGCTCTCACTCGACGCGCCGAAGACCCTGCGCGGGCAGCTTGGCCCGGCGCTGATCGCGGTCACCGGCCTCGCCCAGATCCTCGTCGGCTTCCCCTTCCCGGCCGAGTGCCGCGACACGATCGACGCCGGCTGCGAAGCGCGGGAGCTGGCCGGACAGGTCGGGTGGCGGCACGAGGCGCACAGCTGGGCTTACGTGATCGGCGCCGATGCGCTGCTGCTCTCCGTCTTCGCGATGGCCTGGCGCTTCTGGGGTGACGAGCGCTGGCGCTTCGGCGGCGAGGCGCGCTGGGGCCGGGCCGACCTGCTGACGCTCGCCGCGGCCGCGATCGGGGTTGTGATCATCGTCGGCCTCTTCTCCCTCGCCGAGCACGGCGCGGAGGCGAACTACGGCCTGATCCAGCGCCTCGCCCTCGCCGCCGGCGCGTTCTGGGTCGCGGTGCTGGCGCTGGGGCGCCTCTACCTCCACAGGGAAGAAGCGGAGGCCGAGCATGCGCTCGGGTGAGCGCGGCCCTGTCCTCTCCGGCCTGCTCGCGGCGCTCTCGCTGCTGGCGGCGCTGGCGGCGGCGCTGATCGGCGTGATCGCGGCGCCGCTCGCGCTGGTCGTGGTCGGCGCCCTCGTCGCCTACCGGCTGGAGATCTTCAGCGAGGACGCACCGCGCTTCCCGCCCCCGCGCGCCTCGCTCGCCTGGCTCGGCGAGCTGGTGCGCTATCTGGTCGATTTCGTCGCCTGGGCGGCGCCCCAGGTGCCCTTCCTCGCCCCGGTCATCGTCTTCGTCGCCGTCACCTGGCCGCTGCCGCAGGAATCGGAGGGCTTGCAGTTCCAGGAACAGGCGTCCCAGATCATCCTCGTGCTGCTGATCGGCTACGTGATCGAGGCCGGCGCGATCCGCTGGCGCAGCCGCCCGGTCAACTGGATCCTCAGCGCGATGACGGTGGCGATCCTGGTCGCCGGCGAGATCTTCGCGCTGGTCGACCTGGCCAGCGGCGACCCCGGACACGCCGACGTGATCGCCGGCTCAATGGCCGCCGGCCTGACCGCGATCCTGATCGCCGCAATCCAGGGGTCGGCTAGTACCCCACCGGATGACGGGCGGTGAAGCCGCGGCTGTCGGCCATCTCGGTGTGCCAGCGCGGGCCGGTGCCGCGGGCGTTGCCGGAGGTGTCCCAGCGCAGGCCGGCGATCACCGCGTAGGCGTGGCCGGGGTTGGTGTAGACGGTGATCCAGCGGCCGGGCCCGGGACGCCCCCAGCGCATCATCGGGCCGGAGGGCAGCGGGCTGTGGAGCAGCTCGCCGCCGCGCAGCGCGAAGCTGACCGCGCCGGAGCAGTCGTAGCCACGGTCCCACCAGCGGCCGTGACCGCCGCCCCAGACATACGGTTTGGTGCGGATCCGGTTCGCCGCCGCGATCACCCGCTTGACGACCGGCGGCGCGTCGAGCGGCGCGATGGCGCGGCCGCCGACCAGGATCGCGCGGCCGGGCGGAGCGGCAGGGTCGGGCTGCGGCGTGCTGCTGAGCGCAGCGATCCCGCCCGGCGCGGCCCAGGCTTTGGCACCCGGCTGCAGGGCGACCAGCGCCGTGGCGAATACCGCGAGGGCGACAACACAACAGGTCCGGCGGGCGGCTTCACGAAAGACCGCCCCAGGGGCGTTCGTCATCCATTCCTCCTTCGTCGGCCGGCGGGGTTAGCTGACGGGCTAGCGCTGAAGGAGCCTGCGCTCCCACCCGAAGGTGGGTTCGCCCCGAAAACGTGGGTCCCCCGCTCCCCGGTTGACCGGGGATTGGGCTTTATTTGAGGTCCTAACTCGGCAGGCGGCTCAAGGTTGCGCCGCGGCCGCGACGAATTCGCGGTCCGGAATCGCGCAGGCCTTGCCCGCGGAGAAGCCATCCGCCCCGATGCCGAGGGCGATATTGACCCTGGCCCGGTTGTTCTCCCAGCCGATCATGTGGACCAGCTCGAGTGCGCCCTTGGCGCCGAAGCGCTCGCTGACCCGGGTCATCAGCTCCCCGCTCACCTCGCCGGGCGTGCGCGTCATTCCGACGACGAGGTCGATCACCAGCAGCTCGTCCGCGCTGAACAGGCCCGAGTCGTGCGCTTCGTGCAGGGCGAGCATCCGCTCGTCACTGAGGCCGGCGCGGCGCGCGTACTCGGAGCCGATGTCGATGCAGAACTCGCAGCCGACCATCGTCGCCGCCTTCAGCACGGCAAGCTCGGTGAGCGCCTTCGGGACCCGCTTGCCGCGCTCGGCGGCGCGGTTGTAGCGCATGAAGTCGAACGAGAGCCGCGGGTGGTGGGCGTAGATCCGTGAGGCACTCAGTTCGCGGCCGTAGGCGACCCTGCTGCCGCGGGCCATGAGGTTGGCGAGAACTCCCTGGCGTGGCTCGATCCTGGACATCGTGGGCCTCCTTGGTCTGGGCGAACTCGGCGCTCGGCTGGGGAGCCAGGCAGGCTAGTGAAGATGTGGCACCTCGATAAGGTCCAATTCGGTGACTAGATCGGGGTCCACTTCCTCGCCAGCCTCACCCGAGCTGCTGCTGCCGCGCTGGGACCCGAACCACCCCCGCCGCGCCCAGCTGGAAGCGGGGCTGCGCGAGGCGATCCGCACCGGCCGGCTGCGCCCCGAGACGCGCCTGCCCTCCTCGCGGGCGCTGGCCGCCGAGATCGGCGTCTCGCGGCGCCTCGTCGTCGAGGCCTTCGAACAGCTCTGCGCCGAGGGCTACCTGGTCTCGCGTGGCGGCTCCGGGACCCGGGTCGCGCCGCGCGCCCAGGCGGCGACCGCGGGCGGGGCGCCGGCGGTGCCGGCCCCCGTGCCGGCCCCGGTTGCGGGCATCGACCTCTTCCCCGGCGCACCCGACCTCTCGCTGTTCCCGCGCCGCGCCTGGGCCCGCTCGCTGCGCCGCGCCCTTTCCGCGCTGCCGGACGCCCGGCTCAGCTACGGCGAGTTCGCCGGCACGACCGAGCTGCGGGTCGCGCTCGCCGAGCACCTCGGCCGGGTCCGCGCCGCCGCCGCCGCGCCAGACCACGTCGTCGTCACCGCCGGCTACCAGCAGGGCCTGCGGATCTTCTGCCAGCTGGTGCGGGCGCGCGGCGGCAGCCGCATCGCGGTCGAGGACCCCGGCTACCCGGTCGCCGGCTGGACGATCGAAGCGGAGCGGCTCGAGGTCGTGCCGGTGCCGATCGACGACGGTGGCATCGACGTCACCGCGCTCACCGCGGCGGCGCCCGACGCGGTCGTGGTCACGCCGGCGCACGCGCTGCCGCTCGGGGCCGTGCTGGCTCCCAGCCGGCGCCGCCGGCTGGTTGCCTGGGCGCGCGAGCAGGGCGCCCTCGTGCTCGAGGACGACTACGACGCCGAGCTGCGCTACGACCGCGGCGCCGCCGGCTCACTGCAGGGCCTCGGCCCGGACGTGGTCGTGCTCGCCGGCACCGTCTCGAAGACCCTGGCCCCGGCGCTGCGCCTCGGCTGGCTGCTGCTTCCCGCCGACCAGACCGCGATCGCGATCACCGCGCGCACGATGGCCGACGGCGGTGGGCCGCGGATCGAGGAGTGGGCGCTCGCCGACCTGATCGGCGGCGGCGGCTTCGACCGCCACGTCCGCGCCGCCCGCCAGCGCTACCGGGCAAAGCGCGCGACTCTGCTCGAGGCGCTCTCCACCGCCCTGCCGGACGCCCGCGTCCGCGGCATCGCCGCCGGCCTGCACTGCGTGCTCGAGCTCCCCGCCGGGGCAGAGGAGGCCGACGTCGTCGCCCGGGCGGGCGCGGCCGGGGTCCACCTCCAGGGCCTCGCCGCCTTCACCCGCGCCCACCGGCAGCCGCCGAGCCTGGTGCTCGGCTACGGGCTGCCCAGCGAGCGCGAACTGCGCGAGGCAGTCGCGGCGGTCGCCGCCGCGGCGGCGCCGCCACGAGCCCCCCTCGCTCAGCCGGCCTGAGCGGCCAGCACCTCGTCGAGGCGGTCGTAGGTTTCGTTCACGCCTCTCTCTACGCCCAACTCGACCGTGCCGTCCCGTTCCTCTCCGCTGTGGAAGACCGAGTCGGTCACGACCTTGGTGCGACCGTCGCCGAGGTCCTCGAAGACGGCGGTGTCAACCGAGACGTGGCCAGGCATGCCCTCCCATTCGAAGGTCTGAACGATCCGCTGCGGCGGCGTGACCTCGCGGAAGACGCCGCGGAAGCCGCTTTCTTCGCCATCCGGGGTGCGCATCACGAAGCGCCAGCGGCCACCGGTCCGCGGCTCCAGCTCGTCGACGATCGTGGTCGTCTCGCGCGGGCCCCACCACTGGGGGACCAGTGCCGGGTCCAGGTAGGCGGCGAAGACCCGGTCGCGGGGGGCGTCGAAGATCCGCTCGACGTGGATCTCGCGGTCGCCGACCAGCGTCGTGTCCGCCTTGTACGTGCTCTGCTCGCTCATGATGGGTCTCCTTTTGTCCGCTCGAGCAGCTCCTCGAGCCGGTCGAGCCGTTCTTCCAGCATTCCCCGATAGCCGTCGATCCACGCCTGCACGTCCTCGAGCCGCTGGGGCCCGAGCCTGCAGACGCGCGTCCGCCCCACCTTTTCCGTGCTCACCAGCCCGGCCTCCTCGAGCACCCGCAGGTGCTTCTTCATCCCGGTCAGGGTGATCCCAGCCGGCGCGGCGAGCTCGCTGACGCTGGCGCTGCCCCGGCGGCCCAGCCGCTCGAGGATGCCGCGGCGGGTCGGGTCCGCCAGCGCGGCGAAGGTTTTGTCTACCGGTTGATACTGAACCATTTGGTTCAGTATATCACCCGTTGACCGCGAACAGACGCCACTCGCCGGGTGCGCCCTTCAGCTCGTGGGCGCCGCGATCGTCGAAATCGATCCCAGAACCGACCACCAGCTCCCGCACGGTGCTCGAGACGAGCACCTCGCCCGCGCCACCGAGCGCCCCGACCCGGGCGCCAATGTTGACCGCCATGCCGCCGACGTCGGTGCCGATCAGGTCGACCTCGCCGGTGTGGATGCCGGCCCGGACGTCGATCCCGGTCTGGCGCAACTCGTCGCGGATCGCGACCGCGCAGCGGATCGCCCTCGCCGGGCCGTCGAAGGTGGCGAGGAAGCCGTCCCCCATCGTCTTCACCTCGTGGCCGCGGTGGACGGCGAGCTGCACGGCGCACGGTTGCGTCGTGGCGCTCGAGCAGGTCGCGCCAGCGGCTGTCGCCAAGCCGGGCGGCGGTCTCGGTCGAGCCAACGATGTCGGTGAAGAGCACCGTCGCCAGCGCCCGTTCGGCCTCGCGGGCGCGGCGGCTGCCGACCAGAAACTCCTCGACCTCGTCGAGCAGCGCGTCAGGGTCCCCGACCATCGGCAGGTGGTTGTCGCCGTCGAGGCCTCGACGTAGCGGGCGGAGGCGATCCTCCGCTCCAGGTAGCGCGCCTGGCGAACCGGGACAAGGCGATCGTCGCGGTGGTGGAGGACCAGGGTCGGGACGTCGATCGCGGGGAGGGCGCCGCGGATGTCGATCTCCTTGTAGAGGTTCATCAGCTCGATCGCCCCGCGGGGGCTGGTGCCCTGGCGCAGTAGCCGCGCCCACCAGCGTTCGAACTCGGGGTTGCCGGCCTCGGTCGGCGCCCAGAGGTCGACGCCGACCGCCCCACCCCATTCCTCCCGCACCATCTCCGCCCAAGCGTCGAGCCGCTCAGGGCGGACGCCCTCCGGAAAGTCAGGCGCCTTGGTCATGCGGGCGAAGGTCCCGTAGAGGATCAGCGAGGAGACGCGGTCCGGATAGGTGGCGGCGAACAACATCGACATCGGGCCACCCTCGGAGACGCCGAAGACCGCCGCGCGCTCGGAGCCGGCAGCATCCATCGCCGCCCGCAGGTCGTCCATCGACTCCTCCAGGGTCGGTGGCCGGCCGAGCCGATCGGACAGTCCCTGTCCGCGCTTGTCGAAGAAGATGAGCCGGGAGAAGGAGGCCAGGCGGCGCAGGAAACGGGCGATCGCCGGCTCTTCCCAGACCAGCTCGGCGTGGGAAACGAAGCCGGGCACGAAGACGAGGTCGATCGGCCCCTCGCCGTGGACCTGGTAGGCGACGCTGGTGCCGTCGGCGGATTCGGCGTAGCGGGTCGGGTTCTCCATCCCAAACCCGACTGTAGCGCCGCCGGGGCCGCGCGGCGAACCGCCGCGGGCCCCGGAAAGACGCTGGAACTCAGCCGATTCCGTATGTGCCGGAGTTGGGCGCGTCGACGCTGAACGAGCCGAACGACTTGTAGGTGCCGTTGACTCCTTCGAATTCGAATTCGGTCAGTGTTGTCAGTTCCGGTTTCGGTGCCGGCGTCAGCGTCATCGTCACCGTTTTGTCGATTTCGCTGACCGCGCAGCCGGCTTTGAAAGTGCGGCGGATGCGCAGGCTTGTGACTTTGATGTCGGACGTTTCGACGTGGAGTTGCCAGGGATTGCCTGTGATTTGGGTCGCCGACACTTGACAGCCGGCGAGGTTGCCGAAGGCGCCAGAGCAGTTTTTGACTTCCCATTTTTGGACTGTGCCTGTGCTCCCGCTTTGGGCTTGAATCGTCCCGAGCACTTCGCAGGACATGCCGCCGCTGCCGGTTTCGAACACTTCACCCCCGGTGACGTTGAACGAGACTTGGCTGCCGAGGTTCGAGTGGTTGTCTTTCCAGACCGCGCCCGAGGCGACGGTCGCGCTGACCGTGACCAGGCAGGCCGCGAAAGCGGCCACGACGAGCAGTCGCTTGTCGATCTTCATCTCTCCCCATTCCTTTCTGTGCACCGCCGCAATCCCCGATCAGAAGGGGGAAACAGCAGTTTTGTCCAGGGACAATAGCTGTAATCAGATTATTTAGATCTTTTGCCCACGTGCAGCTCGATCGCGTGGATCTGGCTCTGCCCGTAGGAGCCGGTCTGGACCGGGCCGGCGGCGCTGATCAGCTCGCCCGGGCCGGGCAGCGGATCCGGCCGCAGGCCCTTGCGCACGTCGATCGCGGTCAGGCCCGGCAGGGTGATCCCCTGCGGGTCGACGATCACGAAGTGGGCGTCGCCGTCGCCGTCGGGGTCGACCCGCTCGACGTAGACGATCCGCCCCTCGGCGCTGCGGCAGCCGGGCACGCCGACAGGACAGCGCGAAGGCGCGACCGCCTGGCGTGGGCGCGCGGACGGCGAGGGTGCCTCCATTGCGGGCTCCTCTCGAGCCTGCGCAGGCTGCTGCGTCGCCGCCTCCGGGTCGCCATCCTCCGCCCCGCAACCAGCGAGTAGGGCCAGCGCAGCGACGGCGGCGACAAGTAGGCGCTGACATTTCCCCCCGGCGGAGCGTTCTCGTGGTAGACCGGAGGCAATCGGAGAGATCCAGATGGTCGGAGCCCTCATCACGCTGCTCGCCCTGCTCTCTGTGGGGCTGATCCTGCTCGGCCTGATCGTGCTGGGCGTTATTTTCGCCACCTTCGCCTTCAACCTCCTCCTGCTCTCGATCATGGCCTCGCGGGCCTGAAGCCGAGCCGGCGCCGTCGAGGCAGTAGTTTGAACCGGTGGGCCAACTCGACGGAACCGTCGCCCTTGTCACCGGCGCCAGCAGCGGGATCGGTGAGGCGACGGCGCGAGCGCTGGCGGCGCAGGGGGCGAGGATCGCGATCGCGGCGCGGCGGCTCGAGCGGCTCGAGCGGTTGGCGGCCGAGATCGGCCACCAAGGCCACACGGCGCTGGCGATCAAGGCCGACATCGCCGACCAGGAGCAGGCGATCACCGCGGTCGACCGCACCGTCGATGAGCTGGGCCGACTCGACATCGTCGTCAACAACGCCGGCCAGATGCTGCTCGGCCCGATCGAGGACGCCCCGACGGAGGAGTGGGAGCGGATGATCGACCTCAACCTCAAGGGCCTGATCAACACGACCCACGCCGCCCTCCCCCATCTGCTCGCGGCCGTCGAGGACTCCCCGCGGGGCTGTGCCGACGTGGTCAACATCAGCTCGGTGGCCGGCCGCCTTGCCCGTGCCGGCTCCGGCGTCTACAACCTGACCAAGCACGGGGTCGGCGCCTTCAGCGAGTCCTTCCGCCAGGAGTTTGCCGAGCGCCGGGTGCGCTCGATCGTGATCGAGCCAGGGGCGGTCGACACCGAGCTGACCGATCACATCCGCGACGGCATCCGCGAGCAGGTGCGGGGGCGCTTCACCGACCTGAAAACGCTCAGCTCGGACGACGTCGCCGGCGCGATCGCCTACGCCGTCACCCGGCCCTGGCACGTCTCGCTCAACGAGATCCTGATCCGCCCCACCGAGCAGCGCGGCTGAGCAGCCGGGCTCACGCCCAGCCCTCGGCGTGATCGCCTTTGGATCGAGGCGGTTTACCGGCGGAGGGGCGGGGGTAGACCGGCGCCATGTCACTAGCACTACTACTCATAATCATCGGAATTGTCCTCGCGATCCTGGTCCATTACGCACTCGGGATCGTCTGCATCCTGGTCGGCCTCGTATTGCTGATCTGGCCGCGGATCTCCGCGGGACGCGGCGCGCGCGTCTAGCGCGCGTCGCGGATCAGCCCTCGAGGCCGTGCGGGTGGAGGTGGTCCTCCGCCATCCGCTTCAGCCCGACCCGGTCGATCTTGCCGGTCGGGTTGAGCGGCATCTCGTCGAGGACGACGACCTCCTCCGGGGCCTTGTAACCGACCCGCTCGCGGCAGAAGACGATCAGATCGGCGCTGCTCGGGCGCTCGGCGCCCTGCTCCAGGGTCACGTAGGCGCGCACGTTCTCGCCGTGGACGGTGTCGTGGACGCCGACCGCGCCGGCGAGCGCGATCGCCGGGTGTTCGACCAGCGCCCCCTCGACCTCGTAGGGGCTGATGTTGGAGCCGTCGTGGACGATCACCTGCTTCTTGCGGCCGAAGAACCAGAGGTAGCCGTCCGCGTCGGCGCGGGCGAGGTCGCCGGAGTCGAGCCAGTCTTCTCGGACCACCTCGGCGGTCGCTTCCGGCGCCTCCCAGTAGCCGGCCATGCGGCTGCGGGTGCGGATCCAGATGCGGCCGACGGTCTCCGCCCCGACCGGCTCGCCGTCTTCGCCGCGGACGGCGATGCTGAAGCCGCCGATCGGGCGGCCGATCGAACCCTGTCTGATCGTCGCCGGAGGGCGGGTTGAGCGTGGCCAGGCCGACCTCCGTCATCCCGTAGCCCTCGACGATCGGGAAGCCGGCGGCGGCGGCGAACTCGTGCAGCAGCTCGGTCGAGACCTTGTCGGCGCCGGCGCGGCAGATCCGCAGCGAGGAGAAGTCGCTTGGCTGCAGACTCGTGGTCGTGGATCAGGGCCGAGAGCGCCGCCGGGATCATCGCCAGGATCGTCGGCTGCTGCTCGCGCAGCAACGGCAGCAGCTCGTGGGCGTCGGTGCTGCGGGCGACGACTACCCGGCCGCCGACCGAGAGCATGGCCAGCGTCCAGAGGAACGAGCCGATGTGCGACATCGAGGAGCCGGGCAGGAAGACGTCGTCGGGGTCGAGCTCGAAGGCGGCGGCGGCGCTGGCGATCATCCAGCGCAGGGTCTCGCGCGTGTGGGTGACGCCCTTGGCCGGCCCGGTGCTGCCCGAGGTGAAGAAGATCGCCGCCGGGCCGGCGGGGTCGAGCGGCGGCTGCCCGCCCGGCAGCGGCTCGCTCGCCAACAGCGCCTCGAAGCTCTCCCCCCAATCGCCCTCCGGCTCGCCGGAGATCTCGTCGGCCCCGTAGCCGATCGTCCCGCGCTCGAGGCCGGCGGCAAGCGCGCTCGCCGCGACGTCCTCGGCCCGCTCGACGTGCGCCAGCAGCGCCTTCGCCCCGCTGACGTCGAGCGCGTGGTCGATCTCGCGGTGGGTGTAGCGGTAGTTGAGCGGAGTCGCGATCAGGCCCGCCTTGAAGCAGGCGAGGTAGTGGACGACGAGGTCGATCCGGTTCGGCATCAACGAGGCGAGCCGGTCGCCCGGCTCCAGCCCCAGCGCGCGGTAGCCGCCGGCCAGCCGATCGCTCTCCGCGTCGAGCTGGCGCCAGGCGAGTGAGCGCTCGGCCCCGACCAGCGCGACCGCGTCGGGTGAGGCCTCCAGCCCGACCCGCAGCAGCTCCTCCAGCGGCGCGCTCGCGCGGTCGAGCGTGCTCCCGTCGATCTGCATCGGCGCAGCCTATTTGCTCGCGATCGCGGTGGCGGCGGTGTAGGTGGTGCCGCTGGCGGTGGCGGCGGTGATCGTGTTGGCGAAGGTGCCGCTGGCGGGGGCGGTGTAGGTGAACCGGGCCGCGGAGACGGCGAGGCCGGTGGACGGGATCGGCAGCGAGGCGCCGCCGCTGACGGTGCCGCCGTTCGCCGTCACTTTCGCGACCCGGCTGCTGCCGACGTTGGAAACCGTGTTGCCGGAGCTGTCGACGATCGCGACGTTGGCGCTGACCGTGCCGCCGTTGCCGAGGCCGGTGATCGTGCAGGTGATGAGGCAGAGTGGGGAGACGATCCCGGCGCTCGCTTCGACCGCGGCGAGGGCCCACCTGGAGGCGGCCCCGACCCCCACCGTGACCGCCAGCGGCGTCACCGTCGAGATCGTCCCGTCGGTCGCGGTGAGGCTGGTGGCGCCGGCTTTGTAGAGCCGCATCAGCCCGTTTTTCGAGGAGGCGACCGCGGCGATGCCGGAGGAGTTGAAGCTGAGCGTGGTCGGCGAACCGAAGGCGATTGCCGCGCCGGCGCTGTCGACGATGGTCGGAGCGGTGCCGCTGGGGCTTGCTTCGGCACCGGCGAAGGTGAGGGTCTTGGCGCCGGTGTAGGAGGTCGCGTTGTTGCCGTAAGGGTCTTTCGCGGTCGTGGTCAGGTTGCTGCTTCCGGTGGTCAGTGGCGTCGCGGTCGAGGTGGTGAGCACGAGGCTCGTGGCAGGCGCGGCGGCGACATTCACGGTCAGCGCGGTCGGGGTGGTCACCGAGCCCTGCGTAGCTTTGACGCTGGTCGAGCCGCTTTTGTAGAGCGTCATCTCGCCGTTGGCGACGCCGTCGGCGAGCGCGACGCCGGCGTCGAAGACGATTTCGGTTGCGGTGCCGAAGGCGACGGCGGACCCGCTCGCGTCGGAGGCCGTGGGCACGTTGCCGCCGGGGCTGACCGCCGAGGCCGTGGTCGAGAAGACAAGGCTCTTGGCGCCGGTATAGGCGGTGGCGACGTTGTTGTAGGCATCGAAGGCGGAGATCGTGAGGTCGTTGGGGGCGCCTGCCGTCGGCGTGGTCGTCGGCGCGGCGAGCGTGAATTTGGTCGCGACGCCAGGAGCCACCGTGACTTCGAGCGGGACCGGCGTGTCGAGCCCGGTCGAGCTCTCGCCGGCGGTGATCTCGGCCTCGCCCGCGCGGAAGATTTTCATCAGCCCGTTTTTGGAGGAGCTGACGCTGGCCACGCCGGAGCTGAAGTTGAGCGCGGTGGCGCTGCCGAAGGCGATCGCGCTGCCGGAGCTGTTGACGACGGTCGGGGCGCTGCCGCTGGGGCTGGCGAGGGCGCCGGCGAAGACCAGCGAGTGCGACCCGGTGTAGGTGGTGACGGTGGCCTCGTTCTCGTCCTTGGCGGCGATCGTGAGGTTGTTGGAGGCGCCGGCCGCGGGCGTTTTGGACGCGGCGGTGATCGTGAAGTGGGTCGCCTCCCCGATCGTGACGTTGGCCGATTTGGCCGCGCTGGTCGCGCTCCAAGAGCGCCAGACCGCGGTCACCGTGTAGGTGTGGGTGCCGACCGGGACGCCGCTGTCTTTGCAGCTGGTCGCGGCCGCCGGGACCGCCGGGGCGGCGCAGGTGCCAGCCGGGTCGCCGCCGTCGCGGGTGACGAAATACATGACCGCGCCGCTGCCCGGAGCGCTGACCGCGCTCCAGGTCAGCGACACCGTGCCGCCCGCCGCCGGCGTCGCGGCGGTGATCGTCGGCGCGGTCAGTTTCGAGACCGCGGCCGCGGCGGTCCCAGTGCCTTCGCTGGAGAAGTAGGCGATGGCGCTGCCGCCGAGGGCGGCAAGGGCGGCCACGAACAGGGCGACGGCAAGGCCGGAGAGAAGGTGCTTCATCCGCGTGCCTCGCCGCTGAAGACGAGCGGGATCGCGGCGTCCCGGCAGGCGTCCTGGTTGACCGGCAGGTTGAGCATCGCGATCGCCGGCGCGCTGACGGTCGCCGAAGGCAGGCTCGCCGCGCCGCCGGCCGGGACCGTCAGCGGCGCCGCCGGCGAGGCGCTCGACGGGGTAGTCGCGAAGTTCTCGGCCGCGCAGTTCGGGTGATCGCTCGCGACCCCCACGCTGAGGCTGACGACCTCGATCGGGACCGGGTTCGGGTTGCGGACCACGACCCGCAGCGGCTGCGCCGGGTCGCCGGGATGGAGGTCGGTGATCTGATCGGCCCGCGCCTCGATCGCGAACGGCCGCGGGTCGACCGGCTCCGCCAGCGGCGCCGGGACCGGCGCGAAGCCCGGCTCCACCTGCCGCCACGAGTGCACGGCGACCGGGCCGGGCAGCCCGTCCCGCGCCAGAGCACGAATCGAGAACGAGTGCTCGCCGAGGCCGAGCGAAGCAAGCCGGTGCGGCGAGCCGCAGGCCCTCCACTCGCCGCCGTCGAGGCGGCACTGGAAGCGGCGCGGCGACGGCGGCTCAGCCGGCGCCCCGGGTCGCGCGGGCGACGCCGGCCGCTCCCGCCCCGGCCGCGGCGGGACGTGGAACCTGAGCTGCGGTTCCGCCGCCGCGGTCACCGCCTGCGGAGCTTCGAGGAAGCGTGGATGCAGCAGCCGCCGTTCGTCCTGGCGCTTCTCCGAGCGGGTCTTCGCGTAGGCGACGACGGCGCCGAGGCAGACCGAGAGAGCGGCCAGGGCGACCAGCGCCCTGACCACCCGTGAACGGCCTGCCGAGGAACGGCGGAGCGACATCGAACTGCCCAGGCTCCGCTAGTCGTTTTTCAGCGCCAGCGTCAGCGTCGCGCCCTGGCAGGCGTCCTGGCTGACCCCGGTGTCGTTCATCGTCAGCGACCCGTTCGGCGTCACCGCCTGGCCGTTGCCGGTCCCAAACGTTTTGTTGACGACGACGTCGGCCATCGTGAAGTCGGGGTTGCCGCCGCCGATCACGACGCTGCAGCCGGAGTGGCCGGCGTCAGCGGTGATTTTTTCCAGCGAGATCGTGCCGACGCGCTGTTTCGCGGAGGACGGGTTGTCGACGGTCAGCGAGACCGGCGAGGACGAGCCGGGGTAGAGGTTCCCGGTCACGGTCCCTTTCAGGGTCACGGCGGAACCGGAGCCAACCGTGGCGGTCACGGTTCCCGAGCCGGTGGTCGTGAAATACGCGTAGGCGCCGCCCGCGAGGGCCAGGGCGCCGGTGCAGGCAAGTGCCAGCAGAGCCCGCTTTCTGGTGTGGCCGAGCATTCGTTCTCCTTCGTTTGGGATTTGTGGGCCAGAGCAGGCACTCCGGCGACTTGCGCCCATCGGGCAGAGTGGACGAATGCTTGAGCGCTGCAACGGACGCTCCTACGGGCAGGGGCGTGCTCCAGCCCGTGCGAGAGAAAGCTCGGCTTCTATATCAAAATAGGTATAATCCGAGCGGTGGACGACCTCAGGAAGATGCTTCGTCAATCTCGCACTGACGCGAATCTCTCGCAGACGCAGCTAGCCGAGCGAGCTGGGACCTCCCAGCCTGCCCTCGCGCGCTATGAGAGCGGAGCCGCTCTACCAACCCTCCCGACGCTGGAGCGGCTACTAGCTGCGTGTGGACGACGGATACAGATTGAGGCGCCCCGGCTTAGCGAGCCATCTGCATCCGCCCGAGCAAGTTCGATACGTGGACAGCTCGGCCCCCAGGCAGATCGGCTGCGTCGAAGGCGGCACGCCCTTCTCAAGGCCGCCCGTACACACGGTGTGACCAAGCTGCGGGTCTTCGGCTCACTCGCCCGCGGCGAGGCAGGGCCCCAGAGCGACATCGACTTCCTCGTCAACCTTCGTCCTGGTCGAACCCTCGTCGACCTCGCCGGCTTCCGCCGCGAGGCCACGGAGATCCTCGGCCTTCCCGTCGACGTAGCGACCCCGGACATGCTCAAGGAGCGCCTGCGAAACGAGGTGCTCAATGAGGCTCTGCCGCTATGAGTCGTGCGAGCGGGAGCGCCTGCCGCTTCGAGATGCTCATCGATCTTCTCAAAACTCAGTCGTGAACCGAAACTAGGGAGTCGCGGCTCTTCCGTCAGTCGCGGGGGCGGGGCGTGATCAGGGCGACCGGCAGCGCCAGGCCGGCGGAGCGGCGCAGGGTGGCGATGCGGCGGCCGGGCTGGATCGCGGGGCGGATCTCGCTGACCCGGTCGCCGAGGGCGGCGACGGTGGTGTCGAGGTCCGGGGCGAGGAAGGCGAGGCCCCAGAAGAAGGCGGGACGGTCGGCGCCGCCGCCGCGCTCGATCGCCTCGTCGGGCTCCTGCACGACCTCGAGGATGACCGCGCCGAGGCGGAAGAAGGCCTGGCGGGGGGCGCCGGCCGGGGTCGGCTCCTCGCGGATCCGGCGCAGGTCGAGGCCAGCGGCCGCGAGCGCAGCGATCGTGCGCTCGAGCGCGGGGGTGATCGCGACCACGTGGTCGATCGCGGCGATGCCGTTCGGGTGCGGCGGGGGCGCGGCCGGCGGCTCGCGATCGGATCGCGTCGTCGCCAGCCCGTCCAGCTCGGTTGTCTCGACGTCGCGCAGCGACCAACCGGCCAGCCCCTTGCCGGCGCCAGTTCCGGCGAGGCGGATGCGCACGTCCCCGAGCACGCAGGTGTCGCCCGCGAGCGCGAACCCGAGCGCCGCCCAAGCGCTCGGGTCGTCGGCAATCGTCAGCTCGTCGACAGTCGGCGTCATCTCGAATACCTTCTCGCAACCAGTGAGTTCCGCGCGGGTCAACCTCTTCTCCGACACCCAGACGCTGCCCAGCGAGGGGATGCGGCGGGCGATGGCCACGGCCGCGGTCGGCGACGAGCAGCGGCGCCAGGACCCGACCGTGAACGCGTTGCAGGAGCGGGTCGCCGCGCTGCTCGGGAAGGAGGCGGCGCTCTTCCTCCCCTCCGGCTCGATGTGCAACCAGATCGGGATCCGGATCCACATCAGGCCGGGCGGGGACGAGTTCTACGCCCACCGCAGCTCCCACCCGATCGTCGCTGAGGCGGGCGGGTCGGCGACCTTGTCTGGGGCGCTTGCCCATCCGCTCGAGGGCGAGGGCGGGATCTTCGGCGCGGCCGACCTGGCGGCGGCGATGCCCGATCCCACCGACCTGCACCAGCCGCGCGCCCGCCTCGTCTGCGTCGAGCAGACGACCAACCTCGGCGGCGGCCGGATCTGGCCGCGGGCGGCGCTCGACGCGGTCCTCGCGGTGGCGGCGGATAACGAGCTGCGCACGCACCTCGACGGCGCCCGCCTGCTCAACGCCACGGTCGCCTCCGGCCAGAGCGCGGCCTCCTACGCCGCCGGGTTCGACACCGCCTGGATCGACTTCAGCAAGGGGCTGGGTGCGCCGGTCGGCGCCTGCCTCGCCGGCTCACGCGAGCTGATCGAGGAGGCCTGGCGCTACAAGCACATGTTCGGCGGCGCGATGCGCCAGGCCGGCGTGGTCGCCGCCGCGGCTCTCTGGGCGCTCGAGCACAACGTCGAGCGGCTGGCCGAGGACCACGAGCACGCGCGCCTGCTGGCCGACGGACTGGGCGCGATCGACGGCGTCGCGATCGACCCCGCGACGGTCGAGACCAACATCGTGATCTTCGAGGTCGCCGACGCCGCCCGCCTGGTCGAGCAGCTGGCGGCCGCCGGGATCGAGTTGCGCCACCGCGGGCCGCGGGTGCGCGCGGTCACCCACCTCGACGTCGACCGGGCCGGGATCGAACGCGCCCTGCTGGAGATCAAGCGGGCGCTGCGCGGGTAACCGCGGCTCCATTCATTCCTCCGGCCCCGAGCGGCCGTTTCCCGGCCGGCTGCTACCGTGATCCGGTCGGGTTTGGCTATTCCGCCACCCGAGAGGTTCCGTTTCCTCCGTGTGCCGCCTGGCGCTTAGGGGCCGCAGGATCTCCCCTAGTCGCTCGAAAAGGAGCACACCACATCACTTCGTTTGCCGATCTCGGCATCTCCAAACCTGTCGTCGATGCGCTCGCGCGCCGCGACATCACCAACCCCTTCCCCGTCCAGCAGCTGGTCGTGCGCGACGCGCTCGCCGGCCATGACCTGCTCGTCCAGTCGCCGACCGGCTCGGGCAAGACGCTCGCCTTCGGCATCCCGCTGGTCGAGCGGGTCGAGCCGCGGCGCCGAGCACACCTCCGCCCTCGTCCTCGCCCCGACCCGCGAGCTGGCGGGCCAGATCGTCGACGAGCTGCGCTCCGATCGCCGACGCCCGCGGGCTGCGGATCGCCGCCGTCTACGGCGGCGTCGGCTTCGGGCCGCAGAGCGCCGCGGCGCGCCGCGCCGACATCCTCGTCGCCACCCCCGGCCGGCTCGAGGACCTGATCGGCCGTGGCGTCGTCTCGCTGAAGCAGGTCCGCGTCCTCGTCCTCGACGAGGCCGACCGGATGCTCGACATGGGCTTCAAGCCGGCCGTCGACCGGATCGTCTCCGAGACCCCGGACGCGCGCCAGACCCTCTTCTTCTCGGCCACCCTGGAGGGCGCCACCGGCAAGATCGCCGCCGCCTACACCCGCGACGCGCGCCGCCACACCCAGGCGCACGACGAGCGCGGCAAGGCGGACGATCGAGCACCGCTTCCTCCACGTCGACTCGCAGAGCACCAAGCTCGACCACCTGGTCGAGCAGCTGGGCGCCGACGAGGGCGGCCGCACGCTGGTCTTCGTCCGCACCAAGCGCGGCGCCGACCGCCTGGTCAAGCGCCTGCGCAGCCGCGAGATCGAGGCGGTGGCGATGCACGGCGACAAGAGCCAGGGCCAGCGCGAGCGGGCGCTGGCGCGCTTCGAGTCCGGCGAGGTCGGCGCCCTGATCGCGACCGACGTCGCGGCGCGCGGGATCGACGTCGACGGCGTCACCCACGTCGTCAACTTCGACGCTCCCGGCGACCGCGACTCCTACGTGCACCGGGTCGGCCGCACCGGCCGGGCCGGGCGCCGCGGCACCGGGATCAGCTTCGTGCTCGCCGACCAGGCCGACGAAGTCCGGCGCATGGCCGGCTCGCTCGGCCTCACCCGCGAGTTCGACCAAGGCCGCGGTGGCGGCCACCAGGGGCGCAGCGGCGGCCACGGCAGGAACGCCCGGCGCCGCGTCGCGGGGCGGCACTAGGAGCCGACGCGTGGGCTCGGTCGAAATCGGCATCGCGCTGGCGCTCGTCGCCGCCCTGATGACCAACCTGGCGGCGCTGCTGAAGCACCGCGGCTGCCAGCGTGTCGCTCCGGTGCGCATCCGCCGGCCGCTGCACACGGCTCGCCACCTGGCCGGGTCGCGCTGGTTCCTCGCCGGCTGGGGCCTCGCCGCCGCCGCCTGGCTGGTCCACGTCGCCGCCCTCTCGATGGCCCCGATCTCACTCGTGCAGGCGGTCCTGGCCGGCGGCGCGGTCACCCTGGCGGTGATGTCGCAGCGGCTCTTCGGCGACCCGGTCGAGCGGCGCCAGTGGCTGGCGCTGCTGCTCGGCGGCTGCGGCCTAGCCCTGCTCGCGGTCACCGTGCCGCAGTTCAGCGGCAGCCACTCCGAGTTCGCGCTCGCCCCGATCCTCTGCTTCGAGGGCGGGCTGGCGCTGCTGGCGACGGCGCTGGCGCTGGGCCACCGCTCCGAGCGGCTCACCCACCGTCGCGGCATCCTCCTCGCCGCCCTCTCCGGAACCCTCTTCGCCCTCGCCGGGATCGCGATCAAGGGCCTGACCGGAGCGGAGGAGATCGGCGTCCCCGTCGTCGCCGCCTGGATTTCGATCATCGTCGTCTGTGGCGGCCTCGCCCAGTACACGGCGGTTGCCGCCCTGCAGGGCGGCGGCGCGATCGAGACGATCGGGCTGATGGGCCTGGTCGCCAACGCGATCCAGATCGCCGGCGGCGTGCTCGTCTTCGGCGACCCGCTCCCCGGCGACCCGCTCGGCATCTCCCTGCAGGCGACCGCCTTCGCGATGGTCTGCGTCTCGGCGCTGCTGCTGCCCGGCCGGGAGCGAGCGCCGGTCCCGGCGGCCCGGGCGATCGCTCAACCGGCCATCGGCTGAGCCGCGAGCCTCACCCGTCGCCGCGCACCTGAGCGAGGGTGCGGCCGCTGAGCACCGACCGCGGCTGCTCGGCGACCACGTCGGAGCCGGGGCGCGCCTCGTCGTCGCGGCGCTTGACCAGCAGCCACTGCGGCTTCGCGCCGGGGCGGGTGCGCTGCAGGGCGAAGCCGCCGCGCAGCTTCTCGCCGTGCAGGACGAAAACGGCGTGGCCACGCTCGAGCGCCTCCGGCCAGGCGACCCGGCCGCCCTGCTCGTAGCTGCCGCGGTCCCAGGCGATCACGCCGCCGTCCGCCGTCTCGCCCTCGAACTCGTTGTGGGAGATCGCGGGGTCATCGACCTCGACCGCGAGCCGTTTCACCGCCGGGTCCAGCGAGGGCCCCTTCGGCACCGCCCAGGAGCGCATCACCCCGTCGACCTCGAGCCGCAGGTCGAAGTGGTGGGCGGTGGCGGCGTGCTCCTGGACGACGAAGGCGCCGGCGCTGACGCCGCGGATCGCGAACTGCTCGTGGCCCTCGACCTTGACCGGCTCGGTCTCGACCTCGGTCACGTCGGCCGCTCTCGATCCCTCGCCCAGGAACGCCACCAGCTCCTCAACCGCGGCCTCCGGGCCCTCGGCATGGACGAGCACGCTGCCGTCCTCCCCGTTGCGCACCCAGCCCAGCAGCCCGAGCCTGCGCGCCCGGCGCTGGACCGCGTCGCGGTAGCCGACCGCCTGCACCCTGCCGCGGACCGTCGCCCGCACCGCCGCTGCGTCGGTCGGCGTCAACGCCCCTCGGCGCTGAGCAGGCTGCGACCGTACTGTGGGTAGGTGCCGCGGTAACCGCGGGCGCGGGCGAGCGGCCGCAAGAGGCCGAACAGCGCCGACTGGACCACGGCCGGTGGCCGTCGCAGCACGAGGACGTCGCGGAACTCGGTGGCGAACATCGCCAGCTGCAGCGGGTCGGGCATGCCCTTGGCGTTGGTGTGACCGTCGCGGGCGAGCCCGAACAGGGTCTCGATCATCTGCAGGAAGCGGCGTCCGTCGGAGACCCAGACCCGCGCCACCGCGACCTCGTCGCCGGCGTTCCACCAGTCGTGCCAGTGCCCGCGCGGGATCTCGGCCACCTCGCCGGGGCCGGCGATCGACTCCTGCCCGTCGAGGCGGAAGGCGATCCTCCCCTCCTTCACGGTGAAGCGCTCATCGAAGTGCTCGTGAACGTGTTCCCCGACCACCGCCCCGCCGGGCTGCACGTAGAGGTCGGCTTCGAGCGCGTGGTCGTCGCCTTCCCAGGGCGACTTGACCACCACCCCACGCTCGCCGGTGCAGGGATTCTCGAGCGCCTCGCCGACGAGGATCGGCTCGGTCGCCGGCTCGAAAGTCGTCGGATGGCTCACACGACAAGCGTAACGTCGCCAAACTGCCACGGATGGCAACGAGGGTCGAACTACTTAACGTCGGCTGGATGACCGCGGCGCGGGGGATCTGGCGCCAGGGCGAGGAGGAGCCGGAAAAGCCGATCCGGGTGCCGGTGCCGGCCTACCTGATCGAGACCGAGAACGAGCGCATCCTCGTCGACACCGGGGTGAGCCCGGCTGCCGTCGCCGACGCCGAAGCCCACTACGGCCCCGGGCCGATCGCCTTCTTCGCGCTCGAGCAGGAGCTGTCGCTCGCCGAGCAGGTCGACCTCGACAGCCTCACCCGGGTGGTGCTGACCCACCTCCACTTCGACCACGCGGGCGGCCTCTCGCTCCTGCCCGACTCGGTGCCGGTCTACGTCCAGCGCGCCGAGTGGGACGGCGCCCAGGACCGGGCCACGGTCGAGCGCAACTTCTTCCTCCCACGCGACTACGCCGACGCCCCCGCCAACCTCACCCTGCTCGACGGCGATCACGACCTGCTCGGCGACGGCTCGGTCGAGCTGCTCAGCACCCCCGGCCACACGCCGGGCCACCAGTCGGTCCGGGTCGGCGAGCTGGTGATCGGCGCCGACGTCGCCCACTACGCCAGCGTCCTCGACGACCGCCGCTTCCCCTCCTTCGCCGACGACTTCGAGGCCCAGTCCCGCTCCGCCGACCGCCTGCGCCAGCTCCGCGACGCCGGCCTCACGGTCCAGCCCGGGCACGACCCGGAGACGCTGAAACCGGGGATCCTGGTGGCGGAAACTAGCTAATCAACGCACAAACTAGCTAAATGACTGTTTGTTTAGCTAGTTTATGGCATAATTAGCTAGATGAGGAGCTTCGTCGACGTCGACTCGACCTTTGCCGGACAGCCCCGACAGCTGGGACGGCTGCTGGCCCGGATAGACACGGGAAGAGGGCGCGAGGGGCTGTTCGAAGACCAGGCCCCCGAACTTCTCGGTCAGCTGGCGGAAGACGCGCGGGTTGCGTCGATCACCGCTTCCAACGCGATCGAGGGGGTTGTCGTCGGGGGAGACCGGGCGGAGCAGATCGCCGACGGCACCCAGCGCTTCCGCAATCGCAACGAGCGCGAGTTCGCCGGCTACCGAGACGCCGTCGACGAGGTGATGCGGCTGCAGGCGTACGAGCCGCTCTCCGTGCCGTTCGTACTCCACCTCCACCGCCTCCTCTTCGCCCACTCGGGTGGGCGCGGCGGCCACCTGAAGTCAGACCAGAACCTGATCGTCTCCTACGAGGGGGGAACGCGAGAGATCGTCTTCGAACCGACCCCTCCGGAGCAGACCGAGTTCCAGCTCGGCGAGCTGCTGCTCCGTTACGCCGCGGACCAGCGCGCGCAGAGCGCCCACCCCTTGGTGCTGATCAGCGCGCTGGTCGTCGACTTCCTCGCGATCCATCCCTTTGCCGACGGCAACGGTCGGGTGGCGAGACTGCTGACCACGCACGAGCTGCTTGCCCAGGGCTACGGAGTGACGCGCTACATCAGCATCGAGCAGCGCGTCTTCGAGTCGAAAAACGCCTACTACAAGGCCCTCTACGAATCACAGCGCGACTGGCATGCGAACCGCCACACGGTCTGGCCCTGGACCGTCTACCTGGCCGAGACCCTCGCCTCCGTCTACGACGATTTCGAGCAGCGAGTCGAGACAGCGAGCACGGAAACTGGCAGCAAGCAGGAGCGCGTGCGGAAGCACATCCTCAGGCACGCGCCCCCGACGTTCAGGCGCCGTGACGTCGAACGCGCCCTGCCGGACATCAGCGACGCGACGATCCGGCTCGTCATGGCCGAACTACGCGACGAGGGCTTGGTCATGCCCGAGGGAGTCGGCCGCGGAACGCGCTGGCGACGCGTCCTAGCGCCTTGAGGCCTACGCGGGCCAGGGTCAGAACAGCCGCGGCTCCTCGGCGTCGGCGGGGTCGGGGGCCTCGAGGTCGAGCAGGAACCGCTTGCGCTCGAGGCCGCCGGCGTAGCCGGTGAGGCTGCCGTCCTTGCCGAGGACCCGGTGGCAGGGGACGATCACCGAGAGCGGGTTGCGGCCGACGGCGGCGCCGACCTCGCGGGCCTCGGTCGGGTCGCCGAGCTGCCGCGCCATCTCCCCGTAGGTGGTGGTGCGCCCGTAGGGGATTCGGTCGATCAAGGTCCAGACCCGGCGCTGGAACTCGTCGCCGGCAAGCGTCGAGGGGAGGTCGAACTCGGTGCGCTCGCCGGCGAAGTACTCGGCCAGCTGCCGCTCGGCCGCCTCGAAGCCGTCCTCGCGCCGCTCGCCGAAAGCCTCGGGGCTGGGCATGTACCAGTGGCCGGGGAAGTAGAGCCCGCTCAGCACTCCGTCGGCGGCGGTCAGGGTCAGCTCGCCCAGCGGTGAGTCGATCGTCTTGTGTGTTCTCGCCATACGGAGATTCAAACGCCCGTGGCGGCGTCCGCGTGAGATCGGAACCGTGCACTTAGTGCCCCTATAGGGGTGTCAAGTGCTCAGCCGCGAGTGGGCCGGAAGCCGCGCAGGCGCAGCGAGTTGGTGACGACGAAGACGCTCGAGAAGGCCATCGTCGCGCCGGCGATCAGCGGGTTGAGCAGGCCGGCGGCGGCCAGCGGCAGCGCCGCGACGTTGTAGGCGAAGGCCCAGAAGAGGTTGCCCTTGATCGTCCTCAGGGTGCGGCGCGAGAGCCGGATCGCGTCGCCGACCGCGCGCGGGTCGCCGGAGACGAGGGTGATGTTGGAGGCCTCGATCGCGACGTCGGTGCCGGTCCCGATCGCGAGGCCGAGGTCGGCCTGGGCCAGCGCCGGGGCGTCGTTGACGCCGTCGCCGACCATCGCGACGGTGCGGCCCTCGGCCTGGAGGCGCTCGATCACCGCCGCCTTCTCGGCCGGCAGCACCTCGGCGATCGTCTCCTCGATCCCGACCTCGGCCGCGACCGCGCGCGCGGTCGCGGCGTTGTCGCCGGTCAGCAGCACCGGCCGCAGGCCGAGATCGCGCAACTGCGCGACCGCCTCGCGGCTCGAGGGCTTGACCGTGTCGGCGACGACGATCAGGCCGCGCAGCGCCCCGTCCCAGCCGACCGCGACCGTCGTCCGGCCCAGCTCCTCGGCCTCGCGCCGCGCCTCCTCGAGCTGCGCCGGCAGGGGCATCGCCCAGTCGGCGAGGAACTCGATCCGGCCGACCACGACGGCGTGCCCGGCGACGACACCCTGGACGCCGAGCCCGGCCTGACTGGAGAAATCATCGACGGCCGGCAGGATCGGGTGAGTGTGGCGGGCGTGGGCGGCGATCGCCTGCGCGATCGGGTGCTCGGAGGCGTCCTCGACCGCCCCGGCGAGACGCAGGACCTCGGACTCGTCGGCCCCGGCGGCAAGGCGGACGCCGGCCACCGCCATCTCCCCCGCGGTCACGGTCCCGGTCTTGTCGAGCACGACGGTGTCGATCCGCCGGGTCGACTCGAGCACCTCCGGCCCCTTGATCAGCAGCCCGAGCTGCGCCCCACGGCCGGTACCGACCAGGAGCGCGGTGGGAGTCGCGAGGCCGAGCGCGCAGGGGCAGGCGATGATCAGCACCGCGACCGCGGCGGTGAAGGCGAAGGTGGCGCCGGCGCCGTTGCCGAGCCAGAAGCCGAGGGTGGCGGCGGCGAGGCCGATCACGACCGGCACGAAGACGGCGCTGACCCGGTCGGCGAGGCGCTGGACCGGGGCCTTGCCGCTCTGCGCCTCGGTGACCAGGCGGGCAATCTGGGCGAGCGCGGTGTCCCCGCCGACGCGGGTGGCGCGGACCACGAGCCGCCCGCCGGCGTTGACGCTGGCGCCGACCACCTCGTCGCCGGGGCCGACCTCGACCGGGACCGACTCACCCGTCAGCAGCGCCTGGTCCACGGCCGAGGAGCCGGACTCGACGACGCCGTCGGTCGCGACCTTCTCGCCGGGACGGACGACGAAGCGATCGCCGGCGGCGAGGCGCTCGACCGGCACCCGGGTCTCGTTGCCCTCGGCGTCGAGAACGGCGACGTCCTTAGCCCCGAGGTCGAGCAACGCCTCAAGCGCCGCGCCGGCGCGGCGCTTCGCCCGTTCCTCGAAGTAGCGGCCGGCGAGGATGAAGGTGGTGACGACGGCGGCGACCTCGAGGTAGATGTGGTCGGAGGCGGCGCCGCGCTCGGTGACGAGCTCGAACGGCATCGTCATCCCCGGCATCCCGGCGTCGAGGAAGAAGAGGGCGACTACCGACCAGCCCAGCGCGGCGAGCGTGCCGAGCGAGATCAGCGTGTCCATCGTCGCGGCGCCGTGGCGCAGGTTCTGCCAGGCCGCCTGGTGGAACGGCCAGCCGCCCCAGAGCACGACCGGGGTGGCGAGCTGGAGCGCCAGCCACTGCCAGTTCTCGAACTGCAGCGGCTCGACCATCGAGAGCAGCAGGACCGGCAGCGAGAGCGCGGCCGAGATCAGCAGGCGCCGGCGCAAATCGGCGGTCGGGTCGACCTCAGCGGCCGATGGGCCGGAAAGTCCCTCTATAGGGGTACTTATCGGCCCATCGGCCGCGGTTTGTGGGAGCGAGGCGGTGTAGCCGGTCTCCCCCACCGCCTCGACCAGCTCCCGCGGCTCGACCCGGCCGGGATCGAAGCTGACCGTCGCCCGCTCGGTCGCGAAGTTGACCGTCGCCTCGACCCCCTCGATCCGGTTCAGCCGCTTCTCGACTCGGTTGGCGCAGGAGGAGCAGGTCATGCCCTCGATCGGGAGGCTCAGCCGCTCGGATCCCAGCGCCGGCGTCATCGCGGCACCTCGACCGTGAACTCGACGGTCCGCACCACGCCCCCGTGCCGGAACTGCAGGTACAGGCGGTAGCGGCCGGGGGTCGGGAAGCTGGTGGCGAAGGCGATCTCGTTCGGATGCGCGTTCGCCGGCGCGCCGCCGTGCTCGTGGCCGCCCTGCTCAGGATGGACGTGCAGGTACTCGAGGTCGCCCTCGCGCAGCGCCACCAGATGGCCCTTTGCGCCCAGATAGGGCTGGAGGTCGTCGAGCGCCGCCCCGGCCCGGGAGACCGCGAAGGTCAGCCGCTCCTCCACACCGGCGCGCGGCGCGCCGGTGCCGAGACGGACCTCGTAGCCGCCGGTCGCGTCCACCGCGGCCGCGGCCGGGAACGGACGAGGCTCGTAGGCGCCGCCGGAGACCTCGAGATCGCCGAACAGGGTGTGCTGCTCGCCGCCGACCGAGAAGTCGGCAAAGGCCCGGTGGGGCCCCGCCGTCGCGAACTCGACCGGGACGCTCCAGGCTCCCGCCGCGTCGATCTCCGGGTGCAGGTGCTGGAAGCCGGCGCCGTCACGGCGGACCACGATCAGGTGCATGCGCCGCTCGTGCAGCCGGTCGAACTCGGTGACCGGCTCGCCGCCGGGGCCGGCGATCGTGAAGCGCAGCTCCCCGCCCTCGCCCCGGGTCAGATCGGCCGGGGCGAGGCGCAGCGAGTAGCCGCTCGCGGCATGGCCGGCCGCCCCATGCCCAGATGCCTCCGTATGGACGGCCTCGTCGCCGTGTCCCCCACCGGCCTCGGTGTCAACGGGCTCGAATGCGGACCCGAGAGCGAAGGCGGCGACGAAGGCCGCGCCAAGGACCAGGGCGAAGGAGGCGATGCGGGCTCGGGCGCTCATCGATTTCGACCTTAGCATATACCCCTAGGGGGTAGTGGTATTGCCGGTGGTATCCTCCGTCGACACTGATTGACCGAGAGAGGACGGACATGGCTGAAGCGGCAATCCACCCCGGCTACATCGACAACAAAGAGCAGGTCGTGAACCGGCTGCGCCGGATCTCCGGGCAGATCGGCGGCCTCGAGCGGATGGTCGAGGAGGAGCGCTACTGCATCGACATCCTCACCCAGGTCTCGGCCGTGCAAGCCGCGATCGACAAGGTCGCCCTCGCCCTGCTCGACGAGCACACCCGCCACTGCGTGGTCGGCGCCAAGAGCGCGAAGGAGCGCGAGGCGAAGACCGAGGAGATGATGGAGGCGGTCGGCCGCCTGCTAAAAAGCCGCTGACATGGTCAGCCCTGAAGAAGTCGGCGCGGTCGCCGTCTTCGCATCCCTGACCACGGCCGAGCGGGAGCGGCTCTCGCGGGCGGCGGCGGACATCAGCCTCGTCCCCGGCGAGTACGCGGCGCACGAGGGCGACGAGCGGGCGATCTTCGCCGTGCTCGAGGGTCGGATCGAGGCGATCAAGACCAGCGACGGCATCGAGCGCGTGGTCGGCGAGCGCCTTCCCGGCGACGTCTTCGGCGAGGTCCCGATCGTGCTCGGGACGGTCTTCCCGGTCGGCTTCCGCGCTACCGAGCAGTCGCGCGTGATGCGGATCGAGGCTCCCGACTACCACGCCGTCGCCGCCGTCGTGCCCGCCGTCGGCAAGGAAATCGGCAGGCTCGCGGGCCACCGGATCGCCGGCTCGCGCGGCCTCGAGGGCATCGCCGCCGACCCGCCGCCGCCGCGCGCGATCGTCGTCGGGCAGCGCTGGGACGCGTCCTGCTCGGAGCTGCGCCGCTTCCTCGACCGCAACCAGATCAGCTTCAAATGGCTGACGCCGGAGACGCCCGACGCCGCCGAGCACTGGGGCGGCGCCCTGCCCGCCGAGGACGACTGGCCGGCGATCCGGGTCGTCGACGGCAAGACCGCGGTGCGGCCGCGGCTGCGCCGGGTGGCCGAGCTGCTCGGGGTCGAGACCGAGGCGAGCGCCGCCGAGTACGACACCGTGATCGTCGGTGCCGGCCCGGCGGGGCTGGCCGCCGCGGTCTACGGCGCCTCGGAGGGACTGCGGACGATCGTGGTCGAGCGCGAGGCGCCCGGTGGCCAGGCCGGCACCTCCTCGCGGATCGAGAACTACCTCGGCTTCCCCTCGGGGGTCTCGGGGGACCTGCTCTCGGTCTGCGCCGCCTACGGCGTGATGACCCTGGTCGCGCAGGGCGGCTTCGTCGGCGAACTGATCGGGATCGACCACGAAGTGCCGATCGCCCCGTTCATGCCGGTGATGATGTTCGCGATCCTCTTCGGCCTCTCGATGGACTACGGGTCTTCCTGATCTCGCGGATCCGCGAGGAGTACCTGAAGGACGGCGACACCCGGCGCGCGGTCGCCGACGGTCTTGCCAAGACCGCCCGCGTGATCACCGCCGCCGCGGCGATCATGGTCGTCGTCTTCCTCGCCTTCGTCGCCTCGCCGGAAGTCTTCCTGAAGCTGTTCGGGATCGGCCTCGCCTCGGCGATCTTCCTCGACGCGACCCTGGTGCGGATGGTCCTGGTGCCGGCGGTGATGCAGCTGCTCGGCGAGCGCAACTGGTGGATCCCGGACTGGCTCGAGCGGGTGCTGCCGCGGATCGAGGTCGAGCGCACCGCGCCCGCGGAGAGCCGGCCCTAGCGGCCGGCTCTCGGCCTCAACCCTGCGATCACGGTGGCCGATACAGGCCACCGTGATCTACGTCTTCTACGCGTCGGTGGCGGTGCTCGGTGCTGCCACCCACCTCTGGAGGCATCCGGCCGACCGGGCGCCCGCCCGTGCGGTCGAGGTCGTACTGATCTGGTGGATCGTGGTCACGATCGGGGTGGCCGGAATCGTCGGGGCCGGCTTCCACCTCTTCGACGGGCCCGGAGTGGCGCGTGAAATCGGCTTCACCCGCGGCGACGGCGGTTTCCAGACCGAGGTCGGGTTCGGTGACCTCGCGCTCGGGGTCGCGGCGGTGCTCTGCATCTGGCTCCGCGACCGCTACCTGCTCGCCGTTATCGTCGTCGCGACGATCTCGCTCTGGGGCGACGCCTACGGCCACATCCACCAGGAGGTCATCAACGACAACCACGACCCCGACAACACCGGCCCTGTCCTCTACGCCGACATCCTCTTCCCGCTCGTCGCGATCGCCCTCTACGTGGCGCGGGAACGGCTGACCGGGTCATGGCGAGGCTCGCCCGCGCAGCGCTGATCTGCTGCGTGCTCGGATCCCTGGCGGGGACCGCCAGCGCGAGCGAGCGGCAGACGATCGGCCGCTCGCTGCTGGGACGCCCGATCGTCGCCACGGTCAGCGGTGACGCCGACGCGCCGCTGCGGGTGCTGGTGGTCGGCTGCGTGCACGGCGACGAGCCGGCCGGCGTGCGAGTCGCGCGGCGCCTGATCGCGGGCGCGGCACCGCACCGGACGGCGCTCTGGGTCGTGCCGACCCTCAACCCCGACGGCCTCGCCGCCGGCACCCGGGGCAACGCGCGCGGGGTCGACCTCAACCGCAACTTCCCCTTCGGCTGGCGCCCACTCGACGGGCTCGAATACTCCGGCCCCCGTCCCCTTTCCGAGCCCGAGTCGCGGGCGGCCGCCCGCTTGATCCGCAGGATCAGGCCCGACCTGACGATCTGGTTCCATCAGCCCTTCGGCCTTGTCGACCGCTCCGGCGGCGAGCCCGCGATCGAGCGCCGCTTCGCCGACCTGGCCGGCCTTCCCTACGCCGGAATCCCCCGCCCACCCGGCAGCGTCTCCAGCTGGCAGAACCAGATCCAGCCGCGGAGCAGTGCATTCGTCGTCGAGCTGCCGGCGATCGCGAGCGCCGCGCTGATCGACCGAGCCGCCCGCGCGGTCCGAACCCTCGCCGCGGAGCTCGCGAGCCCGCACATCGCTGACGCTTCGCTCGCGGTGTGACTTATTCCCGCTATGCGGCAATAAGTCACACCGCGACGGCCTGCTCTGCCCGCTCAGCTGTCCGAGAGGACGTCGGCGCGGCTGTAGTGGCCGACTGAGTCGAACCAGCGCTTGGCGCGGAGGCCGAGGCGGAGGTCGCAGTCGGCGACGACGATGCCCTCCTCGTCGTAGAGCGGGCCGGCGATCACCTCGCCCCAGGTCGGCTCGACGATCGCGGCGCCGCCGCGGCCGAAGACCTCGCGGTCCGGCAGCTCGACCGGGAAGTCGTCGGGGAAGGCGGCGCGGGGGATGAACTGGGGCGCCGAGACGACGAAGGCGCCGGACTCGATCGCGATGTGGCGCATGCTGGCGAGCCAGGCGTCGCTGTCGTCGGCGGTCGGCGCGACCCAGATCTGTGGCCCCGAGCGGTACATCGCGTAGCGCGCCAGCGGCATCCGGTTCTCCCAGCAGATCAGGCCGCCGACCGTGCCCAGCGGCGTCTTCGCCGCGGTCATGTCGTCACCGGCGCCGATCCCGTGGAAGAGGCGCTCGTGGTGGGTCGGCATCAGCTTGCGGTGCTTCCAGAGCAGGCCCTCGGGGCCGAGCAGGACGAGCGTGTTGTAGAGGGTGCCGGGGCGCTCGGACTCGCGCTCGTTGACCCCGATCGCGCAGTGGACTCCGTGCCGCTCGCAGGCCGCGACCAGCTCGTCGATCAGCGGCCCGGGCACGTCGACGGAGTTCTCCCAGAGCCGTTCCCAGAGCTGGTCGAAGCCGTTGAACTTCGCCGCGGGGGCGGCCCAGGCCTGCGATGGGTAGAGCGGCACGAACGTCTCCGGCAGCACGACCAGCTCGGCCCGCTCGCCGGCGGCGCTCCCGATCAGCTCGATCGCCTTCGCGACCGACGCCTCCGCGTCGAGGATCGCCGGCGTCGCCTGCACGGCGGCGACGCGCACGGTTCGCAGCTCACCCATCACGCCAGCATCGCGCAAACCCCCTGCTCGCACAAGCAGCGCCGGGCGCAGTTTCGCCGCCCCCGCGGGTGCAGGAGTTGTCCCGCCGGTCCAGATCGGCGCCCCGCCGGCCGACTCCGTAAACGATCAGGTTCCTTGAAGTCCGGCAGGGAGGCCCAGTTGCAGCTCAGCAAAGCCCGTGCGCGGTACGTCCGCTGGCTGCTCGTCACCAGGGATCTCTCGCCCCACACGATCCGTGCCTACGACGGCGACCTGGTCGGCTTCGAGCGCTACCTCGGCCCCCGGGTCGACGCCACCGGAATCGACCGAGAGCACCTGATCGCCTTCATGGAAGAGCAGCGGGAGGCAGGGCTCTCCCCCGCCTCGTTGCGACGCCGAGCCTCGGCATTGCGCGGATTCTGCCGCTGGATGCGAGCGCAGGACCTCCTCGACGTCGATCCCTGGAGCGGTACCAGCGTCGCCCTGGGCCGCTCCCGCCGACTACCCCGGGTGCTGCCCGCCCATGAACTCGATCGGCTGATCGAGTTCCTCAAGCTCGCCGCTGGGGTCGACGCGGGGAGCGCTGGTAATCCGGCCACCATTCATGAGCGTCCTCACGAGTCAACGACCCTGCTCGCGGTCGCGACGATGGTCGCCACCGGGGTCCGGGTCAACGAGGTGGTTGGCATCAGGTGCGCGGACATCGACCTGCCGGGCCGGACGATGCGGCTGCTTGGCAAGGGCCAGCGCGAACGCCAGGTCTTTCTCACCAACGACTGGATCGCCGGCTTTACAGCGGCCTACATGGAGGCCCGCGTGGCGATCGGCATCCGACACGCCCGCCTCCTCTTCAATCTCCACCACGCCCCGCTGACGCCGCCCGCACTGCGCTCCCGCCTGGCCAAAGCCGCGTCAGCAGCCGGCCTCGGCACCCACGTCACGCCCCACATGCTGCGCCACACCGCCGCCACCCAGCTGATCGAGGCAGGCGTCGACATCCGCTACATCCAGCGCCTCCTCGGCCACGCCAGCCTCAGCACCACAGAGATCTACACCCACGTCTCCGACCGCGCCCTCAAACGCGTCGTCTCCGACGCCGACGTCCTCGGGAGGTTCGTGGAGGGGCGATAACTAGGGATTATGAGCGGTCTGGTACTCGGCCTCGGAGGCTCGAATCACGACTTCAGCGCCGCGATCATTGCCGACGGCAGCATCCGCGTGGCCATCGAGGACGAGCGCATCCAAGGGGTCAAGCGAGGTGAGTCCGAATGGCACTCTCAGCCCGCTCACGATGCGGCGACTTACTGTCTCGAGGCGATCGGCGCGGATCTGGACGACATCGAGGCACTCTTCTGTTCAGACGACCTTGAGCGTCCGACGGAGTGGCTCGATTGGTCTCGTGTTACTTTCGTGAATCACCACACTGCGCACGCGGCCGCCTCCTTCTACACCGCGCCCCATGAGCGATCAACGCTGCTGGTAGTAGACGGGCACGGAAGCGCGCTCGCGGAGAGTGCTCACGGGTGGGAGGTCGAGACGATATCGACCGGCTGGGCGGATGACGCGTCGTTAGAGGTCCATCCGCTCCAGACTGGAGTCCAGAAACGGACCTCCAGCGCATGGCGCTATGTCACCCAGAACTCCATCGGATGGTTCTACCGGGTCGTGACGATGGCGATCGGTTTCGAGACCGCCGAGCAGGGCAAGGCAATGGGTCTCGCGGCATACGGAGCGCCTACGTTCGTCGACTCGCTCAGAGAGTTCGTCACGATCCGGCCCGACGGACGGTTCCTCTTTGACCCTTATGGCGGGATTTGGGACTGGCTGAACGAGACGCTGGCCGCGGCTCCGCGCTCTCCGCAGATCCGCGCGGATCTCGCCTACGCCGCGCAGGAGATCTTCGTCGACGCGATCGTCGAGGCCGCCCGCGAGGCGTATCGGCAAGCCCCCTCACCGGTGCTCAGCTTCGGTGGCGGCTGTGCCCTCAACACGCTCGCGAACACGCGAATTCTCGAATCCACCGCCTTCGAGCACATCTCCGTCTTTCCGGCGGCCGGTGACGACGGGCTCTCAGTCGGAGCAGGCTTCTACGGAGCGCACGCTCTACTGGGACAGCCCCGACGACCGGCGACGGAGGGATGGCGCGGTCGGGCGGTGTACGTCGGTCGCGAGTACACCGTTGCGGAGATCGAGGCGGCGCTGTGGGAGGCACCTGTGGTCGCTTCACAGCCCACCGACCTCGAGGCGGAAGTGGCGCAGATCCTTAGTGATGGCGACAGCGTCGCTGTCTGGCGAGGACGCTCCGAGATCGGCCCCCGCGCACTCGGCAATCGCAGCTTGCTCGCTCTCCCGACGACCGGCCGAACCCGCGATCACATCAACATCGACATCAAGCAGCGCGAGTCATTTCGGCCGCTGGCTCCAGTGGTACCCCTCGATGATCTGGACACCTATTTCGCCGGCATCGACGAGTCGCCCTACATGCTCTTTGTCGCGACAGTCCGGGAGCAGTTCCGGGATCGGCTCGCAGCCGTTACTCATGTTGACGGGACCGCTCGGGTCCAGTCCGTTCGTTCGGAAGATAACCCGTTCCTCTATGCCGTCCTCAAGCGAATAGGCGAGCACACGGGCATTCCAGTTCTGCTCAACACGTCGCTAAACCTACGCGGCAAGCCGATCGTTGAGTGCCCAATGGATGCGCTGGACCTGTTCATCCAGCGTCCGATCGACGCCTTGGTCCTTGGCGACCGGATCGTCCGCAAGTACTCGCCTTGGGTCTCTCCGGCGCACTGCGGAGCACACCATGACCGGTGATCGGAAAGCACAGATAGACCTGGGCGCATACGCGTGGCTGCTCGAGCGAGAGATCCCTCTCGATGTGGATTCGTCCCAGTGGCCCTGCACAGAGCCCATGGGCGCGGGGAATGAGGCGGGGGACTTGCGGGACCGGCTCACTCACCTGCTCCGCAAGTCGCCCGGTTACGCACTGATCGATTTCTCCCTCCCGGACGCGAGCGACGAGGTGATCTGCAGCGCGGCCTGGAACCTATTGACGACGTTGTGCATCCCGGTGCCGCAGTACGTGACGGGGGAGCTGTTCTTCCCTGTTGAGGCTGCCGACGCGCAGCCCCTTCACAGCCCGTTCTCGATGTCTCGGTCCGAGGCGGCCTTTCACACCGATGGCAGCTTCTTGCCGGCCGCCCCTGAGATCGCCGCGTTGCTGTCTCTCTCTAGGGCGGACGAAGGTGGCGAGACCGTAATCGTCGATGGAGCTGGCGTCGTCGACGACCTCTGCGCGTCGGACGCGTCTGTCGCCGCAGAGCTGTTCGAAGAGCATCCCGTCGACCTCCGAGGCCAGACCAGCGGCGATCTGACCCGGTCCCAGCCGGTCGCGACCCGTGACGAGGGGGGACGCGTCCGCCTCCGCTACGTGCGCGACTACATCGAGCAGGGTTATGACAAGGCAGGCCTGCGCATGACCGATCGGACCCGTGTCGCATTCGACCGCTTCGACGCCTTGGCGGCTGCCGAGGAACGTCAAATCTCCTTCCTTCTCGAGCGTGGGGAGCTGCTCGTGATCGACAACCAGCGTTACCTGCACGGCAGACGCGCGTTTCGGGAGACGACCCGCCGACGACGGCTCAGGCGCGTCTACGGCGTACTGCGATGAGTTGGTCCTCGCGAAAGATGGACTCGACAGACACACCGGTCGGTGGCGCCGACCCAGCTGCCAAATGGAAGCACGCGACGAACTGGGAGCTCCATGCGCTCCTTCCGGCGACGGCCTCGCTCGAGACGATGCTTGCAGCGCACGATGTGAGCGAGATCAACGCAGCCGGCACCGTGTACTGCTGGAACGGTTGGACGTTCGACGTCCCGCCGGGCGTGTTCGAGCCGGGGGCCACGAGCAGGTTCCTGCACCGGCTGATGCTAGACGGCACGCTACCTCTCGAAGGACTTCGCTACGCCGCAATGGGAGCTGGCCTTGGAGTCGAGGCGGTTGTGGCGGGAGCACGGGGGGCCAAACACGTGCATGCGTTGGATATCCATGTAGAGAGCGTCCGTGCCGCCGCGCTTCACTACGACCGGATCCTGGGCCATCGCGGTCCGCCATTCGTCGGGATCGCGAGCGATCTATGGGAAGGAATGCCGGAGGGGACAAAGCTCGATGTCGTGACCTTCAACCCGCCCCTCATCGACATCAGGCTGTCCGAAGACCCTTACATCGTTCGTAACCGTTGTATGGGCCTGGACCTTGCGGAGCGGTTCTTCGACCAGCTGCAGTCGCGAAGCCTGCTGAACACGAACGGTGTTATCTACCTCACGATCACGAACACCGCACCGCTGCGAGAGGTCGTGGCAATGGCTCTTCGCGCGGGATTCGACGCGGAGGCCCTGGCCGTCCGGGATTGGCCGGTCGACGGGGTCCAGACGTTTCTCATCGCCCTGCGCGAGACGGCCCGGCGCTGATCGACGGGTGAGCGCTCCGTGGGCTGGGGGTACAACTAGCTAGCGTCGATGGTCCTCCGCCGTGTGAGCGTGGCGATCCCTCAGCATCTCAAGGCGCGCCTGCATCCACTCACTGGACAAGCTTCTCCCCAACAACTCGATCGGGTTAGGCCCTGAGGTCCTCGCCTCTATGTCGATGGTTTGTGCGGTTCGCTCGCCGAGCCAATAGACGAGCGAGCGCGGGCTTCTCGCTGCAAGCCAATTTCCCTGTACCCGACATACCTCCAGAGCCTGCCCGTACCGCACCACTGCGTCGTCGCCGGCTCCGTTCAGGTAGGCAAGCGCCCCCCTCGATGCGATCGCCTCGGGACGTGCCCATTCGAGGGCTGACGTTTGCACAAGCGCCTCGACACGATCGACGATTCTCGCGAAGTCGTCCGGCTTCGCGCTGTCTGCGCCATGGAGACTGCGACGGACGAGCTCGGCCTTTAGGCGAGACAGGAGATAGGCAATCTCGACCGCCGCGACGTTCAACCCAGCCGGGATGCCGTCCGCGTAGTCGAGACGCTGATTCGCGTCGACAAGCGCTGCCGCATCTTTCTCTCGGACTGCTCGGTCGAGATGAACGTCGGCTATCTGGATGTTGCCGCGGGAGATGGACTCGGGCCACTGATGGGCTTCTGCGACGAACAGGAGCGACTCGATCTGCTCAAGTGCCTCTTCGTGGGCTCCTGGATCGGCGAGCAGGCTTAGCTCGCTTCTGTAATACGGGTAGTAGTCATACGTCCACAGTCGCTCGCCTTCGTGGTCGTCCCACGCGCCTCGAGCAAAGTCGAACAGCGTCGCGGCCATCGACAGGTCGCCCTGCAGCATCCTCAGGTAAGCGAACGATGAATACCCGTGCTCAACCTGCCAGTGACGCTTCCACGGCTCGTCGATCCAGGACAGCGCGCGGACGTTTAGCTCCACGAGCGCGTCCGCAGCGGACAGCTCTCCGCGCCAGACGAGCAGGGTCAGGAAGTTGTTTACGTACTTCGCGGTGTCGGGGTCGCGAGATGTAGCCGCCGCCGTCAGACAGTCGAAGTACTTAGCCCGACTCTCAAAACTACGACCGAGATGCTTGAGGCAACGCGCCACGGTGGCGGGGTAGTAAGCAGGCTCGGGCGTAAGCGCCGCTGGAAACGCGGGATCGTCGCCAAGCCGCGCAAGTGCAAGTGCCTCGTCCCATGCACCGAGGCTATTGCACAGGTAGCTCCGAAAGCTGCGCATCAGGCGCCGCCGAAAGAGGTCGTCGAAGAGGGTCCAATCCTGCGACGATGCAGCGTGCCGAGCCGCAGTCAGCAACGGCACGGCATCCTCGAACGTCTCCGGCATCGGGGAGGCATCGCGGAGGTACTCGGTTGCGAGATGGCGATGGATAGGAACCAGCGACTGGCCAGCATCGCGGGCGCGCGCGGCGAAATAGTCGCGCACCGTCGGGTGGCTAGACAGCTCCCCGGCCGTGCCCACCGTGAGGAGGCGCCGCTCGACGAGTAGTGCGACGACTGGCCGAAGATCATGATCGACGAGCGACAGGTTGACGTCGGTGTCGGGGTAGGCGCGGGTGAGCGCAGCCTCATAGAGAAGGAACGTCGCTGGTGCTTCAAAGGCAGTGGCGGTCGCAAGGAAGGCAAGCTCGGCCTCGCCGAGGTGATGGACGTAGGAGCCGAGGACCCGCGCGAGGCGGTTCTCACGCAGGGGATCGATCTCGTCGTGCACATCGACAGCCGACGACCTCTCGATCGTCTCGACCGCATCCTGCGGCGGCACGCTGCGGAGCACGCCGGCAAGGATCCGAAGGGCAAGCGGATGGCCCGCGGTGATCTCCACGAGCCGGCGCTGTGCGATCCGTCCGATGGAATTCAAACCCCACTCGTCGAGAAACGCCAGAATCTCTTCGGTCGAGAGCGGCTCGATGTCGATCGTCGTTGCCAACTCGAAGTGATCTCCGCGGATTGGAACCCGGGAGGTGGCGAGACACGCGCCACGCCCGCGAAGGACGCTCTTGATGATCTGCACGATGTAGGGGTTAGTGAGCTGCGAGTGGCTGTCGAGGATCGCCTCGACGCCGTCGAGCACCAGCAACACCCGATTGGACTCCACGTACTTGCATATGCGATCCGCCTGTTCAGGAAGCGGGAGCGCGAGGGGACCGACCGTAGCGATCGCCATGTCGTGGATGAACTGGCCGATGTCGGCGCGATAGAACGAGCACCCGAATACCTGCCGATAACCCGCAGCAGCCAACAGGGCCGCACGGGCCTCAAGGAACCGCTGCACGAGTGACGTCTTCCCGGCACCGCCTAGTGCGACGAGCTGCACGATTCCACCATCCTCGACCTCGAGCAGCGCCGCCAGCCGATCGATCTCCTGCTCACGGCCAACTACAAACGGGTCCAGCTCTGGGAAGTACTTGAGCTTGACCTCGAGCTTGGTCTCCGCGGCAGCCCAGTTTGAGGCAAGGTGCGCAAGGCATTCGAAAACCTCGCGGTGACCCGCGAACGGGTCATCAGGCTCCGGCGACGGATCGACATCGTAGAAGATTGGCCGTAGGCCATTACTGCGAATCAGGCGCTGAATCACGGGGTCTCCCTTGCGGCCCCGCTCGATCAGAGCGTAGAACTCACCGACACCCGCTGGATAGATGTGGGCAACCGTCTCCAGAATGAGGTCGAAGTCCCCGTCCTGGAGTCCGAAGCCGACAAAGAAGACCTTGCGGAGGAAGAGGTGCTTGAGCGCCTCCACGTACCCGGGGTCTCTCAGCAGTTGTTCGTAATGGGACTGCGTCAGCCGCCATGAGGGGTAGATGTCGATGACCCCATGGATCTGAGCCAGGGCCGCCTCGGCGTTGCTGGCGGAGTCGGCGAGCGCTGCCGCAAGTGCGTGCGTGTCGAGGCTCGTGATCGTCCGCATAGGGCGACCGTGGTGATCGAGATACGCACGAGCGATCAGGCGATCGAGGTTCGTC